>NZ_QGGU01000003.1 GCF_003148745.1 Pleionea mediterranea | reverse complement strand
GGCATCAGTGACGCCACCGAAAGTGCGCAAGACACCGACGGCGACGGCCTCGCCAATTACCTCGACGATGACAGTGATGGCGATGGGTTAAGTGACAACCTGGAAGGCGCCGGTGACAGTGATAACGACGGTGTTATTAACGCGCAGGATCTGGACTCCGATGGCGATCAATTAACTGATTCAGAAGAAGGCTCTGCTGACATTGACGGTGATGGCATTAGTAATTATCTCGATCTCGACAGCGATGGTGACGGCATCAGTGACGCTACAGAAGGTAATGTCGACAGCGACAATGATGGCGCAATTGATGCACTGGATACCGACAGCGATAACGATGGCCTATCTGATTTCGATGAAGGCGCGGGTGATGCTGACGCCGACGGCATTGCTAATTATCTGGATCAGGATAGTGATAACGATGGTGTACCCGATAGTTCCGAAGGAACCGGTGACGCCAATAATGACGGAATCCCTGATTTTCTTGATAACGCTTCGGATGCTGATGGTGATGGAATTTCAGACAGCGATGAAGGTGTGCGTGATCAGGATAATGATGGCATTCCTAATTATCTCGATACGGACAGCGATGGTGATGGTATCAGTGACCGTGATGAAAGCCAGAGTGATACCGATTCCGATGGCACGCCCGATTATCTTGATCGCGACAGTGATGGTGATGGCATCAGTGATCGACTGGAAGGATCAAGTGATTACGATGGCGATGGTGTTGCCAATTATCTGGATACCGATTCGGATAATGACGGCATCAATGATAACGCCGAAACCGCAGAGGATCATGACGGTGATGGCATGCCAAATTATCAGGACAATGACAGCGATGGTGACGGTATTGAAGATCGACTCGAAGGCGCCAGCGATGTTGATAATGATGGCACCTTGAATTTCCTTGATCTCGATAGTGATGGGGATTCGATTCCCGATCGATCTGAAGCGGGCGAAAATGCGTTTGAGCCAGTTGATACCGATGGCGATAACACGCCAGATTATCTCGATACCGACTCCGATGGCGACGGCTTAACCGATAAAGCAGAAGGTGGGATGGATTCCGATCAGGACGGCAGCGCTAATTATCTTGATCTTGATTCCGATGGTGATGGTTTTACCGATACTGCAGAAGGTGCCGTGGATACCGATGGTGATGGTAAAGCGAATTTCCTTGATAAGGATTCCGATAATGATGGCATCTCTGACTGGAAAGAAAGCTCTACCGACAGTGATGGTGACGGCCTCGTGGATTATCTGGATATCGACAGCGACAACGATGGCATTGCCGATGCTATAGAGTCGGTGGGCGACAGCGACGGTGACGGAATTGCAAATTATCTTGATCTGGACAGTGATAATGATGGCATCAGCGATGAAGACGAAGGACTGCTCGATCAAAACAATGACGGTGTTCTGGACTATCTTGATGGACTGGAAGACACCGACGGAGATGGCCTGTCCGATATTATGGAAGGTGATCAGGATTCCGATAACGACGGTATTGCCGACTACCTTGATTTGGACAGTGATAATGACGGCATCAGTGATCGAATTGAGTCGAGTAAAGATTCGGATAATGATGGCATTTTTGATTACTTAGATAATGATTCAGACGGTGATGGCATTTCTGATTCGGAAGAAGGCAATATAGACAGTGATGGCGATGGAGTACTGAATTATCTGGACGATGACAGCGACAACGATGGCATCAGCGATCAGGACGAAACGCAATCGGATAATGATAACGACGGCATTGCCAATTATCTGGATCGTGACTCCGACGGTGATGGTATGTCGGATCAAAATGAAACTGATAATGACATAGACGGCGATGGCGTTGGAAATTATCTGGACAGCGACAGTGATGGCGATGGTCTGTCAGACAGTCAGGAGAAAAACGAAGACAGCGACGGTGATGGCACATTAAACGCTCATGATCTCGACAGTGATGGTGATGGCATTCCTGATAGAACCGAACGTCGGGTTGATAGCGATGGTGATGGTATTGCTGACTATCTTGATCTGGACAGTGACAACGATGGTATTCCTGATGGTAACGAGCAATCAGAGGATACCGATGGTGATGGCATTGCCGATTATCTGGATGCCGACAGTGACAACGACGGAATAGCGGATTCAGAAGAATCAGCACAGGACAGTGATGGTGATGGCGTTGCCAACTTTCAGGACAGTGACTCCGATGGCGACGGCATTAATGATTCTGCCGAAACAGAAGCTGGTTATCTGGATGCGGCGCTCGACTCAGATGGCGATGGTATATCGGATAGTGTCGAAGGCACACAGGACAGTGATGGTGATGGCGTTGCCGACTACCTTGATCTGGACAGTGATAATGATGGCATAGCCGATGCCATCGAGTCCGCTGCCGATCACGATAACGACGGAGTGCCGAATTACCTTGATCTGGATTCTGATGGTGACTCGATTAATGATGCCACCGAAACCGCCAATGATCAGGATGGTGACGGTATCGCCAATTATCTGGATCGAGATTCAGATAATGACGGTATTCATGATGGAGGTGAAGGCAGCCTTGATTATGATGGCGATGGCAGCGCCGATTATCTTGATGATGATGCGAATAACGATGGTATTTCTGATAAAGAGTTGGGCAATGATGACAAGGATAAAGATAAGGTCGCTGATGCACTGGATGATGACATTGACGGTGACGGAATTCCAAATGTTGTAGAAGGTATGAGCGACTCAGATGGTGACGGTCAGCCGAATTACAGCGACCTGGATTCTGACGGCGATGGAATTCCTGATGCGACAGAAACTGTAACCGACTCCGATGATGATGGCATTGCCGATTATCTGGATACGGATTCGGATAATGATGGCATCAGTGATCTTGAAGAAACTTTCTGGGATACGGATCAGGATGGCGTGCCAAATTATCTTGATTTAGATTCGGATAATGACGGCATTGCCGATCAGCAAGAAGGTAATGTTGATACAGACGAAGACGGTACACCAGATTATCGTGATACTGACTCAGACGACGATGGCATTAGCGATCAGGAAGAAGGCGCGAATGATTCCGATCAAAACGGAACAGCCGATTATCTTGATACTGATTCTGATGGTGATGGCATTGATGATGCTGTAGAAGGCAATATGGATACTGATGGTGACAGTATTCCCGATTACCTTGACGATGACTCGGACGGCGATGGCATCAGTGATGTTAATGAGTCTAATGCGGATACCGATAACGATGGCATCATAGACGCGAAAGATCGCGACAGCGATAACGATGGATTATTGGATCGCGATGAAGGTTACGTTGATAGCGATAAGGATACTGTTTTTGATTATCAGGATTTAGACAGTGATAACGACGGTTTAACCGATGCACAAGAAAATGGAAATACCGACATTGATGGCGACGGCATAATCGATGATTTAACCGATGCCGATGATAATGGTCACGCTGATGAAGCTAGAGATTCAATCATAGACACCGATGGTGATGGTGTTGTGAATTATCTCGATAGAGACAGCGACAATGATGGTTTAAGTGACTTAATCGAATCGCGGGGTATTGATGTTGATAACAATGGTGTCATTGATAATTTAATTGATAGTAATAAAGATGGCCTTGCGGATGATCTGGAAGCTGCATTACTGGATAGCGATAGTGATGGCGTCTTAAATGTTATCGATTTGGACAGTGATAACGACAGCCTTGCCGATGCTTTAGAAAGTAATCATGATGATGCCGACAATGATGGTGTTATTGATGACTTCTCTGATGCTAATGCCGATGGTATGAATGACGGAAGTGATTATGTGGTTTTCGATTTTGATCAGGATGGCATTCGCGATGACATTGACATCGACAGCGATAACGACGGTATTACGGATGCGTTAGAAGCCGAAGACACCGATGATGATCGCGATGGTCGACTGGACGATTTTATCGACAGTAATGACGATGGGCTGGATGATGTTATCGATACTTATGTGACCGACAGTGATACCGACTGGTACCCTGATCATCATGATCTGGACTCCGATAATGATGGCATAACTGATTTTGAAGAAGCCGGAGGTGACGCGCGACTCGATCAAAACGGTGATGGTGTCATTGATCCAGAGTTCCGGTTAGATGTTGATGGTGATGGTCTGTTTGACGTGGTTGATGGTCATATCGAAAACGCTGAGGCTGGCGTACCATTAGCCGTGCCCGATACCGACCAAGATGGTCAAAAAGACTTTAGAGATAATGACAGCGACAATGATCAGATTTTTGACAGTCAGGAATACGGTGACTTCAACAATGATGGTTTATCGGATCATTTACAGCCAGAAGATGGCAATCTTGAAACAGCTGTTTCGGGTTCTGGTGCAGCATTACACTGGTGGTTTTTATTAATGGTGATGGCTGGTTTTATGCGAAAGCGTCAACATTAATTTAAAACTTACAAATTATTGGACCGATAAAAAAGCCTGCAAATCAGCAGGCTTTTTTAATGTTTTTATAGGGTTACTTAAATCAACTGATAACGCTTACCACATTAAGTCATCAGGGATCTGATATTCGGCATAAGGATCATCTTCATCAATTTCAGTTTTGCTCTTATCAAATTTAACAACAACGTAATCTTCGTTGCGTTCCGCAATTTTTTCAGCAACTTTTGAAGGAACCAGTTCGTAACTGTCAGAAAATTTGGTAATGGCAATTTGCCCTTTGGCAATTTGATCTTTCTGCTCTGCAGTAACCATTAATTGTTTGACTTTACTGCCTTCGGTAAATTGATAGGCAAGCTCACCGTTTGAGCGATCCAGTTTATTTACCTCAATCAGCTGCTTTATTTGTGCAACAATGGCTTTCTGTTCAGCCTGTTGTTTTTGTTGCTGGTTTAACGCTCGATCACGTGCCGCTTTTTCTTCCAAAGCTTTTTTAGCCAAAACTTTGGCTTCGTCTTCTTGTTTATGACCTTTCGGTTGTTGTTTGGCTTTTTTACGCTTTTCAGTTTTTATTTTCTGAGCACGTTTTTTGTCCACCAGGCCAGCGCCAAGGAGTTGTTCTTGCAGTGATTTAGCCATAATCGTCGTTACAGTAGGTTAAATAGTAGGGTCATTATCAATAATGTGTCTGAAAAATTCAAACCGCCGTTGAAAATAAACTGAAATACTAGAGCGTAACTAAATAGGATTTTATTAAAAAATAATTTGAATAAATGTAAAAAAGTCAGGCAATAAAAAAGCCGAGTTTTTCAACTCGGCTTTTGAATATGGTAGCGGGGGCCGGATTTGAACCAACGACCTTCGGGTTATGAGCCCGACGAGCTACCAGACTGCTCCACCCCGCATCAATCTGTTATTAATCATCGTACTTCGTCGACGAGGCGCGTATAATACGCATATGAATTTTTTAATGCAAGCGTTCTTTTTAAATGCCTCAATTTATTGCTACATGTCCTCCGGGATTTGAATACTTATTAGTCGATGAACTTAATGCACTGGGTGTAGACTCGGCCAATGAAGGTCTGACTCAGGTTATGTTCGACGCAGAATGGCCCATTGTTTACCGGGTCTGTTTATGGTCAAGGCTGGCAAATCGTATTTTGTATCCGCTAAGCACCTTTACCGCAGATACCGACGAGCAGTTGTACGATGCGGTCAGAAGCATCGACTGGGATTTGCATCTGTCGCATCAAGGGACATTGGCTGTGGATTTTGTTTCCCGTCGCTCAAAGCTCAGTCATCAACGTTACGGTGCGTTAAAAATTAAAGACGCAGTGGTGGACTATTTTCGTGATGAATACGGTGAGCGACCGTCTGTGGATACTGAAACGCCCGATGTCAGACTGCACTGCCGTGTGAATAAGAATCAGGCGACTCTGTGCATTGACTTATCCGGCAAAAGTTTGCATCAACGGGGCTATCGTCAAGATACTGGCGATGCACCGATTAAAGAAAATTTTGCTGCATTAATGTTGTACCGCAGTGGCTGGCCAGAGAAACTGAAACAACACCAGTGGTTGTACGATCCCATGTGCGGTGCCGGAACCATAGTGATTGAAGCCGCCATGATGGCCGCAGATATGGCGCCAGGGTTGCATCGGCTTTACTGGGGATTTACCGGCTGGAAGCCGTTTCATCGTCAGTATTGGGAGTCTGAATTAGACGCCGCTCATGAAAAATACAAGCAGGCAATTGCTCAGGGCGTGACATCCATTTACGGCAGTGATAAAGATCCACAAGTTCTTGCCATGGCAATCGAAAACGCTAAACGGGCCGGCGTCGAAGAGTTAATACAATGGCAGGCGGGTGCTTTTCAGTCTCAGTCCAGACCCGCCAGTAAGTTTGCCGGTAATATTGTTACTAATCCACCTTATGGTGAACGACTGGAACAGCAGCAAATGGTAGCCAAGTTGTATTCGCAGTTCGGTCAATGGCTAAAAGAACAGTTTGTTGGCGACCATGCCACTATATTATCCGCGCAAAAAGAGCATGGGCATGCGTTGGGTATTCGCGCTGAAAAAATTTATCGGTTAATGAATGGTCCCATTGAGTGTGAGTTATTAAAAATACCGGTTGAGACTTCCGGTTTTGTCACATCTCGTCGTTCAAGCGATCCTGACAATTACCAGCAGGGATTATCCGAGCAGGCAAAAATGCTGGTAAATCGTTTGCAAAAAAATATTGCCAGCCTGAAGAGTTTTTTAAAGCAACAGAATGTCGAGAGTTATCGAATTTATGATGCCGACTTGCCGGACTATTCTGCCGCCATAGACGTTTATGATGATTGCCTGCATATTCAGGAGTACGCACCGCCAAAAACTATCGACAGTCATAAAGCGCAACGTCGACTGAGAGATATTGAGCGAGTGGCTGCCGGAGTGTTATCGATTTCTGCCGACAAAGTGTTTGTGAAAACCCGAGCCAGACAAAAAGGCGATACCCAATATGAAAAGCAGGCATTGCAGCATAAGTTGAAAATTGTCAGCGAAGCAAACGCCAAGTTCGAGTTGAATTTATCGGATTATCTGGATACTGGTTTATTCCTTGATCATCGAAAAGTGCGTGCTCAATTGGCAAAATGGAGTGACCACAACACACGGTTATTAAATCTGTTTTGCTATACCGGATCAGCCAGTGTGCAGGCAGCACTTAAAGGCGCCAAAACCGTCAACGTGGATTTATCCAATACTTACCTTGACTGGGCAAAGCGAAACTATGCATTAAATGGCTTGAACACTCAGCAACATCAGTTTATACGCGCAAACTGCATTGAATGGTTGGAACAGGTCAAAGAAACCCATGCAGGCTCCTTTGATTTGATTTTTATCGATCCGCCAACTTTCTCAAATTCCAAGAAAATGGAAAAACATTTTGATATACAGCAAGAGCATGAAGCCATGTTGAAGTCGGCATTGGTATTACTCAAACCTGGCGGAAAGATGATATTTTCCAATAACTTTAAGCGCTTCAAAATGGCGTTTGATGGTAATGAGCAGGGCGTTAAGGTGAAAGAGATGACCCGTGAAACAACGTCTCGCGATTTCAGTAAGAAGCCTCTGCACCGCAGCTGGTTGATCGAAAAAAGTTAGGGCGTCACAGATTATTTATAAGATGCCGGTTTTTTGACAAAAGCCAAGCTCTGGATACCCGACGAGAGAAAAACTTGAAATCAAATTAACGGCGTTGAGTTTGGGCTGTTGGCTGCAGGCAAAGAAAGCTGCAGGTAAAGAAAAAGGGCGCATGAGCGCCCTTTTTAATAATGCCTAATAAGCTTTCGCTTAAAAGCAGAGTCTAACGCAATTAAGCGGCTGTTGACTCTGACGGAGTGGTTTCCGTTACTGTGGCAGCTGGCGTTACTTTTTTCGCTGCTTTTTTAGCGGCTGGTTTAGCTTTGGCTTTAGTCGCTTTTTTCTTGGAGGCTTTTTTTGCTTTCGCTGCTTTTTTCGCTTTAGCGGCGTCGGCTTTTGCCTGTTCTTTTTCAAACTTGGCAATGGCCTTTACTTTGCCTGCTACTGATTTAGCAACGGCTTTTGCTTCTTTAACCGCGTCTTTGGCACATGCAACATCAGCTTTAGTCGCGTTAGCGGCTTCTTTTAGCTCAGCAACTTTAGCTTTGTTGGTTGCAACGGCTTTTACACTGGCAGCCGTTTTCTTAGCTTTAACTTTATCTTGAGCTGCTTTTAACTTGGTTTTTGCTTTAGCAAGTTTGTCAGCAGCTGTTTTGGCCGCTTTCTCTGCTTTAGCTACCGCTTTTTCAGTTTGTGCAACTTCTTTGCTGGCTGCTGTGTTCAGATCCGCCAGAGATTTTTCGAAAGCCGTTTGGGCTAACGCTAATGCAGAAACAGCCGCTTTTTTGGCAGCGGGTTTACGAGTTGCTTTTTTAGTAACTTTTTTAACTGCTTTAGTAGCAGGTTTAGCTGTTGCTTTTTTCGCTTTCGCTTTAACAACTCTTTTAGCTTTTGCCATTTTGTTTTACCTCATTGATTAAAAAATGCGCCGCGATTATACGGACTACAGTATTAAATGTGAATGCTTTTTAACAGCAATTGAACAATTCTTTAGGGTACAATCCACTTTAATGTTCAAAAATGACATTTTTATTAGATTCACCTTACTATGAGCCTTAAGATTAACTTTAAATGATGAGTGAAAAAATGACGACCTATAACTTATATACCACTGATGGGTGTCACTTATGCGAGCAAGCCATCGGATTATTTTATTACGCAAAACAGCAGCAACTGATTGCGAACGACGTGGCTCTTAAAATGATAGATATTGTTGAAGATGATAAGCTGGTAGAGCGTTATGGTGTGTCTATTCCTGTTCTCCAACATCCGATCTCGAAACAGGAGTTAAATTGGCCGTTTGATTTGGACGGTTTGGTGGGCTTTATAAATAATGATAATCAGAGTTGAATTCATCTAACTGCCGTTATCCGGATTTGACTGACTCAAAATAAGGGCGGATCAGGTTCTTCTTAGATAAACATTTCAGTTAAATTAATAACGATTTTAGACAGAATCGCCTTGCTTTGTTTTAGCCGCTTTCCGATGATGTGGGGTAGCAAGTCAGCTCTATCGACAAAATCTTGATATAAGTAACAGGCGGTTAAGTTAATAAGTCGGACGAACTTACATTGCTGCTTTAAACTGGATTGAACACTTCCTGAAATAGTTGAGGAATAACAATCAATGCTATTTTTTTGGCGGTGCCTTTATTTCTAGTAACCCTATTCTTTAGAGAGATGAAGCTGTAAGGAACCAGTAGTGGGTTGCAGGTTGCCGTGATTTAAAGCTAGCTTGACTTGTAACTGCCTTATATCTGTTACGAATCTAATTTAGACCTTATTAACTAGACCTTATTAATTAGGCCGCCTTTTTTCAGACCATAACAACTCATTATTCTTGTCGGTATCCATTCATTTATGGAGCGGCTATTAACTTATGAATAAGTGTGCAAAGTTCAGCCTGTCTACTGACTGTTTCAGGGCTCTATTCCTTGACAAAGCAATTAATTGAACGTATGTTTCAAACAAGTGTTTACATTTTGGCTGCAATTAGAGCCAAGCGGGTGTTAGGCGTTAATTAACAGTATGACAAACAAACAAACCACCAAGCATCGGATTTTGGATGCGGCAGAGGCTCTTTTTGCCGATCGGGGCTTTGCTGAAACCAGCTTAAGGACCATTACTAACCGGGCCGATGTGAATCTGGCCTCGGTGAACTATCACTTTGGCTCAAAGAAGTCATTAATACAGGCTGTATTCGACCGGTTTTTGCAAGGCTTTGTAAAAGAATTGGATAAAGAGCTGAATCCTCTTGAAAAACAAGAAGATGCGCCAACGGTAGAAGAAGTGCTTCACACCCTGGTAAAGCCTTTAATGGCTGTGGATGGCAAGCGTCAGCAGGGCACGTCTAATTTTATGAAGTTGTTGGGGCGGGCCTATGCAGAGAGTCAGGGGCATATGCGTCGTTTTATGCAAGAAAACTATGCGCCGTATCTCATGCGTTTTACCAATCAATTGCATCGGGCTGCACCAGAACTGGCTAACAATGAAATGTTCTGGCGTCTACACTTTATGTTGGGAACCGTTATTTTTACTTTGGCGGGTAGTCAGGCGCTGCACGAAATAGCTGAAGCGGATTTTAAAGAGTCGATGACTCTGGAACAAACATTAGAGCGGCTGCTGCCATTTTTAGCAGCCGGATTTAAGTCGTAAAAGAATCGCAAAATTAACTGATATATTTGGAGTGTAATGATGATTACGTTAGGACAAATATTGGCATTACTGGTAGTGCTCTGGGTAAGTGCCTATAAAAGAATGCGCACAGGCACAGCGCTGGTCGCGGCAGCGGTTGTTCTGGTTGCTATGAGCTTTGTGTGGGATGTTGCCATTGTACCCTGGGTTTTACTGGGCCTGTTTGCCGTGGTCTACTTCTTTAATGACTTAAGAAAAGACAAAATTACCTTGCCTATCTTTAAGTTATTTAAATCAGTACTGCCACCTATGAATCAAACCGAAAAAGATGCACTCGAAGCTGGTGATGTTTGGTGGGATGGTGAATTGTTTAAAGGTAATCCGGAGTGGAGCAAGTTGTTAAGTTTTCCTAAACCGGAATTATCAAAAGAAGAAAGAGACTTTGTTGATAATCAGGCGACTAAATTATGTGAGATGGTCGACGACTGGAAAGTGGTTCACGAAGATAAAGATTTACCACCAGAAGCTTGGGAATACATGAAGAAAGAAGGCTTTCTAGGCATGATCATTCCAAAAGAATACGGCGGTAAAGGTTTCTCTGCGTTAGCGCATTCAACTGTTGTTCAAAAACTGGCGACTCGCAGTGGTTCTTTGTCGGTTTCGGTTATGGTGCCTAACTCATTAGGGCCTGCCGAACTGTTATTACACTATGGTACCGATGAGCAGAAAAACCATTACTTGCCTCGACTGGCAAAAGGTGAAGAAATTCCATGTTTTGCATTAACCGGACCCGAGGCGGGATCCGATGCGGGCGCTATTCCTGATACCGGAATTATCTGTAAGGGCGAACACGAAGGTAAAGAAGTAGTGGGTATTCGCTTAAACTGGAACAAGCGATACATTACTTTGGCGCCTGTTGCTACTGTGCTTGGTTTGGCATTTAAACTTTATGATCCCGAAGGCTTGTTAGGCGATACCGAAGAGCTGGGAATTACCTGTGCGCTAATTCCAACCGATCATAAAGGCGTTGAGGTGGGCAATCGTCATTACCCAATGGGGCAGGCATTTATGAACGGCCCTACTCATGGTAAAGATGTATTTATTCCTATCGACTGGATTATTGGAGGCAAAGATTACGCCGGTAAAGGCTGGAGAATGCTGGTTGAGTGTCTGTCGGCGGGTCGGGGTATTTCATTGCCTTCATCGGCAACCGCAACCGGTAAGTTAAGCTATCGTTTAACCGGTGCTTATTCCTTATTAAGAACACAATTTAAAACATCTATTGGTCATTTTCAGGGTGTAGAAGAAGCGCTTGCGCGAATTGCAGGAAACACCTACCAACTTGAAGCCATGCGTATTATGACCGCAGGTGCGGTTGATCTTTCCTGTAAACCATCGGTGGTAACCGCGATTGCTAAATACCATATGACCGAACTGGCTCGCTCGGTGATTACCGACGCCATGGACATTCACGGTGGTCGTGGTGTGATCATGGGAGAGCGTAATTATTTATCCAGCGGTTATATGTCGATGCCGATTTCCATTACGGTTGAAGGTGCTAATATTCTGACGCGTAACTTGATGATATTTGGTCAGGGTGCGGTGCGATGTCATCCGTTTGTTTTTCGTGAAATGCAGGCTGCGAGTAATCCGGATGAAAAGCAGGGATTAGAAGAGTTTGACAGTTTGTTTTTCCGTCATGTGGGCTACGGTGTCAGTAACTTTATCCGTACCTTAACATTGGGTTTAACCGGTGCTCGAATTGTGAAAAAGCCTGTGTCTGGAAAAACGGGACGCTACTACCAACAACTGACACGCATGAGCTCGGCATTAGCCATGGTCTCTGATTTATCCATGATGATCTTTGGCGGTGACTTAAAACGACTTGAGCGTTTATCAGCAAGACTTGGCGATGTGCTTAGCCATCTGTATCTGGCTTCAACGGTACTTAAGTACTATGAAGACAATGGTCGTCCGGAATCTGATTTACCTTACGTCGACTGGTGTGTTCAGCGCAGTCTTTATGAAATGCAAAAAGCTTTCTTAGACTTCTTTAATAACTTACCAATGAAAGGTCTTGGACGCGTACTTAAATGGATGGTATTCCCATTCGGTACCAAGTATAAAATGCCTAATGATAAGTTAGAGCACACTATTGTTAAGCCAATGATGTCGGATAATGAACTGCGTGATCGAATCACTCTCGACAGCTATATTGGTGAAAGTGATGATGACGCTGCTGGCCGAATTGAAAATGCTTTCAAAAAAGTATTGGCGACAGCTCCTATCGAGAAGACTTTACGTAAAGCTATGAAAGATGGCAGTTTGACTCAATCGCGTACTCGAGAAGAGACAGTTAAAACCGCAGTAGCTGCCGGTATTCTGACGCAGGAAGAAGCGGATCAATACCTGGATGCCGAAGCGGCACGACTGGATGCCATTCAAGTTGATGATTACAGCAAAGAGTACATTGTTAACGGCGCTAAAAACGCTAAAAAATCATCACAGGCTGCAGCTTAAGCCTGAATGTTGGCTCGTCATTAGTGAGCCATGTTTAAGACATAACCAAGCAATAAAAAAGCCGCATAAGCGGCTTTTTTATTGCCTTTAGATTAGGTTTACTTCTGACAGGATGTCACCAAAACACATCCGATTAACCTTAGGTTCATTTTATCATGCTAGCCTTTATCACAATGATTGTGTGACTTTCATCAAAGGCTACCAAAACAACCACTGATTTAAAGTCACTCTCCATTATAATAAGCCGCTACAATAACCTTTTTAGTGTTAAGCTTTATTAAGCACTAATTCATTCAGTCTTTTTGGGGTGAGTTGAATTGAGTGAGTTAAATTGAAAGAAAAGCAAATTAGTTGATCAATTATCGTAAATCGATCGTATACATAGATATTGATTGATAGCAATAATGAAATAAATTTTAAGCTCAGGAGTTTACGATGAAATTATTACCAGCCATTTTCAGTATATTATTTGCCGTGTTAGTGATGAGCGGCTGTCAAACTTACGATCCTTACACAGGTGAAAAGCAAGTCAGCAAAGCCACCACCATTGGTGCTATCAGTGCTGTTGTTTGTGGTGCCATTGGTTCAAGAAAAAGCAGTAAACGAGCAAGAAATGCCGCCGTGGGTTGTGGATTAATCGGCATGGGTGTGGGCGCCTATATGGATGCGCAAGAGAAAAAGCTTCGCAATGAACTGGAAGGTACCGGCGTTCGGGTGGCCAGAGAAGGCGAGAATATTCGGTTAATAATGCCGAGTAATATAACCTTTGGTGTGAATCGTGCCGAAGTTCAGTCGAGCTTTTATTCGACATTAAACTCGGTGGCTAAAGTGTTAGGTGAGTTTAATGAGTCTGTATTAGTGGTGTCGGGTCATACGGATTCCAGTGGCAGTGAATCTTACAATTTCGACCTGTCCATCAAACGGGCAACCAGTGTGGCTAACTATCTTAAACAGCGTGAAATCAGCAGTGAACGTTTAAAAGTTCGCGGTTTTGGTGAGTCATCACCAATCGCAACTAATTCAACTGAGCAAGGTCGTGCCGATAATCGTCGAGTTGAGTTGTTAATAGAGCCTAAAGCCCAAAACTAAGTTTAAACAGAACAAAATTATCCAATGATAAATCGTAAAAAAGCGACTCTTCCTCGATACAATCAAGGGGAGGCGCTCTCTCCTTGGCGCGAACATATCAATGATGTCATTTTTGGCTTTCACACACCCATGGGCCGGGCCTTTGATGTGATTTTAATTGTCAGTATTATCATCAGTGTTCTTGCTATTATGCTGGACAGTGTTGAGGCCATTCGGCTGGAATACGGTGACTGGTTATTTGGCGTTGAATGGTTTTTTACGATTTTATTTACGCTTGAATATTTTTTGCGGCTTATTTGTGTCCGCAAACCCTGGTTATACGCCAAAAGCTTTTTTGGTCTTGTGGATCTTCTATCGATAATTCCCACCTACTTAACGCTTATTTTACCCGGCGCCAAGTACATGTTGGTGATCCGTATTCTGCGAGTGTTACGGCTGTTTCGGGTGCTTAAACTGGCGGAGTATTTGGGAGAAGCCAATGTACTTATGCGTGCGCTGTCCAACAGTCGGCATAAAATCATGGTTTTTCTATACACAGTAACCACGCTGGTTGTTGTGTTTGGTTCTCTTCTTTATGTGGTTGAAGGCGAGGGCAGCGGTTTTACCAGTATCCCAAAGTCGGTGTATTGGGCGATAGTGACACTGACCACCGTGGGTTATGGTGATATTGCGCCTGTTTCGCCGTTAGGGCAGTTTATTGCTGCGACAATAATGGTGCTAGGCTATGGCATTATTGCTGTGCCAACAGGTATTTATAGTGCGGAATTAGTCAGAGCCTATACAGGAGGCGATAAAGCAATTGGCGAGCCCTGTATGACGTGTGGTGAAACTGGGCACGATAAGGATGCGCTGTTTTGTAAGCACTGTGGTGGATCGCTAGAAGCTGAAGAAGATTGATTTACTGCAACTGAGATTGTAACTTCGTTTTTGGTTATTAGCCTGCCAGGTGTTGTTCGCGAAATTTCTGGTTCAGTTCTTCCAGTTTTTGATTCAGTTGTTCGGCCAGTGCTTTTAAATCATCAGAATGATTGAGCAGGTTGCTGGTGGATATACTTTGTTGGTAAAGCTGATGTTGTTCGTCAGACGTACGAATGGCGTCCTTTAAAGTATTTTCAACGTGTTCACTCTGACACTTACTCATGATTTCTCCCCGTCCGGTTGATTGGAATTCAGCCCGTTGACCCTTTAGCTTCTCTCCGAATCAACTTCACTTACTATAGACGAACCACCGGGGTTCGCCAGAGTAATTTGTCTAATATCTTTGTGAGATATTGTCCTTATCTCTCTTATATAGCTAAAGATAATTTGTCCCTTAGTGTCAAAAGAGTAGGATTTATTCTGACGGTATAAAATTCAATCAGGAGGTTTACTCAAACATGTCGAATCAACAGTCGTTAATCATTTTTGATACCACTTTGCGTGATGGTGAGCAAAGTCCAGGCGCGTCCATGTCTGTATCGGAAAAGGTTGAGCTCGCACTGTTGCTCGAAAATCTGGGGGTTGATGTGATTGAAGCCGGTTTTGCGGTAGCCAGTGCTGGCGATTATAAGGCCATCGAAAAAGTTTCTGAAGTTATTCAGCATACCCGTATTTGCAGTTTGGCAAGAGCTAGACAACAGGATATTGATTTAGCAATAGCTGCTGTACAGAAAGCACCATTGCAGCGGATCCATACCTTTATCGCAACCTCAGAATTGCATATGAAGCATAAGTTAAATATGACGCAGGAGCAGGTACTCGACAGTGCCGTGTCGGCGGTTCGTTATGCCCGAAATCGAGTTGATGATGTGGAGTTTTCTGCAGAAGATGGCGGGCGCAGCGATATTGATTTTTTAGCTCAATTGATTGAGCAAGTAATTGAGGCAGGTGCTTCAACCATCAATATTCCAGATACCGTTGGCTATTGTGTCCCTCACAGTTTTGGTCAGTTTATTCGTCAGCTAATGAACAAGGTACCCAATGCTGATAAAGCCATTTTTTCAGTGCATTGCCATAATGATCTGGGGTTGGCGACGGCAAACTCGTTATCGGCAATCGAAAATGGTGCTCGTCAGATTGAATGTACTATTAATGGCTTGGGTGAACGAGCCGGTAATGCTGCTCTGGAAGAAGTGGTTATGGCAGTCAACACGCGACAGGACCTGTTCCCCTTTACCACTGGTATTAATCCTACAGGGCTGGTGAATTTGTCGCAGCGGGTGTCGGAAATAACCGGCTTTGCTGTTCAACCCAATAAATCCATCGTTGGCAAAAATGCCTTTGCCCATGAAGCCGGTATTCATCAGGACGGTATATTAAAAAACAGGGCTACCTATGAAATTATGCGGGCAGAGGATGTTGGATGGAAAGGTCAGCAGATTGTGTTGGGTAAACATTCGGGGCGAAATGCTTTTATCAGCCATATTAAGTCATTGGGTATTGATGCCGAGCAGCAACAACTTGAAGCCGCTTTTGAGCGTTTTAAGCAAAGTGCGGATGCCGGTCAGCCGCTTACGGATCAGCAAATTATCCAGTGGTTTGGTCGAACCGAAGAGCAATTAAATAAGACCTTAAATGAACCCATAGCCGCCGATATTTCCGCCTAGCTGTTAAGTGGGGAATACCGGTTAATTATTTTTTTGCCTGCTAAAGCTAATGAAAGGAGGTAAAGCAGGCATTTTGTTCGCTATCATTTCAGGGTATTATGCGGTCATTGACTGAAACAATGCTATCTAATGCCTGACGGGGTAATTGAACCTTTTATGACGCACTCATTTGCCTACCTGGAAGCCATGGGGATCACTCAGTGGGAGCTTCGTCAACAATCTGAGAACGACAGCCAGAGCTTAGATAATGAGAGTCAGAACAGCCAAAGTGAGAACACTCAGAATCAGAACATCCTGAATCAAAGCCGGCAGTTAGAGGACCATCAGTTACAGGGCAGTCAGGCTCAAGTGATTACAGAGCAGCAGGACTTAAATAAAACTCAACCTGCGGTTGTCGCTCAATCCATTGCCGTAAATCAATCTGACTCCCGCATGGCAACTCCGGATACAAAGGCTCCTCCTATTGAAACCAATCATCAGCAAGAAAGTCAGGTTGCAGAGACTGCTGCAAAATTTTCAGTAGCAGAGCCAGACTCATCATCAAAATCAGCAAATCTTTCCGGGCAACAAGGTCAACGATTTATGGTACTCGGGCGAGGTAAGCAATGGAAAAATGACGCGCTAACGGTTTTATGTCGGCATGAACCCGGACAACCTTCAGAGTCCTACTTACTCCGAGGCAATCCCTCAAAGATTGTGCAAAACATGCTGAAAGCTCTCAACTTTTTTATGCACCATGAGGTGGCTACACAAATATTGCAACAATGTAATCTTGCCCAGTTAGCCTCCACCTCTCTCAGTGAGCAGGCAAAAGCAGCCAGTGAAGTGTTTGCAGACCATAAACCAAAGGCTTTATTGGTGATGGGCGCGGCCACTGCAAATCATTTAATGGGTTATGAACAATCCATGGGGCAGTGGCAGGTTAAAACCTGGCAAACAGATGACGGCATTCCTTTCGTTGTCACCTATCATCCATACGAAATACATTCTTCGCCAATATTAAAGCGTCAGGTGATGTCGGACTTATTAAGCTTAACGCCGTTTTTGTCAGACGATTAATCTGCATATTCTGATACGACTTACCCTATGACACCATTGTCTTATCGCCCGGCAACCCGTTCCGATATTGCTCAGGTATTGGCGAATGAAACCGCCGCTTATGTGGTTCCCTGGAGTCAACAGTCGATCATTGACAGCTTGCAGTCTAACTATGTCTTCTGGGTGGTTTTGCACCATCGCCGGATTGTTGGGCATATCATTTTTCAATCAGTGGCCGATGAATGCCATTTACTCAATATCTGCCTGAACCCGCACCATCAGGGACAGGGGCTAGGGCAATCCATGTTGCAACACTGGCTTGAGTACTGTGAAAACCATGAGCTCACTCAGTTATTTCTCGAGGTGAGGGTGTCAAATAGCCGAGCCTTGAAACTGTACCAGAACAATGGGTTTAAAATCGTATCGAGGCGTAAGGATTATTATCGCTTGCCGAATAATCAGCGGGAAGATGGCATCTTGATGCTCAGGCAGCTTACACCACATTAAATTTTATCGGGCAGATGGTTAATTAGGCTGTGAAGGAAGCCACTGCGTTGTATAATGTCCGGTTTACATTCATCATCAGTCGATTTTTAGGAAATTTATGTCTACACAGGCTAACGCCATTGCCAAGCGTCGTACCTTTGCAATTATCTCTCACCCTGATGCCGGTAAAACCACCATTACCGAAAAACTACTATTGCATGGAAAGTTAATTCAGGAAGCGGGTACGGTTAAAGGTCGTAAAGCCTCCAAACACGCAACGTCAGACTGGATGGAGCTGGAAAAACAGCGTGGAATATCGGTGACCACCTCAGTGATGCAGTTTCCTTACAATGATCGCATCGTTAACCTGTTGGATACACCAGGACATGAAGATTTCTCCGAGGATACCTATCGCACTCTGACCGCGGTTGACTCCGCTTTGATGGTGATTGACTCCAGTAAAGGGGTTGAGGATCGTACCATTAAGTTAATGGAAGTTTGTCGACTGAGAGACACGCCAATCGTCACCTTTATGAATAAGCTTGATCGCGATATTCGGGATCCTATTGAATTGCTGGATGAAGTAGAAGAGGTGTTAAAAATAAATTGTGCACCAGTTACCTGGCCAATTGGCATGGGGAAAGAGTTTAAAGGCGTTTACCATTTATTAGACGATAAAATATATCTGTATCAAACAGGCCAGGGACATACCATTCAGGAAGAACGAGTCATTGATGGTCTTGATAATCCAGAAGCAGAAAAAGTACTGGGTGGTCTACTGGATGATCTGCGCGATGAGCTGGAGCTGGTATTAGGAGCCAGCCACGAATTTGAACTGGATGCGTTTTTATCGGGGCAATTAACACCGGTGTTTTTCGGCACAGCGCTGGGTAATTTTGGTGTGTCACAGATGCTAGATAAATTTGTTGAGTGGGCACCGGCTCCTTTGCCTAGGGCCACCAAAACCCGGGAAGTGGAAGCCACCGAAGAAAAATTTACCGGTTTTGTGTTTAAAATACAGGCCAATATGGACCCGCAGCATCGTGATCGCATTGCTTTTATGCGCATATGTTCTGGTAAGTACGAGAAAGGCATGAAGATGCATCACGTTCGGCTAAAACGTGATCAACAAATTTCCAATGCCGTTAACTTTTTGGCCGGAGACAGAGGGCAACTGGAAGAAGCCTATGCCGGTGATATTATCGGGTTGCATAATCACGGTAACTTACAAATTGGCGATACCTTTAGTCAGGGAGAAGTGCTAAAGTTTACCGGTATACCCAATTTTGCGCCGGAACTGTTTCGTCGGGTTCGATTAAAAGATCCTTTGAAAAACAAAGCCTTGCAAAAGGGGTTGATTCAGCTTTCCGAAGAGGGAGCAACACAGGTATTTCGTCCGTTTAACAGTAATGATTTAATCTTAGGCGCTGTTGGTGTGCTACAGTTTGATGTAGTTGCTCATCGCTTGAAGGCGGAGTACAAGGTTGAGTGTATCTATGAAAATGTCGCCGTTGCAACCGCCCGTTGGGTGAGCTGTAAAGATGACAAAATGCTAGAGAAGCTTAAAGTAAAGGCTGGAGATAATCTTGCACTGGATGGTGGCAATAATTTGACTTATTTGGCACCAACCATGGTTAATTTAAATTTAACCAAAGAAAGGTTTCCTGAAGTGGAGTTTTTTGAAACCCGTGAGCACTAAACAACAAAAGAATAAATTAGAGCTGATAGATACCCATTGCCATCTGGATTTTCCTGAGTTTGATAGTGACCGGAAACGAATTTATCAGGTGGCAAGGGAACATGGACTCACCGATTTAATCATTCCGGGCGTTAAGCGAGACGGCTGGCGTTTGATTCGGCAGTTGTCTGCATTAATGGAAGGGGTTCACAGCGCGCTTGGTTTGCATCCCATGTTTATGGATACACACAAAGAATCCGATCTGCATGATTTGGAATTGGCGTTGTCGGTGGGGCCTTTAGTCGCTGTTGGCGAAATTGGGCTGGATTTTCAGCACGGCCGTGCCGATCAAAGCCTTCAGGAAAAGTTTTTTCATAATCAGCTACACATGGCGAAAGATGCCAATTTGCCGGTTATTTTGCACGTTAGAAAAGCTCACGAAGATGTATTGAAGCAATTGCGCATGCTTAACTTCAAAAATGGTGGGGTTATTCATGCATTCAATGGTGATTTAAATCAGGCCAGACGTTACGCGGAACATGGCTTTAAGTTAGGGGTTGGCGGAGCAATTACCTTTCAGCGTGCAGTAAAAATTAGAGCCATGGTTGCTGAATTACCATTGGAACAAATCGTAATGGAAACAGATGCCCCCGACATGCCGCCTGCAACCTGTAAATCTGGTCGAAACACTCCGGCCCATGTATTCGATAACTTTAGAGCCCTTTGCAGCATAAGGCAGGAGTCTTCGGCTACTTTGGCGCGTCAAACCACTTTGAATGCAAAACAAGTTTTTCGACTCTAACCCATTTTATTTACTTATCTGGTGAAAGGGTTAATAGAAACTTGACGCACCCTCCGCTATAACGGCTATCATATTGATAACGATAATAAAGGCCAATATATGACCCAGGACACGCCAACCATTCCCATCAAGTTTATTGAAGCCATGCTGAAGGATGGTCTGATCAACAAGGACACCTTCGCCACGCTTCGGGTAAAACTGCGCAGTCTACCCGCCAGCCAGCACCCCATTCAGGGCATTGCGCCACTTAATTTAAAGCATGCACAACAAGAAAAAGTAGAACTGGATGACCAGTATTTATCGGAATGGTACGCCACACGTTGTGGTATGGAATGTGTTGAGCTGGACCCTTTAAAGCTGGATGTGGATGCCATCACGGACGTTATGTCGAAGGCGTTTGCACAGCGACATAAAATTTTGGCGTATTCGGTTAATGCAAACAGTGTGACCGTTGCCACTTCTGAGCCATATGTTACAGGCTGGGTCAGTGGTCTGGAGCATATTTTACGCAAAGAAGTAAAACGAGTGTTTGCAAGTCCCATTGCTATTGATAGATACCAAAAAGATTTTTATGTTCTGTCGCATTCGATCAAAGGCGCAAAAAGCGAACATTATCAGGAAATTGGTTCGGGAAATCTGGAAGCGTTAATTGAGCTTGGCAAAGCCGGAGAAGTGGATGCTAATGATCAACACATTGTGCAAATTGTTGACTGGTTATTGCAATACGCTTATTCACAACGGGCCAGTGATATTCATGTTGAGCCGCGACGAGAAAGAGGTAATGTACGCTTTCGTATCGACGGCGTGTTGCATAAAGTCTATGAGTTTCCGGGCGCAATAACAAACGCAGTATTGGCGCGTTTTAAAATTATGGGACGAATGGACATAGCAGAGCGACGTAAGCCTCTGGATGGGCGCATTAAAACCAAAGCGCCCGATGGTCAGGAAGTTGAGTTACGTTTATCCACGTTACCCACCGCTTTTGGTGAAAAGCTGGTGGCGCGTATTTTTGATCCCGGTGTGTTAAATCGTGACTTTTCTGCACTAGGTCTGGATAAAAACATAGAAAAAAAATGGCTCTCTATGGTGCATCAGCCGAATGGCATCATTCTGGTAACGGGACCAACCGGTAGCGGTAAAACAACCACCCTTTACACCACGTTAAAATTATTGGCAAAACCCGAAGTCAATATTTGTACCATTGAAGATCCTATCGAAATGGTCGATCCCAACCTAAATCAAATGCAGGTGCATCATGATATTGGTGTAGATTTCGCAAGAGGGATCCGGGCGTTGCTTCGACAAGATCCGGATATTGTTATGATTGGTGAAATACGGGATAAAGAAACCGCAGATATGGCGGTACAGGCATCCCTTACCGGTCATCTGGTGATATCCACACTGCACACCAACGATGCATCGTCTGCTATTACCAGATTAATTGATTTGGGCGTAGAACCTTTCTTGGTGAATGCGTCTTTATTGGGAGTGATGGCTCAGCGGCTGGTTAGAACTTTGTGCCCAAGCTGTAAGTCTAAAGTGGATGTTGATGAAGCTGCCTGGCAACATATGGTGGCCCCTTTTCCGTTGAAAGCACCAAAGCAGATTTATCAACCAGTTGGATGTCGACATTGCCGCAAAACCGGTTATCTGGGGCGGCAGGGAATATATGAAATGCTGTCGGTTAATAGCAAGGTGAAAAAATTAATTCACAGTAAATGTGATGTGGGGCCGATTCGTGATCAGGCGTTAAAAGATGGTATGTCGCTGCTGAGAATAAGCGGTGCAATGAAAGTGGCACAAGGAGCTACCACAATTGAAGAAGTGCTTCGCGTGGCTTCGCCCGAAATGGAAATGTAAACCTGGAGAAAACAATGCAATATTTAAACAGTAATCATTTTGGACTGGTATTTTTGGTATCCGTTTGCCTATTAATTCTGTCGGCTTGTTACTCGCAAAATACAACTGCGACCGATACTCGTCAGTCATCAAATACGAGCAATGGTTCATCAATGTCGGATAATGAGGATTCTGAGCAAAAAGCAGAGTCACTGTACTTAGCGATCAATCAACTGATTGAAAATAAAGCCTGTGCATCAAATGATGACTGCGCATTGCTTGCGGTCGGTTCACGTCCATGCGGCGGTCCTGAAACCTATCGTGTTTACTCAAAATCACAAACCAACAGCAAAGAGCTGAAATCTTTAACCAAACAGTATAATCAGCTAATGAAAAATATAAATGAAACAGAAGGGCGAGTGGGTATTTGTGTGGTTGCGCCTAAGCCTAAATTCAGTTGTGCCAATAATGTTTGCCGCGCTGATCATATTGCTGGAAACGCCACGCATTAACGGAAATTATTGTCAATAAAGCTACCATCGGTTAATGATAATAAGCATTTAAAGAGCAGTCTTTGTATTCGTTGTTAAAGAAATTTTAGAGAAGCCTGAAAGATTAGGCTTCTCAACGATACAATGCAATCCCTCTGATGATTAGAAACGTGCAAGTCAGTTAAAACCTAAAACCATAGGCATGCAAACATAAGCTCATTCGGTATCAGGGTGTATTTTTTGAAACAGATAAACAGCAGCGATTACGCCTAATACATCAGCCACCAAGTCGAGCAAACTAAAACTTCGCCCGGGTATGTAATATTGCGCAATTTCAATCGCTGCGCCTAATAAAGACAAAGTCAAAATAACGTAAAGGGTTTTGATCTTGGAGTAGGCCGCCAGTAATACATAGGTTACACCCGCAAATGCAATAAAATGAAATACTTTGTCCAGGTGCTTTATTGAACCGCCTTTGACTAACGATGGCCCGAGCGTTAATAGCAGTAAAAAAATAACCGAACTAAAGGCCAGTACTTTCCAGAACGGATGGCCCGCTTTCGGTAACCAATGTTTTATCTGCGATAGCGACATAATAGTTACCGATTACCTTGCATCTGTCTTAAATCGATAGAGTAAGGAAACTCCGGATGACTGTTTATTCGACCACATCAGACAATAGGTTTGAGTGGATTGGGCAGAAAATTTTGTTGGCTTAAACTCGGGTGTTAGTTGGTCGGCAATTGGATAAATGGTTTGCTGTTTGTAATGATAATGCAAATTAAACAGCACAGGATCGCTGGTCTTAAATGAAAAAGTTACTGACTGATGCTTTTTTAATTTAAAGCATTCTTCAACCACTTTTCCGGGTTCTATTATACGACTTTTTTGTGGGTTCTCATTCGAGCCTGAATAGGCGCTGTAACCGTACAGCGCCATTAAAAAAGCAAAACTTTTAATCACGAAGCCTTCCTGCTTACTATTCTGTTAATCAACATTAATTATCCTTTCAATGCTCTACCATTGAATAATAGTGTTTAGTTTTAGCTGTTAAATATTATCCAGCTGAGCCACCTGAGCTTTAAGTTTGTTTAAAGCTGACTCAACATCGGCTAACTTGTCTTTCTCTTTGGCAACCACCGCTTCAGGTGCTTTATCAACGAAGTTAGCATTGTCCAGTTTGCCAGAAATTCTCTGTTGCTCTTTGGACAGCTTTTCGACTTCTTTGTTCAGTCGTGCTTTTTCAGCATTAACATCGATCAGTCCTGCCATGGGAATTAATAAATCCATATTGCCGACGAGTGCGGTTGCGGCAACCGGGAGTGTGTCACCAGCATTTTTCCAGTCGATGGATTCAAGTTTGGCCAGCGACATTAAAAAGTTTTGATTGTCTTCATATCGTCGTTTATCCGTTTCTGAGCCATTATACATGATTAAAGGCACCGCTTTGGCGGGGGATATATTCATTTCACCACGTATATTACGTACACCAACAATTACCTGTTTAACCCACTCAAGATCATCCATTGCGGCCTGATCAAAACGTTCAGCATTAAACTCAGGAAACGCTTGAAGCATTATAGAGTCGCCTTCAATCGCTGCCAGTGGCGCCAGTTTTTGCCAAACTTCTTCTGTGATATAGGGCATTATTGGATGCGCCAGTCGAAGCACCTGTTCCAGAATGTTTACCAGAGTATGGCGGGTGCCTCGCTTTTGCGCTTCGCTGCTTTGCTCGCTGCTTAATACCGGCTTTGATAACTCAAGATACCAGTCACAATATTCATTTTTAATAAAACCAAACAAGGATTGCGCAACCTGATCGAAACGATATTGTTCGATATAATTATCAAAATCTTTTATGGTGGCTTGCAGTCTTGACCAGATCCAACGATCGGCAAGGCTTAACGAAAGTTCTCCACCATTTTGTCCGCAATCGTGCTGTTCTGTATTCATCAGAACATACCGTGCTGCGTTCCATATTTTATTACAGAAGTTTCGATAGCCTTCAACGCGTGCTAAATCAAAATTAATGTCGCGGCTGGTGGACGCCAGTGCGCAAAAAGTAAATCGTAGGGCGTCGGTGCCATAAGATTCAATACCGTCACCAAACTCTTTACGAGTGCGCTTCTCAATTTTGGTGGCATCTTTTGGATTCATTAATCCGGTGGTGCGTTTATTTACTAGGCCTTCGATATCGATACCGTCAATCAGATCAATGGGATCCAGCACATTACCTTTTGACTTGGACATTTTCTGCCCGTTTTCATCGCGAATAAGTCCTGTGATATAAACTTCTTTAAAGGGAACTTTTCCGGTGAACTTCTTCGTCATCATAATCATTCGGGCAACCCAGAAAAAGATGATGTCGAATCCGGTTACCAGAACAGAAGAGGGCACAAAGGTGTCCAGTTCTTTGGTTTTTTCTGGCCAGCCCATTGTGGCAAATGGCCAAAGTGCCGCAGAAAACCAGGTATCTAAAACGTCGTCGTCTTGTGACAAAACAACTGTGTCATCCAGATTATTGTCACGACGGACTTCTTGCTCGTCTCGGCCAACGTAAACATTACCCTGATCATCATACCAGGCGGGAATTCTATGGCCCCACCAAAGCTGACGACTGATGCACCAGTCCTGCAAATTGTACATCCATTGGTAATAGGTTTTTGACCAGTTTTCTGGCACAAATTTTATCTCACCACTTTCAACGGCCTCTATGGCTGGCTTGGCCAGTGATTCTACTGCCACATACCATTGATCCGTTAAGTAAGGTTCGATAACTGCGTTACTGCGATCACCACGGGGCACTTGCAAGGTATGGTCTTTAATACTGTCGAGAAGATCTAATGCATCAAAGTCTTCGATGATTTTTTTACGGGCATCAAATCGATCCAGTGCGGCGTAACCTTCCGGGAGGGTTAAATCAATATCGGTAATTGGCTGGCCTTTATAATCGAATGCTTCGGCTTGATCGCGAATTGCAGCGTCGGCATTTAAAATATTGATCAAAGGTGCGTTATGACGTTTGCCCACTTCGTAATCGTTAAAATCGTGCGCCGGTGTAATTTTGACACAGCCGGTACCAAATTCTTTATCGACGTAGTCGTCGGCAACAATTGGAATTTCTCGATTAACCAGCGGTAATAAAACCGTTTTACCAATCAATGAGTGATAACGTTCATCATCAGGATGAACAGCCACCGCGGTGTCGCCTAAAATGGTTTCCGGTCGTGTGGTTGCAACCACAATATAATCTTTACCGTCAGCGGTGGTTGCGCCATTGGCTAATGGGTAACGAAAATGCCAGAGGCTGCCTTGTTCTTCTTTATTTTCAACTTCCAGATCAGAGATGGCGGTATGAAATTTGGGATCCCAGTTCACCAGTCGTTTGCCACGATAAATGGTGCCGTCCTGATACAATTGAACAAACACTTCTTTTACGGCATTGGAACAGGTGTCATCCATGGTAAAGGCTTCACGGGTCCAGTCACAGGAATCGCCCAGTCGACGCATCTGTTGGGTAATGTTACCACCTGAGTGTTCTTTCCATTCCCAGACCTTATCGATAAATTTGTCACGACCCAAGGATTGACGAGTTATACCATCGGCATTTAAGTTTCGCTCCACCACCATTTGCGTGGCAATTCCTGCGTGATCCGAACCAACCTGCCACAAAGTATTATCGCCTTTCATACGATGATAACGAGTCAGTGTATCCATAATGGTGTGCTGAAAGGCATGGCCCATATGCAGGCTGCCAGTAACATTGGGAGGTGGAATAAGTATGCAATAGGGATTGCCTTCACCCGATGGGGCAAAATAGTTTTTGCTTTCCCAAGTTTGATACCACTGTTGCTCAATGTCTTTGGGGGAGTATGCCTTATCCATAATGATCGCTTTCTTTTTCGTCAATTCGAATTAAACTTAAAATCTAGGGGACGGTATTTTAAGGGTTCAAAACCTGTGAAGCCACCGTTTGTCGCAGAAAACCGAGTTTAATTTAGAATAATGGCTTATTCCTACCAATTTGATTCCAGTTTACACGCCATAAGGGTTGTCCTTGAAGGCGCCATTAGTGCTCAAGACATTGCTGCAGCATTCAAAGACGTTTACAGCGGACGCTTTCCGTTGGATGCTAATGCATTATGGAGTGTTAATGACTGTACTTTTGATGTGGATGTGATGGATGTTTTTAAACTGGCCAAATTTACCCAGTCAGAGCGTGATATTGAAGGTTACCCGGCTACGGTTTTTGTAGTCAAAGATCATCAGTCTCGTTTGCTCTGTGAAGAATATAAAGCACTGGTCGTTGAAGCGCCTTACGAAGTGAAAATATTTGATCGAATGGATGACGCTGAAAACTGGCTTAAACAGCGTAATCAGTCACAGGGGTTGCAAAATTAAAGCCTTGAACGAAAGATAAACACGTCTAGAAATATTAAATAAAAAATGAAGTGCTGGATAGATTTTTACGGTATTGAACGTTTATTGGAGTATTGAAAAGCTCACTATAATATTGAAAAAAAGCTGCTATTCGGCAGAAGGATTAAAATGCTTTAACGGGTAGCCCCGTTCGCGGTAAAACTTGAACCGCTCTCTGGCTTTTTCTTTGCTTTGTTCATCACCATGAGCAAACTCGATTACTTTTTCAAACTGCCCATGAAAAGACGGCACATCATCGGCAAGATTAACCAGCACATCCGGTCGAATATTGGGCTCTTGCCCGTAGCCAATTTGAATCGGCGGATAAATGCCTTCGGCTTCGCCGGATAACAGATGCGGTAAAAAGCTGCTCGGTTCCTGAGTCCACAGCAGCTCATCCATATACTCGGCATCGCGTTTAGAGCCAGTGTGGATAAACACACGACGTTTACTCTGATAGGCTTTTTGTATCATATTGATGGACAAACGAAACGCCGCCTTGGGCGCTTCGTCATCCAGAATGAAAAACTCGACATTAGTCATAGGGAGCCTATCCGATTAATGCCGTTAAGCGTCTTTACTGGCGCGAGCATTGGCCCGATCAATGACGTATTGAGTTAACAAGGATACCGGTCTGCCGGTAGCGCCTTTATCTTTACCACCACGCCAGGCTGTACCGGCAATATCCAGATGGGCCCATTGATATTTTTTGGTGAATCGAGACAGAAAGCACGCGGCCGTAATGGTACCGGCAGGGCGGCCACCCAGGTTTGCCATATCGGCGAAGTTGGTATTTAGTTGTTCCTGATATTCATCCCATAAGGGTAAACGCCAGGCTCTGTCATCAGCGGTTTCTCCGGCGTTTAACAGGTCGTGGGCGAGTGGATTATGGTTACTTAATAGTCCTGTTGCGTGAGCACCCAGAGCGATCACACAAGCACCCGTTAAGGTGGCAACATCAATCACCACATCAGGATTGAATTTGTCGATGTAAGTGAGGGTATCGCACAGAACCAGTCTGCCTTCGGCATCGGTGTTTAGTATTTCAATGGTTTGTCCGCTCATGGAAGTAACCACATCACCAGGGCGACAGGCGTGACCACCGGGCATATTTTCTGCGGCAGCGACGGCCATCACCACATTTACCGGCAATTTCAGTTGAACGATGGCTAAAAAGGCGCCAAAAACACCAGCAGCTCCGCCCATATCGTATTTCATTTCATCCATGGATTCACTTGGCTTAATAGAGATACCGCCACTGTCAAAGGTCAGGCCTTTACCCACCAGAGTAATTGGGCTTTCGTCTTTGTCTTCAGCACCGTTGTAATTGAGTATGACTAATTTGGCCGGTTGTGCAGAACCCTGTGCGACCGCCATAAAGGCGCCCATACCCAACTCGAGCATGTCGCTTTCTTCGAGGATTTCAACGTTAACCTTGTCGTAGTCGTCAGCAATTTTTTCCGCTTGCTCCGCTAAATAGGTTGGGTGACAAATATTCGGCGGCATATTGGCCAGATCTTTGGCCAACTTAACGCCTTCGGCTACCGCCTGACCTTCTGCAATGGCTTGCTCACCAATGGTTAAATCGCGGCGGGTGGTGACATTAAACACTAGCTTGCGCAGTGGACGGCGTGCTGTATCGGTTTTGCTTTTGAGTTGATCGAAGGTGTAAAGGCTGCTTTGTGCCGCTTCAACCGCGTGTTTGACTTTCCAGTGAGTATCGCGGCCTTTAACGTTTAACTCACTTAAAAAGCACACTGCTTCCATGGAGCCTGTATCGTTTAAAGTGGAAATCGCTTTAGAAATAATGCGTTTGTATTGCGACTCGCTGAAATCACGTTCTTTACCACAACCGATTAATAAAACCCGATCGCAAAGAGTGTTAGGGACATTGTGCAACAACAATACCTGGCCGGCTTTGCCTTCAAGATCACCGCGGCGCAGTATATTGCTGATGTAGCCATCGCTCACCTGATCCAGCTGTTCTCCAACGGGGCTAAGCTTTCGAGGTTCAAACACACCAATAACGATGCATGCGCTGCGTTGCTTTTCCGGACTTCCGCTTTTAACGTGAAATTCCATGATATCTCCCGACCCTTTGTGTTGTAGCTGGCGTTAATAATTTTCCGTTACAATGCCGTACTCGGATGCCAGCGAATTTATTGCGCTTTATTAAATCATGCTATCATCAACTGAACCATCATAAGCATGAATTTGATATAAAAAACCGTCTAAAATAGGCATTTTAGACCAATCCTTATAAAAAATCATCAAAAGTATAAGTTTAGAGAGCTTTAGTGCGTTTAAAAAATCATTTACAAAAAGAGGTTTTACTGGCTTCTGGTGCTGTTTTGCTGGTATTGGTGCTGATATTTACCAGCCAGCAATTTGTGCGTTTTTTAGGCGATGTTGTGAACGGAAAAATCGCACCTGAACTCTTGTTAAGTATGGTTTTTCTGCAGCTTCCGCCATTGGTTGGCTTTTTATTGCCATTGGCTTTATTTCTGGGTGTTTTAATCTCTTTTGGTCAGCTCTATGTTGATAATGAGTTAACCGTAGCGCGCAGTGTTGGTGTGGGAAATGGTGCACTGGCTAAAATGTTGCTGCCCATTGCACTCTGGCTTGCGGTATTTGCCGCTATTTTCAGTTTGTGGGTAGCGCCATGGGCGGCCAGTCAGCAGCAACAGTTGTTGCATCAGCAAAGTTCGAAGTCCGAGTTGTCATTTTTAACCCCTGGCAAGTTTCAGATATCGAAAGATGGCAAAGGCGTCATGTACGCCGCCTCGATGAATGATGACGGTGATTTAACACAACTGTTTTTTGCCGAACTTCCCGATGCGGCGAATCAACATCAATGGCAGGTCATATCTGCGCAACAGGGGGCTGCACGCTCACCGTCAGAACAAGAAAATTTTCTGGTATTGAGTGGTGGCGTCAGTTATTCATTGCCAGAAGCATCCAGTGCCTGGGGAGTAACAACCTTTGATAGCTACACCATGCGTATTCCGGCGGCTTTATCCAAGCTGCAAAATCAAAAAGTAAAAGCCGTGTCCACCAGCCAGTTACTCAGTGATCTCACCAATACCCATTGGGCGGAGTTACATTGGCGATTGTCGGTGCCAATCAGTCTACCGCTTTTATTATTGATTGCGGTGCCCTTATCGCGCGTGCAACCGAGGCAGGGTAAATTTGCCAAGATGTTACCGGCTTTAATGCTTTACCTGAGCTATATGATTTTGATGATCCTGAGTCGCGGCATGATTGAAGACGCCAAGTTGCCTGGCTGGCTGGGTTTCTGGTGGATCTACGCCGTCTTTTCGGCCTACTGTTTGTGGCAATATCGACACCCGAATAAAAAGTCATCTTTTAAACGCAAAAGCAGGGGAGCGGTGTGATGTTATCCATTCTCGACCGTTACATCGGTAAGCAGGTATTGCTCAGCATCAGCTTAACCCTGTTGGTGTTAATTGGTTTGCGTACTTTATTTACCCTGCTCGATGAAGCGGGCAAGGTTGGTGAGGGGGTGTATCAATTTGCCGATGCCATTTATTATTCATTGTTGCTGATACCGTCGCGTATTTATGAGTTTTTTCCTATGGCGGTGTTGATTGGCGGACTTTCGGCACTCGGCAATATGGCGGCACAAAATGAGTTAACCGTAATGCGAGCGGCCGGCATTAAAACCATTGGCATTGTGGCAAGTACAATAAAGGCAACGGCCATATTAATGGTGCTGGTGTTTGTGATTGGTGAATGGGTGTCACCGATTTCCAGTGTCACGGCGCAACAGGAGCGTGCCGCCGCCATCAGTGGCAATCAAATAAAAACATCAGCAAAAGGGGTGTGGGCGCGCAGCGGTCAGGACATTCTTCACATTAAAAAAGTAATCAGTGATCACGCATTAAGTGGCGTCACCCTGTTTCAAATGGATGACAAGGCGAAAATTAAACAGATGGTCACGGCGCAAAAGGTGACTTATCGACAGTCTTCCTGGGTGTATCACAAACCAACCATCCGAGTGCACCAGAACGATAAAGTGTTGCAGCAGCAGCCGGAAGAATTCGTCTGGGACGGTGAGTTAAAACCGCAACATGTTGAAGTGCTAACGGTTGAACCGGAAATGCTTGATCTAAAAGGATTGCGGGAATATCAACAATATCTGGACAGTAATCAACTCGACAGTCGCCACTATCAACTGGCTTTCTGGCGCAAGCTTACCCAGCCTTTGTCTTTGGTGGTAATGATGGTGTTGGCCAGCTCGTTTATTTTTGGGCCCATGCGTTCGGTCAGCATGGGCGCGCGATTAATGAGCGGAATAGTGGTAGGCTTTTCGTTTCATATTGTGAATAATTTCTTTGGGCCAATAAGTCTGGTATATCAATTTCCGCCATTTTTAGGCGCATTGATGCCAGTTGTTTTATTTGCGGTGCTATCGGCTTATTTATTAAAACGCGCGCGCTAAACGCGACACAGTCAAACCTAACGAATTGATTAAATCAGAGGCTTTTTTTGCTCGGCGGTTTTTTCGGTTTTTGGCAATTGCACCACAAAGGCATCCACAGCGATATCGTGCCAGCCGCGATTTTCATCATCTATAAACGCCCAAATATTCGCCAGGCCGCCAAAGGATAAAAACGCCCGGATCACACAGTCTGTTTTACTCAAAAAGCGACCATCGGATTTGACCAGCTGTATGCGCCAGGTGCGCATACCTACGGTTTGTCCGCCTTTACGCCAGCAATACAAAAAGTACATGGAGCTGCCAATCACCAGATAAGCCCACCAAAGTGGGTGGTTACGGATAAGCGCCGAGACTTGTGCGGCATCCTTGTTAAACAGCACCAAATTCATCAGTGCAAAACCCACCACAAACGTCAGTACAAAAACACCGGCAACGGGTAAGGTGTCATAGATCCAGGCAAACACTCGTTTCCAGGGCGAGGCAGGGGATACCAATAATTTTTCAGTGGAAGCGTTCATAATTTTCATTCATAAAAAAATAGCGCTAGAGTGTAGCAAAAAGCGCCAATTCTGAATATAGCGTGGTACAATCTCGCGCATTAACAGTGGGTTGGTCTTTATAACGGAATATTAAAATTCCAGTGTTTTCTGTAAACAGGATGATTCTATGGCACATAATCGAAAAGTTTCTGTCATTGGCTTGGGCTATGTTGGTTTACCGGTAGCGGTGGCCTTTGGTAAAACCCAGCCAGTAATCGGGTTTGATATTAATAAAAATCGCGTGCAGGAGCTTAAAGACGGCTACGATCATACTTTAGAAGTCGAGCCGCAAGACTTAACAGCCGCAGACATCGAATTTACCGATGAAGTCAGCGTGCTGCGCAAGTCGGACTTTTTCATCGTTGCCGTACCAACGCCTATCAATGATGCTCGTCGCCCCGACTTTCGTCCATTACTCTCGGCGTCTAAAACCGTTGGTCAGGCGCTGAAAAAAGGCGACATAGTGGTGTTCGAATCGACGGTTTATCCCGGTGCTACGGAAGAAGATTGCGTGCCGATTTTGGAACAGGAATCCGGCTTAATTTGCGGTCAGGATTTTACCGTAGGCTATTCACCGGAGCGGATTAATCCGGGCGATAAAGAACGCACCTTTACTAAAATCATGAAAATAGTATCCGGTCAGGATCAAGCGACGCTGGACATTGTGGCCGATGTTTACGCCAGTGTGGTCACCGCCGGTATCTATCGTGCGTCTAGTATAAAAGTTGCCGAGGCGGCCAAAGTCATAGAGAACACCCAGCGAGACTTGAATATTGCACTAATGAATGAGCTGTCGTTGATATTCCAGCGAATGAACATAGACACCCTCGATGTATTAGAAGCCGCGGGCACCAAGTGGAACTTTTTACCGTTTCGCCCGGGTCTGGTGGGCGGCCACTGTATTGGTGTTGATCCCTATTATCTGACCCACAAAGCCGAACTGATTGGTTATCACCCGGAGGTTATACAAGCAGGACGCCGAGTGAATGACGACATGGGCCGTACCATTGCCCAGTCAGCGATCAAAAACCTGATCAAAGATGGCGTTAACGTCAGCAGTGCAAAAGTTGGCGTATTAGGTTTAACCTTTAAAGAAAACTGCCCGGATATTCGAAACTCAAAAGTTATCGACATCATCGACGAAGTAAAAAGTTTTGGCGTGACGCCATTGGTTCATGATCCCATGGCTGACGGCGAAGAAGTGCAGCGTGAGTATCAGGTTGAACTGGTCACCGATGAGCAGTTAAAAGACATGGATTTGATTTTTGTGGCGGTTGCGCATTCGTTGTACAAAGAATGGTCGATGGACGACTACACACGCATGCTAAAACCTGGCGCGCATATATGGGATATTAAAGGACTTCTGGATCGCGAAGCCTTCGCCTCGTCGAGCTACAAATTGTCTCGTATTTAACGGTTGCAATCAGCGGGTGATTGATTATAATTGCCCGCTCTTGAGGAAACTCAAGCTCGAACCAGGCCGCAAGGCACTACCAAATGGTTCGCAGATAATTGAAGCAGTATTTCAAGCAAAAACACAAAGCCAGAGTGGTGGAATTGGTAGACACAGGGGATTCAAAATCCCCCGCCTTTGCGGGTGTGACGGTTCGAGTCCGTCCTCTGGTACCATCTTTAAAAAAGCCGACGTTAGTCGGCTTTTTGCGTTTTTGGGTTTAAGTATCGAGACCATTAATTCTGCTTAACAGCGCCGCTTTTTAAAATAGGAAGAGTTCTGTAGTTTTTACTATGGATCATGATGTTTGTAGATGTGCTGAGAATAAAAATTATTGAAGGAATAGTAAGTATTTAAGCTTACCTATTAATATTAGTTAAGTAAGTTTAATTTTAATCGTATGACGGCTAATAAATAAGGATGGCTAATTATATAAAATAGGATTGATCCCAGTCATTTTCTCGTATGAAGCAATATCGACTTTTGCAAAAGCATTTAAAGTAACGAAAGACAGTATTATCAAGCGATATCTAGGTTACCAACGATACGATGACATAAACCTAAAATAAATCATTGATTATTTTAGATTAAGAGCTGAGAGCAGTACCTCTTCTGCTGTGTCAGATGTCAAACGGTTGTTTTCTCAGGGTGAGTTAAATTCGGAGTTAGTGAAAGTTGGAAATAGTTTTAAACTATATACAATCGATCTCTTTGGACTATATCGACTTTCGCAGCTCGTCTATTCCTCCCTAAAGCAATTGTTTATTTACTTCAAACTAACATGGTCGTGCAAGCTAACTTTTACTCATTCTTTGTAAGAATAAGAGGGCAAGACCCTTATGTTAAAAACGAAATCTGTACCACTATCATTAGACGTCGTACAATATTAAACCCTAGCTCTAACATTTTAAATTGAAACATCTCTTATTTTAATATTTTTTGCAAGAAATAGAGGTTGTTTTCTAGGCAAAAGCTTAAAAAGTCAGCTCTGTACGTAAATTAGATTATGATTCGAGGAATCTAATAAAATTATATGTTTAGGTAATATGTCACAATTTTAGCTATTGAGTTAACCACAGAGTAGAGGTTAATATTACCTCGCAAATCCGGACTTGCAGTTACTTTAATATTAAATAAATTTGGAGAAAAATAATGATTTTACCAGGATTAGAAGTAGGTATTGACCCAGCAGATTTAGGCCAAGTTGGAATTCCATTAATTGTTGCTGCTGTTATTGTTCTTTACTCTTCTCCCGCTAACTAAGTTTAGAGTATTGATCATAGCTTGATGTAAAAGGGAGGCTTTGGCCTCCCTTTTAAAGGATGTTTTATGGGACTGTTGTCAAATATAAATAATGTGTTTAGCTCAGAGTCGATAGAGCTAGTTTCAAGTTGTGCTAATGATACCTGGCTATCCAAGTACCTTAAAGAAAAGATTAAAAACTCAAGCTTATCGTTAGGAGATGTGAAGCGAGCGATTGATACTTTAGATGAAAATGAAAAATTTGTTTTACGTACCTCTGTTATTTCCACTGAAGATTTAAAAAGCTCATTAGTATTGCTGGCCGAAAGAGACTGTCTGTTAAGTCTATTTGGAGGTGCGCAGGTCCAAGTAGATTACTACTCAGCCATTGATAGTTCAAAGAACAATTACGATAGAATTGTTAAAAAGACTGATACTAGAATATATTCGGATGGCGAAAGCATTAAACTTAAGAAGGGAAAGTCTTTTTATCGAATCCAGTATAAAATATCTGGCTTAATAATGTCGCTTTTGAGCAAAGAAAGTATGCCTGAAACTTTTAAATACAATGCAGATACTGGAAAGCTTGCTAATGTTTCAGCTTCAGAAATGCTTCACTCAAAATTGGATTTTGCTTGTAATCTGCTTGCTCGATTCCCTCGAAAAAATTCGCTTCCTACATTGAAAAGGTTGGTGCAGCATGATGTACACTTCGTTCGATGGTCAGCGACACAAGCTTATGCAAAAATTGCCGAAACAAGCGAAACCAAACTATTATTAACTAATCTCGTAAACGACCCACACCCTCATATTCGAAATGCAGTTAGTTATTCACTAGCGAATTTATTCTCGGAGCAGCAATGAATTTTAAAGTTATAATGCAAAACGACAAAACTATAGAGCTTGAGGCGTTTTGTGAGCTATGTGATTCAATCGGACCAATTCTTGAGCCAAGTGATTATAAGCCGATTTTAGATGCTTTCCACTCACTTTCAAATAACAAAGATCTGCTAACGGATTTTTTACATCGCGAATTAATGGATTTAGAAAACTTCCAGAAAAATAGCTCATACAACATACAATCGCTGTTGGTAGCGGAACGAGAGCATTATGATATTCGAATTAATTTTTGGCCAAGGCCTGAAGATTTTTCGATACAAAAGGAATTTTCTGAGAGTTATTTTGCTTATAACTTCCCCCACGATCATAACTTTCATTTCTTGACAGTTGGATACTATGGTCCAGGGTATTCAACCGACATTTACACTTATGAGTATGAGCAGGCTTTAGCAACAAAAGGAGCCCCTGTTAACGCAAACTATGTAGGGCGATTCACTCTGGATAAAGGTAGTCTTATGATTTATGAGGCAAGCAAACACATACATACACAGTTTGCCCCCGATGACTTTTCTATTTCCATTAACTTATTACCTAAACAAAAATGCACGAAGTCACAATATGCTTTCAAAATAGAAGATGAAAAAGTATATTTTGATCATGTTGTTTCTCAAGGTTCTCCATTGAATGAAATGGAAAGATATGTAGATCACTTACAAGATAGTGAACTTACGTCATTGTTCGAAAATTACCGAACCAAGCAGTTGGCATAACTAGGTATTATATTGATAACAATTGAACATTTGAGTAAAAGCTATAATAATAAGCTGGCAATTCATGATTTGAGCTTTAAGCTGAAGCTCGGTAGATACATTATTCATGGTCCTAATGGCTGTGGAAAATCTACCTTATTGCGTATTCTCGCTGGTGCAGACGATCAATGGTCGGGCACCATCAAGTTATCTGAAGTGGATCAGAAGAAGCAATATTTCCAATACACAAAATGTGTTAGCTACGTTCCCGATAGTTTAACATTTTTTAATCAGCTATATGTCAGTGAGTTTATTCCCTTTGCTCTAGCACAGCGTCCTCGTCGCACACAATCGAAGCTTGAGTCATTAGCTGACTCGTTGGGTTTCGACATTGACTCGATGAAGTCGCTTGGAGACTTATCATTGGGTAATGCGAAAAAGTTGATGTTACTGATTGCGCTATGCAGTGATTGCGACCTGTATATTTTTGATGAACCACTCAATGGTTTAGATAACCAGTCCTGCGATGTATTTATAAAGGAATTATCTGAGCTGACGAATAAGTTAGTGATTATATCGACTCACGTTCAGCACTCGGCATTTGACAGTAGCTTTTCTTTACTTCCATTTTATAAGTTAAATGAATACGGTTAACCTGCTTTTTAAGCAAACCTCGAGAACACTAAAACAGTTGTTCAAAGAACAAGCTAAGGTTGTTGCCGTTGTAATGGCGTTAATGCCAGCAATGATCTTATTGTTACCTTATTTGTTGCAAATGCTCAGTCGCGGAGATATTTCATTATTGATTCGCGCTGTAATTTTTTCATCGTTTACATTAGGTGTTGCTCTCATAATCAACAAGCTGCACCAGTTATGCTATGGCAGCAACCGTATATGTCAGCTCACTCAACTTGCGGCAAGTAAATCGATTATCAAAGCTTCGGTTGTTTTAGTTGACTTGATTGTCCTTACTCCAGTTCACCTGCTATTAGCACTTGCTTACTTTTACGTCGCGTTCGAGAATGATCTTTCAACGAACGTGCTTGCCTTTAATGTTTTTTTATTAGCCTTTTATGGCATTATTATTTTATCCTGCTTTTATCAGTCTCATATAAAGGCGTTTTGGCTGGTTTCTTTTTTGACTTATATTTTTGTTCATGGGTATCTAGATACAGCATCACTGTTAGTGATGGCTTTTATTGGTCTACTATTCATTTTTAAAACATGGCTGGTTCGTTATATTTTTAGATATCGCTCCAATAGAATCTTATTGACTGCCTATCTTTTCAGAAAGCCGATGTTTTTATGTCAATCCTTTACAGTCGCCTTTATATATTTGATGGCAACCTATTTCAACAGCATTATTTTAGGGGCATTGCTTTTTATTGTTTTATTTAACCTGGTAACCGTGATGATAACAACGACTGACCGCGCTTATGAAGTGACCGCGTCATATCTTGATGTACTGACAATTCGAAAAAGATCTTTGTTAACGTGCTTATCGTCAATCACCTTTGCAACCTGTTTGTTACCAGCAACAGCTTTTATTATTGCCTTATATTTCGATCGTTTTGTTTGGGGTAGTGGACTATTGATTGGCGTATCGACCATATTTTTACTACCAAAAAGGTTTATAAATTATAAACTTCATCATTCATTAGTTGTCGCCAATGCCATTGTATGCTTTCCATTAACCTTCGAAGTATTGGCGCATATATAAATATTTATCCTACTGATACCTATAGCTTTAATGAGAATCTCGCGACGCATGCCGAAATTAAAATAATAACCCACATTCAATACTTCGTGTGCACTTCAGGGTTGAATGTGGTTAACCTTTTCGACGTCTTTTTGCGCCTTGTCGCATAAAGGGCTTCAGTGACTGATGACGAGCTTTATCCGAGTAAATATAGCGGTAGATAGTCTCGTGACTGATCGATATATTGTGATGTATTTTCAGATAGCCACTCACCTGCTCAGGACTTAGATTATGACGGATAAGTTGCTCAATCATATTTATTTTGGCCTGATTTAACTTTCTATGTTTTGTCCTGGCAACTCGTCTTTTTCGCCACCTTACTATTTCCAGCGCCCAATGATAGGTGTAAATTTTAGCTCTCGCATACTTATTACGTTTGATTTCTCTGCTAATCGTTGAAGGATGCCGCCCAAGCGTTACTGCGACTTCTTTCTGAGTACTGCCTGTTCTTAAGGCATTCCAAATATAAAATCTTTCTTCTTTGTTTAAATGTTGATAATGTTTCATGGCAATTCCTAGAGTTGTGGTTTATTGATTCGCAAACCAATTGTAGCCACTTTTAAATTACTCTGGGAATTGCACTTATTATATGAATTCGAGCACTAGTTTTAACCGCTTGTACCACACAAGGAAAGCTTGAATATATATCAACGGATGGCAGTATCAAAGTTGCTTGTGAAACAGAATACAGTGGTGCTCCAGCAGTGGATCACTACGCTGTTGAGTATGTATTAAGCCATTGTGCACAAAAAGCAGCAAAAAAAGGATTGCAAGTTGTCGACCAGTCCTTATTAGAAACAGACTTATCCATACCTGAAAATCCAGATGGTGAGCCCTGGACGTTTGAGCGAGCAACAGAGCTTTATAAAGCAAACCGACTTACCGATAAAGAGTATGGTTATATTGTTGCTTTTATCGATCTGAATTTAAGCTTACAGAATGAATAACTCTTGAACTTAATAAAGTTTCGATAATAACTAACAATAAACTCTTACTAATGTATTTTATGTTGATGAAAAACTTGAAGCCAATAAACGTTGGTTTAATGCAGGTGATAAAAACACTATGAAAAACGTAAATAATGAAATTTTAAACTTCGACATTCAAGTTAATGGTGATAAAACCATATTTATATCAAAGCTTATGTCTGACAATAACTGGTCCAAAAAATTTACTTTTCTGGCAGTATCAGAGTATAAAAAGTTTCTCTGTTTATTAAATATGTCTAGTGAGCGATTATCGCCATCAAAAGTTATTGATAGGGTATGGCATTGTCATTTAACGTTTACACATTCATATTGGCATGAGTTATGTCGTGATCTACTAGGTAAAGAAATTCATCATATTCCATCCTCTTTATCTCAGGTTTGCAAACAGCAGGATATAACGTCCTATGAAAAAACGTTAGCGCTTTATCAACTTCATTTTGGTCCGCCTGATAAGAAGGTTTGGGGTGAAATAAATGCTATAAGTGCAGAAAAATCAAAAATTGCAGCAATGCCTACAAAGTCGTATTGGTTATCCTTGATTTTTGTGAGTACATTATTGACGGCTTGTACGATAACAGAGGAAACCAGTGCCGGTGAAATAGCGATTTGGATTTTAGGCGCTTATGTTGCTTATCAAGTTTTAAAGTGGTTAGTTAAACACTCTACAAATGGAACAGGCGGCTGCAGTAGTTCTTGCGGTGGCTGTGGTGGCGGTGATTGAATACTTTATTTTAATGAGTGGTTAACTGAAGGGTTAATACAAAGAGGAGCAATTCAAAGTGGAACAAATAAAATGGTATAAAAATCCTGATATGATTGTTGCTCTATCAGCACTGTTAATAGGCTTGGTTACAGCGTTTACATCTATTTACTCAGCCTATGTTGATCGTGAATATGCTAGAGCATCGGTATGGCCTCGGTTGGAAATATTTAGAAGCTTTAGTGGTGATACGTTCAGTTATGGTGTGACAAATAGCGGTACTGGCCCTGCATTAATTCAATATGCAAAAATCAATCATGGAACAAAGCCTATAAGAGCGTGGAGTGAAATTGAGTCCTTTAGAAATATTCGTCAATCACATATCAGTACCCGTACTTTATCTCCTCAAAAAACCATTACCCCAGTGTCTTATAAAGGAGAAGATGTGCAAAAACTTGTTAAAGACGATGATTCCATAGGAATTGAACTTTGTTACTGTTCTATTTACAAGGAGTGTTGGGTTATTGACAGGAGTAATAGGCCATCTGAAGTTGACGCTTGTTTCATTAGTGATGAGCAAGCATTTTTGCAGTAAAACTGCTTAAGTATAATATGGTTTAAAATCCATAGAGATTAAGTTTTACGGTTAAATATTGAAAGTAGAAGATAGAAAATAGAGTGTAGAAAGTAGAAGGCAGAATCATTCCATACAAAAAAATCCCCGTTATCGCGGGGATTTTTTTTGAATAAAGTATAAGAAATCTAGCTGCTTTGTCTTACTCGTCGCAGTCCTAATAGTCCAAGACTGATTAAAAACAGAGCGCCGCCACCAGAATCATTTGATGCAGGGGGCTCTTCCTGATCAGAATCATTATCGGTATTGGTGTTTTTAATGGTAACTGTCACTTCAGGTATTGTTCCAAGTTCAGCGTTACCACCAACATTTCTCAGGTCAAGTGTAAAGGTTTTATCTTCACTTACATTGCTAACCGAGAGTTCAATGACTTTGTCGTCCGAGTCTCCAACGGCCCACTCAAGCGTGCCTGACACTGAGGTGTAATCGGTGCCTGCCGAAGCGCTGCCATTAACTGTTTGATAAGCAACGGTAGCTATTTGATCAATATCGCCAGCACGTTGAATCCTAACTTCTGCTGTAGTGGATTCATCAACGTCAAGGCTGTCAGTATTTAATGAAACCTGACTGATGGATTCATTCACCAGATTGATCACCATGGTAGATTGTTCGCCCAGTTCACCGTTGCCACCCGGATCTGACAATTGCAACGTGAATGAGGCATCTTCACTTAGGGCTAAAGCCGATACAGTAATCGATTTTTCGCCAGACTCGTTCACACCCCAGCTCACAGCGCCAGAAGTCGCTTGATAATGTTCACCAGCCAGGCCCGTTCCGTCAATGGTTTGATAGTTTACCGTGGCGGTTTCGTTTAAAAGCCCAGAGCGTTCAATGGTGACAGCTACAGTAGCGGCTTCATTGAGTGACGCGGTTGACGATGAAAATTCAAGGGTGCTGATGGATTCATAAGGATCGGCATCACCCTTGGCAAGTTCAGCGACAAATGCCAAGGATAAATTTAAAAAGTTAACCGCGTGATCGGGGTTGAACTGATAGTCATTGGCGGTATGAATACTGGCGTTATAATCGTTGAAGTTGGATTCAAAAGGCATGGAGGCTGGAAAACCATTTGCAAACCAGGATGCATGATCGGAACAACCATAACCGCACTGAGAGTAACCATACTCAACATCGGTAAAATAATGATCCAGCAGGTTGGACATAAACTGGTTTTGTTCAGCATTGGTGTAGTCTGTCATAAAGACAATGTCTTTATTATTGGTGCCCTTAAATCCTGTCATATCAAATTGCGCCACACCCACAACATTTACTCCGTCGGCAAAATGCTGGTCACTGATTTCACCTGAACCACGCAGGCCGACTTCTTCTGCGGCATAACCCATTAATTTAATCGTGCGCTCGGGTTTAAATCCACTTTCGACAATCGCCCGTAAGGTTTCACTCACTACTGCAATGCCAGAAGCATTATCATCGTAACCGGGAGCACGACCATTTGAAGGACTACTGCCATTAATTGAGTCAAGGTGGCCGCCGACAACAACAACTTCATCGGGTAATGATTGCCCGGTAATGGTTGCGACTACTGATGGTTGAGCCCAGGAGTTGTGTTGGTAAAGTGATACTGAAATATCATTACGTGTGCTGGCCAGATTACTCCAAAACGATTGTATCCATTGAGCAGAATCGACACCTGACTGCTGGGTGTAATAACGGTTGTTGTAGGCGCCCAATGTTTCGACTGTTGCGGTTAAATTGGATTTGACGACTCTTGATAATAAAGCATACACAGAATCCGTATTATCAATAGTGTAATCAACAAGTTTACGATTGCCTGCAGCAGAATCATTGTTCTGCTGGCCTACTTTTTGTAAATACTTTTGTGCAGAACTTTCCGACTCATGCCAGATGTAACCACCACATCGATGATGATTTTTGTGCATGTACTGCGAAAGCGCTTCAAGTTGTTGTTCTGGCAATCGAATGATCGCTGCATCGCTTTGTTTTTTTGACTGAGAGGTAATTGTTTTAATTGCCAATGCATTACGTTGTTGTTCAGTCATCGATAGCAAAGCATCATTACCAATGGTGACAACGGCATCGGGTGATTGGGCATAAAGGTTTACGGTAAGAGATAGCGTTAAAACAATGGTTACAAGCGCTAATTTCAAGTGTCTGACAATCATAAGTATTTCCGTATTGTAGAACTGCGTGTGTGAATGAGTTGTATACTACTCTCAATATAGAGGGAACAGTCTAATGAGGTGGTTAACTGACAACAAGTGACATATTAACAATTGAATGGGTAAAACAGTGGATATATTGTTTTTGGCGATAATGTATAAATTAAAGTCTCTGATATTGAGTCAGAGACTTTGCTGTGTCAGCTTCTTTTTTATTTGAATGGTAACGATAGTTGCACTAAAAAATATCAGTACTAACGTCATTTCAATGAGTGCAATAAAAAACTCTTTTTCACTGGTCATCAAATAAACGGTAGCGTGGCAAAAATAAATCATATTGATAAATTGTGACCAGGCATAGGTGTAGTAACGTCGTTTAATAATGCCAATAGCAGGAAACAACAGAGGGAAAACCCATATAACTGTCAATAATAATGGGGGCATAGATTCAGGTGGGTAAAATAGAGTCGGCCAAATTATTAATAGAACGACAAGCATTAGATAACTTAATAAGGTTGTCCAATGCCATATATTTAATTTTTGAACTAGAGTCATAAGAGATTCATCGTTAGTTTTTCTGCAGTTGTTGAGCGATTTGCGCCAATCGCTTTCCTTGTGCTTTACACAATCGTTTCTCTTCTTCACTGATAGGATTATTGTTGTCATTACCGGCAAAGTGACTGACACCGTAGGGCGTGCCGCCGGTTTTTGTGTGCAGCAAGTCAGTTTCAGAATAGGGCAGACCGCAAATCAGCATTCCGTGATGTAAAAGTGGCAGCATCATCGATAACAGCGTTGTTTCCTGGCCGCCATGCAAACTGCTGGTTGATGTAAATACACAAGCTGGTTTTCCGGCAAGTTTACCGCTTAACCAAAGCTCGCTGGTTTGATCAAGAAAATACTTTAATGGCGTTGCCATGTTGCCAAACCGAGTCGGGCTGCCCAATGCAAGGCCATCACAGGCTTTTAATTCGTCTAGGGTAACAAATGGATCACCATCGTCAGGAATGCTTTGCTCAGTCTTTTCATGATTGGCAGATACCTGAGGGACTGTTCTTAAAAGGGCTTCGGAGCCTGTTGACTCAATCCCCCGGGCAATTAGACGTGCCATTTGTTTGGTGGCACCGCCCGATGAATAATAAAGCACTAAAATAGTGGTGCTCATATTATTTGATAACGCTTAATACATTTTCAGGGGGGCGACCAACAGCTGCGGCAGTTTTAGAAAAAACCACTGGTCGCTCAATCACTTTTGGGTTGGCAACCATCCGTTTGATTTGCTCAGCCACAGAAAGGGATGTGTCATCGAGACCTGACGATTTATATTCCGCTTCTTTTTTACGCATTAGCTCCTGAGGCTTCATTCCCAAAAGCTTTAACACTCGAGTCAGCTCGGCAACACTTGGCGGTGTTTTTAAGTATTCAACGACTTTTGGCTCCACGCCATTTTCTTTAAGTAACTCAAGTGTTTGCCGTGATTTAGAACAGCGCGGGTTGTGATAAATGCTATACTCTGACATAGTCAAAAACCTGTTAATTATTCAATTTCATAAAACCGCTATTGTAGGCTGAATTATAAATGGAAGAAAAGCTTCATTGGTTTAAACAATTTATATTTTTTGTATTTGAGCGATTTGAGAAAGATCGTTGCCGCTCGGTTGCAGCTGAACTAACGGTTACCAGTTTATTATCTCTGATTCCTTTTCTGACGGTTGTTTTAGCTCTGTTGTCATTATTTCCGCAAATACAGGCGATGGAGGCGGATGTGCAGCAGTTTATTTTTCAAAACTTACTGCCCGAGTCGGGCGATAATGTTCGTAATTTTATCAATAAAGCGGTAACCAATACGCAAGGGTTGACTACCATAGGTGCAGTATTTCTACTGGTTACATCCATGATGTTAATGCGAACCATCGATCAATCCTTCAATCGAATCTGGCAAGTAAGAAAGAAAAACTCTCCGGTTCGTGTTTTTCTGGTGTATTGGGCTGTGTTGACCATGGGGCCATTACTATTGGCATTGAGCCTCGGATTAAGCTCTTATTTTGCGTCGTTGCCATTGGTGTCGGATGTCGTCAAAAAGCAAGTAGGTTTTTTAAGCTTTCTGGTCCCTTTACTAATGGCGTTTATTGCTTTTACCGTTATGTTTTTAGCGGTGCCTAATCGACCGGTTAAAATTCGTCATGCGGCTATTGCGGGAATAATAACGGCAACGGCATTTGAAATATTAAAATGGGGTTTTGGTTTATTTGTTAAACAATTTTCTACTTATCAATTAATTTACGGGGCTCTGGCGTCTGTACCGCTTTTTCTAATATGGATGCAAACTTCCTGGATGATCTTATTAATAGGTGCTGAAATTTGCCATGCGCTGGGTGTTTTTCAGCCTGAAGATAGAAAAGAAGCAAGCCATCATTTTATTTTGGCTGCACGAATATTAAAGCTATTGGTTAACGCACAGGCAAATCGGCAAGTAGTTACCATGAAAACCATTCAAAATGAAATTTCTCATGTACAGATGGATAACTTGATGGATGTCGTTGAAAAGCTGGAAAAAGCGAAGTTGATTATGGAGCTTGATGCCGGAGGTTATTCGCTAGCGGGTGACTCCCAAAGTTATCAATTGGCGGAAATATTTAAAGCCGGTATACAGGAGTTACCCGGTGAAGCAGCGCTTGAGAGTCTGAAAAAGATTGATCCTGAATTGTCCGAGCGCATCGCAGAAGGTAGAGAGGTGTTGCTGAAAAAACTTAGTGATCCCCTGGTAGCCGAATCGAATCAAGGTTGATATTGGTTTGATTGTCTTCGTCATCTTCTGAATCTTGATATTTCGGAACATTGGTCCAAGGAATGGACTCTGTATTTTGCTCTTCGGTTTCATCCAGTTCGACTACTTCATAACTTTGGAAGTGAAACAGCTCTACACAGGGTGTCACTAATGTTCGCTTGCGTGTTTTTATGTCTTCCATCTGATTTTTATACCGCAACATAAAGGCTCTACCATCACGATAAGTGCCTCGGGTGGCCAAAATTGAAACAGGATCGGTAGGTTTATTATCTGCGGGTCGATAAATTAATGAAACTTGACCTGCGGTTTTATTATTACGCCCCAGTTTAGTATTCAACCGGCAGGGTTCCAGTGTGCCGTCCAGGAACTCCAGCCCCGCATTGGTGCCATGATCCTTAGCACCATAAAGCCAACGGCAAAGGGCCGGACGCCAACGAAACGAAGGCTTTTTATCTATGTATTCTCGAATAATGACCAGTTCGCCAACTTTTAGCAGATGGGCAATATTTTGATGGGTTGATATACCAATTCCGCCATCACTGACATTGGTTGCGTCCCAGTTAAGGGGGACTTTATGTTCATGCTGAATGTAGGCTTCAATGGTAGCTGAGTCCCAGTGGGTGGACTCGGAGGATTTTTGGTGCTTTTGCATTAGCGTGTGGATTGGATGAATGCCCCAAATGATATCCAGTTTGGTGAGTACCGGATAGCGCCGGCCTTTACGTTCAACTTTTGCATCCCAATGTTCCGACATATGTTCAATTAGTGACTGGGCTGAAGCCGGGCGTATATCGGCGTAAAAACCTGCTGGGATTTCACGCTCAAACTGAATAGCTTCAATCTGAAATTTAAGCTGACGAACAATATCATTGGTCAACATAAAGCAGACATCATCGTGATCAATATCACCGGAAAACTGAGAGCTGTACTCTGGTTTGAGTTGACTGCTCTGTTGTATGACAAAGCATTGTTGACTGTCAAAGTCATTGGTATCTTCAGAGAACTGAACAAGATACGACCATTTTTCGAGGTATTTGTATAATTGCCAATGTTCACCGTGTGACAGGTGGTAAGGATCCGAGAGTGACATTAAGCAGGTTCTGGCAAAAGTGTGCTCTATAGAAGGCAGACACTGGTGGTAATTGCCACTAAATACCTCTATATCTTCGAGTTGTTTAGACTGCGCATAAGCGTACAAGCCATTGCATTCTCGCCATAAGTAGACCGGAATAGGGCTGTAAGACTCGTATTGTTCCATCAACTGCAAGCCTAAGTAATGCAGAGAAAGATTAATGGAACGCACGAGATCTTTGTTTTTGCCGAAAAATTTACGTTTGCTCAGTTCGTTATGAGTGATTATTTTATGGGCAAAAGCCATTTCACGAGTCAGTAAATGAAGATTGGCGTGTTCTTTTTGACGGGTATTGGCATTTACAATGTGCGCCGCATAGGGCCGATAGGAATCGAATATCTGTGCGTAAGCCTGATCAAATAATGCGACCAGTTCGCGTCTTTGGTTGGCGTTAATTTGAGAGCGATTGAGGCTTGAAATAGCACGGCAAACCTCTGGTACGGCGCGTCCCATATCACCATAAGGCAATGATTTAAGCCAGCTTTTTAGCTCTGATGGTTCCGTCTCGACCAGTAAGTGCTGGCCTTGCTGTTGTGCTGGAAATGTTAAGCTGGGTGAGTCCATTCTTGCTTTCTCAATATTTTATTATAAATCGTTTTGTCCATTAGCCTAATTGAAGAAGTTGGTCGATACAAAATTTATTTTTGACGACAGGTTGATATAATCGCAAGTCTAAGTGCTTACATTCAAACTCTTTTACAAAATGTTACTCTTTCTGTTCACTTTTCAGTCAGGCGTCATGGCTCTGGCTGTTTAGTTCAATGAGTAATCGAGTTTAACAGCAATTGAACTGCGGGAGTCGCGTTATTTTATACAATACTTCAATTAACTATAGAACAGGATTGCGTTTGTGCCTGATTTTCTTCGCTTTTTTGTCTATACAAGGTTGCGATCGTACAGTAGACGACTCACAGTTCTATCTCTTAAACGGCGAGCAAAAGCGACTATCGGACTATTCTGATGGCTGGCTGCTGATTAATTTTTGGGCTGAGTGGTGTAAACCATGTCTGGAAGAAGTGCCCGAGCTTAATGAGGTGTATCACGCAGAAGCGGAGCTAGGTGCCAGTTTGTTAGCATTTAGTTACGATCCGGTGGACAATGAACAGCTTGCTGCGGCAAAAGATAAATTTAATATCCAATATCCGATTGTCGCAACTGATCCTTCGCCTGTTGTTCCATTTAAGCGTCCGGCTAAATTACCTGCTATGCTGTTTATATCACCACAAGGAGAGGTTTTTGGTCCCTTGTACGGTAAGCAGGACATTCATACGATCCGAAAAGCTATCAAACAAATTAAGCAAACTGAATAAATTAGCGATTTTGTGCGCAAGTACTGGTTTTATAACGTAAATTTTAAGCATAATGCGTCGATAATTATTATATTTGTCGATGTAAACGGGTGGAATTCAGGATGAGCAAAATAGGTATGCGGCTGTGGGCTGCAACGTTACTGATGTGCACGGTAGTAGGGTTTTCTGCTGAACAACAACCTGTAGCTGACTCTCTTGAATCATTAAAAAAGCAGGTACTTTCCATAAACCGCGAGTTATTTATTCTTGAAGAAGATCTGTTATTTCCGGCATCTACCCAGGCAGCATTTTTTGTTTCTTTAGACACTGGCCATTACTTTAAACTCGATAGCATAAAACTGAAGCTCGATGGCGAATGGGTCACTCAATACTTGTATACCGACAGAGAGCTCGACGCATTAAGGCGCGGTGCCGTGCAGCGGCTTCATCTTGATAATGTCACCACCGGTGAACATGAAGTTGTCGCGGTCGTTATCGGCTATGGGCCAGAAAATAGAGAGTATAAACTGGCGGTATCGGGTGTGTTTGAAAAAGATACCGACGCCAAGCTTGTTGAGGTTCAAATTAAAGATAACCCTGCCAAGCAGCAACCCGTGTTGTCTATAAAGCAATGGAATTAGTGCGCTGTTAACGGGATTGTTCTGGATGCATAAACGGACTCACATATTGGTCACTAGTTTGTTGATGTTATTGGTTAGCGTCAGCTTTCCGATAGTTGCGGATGATAGTGAACCTGAATCAACCGCTCTAATAGCTCTCGATGCTCAACATAAAATCAAGCTCAAAGAACTCGCCTTCGGAGAAATACTGTTTGATTACTACCAGGAAAATTATTTCTCAGCGTTAACTCGTTTGGATGTTGCAGAGCAGCGGGCTGAAGTTTTAGAGCACAAGCAACATTTAAAACTGCTCCGTGGGGTAATGTACTTAAGCTATGGCATGCTTGAGTCTGCTGAGCAAATTTTTGTTGAGTTACTGGAGCAGTCATCGCTGTCTGAAAACCAACAAAGCGCCAAACTTGCGCAGGTGCGATTTTATCTGGCAAAAACCTATTATTTAAACGATCGACTGGAAGAAGCTAAGCACCATATGTCCATCGCCTTTCAGCATCTACCTGTGACTCTGATCGATGAAGCGTTATTAATCCGTTCACAACTGGCTTTCCGGGAAAATAATATTGAGCAATCGAAACAATTATTAAAGCAAATTGATTCAAGCTCTAAGCAGGGAAGATACGCACAGTTCAACTTGGCTGTGTTCATGTTGCAGAATAATGATACAGAAGGTGCGATTGAACTGTTTGAAACTTTGTATCCCACAGAAAATGCTGATGAAGTGTCACAGAGTTTATTTGATCGGGCGAACCTGGCGTTAGGGTATTACTTTCTCGAAAATAAGCAGTCTGAAAAAGCAAAGCAGTACTTGCAAAAAGTTAGACTGGATGGCCCTTACAGTAATCGTTCGATTCTTTCGTTAGGCTGGGCATTTTACGAATCTGATAATTTGACAAAGGCGATTGCATATTGGCAAGCATTATTGGAGCGCGATGGGCGTGATCCTGCTGTACAAGAAGCGGCGATGGCACTTGCCTTTGCTTATTATCGTAATGGCGCAAAAAAAGAAGCTCTGGAAGCTTTTGTTACAGCCGCTGCATTATACGGTGAACAGCTGACATTAATCGATAATGCCAAGCAGGATTTAAAAGGCGCATTGTTTCAACGCTGGTTAGACAGCCGAGGTATTTTTGGCGAACAAGTTTTTCAGCGCTGGGGACAAGGTGATGTGCCTGTGACCGGGCATGCCATTGAATATTACTTGCAAGATGTTGTTTCAGAAAATCAGTTCAACCAGTTCTTTCAACGTTTTCAGGAAATGTCTCATTTAAAACGTGTGTTGGGGGAGTGGTCTAGACAGTTGCCTGTATTTGAGCAAATGTTAAGTAATCACCAACAACGATATCAAAACTTAAAGCCAATAGTTGATAAAAAATCCAGTGAACTGCTTAGTTCTGAACTGCAGGAAAAATACAACACTTTACAAAAGCAAATAAAAAAACAGCAAAAACAAGATGATATTTGGTTACTGGCCAATGCAGAGGAGTTAGAACTTTACAATGACTTGATGGCACTTAAATCAAGCATTGAAAAAGTGGATGCGCAATCAACTGATAATCCATCGTTCGATATGAGCGAGCAAAAAGAGCAATGGCGCAGAGTGTATGGCGCGTTACTCTGGTCAATAGCTGAACGCTATGGTCCAAAGCATTACCGACTTACATCAGAACTAGAAGCTGCAGGAAAAGCGTTGGAACAGTTGGCCGTACGTAGAACATCATTACAATCAGCAGACTCAAGAGCCAGCGTCCGCTTTTTAAATTACGACGCGCGAATCAATCAGTTGCAACGTCGAATAGAAGATTTAATTGCCGAAGTAAACATTAATCTTGATGTATCTAGCCAGTCGATGGAGCAGGTATTAATTAAAAAACTTGAGAAACGCACGCAGGAACTGGACTTTTTATTGGCACAAACTGAATTGTCCATTGCAAAAATTCAGGATGAAGCCATCAGCCGAATGTTGGAGCAGCCGCAATGATTGTTCGCAACCTGGTGTTGATTATTGCTTGTATTTTATTGCTGTCATCCTGCGCTATGTTAGGTCTTTCTGATGCTGGTGGCGCAAAAATACCCTTGGAAGATATGGCTCCTCGAGTCAGTTTTATTGGTGAGCAGAAAGTAGTTGTACCCAAGTCCAGTATTGACAGTGTGGATGCCGATCAGGTGATTAATGCTTATTTACGGTTAATGCAATCACCTCATGCAGAAGTGAAGCGTCAGGCGACACGACGGTTAGCCGATTTGACCATGCGGCTTGCAGAAGAAAAAAATGCATTGCTTGCAGATGGGAGAACTGTTGAGTCTTTGCCAAGTGCTATTGGTGATGCCAGCTATCAAAAAGCAGCGGATCTTTACCAGCAAGTAATTGATGACTTTCCTAAACAAGCTGACGATGCCAGCATACGATACCAACTCTCCAGAGCACTTGCGCTTGAAGGGCGTACTGAGGAATCTTTACAGCAACTTGATCGATTGACCGAAGTTCATGAGTCTTCACCCGAAATGTTAGAAGTCCAGTTTCGACGTGGCGAAGCCTATTTTTTAAGAAAAGATTTTTCCAGAGCCGCAGAAGCTTATCAGCAAGTATTAGAGGCGGGTGATAGTAACGATTTTTACAATAAAGCATTGTACAAACATGGTTGGTCGTTATTTAAGTTGGTGGATTATGAACGTGCTCTTGATGATTTTTTCCCATTGCTTGAACGGCTAGAATCCGATGCAGGCATGACGGATGATTTGAAAGTGGTGGCCAACGAATTAGTTAAAGATACTTATCGTGCAATCTCGTTATCTTTCTATCACTTATCGGGCGCCGAGTCCGTTGAAAATTATTTCGCTTCACAGGGGCATAAACCATACGAGCCAGATGTTTACGATAACCTTGCTCAATTATATTTATCGCAAGAGCGTTTTCAGGATGCAGCAGCCACTTACTTAACATTTGTAAAAACAAACCCTATGCATCAAAAAGCGGCAAATTTTCAACTAAAGGTGGTGGATACCTACATTGATGGCGGGTTCCCTTCACTTGTTTTACCTGCTAAAGAACAGTTCTTAACTCAATTTGGTGTTAAAAGCGACTATTACAAGGAAGCACCTGAAACATTAAAGCAGTCATTGCAACAAGATATCGTTAAAAACCTGGAAGAAGTATCCAGTCACTACCATGCGACGGCTCAATCTGAAAAAAATAAACAAAGTTATATGGTTGCTGCAGAGTGGTACAGTCACTTTTTAGTATTGCTGAAAGACGATAACCAAAAGGCGCCCTATCACTTTTTAATGGCTGAGGCATTGTTTGACGCAAAAGAATACCTACAAGCAATAAAAGCATTCGATGTGATTGCCTACCAATATCAGGAGTACAGTAAAAAAGAGCAGGCTGCCTATAATATATTGCTGGCTTATCAGGCGCTTGAGCAACAAGAGAAAGCGAATCTTCCAAAAGGCCAGTCGGAATCACCTCAATTAAAACAATATCGAGAAGCATCGATAAATTATTCTTTATTGTTTGCGGAATATTTCCCTAACTCTGTTCAGGCCTCATCGTTATTACTTCGTGCAACCGAGCAGTTACTGGCTTATGACAGGATTCCAGAAGCCATCTCCTCTGCGGAAAAATTGCTCAGTTTACCCGGTCTAAAAGAAAATAAAGAAATTGATCGAGCAAAAATTATAATTGCTAATGGTTTATTTGACTTACAACAGTATGTTGATGCAGAAAAAGCCATAACGCGAGTATTGAATGAAGTTGCATTGCCGAATAATCAACGCGAGAGCTTTAAAGAGCGACGCGCTCAAACAATATATAAACAGGCTGAAGCGTATAAGCAGCAAGAAAACTGGCCTCTTGCCATTGCCGAGTATCAGAGAATGATAGTTGTTGAGCCTAATGCAAGTATTCGGCCCAATGCTGAAATAGATGTCGCGACACTGATGATGAATTTACAGCAGTGGCAAAACGCTAAATTGGCACTTGAAGGCTTTAGAGGTCGTTTTTCATCTCACCCTCTAGCAGAAGGGCTGGATGAAAAGTTGGCTCTGGTATATGAAAAACTGGAAAATTGGTCGGATGCTGCCGATGCTTATCAACGAATAGGCAGTCGTGAGCAAGATCCTCAAAAAGCACGAGAAATTCAGTGGTATGTGGCGGATTTGTATTTAAAAGCAAACAATATTGACTCAGCCATAGAGGCTTTTAAAGCTTATTACTGGAATCATCAGCCACCATTTTTACAAGCAATTGAAGCGCAGGCAAAATTGATTGATTTGTATCAGCAAATTGGTGATCAATCGAAAAGTAATTTCTGGCGTAATAAAATAATTTCTGACTATCGCTCAGGTGGCAATAAAAACACCGATAGAACCCGTTTCCTTGCGGCTCGCTCCGCTTTTGAACTGGCTGAGCCCTTGTATCAAAGCTTTCAGTCGATTTCGTTAACGCTGCCATTGCAACGATCGTTGAAACAAAAACGACAAGCAATGGATAAAGCGTTAAAAGCCTATGGCGCTATTGGGCAGTTTAAAGTGGCAGAATACACAACAGCCAGTACCCATCGTGTTGGGCAATTGTATCTGAATCTGGCAAGGGCTATTTTAAAGTCTGAAAGGCCGGGTGGCATGAGTGAAGATGAGCTTGAGGAGTATCAATTTTTAATTGAGGATCAGGCTTATCCCATTGAAGAAAAAGCCATCGAGATTTTCAGTTCCAATTCTGACAGAGTATTGAATAATATTTACACCGACTGGGTAAAGCGTTCTTTTGAAGCATTGGCAGCCTTGCAACCCGCCCGCTACAACAAACAGGAAGCTATTGAACCATGGTTTGGAGGACAGTCGTTATGAAATGCTTTTTAGAATTAATGATGAAAAAGCATCGGGTGTTAAGATTTCTCGCGAAGATTACATTTATCGGTTTGTTGTGTTCTTGTGCCACTCAGTCATCGAAAGAAGCTACCGCCATTGCGCAAGAACAAGCGGTCAAAAATCAGTTGGCACAAGGCGAATATTATATCAATGAACCTTTGCCAGATGCGCTAAGTCAATTATTAATAGAGGCTCAGCAATTGGTACAATCGGAACAATATGATTCTGCATTGAATGTATTGTCTGACGCAAAGAAACAGTTTCCCAATTATCCGCAAGTGGATATGAATATTGCCATTATTGCGTTAAAGCAAAATAATCATGACCTCGCATTAGACAGTGTTTCAGCTGCATTAGAGGTTAGAAACGAATACCCCCCAGCTCTTAATATGAAAGGGGTTATTTATCGAATTACCGGTGATTTTGACTCGGCAAAACTGGCTTATGAAAAAGCTATTCAGGTTGCCCCAGATTACCCTAAACCTTATTTAAACCTGGGGATTTTAGCCGACTTATACTTACAGAATTTGACCCTAGCTTTGACTTCATTTGAACAGTATTTAAACATTGTTAACGCAGATGAAAAAGTTGAAAACTGGATCATTGATTTAAAACGGCGAATGCCGCAGGAGAGTCAGTAATGCGTACAATCAATCGGTTGATGGGTATTATTTTTGTCTGTTTCTTTCACCTATCCATAAATGCTGCGGAAAGTGACAGCTCGGAAGGGGCAACAACAGTGGTTGAAAATTCGCAGCTTGGTTTAACCATCAAAGGCAATCAAGAGCTGCCTAACGTGTTGTATATAGTGCCCTGGAAAAAAGGGCCCGAGAATGTTGTGTCACCGATACAGGGGCGGATTGTTGATGAAGTTTACGGTCCTGTAGAGAAACATGTTTTTCAGCGAAAAATAAAACTTTATCAGCAGTTGCATCAAGGTTCAGAATCTCAAAAACCAATTGAACAGTGATGTTTATCTCAAATTTACAGCTTGCGCCTTAACAATTGGCATAGCTGCTATATACTTGATTGTTTAGTTTAACGGTAAAACAAACGGAGCATTAGATATGAAGGGGTTGGCTATATTTGCGCTTGCACAGAGTGCAACGACCGCTGCGCCGGTAGAAGAAAAAGGGTTTATCATGACCGTCGTGGAGTTTTTCCAGGAAGGTGGTGCTTTTATGTATCCGATACTGATAGTGATGGCGTTGGGTGTTGCTATTGCAGTAGAGCGTTATATTTACTTGCAGCTGGTAAAGTCAAAAAACCAGCAGGTCTGGAAGAAGTTATTACCCCTTTTGAATAAAGGGGATTTTCGTCAGGCTTTAAATGTTGCATCAACCTCAAATGCTGCTCTGGGCCGTATTTTAGCCTACGGACTTAGTAAGTTTGGCCAGGGTCGTCGTCACGACGATCTCGAAATGGCAATGGAAGAAGGGCTAATGGAGATCATGCCGAGGCTTGAGAAGCGAACACAGTATCTGGCGACCTTTGCAAATATAGCGACTTTGCTGGGCTTATTAGGAACAATACTGGGTTTGATTGCTGCATTTACCGCTGTAGCAAATGTTGATCCTTCAGAAAAAGCCAACTTATTATCGGCCAGTATATCTGTGGCGATGAATACAACGGCATTTGGTCTGATGGCTGCGATCCCATTATTGTTGTCGTTTACTTTTCTGCAAACTAAAACCACGGAAATTATTGATAGTCTTGAGATGGCATCGGTGAAATTCGTGAATGTCATCCGTGCCGCAAAGCCAATTGAAAGCTCAAAAACACGTCCTGCTGCAAAAGCTGCAGTAAAGCCACAAGCGTAATCTAGGAGACTGATATGTGGCAGCGCCGGGCTAAGCGATCAAGAGAAGTTAATGCCGATCTTAACATTACTGCCTTTATGAACTTAATGGTGGTACTGGTTCCGTTTCTGTTGATTACGGCAGTGTTTTCTCAAGTATCTATTTTAAATCTAAATTTACCGGGTACTGGCGCACCCCCGACAAAAGCTGATGAGCCTGAAAAAGCACTTGAAGTGATTGTTCGAGAGAATCGACTGGAAATTGCTGAACGCAGTTCTGGTGGTTTTATTACCATCGAGAATACCGAGCAAGGTTATGATTTCAATAAGCTAAACGAGTCGTTACAAACTATTAAAGCTAACCCTGACTTTAAAGATGAAACTGCAATAACGTTATTGCTGGAAGAAAATATTGAGTACGATGTATTGATTCAAACTATGGACGCGGTTCGATTAGTTAAAACAGAGCAGGAATCCGATAACAATAAAACGATTGTATTTGGCGAACTCTTTCCGGATATTTCTATTGGTAGCGCACCGGCTAATGTTTCTTCGCAATCTGGCGGAGGGACAAGTCAATGAAACTTTCTGCTCGAGCCAAGCGTATGGAGCGTCACCATAAACGATATGGAAAAGGCGCGCTTCACCTGGTTTCATTGATGGATATTTTTACCATTCTGGTTTTCTTTTTACTGGTTAATTCATCGACCGTGGAACAATTACCGTCAACAAAATCTGTGCAATTACCTAAATCATCATCGCAACAATTACCGGAAGAGACCTTGTTGATTATGGTGAACAACGACAATTTAATTGTACAAGGTCGTAAAGTCGCAACGGCATCCGAAATAATTGAAAGTGATAGCAATATTATTTCAGGTTTAAAGCAAGAGCTTGAGCGTCAGCTTGCACAGCGACTGTCTATTTCTACTGAGCCGGAAGAGCCTGGCGCTGTTACTATAATGGGTGACAAAGAAATTCCTTATAAACTGCTGAAACGTATTTTGTATACCTTGAGCGAAACCAATTACAAAGATATTTCTCTGGCGGTTGTCAAAAAGTCAGATAAAGAATCAATCTCGGAGTAAATGATGAATGCTCCACGATTAAAAAATCAGGTTATTTCCAGTCGCTATCCTCAGGTTGAAATGATGTTGGCCTGGGAGCAACCAGAGCAGGAATCAAAACGATTTCGAAAAATAGTCATTTCGATATTAATCGTTTGCCTGATTTTTGGTGTGATTATTCCATGGATCGATGTTCCAAAAGATGTTCGGGTAATCAATAAAGTGCCTGATCGCTTAGTGAAGTTGGTACTAGAGCAGAAAAAAGTAAAGCCTCCACCGGTTGAACCAGAGCTTCCGAAAGAAGAGCCAAAAGAAGAACCTGAAGAGAAAAAGCCGGAAGAGAAAAAGCCAGAAGAACCTGAGCCAACGCCCGAACCGGAAGAAATTGCAAAACAACCCGACAGCAAATCTGCGAAAGAAGTTGCAAAAGAAAAAGCCGCTGTGTTTGATGTGTTCGCAGACTTAAGAGACAGTGAAACAGTTACTCAGCTGACCGAAGATACTAATTTAACAACGGCTGGTACTACCGAAACAGAGGCCACTCGAGAAATTATTGGTGACTCGGCAATGGCTGACAGTGGCGGAATCAATGTTTCTAAAGCCAGTACTAGTCAAGGTGGCGGTGGTGCATTAAAAGGCAAAGGAACAACAGCGGTTACCAGTAAAATAAAAGGTGTTGCTGCGAAAGCAAAGTCAAAATCTTCAAGTGGAAAAGGTAGCGTTCGAACCAGTGAGAATATTCAGCTGACATTTGATAGAAATCAAGGTCGAATTTTTACCGCCTATAATCGAGCGTTAAGAAAAAATCCTTCTCTGCAAGGCACTGTAGTCTTTAAGTTGAGAATTGAACCATCAGGTAATGTATCGAATGTTTCAATTGTCAGCAGTCAACTAAACGATCCTAAGCTTGAAAAACGACTGGTGTTTGCCATTAAACGCCTTGATTTTGGCGCTATGAATGTGGCTGTTTGGGAAGGAAATTACCCTGTTGTGTTTGCTCCCCAATAATTTACCTTTTTGAGTTTTATTATGATTAAGTATCTACTGGCTCTGTTGCTGACAGGCATGTTGAGTAATGTCTATGCTAACTGGCACAAGCACAGCTTTGACGTTATGGGCACTCAGGCTAAAGTTGAGTTATGGGAACCTGATGAGCAACGGGCAAATAAACTGATTCAATCCGTCGTTGATGAAATGAATCGTATTGATCAGTTAATGAGTCCTTATATTGAATCGAGTCAATTATCCCAGCTTAATAAATTAGCGGGCGAGCAAGCTGTAAAAGTCTCTTATGAATTGTTTGATGTCGTTAAACAATCGGTTCATTTTTCAACACTCAGTGACGGTGCTTTTGATATTACTTTTGCAAGCGTTGGATTTTATTATGATTACCGCGATAATAAATTTCCATCCGATGCAATTATTGAAAGCACTAAAACACTCATTAATTATCGAAGTCTAGTTTTAGATGACACCCACAACACCATTGCGTTTAAAAAGCCAGATGTAAAAGTCGATTTAGGTGGAATTGCAAAAGGTTATGCGGTGGATAAATGCATTGAACTATTAAAGAAGGCTGATGTTTCTCACGCGTTTGTTCAAGCTGGCGGTGACAGTCGGTTATTAGGCGATAAGCGTGGACGACTCTGGTCAATTGGAATTCAGCATCCTAGACAAGAGAATAAAGTTTTAACACAGTTGCCAGCAGAGAACGTCGCTATTTCAACATCAGGTGATTACGAGCGCTTTTTTATTCATAATGATGAGCGAATACATCACATTATTGATCCATCTACGGGACGCTCATCAAAACAAAGTATCAGTGTAACGGTAATTGCTAACGATTCAATAACAGCTGATGCATTATCAACATCCGTTTTTGTGCTTGGTGCAGAGAAGGGACTTGCACTTATCAATAGTCTTGATGATGTCTCAGCAATCATCATTAACAATAATGGAAAGTTATTTTACTCCAGTGATTTAATGGCCAATTAAACATTCTTTTTTATTCTACTTTACTTGAATTTCAGAACATCTAAGCTCATCTCCAACTGAGAACCTAAACAAGTTTTCAATAAAATTATTTTAGGGTAAGGTTACGTAGCAGAATACTTGCTAAATCTACCTTGAGTAGCGATGTATTAGACAAGTATTAACTCAAAAAAAACAAACAAAAAGGGAGTTAATCCTTATGATTACCAAAAAGCACTTCAAGCTTGCCTTGATCCCACTCGCTTTTTCTTCTCTACTGGATAGACCAGTTTACGCAGCCGAAGACGATGCTGCGAAAGATGAAAAAGTAATTGTCACAGGTTCTAGAATTCGTCAATCCCAAGCGGCAGGTAATGCACCTGTTTTAACACTCGACAGAGATGACCTGGCTAAAACAGGTTTAACTTCCGTGGCTGATGTGTTGCAAAAAATGTCCACTTCAGGAGCGGCATTAAATACCAGATTTAACAGCAGTGGTAACTTTGGTATGCCATCCGATGGTGGTGGTGTTGGTGCCGGTGGTGCAGAAGTGGACATGCGTCACCTAGGTTCCGATCGAGTCTTAGTTTTAGTTGATGGTCGCCGTTGGGTCAGTGGTTCTTCTGCCAGTGGTGTTTCTAGTTCCGTTGACTTAAACACAGTGCCCTTGGCTATTGTTGATCGCATTGAAGTTCTCGAAGATGGTGCGTCATCCATTTATGGTTCAGACGCGATAGCTGGTGTGGTGAATATCATTACTCGTAAAGATGTTAATGGTTGGGAGATGAACGCCTCATATGGTGGCTTCGGTGACTTTATCGCCGATATCGAAGACGGTGAAACCACCAGTTTTGATATGACTTTTGGTGCAACGGGCGCACGCCACAGTATCGTCACCAGTTTCAGCCATGTGGATCAAAATGTGGTTTACTCTCAAAACCGCTCACTTGCGACTGAGCCTCTGTTTGGTACCGGCAATACCCGTGGCAGTTCCGCGACACCGTTTGGGCGATTTGTATTTTTTGACGGTAACGGTGATGTGGTTAGTACAACCCCTAATGGCGATGCAGGGAATTTAAATTACCCTTCGGATTTTCATGATTTCACCGACGATGATCGATTCAATTATGCTGCCTTTAACTTATATGTAACGCCAAGTAAGCGTACAAATGTTTTTACTCGTGCGACTTATGACTTAAGCAATGATGTCACTTTATTTACACAGGCCATGTTTAATAACCGACGTTCAAAAAATCAGGCTGCACCAGAGCCTATCTTCATAGGACCTGATGCGGGCACTGGTGGTATTGCTGATACCGTCAGTATTGATGTGACTAATCCTTACAATCCATTCGGTGTCACACTGGATGAAAATAACTTCATATTTGCTGGCCGTCGACCCATTGAAAATGGTCCGCGTCAGTATTCTCAGGATGTAAACACCTATTACTTTACAACTGGCTTGGAAGGAACCTTCGATACTGGGCAGTCGGCTTATTATTGGGATGTGTCCATGTCATGGGGGACAAACCGTGCCAGCCAGATTAAAACCGGTGCACTTAACGCGGCTCGTATAAAAAGAGCATTAGGGCCATTGTCGGAATGTCAGGCAGATCCTTTATGTGTGCCTTTGAATATTTTTGGTCGTAATTCAATTTCACAGCAAATGCTGGATTACATTTCCTTTACTCAAAAAGATGCTAGCCAAAATAAAATTCAACTATTCAACGCTAATATCAATGGTGAGTTATTTGAAATGCCTGCGGGCTACGCTGGTTTTGCTGCGGGTTATGAACATCGTGTTCAAAGTGGCTTTTTTGAACCAGACGCGATAGCGGCTAGTGGCGAAACCATGGGGATTCCTGCAAGCCCAACCAATGGTTCCTACGATGTAGACGAGTATTTCTTAGAAACTAAGTTCCCCTTACTTTCAGGTGTTAGCGGTGCTGAGTATTTAGAAGTATCTGCTGCGGTTCGTCGTTCTGAGTACAATACTTCAGCGAATACAAGCTTTGATGCAACAACGACAAAGTTTGGCGTGTTATGGCGTCCAATAGAAGAGTTGTCTCTTCGAGCAACAGTTTCAGAAGGATTTCGCGCACCATCCATTGGAGAGCTGTTTAATGAAGGTGCAAGAAACGATCAAAGCATGAGCGATCCTTGTGTCAATGCCTCATCGTCTGTTCAAGAAAGATGCTTGGATATTTGGCCAAACATTGATTTTCAAGCACTAGACTCTCTAGGCCAAACTCAAATTTCGGTGAATACCGGTGGAAACCCTCAATTAAATCCTGAAGAATCTGAAAGCTTCACTTGGGGGGCTGTGTATAGTCCAGACTGGTTCAGAAACTCGAATACCTGGAATAACATTGGTTTTGAGTTAACATTTTATGATCATGAAATTAAAAACCCCATTCAAGCTCTTGATGCTCAAACTCAGTTAAATAACTGTGTTTTGCTAAACAACGATGAGCAGTGTTTTGGTATTGCTCGAGGAGGAAATGGTGGAATTACCAGTTTTGGAAATGGTTTACAAAACCTCGACAAAACTGGCATTGAAACTGCCGGTACAGATTTCAAGCTGAACATTTCCACCGAGGAACTTGACTGGGGCCGCTTAGGAATAACCTGGCGAAATACCTTTGTTGAATATTACAGAGATTCGTTCTTTGGTCGTGATTTTGACGGTGAAGAGTTTGGTAGTAATCCAGATCGCGCTATTCCTGAGTGGAAATATGACCTGACTGTAGATTGGTCTCTCAACAGCTGGTCTGCAAGCACTACGGTTCGATATATGTCCAAAATTTATGAAAGTTGCTCTGACTTTTTGGATGGTACGGCAAATAGCTTAACTAACCTAGGCCTTTGTTCGAACCCTAGTAGCGTTGATGATTCATTCTCTACGAATATTATGGATGAAACTTACTATGTTGACTTCCAATTAGGCTATAACACTCAATTGGCTGGTATGGACGCTGACTTTGCACTGGGTGCTAGAAACCTGTTTGATCAAGACCCTCCGTTGTGTACACAGTGTGACTTAAACAGTTATTTGCCAGGGTTGTATGATCCACAAGGTAGATTCTGGTATCTGAAGGTGTCCTTACGCCCATAGCTTTTAAGGGATATTAAGCCAATAAAAAAGAAGCATATTGCTAATGCTGATTAGAGCGTGTTGATCTTTGCTTATAAAATAAGCAGGCATGATATTCAGGTATAATTTGTTTCGCCAAAAACCAACCACACCTGACTTATCATGCCAAGACTCATGCTAACAAATAACACCTGGAAACAACTAAAAATTTTAATGACTCATAGTGGTCGAGTGTACAATAAATACGAGCATAGGATGACACTAGAAGGCATTCTATACCGCATGAGAACAGGCGTTCCCTGGAGAAATTTGCCTGAGGAATTTGGTCAGTGGAGCACGGTATTCAGACGCTTTAATTTATGGTCGAAAAAAGGCGTCCTAGAAAAACTGTTTCGAGCGCTTTCTTGTGACAATGATCCTGAATGGTTATTTATCGATGGTAGTATCATTAAAGCCCATCAAGATGGTTGTGGCGCGGCAAGCTCTATGGCGACAAGGGCTATACTCAGTAAAGCCTTGTCCAGCAATCTGCGTGAGCAAGGTGTTGAACTTATCACCCAGGTGCGTAAAAACATGAAAGCCAAGCTATTGTCGGCATGGGATAAGGCTATGCTGTCCAGGCGGTTTATTATTGAAACTATCAATGACCAGCTTAAAAACGTCACTCAGATAGAGCATTCACGTCATCGTAGCGTTCATGGGTTTATGTTAAATCTTGTCGGAGGGCTTGTGGCGTATTGTCTTAAAGATAGTAAGCCACCACTCAATATCAACTGTGAAGAGTTTCAATCGCTTGTTATGGCTTAAACCGATCTGAGGTTAATTAGTTTGAATCCTTCTTGCGCCAAGTTTTCACTCTTTTCTAAGGCTTAGAATATGTCTTAACTTGCTCATTAACTTTGGTATCGGGAGAGCTGTGAGGACGTATGTCCTGTAGATCGTCTAGCCCTTGTTCTTTGTATCGACTTAACCACTTACGAAGAGTCGGCCTGGATATACTGCATCTGCGACACACCAGATCTGCACTTTTTGTTTCTCTGTAAAGCTTAATCTACTTTAACCGTTGTCGAATTTCTTTGTTCATAGAGTCGTATGATATTGAAACTATCTCTATGAATCACGCACATAGGAGTCTGGTCTCTTTTACTTTACTCGCATAACTTTAAGCCTTCGGTTTATCCCTTCAATACTCATATAAAAAGAACCAAGGACGCCTTTGCTAATGGTTATTTTAGGGTTAGTAACCGGGTAATATAAGCTTCTAGAATTTTTAACTTGCCAAACTTGACCATTCTTAAGGGGTACTTGCATTTTTTTGTTCCAACTTTTGAACTCGCCGATAGCTTTACTGGTTATTTCATCTGGTGTTTGGTTTACTACTTCTTTTTCAAGACCAAATAAGTCCTTACTAACTTTGTTTTCGTCTTTCTTAATGTAGGTTTGTATGTTTTCCGAATTCTGGACTGATTGAGTTTGACTTAAGTTGTTGTTTGGCTCGTGTTGTCTGTTTTCAGCCTTAAAATATTGGTCGTAACAAGTAAGCCGCTCCAAATTATCAATAATATCAATGCATTTTTCAGCACTTTCATTATGAGAATAAATTGAGTGAGTAAATAGCGAAGCTGCCAGTAATATTGACGCTGTTGTTTTTTTAATCATAAGGAAACTCTATTAATGGATGATACTAATCCATTAGTCTATGCAAAGCACTATGTGGTGTCTAGCCTGTTTCAATAACCAGAAGCTGAATATTGATTGCAAAAGATGCTAATGTCGCGTTTTACGTTGCCGTAATATAAAACGAATTTTATCAATTTTTGCCTGTATTCTGGTGGATGCATAGGGATCATCTGAACTGCGGCCAATGGCGAGTTCGAACTGTGCCAGTGCACCTTCCAAGTCGCCGGTGGCGTAGAGATATTGACCTTGTGATTCATGGACTTCATCAACAAAGCCTGAAAGACTTTGAGCTTCTCCCAGTAATTGAAATATTTGTGGCTCTGTGCGGCCTGAGTAAGCATGCTCAAGTAAAATAGCGCGTGCAGCTCTGGGTTGTTCGTTATCAATTAACGCTCTGGCATAAGTCATAATAAGAGGGTAGCTTGTGGGAGTGGTTTTTAACTCGGCTTCCAAAAATGGCATTGCCTTAGCTGGTTGTCCTGCTGCGATATAGGCATCAGCAAGGCTAACCAGATAGATAAGGTTTCGTTGGCGCTTAAGGTATAGCTGGGTCAAAATGGATATTGCGGTATTGTAGGACTCATTTAAAGTGGATTGTAGGGCAAACTCATACAGCTCTACTTCCTGAGTTACTTTATCGTTTTGATACCGTTTGGCGTTCTCCTGATACTTACTGGAATTAATCTTTTCAGTACTCACGCCAAGTCGAGATTTTATTAGGTGGAAATCGAGCGAGTCAGGATCATAAGGGGCTGGCATAGAACGGGCTCGAGCTCGCGCATCTGAAATTCGTGTTTGAGAAACTGGGTGGGTCATCAAAAATTCAGGTGGTTTTCGCAAATAGCGTGTGGCTTGTTGCATTTTTTCGAAAAACGCGGCGACAGCTTCTGGATCAAATCCAGCTCGGCTCATGGCGTGTATTCCCACCCGATCCGCTTCTTTTTCATTTTCGCGAGTATGATTGATGAGTGCTTGTTTTACACCAGCCTGTGCCGTTGCCATCATACCAATACCGGCTTCAGGATTTTGGCTGGCAACGATGATACCACCTATAAATGAGGCCAAGGCAGGAAAAGATAGCTGGTTTTGCAGTTCCAGACGCCTTGCCAAGTGACGTTGTGTGACATGGGCAATTTCGTGTCCAAGAACGGCGGCTAGCTCACTCTCATTTTCTGCAGCCGTGACCAATCCGGTATGCGTGCCGATATAGCCTCCGGGCAAAGCAAAAGCATTTAAAGTTGCATCTTTCACCAGGAAGAAATAAAACTTTCTATCTTGAGCTTCCGGATTTTGTTCAACCAGCCGAAAGCCGATGTGATTAATGTAATCGACAGCCAGAGGATCGTTCGCTAAAGGTAAGTACCGTCTGACACCAAGGATGTATTCGTCACCAATAGCTTGCTCTTGCTGAATGGATAAAGTGCGAGACGTACTGCTGCCCATGTCTGGCAGCTGGTTAGAGGCTGCAAAGGCTGTGCTACCAAAAATTACAACACTTGTGAGTAACGACGTTATCTGGGGTATTAGAGCATTCAAGGTTTTGGGCTGTCTCATTGCTTAGCTTGGTTATAAGATAGTAATAATTCAATAAAGTTCCCGTACAAAACGAATAGCATCGAGAGGTTACGATTTTGTTTTAAATAGAGAAACTTGATGATCATCGCTTTATTTAGCAGTATAAAGCTCTAGAGTTTATCGTTACAATAGCTACTTTACAGTAGCACTTAGTGACGGATTTGAAAACAAGCATCACACAACTTAAAAACTACTATGATTACCGTGAAATAAAGTGTCCAATGTCGCTTGTTAGAGCCAAGCAGCTGTTGCGAAAAGCTCAGCCGGGTGATTGTTTTCATTTTCATACTTTTGACATTTCGCTATATAAAGATTTACGTAAGCTGCAAGTCAAATTAAATATTTGTGTGCAGCTTGAAAAAACTGACAATGCAGAACTGATCGTGACAGTGACATGCAATCACGAGCTGGACTGAACCATTACCAAGCAAAAGGCCAGTTATGACTAAACTTTTCATTCGTTGGTTTAAACGAAATTTTTCTGATCCCCAGGCTGTCATCTTATTGATGATTCTACTTGCCGGCTTTTTATTGATTTTGACCTTGTCAGAGATTCTGGCGCCAGTATTTGTCGCCATAGTATTGGCGTATTTGCTTGAGTGGGTCGTGCAAACCTGTGAGCGTACAAAGTTAACTCGAAGCTGGTGTGTCATGATTGTATTTAGCGGCTTTATTGGAGTGGCTTTATTATTGAGTCTCGGAGTGATTCCGCTTATCTGGAAGCAACTGGAAAATCTGGTATCCGAAGCGCCCATGATGTTAAGTAAAGTGAAAACCACATTAGAAGCCTTGCCTTCACAATATCCTAATTTTATAACGGTAGAACAGGTGAATGAGCTGTATCAATCACTGGGTGACAAAATGGGTGGACTTGGTGAGATAGTGGTGTCGGTATCATTCAGTTCTTTATTGAATGCCGCTGCATTGTTGGTTTATTTGATTCTGGTTCCCTTGATGCTGTTCTTCTTTATGAAAGATAAGCATGTAATTATAAACTGGTGTTTACGCTGGTTACCAAAAGAGCGTTATCTTGCCAATAAAGTATGGATTGAGGTCAATGCACAAATAGGAAATTACATACGGGGTAAAGTGCTGGAAATATTCATCGTTGGTATGTTCAGCTTTATCGTATTTAGTTTTATGGAACTCAGATACGCGCTGTTACTCGGTGTGCTTGTGGGCTTTTCAGTGTTAATTCCCTATATAGGTGCTGCTGTGGTTACTATCCCCATTGCATTAATGGGGTACATACAATGGGGCTTCGACACGCAATTTATCTGGCTAATGATTGCGTACGGAATCATTCAGGCTCTGGACGGTAATGTACTGGTGCCTATTCTATTTTCCGAGGCAGTTAATCTTCACCCGGTTGCCATCATTATTGCGGTACTGTTTTTTGGTGGCATTTGGGGGTTCTGGGGCGTGTTTTTTGCTATTCCATTAGCGACATTGGTTAAAGCCGTTATAACAGCTTGGGAAGAAGTGAAAACATCCGATGATGACGAGGCTGTTGAAGCAGCTTAGTTACGAAAAGCCCTACTAGGCATCAAATGTTTAAAAGCGGGATGTTGAATCCCGCTTATGTATTTTAAAGGCATATAAACTTTAGATTTACAGTTCTTGTGAGGCAAAATCTGCCAGACGAGAACGCTCGCCAGTCTGTAAGGTTATATGGCCAGAATGCTGCCATTTTTTAAAACGGTCAACCACATAAGTCAGACCGGAGCCCGTGTCAGTTAAGTAAGGCGTATCTATTTGAGCAACATTGCCTAAGCATACAACTTTTGTTCCTGGGCCAGCACGAGTGATTAATGTTTTCATTTGTTTTGGCGTTAAGTTTTGTGCTTCATCAATGATTAAAAATTTATTTAGAAACGTTCGTCCACGCATAAAGTTAAGCGACCGAATTTTTAACCATTTACGAAGGATATCTTGTGTCGCTTGTTGGCTCCAGTCATCTTCGCTGGAGCCGGGTGCCAGTACTTCCAGATTATCCATAAAGGCGCCCATCCAGGGGGTCATTTTTTCTTCTTCAGTGCCGGGTAAAAAACCGATATCTTCGCCGACGGAAATAGTGACTCGCGTGACTACAACTTCTTTGTATAGTTTTTGCTCTATGGTTTGCTCAAGAGCAGCGGCAAGCGCCAGTAAGGTTTTTCCGGTGCCCGCTGGACCTTGCAGTGAAATAAAGTCAATTTCAGGATCCATTAAAAGATTTAACGCGTAATTTTGCTCCCGGTTGCGTGCAGTAATCCCCCAGACATTTTGATGGCTACCATGAAAGTCTTTGGCTAGCTCAATGGTTGCCTGATCGCCATCAATTTTTCGGACAATCGCTTCAAAGTTATCGCCACTGGTGGAATATAGAAACATATTACTGCTCCACTGGCTGACAAGGGGGCCATTAACTTTATAGAAAGTTCGGCCTTCTTCGAGCCAGGAATCCATTTCTCGACTGTGCGTTTCCCAAAAATCATCGGGCAAAGCTTCAGTGCCAGTGAAAAGCTGCTCAATTTCATCGAGCACTTTATCGTTGTAGTAATCTTCGGTGTGAACGCCAACAACTTTTGATTTAATTCTTAAGTTTATATCTTTGGAAACTAGAGTGACCTGACGATCACTGTGCCGCTCTTTTAACCGCAGTGCGATGTTTAATATCGTGTTATCGACTTTGGTGCCAGGTAACGAAGTGGGCAGTGAGTCTTGATGTTCTCGGATTTGAAAGAATAATCGACCTTCGCGGGTTTTTTCATCATTGACCAGAGGTGTATTGGATAATGGAAGTCCTTGTTCAATTTCTTCACTGGATGCACCATTCATCAGTTCATCAAGGTATCGGCTGACTTGCCGAACATTTCGAGCAACTTCGGAAACCCCTTTCTTTCCGGCATCCAGCTCTTCAAGTACCACCATGGGAATGTAGATGTCATGCTCTGCAAATCGAAATAAAGCAGAGGGATCATGCATCAGTACATTGGTATCCAGTACGAATATACGCTTGCCTTTGAACTTTCTTCTGGTCATAGAGCCACCTCATTGTTGGATAGTACCGATCGAACAAGAATAAAAGCTGATGTATTGGTGCGTTAAGCGTTTAAGGCTTTTACCTCTGCCAATACTTCGTCTACATGACCTTTGACTTTTATTTTACGCCATTCTTTTTTTAACTTTCCGTTGGCGTCGATCAGAAATGTACTGCGTTCAATACCCATATATTCACGGCCATAAAGTTTCTTAAGTTTTATGACGTCATAGGCTTTGCACATTTCTTCGTCTTCGTCTGATAGTAAGTCAAATGGAAACGCTTGTTTTTCTTTAAACTTTTCGTGAGACTTAATGCTATCTCTGGATACACCTAAAATGCTGCAATTGGCATTTTTAAATTTATTAAAAGTATCTCGAAAATTTTGACCTTCAGTGGTGCATCCTGGGGTGGCATCTTTGGGATAAAAGTAAATCACCAGATGTTTACCTTTAAAATCCTTCAGAGAGAGCTTTTTGTCGCCAGTGGCGGGGAGGTTAAAATTGGGGGCTTTCTTTCCTATTTCAGGCGAATGACTCAATGCCTGTTCTCCAGATTTGTTAAATGGGTTTATTAAGAATCTACGACATAAAATTTAACCTTGCAACCATTGGTTAACAATTTTTAAGTGGCGTGATTTCTGCTTTAAGATTTGAGACTTTGCAAAACTGTTCAAACTTTGAACGTAATTCATCAAATGGTTGTGTTTTATCCAAAGTCACGGTCATCTTCAACTCACCATTTAATGCTTCACTTTGTGGAGCAAGAAATGTTCGACAATTGACTTCTTCAATATTTACGTGGTTTTCAGCAAAAAACGAGGTGACCTGATTAATAATTCCTCGATCTTTTACATCGGAAATAATAACCCGGTAGGCTGTCCATTGAGGTTCTTCTGCCAATTTATCTGAGCGCTTAAGCATAGTTAGCATGCCCAGTTTATGGGCTTTCATTGGCAGTTGGTGCTCAAGTTTTGCTAGTGCGTTCCAGGGACCGGTTACTTCCATGATGACAGTAAACTCATTGCTCATGACGGTCATGTGGCTTTCCAGAATAGTGGTTCCGAATTCTTGAATCAGGTGCGCTATGTCATTTGCCATCCCCGGACGATTGGGCGCAATTGCTGAAATAATTAATGTTGTACTCATATAAATATTTCTTCTGATATTGAGATGGCTGCGAAGTGTAAAGGTTAAATTTTGACTTGTCAGTAGTTTCGTATGAATTGACTAAAAATTCATCTATCGATTTTAGTCTATGTTAGGTGGTGCGCAAAAAACAATCGGTAGTTTGATATGCTCTAAGTCAAGTATATGCTTTATTGCGTTGGCTGTACTTGTACTCTGGCAGGGCGATGAGTAACATAGCGCATTATTTTTATGCCTCAATAGTTGGGGCTTGGCAGGTTTTTTAAGGTGAAAAATGCTTAGTGGAAGTATTGTCGCGATTGTAACCCCCATGAAAGAATCCGGAGAGCTGGATTTAGGTGCATTTAAATCGTTGATTTTATGGCATAAAGCAGCTGGCACAGAGGCTGTGGTAGTTGCTGGTACAACTGGAGAGTCAACGGCACTTTCGCTAGAAGAAGTAATCTCGTTGGTCGACGTTGCTATCGAGCATTCTGGTGACACCATGAAAGTGATTGTCGGAAATGGGGCGGCCTGCACGGCTAAATCGAAAGAAATCACCCAAAAGCTGAATGTTTTAGCCATTGATGGCTTTTTAACTGTTACACCTTATTACGTAAAACCGTCGCAAAGCGGATTGATTAAACACTTCGAGGCTGTAGCGGATGCCGCTACTCATCCTGTTTATTTGTACAATGTTCCCGGTAGAACGGCTGTTTCACTGGATAATGAGTCTGTATTTGAATTAGCTAAACACGACAATATATTGGGAATTAAAGATGCAACCGGAGAATTATCCGTTGCAAAGGAACTAATTCAGCATTGCAAAGGTCAATTCTCAGTATTGAGTGGCGATGATGCGACCTCACACGAATTTATGGCTCTGGGTGGTGATGGTGTAATTTCTGTCACCGCAAACTTGGTACCTGAGCAAATGGCGAAACGCTGCCGGCTAACACTGAATAACGATATCGAGTCTGCTCTACATATTGAGCGGCAAATAGAAGAGCTGCATACATTATTATTTTGTGAAGCCAACCCTATTCCTGTTAAATGGGCTTTGGCTCAAATGAAAAAAGTTAACCCTTATATTCGATTACCATTGACGACACTTGAAACAGAACGAGACGCCTTACTAACCGCAATGCGTCGATTGTCTCTAGTGGCATAAAGAGAGAAACATTAATGAAGTTTATTTCAGTTATTACACTTTTGGCCTCCTTTTTAATGACTGGATGCAGCTGGCTGTACAGTGAGGATGGATTAATTCACGATTCGTCAAAGGATTATTTGAAAGCTGAACAGACTAAACCATTACAAGTACCGGATGAATACAAAACCGATCATCTTGGCAATATAGCACGAGTGCCCGAACTTCCTCCTCAATCACAGCAATTACCGGCTGGAGATAGCTTGGATAAATCACCTCCACTGCAGGTTTTAGCAGTTAGTCAAGGAATGCGGATAAATCGTCAGTCTGTTAATCCAGGTGTCTTTTGGATGAAGCCAGTTGATGAGTTACGACAACAGTTGGAAGCTTTTTTTGAATATAAAGAGTTAAGTTTTATTGAAGAAAATGGTTTAGTAAAATCAGACTGGGTTCTGATTGATAATGAAGCTTGGTGGCGTAGTGTTTTCGGCACCAGCTTACCTAGATTTGAGCGAAGTAAGTTTGCTTTTTCGATCTCTCAAGGAGAACGTAATGGCGAATCCAGTGTCGTTGTGTCACAGCAGGCACATCAAATTATGCCTTATGATGAAGATAGTTGGAAAAGTATTCCTGAAAACCGAAAGATGGCAACGGCGTTCTTAAATGAATTTGTTGGTTACATGGATTACCTTGAGCGACTTGAAAATGCCAAAAGACTTAAGCAGTTGAATCAGGGCTTTAATGTAGTTCTTGGCGCAGACTCAGATAGCCGAGCAGCTTTACTTGCTAATACTGATTGGCGGACACTTTGGCTCAAAGCTCCAAAGGTATTGGAGCCTTTTGGTTTTACATTGACCGATCGTGATCAGTCATCGGGTACTTACTTTTTTGAGTTTGAGCCAAACGAACCTGGCTTTTTTGCATCATTGTTTGGAGATGATGAAGGGGTTGCATTAAATCTTCCTGAAGGCGCTTATCAGTTAATTATTGGTGGTAAGGAAGGTGGCTCCGTCACCATGACGTTTATTGACATTGAAGGAGAACCATTGTCTGACGCCAAGTTGACACAAATTTATCCTCATCTATCAGAAGCTTTTGGACGTAATACTCGTCGAAATAAATACCAGTGAGCTTTCGTTGTACCTCTTTGGGATCGGGGAGTAAAGGAAACGCTACCCTGATCGCCACTGATTCGACTTTTTTGTTGGTTGACTGTGGGTTTGGTTTAAAAGACACACAAAGTCGATTGAGTGCAAAAGGCGTGTCGGCTGAGCAGCTCTCAGCGATATTGGTGACTCATGAGCATGGTGATCACGCTTCTGGTGTTGCGAGGCTCTCTAAAAAATTTAATATACCAGTGTGGATGACAAGAGGCACATCTTTGCATAAAAGTTGTGAGTCAATTAGTAACTTGCACTTTTTAAACGGTGGAGAAAAGATCACAATTGGTGATATAGACGTGACTCCTTTTACGGTTCCTCATGATTCTCGAGAACCGGTTCAGTTTGCTTTTTATTCAGCAGCAAAGAAAATCGGTTTATTGACTGATACCGGACGAATTACCAATCATACATTAGATATGTTATCTGAGTGTCATCTACTATTACTCGAATTTAATCATGATGCGGAGCGGCTGGCTAACAGTAAATATCCGGCAATGCTTAAACAACGAATAGCTGGTGATCTTGGGCATTTAAGCAATTATCAATCTTTACAGTTATTAAAGCGGTTAAAAAAAGAATCGTTGCAACAGGTGATTGCTTTGCATTTGAGTGAGGAAAATAATTGTCCTGAACTCGTTCAGCGTTTATGTCAGGGACTTGATATAAACGCTGAGTTTCAGATTGCATCACAAGAAAAGGGTACCGAATGGATAACAGTTACTTAATATGAAGATTTTAATAAATTATGATGAACGTTTATCAGGATTAATTAGCATTTAAAATGTATTTTAATTCTAAATTCAAGCAATGAATTTGCGACGATTCATTGCTTGAAAGAATTCATTTTAAAGCTGAAAGCTAAAGGGAATTTCAAATTCAAACTGTTCTCCAGAGAGTTCTGGTGGCATAGCAGCGAATGGTGAAGCTCGACGAACCATTTTTAGAACGGCTTTATCGAGCGTTCGTGAACCTGATCGCTCTAATAAGTTGGTATTTATGACCTCACCCTGACGATCGATAGTTACTTTTACTAATACATCGCCTTCGTCCCTATCAATTAGAGCTTGGCGAGGGTACTCCTGATACTGCTTTACTTCTGCAATTAATTCTCTTACATAAGCGCCACGAATTAAGTCTTCATCGATGAAGTCATCTTCCACCACGGGCTCAGGCTCTGCTTTTGTCGCAGGAGGCTGTTTGGGTTTCGACGTTTCTGTAACTTGTTTCTTTTTGGGTGTTTGTGAAATCTCTGCTGGTTTTTTTTCTGGTGTTTTGGTTTCAGCCACTTGCTTTTTAGGAGTTGGCTTTGTATTCGTAACCGTTTTTTTAGGTGTTGGTTTTTGTGTTTCTACTTTTTTTGGCTCGGTTTTTTTGGCCACTTGCTTAGGTGGCGTTTTTTCTGGAACCTTTGTTTGTTGTGGTTGTTTATTCGCTGTCGGTTTTGACTCTGTTGTCTCGGCAACTTGTGGTGTCGACAGTGTAAAGCGACCAGTAACAGGGGTTAGACTCTCATAGCGCTGAATGATACTTGATTGTTCAGAGTCACTCAGTTCTCCCAGTATGCCTTGTTTAAAGGATTTTGATGGAGGAACACTGCCAACCCATGATTCAAGCAGCAAGTTAAAAAGTTGCGGATTCTCGATTGTCTCAAACAATGTATCGTTTAAATAGACTTCTGAGCCTCGGCCGGGGATAAAATCTATACGAATTTCATCACCAGTGACAAAGTTTTGCTTAAAAAGTCTTGAAAAGGTGACGATTTCTCGAGTCATAGGTTGCCAGATCTCGCGATCATTGTTCATCGCAATGCGTTCTTTAAAGTGTCGACTGACTTTTCTATATGAGTAGTTATCCGCTAAATAACGTACTTCAATACGTTTTGGTGTGTTGATGTCTTTAATAAGTGATAGAGATTCAAGACCAACAGGAGCATATAATGCGCCAATATAAATATCGGTTCTAAATTCGCTAGCTACCCCTATACCTTTCAGCTCAAGACTGCTGCCGTCGGCCAATGTCACTTGCTCGGCGGCTGAGACAGATGTAATGCAAATTAATGCGAATAAATACCCGCTGATAAATCGACCCAATGCCATATTCCTCTCCACAACCCGAAATAGGTCATTATTTATAAAAATAAATACATAGGCACAACGTTGAAAACAAACCGGTTTTCCTGATTTTATAGAGTGCGTTCCTGCAGCCAGCTAATGTTTTTATTGTGCGGCGTTAAAATAGGATGTTTATAAATAACATACTTACCCACAACCACCATATAACCAAAAAGTTTTTGTTTTCTCAACAGTTTTTCTCAAAATAGCGAATGTTTTTAGCCTAAGATTGTATATATGAATTATATTAGCACTCGAAATAACCAAATAACGCAACGCTTTTCCCATGCGGTCCTTGATGGATTGTCACATGATGGTGGGTTGTATGTACCAGAATCACTGCCTGACTTATCAGGATATCTGACCAATCCAGTTAGTTACACTGAGATGGCCTGTGGTGTTTTTACATCATTTATGGCACCAGATTTCACGCCAGGTAAAATTCAAGCGATGCTTGATAGTGCCTATTCGAGCTTTTCTGAGACGAATGTGGTAAAGCTCAAGCAGTATGATTTATTTAATGTACTGGAGTTGTTTCATGGCCCAACCTTGGCCTTTAAAGACATTGCTCTACAGTTTTTGGGGCAAGTTTTATCAGAATTGCTGGCCAGAGAAGGCTTATCGTTAACTGTTCTGGGGGCTACTTCTGGCGATACCGGTGGTGCAGCCATTGCAGGGTTGGCAGGCAATGATCAATGCCGGGTATTTATGCTGTATCCAACTGGGCGCATTTCGAAGGTGCAGGAAGCACAAATGACCGCGAATATCTCCGATAATATTTTTCCGATCGCAATTGATGGAAGTTTCGATGATGCGCAGAATATAGTTAAGCAGTTATTCGCCGATGCAGAGGTCAGACAGCAGCTGAACCTTACCGCTGTTAACTCCATAAATTGGTGTCGAATCATGGCACAAATGGTTTATTACTTTTACGCGTACCAGTTGGCTCATAATAATGATAGGAATATAACCTCGTTATCTTTTTCTGTGCCTACTGGTAATTTTGGTGATGTGTTGGCGGGCTATTACGCTTACCGTTGCGGCTTGCCAGTTAACAAGTTAATTGTTGCTTGTAACAGTAATGACCTATTGGCTCGTATCTTTGAAAGTGGCGTGTATCAACCCCTGGATTCAAAATCGACGTTAAGCCCTGCAATGGATATACAAGTGGCTTCAAACTTTGAACGACTTCTGTTTGAGTTGTCGGGGCGTAACAGTGAATACATTAAAGAAAAAATGGCACAGTTACAGTCTGACGGTTTGTTCGAGATAGAGGACGAGATTATGGCGTCATTCCGTCAATTGTTTGAAGTGTATTCCATTTCTGACACAGAAACAGCTGATATGATGAGGACAATGAGTCGAGCTGGTTTCCAGGTGGATCCTCATACTGCCGTAGGCATGTGTGCTAAAGAGCGTTCGTTAGAGGAAAATGTCATTTGTTTATCAACCGCACATCCCATAAAATTCAGTGAATCAATTAAACAGATAACGGGTACCGATGTACCTTGTCCAACAGGTATCGCTGAGTTACTCAATGGCTCACAGCGTAAATACAACCTGTCAAATCAAATATCAGACATTAAGTCATTTTTATTAAGTAGGCCGTAGTAATGACCACAGAACAATCTTGGGTAGTCGCAAAGTTTGGCGGTACCAGCGTTTCGTCACTTGATTCAATTAATAACATGGTGACCATTGTTAAAGGGTACCGCAATAAACAACGTAACGTTTTATTAGTGGTTTCTGCGTTTAGTGGTGTCTCTAATCTGCTTGAGGAAGTGATTAATAAGCCGGATGTAGTTGATATTGAACAGGTTGTTTTGCAACTTAAACAGCGACATCAATCCTTCATTGAAAAGCTGGAATTAAAAGAACCACGGCTGAAAGATTTTGTAGATAGCAAGTTGAGTCAATTAAGAGATTGTCATAAACGCTTAAAAGAAGAAGAGTTAGCCGCTTTTTTTGCGTTACAGGCCGAAATTATGGCTATAGGCGAGCAGCTTAGCTCAACCATTTTAAAAGCGTTTTTGGAAGCGCAATTATCATTACCTGTAGCCCGAATGGACGCAACAGAATGGTTGCAGTCTGATGCCGGAGAGCATCGGTCAATCGCTGATCAATATCTAAATGCAGAGTGTCAGGTAGCATTTGATCCCAATAAAGCTTCGCAACTATCGGCTTTAGGTCAAATTGTGATTACTCAAGGGTTTGTTGCCGCTAACTCATGCGGTGAAACCGTTGTATTAGGACGCGGCGGATCGGATACCTCGGCTGCGTATTTCGCTGTTCTATTAAATGCTGAAGAGCTTGCAATCTGGACAGATGTGCCCGGTATGTTTTCTGCTAATCCAAGGCAATTACCCGAGGCGCGCCAACTGCTTAAGCTGGACTATAAAGAAGCGCAAGAGATTGCGTCAACTGGTGCAAAAGTATTACACCCTCGTTGTTTAAGGCCTGTTCGAAATGCCCAAATACCGGTATTTGTGGGATCAACTTTTGCACTAGATAAACAGGGTACCCTGATTGGCAGTTTTCAACAGTCTGAGCCGCAAGTGAAAGCCATATCTGTTCGAAATGGAGTTTTGCTGATTGCTATGGAAACATCCGATATGTGGCAAAGACCGGGATTTCTTGCAGAAGCATTTAATGTATTCTTTAAACACGGTTTATCGATTGATCAGGTTTCAACGTCGGAAACAAGTGTAACCGTCACTTTAGATAACTTAACGCAAGGGATTTCACGTGAACGAATAGCATTATTGATTAAAGAGCTCAGCTCGATATGTCGGGTGTCGTTACAAGAAAATTGCGCTGCGGTAAGTATTGTGGGTAATTCCATTCGAACATTGATTGCGCAACTCAGTCAGGCCTTCGAAGTCTTTAAAAACCGTTCCGTGCATATGCTGACTCAGGCGGCCAATAATCTTAATTTTACTTTTGTGATCGATGAAAACGAAGCCCCGCAGCTTGTAAAGCAGTTGCATGAGAATTTAATTTCTCAACACCAGGGAAATGAACAAATCGGTCAGAGTTGGTCGGCTCTGTTTGGAGATCAGTTAAGTGAGCCTGATATCATGGTTAAACAAAGCTGGTGGTTTCAGCACACTCGTGCTTTAGAGCAGGTCGCTCATCAGCAGGGTGCTTCTTATGTGTATTCATTGTCTAAAGTTGAGCAGCAAATTAAAAAGTTGCAGGCTCTTAAATCGATTGATCGACTTTTTTATGCCATTAAAGCCAATTCAAATGCAGAGTTGTTAAAGCATGTTGAATCCTTAGGTATGGGGTTTGAGTGCGTATCCTTGCAGGAAGTGACGTTTGTATTAAAACTATTTCCAGAGATAGACAAGCAAAGAATTTTATTCACACCAAATTTTGCACCTCGAGAAGAGTATAAACAAGCTTTGGAGCTTGGCGTTTTACTCACTTTAGACAATCTTTATCCTCTGGAGCACTGGGGAGATTTATTTCAAGGAAAAGAATTGTTATTGCGAATAGATACCGGCACAGGTAAGGGGCATCATTCGCATGTTAAAACAGCAGGTAAAGAAGCCAAATTTGGAATTCCAGTTGAAGCTTTGTTGAATGCAAAAGATACACTCAGAACATTGGATATCTCCATTATTGGGCTGCATTGCCATGTTGGTAGTGGCATATTAACTGCCGACAACTGGTACGAGAATGGACAGACCTTGTTGTCGCTGGCTGAACACTTCCCTTCATTAAAATTTCTCGACTTGGGAGGCGGGCTTGGTATTGTTGAAAAGCCACAGCAAAATAATCTTGATCTGGGACAAGTAGACGAGCTGTTATTAAAGCTTAAATCTTTGCTAGGAGATTTGGAGCTCTGGTTAGAACCTGGCCGCTTTATTGCCGCTGAATGCGGCGTGCTTGTTGCCCGTGTAACACAGCTAAAAGGAAAGTCTGGTGCAGGTTATTTGGGCATTGAAACAGGAATGAACTCGCTAATTAGGCCTGCTTTATACGGAGCATACCATCCGATAGTTAATCTGACTCGAGTCGATCAGCCTGCAACAGAGAAATACACGGTTGTAGGGCCTATCTGCGAAACAGGCGATAAACTGGGAATAGATCGCTTGTTGCCCCCTTCGTTTGAAGGCGATATTCTGTTGATCGCCAATACAGGGGCTTACGGGCAAGTCATGTCATCACGCTATAATATGCGTGAGCCAGCAGGAGAGCATATTTTTGAGAATCTCTAAGCGAAATAAATGTTCTAAAAATGTGACATTTAAAAGTAATTAGTATAAATTTATAGTGTAAAGCGTGGTATAACCACTGGAGTTAGGTATAAAAATATAAAACAAAGCCTGTTTCAAGGGACTGGAATCAAAAGGCGGTATGATGGAGTTTTCTTTTGATGTTTTTGGTTCATGGGTAGGTACAAAGTGCATTTCAGTCTAAAACGTAGCTTGTTAACTTGTTGTTTGTTGTTGTCTTTCTCAGCCTTGTCTGCATCAAATGAAGAGCTTTATGCTATTCAAAAAACTACTGTGGGTGACTCTGAACTGTTTCTTAATGGTATGGGGGCCGTCAAAAAATTGAATGCTACCTACTATATTGCCGCTCTTTATTTACCTGAAAAAACCACCTTGGACACTGATATTATATTCTTAGAAAGTCCCAAGCGCCTCACCCTTAGGTTCGCTTTAAATCGGGTTTCTGCGCGCAGTTTTGGCCGAGAAATGGCTGGAGGCCTAAGAATCAATAACGAGTCAGAAGAAATTCAGGCTTATCGTAACGAGTTACGTAAGTTTATTGGTTTGTTTAAAGGGATTTACTCTAAAGGCGATTCACTGACCTTTGATTACGTACCAAAACGTGGTGTTACCGTGCGTCATAACGACGAAGTATTGGGTACTATCAAAAAACGGGGATTTGACAAGGTTTTATTTAAGGCCTGGTTAGGCGAAAAGCCATTCAGTACTGCTTTTAAAAAGGGTCTTGTAGGATCAAATGAAGATAAGTACGCCATCGATCTATTAAGAACCTATGTGGATGTTAAAGGCTAATTTAATCATTGTCGTTTTGATAATGAGCAAATAATCCGTTTTAATTACAGATAAATTACATGCCTTATACTGTCTCTCAGAGATAATCTCAGTGTGAAAATTAAACGTTAATGGCCAACAAGTAGCCAGCTTCAGCCTCTAACTCCTCCGAATAGTGTGATTATTTTACTTTCGCATTTACTTTCCTGATTGCCATCCTTATCCTTAGTTTAAATAAATTTAAGGGTGGCCTCTATTTATGGTTCAAATTAACAGCCAGTTTTCGGCCGGCAATATACATCACCACAACACTGTTGATGACAAAATTGTCGAATTGAAAATTAATAACGACTATAAGTCTGACTTTAAACAGTGGTTTTACTTTAAAGCCAATAATGCTCTTGATCGAACATTGGAATTCCATATTCTGGATGCTGACAAATCTGCGTACCCAGATGGCTGGTCAGACTACCAAGTATGCTGCAGTTATGACGGTGTTGAATGGTTTCGAATACCCACACGATTTGAAAATAATAAGCTGGTTTTTTCATTGTCGTTTGAACATTCTTGCGCCTATTTCGCCTATTTTGAGCCTTATAGTTATGAAAGGCACCTTCAACTGGTTCAACAGGCCGGTATGCATCCTTGGTGTGAACATCAGGTGTTAGGTTCTACCATTGATGGACGCGAAATTAATCTACTCAGTATCGGAAATGCAGAAGCAAAAAATAATGTCTGGTTTATTGCTCGACAACATCCGGGTGAAACCATGGCTGAGTGGTTTATGGAAGGATTAATCAATCGATTACTGGATGCCAATGATGGGGTTACTCGCTCGTTACTGGAAAGCTGTTGTTTTCATCTTGTACCGAATATGAACCCCGATGGCACTGAACGCGGCCATTTACGAACCAATGCTAAAGGCGTTAATTTAAATCGGGAATGGGATAAAGCCAGTCAGGAAAATAGTCCTGAGGTGTTTTTTGTCCAACAGGCCATGCATGACAAAGGTGTTGATTTATTCATCGATGTTCATGGTGATGAGGGCTTGCCTTACAATTTCTTAGCCGGCTGTGAAGGTATTCCTCGGTACGACGAGCCACTTGCTAATCAGGAAAAAGCCTTTAAAGATAATTTTAAGGTGGCAACTCCAGAGTTTCAGGATACCTACGGTTATCCAAAAGATGAGCCTGGTAAAGCTGATCTCAGTATTGGCAGTTCCTGGGTTGGGCAAACCTTTGGTTGTTTGTCGATGACTCTGGAGATGCCATTTAAAGACAACGCTAACCTACCTGATATTGAGAAGGGCTGGTCATCTGAGCGTTGCATGCTGTTGGGTGGTGCAATTTTGCAGCCTGTATTACTTCACTTCAAATAAATTGAGTTGTTTATGGATCGTAAAATATTAATTTTAGGGGCAGGTTTTGTTGCTGCGCCAGTTGTTGAGTACTTGAATCGCCGTGAAGAAAATAAACTCACGATAGTTTCAAATATATTGTCAGAAGCTGAAGCTTTGGCTGGCGATAACTCAAATAACTCTGCTCAGACAGCCGATGTCACTAATAAAGATGAAATGTCAGAGTTGGTACAAAATAGTGATCTCGTTATTTCTCTGGTGCCCTATATCTTTCATGTGCCCGTTGCCAAGCTTTGTATTGAGCATAAAAAGAATTTGGTCACTGCGTCTTATGTCAGTGATGAAATGCGCGCTTTAGAACAAGCTGCTCGTGATGCAGATGTGCTGATTTTAAATGAAATTGGGCTTGATCCCGGGATTGATCATCTTTCTGCAATGAAAGTTATCGACGAAGCACACGATAAAGGCGGTAAAGTATTAAGTTTTGCGTCATGGTGCGGAGGGTTACCGGCTCCAGAGTGTAATGATAACCCAGTAGGTTATAAGTTTGCATGGGCGCCAAGAGGGATGCTATTAGCATTACTGAACCAAGCCAGTTATTTAAAAGATAATCAAGTCGCAACAATCGAGTCTTCCGATTTACTGGCCAGTGCCAAGCCGGTTGATATTGGTACCGACTTTGAGCTTGAAGGTTATCCAAATCGTGACTCTACAGGCTATAAGGACGCCTATAAAATACCTGAAATTCATAACCTTATTCGGGGCACCTTGCGGTACAAAGGTTTTTCCGAAGTGTTTGATATGGCGCACCGACTTGGATTGCTCAACACAAATGAGCAGGTCAACTCAGAATTGACCTGGCGCGACTGGTTAGAGGAATCATTGACGAAAAATAAACTATCATTAAACGAGCATGTAAAGCACTCATTTAACTGGTTAGGAGTGGATTCGGATGAACAATTACCTAAAGAACCCTCTATGCTGGATGCTTTTTGCAATTTATTAAAGCAAAAGCTGCAATATAAAGCGGATGAATTTGACATGATCGCTTTACAGCATAAGTTTGAATTAGCGTTTGATGATAAACGTGAATATTTGAGTTCAACATTGGTTGTTAAGGGCGATCCACAAAGCTATTCAGCTATGTCAAAGACAGTCGGATATCCGGTAGCTATTGCTACACAACTTATTTTAGATGGCGATATTGAGGATAAAGGGGTACACATTCCGGTAGATCGGCATTTTTATGAACCAATACTGGAAGGCCTGGAACAGGAAGGCATTATCTGTCATGAGAAAACAGAGCCTGCCATGAATGAACATTTTTTTGCGTCATGACTCTATTTGCATGATGTTCTAGTTTGCCTATTCGTGGTGATCAATGCACTCATACATACTTGATATACATATCACGGCTGATGAGTGGTTAAAAATTTATCGTGGATACTCTTCAAATGTAAGGTGCCGGGCAACCGACGGCACCCGTATTCTTTTGCCTGCTAAACACTTTAAATCTTTTGTGACACGAAACGGAGTTTCCGGCCGATTCCAATTAATTGTGACATCTGAGTTCAAGTTTGTTTCTATATCGCTCATTAATTAACCATATGCTGCGATGCAGTATATGTCGGTGCCTTGTAACATGTTGATAATAAAGGAAAATAATTATATTAAAAAAACACTTTAAACTGGTCGGAGGATTTTTAATAATAAAGTCCAAGTATGCAGTATAGTGATAGTAAGAATTCGGTGGTTGAGAGTAAGATTATTGACTCTTGATAGCTGAATTTCAGCTATTCTTTAAATTCCGCATCCAAACAAAAAGTTAAAAACGGGGAAGGTAAAAAGATGATAAAAAAAGGGCTAGACCAATGTGCTCAATCCTCGTCACCAAAGTGGGCCAAAATGGCCTCTGCCGTTGCTCTGGCGTTAGCAGTTCCTGCTACTCAGGCGGTCGGTATCTCTTGGGGCGAGTGGGAAGGAAGTTTTGATTCAACGCTTTCAGTAGGAGCCAGTTGGCGAGTTGAAAATCAAAGCGCCGATCTTATTGCTAGAGGACAAAGTTTTGATAACGGCGGTGTTGGGAATCGTTTTTCATTTAACGGCGACGACGGCAACCTGAACTTTCATAAAGGCGATACTTTCTCTGAAATTGTAAAAGGTGTGCATGACTTTGGACTACAGCATTCCAGCGGAGTGGGGTTCTTTGTTCGTGGTGCCTGGTTTTACGATAACAAATATAAAAATGGTGATTTCCGTTATTATGGAACCGCAGATGCAAGCGATGCCTATTGGCAACAAGATCCGCAGCGTGGCATAAGAACTAATGATCCACGTGCTTTTGGTTTTTCTGATGAAGCCATGGAGATTCATGGTAGTGATACTCGGTTGCTCGATGCTTACGTTTACAATACCTGGTTTTTTGATGAGGCAATTTTACAAGTTCGACTTGGTGAGCAGGTTGTCAACTGGGGTGAAAGTACTTTTATCCAACACTCCATTTCAGAAGCCAATCCTATAGACGTCACAAAACTGCGTGTTCCTGGTTCAGAACTTAAGGAAGCATTTATTCCTGTGCAAACGCTTTGGGCGTCTCTTGATTTAACCCCAACCATTACTTTAGAAGGTTATGTTCAATTTGAATGGGAAGAAATTCGTATTGATGAGCCCGGCAGTTACTTTTCAACTCAAGATTTTGTTGGTGATGCTGGAGAGTTTATTTGGTTAGGTTTTACTTTAAATCCAATGACACAGGAACCTGTTAGTCCATTAAACGCAGCTCGTCGTGTACACGACCCTCGCAGTCAGGCGCGTGATGATGGTCAATATGGTCTTCGTCTTGGTTGGTTTGCAGAAGATCTTGGTGCAACTGAGTTTGGTTTTTATTACCTTAATTACCATAATAAACGTCCAGTTATATCAGCTAATAAATTTGCTATTTCCAATGGTGGTACAACGGGTTTCTTTGAATACGTAGAAGACATTGAGTTATACGGCATTAGTTTTAATACCGCGACTGATGGTGGACTATCCATCGCAGGTGAAGTTTCTTATCGAATTGATGAGCCTTTACAGGTTGATGATGTTGAGTTGTTGTTTGCTACTCTGGAAGGTGTCAGTCCCACTGTACCTCGAGGCACATCACAACTTAATGGTTCTGTGGCTCCAGGTGAATATATTTCCGGTTATCGTTTGTTTGATACGATTCAAGGGCAAATGACACTGACTAATTTATTTGGCCCCGGCTTGGGTGCTGAGCAATGGACTGGTTTACTTGAAGTTGGGTTTAATCAAATTGAAAGTATGCCAACGCCAGATGAACTCCGTTTTGAAGCGCCGGGTACTTACCGTAGTGGTAATCCTAATCGCACAATGACAAATGGTTTTGAAGGTGTTGAGCCTAACGCATTTGCAGATGACTTCTCTTGGGGATATCGTGTAGTTGCAAAGGCGGATTATAAAGGGTTTATAGGAGCTTGGAATATGGCGCCTAGAATCGTCTACCAACATGATGTATCCGGTATTACACCTGCGCCCATCAGTAACTTTGTAGAAGGTCGTAAAGCCATTTCACTTGCTGCTGATTTTGATTACTTAAAACGATATAAAATAGGTTTTGCCTATAATCGATACTTTGGTGGCGGAAACCAGAATCTCATAGCAGATCGTGACTTTGTCTCACTGACTGCCAGTTACTCATTCTAATTAAGGTTGGACAAATGAAGAAAACGATTAAAAGTATTCTTTCAGGTGCCATTGCACTCGCAGTGGCGCACAGTGCTTTTGCCAAGGTCAGTCCGGCAGAAGCTGCAAAAATAGGCAAAGAACTAACTCCAATGGGCTCCATAAAAGCAGGTAATGCGGATGGAACTATTCCAGCGTGGTCTGGTGGGATAACTCAACCTCCAGCAGGGTATAAGGTTGGTGATCATCATCCTAGCCCGTTCCCTAACGATAAAGTCTTGTTCACTATAACGGATGATAATGCTGCCCAGTTTGAAGACAAGTTATCGCCAGGAATAATGGCGATGTTTCAAGCTTATCCAGAAACCTTCAAAATTCCGGTTTATACCTCTCGCAGAACCGCTTCTTACCCTCAGTATGTATACGATGCAACAAAGCAAAATGCTACTCGTGCGGAATTAGTTGAAGGTGGCAATGGGCTTAAAAATGCAGCGATAGGCGCTCCGTTTCCGATTCCTCAAAATGGATTGGAAGCAATCTGGAATCATATTGTTCGCTATCGTGGTGTAACCGTTACTCGTGACACAGGTCAGGCAACACCGACCCGTGACGGCGATTACACTATGGTTAAGTTCCGTGATGAACTGGATCAAATTTATACCCGTGAAGGTATGACGCCAGAGCAGCTTGAAGAAGGTAATATGCTGTTTTACTTCAAGCAGTGGGTTTTATCGCCTGCTCGACTTGCCGGTACAGCATTATTGGTTCATGAGACGTTGGATCAGGTGAAAAAACCACGTCAGGCCTGGACTTATAATACGGGACAACGTCGTGTTCGTCGTGCACCAAATGTGGCCTATGATGCACCCGGTACTGCAGCGGATGGTTTAAGAACAACCGATGATTTTGATTTGTTCAATGGCGCTCCCAATCGTTACAACTGGAAACTTTTGGGTAAAAAGGAAATGTATATTCCATACAACAGCTATCAATTACACTCTGATGAGCTGAAATATGACAATATCATTCAACCTGGCCATATCAATTCTGATTATACCCGTTGGGAGCTTCATCGTGTGTGGGTTGTGGAAGCAACGTTAAAAGAAGACACCCGTCATATTTATAAAAAGCGTGTGTTCTACTTGGATGAAGATAGCTATCAAATTGCGGTTACCGACATATACGATAACTCCGATGAATTATGGCGTGTAGGGTTTGCTTACGCCCTTAACTACTATGATGTTCCAGCTTTATGGTCTACATTAGATGTAATCCATGATTTAAAAGCAGGTCGTTATATAGCCATAGGACTGGATAATGAAGACGAAATGTATGACTTCACTATTGAACGAAGTGCATCAGATTTTCGTCCGGCAGCGTTACGTCGAGCAGGCCGTCGTTAATTCAAGCTATGTGTTTAATAAGGCCGGATTATTCCGGCCTTTATTTTATGTTTTAGGCTTCAATCCACAAATTATCAAAATACTAACTTTCTACGAATTATGTCGTTTATCCAGTCGTCACTGGCTAAAGTAGATTAGAGGTAACAATGGCTAAATTACTGATCAAACTATCCTTGTTTTTATGCTTGTTAGGTACATCAGGTGTATCCGCTGAGCAGTCCGTGATCGCCGCTAAGGCAGAACAGTCTCTGCTTATCGATATTGCGCAGTTATCTGGTGATAAACTTGTGGCTGTTGGGGAACGAGGACACATATTGTTATCGAATGATAATGGCGAGAGCTGGCAACAGGTCGTTGCGCCAACCGAATCAACATTAACTGCTGTTACTTTCATTGATGATCTCACTGGGTTTGCTGTTGGTCATCAACAAGTGATTTTAAAAACTATCGACGGTGGAGAGACCTGGGCTTTACAATATCAAAATAAAGAAGATGTTATTTTTCCAGCATTAATGGATGTCTGGTTTAGAGATGGTGGCTGGGGCGTTGCCGTTGGTGCCTATGGGTTATATTTGCATACCAAAGATGGTGGTCAGAGCTGGGAGCAAATGCCTTTAGCGGAACTTGAAGACCCAGATTTTGGATTACCGCATTTTTATAGTATGGGTTATGACGGCAAAAATAACCGTCTGTTTATGGCTGGTGAGCTTGGCTTTATTGCAGTTTCTGAAGATTTTGGTGAAACCTGGAGTAGACTGGAATCTCCCTATGAAGGATCATTTTTTCATGTGGCTGTGAGTAATTCAGGTAGCTTGCATTTAATGGGGCTACGTGGTCATTTATTTCGTTCGGAAGATCAGGGTGAAACCTGGGATGCCATTAAAACCAATAGTCAGGCATCTATAAATAGCATGATCGAGCTGGGCGGTTCTCAGTTAATGTACCTTGGTGTGGATGGCGTTTTGTTATTTTCTAATGATGATGGAAAAACTGTCCGTAAAATCCAGCGACAAGATAGAAATGGTTTGATGGCAGGCGTATTAACCGGAGTCAATTCACTGGTTGTGGTAGGTGAAAAAGGCGTTAATAGAATTGGTCTCGATGGCCAGAATAAAGAACAATAATTTAGGGAGTTGCGAATATGCAGCAGTCGGCTCTTAATCATTTTATAAAAAATACCTTTTTTAAATACCGAGTACTGGTGTTGGTCGTGTTTACGGCTGTCACTTTGGGAATGCTTTATTTTGCGTCGCAACTAAAAGTAGACGCCAGTTTTGAAAAAAATATTCCGTTAGAACATCCGTATATGCAAACTTATCTGAAGCATCAGGAAGAGTTTGGTGGTGCAAACCGGATTTTAATTGCACTGGAAGATACATCGGGTGATATTTTTAATGAGGACTTTTTTAAAGCGTTAAACAAAGCGACAGAAAAAGTAACCGCAATTTCCAGTGTTAATCAGCCTCAGGTTCAATCCTTATTCACGCCTAACACGCGCTATATTGAAGTTGTTGAAGATGGTCTGGAAGGCGGCCCTGTCATTCCTGCAACCTTTGATGGTGGTCAGGAATCGTTAGAAACTGTGCGAAAAAATGTTTTAAAAGGTGGTTTCGTTGGTCGGTTAGTCGCGAATGATTTTTCTGCAGCGATGGTTTCTGCTCAGCTTTTCTCGGTGGATCCAAATACTAAGGAGCAAACCGATTTTATTGCTGTTTCCAGTCAGTTGGAGCAAATTCGAACCGAGCTTGAGTCCGATTACCCTAATTTGAAAGTTCATATTATTGGATTTTCTAAAATGATCGGCGATATCAGTAACGGTGCTCAAGATGTGCTGATGTTTTTTGGTATTGCATTCATCATTACCGCCATTTTGGTTTACTTTTATTCACATAGCATTCAATTATCAATTTTACCGTTGCTGACTTCCGTGGTTGCGGTTATATGGCAACTTGGATTACTGACTTTACTTGGTTTTGGTATTGACCCCATGTCAATTCTGGTGCCATTTCTGGTGTTTGCTATCGGCGTGAGTCATGGTGTGCAAATGATAAACGCAGTTGGAAAAAATGTTGCAGGAGGCTCAACACCTCTTGATGCTTCTTGTGCTGCATGCTGTCGACTGTTTATTCCGGGTATGGTTGCATTGTTAAGTGACACGGTTGGCTTTCTGACATTACTATTAATTAAGATCGATATCATAAAAGAGCTGGCCGTTACCGCGAGTATTGGTGTAGCCGTAATTATTTTGACTAACTTAATTTTACTGCCGGTATTATTGTCTTATGCCAAGTTTGGTAAGTCATTCTCGAAAAGAGTAACTAAAGGTGCAGAAAAGCAGACCTTTTTATGGCGAAAACTTGCAAGTTTTGCGCAACCAAAAGCAGCAAAAGTAACCGTATTGGTTGCGGCCGTTTTGGCAATAGGAGGCGTTTATTTTGCCAGTGAAATGAAAATAGGTGATTTACACGCAGGAGCTCCAGCACTCAGAGCAGACTCCGTTTACAATAAAGATACAGCTTTTATTACCGATAGATTTTCCATTGGTACCGATGTTATCTCGGTTATGGCTGAAACCAAAGTTGATGGTTGCACAGATTATACAATAATGAAAACCATTGATGATTTTCAATGGCACTTGCAAAACTTGAGTGGCGTTCAGTCAACTTTGAGCATAACCAGTATTTCAAAAGTATTAAATGCAGGGTTCTTTGAAGGTAATTTAAAATGGAAAGTGTTACCTCGAGAAACAGCGACGCTGGCTCAGTCTATCCGTTACATTGAAACCTCTGCAGGTTTATTCGATAAAGATTGCCAATATATGCCGATAATGGTGTTCACAAATGATCATAAAGCATCAACTATCGAGCAAGTGGTTTCTGCTGTAAAACAATACAAACAAGATAATCCAAGTGATCTGGTTGATTTTAAACTTGCAATGGGGCCTGTGGGTGTCATGGCTGCAACCAATGAAGCCGTTGAAGCCGCTCAATACCCAATGTTAATTGGCGTATATATAGCGGTCATTTTATTGTGTTTAATCAGTTTCCGATCGATTCGCTCAACGCTTTGCATAATTATTCCATTAGCATTGGTTTCCATTCTTGCTCAAGCATTAATGACCTGGCTTGAAATTGGACTAACGGTGGCCACTTTACCGGTTATTGCGCTTGGGGTTGGTATTGGTGTTGACTATGGCATATACATCTTCTCGCGAATGCTTGATTTTATTCGTGAGGGCGATCCTATCAGTGAAGCATTCTATAAAACACTAAATTTGACGGGTAATGCGGTGTTCTTTACCGGTATCACTCTAGCTATTGGTGTTAGCACCTGGATGTTATCGGCACTTAAATTCCAGGCTGATATGGGGATCTTACTGACCTTTATGTTTTTATTTAACATGCTTGGCGCTGTTATTTTATTACCTGCGTTGGCTTCCTTTTTCTATCGCAGATAATTAATCAATCTCTTCTAAGTCCTCGTTAATATTCGGGCAGTGGTTTGTCCACTGCCCGAATTCAAAAATTTCTTTTGAATTCGTCAATTTGCTGATGCGAATCACCGCTTATTAGCCTAGAATTATACTCCTGTAGCGATTAATCACTTTTGCGCAAAATACACAAATACAAAGTAGGAAGGATAGTAATTTATGACGCAGATAACTACCGAGCATCAGCCCGTGCTCCTAGAAAACGTTATCAAGCTGATCCAAAGTAAGTTTAAGAAAAATCAGGCCGAGGTGGTCAGTCGTTTTGCTCAATATTTTTATGGCAGCATTTCGCCTGAAGATTTAAATCATAGAGCCGCAAACGATTTATATGCGTCTGTACTAAGCTTGTGGAATTTTTTAAATACCGGCAATCAGGATGATGTTTGTGTTCGTGTGTTTAACCCTGAGTTTGAAAGTCATGGTTGGCGCTCAAGTCATACGGTTATTGAGCTTGTACATCCGGACATGCCATTTTTGGTTGATTCAGTCAGAATGGAGTTAAACCGGCTTGGGCTTGGCATTCATTTGCACATACACCTTCCTATTTCGATACAGCGCAACAGCAAGAATGTTATCTCATCGATAGAGCTGGCTTCAGAAAGTAAAGAACATTCCAATGTCACACCAATGTATCTTGAAATTGATCGTCAGCTCGATCAAGAAGAGCTGGATGATATCCGTGAGAATCTAGAACGTGTCTTGTCCGATGTTCGAACCGCCGTTAATGACTGGACACCTATGAAAGAAAAGTTACGTTCAGTTTTAAAACGGGTTGAAAAGTCACAATCGAATGTATCAGAAGAAAAGCGCAAGGAAACGCAAGCGTTTTTAGAGTGGATTTCAGGCAATCATTTTACTTTACTTGCTTACACCTCCTATGACCTGAAAGAGCAATCGGGTAAAACTTTTCTGGCACCGAATAAGAAATCTTCGCTTGGTTTAGCGACGATGAAACTGTGGGAACCTAAGAAGTATTCGTTATCGGATCTTCCAAAAGGTGCACAACGACTCATACTTGACTCAAATACATTGCTTGTTCTTACCAAGTTAAGTGCAATCAGTACCGTACATCGTCCTGCACATGTCGATTACATTGGTGTAAAACGCTTTGATGAAGATGGTAATGTTACCGGTGAAGATCGATTCCTTGGTTTGTATACTTCCGCAGCCTATAACGTCAATCCCATGTCTATCCCGGTATTGCGAGAAAAAATTCAGGCGGTACTGGATAATTCAGGCTTGCCGAGTGGAAGTCATGACGCAAAAGTATTACGTAATATCTTAGAGACTTATCCTCGAGATGAATTATTTCAGATAAATATCAGTGATCTCTTGAGTACTGCCGTAGGTGTTATGCACATAAAAGAGAGAGCACTGATTCGATTATTTGTGCGTCGAGATCCATACGGTCGTTTTTTCTCTTGTATGGTTTATGTACCAAGAGAAATTTATACGACAAAATTACGTTTGAAAATTACCAATATCTTATCGGATACATTCAAATCCAGCGGTGAAATTAAATTCACCACTACTTTCTCCGAGTCTATTCTGGCGCGAATTCAATTTACTGTACCGGTGGAAAATGCTGAGCATATTGATTACGACATTCAGGCCATGGAGCATGAGTTAGAAGAAGCTGCTCGTTCCTGGGAGGATAACCTACAAGACGCGCTTAAAATCGAATTCGGTGAAGCACAAGGTGGTCGCCTGGCTTCTCAGTATGGTGACTCTTTTCCTTCTGGTTATAAAGATGAAACCCTGCCACAAACAGCAGTACTCGATGTTAAGCACTTAGAATCTTTATCTGAAAATAAAACTCTAAGTATGTTGTTGTATCGTCCGCAGGAAGATTCCGAAGGCGTATTAAAATTTAAGTTGTTTCACCGGGATCAACCCACACCATTATCCGATGTCTTACCCATGTTGGAAAATATGGGATTGGATGTACTGGGTGAAACACCGCATCGTATCGAGTTAAAAGACAGAGCCATCCGCTGGATAATGGACTTTAGCATGACCCATTCTTCTGGTACCAAGCTGGTACTTGAGGATGTTAAGGCAAAGTTTCAGGATGCATTTTTACAAGCCTGGAAGGGGCGTGCAGAAAACGATGGATTCAATCGACTTGTGCTCAGTGCTGGTCTCGACTGGCGACAAACTTCGATATTAAGAGCTTATGCGAAGTATCTTTGGCAGATAGGTTTTACCTTTAGTCAGTCGTATATTGAAGAAACTTTGTCTAAATACCCATTAATTGCCCGGCAGCTGGTTGAGTATTTTGCTCGTAAGTTTGATCCTTCTGTTAAACAGGATGAAAAGCAAGTTAAAGCTATCAAGAAAGATATTATCGAAATGTTGGATCAGGTGAGTAACCTGGATGAAGATAAAATTCTTGATCGCTTTGTTCGAGTAATCGATGCCACATTGCGCACTAACTATTATCAGCTCGATGAAAACGGACAACAAAAAGATTATATTTCACTCAAACTTAACCCTGTAAAAATACCGGATGTGCCATTACCGGTGCCAATGTTCGAAATATTTGTCTATTCACCACGGGTTGAGGGTGTGCATTTACGCGGCGGTAAAGTTGCCCGGGGCGGATTGCGATGGTCTGATCGACGTGAAGATTTTAGAACTGAAATTTTAGGGCTGGTAAAAGCTCAGCAAGTCAAAAATACGGTGATTGTTCCTGTCGGTTCGAAAGGTGGCTTTGTCTGTAAAAAGCTACCGACAGAAGGCGGTCGCGAAGCCTTTATGAAAGAAGGCATTGCTTGCTATAAGCTATTTATAAAAGGTCTATTGGATATAACAGACAATTATCATGACGAAGAGGTTATCACCCCTGAAAATGTAGTTTGTTACGATGAACCGGATCCTTACTTAGTTGTTGCGGCTGATAAAGGAACTGCAACCTTTTCTGATATTGCCAACAGTATTTCTCTGGATTATGGCTTTTGGTTACGGGATGCGTTTGCATCCGGCGGAAGCGTTGGCTATGACCATAAAAAAATGGGGATCACTGCGCGTGGTGCCTGGGAGAGTGTTAAACGTCACTTTATGGAAGTAGGACACAACACACAAACTCAGGACTTTACCGTTGTTGGTATTGGCGACATGGCCGGGGATGTGTTTGGTAATGGCATGCTGTTATCAAAACATATCCAACTTGTGGGTGCGTTTAATCATTTGCATATATTTATTGATCCCACGCCCGATGCCGCATCCAGCTGGAAAGAACGAAAGCGATTATTTGAACAATCCGGCTCCAGTTGGGAGGATTACAACGCAGAACTAATTTCCAAAGGTGGTGGTGTATTTTCCCGAGCTGCCAAATCGATCCCACTTTCTCCTGAAATGAAAAAGTTGTTGGGAGTTAAGCGTGCCAGCATGGCGCCTAATGAACTCATTCATACGCTATTACAGGCTGAATATGACTTGCTATGGAATGGTGGAATTGGCACCTATGTAAAAGCATCAAGCGAGCATCATAATGAAGTGGGTGACAGAGCAAACGATGGCTTAAGAATTAACGGTAATCAACTGCGCTGTAAAGTTGTGGGCGAGGGCGGTAATTTGGGACTCACTCAACTAGGCCGTATCGAATATATGCGTCAAGGCGGTCGATGCAACACAGACTTTATTGATAATGCTGGTGGTGTAAATTGTTCTGATCATGAAGTTAATATCAAAATACTGCTGAACAAAGTGGTAGAGGCTGGTGACATGACCAGTAAACAACGTGACAAGTTGTTTATGGACATGACCGATGAAGTTGCAGAAATGGTATTGCAAGAAAATTATTTGCAAGCGCAGTCAATCAGTGGAACAGAAGCCCGTGCGCCGTTTATGCTTAAAGAGCAAATGCGCTTTATTCATGCGCTCGAAAAAGACAACAAGCTTAATCGCTCACTTGAGTTTATGCCATCGGATGAAGAAATGTTGGAGCGAATGGCACAAGGTGAAGGGTTAACTCGAGGTGAGCTGGCTGTACTACTTGCCTATGGAAAAATGGGTTTAAAAGAGACGCTTTTAAGTCCAGAAATTATCAATGAACCTTATTTTGAACAAGAGTTGATCAGCTACTTCCCTAAACCACTTCGTAAAAAGTTTGTTGAAGAAATTAAGCAGCATCCATTAAGAGATGAAATTATTTCAACGGTTCTTGCGAATGAAATGGTGGATTATCTTGGCAGTAACTTTGTTTACCGAATTATTGATGAAACGGGTGCTACTCCTGCCGATGTTGGTATTTGCTTTACTTTGGCAAAAGAGATTTTTTCCATGAGAAGCTTATGGAAAGATATTCAAAGTCTGGATCACAAAGTACCTGCAGCCACTCAGGTCGATATGCTTTATCAAACACAGCGAATGGTGCGACGTTGTACCCGGTGGTTCCTTAGACACAGACGTAAAAATCTTGCGGTTTCTGATGGTATTTCATACTTCAAATCCGGTGTTCAGGAATTGCAAAAAGAAGTAACAAAGTCTCTGGAAAAAACTGAGTCTAAAGGACTGGAAAAGAAAATTGATAATATGGTTGAGCAAGGAGTGCCAGCGAGCCTTGCCTCAAACGTAACCTATTTAAGTACCATGTTTTCAGCACTGGATATAGTAGAAATGTCGAAAATGACAGGGCTATCGATAAAAATGGTTGCGGATGTTTACTATAAGCTGGGTGCAGAGCTTGAGTTGCATTGGTTCCTTGATCAAATTGTATTACAGCCGGTTGATAATCATTGGCAAGCATTTGCCCGAGCTTCGTTCCGCGAAGAACTCGACTGGCAACAACGCAGTTTGACCGTGGCATTAATTCAAATGACACCTGAAAGTAAAACAGCTGAGCAAAAAATTCAGTCATGGCTCGAAGAGAATGAAGAGCTGCTTGATCGTTGGCGGCATATGGTGGCTGACTTTAGAAGCAGTAGCAGTCATGAGTTTGCTAAATTTTCTGTGGCGTTAAGAGAGCTGTTGATTTTGGTGCAAAGTTGCATTCGAACGGCAGCTGTAGCACAGGAGTCGGCGCTTACATCTTCTGCTTCATTAGAATCGATCAATAAGCCGAAGAAGAAAAAGAAAGTATCGACTTCTAAAAAGTGAGAGAGTAGAACACCACTGGCTGTCAGATTAAACTGACAGCCAGTAATCCTTAGCGCATTAAACAATCGTTTAGTTTAGGTTGTTTAGCAGGAAGTACTTGATATTAAATGCTTGGCAAAATTATTTAATAGTTTTTTCTGTATTCTTGCCCTGAGGAGACATCATGTCTAAATCATCCAAACAACAAGATAAATCCGATAGCAATCCCGCCAGTGACTTTTCTGATCTCACTGCGATATTTTTAAATTGCACATTAAAGCCCAAGGGCACAGCATCGCATACCGAAGCTCTGATTAAGGTTTCTAAATCCATTATGCTGAAGCAGGGTGTGGCGGTTGAAGAGCTTCGTCCAGTGGATTATGAATTGGCACCGGGCGTATATCCGGATATGACCGAGCATGGATTTGATAAGGATGACTGGCCCGAGTTATCAAAGAAGGTACTGGCAGCCGATATTTTAGTGATAGGAACGCCAATCTGGCTTGGTGAAGTGAGTTCAGTTTGTCGACGAGTGATTGAGCGGCTCTACAGTGAATCTGGTAAATTAAACGATAAAGGGCAGTATATTTATTATGGCCGTGTTGGTGGTTGTATTGTGACCGGAAACGAAGATGGTGTTAAGCATTGTGCCATGAGCACCTTATATTCATTACAACACTTAGGTTACGCTATTCCACCTCAGGCGGATGCCGGCTGGATTGGCGAAGCCGGGCCTGGGCCATCCTATAATGATCCTGATTCCGGAGGGCCTGAAAATGAATTTACTCAGCGTAACACTACTTTTATGACCTGGAATTTGATGCACCTTGCCCGAGTATTAAAACAGCAAGGTGGTTTTCCGGCATTGGGTAATCAGCGCGATCAGTGGGAAGCGGGATGTCGCTTTGATCACCCAAACCCTGATTATCGGTAAGGATTGTTGCAGGATATTGAGCCCAAATAAAAGAGGCTGTTAAAAACAGCCTCTTTTAAATTTAGCTCTGCCAGACATAACTGAATTTAGCAAATAAAGTTTTATCACTTTCGGTGATCTCATCCAGAGGATCTTCTTCAAAGCCCTGGCTGGAATATCCGACAAAGATAAGACTTTGAGGATTAACCTTATAGGAATAAAGCAGTTGCCAGCTTAGATCCTTGCGGGTGTAATCGTCTTGTTCCAAAGTAACATCACTGTATTGTGTGGTCAGTCGTAAGCGAGAGCGTAAGTCGAACTGGTAAGCTGTTCGAAAGTTGGCGATATTTACTTTGTAATGTTCCCCGGAAAATCCGCTTGATTGAGAGGCTGGTACATCCAAGTCATAGAGAACACCATCGTATCGTAATGATAAGTGCTGACCAATTTGCCAGTTAATGCTTGGTTCAAATAAAGTGATGGTACCTACTTCAAAGTTACTGAAATCAAGTTGATCACCTTGGCGGAAAAAATTTCCAAACCATAAATCTCGGGTTGGTCGAAATTCGGCCCACATCATAAAGAATTTTTCATCAAACATGCCGCTGCGAAAGTCACCATTACTGGTGCTACCGCTTTCATGATAACGCTCACGAGAACCGACTCCAAAATTGGTAAAGAACTGCAGAGGACCAGAAATACCCATATGTATTTCAACTTCTTCTTCAAGCATCTGCCCATCGCTAAGTCGGTTGGTTTTATCCCAGTCGCCAAAAATACTCCAGCGTGTCCAACGATTTCCTTTTTCACCAAACCAGCGGTACTCACCGCCTATGATGGTTTTCTCGTAATCAACACGACTGATAAAACCCATGTCTGCACGAAAGTCCTGACCAAAATTATTGTAGTCAGCGCGTATCAGATAATCCCGCTTATTATGCCGATAGCTAATGCTGTAAGCGTCATCGCTCTGATTGGCTGCAACGCTAAAGTCATCCACTACTGACTGGCTGTTATTGGTATCCGATGACATATATTGCACACGAAAGTAATCAGCTTTGGTTAAGTGGTAACGTCCGTCTAGAGCAGCAACCTGGTTTTTATAGTCTTCGGCTTTTCGATGAGTCAGCATAATACCGACATTGTTTTGTTCACCAAATTCATTTTGCATGCGAGCAACAAAAACATCTGATTCCAAATCAGAAAAAGTTGCTCTATTTGATCCTAAAGCTCCCGGAATGATAAAGCTGGTACGCTCATCTCTGGCTGCTAAAAATGCGTGAGTCGTACCGTTAGTTTTTCCTGTGAGCTTTAAACCGTAGTCGGGGTTTGCAATGTTTCGGGTATAAAGTAAATTGTTATAGGATGAAAAGTAATCACGACCTTCGAGAAAAAATGGCCGTGCTTCATTCAAAAATAGCGCATCGGTAGTATTAACATCCAGTTGTGCTGCATCGGCTTCAACCTGAGAGAAATCAGGGTTAATGGTGGCATTAGTTATCCAGTCTTCGGTGATGGCCCAACGTAAATCCAGCCCTACATCTTCATTATTATTTTTTGTCCAGTCAGAGCCATTCAATGGATCTCGAGTTTCCCCTTGCGACAAAGTAAGTGTAGGAGTTAATTCAAATTGATTACCGGCCTCAAGGTTTTCAAAGCCTTGAACTTTATTGTACTGGCAAATGCTGCAGTTAATATTCCGATCTTCTGGTGCATCAGCAAACACTCGTCGAGCGTCTCTTGGGTAAATGCGTAAAAACTGAATGCTCCACTCCTGTTTGGCCATGCCAGAGGGAAAACGAATGCTACGAAAAGGAATAGCCATTTCAACCTGATAGCCTTCATCGGTTAATTTTCCGGCACTGCTCCATAATGTATTCCATGAAGAGTCTTCGTTATTTTGGGTGTCATCACGTGTTAAATCGCCTTGAGCGCCCAGAGGATTGACAAAAAACTCAAAACCACGGCGTTCAGCATTAAAAGTATCGATAATAATACCGACGAAATCATCTTGAAAAATACTGTCGCGATCGCGGTAATAGGCTTTAATATTTTCAGGATTGGGATCAGATGCTTTAAATGCGATGTATAGAAACTGGCCGTCTTCCATCATATAGGCAGTGGTTTTGACGGGCGCCTGAATATTTTCACCCGGGTTAATTTCATAATTTAAGCTGACTTTGGTGGCTTTACCCCATTCGAGGTCAGTAATGTCGCCATCAACCAATATACCCTGCTGAACTCGAGGAATGTCATAAGTCACATCTTTAGCGTGAGTCAGTGAGGTAAAGTTAAATAAAGTCAGTATCGATATAACCAGACTAAGGAGAAGTTTTTGCATTTGGCATCCTATTATTGATTTTTAATGATTATACAGACGATCAATAGACTGAGAAAGTTTGAAGTGAATCGAGCGTAAATGTAATGAAATGTTAACTGTTACAGTTAAAGCATCATTTTAGCGTCATATAGGATAGGTATAATCGAGTTTAGTGATAAAACATGTACGTTTTTAGTGCAAATATATTGTGCAAACAAGCCAATAAAGTGCGTTAATAATTCTCTAATTAAGTGCAAACAGTCAAGAAAACGCAGAACAGTAGGTTGTGTTAGTTATTGGCATAAAACTTTCTTATAAATAATTAAGTGAAGTTTTAGTGAAATTTAAAGTGCTTTAAATTCTTAACATTAATATCGTGTGAGGTGTTTTATGCCGTCGTTAAATTTAAGCTCAAATTCTGTTAAAAAGAGTCAATCCATCAACCTGATCAATAAAAATGGATTTTTGATCGCCGATGTGGCAAACCAGCTTGGGGTTTCAAAGCGCCAGGTTTATCGCTGGCTGACTTCAAATATTAATCAATCGTCCTATAAAAACTCACCTTCCAATTTAAATCAGCCCTCTAATAACAATCAATCATCAAATCGAAACGGTTTCGATGCATGTTATTTATTGCAAGACAATGAAGTCAACGCTATGGCTGGCGAGGACTATTCGACGCAATATATTCAGTCACTCGCTGGTTAATTGACGACTTAAGTAATTTGTAAAATCCATTTGCTTAATAGCGTAGTCACTTTCAACCAGTGGCGAGGATATTAAGAAGTCTGCGGAAGATTCATTACAGGCGAAGGGAATATTGTAAAGTACTGCAATTCTTAGCAGGGCTTTAACATCTACATCGTGGGGGTGCGGCTCCATGGGATCCCAGAAGAAGATCAACAGATCGACTTTATTTTCGCAGATATAAGCACCCAGTTGCTGATCGCCGCCCAGCGGTCCTGATTTAAGTTTTACAAGATTTTTCGAAGAATTTTCTTGTTGTTTTGAGTGCAATACCTGCTCCACTAAACTACCTGTTGTGCCAGTGCAAATAATCTGGTGTCGACCCAGTAGTTTCCTGTGTATTTTTACCCAGTTGATCAAATCTTGTTTTTTATGATCGTGGGCAACCAGTGCAATATTTTTTGGTGTGTAAGTATGGCTCTGAGTCATAGCAATAATCCCGCAAGTAATTATCGATTAAAAACGACCGATATCAAGTTATTTTAGAATGTATGGTTAAAAGCTGCGATGCCATAATATTGTCATCTTTTGCCATGATTGGTCAAAAAGTAACGGTTATATTGCCCTGTTTGTGGTGTTGAATAGAGTAAGCCAATGATTAATTGGTTTTATATTTCAAGATTACAGGAGACGATTATGCAATCATATATTGTAACTTCAGAGCAGTTAAGTGAAGACCCGGAGCAATTTGATAATTACTTCTCTGCTATCGCGCAGGAAACAAATTTAATTGACCAGCAAGTTATTCCAGTGGCGATTGACACTGAACATTGGTTTCATTTAATAGCAGATTCAAACAATGATCCCATGGTTTCGGATAATAAGTTAAATCTAAGCAAAAAGGTCACTATCTAAAATTAAAGATCATTGCTAAAAACTACAGGAGGTAGAAATGATAAAGGGTAAATATTTATGATTAAAGAAAATATGCTTTCATAATTGAATCATGAAAGCATATTTTAATTGTAGAGTTATGCTATTACTGCAAACGGCAGGCGCCATCTAAGCGGATAACACTACCATTGAGCATGGGGTTTTCAAATATATGTTGTACGGTTGAAGCAAACTCTTCTGGTTTACCAAAGCGAGAAGGGAAGGGCACACTGTCATAGAGTGACTGTCTGATTTCATCGCTGACACCATCCATCATAGGTGTTTCGAAGATACCGGGCGCTATCGCCATTGCACGAATACCATCGCGGGCAAATTCCCGAGCCGTTGGTAAGATCATACCCACAAGAGCCGATTTAGTTGCAGAATAAGCCACTTGTCCAAATTGACCTTCATAAGCAGCAATAGATGCCGTATGGATAATTACACCGCGTTCACCACCATCGTTGGCTTGATTGTTTTGCATATGTTTGGCTGCTTCACGGGTTAATAAAAAGGAACCTACCAAATTGATATCGACAACTTTTTGGAAAAACTCAGCCGGCATAGGCCCTTTTTTACTGATAAGTTTTCCGTTACCCAGAACACCTGCACAACCAACGGCCAGGTTTATGCCACCAAATTGCTTGGCTGCGGTATCTACCGCTGAAACGACATTCGACTCATTACTGATATCGGTTTTGATGAATAATGCGCGATCACCCAACTCTTTAGCGTAAGATTCGCCCTGTTCAGCATTTATATCGAGTAAGGCAACCTGGCCTCCGGCATCGATAATCGCTTTGGCGATGCCTGCTCCAAGTCCGGATGCGCCACCACTGACGATTGCTTTGGCTGTTGAAAAGTTCATTGTTGACTCCTTTGTGGGAGGTATTGTGAATTTGTGCTCTATTTTACATGTTTATAACGACGGTTCGAAGCTATACCATGTTCTTTTTAGTGATCGGTATTTTATGCGATTAAGAACAGAGCCCGTCAGATTTTAGTCTGACGGGTATGATTTTTATGGAAAGAGTTTTTACGCAAAGAGTATTGATAGAATAAGCTCTGATGCAATGAATTCGGGTACATACTATTCTGTTGGATAAAGTGGTGGCAGTTTGGTCTCTTTATTGGCTGCTTTATTCAGTGCTAAATCATTTTCAATTATTTTAAGCCATTGTTTTAATTTTCCTGCGTCTTTCCAGTCAGATTTCTCAGGACTGTATAAGCTTTGCTCAAGTTCAATAAGGCTGTTTCTTATCGTGTCATTGTTTAATGCAGATAGGTGTGACTTGAATGACTGTTGAGTATTAATATCGTTTAACCAGTATGACAACGATTTATAAATCGCCATATTATCTTTGCTATTGATGGCATCAAGCAAAGCCGCTTTGGCATCCGTAGTGACAGGTGCTGTTTCCAACTTTAATTCTGAAGGCGTCATTTTGCGACTGAGTAAAAAATAAATTAACGTTAGAAGCCAGAGCAACGCAAAGCCGTAAGTACTCCATTGCCATAAACCGGCTGGCGCTGGCGGACTATTTTGTTGAGACGAAGTAGACTGTGTTTGTTTAACAGGTGTTGTTGTTATGGTTGTTGATGTACCTGATTGTTCGCTATTGGGTTGTACATCAATGGTTTCAGCAGGAAGAGTGGCTATTTCGTACTGTCCTGTTTGAGTATTAAACCATTTAAAAGAGAGCTCGGGTAATTCTATTTTCCCAGAACGGGTAGGGACAACCGCGATGCGTTCTACACGTTTTCCAGTGATCCCTTTATTAGAGATACTTCGCGTTTTTTCTGCAGTATCAGGATACCACTTGACGCCATCTGTTTTTGGCAATTTGATTTCTGGTAACTGATTTTCATGCAGTCCTACTCCCGTCAAAGTGATGGTCCAGGTGGATGGTTCGCCTTCTACTTTGCCATGAGGATCCGACCAACGGCTTTTAATACTGAGTTTTTCTGACGGTAACCATTGACCACTGTGATTTTCCGGATAAGGTTTAACGTCAATGCTTTGTTGTTGAGTCGAAATAGTCACTGGTTTGGTACGACCTAACATACGGCCAAAGCCTGAGCTGCCTTTTTGAATAACATCTGCACTAAAGGTTACTGGGGGAATCGACAAACTACCGCTTTGTTGTGGAAATATTGCGTATTTTCGTTCAAGTATGAGATAGCGTTGACCATCAATCATCGACTCATATTGTGTATCTTCACCAAGTTTTTCAATGATGGCATTTTCAATACTGGGTTCAGTCAGGCTGGCGTATTGCGTTTGTATGCCTCGAAATAACTTTATCGTCAGCACCATTTGCTCCTGCACATAAACACTATCTTTCGACAATTCCGCTTTGAGCATAATGGCATCCAGTTTTTCTTCCGAGTCAAAACTGTCGTTAGCCTGTTTAACGGTAACCTGGATAGGTTGAGATTTTTGATTTTCGACCTCTATGGCTGGAATGGTATAAACCCCAGGTTCGGTGGCCATTAATTGTATTTTCCAGCCGAGCTGTGTTTCCGATACACCATTTACCGTTGACGAGCGGTGGTATTTGGAGCTGCTTAAAATAGACAGTTCTTTTGGCAGTACTGATAAGTCTGGCGAGTCGCTGGTGTACTCATCGAGTTCAACCACAAGTGTAAAGGTTTCATTACTGTGAACTTGCTGACGATCCGTATAGGCTTTAATGCCCGCAAGTAATTGACTACTAGCGGACATAATTAACACTAAAAGTAGATGCTTATTGGAAAAATATTTCATTACCAGACCTTTTTAACAAATCGGTTTTCTCGTCCACGTTTTTTATATTCACGATACATTTTTCGTCTTAACAAGCCGCCAGGGTCATCCGGAATTTTTCTAAGCCATTGTTCCAGAGCCTGATCTTTTTCTTGTTCATCACGTTTATCTTCCAGATCAACTTCCTGTTGCTTTTTTTGTTGCTCGCCTTCTTGTTCGGATTCTTGTGATTGCTGTTGTTGCTGTTCTTGCTCAGATTGCTGGTCGTTTTTCTGTTGTTGTTCGTTATTTTGCTGCTCTTGTTGCTGCTGATTATCTTGCTCGTTCTGATTGTCATTGTTTTGCTGCTGTTCTTGTTGCTGTTTAAGTTTTTCTAGCAGCTCTTTATTGAACTTGGCATCTTCAAAGTCGGGTTGTTGTTCTAAAGCTGATTGATAAGCTCCGATAGCTTCATCGAATTTTTTTTGATGCGCCAGCGCATTACCTCGATTATAGAGATCGGTCGCCGATTGATTATTGGCATACAACTCTTCAGCCTTGTCATAATTTCCAGATTTGTAATGAGAAGCAGCTTTCCATTGTTGATTTTCAAACAGTTCAGCCGCTTTCTCGTTGTTGTTTTGTTGGTAAGCTTTTGCAGCCTGTTGGTTTTTGGTTAACCAGAGATCATCCCATATACCAGCATGGCTGTTTGGGTGCATAACTATAATGCAAACCATTAAGCTGATTCCGGGTAATCGACCATTTTTTCTAAACATTAGCAGCAATAGCGGTAACAGGGGAAATAACAGCCAGTATCCTTGATCAAGTTGGTCACTGACCTTCTCGCTGCTTGACTCCTGACTTTTATCCAGTTGTTGATGGCTTTCAGTCATTAACTTTTCAACATCACGATTATCTGCGGTTATGCCAGTAATGACCGTTGGTTGAGATTGAGCTAGATCCTGAAAAGGTTTCATGCGCAATGTGGGCATAACAATATCGCCTGCAGAATCTTTTAAAAATCCTTTATCGTTACCCAGTGGGATAGGTGCGCCCTGATCCGTTGCTATTGTTAATATAGAAAGAGTGTACTGAGTATCATTAAGCGTGTCGGAAATAAGTTCCGCATCAACATCACTCATACCGTCGGTGAGCCAGATTATTTGACCGGTTTGTTTGCCAGAATTAATCAGTAATTGCTTGGCTTTTTCAAAAGCCTTATAAGGTTCGCTGCCCAATACCGGCATGATCCCGGTATTTAAAACCGGAACCATGGTTTTTATGGTGTTGGCGTCGCTGGTGAGCGGGCTAATAATAAACGCATCGCCTGCATAAACAATTAATGCGGTTTCACCTTCTTTACTTGCTGTTAGTATATCGGTCAGCTTATGTTTTGCACGAGTAAGTCGGCTCGGTTTAATGTCTACCGCATCCATGGATAAGGATAAGTCGAGAATAATAACTCTTGCATCACCTGTGCGATAAACCGGTACGGATTTTTTTTCGAAGCTGGGGCCAGCAAAGGCTAATATTGCCGTGATTAATGTCAGCAATAATATAATTAACGGCCACCAACTGCGACTGGATTCTCCTTGCAATAATAAAAATTTAAGCAGATGTGGATCAATCGACTTTTGCCACTGTCCCTGGTTTTTCAATGTTTTCCAGCTTAAAACAGCAACGGGAATGACAAGTATCAGCAACCATAAAGCTTCGGGCCGAATAAACATAAAGTTGGAGAGTAAATCGTTTAAGGTTAAATCACTCATTGCACACCACCTCGCAAAGGCAGACGCTGAATGATTAAAGCTGTTATGTAAAACAGAAAGTAAATCAACAGTGCCATTGCCAGAGGAATATAATACAGCTCTTTAATTGGACGATAAATATTGCCATCTTCTTCTACTGGTTCCAGTTTATTGAGTTCGGTGTAGATTTGTTTTAACTCTTGCTCATCTCTTGCTCTAAAATATCGACCGCCTGTTAGTTTGGCAATGTGGGTGAGAGTTTCTTCATCCAGCTCTTCTGATGGATTAACTTTACGCGGACCGAACAGAGCGTCATTAAGAATCATTTCATCGGCACCGACACCAATGGTATAAATTTTAATTCCGGCATGCTTTGCCAGCTTGGCCGCTTCAATGGGCTCCAGTGCTCCTGCATTATTTTGGCCATCGGTTAATAAAATAAGTACCCGGTTTTGCGCCGGTCTTTCTTTTAATCGTTTTACCGCCAGGCCAATGCCATCCCCGATGGCTGTTTTTGATGCGCCAGCCAGTCCAATTTCGGTTTCCATTAACATATGACTGATGGTTTTTAGATCGAAGGTGAGCGGTGTTTGTAAATAGGCGTTCTCGCCAAACAAAATCAATCCGAGGCGATCGCCTTCTCGTTGTTCTATAAAATCCGATAATATATTTTTCACTACTACCAGACGAGTGGCTTGTTGACCATCGAGTTTAAGATCCCGGGCTTCCATACTGCCAGAAATGTCCATGCTGACCATCAGGTCTCGGCCTGATGCAGGCAAGTCGACAGGTTCGCCAACCCACTGTGGCCGAGCGACGGAAATAATTAGAGCTGTCCAAATCAAGGCGCTGACCAGCAAATGCCACAACTGTTTGCTGGTCGAAGCGGTGGTTTTATTCGCAATTGATTGCCAACGATTAAACAGACTGGTTCTAAGTGCGGTGGATTGACGATCATCCGCTTTGGGTTGTAGCCAGTAAAACAGAATTGGTAGAGGCAGTAGTAGCAGCAAGTAGGGCCATGCGAACTCAAACATTAGTTAGCTCCCGTTGCGACAACTGACTGTTGGGTAACAGTGAAATTAGCTGATGAATATCATCTATCAACAGGCGCCAATGTTTTTCATTGATGCTGATATTTGGCGCGTATTGGGCGTGATGAAGTAAATCAATCGTTGAAGGCGCGAGAGTTTTATTGTGTTGAGCGGCTAGTGACTCGGACAGTTCCCGTAGTGATACAGTAGCCACCAGCGATTGCTCAAACTGTGTTAAAGCGGCACGTCGATAAATATGCAGAGCATCCACCAGATTTTGTTTATTGGCCGGTTTTTCTTTAAGTGGCAGCAGTTCTGATTTTGCCAGTGTAACAGCGGTTTGATGATTTTTTCGTTTAATTAACCAGCGGATCAAAAACACAAGCCCAATGATGACCAATCCCGCTAAAATCCACCAGCCCGGTGCCAGTGGCCACCATGATATGGGATCGGGCGTATGAATGTCGCGAAGTTGTGATAATGGATCTTGTTGGGGGGCAGCCTGACCGTTCATGTTGCACCTCCCATTGCCGCTCGTTTGTTTGCTGTGGCTGCGGTTAGTCGTTGAGTCAAATCATCATCTGCGCTGAGCAAGTTCCATCGCATGCGGTGCTTTAAACATAACTCTTTTAATTGTTGATTTCGTTGATCAAAATGATGTTGATAACTTTGCCGTAATGCCCTGGATTGTGTATTTATGCTGGCACGCTCAAGACCATTGGTGATGGTGTATTGACCCGAAGGAGGCAGTTCTTGTTCCAGAGGATCGTAAAGTTGAATTAAATTAACTTCATTGTGCTGACTTAAACGCATCAGGTGGTTTTCACAGTTATCATTGTATTGCTGAAAATCACTGACGATAAATATCAGGCTGCCCGGGCGTGCCAGATGGCGTGTGCGGGATAAGGTTTTTTCCAGAGCAAAGTTTTCAGGAATCGTGTAAGTATTCGAGCGATAAAGACGATTGATCTGGGTGTTGTGGTTATCAACAATTTGGTTCAGCACTCGTAAACAGTTTTTTCGTGTGGTCGCTGGTTTATGCTCAAAATGATTGAATTCATCAAACAATAGTGCACCAAAGCGATTTCCGTCACTTAATGTTTTCCACATTATAGTCGCTGCAATTTTTGCCGCTTGCACACTTTTAAATTGTCGTCGGGAACCAAACATCATGCCGGCGGATTGATCCAGAATGACAAATATGGGGCGTTCACGTTCTTCCCGATAAATTTTGGTATGCGCTTCGCCAGTGCGAGCCGTAACACGCCAGTCTATAGAGCGAATGTCATCACCCATCTGGTAAGGCCGGGCTTCGTCAAAGTCCATACCGCGGCCTTTGAAGTGAGAAATAAACCCGCCGAGTAAATGCGTTTTTACGTGCTGCTGCGTGGGAAGCTCCATCGCATCAGCCTGTTTTTTACATTCCAGCATTTCACTGAGCGACAACTCAATGCCAACTTCGTGGGTCGGTATTGAGTGGGCTCGGCCAGGGTTATTGTGACGCCAATTACTCATAAGCGTGGGCTCAATAGATTAAGCAACAGGAACAACTTTTAATAAACGATCGATCACATTATCCGGCGTTATGCCTTCGGCTTCGGCTTCATAACTCAACAGCACCCGGTGACGAAGCACTTCGTGAGCAATGCTTTGAACACTGTCCGGGGTTACAAATTCATTATTCTGTAGCCAGGTAATGGCTCTGGCACAGCGATCCAGCGCAATGGTGGCTCTTGGGCTGGCGCCAAAGTCTATCCATCGGGCAAGTTGTTCATCAAAATCCGCCGGGCGGCGTGTCGCCATAACCAGTTGAACAATATATTGCTCGACTTCATCCGCCATGTAGATATCAAGAACCTGATCCCGAGCTTCAAACAATGCCGCTTCGGTCAATTCGGCCGACGGTTCTTCAAGGTGTGCACTGTGGTGTGATTCGGCACGCGAAAGGCGCAGTATTTTTGCCTCGGCGTCTGCTTTGGGGTAACCCACAACCACATGCATTAAGAATCGATCCAGTTGTGCTTCAGGCAAAGGGTAGGTGCCTTCTTGCTCAATCGGGTTTTGTGTGGCCATAACCATAAACAGCGCTGGTAACGGATAACTTTTCGCGCCAACGGTGATTTGTCTTTCTGCCATGGCTTCTAGCAGAGCGGACTGAACTTTAGCCGGTGCACGGTTAATTTCATCCGCCAGAATAAGATTATGAAAAATAGGCCCTTTTTGAAACTCAAAGGTACCGTTTTGTGGTCTAAAAATATCGGTTCCAGTTAAATCAGCGGGCAGAAGATCGGGCGTAAACTGTATTCGGTGAAAGTCACCTTCGACGCCTCGGGCCAATTCTTTGATCGCCCGTGTTTTTGCTAGACCCGGTGCGCCTTCTACTAACAGGTGACCGTCAGCCAATAGAGCAACGAGAATTTTTTCAATGAGATCTTCTTGTCCAATGATGCGTTGTTGCAAAAATGACTTTAATTGTTGAATCGCGTCTTTAACATCCATAGCTCGACCGTTTATTTGTACCGTATTAGGAGGGTTGTCATTTGTATCGGATTGAACCATAAAATTCCAGTTTTTTTCAAAAGGTTAGTGTCTAATTTGCAACAATTTACAACATTGGTGCAGCAATCGGGCTAATCAAAACAGCTATTTAAAACACTTGTTTGAAAATGGTGATGATTTAAAGTATTGTCTAAACTCTATCTACTAAAAATTAATACTTGGACTTTAGTTATGTCATCTGAACAAAATAATGTGAGCTCAGCTCAGGAATCGGCTTCTAAAGAAAAGTCTGACCAATCCGGCGAACAAGCCCCAGAAAGCACGGCCAGTGATAAACCTGAGGCTAACAAAGATAAGCCAAAAGCCAGTACTTCCAAGGGCAAAACGTCTGAAACCAAGGCTCGTCCAAAAGCCAACGCGAAAGCAAAAGCCACCAAAAAAGCGCGTAAAGTGACTCAGGGTAAAGACAGAGTCGCTATTGTTGCGGGTTTAAGAACGCCATTTGCGCGCCAGTTGACCAATTACCGGGGTATGAATGCGGTTGATTTGGGCAAATTGGTTGTGAATGAGTTGATGGCGCAAACAGAAATTCCTTCCGAGCTTGTGGAGCAGGTGGTTTTTGGCCAGGTGCTGGCAATGCCAGATGCGCCAAATATCGCCCGTGAAATTGTCTTGGGCACCGAAATGAACGTCTCTACGGATGCCTATTCGGTATCGCGCGCATGCGCAACCAGTTTTCAGTCTGCGGCGAGTGTGGCGGAGTCGATTCTTGCCGGTACCGTAACCGTCGGCATTGCCGGTGGTGCCGATTCATCGTCGGTTGTGCCAATTGGCGTATCGCAAAAACTGTCACAAATATTGATGGATTTGAGCAAAGCTAAAAGTTTGAGCCAACGACTAAAGTTGATCGCCAAAATTCGTCCCGGTGATCTGGTTCCGGTGCCGCCTGCCGTTAAAGAATACTCTACAGGCCTGACCATGGGGCAGAACGCCGAACAGATGGCGCGTGATCATGGTATTAGCCGACAGGAACAGGATGAGCTGGCACATCGCTCACACTCACTCGCCGCTAAAGCCTGGGAAGAGGGCAAGTTAGACAATGAGGTTATGACGGCGTTTGTTCCGCCTTACAAAGAATCATTCAGAGTGGATAATAACGTTCGTTTTGACTCACAACTGGAAAGTTATGCCAAACTAAGACCTTGTTTTGATCGCAAACATGGCACATTAACCGCGGCAAACAGCACACCATTAACCGATGGGGCGGCTGCACTACTGATGATGAGTGAATCGCGAGCAAAAGAGCTGGGCTATGAGATTCTTGGCTTTGTAAAAAGTTATGCGTTTTCAGCTTCCGATGCTACCCGCGATATGTTGATGGGGCCCTCATATGCCACACCCATTGCACTTGATCGGGCCGGAATGACATTAAAGGATCTTGATCTGGTGGAAATGCACGAAGCGTTTGCGGCGCAAACCCTGTGTAATGTGAAGGCTTTTGCTTCAAAATCATTTGCAAAAGAAAAACTAAACCGCAGTTCAGCCATTGGCGAAATCGATATGGATAAGTTTAATGTGCTTGGTGGCAGTCTTGCTTACGGTCATCCATTTGCGGCAACCGGAGCGCGGTTAATTTCGCAAATGTTACATGAATTAAAACGCCGGGGCGGAGGTACTGCCCTGACAACGGCCTGCGCTGCTGGTGGACTTGGCGCATCAATGATTTTGGAGGTTGAGTAATGAGTCACTCAAAAAGTGCGTTTCAATTTGAGCTGAAAGACAATGGTGTCGGTGTTATTACTATTGATGTTCCGGGTGAGTCACAAAACACTTTGAAAAAAGAGTTTGTTGCAGAAATCAATGATTTGCTAAACAGCCTGGAACAACTTGACGTTAAAGGCCTGGTGTTAATCAGTGGCAAAGCCAGTAGTTTCGTTGCCGGCGCAGATATCTCCATGCTAAGTGATATTAATGAAGCAAGTGATGCAGAAGATTTGGCTAAGCAGGGGCAAGCCATTTTTAACCGGCTAGAAAAGTTGAATATCCCAAGTGTTGCGGCCATCAATGGAAGTTGCCTCGGTGGCGGTCTTGAGCTGGCAATGGCTTGTCATCAACGGGTTTGCACCGACAGTTCTAAAACTAAATTAGGATTACCAGAAGTTCAGTTAGGTGTGTTACCCGGCAGTGGCGGTACTCAGCGTATGCCGCGGTTAACCGGAATTGCCACCGCGTTAGATTTAATGCTAACCGGTAAACAGTTGAATGCTAAACGGGCTCAAAAAGCCGGACTGGTGGATGAAGTGGTTCCCGTGGCGAACTTACAGTTAGCGGCGGAAAAACGCGTATTGAATATGGCTAAAGCTGGCCATTGGCGTAAATCGAGTGACGAGCCTTCCGTAAGCTGGAAAGGAGCCATGAGTGCCTCCGGAGCACAAAAGCTGGCTCTGGAAAGCAACAGCTTCGGACGCAAAATTATTTTTGATAAGGCACGTAAAACCGTTAAAGGAAAAACCAAAGGCAATTATCCGGCTCCTTTTAAAATCATTGAATGTATTGAAATGGGTATGGAGCATGGTTTTGAAAAAGGCCTTGAGATAGAAGCGCGTTATTTTGGTGAACTGGTGGTAACACCGGTTGCCCGTCAATTAATGAACATCTTCTTTGCCACTACCGAGCTTAAAAAAGATAAAGGGGTTGAGTCAGACGTTGAGCCAAAACCGGTGAAACGCGTTGGTGTTTTAGGCGGTGGCTTAATGGGCGCCGGAATTGCCTATGTGTCGATTGATAAAGCCGGTAAACAGGTTCGTCTGAAAGATGTATCCACCGATGGTGTGAATAATGCTCTGAAATACAGCTGGTCGCTTATCAAGAAAAAAATGAAGCGCAAGCAGTACTCAAAAATTGAAGCTATGAAAGTGCAATCTCGACTCACAGGCGGAACCGATTACAAAGGATTTAAGCAGGTTGATCTGGTGATCGAAGCAGTATTCGAAGATCTGTCGTTAAAACACCAGATGATTAAGGATGTAGAGCAACATTGCGATTCAGACACAGTATTTGCCACCAATACATCGTCCATTCCTATTGCTGATATAGCCAAAGCCAGTAAACGACCGGAGCAAGTGATCGGTTTGCACTATTTTTCACCAGTGGAAAAAATGCCATTGCTGGAAATTATTAAGACGGAGAAAACTTCAGACGAAGTAATCGCCCAATGTGTTGCTTTTGGTAAGGAGCAGGGCAAAACGGTTATTGTAGTGAACGATGGCGCAGGGTTTTATGTGAATCGTATTTTAGCGCCTTATATGAACGAAGCGGGTCGTATGGTTGCCAAAGGTGTTCCCATCGATACCATCGATAAGGCTCTGGTTCAAGCTGGTTTCCCTGTAGGCGCCATGACGCTGCTGGATGAAGTAGGAATTGATGTTGCGACCAAAGTAGCTCCTATTTTACAGGATGCGTTTGGAGAGCGCATGGAGCCACCTGCGATGTTCGATAAATTGAAAGAGGATGATCGCAAAGGCCGTAAAAACGGTAAAGGTTTTTACCGTTACGACGATGACAGTAAAGGCAAACGAGAGGTTGATGAGTCAATTTATCAACTGCTGGGGATTACCCGGGATCATTCTGTCAAGGCGGATGAAATTGTTGAGCGGTGTTTATTGATGATGGTGAACGAAGCCGCACGCTGTCTGGATGAAGGCATTATTCGTAGTGCCCGGGATGGTGACATTGGTGCCATATTCGGTATCGGTTTTCCACCTTTTGAAGGAGGGCCATTTCGTTATATGGACGCACGCGGCATTCAAACCATTGTTGAACGTTTGTCTTTTTACGAAAAGCAGGAAGGTGAACGGTTTAAACCCGCAGAAATCTTGACCAGAATGAGTGAGCAAGAAAAATCTTTTTATGAGTGATATATAGGTAAAAAGGATTGGCTTTAAATATTGAACATAGAGTGTTTTTTCGGTTGTTATGAAGCAGGCGCCAGTTCAGTTATGAGCTGGCGTTTTTTTAATGCTTTAAATATTCTTCGCTACTGATATATTACTTATTATATTTAGTTTAGAGATTTTCTAACAGGTTGTTACTAATACTAACCCTTTTTGCTACAATCCCAAGTTGTATAGTTTGAAAGCAATCATTTACTTAACCAATATTTAATGGACGAATATCGGTTTTGAGTGTCATCCAGTTGCAGGCTGATGCGTTGAATGGTTTACGGAAGCAGTTTATTTTCAGGAATAGAGGCAATAGAAATAATTATGAGACGGAATTATTGGGCTCTTATTGTCATGCAGATCTCTCTGGTGCTGGCCTACGCTATAGGGTGGCCACAAAGTGTACTGGCCTGGTGCACCGGTATAGCTGCTTATATTGGATGCAGTTTTGGCTTAATGTGGCTTGGTTTAAAATTAGCCAAACACAGAAAGTCCTATTATTTAATCACAATAGCAGGCACTTCGTTTAACTGGATTTTATTTGGTGCACTTGGCAGCTTGTTATCGGTTGTGATTAATACTGCACCTTTTTCAAACAGTTTATAATCATTGCTCGGCAGATTTAACCCTTTGATTAACACAATTGTCTTTCGATAGCCCACTACAGATCCATTGCATTAAGGTCTATACTGAATAGCTCTTATTATCAAACATAAATGATCTACGCAGATTTTAATTTTCTGACAGTCATTAATCGTGATTGAGCGGGGCTTATGCAGCAAAGAATAGATGCAATAAAACAAACATTAAACAATATTGTCTTGGGCAAAGAGTCCCAGGTAGAAATGGCTATTGTATGCTTGTTAGCGAAAGGTCATCTACTGATTGAAGACTTACCCGGTATGGGGAAGACTACCTTAGCGCATGCCATTTCTCGGGTATTTGGCCTTGAATTTCAGAGAATACAATTTACATCCGATTTACTGCCAGCGGATATTACGGGCACAGCAATTTTTGATCGCAATCAACAGGCGTTTTCTTTTCATCCGGGCCCTATTTTTTCTCAGGTTATTCTGGCGGATGAAATAAATCGCGCGACACCAAAAACCCAAAGTGCATTGCTCGAAGCCATGGAAGAACATCAGGTCACCATAGAAGGTGAAACGCGTAAACTTCCCAGTCCTTTTTTTGTTATCGCCACTCAAAATCCGGCCCATCAAATAGGCACTTACCCGCTTCCCGAATCTCAACTGGATCGTTTTTTAGTCCGACTATCGTTGGGTTACCCACATCCTGAGTTTGAAAAGTCATTGTTACTCAGTGGTGAAAAGCGGGCTATGGCTAACTCGGCCAAACCGCAACTGACTTCAGAGCAGCTTATTGAAATGCAATACCAGGTTGAGCAAATTAATGTGAGTGAAAGCATTGTTGATTACTTGCTCAAGCTGGTGATTGAAACTCGCCGCTCTCCGGATCTGGTGCATGGTTTATCACCACGTGCAGGGCTTGCTATTACTCAGGCGGCAAAAGCTTACGCCTGGTTACAGCAGCGAGACTTTGTTATTCCAGAGGATGTTCAGCATGTGTTTGTTTCTGTGGTTGGGCACCGTCTGCAAGCCAGCGGCCAAAGTCAGTTAAATGGCGATGATGTGGCAGAAGCCATACTGCAAAATACCGCTGTTCCTCTTTAGCGTTTTTAATGATGAAGGCTACGCTAAACATGCCTGCCAGGTGGTTAAGTTCGCTACGACTCGGTATTCGAGCAAAGCTTGAGCGGTGGCAACGCTCGCGTGCGCCACTGGCAAAGTCACTGCAACTCTCGCAGCGTAATACCTATGTGTTTCCTACCCGCTATGGCTTTATGTTGCTACTAACCATCATTCTGATGGGTATTGGCGCCACCAACTATCAAAATAATCTGGTATTTATTGCTACCTTTACCGTTATTGCCATTGGCATCGTTGCCATTTTGTTAACCTTCAATAACTTAGTGGGATTGAAGTTTTCTGTGCACAATGCCGAGCCGGTTTTTTGTGGTCAAACGGTGCGTGTACCTATTTCAGTGACGGCTGATAAAGAACATTTATCCATAAGCATTGGCGCAGAGCAGGAGGTATTGCACACCATTGATGTGGCGCCAATGGCAGAGCAACGGGTGGATGTGGTGGTTCCTGCGTTAAAGCGCGGTGTGCATTCATTAAAAGCGGTACGTTGCCAGACATTATTTCCATTAGGGTTTGTGCAGGCATGGTCGTGGCTGTTTTTTGACAGTCAATATGTTGTTTATCCTAAACCTGTCGCTCCTGATACTGAGTGGCTCGGTAATGGTGATTCAAATGGCCAATACTCGGACAGTTTTAAGCCGGGAGTAGAAGAGTTTTATGGTTTACGCAGTTACAAGCGCGGCGACTTAATGTCACGTATTCACTGGAAAAGTTTTGCTCAGGGAAAAGGGTTACAAACCAAAGAGTTTGTGGATTACTTAACAGAGCCGGATGTGTTTGATTACGATGCTTTCGTTGGCATCGATGTTGAAACCCGACTGTCGCAATTGTGTTATTTATTATTAAACGCCCATGAAGAAGGAAACGCATTTGGCATAAAGCTGCCGAATAAATATTTAGCACCTGATAAAGGAGAGTCTCATTTACATAACTGTTTATTGGCTCTTGCAGAGTTTGAAGGTTGATGATGATATTTGAGAGTGATGGCTGATTCAATGATGGATTTAAAGGTTTATTTGATTAATAAGTTAAAGTGTCTTCAGCTGACAAGCATCGCTATTACTTATGCATTTAACTTTTATTTATTAAGGGAGTATAACCATGCTGGTTCTTCCTGAAAATCAACGGCAGTTATCATCGAATAAAAAGCAATCCCTAGCGCTGGTACAGCTATTAATATTATTTCCTCTAATGTTGCAGTTGCCGATTATTTTAACGGCGATTGTTTTATTTGCGCCTATCTATGTTCTTGTTAGAGGGCGGCTTAATCAATCGATGGCAGTAAACCGTTGGTTGCTCTTGATCATCAGCCTCCTGGTGGCAATTTTTGTTTATCAGTATTACGGCACGTTTCGTGGTAAAGATGCCGGTGTTGCATTAATTGTTTGTATGTACAGCTTGAAGTTACTGGAGTCGTGGAAATATCGGGACTTCAACTTAATTTTAACGCTGAGCTTTTTCATTTTTGCCATGACGTTTTTGTTTACCCAGTCCTTCTGGGTATTGCCGTATATGTTTCTGGCTTTCGCGGTGATTATTTATGTGTTAATGCGCGGCAATGCCTATGCTTCAATCAGTTTTAGTTGGAAGCCAGCGTTAAAACTGTTGTTATTATCTGCACCACTAATGGTTTTACTGTTTCTATTTTTTCCTCGTTTGCCAGGTCCACTCTGGAAAATGCCGGGTCAACTAACCAGTGGTAGTGGCGTCAGTGACACTATGAGCCCTGGTGATATCTCGACGCTTAACTTAATTGATGAGCCGGCATTTCGAGTTAAGTTTACGACAGACGCGTTACCGAAAACGTCGGATCTTTATTGGCGCGGTCTGGTACTTGAGTCTTATGATGGCATCACCTGGCGTGAGAGCGAACAACGCAGTGATATAACAAAAAATATTCAAACACAGGGAGAAGTATTTGAGTATTTTGTGACTCTGGAGCCAACTCGGCAGCGTTGGCTATTTGGTCTGGATGTACCGGTATCACTTCGACAACAAAGCCGATTAAAATCTGATGCAACTCTGGTCGCACCTTACCGTATTAATAAACGCATTCGTTATAGGGTTAGCAGTGCGCCAGAGGCCATTATCAGCGAGACGCTAACACCAGTGGCACGTCAGATTAATCTTGAGTTACCGGAAGATTCTAATGAACAGTCAAAACAATGGGCGATTGAAAAATTTACCGAAGCTGGCAGTGCCGAGTCGTTTGTAGCCGAGCTATTACAGCACATTAATCAACAGCCTTATTTTTATACTTTAACCCCTCCAATAATGGAAAGGGAAATGGTGGATGATTTCTGGTTCAATCATAAAAGCGGTTTTTGTGAACATTATGCCAGCAGTTTTGTATTTATGTTGCGGGCTGCAGGAATTCCAGCACGTGTCGTCACTGGCTATCAGGGGGGCGAATATAATCAGGTAGGTGGTTATTATCTGATTAAACAAAAAGATGCTCACGCCTGGGCAGAATATTGGGTTCAGGATAAAGGCTGGGTAAGGGTGGATCCCACATCGGCAGTTGCACCTTCACGGGTGGATGTGTCGTTACAGGCGGAAATGATGGAGCGAGGATTCTTATTTGATGAGCTTCCCGATGCTGAACTATTAAGTTCTGGTTGGCTGGATTACGCCAGTCAGTGGTTCGATAATGCCAATAGCTTCTGGCAGGAATGGGTGCTTGATTATAATCAGGATAATCAGTGGGATTTGCTGAAATGGTTAAAATTACAATCGTTACCGGCTTATTACGTTAATGGTATTGTATTACTGGTAGTGTTTGCGGTTATTTATTTTCTTTGGCGTCGAATCAGTCGACAACACACGCATCTGGATGATGTGGCGAAAGCTTATCAGCGTGTGCTGAAGCGACTGGCTAAAAAAGGTGTCAAGAAGCGTGTCGATGAAGGGGCTCAACAGTTCTTCAGTCGGGTGATTAAGCAAAACCCTCAATGGCAACATCAACTATCACCGATCCTACGAGATTATCAAACACTGCGTTACCGTAAATCTGCATTCAGCAAAAAGGACGAGGTATTCCAACAGTGCCTAGCAAGGCTCAAGCGTAATGCTCGTTATTTGCAGTTATAGCTTGGTAAACGGGTTTGCCCGGTAGCATGAAACAGCAGAGTTTAGGTATAATGCGGTTATCACTTTCTAGTTGTTGAAGTTTTCATGTCTTTATCTGTCGATATTTCTCCTGTGCAGCAATTTTTAAAATGTCCGACGCCTGATGCCTGGCTGGGGCATGCGTTAACACAAATGGATATTTTGTTGATTGATCACGCTCGCTGCGAAAAGAAGGCGGCATCAACTGCGTTGAGTCTGATGTTCAAGTTTCCGGAGCGTGAAAACTTATTGCATAAACTGTCACGGCTCGCTCGTGAAGAGCTCAGACATTTTGAGCAGGTGTTTGATTTGATGCGAGAAAGAAAGATTGAGTATAAACACCTTTCGGCGTCGCGTTATGCGGCAAAAATGCGTGAGCCGGTTAAGTTAGGCGAGGCTTCTGCACTAACGGATGTGTTAATTATTGGCGCTTACATTGAGGCGCGTTCCTGTGAACGGTTTGCGGCCTTAGCGCCTGTAGTTGAGCCAGTGGACTCTATATTGGCAAAATATTATCGATTTTTATTAAAGTCAGAGAGTCGTCATTTTATGGATTATCTAGAGCTGGCACAGGAGTATTCGGAGCATGACATACAACCGCGTGTTGAATTCTTTGGCGAACTGGAAGCCAGCTTGATTCAATCTCCGGATACGGTGTTTCGTTTTCACAGTGGTGTACCGGCTTAACGTTCAAATAAATATTCCCTGATAAACAATTCTGTTATTAGAGCGTGCTTATCTTTCATTATTTGAGATGTTGAGTGCTAAAATTAAGCCAGTCGCGGCGTGAATTTTGAAGTTTAGTTATTCTAAATAAGGAATTCTCAACAAAGAGTGGCTTAATTTTGGCCTCAACCCTTCAGGCAGGGGGTCTTTTATGTCACAACTGCGTTATCGGTCATTCAAATAGAATAACTATTCATCACTCCCTCTGCCTTGTTGTGACATAAAATAACCTCCTGCATCTCAAATAATGAAAGATAAACACGCTCTAGTGATTAATTAGCGGTGAATATTCGTTAATGAAAAGTATTGGGTTAAGGAAAAATATTGAGTTAAGGAAAATATTAGGTAAAGCAATAATCAATCAGAGATTGAAAAAGAAGGAATATCGGGATCGTCCCAACGGCTTTTAGTATCGAAATGAAACGAAGATATTATGCCGCTATCGGCTTCAAGATACTGACCGTAATCACGCCAATCACTTAATACGATACGTTGTAGACTTGTATTATCTTTTTCAGTTCTGTGTATTGCAGGACGATGTGTATGGCCGTGGATCATAACCTCAACATCGTTGTGTTGGAACGTATGCGATACTTCATCTGCATTCACGTCCATTATTTCTTGGGATTTTTCAGCGGTGGCCTGTTTACTTTGTTGACGATAGTTATTAACAATTGCCAATCGTTGCTCCACAGGTAAGGATAAGAACTCCTGTTGCCATTGTTCACTTCTTACTTGTTGTCGAAAATCTTGATACGCCGTATCGTCAGTGCATAAGGTATCGCCATGACACAACAAAACAGATTGACCGAATAGGTCGATGGTGCTGTATTCGGGCAGCAGCTTTAGATTGGCCTGTTTCGCATAGTTGTTACCCAACAAAAAGTCTCTGTTGCCATGACAAAAATAAAGTGATGTACCTTGTTCGGCAAGATTGTTCAGTTGATGGGTGAAAGGCATTAACCATTGAGGTTGATAATCATCGCCAATCCAGACTTCAAATAAATCCCCTAAAATATACAGCCGGTCGGCACGCGGCGCATACTGCTCCAGATAATGAGTAAACAGCCGCAGTAATTGCGGCTGCTCGTCACTTAAATGAAGATCGGAAATAAAGTGAGTTATCATAGGTATAAGCTTAGTTGATCGAGTTCAACGATAAACAGTCGCCAGCTTTTACTCAACCACTTCCATCGACTCAATCAATATCTCTTCTTTTGGTACGTCGCCGTGTCCGCCCATATTTCCTGTGGCAACACCTTTGATACGATTGACCACATCCATACCGTCGGTAACTTTGGCAAACACACAATAACCCCAGCCTTGGGCTGTTTCACTTTTAAAGTCCAGGAAGTTATTGTCGTTAATGTTGATAAAGAACTGGCAGGAAGCCGAATGGGGATCCATGGTTCGAGCCATTGCCAGGGTGCCTTCCTTATTGGAGAGACCATTATTGGCTTCATTTTCAACGGGATCCTGAGTTGGCTTCTGGATCAAGCCGGGCTCAAATCCACCGCCTTGAATCATAAAGCCATCAATCACACGGTGAAATATTGTATTGGAATAGTGACCCGAATTTACATAATCGAGAAAATTGGCAACGGTTTTTGGCGCCTTATCAGTAAATAACTCAATTGTGATGTCGCCCATATTGGTGTGGATAATTACCATAATACTGCTCCTGATGATCAATTTGCGCGGATTATGCCATAAAATGTGGTCGCATGCGTATTAGACGGTTTAATTATGCCTTAACCCTTCGAAATAGCCGTCAGAGACAGTATAATTGCGCGTCAATCAACTCTCAGTCTGGAATTCATTTTCATGTTACACATTTACAACAACCTTACTCGCCAAAAAGAAGTGTTTAAACCGATACAGGAAGGCAAGGTAGGCATGTATGTGTGCGGAATCACTATTTACGATTATTGCCATATTGGTCATGGCCGAACCTATACAGCGTTTGATGTTATGGCCCGGTATCTGGATTATCTTGGCTACGACGTGACCTATGTGCGTAATGTAACCGATATTGAAGATAAAATTATTCAGCGAGCCAACGATAATAACGAAGATTTTAATGCTGTGGTTGATCGCTTTGCGACCATTATGCACGAAGATTTTGACGCTTTAGGTTTAATTAAACCCGATATGGAGCCACACGCCACTCACTCGATTAAAGAAATAATCGAGGTTATCGAAACCCTCATCGAAAAGAATCACGCTTACGCGGCGGACAACGGCGATGTTTACTACGCCGTATCGACATTTGATGGTTATGGCAAACTGAGTAAGCAAAACCTGGATGATTTGCGTGCAGGCGAGCGGATAGAGGTTGTGGCTGAAAAACGAGATCCGCTGGATTTTGTTTTGTGGAAGTCGGCAAAACCGAATGAACCCAGTTGGGATTCGCCCTGGGGTAAAGGACGCCCAGGCTGGCACATTGAATGTTCGGCCATGAGTAAACAATGCCTGGGTGATCATTTTGATATTCACGGTGGCGGTTCTGACTTGCAGTTTCCCCATCATGAGAATGAAATCGCCCAGTCTGAAGCTGCCAATGGCTGCCAGTTTGTTAATTACTGGATCCACACAGGTATGGTTCAGGTTGAAAAAGAAAAAATGTCCAAGTCATTGGGCAACTTCTTTACCATTCGCGAGGTTCTGGAACAGTTTCGAGCAGAAACCGTGCGTTACTTTCTGTTGTCCAGTCATTACCGCAGTCAGATGAATTATTCTGAAGACAATTTAAACGCCGCTGACGCCAGCTTAGAGCGACTGTATCTTTCTCTGAGAGACTTGGATGAGGTTAAGGGAGAAATGTTACTGGATTATCAGCAGTCGTTTGAGCAAGCGATGAACGATGACTTTAATACACCTGTGGCTATGTCGGTATTGTTTGATTTGGCGCGAGATCTAAACCGGGCGAAAAAAGAGCAGCCAGATCGGGTGAATGATCTGGCTTATACTTTAAAGTCATTGGCGAAAGTGCTGGGTCTGCTTCAGCAGTCTCCGGCGGAATTTTTGCAGTCGTCTTCGAGCGGTTCGAGCGTGGATGCTGAAAAAGTAGAAGCGCTAATTGCTGAGCGAAAACAGGCGCGCAAAGATAAAAACTTTGCCCGCAGTGATGAAATTCGCGATCAATTACTGGCCGATGGCATTGTGCTTGAAGACACCCGTGAAGGCACCGTTTGGCGTAAAGAGTAATTTTTTAACCAACTTATTAGGTTAGATTGTTGGATGCGTTTGATTGAGCGCCAGTATTTATTGAATACATAAATACTGGTGCTCGCTTGTTTAAATGAGCGTTTCGTTGTCAAAGACGATCACAAGTCAAAAGATTTGCTTAAGGTGAACACCAAAGCTTCGCTGTCGGTTGCTTCTCCCGAAGTGTTCAGTTGATCCGATAGTTCATCTGAGCTAACAATAAGCGCAAGGTTCACATCAAACTCATTAAATGAATGGCTTGCACCCAGTTCGATGTAATGGCCATCAAAAATCTTTCCAAACTGGCCATAGGTGGCGTATAAATTTTCTCCGGCAAAGGTTATGGATAAAAAGCTATAACGATCATCGCCGGTTTCTATGCCTGCCCAGCTTCCTTCAGCGTAATCCAGTGCTATAAATCGATAACTGACACCCAGGTTGACTTCTTCATAGGTTTCATCAAAGTTACCGCTGTAGTAGTAACCGGTAAAACCAATACTGGTAGAAAAGTCGTCAGTAAATGCGTGGCTGTAACTGCTAAAAATATCCGTTTCCAGACCATCTCCAACATCGGCAAGCCACACACCTGCAGCAATATTTCCATGTGCGATATCGAGCCCAGCTGAAGCAGAAGAGGGTTTTTGCAAAATTCCCCGATAATAATACTCCGACATAAAGCCGAGGTTTCCCGAAACCTCTAACTTGTGAGAAGGTGGGTGTACTGGTTCTGATGCAGTAGTAGTTAAACTGAAACCGCTTAGTGTTACTATTAACAGTATTGATTTTATTGTGTGGTGCATTGTGTTGCCTCCTGATGAATGATGCAGTAAGGCAGTTCAGAATTCATGCCACAAATATTATTTGTTGAAAATCAATAGCTTGGATAATTACTGCAAATGCAGCACAAAAGTAATCACAATTAGGTGAGTTAACTTGGTGCAAAAATAACCGTTTTGCAGAGAACTGTGCACTAAGAAAGACCGACCAGTTAAAAATGCTCTAAGACATTGGTTTGATCGTTATAAACTAGGGCGTGTTTATGGTTACAATGTGGGCAGTGGAATAAACCGCGTATCTCATTTAAGGTCATACCAGTTTCCTGGTCGCACATAGGCATAATACGGCCTCAAATTAGATCCGCACATCAATGCACATAACTGACTAAAAATGAGTCAAATAAGGTAATTCATGCAAATCACCAGTCAATATTCTCGCGACGAACTTATCGCCTGTGGCAAAGGGGAGCTCGTTGGTCCAGCCGGAAATACCGTGTCTCGCTTACCATTGCCCAATATGCTTATGATGGATCGTATTGCGACCATCAGTAACGAAGGCGGTGCTTTCGGTAAAGGTTACATTGATGCAGAATTCGATATAAATCCTGATCTCTGGTTTTTCGGTTGTCATTTTGAAAGTGATCCGGTAATGCCGGGCTGTTTGGGTGTCGATGCCATGTGGCAGCTTACGGGCTTCTTTATCTCCTGGCTTGGCGAATCTGGCAAAGGTCGCGCATTGGGTTCGGGCGAAATTAAATTTTTTGGTCAAATTCTTCCTACTGCAAAAAAAGTGACCTATCGCATCGACATTAAGCGACTGATTCGGCGAAAATTGAAAATGGTTATCGCCGATGGTTCTGTCTCGGTCGATGGCAAAGAAATTTACACTGCGAAAGACTTAAAAGTTGGCTTATTTGATTCAACAGAATCTTTTTAATCTTACGCTGCGTTGTCAAACGTTGTTAAAAAACTTTTTCAAAAATAGTTAGGATTCAATATGAAACGAGTCGTGATTACAGGCATGGGAATTGTTTCTTGCCTTGGTAACAATACCGAAGAAGTCACTGCATCACTTAAATCCGGCAAGTCCGGTATTCGATTTAAAGAGATATACAAAGAAAAAGGCTTACGCAGTCATGTGGCTGGCTGGCCCGATCTGGATATCAAAGATCATATTGATCGAAAAGTGGTTCGCTTTATGGCTGATGCGTCTGGCTACGCTTATATCTCGATGCAACAGGCGATAGAAGATGCCGGGCTTTCCGATGAGTTGGTCTCTAATGTTCGCACCGGATTAATTACCGGTTCAGGCGGTGGCTCGCAAGGCACTCAGGTTGAAGCCGTTGAAATTTCACAAACTAAAAGTGTAAAACGTGTTGGCCCTTATGCCGTACCAAAAACTATGGCCAGTACAACATCAGCCTGTTTGGCAACGCCTTTTAAAATAAAAGGCATCAACTACACTATTTCATCCGCCTGTGCTACCAGTGCACACTGTATTGGTAATGCTTACGAACAAATTGCAATGGGTAAACAGGACGTTATGTTTGCCGGTGGTGGCGAAGAAGAAGATTGGCGTTTAACCCTATTGTTTGATGCCATGGGTGCATTATCATCAAAGTATAACGACACGCCAGAAACCGCTTCACGTCCCTACGACAGCACTCGTGATGGATTTGTAATCTCATCGGGTGGTGGCATATTAGTGCTCGAAGAGCTTGAGCATGCAAAAGCTCGTGGCGCTAAAATATACGCCGAGCTTGTTGGTTATGGTGCTACATCCGATGGTTATGACATGGTTGCACCTTCGGGCGAAGGCGCGGTGCGATGCATGCAGCAAGCCATGCAGACTGTTAAGGGTGATATTGATTACGTTAATACTCATGGCACCAGTACTCCTGTGGGTGATGTTGCTGAGCTTAAAGCGCTTAAAGAAGTGTTTGGTGACAAGTTGCCAAAAATTTCATCAACTAAATCCTTAGCAGGGCATTCTTTGGGAGCCACCGGTGTTCACGAAGCCATCTACAGCTTATTGATGATGAAAGAAAACTTTATAGCCGGCTCTGCCAACATCAATGATCTGGATGAAGCTGCTGCAGACATGCCCATTGTTCAGCAATGTGAGCAAGGAGTTGAGGTTAATCGAGTGCTGAGTAACAGCTTCGGTTTTGGTGGCACTAATGCAAGTTTAATATTTGAAAAGTATAACGATTAATTATCGGTTATTTTCGTATAATTAAGACCTATCAAAAAAAGCCGCTCACTTTCATAAGTGAGCGGCTTTTTTATTAGAGAGCAAGTGATCCAGTTTATAATTTAACTGATGAAAGCATGCTATGGTGTAATGAAATCTAAATCAGGGTAGAGAATTGATTTCTTATAAAACAACAACGGATTTATCTCAATCAGCCGAATTAACATATCGTAATATGCGTTCATATTACGAGCATTACTCTGTCGATTGGGAACCGAGAAAAATACTGGAGCAAATAACAAATTTAAAAAACAGGGATATTCTAGTTGATGGTAATGTAGTAGGCGTTATTCGATTATCATTTAATGATGATGGTTGTTTTTTACGAGATTTTCAGGTTAGTGAAAAGTTTCAGAACAAAGGCATTGGTAGTGAAGCATTAGTAGAAATACGGCGTTTAGCTTTAGAGGCTGGGGCTAAAAAGGTTCAATTGAAGGTGTTTAAAATCAGCCCCGCTCACCGATTATATGAAAAAGATGGGTTTAAAGTGACTAGTGAAGATGATAGGTTTTTCTATATGGAGCGATATATCGCTTAATAAAAGTCAGTGTTTTTGCTGCTAATAAAACTTTAAATTAAAGTGAGTGTTAGTTAAAGATGTAGAGTAATTCCCACTGTTTTTCTCGTTAGCTATATAAGGATAATTTCATGAGAATACTAACTAATATATGTTCGGATAATTTACCAAAAAGCAAAAATTTTTATGTGGCTCTACTTGGGTTCCATGTAAAGTACGATAGCGATTGGTATGTGCAGCTTTGTTCGCCGGAAGACTCTGAAATTGAATATGGCATTATACAACGTAACCATGAACTTGTGCCTGATGAGTATCAAAAAGCACCAACTGGTATGTATGTAACTTTTGTTGTTGACGATGTTGATGCTATTTATAACAAAGCTTTAGAGTTGAATATTCCTATTATTCAAAAGCCTCGTAATGAATTCTACGGACAACGTCGGTTTCTCACTAAAGATCCTGACGGTTGTTTAATTGATATCTGTTCTCCATGGGAGTCTGAATGATATATTGTTATTATAGGGAATTTAAAATGAAATTTAAATTATATTTAATAACTATAATCTGCTTGCTTTGTATGTGTCATGGCTATACTAAAGAGGGTTATGAGCTGACTCTTGACTTAAATAAAGATGGAGTTATGGATGTAAGTTATGAGTTCGAAGGCGATTTTTACTATGAATTTATTGATAGAAATTTTGATGGTGGAATAGATGAAAGCCATAAATATACCAAGAATCATATTTTAATAAGCAGTAAAATTGATGAAGATAAAAATGGTGTTTTAGAGACGTCAATAATATATAAAGATACAAATTTTATGAGATCATATGTTGATGATAACTATGATGGTCTTTTCGAATATTTGTTTTTATATGATAATGGGGTTCTAGATTGTGGTTTTAGAGTAAGATCTATTGATACTAATGGAATAGCTAAATTAGGCTTTGTAAATTTTAAGTTTGGTTATCCCATGGATGATGAAGTAATATTTCATATTAAAGCTAAGGAGCTTAAGCCATTAGTGTTTGGTAATGATTGTAAAGGATGGAAAACAAGAGGGTGATCTGTAGAGCAAGTTTGTGTTTAGTGTTACCTCCTTCTCCACAGTGCGAATAATGTCAATGTAAGTGCTGCCAAAGCAATGTATAAATATATCGATAGTTGTTTGTTTTTTAGATGAACTTCTGCTAGCTCTTTTTCCATTGTATGTTTCAATTGATTTAACGACTCTTTTGATTCATTAAATCGATATTCCGTCATTAACAATTTTGAAAATTGATTGTTGTTTTCGGCTTTAATTGAGTTCGAAAGCTGGGTAGCTTTTTCATAATAAGTTAATGCTTTGTCATATTTTTTCTGGTGTTTATAGCAAGTATATAGAAATTGATATAACTCATTTAGATTACCCTTTGTGTGGCTAAGTTTAAGGGTGTTTTCAAGTGAAAGCAGTATTTCAATCGCGTCTTGATATTCTTCGTTGGCCATTAGAGTTTTTGCAACTCCAAGCTCTGCAATAGATGCAAGTTCATTCTTGTTGAGATTATTGGCTATGGTTTTAGCTTGCTCCAGGTGATTAATTGACTTTTCAATTTCAAGCAGTTCACGATGCACATCAGCTTTCATAAGGTGAAAGTAAATTAGGTAATATTCGTTATTTGTAGCAACTAATATTTTATGAGCTTTATTAAAAAATTCTGTAGAAGTTTCAACATCGTTAACTTTAAATAATTTATAGGCATGGTTGGCGTAAATTTTAGAGCGTGTTTTCTCCGAAACTTTATCGGCCAGATCAATTGCTTGGTTGGAATATTCAAGCATACTCTGGAAATCATTCATATCTAAAAATAGACTGGCAATATTATCTAAAACCATGGCTTGGCCATCTAAGTCATTGGTTTGTTGGTACACAGAAAGAGATTGATTTAAGTAATGGATGGATTTTTTATGATCGGACAGTGACTGATAAGCTGATCCCATTAAGTAAAGCGCTCGAGCCAGTGACCGATGATCATTTTCGTACACTGACTTGAGTCGAATAGAGTTAGCAATCGAATAAGCTTGCTCCATTTTTCCTTTAGTCAAAAGTTGGTGAGCCTGATCAAGCATGGCACTGTTCTCATTGCTATGCACTGTGTTTATGGTAAGTAGCAACAGTGCATAAGCAATAACTAAAGACTTAGAAGAACAGAGTTGCATATTGTATTATTCTGCTTTATGAACAATAGAATTAGTTGAAATAGGTGACTCATCGTCTCCAAGTTTTCGTCGAATACCTTCGGTATCTTCTTGTCTTAACAGTTCCCGATCGTCCTCTGAAAGTTGGTATTGATCAAAAATAGAATCTCGATCAGTTTTAAATGCTTGCTGTAAACCTGGGTTTTTGCCTAAGTCATTAATCAAACTTTTTAGTTTATCTGACATGATTTTTCTCCTTGATTAGTTTTCGTTTCTAACTCTGTGCAAAAGTAATCATCTTTTTGAGCAGCAATATATTCAGGTAGATATAAGGTCGTCACTTCGTTTATATCGTCAAGTTGAATATCTTCCAATGGTTTTCGCTTAATACGTGGAGCAAATGCAGGAATAATGGCTGTTTCGTATAAAATTACTTCAAAAGTGTCGGGATAGTGTTTCATTAACTTTTGTTTTAATAGGTAGAGCCCTGTTGCAGAGGGCTTTATTTTGGTGCTAAAACTTAAATCCCCTACAACACCCAGTTGCCACAAAGTCAGGGGCGCACTCAGATTGATGTTTATTTTATGACATAAAAAGTATGTGGCTTCGTAATTTTGAGCGCCTAGCTTTCCTGGATCAATATCCAGATCCGCATATAAGCAGCTTTCAGCAGATACACCGGGGAGCATAGTGGCATCATAACCTTCTTTCCGTGCTTGTTTTATGGCCTGGTGTGACGGTGATACAAATACACCCGGATGACCATAAAAAACGGCGACCACATTTAATTCTTCACGTACACCTTGCAAAATACGTTGCGCCATCATTGAGTAAGTTTTTGCGCGATTATCGGTTTTTTGATAACAGTCGCCAAGATAAACCAAATTTGAATTTAACGACCTGAGAAACGATATACCTAATGGATCGGGAACAAGGTGATAGACTCGATCAGCTAATTCAATATGACGTTTTGCTTCTTGAGTAATGTGCTGAGGTGTAATGAGTCCGGTACCCACGACTGTTAATCGACCGTCTGGCATACATTGGATCTTATTTGAATTATTGTGTCTACAATACTGCCAGCTTATAAGGGGAATATCCAGTATCTTTAATGGTGCACTGCGGGCGAACGTTAACGCGTGACTTTTTATCCGTTTAACATGATGAATACAAAGACCGATGAATACAGCCCTTAAAGAATAACGATTAACTGACTTCTGGCTTTGCGGATGTCACTTGAGTGGTTTGATGTGCGCGAGATTGCAGGCGCTTATCAATAATATTTTTACCGGCAATTAATAGACCTAATGCAAAGAAGGCACCTGGTGGCAGTAGTGCAAATAAGAAGGATTGATCCACCTGATATAAGTGAATGGTCAATACTGATGCCCATTCACCAAACAGCTGATCCGCACCGGCAAATAATGTGCCCTGACCCATAAACTCACGTAGCGCACCTAATAGCACCAGCACTGTTGAAAACCCAATGCCCTGCATCAAACCATCGATAAATGAAGGTATGATACCGTTTTTAGAAGCGAAAGCTTCGGCACGACCAATGATGGTGCAGTTAGTCACTATAAGTGGAATAAAAATGCCCAGCACCAGATAAAGCTCATAGGTAAAAGCATTCATTAACAACTGTGTGTTGGTGACGAAGGAAGCAATCATCATAACAAACACCGGAATTCGAATTTCTTTTGGGATCCAGTGCCGAACAAATGAGACAGAAATGTTTGAGCCGACTAAAACCATGGTGGTAGCGATGCCCAGTCCAAGTCCGTTGATTAATGTATTACTAACCGCAAGCAGAGGACAAAGCCCCAGTAATTGAACCAGCGCCGGATTATTGTGCCACAGGCCATTTTTTGAAATATCGCCGTAATCAGGTTGACTCATGGTTAACCCCACAGTTTTTGCTGGACGTAAAAATAATCTGCTGATTGTTTTTAAAGTATTGCAGTGCGTTGGCAATGGCTTTTAATACAGCTCTGGGTGTAATGGTAGCACCTGTGAACGCATCAAATGTGCCGCCATCTTTTTTCACTCGCCAGTTTTCAGCTTCTACTTTGGTTAATGATAACCCTTCAAACTGCAGTATCCAGTCGGACTTTTGTTTTTCAATTTTATCGCCCAGCCCTGGCGTTTCATTGTGATTGATCACTCGAACACCGGCCAGTGATTGATCCGCATAAATACCAACAATTAACTCAATATTACCGCTGTAGCCATCAGGGGCATTTACGGTAAATATTGAAGCGACCGGTGTCTCGTCTTGGTACATTCGATAAAAACGGGTCAGCTCTTTTTGTGCCAGCAAGCCATTGGAGTCCAGTTCAAGACAATCGTGGTAAACATCGTTATTGTATTGATTGGCGGGCACCAGTTCATTCAGTGTTCGCGCCAGTTTGGCCTGCATTTCGGCGGCAATTTTATCTTTGGTAAAAAAATGAAAAACCGCAATTAGCCCAATGGAGAGCAATGCAAAGGCCGCTAAAATAGCACTGTTTTTGTAAATTGATCGCGCTAACATCGTTTAGTTTTCCTGACTGCCGTAAACACGAGGTTGTGTGTAGTGATCAATTAATGGTGCCGCCATATTCATTAATAATACCGCAAATGCGACGGCATCCGGATAGCCACCAAAATTACGGATCAGCACAATAATAACGCCAATGGAGGCTGCAAAAAATAAACGGCCTTTATTGGTGGTGCAGGCCGATACCGGATCAGTGGCAATAAAAAATGCGCCAAGCATGGTTGCGCCACTGAACAGATGTGTCATAGGCCCTATATATAGCTGATCATCGAAAAGATGAAAAAAGCCACTGATGAGATAAATGGCCGCCAGAAAGGCAACGGGAATATGCCAGTTAATGGCTTTTTTCCAGAGCAGGAAAAGACCGCCGAGTAAAAATCCCAAGTTGGCCCATTGCCAACCGACGTTTATCCAGCCGTTAAATATTGGTTTATGCATCAACTCTGGCAATACGTAGCCCATACTCAGGCCGGTTTTAAGTTCATCGAGAGGCGTTGCCATGGTAAAGCCATCGGCGTTTAATAAATAGACATCCAGAGTGCGATTCTGGCTGTCGGTTTCGGTGAAGAACAACAAAAAGCTGTCGACAAGGTTTGGAGCATTGGTTATTACGGTTTCTGGTGGCAGCCATCGAGTCATGGCCAAGGGAAATGAGATAAGCAATAAAACATAACCGGCCATGGCCGGATTAAATGGATTGTAACCCAGCCCGCCATACAGGTGTTTGGCAAATACGATGGCGAATAATGTGCCAATGGTGGCTATCCACCAGGGCGCCAGTGGCGGCAGCGACAGCGCTAATAAAACGGCGGTGAGCAGTGCACTGTAATCCATAAGATTTCGTTTAATAGGGCGTTGTCTGAGTTTTAGAACGGCAGCTTCGCAAAGTAGCGCGACGCTGATACAGGTGATCAGGTTAAATATCACACCCCAACCAAAAAAATAAAATAGTGCCAGTGCGCCGGGCAGAGTCGCCAGAGCAACGGTTTGCATTAAACGGCTTACCGAATTACTCGATGTTTTAAAAGGCGACGACTTAAGCATTATTTAGCTTCAGTTTTATTATTGAACGTGTTCATGTCTCATTCCTAATCAGAGCTCTTTTTGCGAGCTTTTGCACGGGCAACGGCATCAGCAATGGTGGCTTTTTTTTCATCGGTCTGACCTTTTTGATGCGCTGCTTTTTTGCGAGCTTCGGCTGCTTTTTTATGCCGTTCGGCGCGTTCTGCTTTTTCGCGTTTTTTTCGATACTCACGAAATTCAAAACGTTCACGGGCGTGCGCTGCTTTCTGTTTTTCTTCGGCGCGTTGCACCAGTTCGTTTTTGGCGTATCGATAATATTGCACCAATGGAATATCACTGGGACAAACATAAGAGCAGGCACCGCATTCAATGCAATCGAACAGATTGTATTGCTCAGCTTTTTCCAAATCATCGCTGCGGGCAAACCAGTAGAGTTGCTGTGGCAATAATGAAGCGGGGCAGGCATCGGCACATTCACCACAGCGGATACAGGCTAATGCTGCATCGGTTGCCTTAAGCTCGCCTTTACCTGCTGCAATAAGACAATTGCTCGATTTAATCACCGGTGCCTGAGTGTCGAATATTTCAAAGCCCATCATGGGGCCACCCATAATGACTTTGTCACAAGATTCGGCATCCGCTTGTTGTAATGCAAATGATATGGGAGTACCAATGCGTGTTAGATAATTGCCTTTCAATTGCGCGGCATCACCGGTAATGGTCATAATCCGTGAGATTAAAGGACGACCTTGAGTAATGGCCTGATAAATGGCGTAGATGGTTGCCACATTGTGCATTACCAGACCAAGAGCCAATGGCAGTTGCTGGCTTGGCACCTGTTTGCCCGTTATCAGCTCGATCAACTGTTTTTCGCCACCGCTGGGATATTTTGTCGGTACGACGCAAATTTTAATGGATGAGTTTTTTAAATCGCTTGTGTTTTGCGCAAATTTGTCAGAGGCGCTTGTTTGGGCATCTTTGATGGTTTTTTTTAATTCGGCAATGGCTTCTGGTTTATTGTCTTCAATACCAATAATTGCTTCGGATGCATTTAATAGATGCATCACCAATTGTATTCCGGCAATCAAAGTATTGGCCTGTTCTCGCATCAGTCGATCGTCGCAGGTGATGTAAGGCTCACACTCTGCGGCGTTGATGACCAGTTTGTTGACTTCCGGCATTAATTTGATGTGACTGGGAAATGAGGCGCCTCCCATACCGACAATGCCACATTCCTGAATGCGACGAAGCAGCTGTTGTTTATCGGCTTTAAAGGGGTGCTCAATAGGTGGCAGCCACTCGGCTTCATCACATCCATCGGTGGCAATAACGATGCAGCGATCACGCATGCCCGATGGGTGCGCAATGGGGCGATCTTCGATGGCGATAACCTTGCCAGAAGAGGAGGCATGAATATTCGCCGATAAATCGCCTTCTGCAGCAGCAATTAATTGCCCTGCTTTAACCTGCTCACCAACAGCAACCACTTCCATGGCTTGTCGACCACTGTGTTGATTGAGCGGAATAATCAGTTCGGGTGGTATTGCCAAAGCTTGAATATTGCTCTGATTCGACAGAGTTTTGTGTTCTTCCGGGTGAACACCACCATGAAACTTGTGTTGCGAAAAGTAGACAATCTCGTCAAGGCTTCGGCCGGCAAGTTCCGTTGAATGAACCGAATTGTTATTGGTGTTCATATCAGGATACCTGTCGCACGGGAATAATATTATCGTCATCCGTGTCATTGGCCGGGTTGGGCCACTGCCACTGACGTACGTCTTGCTCTAATGGCAGCATATCAATGCAATCAACCGGGCAGGGCGCTACGCATAAATCGCAACCGGTGCATTCGTCAATGATAACGGTGTGCATCAGTTTTGGTGCTCCGACAATAGCGTCTACCGGGCAGGCCTGAATACACTTGGTGCAACCGATGCATTCGTCTTCCCGGATATAGGCGACCGTCGGCTGGCTTTCTTCCAGCGTATCATCGAGTGGTTTTATATCGCGTCCCAGCAAATCGGCCAAGGCTTTAACCCCGGCTTCACCACCAGGTGGGCATTTATTGATATCGTCCCCATTCGCTATGGCTTCTGCGTAAGGGCGGCAACCCGGATAACCGCACTGTCCGCATTGGGTTTGCGGCAGAATTTCATCAATTTGTTCAACAATGGGATCAGACTCAACCCGATAACGGATCGCCGCATAGCCAAGCAGTGCACCAAAAACGCCGGCCAGACAAACCAGAATAAGGACTGCGGTTAAACTGCTCATTAAATTTTAACCAGCCCGGTAAAGCCCATAAACGCCAGCGACATAAGGCCGGCGGTAATCAAAGCAATGGCCGGTCCCTTAAAGGGCTCCGGAACATCCGCCACATGAATGCGCTCACGCATGGATGAAAATAATATAAGGACCAGCGAAAACCCCGCCGCCGCACCAAAGCCATAAACGATGGACTCAACAAAATTATGCTGTTGGTTGGTATTCAGTAAAGCGACTCCCAGCACCGCACAGTTGGTGGTAATCAGGGGTAAAAATATACCCAGCAAGCGATACAGCACCGGGCTGGTTTTGTGGATGACCATTTCTGTAAACTGCACAACCACCGCAATGACCAGAATAAAACAAAGTGTTCGCAGGTACTCAAGATCAAGCGGTGTGAGTAAAAAAGTATCAACAATGTATGAGCAGGCGGACGCCAGTGTTAGGACAAAGGTGGTGGCGAATGACATGCCAATAGCGGTTTCAACTTTGCTTGAAACACCCATAAAAGGGCACAGGCCAAGAAACTTGACCAACACAAAGTTGTTTACCAGAACTGTACTTACCAGGAGTAAAAAATATTCGGTCACCTGACGGCCTATTGCTGACTTGCTTGGTTTCGCAAGCGGTTATTATCCTATTTCTGACACTGTCTCTCAAGTGAGTGATATTTAAGTGTTTTTTCGCTTAAAGTCTGTTGAGTCAAGGGTATGGGAGTTAAGCGCATTAACGGATTAACAATTTAATCCATTAGCGATTGTCTTCTGGCAATTTGGGTTCCTGAGTTTGGTGCTGGTGGTTGGCTGATGTTTCACCAGAAGAGTTTTGATTAAAATACTGATGCCATACTACTCGCGTAATCACAGCCAGTAAAAACAGGCAAACCCAGACGATAGCAATGTGTGACAACATGGCGATTTCACCGGCAGCGCCTTCGTTTTCCAGTTCCAGGATAAAGGCAATGGCCGCCGGAGCCGAGCTGGTTGCATCGGGCACCTGAGTAAAGCTAAAAGCACCTGCGGCAAAAAAGCTTAACAACGCCCACTGACCATAAAAGTTCCACTGACGAACTTTCCACCATACCAACAGCAGAAACAATACGCCGCAACCAATATAACTCCACCAGGTTGCCTGATAAAGCGCAAAGGGATCGCCAGTTAATAACATAAAGATTACTCTCTTATATACTCTCGAATGCTTGACCGGGTTTGGCTTAGTATAACCTGCTTAGCTTACTTAACGCGCATACCGGGTTCGGCACCTTCATCGGGATTCAGTATCCAAAGATCTTTTCCGCCGGGACCTGCCGCCAGAACCATACCTTCTGACATACCAAAACGCATTTTTCTGGGTGCCAGGTTAGCCACCATAACGGTTAGCTTACCTTCCAGTTCCTCAGGGTTATAAGCCGATTTAATACCTGCGAATACTTGTTTGACGACACCGCCAAGATCAAGTTTCAATTTAAGTAACTTATCAGCGCCTTCGACATGTTCGGCCGAGACGATTTTAGCAATGCGCAGATCGATTTTATCAAAATCTGCGAACTGAATTTCTTCTTTAAGCGGCTCCGCCAGTTGCGGTTGGTTAGCGGCTTCATTTTCCTGTTTCGATTCTTCAATCATATCGTCAATCTGCTTTTGTTCTACTCGTTTAATCATGGGTTTAAAGCGATTAATAGCGTGCCCTTGCAATACACTTTGTGTGTCTTGCCAGGTTAGCGGCTCTACATTTAAGAAAGCTTCGACCTGCTCAGCGATTTTGGGCAGTGCCGGTTTCAAGTAAATGGTTAAAATACGGAATAGGTTAATGGCAACCGAGCTGATTTCATGCACTTGTGCCGCGGTTGCTTCGCTTTTAATTTTAACCCAGGGCTCTTCAGAGTCTATGTATCTATTGGCTTTATCCGCTAATCCCATTATGTCTCTTACCGCTCGACCAAACTCTTTATTTTCGTAATAGTTGGCAATGGTGTCAGCGGATTGCTGGAACTCTTTAATCAGTGGATGGTCTTCTAATCCACTGGCCAGATGGCCATCAAACTTTTTGCTGATAAAGTTGGCGCAGCGACTGGCAATGTTGATGTACTTGTTAACCAGATCAGAATTTACCCGAGCAATAAAATCACTAAAGCTTAAATCAAAGTCATCCACACGTCCGGTTAGCTTGGCCAAAAAGTAGTAGCGTAAAAACTCAGGGTTAAGATGATTTAAAAAGGTTCTGGCTTTAACAAAAGTGCCTTTTGATTTTGACATTTTTGTGCCATTGACGGTTAAGAAACCATGGGCATGAACTTTGGTCGGTTTTCGAAAGTCAGCTCCTTCTAACATTGCTGGCCAGAAAAGCGTGTGGAAGTACACAATGTCTTTACCAATAAAGTGATGAACCTCAGCATCGCTGTTGCTGTTCCAGTATTCGTCAAACTCTAAACCTTCGGTTTTATCGCACAGGTTTTTAAAACTCGCCATATATCCAATGGGGGCATCAACCCAGACATAAAAGTATTTATTGGGTGCACCGGGAATTTCGAAACCAAAGTAAGGGGCATCGCGCGATATATCCCATTGCTCTAATCCAGCATCAAACCACTCGTCGAGTTTATTGGCAATCTGCTCCTGGACGTGATCGTTACGTGTCCATTGTTTTAACATCTTTTCAAAGTCAGGCAATTTGAAAAAGTAATGTTCGGAATCGCGTAACACCGGCGTTGCTCCAGAAACCGCTGACTTGGGATTTTTTAGCTCGGTCGGACTGTAGGTGGCGCTGCAATTATCGCAATTATCACCGTACTGATCTTCCGAACCGCACTCCGGGCATTCGCCTTTAACAAATCGATCCGGCAAAAACATTTTTTTCTCTGGATCGAATAATTGGGAAATGGTGCGTTTGGCAATATGGCCTTTTTTATCCAGTCGGGAATAGATTAATTCACTAAGGGTTTTGTTTTCTTCCGAGTGAGTCGAGTGGTAATTGTCGTAATCCACATGAAAGTCTTGAAAATCTTTCAGGTGCTCTTCGCGTGTTTTGGAAATGAGCTGTTCAGGTGTTATGCCTTCTGACTGCGCTTTTAGCATTATCGGAGTGCCGTGGGTATCGTCGGCACAAACGCTGATGCACTGATGCCCGCGCAACTTTTGGAAGCGGGCCCAAATGTCGGTTTGGATATGCTCAAGCATATGACCAATATGAATGGAACCATTGGCGTAGGGAAGGGCACTGGTGACTAATATTTTTCGGCTCATTTTTTAACCTGTTTAACCCAGAAAAAGGCGCTTTTTGCCTGCAATTAGGCGTTTATTCCGCAAACGGCGAACTATAGCAAATCTTACGGTTAAAATATATCTACTGCATAGCCTCAGGGCATATTAATGAGGCAACGATTTGGTTATAATCGCGGCACATTTATTAATGTCTAACGGCAATACTTGGTCAGGAATTAATGACAATTACAGAGCAAAGCATTAAACAGAGTTTATCGCGCATTGAACTGCCTGAGCTGGGCAAAGATCTGGTGTCGGCCAATTGGGTGAAATCCATCGATATATCGGAAGCCGGTGTGTCAATTAAACTGATGGCAGGTTTTCCCTGTGAGCAGCAAAAGAAGCATTACCTTGCTTTAATTGCCGAGCAACTTAACACCGATTTGAACTGCCAGGCAGATGTTGAATTGAATTGGCAAGTGGCTGCCCATGCCCATAAGGCTGGGGTTAAGTCATTAAGCGGTGTAAAGAACATTATTGCAGTGGCCTCGGGTAAAGGCGGTGTTGGTAAGTCGACGACTTCTGCCAATCTGGCATTAGCGTTGGTGGCTGAAGGGGCTTCAGTAGGCCTGCTAGACGCTGATATTTACGGCCCAAGCCAGCCCATTATGATGGGGATGAAAGACTCCCGGCCCGAAACCATCGATCAAAAGCGCATTTTGCCGGTGAAAACTCACGGTGTACAAACCATGTCCATTGGTTATTTAATTGATCCCGAGCAAGCGATGGTGTGGCGAGGGCCAATGGCAAGCGGTGCATTACAGCAACTGATTAATGATACCCAGTGGCAAGATCTGGATTATTTAATTGTGGATTTACCACCGGGTACTGGTGATATTCAATTGACCCTGTCGCAAAAAGTTCCGGTGACTGCATCGGTTATTGTGACCACACCTCAGGATCTGGCGCTTGCGGATGCCGTAAAAGCCATTTCCATGTTTGAAAAAGTATCGGTACCGGTGCTGGGTGTGGTAGAAAATATGGGCATGCATATTTGCTCCAATTGCGGTCATCAGGAACATATATTTGGTGAAGGCGGTGGTTCGAATCTCGCGAGCGACAGTCATGTGGAGTTTTTGGGCAGTTTGCCATTAACCAAACAAATACGTGATGACTCCGATAAAGGTAAGCCCAGTGTAGTGGCCGATCCAGAGGGCGATGTGGCGAGCATTTATCGCACCATTGCTCGCACTATGAGTGCCAGACTTTCACTGTTGAGCAAAGATTACGGACAGTCGTTCCCAAAAATATCCATTACCAACGACTGATCAGTAGCAAAATGAGCGGACAGTGAAAGCCGCTACAATAATAAATTGAAGATTAACAAACGAAAATTTGTAACATTAACCATTGCCGAGAATGGCAAACAGTACGTTGAGGTGACGAATGTCAATTAAGTCTGATAAATGGATCCGCCGGATGGCTGAAAGCGATGGCATGATCGAACCTTTTGAACCGGGGCAGGTACGATACGCCAATGACCAACGAATCGTTTCCTACGGTACATCGAGTTATGGTTACGATGTTCGTTGTTCCGATGAGTTCAAAATATTCACCAACATTAACTCCGCAATTGTTGATCCTAAAGCATTTGATGAGCAGAGTTTTGTTAATGTGAAATCCGATGTTTGTATCATACCGCCTAACTCATTTGCACTGGCTCGTACGGTTGAATATTTTCGAATTCCTCGCAGCGTATTAACGGTTTGTTTAGGTAAATCAACCTATGCCCGTTGTGGCATTATTGTTAATGTCACACCTTTGGAACCTGAGTGGGAAGGTCATGTTACTCTGGAGTTTTCAAACACCACACCGCTGCCGGCAAAAATTTACGCCAATGAAGGCGTGGCGCAAATGTTATTTTACGAATCAGACGAAGTGTGCGAAACATCCTATAAAGATCGGGGTGGCAAATATCAGGGGCAAACCGGTGTTACTTTACCCAAAACCTGAGGCTGCTATTGATAGGTTTTAAAGAAAAGCACTGCGGAAAACGCGGTGCTTTTTTGTTTAACCACTAGCCTGACTATAAATTTAGCTGCGGTTGCTTCAGTTAATCGATGATAAAAAGAGCGAAAAAATATGCCTGAATACGATTTTGATACCATAGTGATAGGCTCCGGACCCAGTGGCGAAGGGGCGGCCATGAATCTGGCCAAAAATAAACAAAAAGTTGCTTTGGTTGAACGTTATAAAAAAGTCGGTGGCGGTTGTACTCATTGGGGCACTATTCCTTCAAAGGCATTAAGGCACAGTGTTGCCCGTCTGGTTGAGTACAACTCTCATCCTTTATTCCAAGAGTTGGAGCACCCGGCAACGTTAACCTTTTCCGATATTCAGCGACATACCGAGTCAGTGATTAAAAAGCAGGTTTCATTGCGATCGGGTTTTTATGAACGAAATCGTGTTGAGCTTTTTTATGGTGAAGCGCGTTTTGTCGATAAACATACCATTGCGATTAACGAAGCGGATGGCAGCATTAATGAAGTTACTGCAGAAAATATTATTATTGCCACAGGTTCTCGACCTTATCGACCGGACGATATAAATTTTAATCACGAACGTGTTTATGACTCAGATACCATCTTGTCATTAAAACGTAATCCACGGCATATCATTATTTATGGTGCGGGTGTTATCGGTTGTGAATACGCATCGATTTTTCGCGGGCTTGGTGTAAAAGTTGATTTGGTAAACATGCGTGACCAACTGCTATCATTTCTTGATAAAGAAATCACCGACTCTTTAAGTTATCACCTCTGGAACAGTGGTGTCATTATTCGAAATAATGAAGAGTACGATCGTGTAGAAGCTCACCCGGATGGCGTTGTACTTTATTTAAAATCAGGCAAGCGAATTAAGGCCGATTGTTTATTATTTGCCAATGGCCGTACCGGTAATACGGATACCCTGGATCTGGATAAAGTTGGATTAAAAGCAAACGGTCGTGGACAACTTGAAGTTAACGGCTGTTATCAAACCAATGTTGAAAACATTTACGCCGTGGGCGATGTGATCGGTTATCCATCGTTAGCCAGTGCTGCACTGGATCAGGGACGTATTGCGGCCGCCAATATCTTACAAGAAGTGTGTCATCTTCGACTTATCGAAGACATACCCACGGGCATTTATACTATTCCGGAAATAAGCTCCGTTGGAAAAACCGAGCAGGCACTAACTGAAGAGCAAGTTCCTTATGAAGTGGGGCGAGCCCGTTTTAAAGATTTGGCGAGAGGCCAAATTGCCGACACAACCGTGGGTAGTTTAAAACTGTTATTCCATCGTGAAACCAAAGAAATTTTAGGGATCCATTGTTTTGGTGAGCGTGCATCTGAAATTATTCATATCGGGCAAGCTATTATGCAGCAAACCAATGGCGGGAATACCATCGATTATTTTGTTAACACCACATTTAATTACCCAACGATGGCAGAAGCTTACCGGGTGGCTGCGTTAAATGGATTGAATCGACTGTTTTAAAGGATTATTTTTGTATTCCGCGGTGTTAAGTCGCTTTGTGTTTATACGCCGCGGATAATCATTGCAGGGTTTCCTGCAACTATCTGATTTTCTTTAACGGTTTTAGTAACAACACTTCCTGCACCAATCACAGCATTGTCGCCAATGGCAACACCCGGTAAAATAATAGCCCCTGCGCCAATCCAGACATTATTGCCAATGATTACATCTTTTGCGTAATTGGATTTATTGAGCCGTTCTGTCGGGTCAGTACTGTGAGAAACCGTCAGGATTTGTACGTTAGGGCCAACTAAGCAGTCATTACCGAGTTTAATGAGACCGCCGTCTAAAAATGTATTGTTGATATTAATAAATACGCGATCACCTAACTCTATTTTTCCATAGTCACAATGAAAGCCGGGTTCAATAACAACCAGTTCACCACAATAGGAAAACAACTGTTTGAGTTGTTTTAAATGCCCTTTGCTGGGATCTCGGGAGTAGGTACGGCAACGCTGGTGTGCCAGTTGTCGCTGTTGACGATATTCCGGTGTGAGGCTATTAAACGCTTGGCTCATGTTTTGAATCACTGTATTTCGTTTTAAGTGTTAATGGGTTGCAGGTCATCGTTAAGCCTGCACCAAAGTGAATTGATTTACAACAAACTTGGCGTGATAATAGGTTAAGTTAATAAGGAGTCGTATAGCGTGTTTAAATACATTGTCGGAACCATCATTGCCGCCATCAGCTGGTTTTTCTGGATTGAGCCTCTGTTTTTTAAGCAGGAATCACAGCACCCGAGTATGAAGCTATTCAATGCTTCAGAAGAAAATCCAGTGATTAAAAAGTGGAATGAAACCGTTCAACAACTTTCAGACAATAGCTCCGAGATGTCGACTCAGTTGCTGGAAAATCAGTCATTAGAAAATTTTTCATTGGACCAATTATCACTGGAAAACTTTTCTCAGAAAGAAGTCAATCAGGCACTCAATAAAGCCATTAATATTGTTTGTCAACAACCCGGGTTTTCCCAACGGTTCGAAACTACTCCCGAGCAATGTGTTGAGCAAACCTTAGAGTACTTTGATAAATGTGGCGACTCGCTGATTGAAACCTATCAAAAACTCGTTACTGATCCTGAATCTATGATGGAAAGCACTGGTAAGGGCTCGTGCAACTAAATCTTTTATATACTAGAAACCAAGATAGATTATATGGGAATCGATTATCTAAACCCTTGGGACTTGTAGAGCATTTCTCACTGTATAACTTTATTTATTAAAACTTCGGGTTATTCCTTGGTTTCCGAATAAGTACAATTTTTCAGAGAAAGGGAACTTATCTTTTTACCTTTAGTCCGACTATTCGGTTGGGCGTACTATCTATGGTATGTCGAAGTGCTTTTATTAATAAATTAAAACTAAGGGAAACTTATGTTTAAAAAGGCAGTCCTATCATTCGGGTTTATTATTTCTTTAAATTTATCTTATGCTGAAGATTATCAGTTCTTTGTTGATTCAAATTATAAAAAATTAGAAGCAGATGAATACTATAGTGAGTTATTTTCATTAAATGGTCGCTACTACTTTTCTAAAAAGCAATCATTAGGGCCATTAAGCGAGTTCGAGTACATCAATAAAACGTCATATCTCGATGTAAGTTATCTGTCAAATCTTTCTGAGGATACAAGTGACTATGGTCTATCGGGCGACTGGTTTTATTCGAACTTTATAATTGGTGCAACGGTAACTGAGGGTGACTTAAGTTCAGGTTATAGCAGTGTCCGCCTGGGATATCTCTTTTCGGATAACTTTAAGGTTCAGTTGGAGAGAGGTGGGCTTGATGATGATTATGATATAACATCCTTAACAGCGTCCTATAACCATCAAATTAATGATACCGACTATTTGGGAGTGACACTTTACGCAGAAGAGCAGTTTGATTACAAAAAACTGTCAACCAAGTATTTTACCAAACTGGAAAACGACGATTATATAGCTCTAACATTGAGTTATTCTAAAGATGATTTAATTCAAAGTTCAAAGGATTACTGGAGCGTGGGTGGAGAATACTTTTTCTCTAATTATACATCGGTCTCTCTTGGATATGATGATCATAAGTCTGTATCTTTTGGCGCCGAACACTATTTTAATAAAAACTTTGGATTGAGAGTTAATTTTCAAAAGAGACCTATCGAAACATTTGGTGAAGACGAGTTTGATGAAGAGCAATTAAATATATCAGCTTCGCTCCAATTTTAACTCGATAAGGGAGTGCCTATTTGACGCTCCCTTATAAATAAAGCAATTAATGAACAATGTATTAATATAAAGCGGGTGAATTACTCTCTGAGTAGTTCAATAAAAATCATTGTTTAATCAATGTGCAAGTCATACTGTTTCTTATTAAATTCAACTATGCATGATTTGATCTATAAAAAACTGACTCTGAAATATCAGAGGAGTTCCGGGACATCTGTGGGGCACAGATACTTTATAAAGTTGGTTTTTCTAACTGACAATTCGGATAACATCCTAAGACTTTTAAGTATTGACAGTGTTCTTCAGAATTTTTAATAGCTTGCTTTAATTTTGGATCATGCAAGTGACCTTCGAGATCGGCGTAGAATAATTCTTCCCATGGTTTTTCTGGCACGGGGCGTGACTGTAATTTTGTTAGCACAATACTCTGTTGCTTAAGCTCGTTTAAAACATCCGCCAGTGCGCCCGGATTTTGCCGTGTGGCAAAAACAATCGATACTTTACAGGGAACTTCCTCCGGAATGTGATCAGGTTGTTTGCCAATAACAATAAAGCGGGTGAAGTTATTGCGATTGTTGGCGGTATTGGATTTTATGACATCCAGCTGATAAAGCTCGGCGGCAAACTCATTGGCTACGGCAACCACACCTGACTCGTTACGCTTAATGACTTGCTCCAGAGCATCAGCGCTGCTGGCGCAATATTCAATTGTCCAGTTGGAGTTTGATTGAATCAAATCATTGCATTGAGTGATTGCTTGCGGATGACCTAATACGGTAGTGATTTGATTATGACTGTGCTTGTGACCGACCAGACAATGACGTATTTCTAAAATTTCTTCGCCAATAATATGGATCCCTGAACCTTGTAATAAATCATACACCTCCAAAATTGCACCGGAGGTGGTGTTTTCTATGGGCAATATACCAATGTCCATGGTGTTGTCTTGAACCGAGGTTAAAATATCTTTAAAAGTTTTATAGGCAAATGGTGCCGGTGCAGATGAGCGCTGTGAAAAATATTTGTTTAATGCCTGATGTGAATAGGAGCCCTGATCACCGAGATAAGCAACTCGAGGTTTGTCGGGATTTTTTGCTTTGATTTTCATCTGGTATTGATGCTTTACCGATTGCTCGATAATCAGATCAAATAATTGATGAACAAAAAACTCATTTAACCCGAGCTGTTTACCTAATGTTATTTTCTTTTGAATTAAATCTTTTTCTCTGTCCAGATCGCGCGTTTGTAAATTGGCGGAAACTTTATGTTCACCCACTTGATTGCAATATTGAGATCGTTTGGCTAACAGGTTTAAAAGTTCAATATCGATGTGATCAATGGCTTGTCTCAGTTGTTCCAGTGCGCTATCGGTTAACATTATATTTGTCCGTTTGTTGGGTTGACCAGTAATTAATTTTTTTGAAGAGCTGAAAACGAAAAAACCTCCCAGAGGGGAGGTTTTTTTAAACGATGATCAGCCTCCCGATGTTTACAGGTGAAAAAAGTAAAAATAGAAAGCTGCGTGTTGAGTCATGTACTCAAAGTAATGCCTGGCTTTTTCAAAGTCAATAAAAAAGCCCGGCGGGGAACCGGGCATACCATAACTGGATGGAATAAATGTATGTAACAACCAAGACTGGGAAACCCGTACATGCATCAAATTGAGTACTCAGGCAATCCAACAAAATGTTGTCGTGTCTGAAATCAGACGTATGTTTTTGGTAACCCAACTTGAGTATAGTTGAAATAAACATTTGTCAATTTAGGCTGTTTATATTACAAAAAACAGTGAGTTAACAAAGAGTTAGTGGTAAGAGTTAATAAAGAAATGAACAAATCTGGATGTATTATTCTTAAAAACTGATTTTATAGAACAAAGCAATATCAAAAACCGAAGGAAAGTAATTTTCCCTCGGTTATTTTCTCAGTTATTACGCAGCAGGTGTTGTGGTAATAACGCCAGGTACAAAAACGCGATAATCGCCGTTTAAAACATCATTTTGAATGGCTGCCATATCATCAGACATATAGCGATCTTCACTGTAATGACTGACTTTGTTTCGAATGGCCTTATGAGCCTTTTGTAAAACCTCTGATGTTTTAAGAGGTGATCGGAAGTCGATGCCTTGCGCGGCACATAATAATTCAACCGCTAAAATACCCGCCGTGTTTTGATTCATATCCGTTAAGCGTCGAGCGGCAAAGGTTGCCATACTGACGTGATCTTCCTGATTGGCAGAGGTGGGTAAACTGTCAACGGATGCCGGGTGAGCAAAGGTTTTGTTCTCACTGGCTAAAGCTGCTGCGGTTACCTGAGCGATCATAAAGCCAGAATTCACACCAGAGTTCTCGACCAGAAAAGCCGGTAAGCCGCTCATATTTTTATCCACAAAGATTGCGATTCGACGTTCTGAAATAGATCCTATTTCAGCAACGGCGACAGCTATTGCGTCAGCAACCAGCGCAACGGGTTCGGCGTGGAAGTTTCCACCCGATAAAATATCGCCATCGTCACTGAATACCAGGGGATTATCGGAGACGGCATTGGCTTCAATCAATAATGTATTGGCGGCGTAGCGTAATTGATCCAGGCAGGCGCCCATAACTTGAGGCTGGCAACGCAGTGAATAAGGATCTTGCACTTTATCGCAATCTTCATGAGACTGGTTGATTTGACTGCCAGCTAACAAGTCTCGATAGATAGCAGCGGTTTCAATTTGTCCTTTATGTCCTCTTACGGCATGAATGCGCTGATCAAAAGGCGTGACACTGCCCATTAAAGCATCGACACTGAGGCTTCCAACTACCATGGCCGCGGCAAAATTATTTTCTGCCAGAAACAGACCTTTCAGTGCTAATGCCGTGGATGCTTGAGTGCCATTTAATAATGCCAAGCCTTCTTTTGGTGCAAGTTCGATGGGCTTCAGATTAATGGAGGTCAGAGCTTCCGTCGCTGGTAATTGCTGATCGTTGAGAAGGATGCGTCCTTCGCCCAGTAACACTGCGCTCATATGCGCCAGAGGAGCCAGATCACCCGATGCACCCACCGAGCCTTTTTCTGGAATAACAGGCAGAGCATTTTGATTAAATAATTCAATTAGCATGTTTAGCGTGCTCAACTGAATACCGGAATGCCCCTGCGCTAATGAATTAATTTTTAATGCCATCAACAGGCGGGTCGTGGCTTCATCCAGTGGGTCGCCCAAGCCTGCGGCATGAGACAGTACCAATGATTGCTGCAACAAGGTTAATTTATCGTTGGGTATACGCGTTTGCGCTAACAGGCCAAAGCCTGTGTTGATGCCATAGACGGTTTCATTGTTGTCGATGCAGTTTTGTACCGTTTGTGCCGATTGCTCAATTGCATTAATGGCAGAATCGCAAAGTTCTAGTTTGACGCGCTGTTCAAACACCAGGCGTAAGTCATCCAGTGTTAACTGGCCGGGGATAATTTTTAACGTTCGCATAGTTAACATCCTTACGATTGAATCATGGGCAAGTTGAGCTGATGTTCTTTGGCGCACTGTCTGGCAATGTCATAACCAGCGTCGGCGTGTCGCATAACACCGGTGGCCGGATCATTCCACAATACACGCTCAATTCGTTTATCTGCCTGTTCGCTGCCATCACAGCAGATAACAATGCCGGAGTGCTGTGAGTAGCCCATACCCACGCCGCCACCGTGGTGCAATGACACCCAGGTTGCACCACTGGCAACATTCAACATGGCATTTAATAATGGCCAGTCGGATACGGCGTCTGAGCCATCTTGCATGCTTTCGGTTTCACGATTAGGACTGGCGACCGAACCTGAGTCGAGGTGATCTCGACCAATCACAACGGGCGCTTTCAGCTCGCCATTTCGGACCATTTCATTAAAGGCAAGTCCCAGTTTGTGACGTAAGCCAAGGCCAACCCAGCAAATACGGGCGGGTAATCCTTGAAAGCTTATTTTTTCTCGCGCCATATCGAGCCAGTTGTGTAGATGAGGATCATCATTGATGATTTCTTTTACTTTCTGATCGGTTTTATAGATATCATCCGGATCGCCGGATAGTGCTACCCAACGAAATGGGCCTATACCACGACAGAAAAGCGGGCGAATATAAGCGGGCACAAAGCCGGGAAATTCAAAGGCGTTTTTAACACCTTCATCAAATGCTTGCTGGCGAATGTTATTACCGTAATCCACCGTTGGAATTCCTGATTGGCAGAAGGCCACCATGGCCTCTACCTGTTTCGCCATCGATTGACGTGCCGCTCGGGATACGGTTTCTGGTTCACTTTGAGATTTTTCTCGCCATTGCTCGATGGTCCAGCCGATGGGCAGATAACCGTTTATTGGATCGTGCGCTGAGGTTTGATCCGTTACCAGATCCGGTTTAATGCCTTGCTGCTGCATTTGTGGAAAAATTTCTGCGGCATTACCCAGCAAACCAATGGAAACGGGTGCTCCCTGTTCCTGAGCTTGCTTTAATAAGGTCATGGCTTCATCGATGCTGGTGGCTTTTTTATCCACATAACGGGTACGCATTCGAAAATCGATACGGGTTTCGTCACATTCAACCGCAATCATGGAGTAGCCTGCCATAGTGGCCGCCAGTGGTTGGGCACCGCCCATTCCGCCAAGGCCTCCGGTTAAGATCCATTTGCCCGATGTATCACCATCAAAGTGCTGTCGACCTGCTTCGACGAAGGTTTCGTAGGTGCCTTGAACAATTCCCTGACTGCCAATGTAGATCCAGGAGCCTGCTGTCATCTGGCCGTACATCATTAAGCCTTTTTTATCGAGCTCGTTGAAATGCTCCCAGTTGGCCCATTCGGGAACCAGGTTTGAGTTGGCAATTAAAACCCTTGGGGCATCTATGTGAGTCTTGAATACACCGACCGGCTTGCCCGACTGCACCAATAGTGTTTCATCATCATTCAGATTCTTCAGGCTGGTAATAATTTGATCGAAACATTCCCAGTTACGGGCTGCACGACCAATGCCACCATAAACCACTAAACTCTGAGGGTGTTCTGCAACATCAGGATCAAGGTTATTCATCAACATTCGAAGCGGCGCTTCGGTTAACCAGCTTTTGGTGGATAACTGACTGCCGTGTGGTGCGCGAATGACTCGATTGGGATCCGTTCGATTGGTGTCCATTGATCAACCTCTTGTTCTAAAGTAAATACTAAATACAGTGTTTTAAACCGGTAAGTTATAGCAGAAATTATACTTAAAATACTTGTATAGACAAGTGTGTGGAGACCAAAATATTACCATTTAAGGCAGCTTTAACGGCTTGTCTAGTGATCAAAAATTGGTTGTTTGATTTGTCGAGAGCTTGATGAGCTCTCTGAGAGTGCCGTGTCTAAACTTAAGATTTCAAACACGGCAATACTTGTCTATGGGATAATTTTTTCAGGTTTTTGGATGAAAACGACTACCCAGACGGTATCGTTTTCCCGGATGGTACAGTTTGGCGTAGCTGATGGCTTTGTCAAACGACCAGGTAATACGCGTTAATAACAACACTGCTTCATCATCTTCCAGATTGAGTAGATTATAAAACTGCTTTTCGGGCACCATTGCTTCAATAATATGTTCGGCTTCTGTTACCGGGGCAATTTGCGTTAGATACTCATTGGGGGTAATGGCTTTAAAATCTTGTTTTAAGTAGTCTTCAGCTGCCAACGGGTTAATAAATCGCTCTTCAACCTGTACAGGTTCTTTGTCCTGATAATGCACAATAATTGAATGGAATAGGTTGCTTTGTTCTGGCAGTTCAAACAGTTGCGCCATTTCTACCGAAGCGGGTATTTCACTCATTTCTATTAATGAGGCTTTATGAGTGTGCCCTTGCTCGGTGATTTCTGTCTTGATGTTTTTAATTTCTAACAGAGAGCTTTGATGTTTATCTTCGGCAACAAACGAACCTTTACCGCGGACTCGAACCAGTATGCCTTCCGAGTCCAGCTCTTCCAGAGCTCGTCGGGCGGTCATGCGACTGACCTGACAAAGTTTCACCAGTTCATTTTCGGAGGGTACTTGTTGACCAGCGCTCCACTGGCCACTTTTTATACCATCCATAATATGGCGCTTAACTTTTAAATATCGGGATTCAGATTTCTGCATGATTAACTACTAATTGTATAGACAAGATTTTGGGGCAGTGATCGTATAAAATAGTCTCCCTCGAAGCAATCACTAAAGTGGAATTATGCAAAATTACCAATTATTGAACGACATTGATTTTTTACAAAAAGTAGAGTCTTGCGAAATTCCAGGGGATGCATTTGATCACAAGGCGCACATTCGACTCGCCTGTCTGTACTACTGGCAGCACGGATTTGACAAGGGGCTGCATAAAGTAGCTGAGTCCATTCGCAGGCTTGCCGAATCTTTGGGCGCAACGGATAAATACCATGCTACCGTAACCTACGCCAGTTATCGTTTGACCTGTGAAGCCTTACAGCAGATGCCTGAAGCAAAAGAATGGCAGGCCGTTCAGCATTTATTTGAAACATCGGATGTTATTTCCGAAACACAAATCAAGCGTTATTACAGTGACTTTTTATTATCCACCGATGCCGCCAAGCAGCGCTGGCTGATGCCTGATATAACGCCGTTTAGGAATGTTGCAGATGTGTATTCGCCAGATTTTGAGTGGATTGAAGGGCGTGTCCCCTTATTAATCAGTATGCCTCATAACGGCACTTGTCTACCTGTTGAAGTCGCCAGCAATATGTCCGATGAGGCGCAAAAAGTTAAAGATACCGACTGGTACTTAAGAGTGCTTTATAACTTTGCTTTGGAAAACGGGTGTTATCTGATAAGTCCACTTTACTCCCGGTATTTGATTGATCTGAATCGTCCGAGTGATGGTGCTGAGTTGTATCCGGGCGCCAATAATACGGAACTTTGCCCGACGACGGCTTTTGATCTTCAGCCACTGTACTTAAATGGAAAGCAGCCGGATGCGTCAGAGATTGAACGTCGAACTCATCAGTATTGGGAGCCTTACCATAATAAGTTGTCACAAACGATGGCGGCTATGGAGCAGCGTTTTGGTGGCGCTGTGTTGCTTGAAGCTCATTCGATTGCGTCACGTGTGCCGCGTTTTTTTGAAGGCCAGCTACCGGACTTTAACTTTGGCACCAATTTAGGCCAGAGTTGTGATTCTATCATTACAGAGCGATTAAAAACGTTTGATACAAAAGGTTACACAAAGGTGATAAACGGACGCTTTAAAGGCGGGTATATTACCCGTCAATACGCAAATCCGGCGTATAATCGACACACTGTACAATTAGAATTGTCGCAGGCAACTTATATGGATGAACAGACACTTGGTTATGACCAAACAAAAGCCGATCAAGTTATTCCCGTACTGCAAGAAATGGTGGAAAGTTTAATCAACGTCTCTAACGAGTTGTCTATCGCTAAAACGCGATAAAAATTATGCAAATGTATGAAAAGTTTATTATCCTTATAACAGAGCATGGAAAAGGATTTAGTAGTTTTGTCGCATATTAAACGAGTTAAAGTGTTCGCTAACCAGTTAGAGGTCGGTATGTTTGTATCTGATATTGACCGAGACTGGAGTGAAACCAGCTTTCTGCTTCAGGGATTCACCCTTCAGGATCAAGATGATGTACAGTCCGTACAGAAGCAATGCGAATATGTGTACATCGATTTTTCTGATGAAAATGACTACAAGCAATTTCGCGCCAAAACCACCGTCTCTAAAACACTCAAAGAGCAATACGATAAAGAGCTCAGTGCTGCAAGCATCAAAGCAGAAATTCGCCCAGCAACGAGAGCCTATAAGCATTCTAAAGGCGTGATAAAAGGTATTTTAGATCGTGTGATGCTTGGCGAAAATTTTGAAATTGCGGCCGTCAAAAAGCATGTCAAAGAGTGTGTTGACAGCATAGTCAGAAATCAAAATGCCATGTTGATGATGACATTAATCAAACATAAAGATGAGTACACCGCCGAGCATTGTCTTAACGTGGGCGTGTTATCCATCGCTTTTGCAAAATTTCTTGGCTATGAGCGCGATCAACTTGAAGAAATTGGTCTGGCCGGAATGCTGCATGATATTGGAAAAGTCAAAGTCCCTGATGAAATTTTAAACAAGCCGGGTAAATTGACCACTGAAGAAATGGCCATCATGCGTGAACATGCAAAGTTGGGGTATGAAATTTTACTGAGTAAAAAGGATGTAGCAGCGTCGGCTGTCGATGTGGCTTATTCCCATCATGAACGGTTGGATGGTGAAGGTTATCCTAGAGCTTTGGAAGGCCATCAAATATCCGATTACGCTCGTCTGATTGCCATTGTCGACTGTTTTGATGCGGTTACATCCGATCGCTGTTACGATCGTTCTCGCTCAATATTAGATGCTTACAAAGTATTAATGCAGGCGAGAGACACCCATTTTGACGCTCAGTTAGTGACCAAGTTTATTGAATGGCGGGGTATTTATCCTCCGGGTTCCATTGTTGAAATGGAAAATGGTGAAGTTGGGATCGTGTTAGCCACCAATAAGCGCTACAAATTACGTCCAAAAATCCTAATGGTGTTGGACGAACTGAAAGAAAAGCGCAGAAAAGAACGAATAATTGATATGTCAAAGCTTGATTTAGACGCTTCTGCCCAAACATACCGTATTATTAAAGCGATCCCCAACCATGCCTTTGGCATCGATTTGCAAGATTACGTTGATAAAGGGTTGAGTATCGCGGCTGTCTAACCCGATAGCGCTGGCATTAAACAACAGCGTTATTCAATGAAGAACCTATATATTATGTCTTTACAGTCCCACCTTGAGCGTCTTAAAAACTTGTTGTCTGAGCAAGACTTACAACTGTTTGAGCAATTAAGCGAACGTCTTAATAACACCGAAGGCGATTTTACCGAGCTTACTGAGCAGGACTTGGCGCTGATTGCCCAGATGGAAAAAAAGTACGGCGATAAAATCCATCAGTCAGCGGTAGAAAATCTCGATGAAGTGGTCGATGAATCCAAACAAATGTCCTCGAGTGATGATACGTCTGAACATGAGGTTGTAGATACGCCAGACTCACAAGCTCATCAGCAGGACGAGCCAATATTAGGTGTTAATGCCGTCATTCCGGATGAGTTTCCGTTATTAAAAACCGAATTTGCTCTGTATGTGAAAGACATGTTGTTGAGAGAACTGGGAGAGCAGTTCTCAAGCTTAAAAGCGTCAGTAAGTTATGCGTTTGAGAAAAAGTGGATTCCGCAAGAACTGCAAAACCCAGATGTTTGTGAAACCTTATTTGAGCGTTTTTTCTCAGATATTGAGCAAGCTAATCAGTGGCGTTATGAACTTCAGGGACAAAAAGTGGATAGCAGCAACAAGTCAATGGCCGTGGGCTTAACCTGGTTTATGTACGTATTTCAATTAAAGCAGTGGTTAGATAAACATCATAGCTGAATGGCTTAATTTGAGAGTATGCTTGCAAGTAAACAATTGAGTTTAATGGCTAGATGCTTAGAAGATAAAGAAAATACCAAAATAAAAAAGCACCTGTTTAAAGGTGCTTTTTTATGGTGTTCTTTTAATTATGCTTTTCTAAAAACGTTCCCTCTATATTTATCTTACTAAAACATTTAAGTGATCAAGAAAGAGCTTTCGATTTTATTTATAAACGATTAACAGCTTAGGAAACGGACTTAGCTGAATATAAAAATTAAAATCAGTGCAATAACTACTATAATTCCCATGGTATATCCTTATTCTGGTTACTTCAGAGATTAACACCTGATTTGTGGTCGTTAATCGTTGAAACAAGGGCAACTGACAGTATCTAGGCTGTTACCTGTTATGCTATTCAAGCACAATCAGTTGCTAAAAGGCAATTGTAAAAAGTAACAAGACGTATCCTGTGTCTCAATTGAGATATATTATCCAGAGCTTCTGTTAGTTCTAGAGTCTCAGAGCACCATCCACTTCAATAATCCGACCACTGATATAGTCGTTTTCAAAAATAAACACTACCGAATGAGCAATATGTTCTGGTTGTCCCATGGATTTTAGCGGTATGGATTGTTTTATTTTATCCAAGATTTGCGGTTTGATAGCTTGAGTCATTTCGGTTTCTATAAACCCTGGGGCGATAGCCGCGCAGCGTATGTTATATCGGGCCAGCTCTTTGGCCCAGGTGGTGGTTAATGCCGCGACACCAGCTTTGGCGGCTGCGTAATTACTTTGGCCAAGGTTACCGTGTCGGGAAATAGAGGATATATTAACGATAACCCCCGGTTTATCCGCTGCAATTATGGCTTTGGCGGCTTCTCTGCCACACAAAAATACACCGGTAAGATTGATGTCAATCACTTGTTGCCAGTGGCTTAAGCTTAAACCATCGGTTACTTCATCTTCACTGGCTTTAACCAATAAGCCATCACGAGTGACGCCAGCGTTATTAACCAGTCCATCAAGATCACCGACATCCTGTTTAACTTGCTGGAATACATCACGAACCTGCTGTTCATTGGCGATATCACAGTGATAATGGTGTACTTGAAAATTTCGCTGCTTCAATTGCTCCGCTGTATTTTGCAGGGCAGTCTGGTTGATATCGAGCAACACCACGATGGCGCCTTTCTCACAAAGTGAGGTGCTAATAGTGCGCCCAAGCCCCTGGGCAGCGCCTGTTACGGCAATGATCTTGTGATTCAATGTCATCATAGTAAACTTTTTAGTGTCTGTACTTTTTTATAGAATATGCAATTTGTGCGCTGCAATAAAGTGATGATAGCTGGATCAATCTGTCTTTTCCAGTTTTGTGAATGACATTTTTATAGCAATGCTTTGTGTGTATTTCCGGTTGGATTTGTATGGTTATACGAGCAATCGTTTAAATTGAAAGTGGAAAGTGAACGCTTAATTAGTATTAAGTGATTTTTTCGCTTGGCACCAAAAATAAAGAAAAAATGGGTACTAAGGTATTTAAACGATTAGCTTAAATACCTTAGTTTTAAACGGATTGAGTAAAACTCATCTGAATAAGGCAGAGAGATTACTTTAAATCCAGATATTTTTTACCCTGATTAAATACGATATCCACAGGGATATTGGCTTCGGTTAGTTTATCCAGTTCAGATTGAAGCTCATCAGTGATAACGCCTTTGCTAGCCAGTAACTGCTTAGCACCTTCATAATCACCATTACCTTGTAATGTCAGTAATAACTTTGACAGATCATTCATGGCGGTGGTCATTTTATCGAAATTGATTCGGAACTTGCCTGTAGCCGAATCTTTTTCAAATGCGCCTTTTTCTTTAAAGTAATTAAAGCGGATCATATTGGCTTTACCGTGCGCAGAAGACGCGCCAAAGCGAACTGAGCGGAAAATACCAGCAAGAAATGTCACGTAGTTGTCCATTAACTTGCCTTCGGTAATTTCACCTTTATTAAACAGTTCGGTAATCATATAAAGACCTAAAATATCGGCTTTACCTTCTTCCAGTGCCGAAGCTGTTTCTTTAAGGGCTGTACGAACCATGCCTTTGTCATTGATGGTATTTTTAATGCCCAGTCCGTGCGCTACTTCATGAAACATGGTGTTGGCAAAAAATGCATCAAAGGTAATGAATTGTTGTTGTTCATCGGCGATTAATAATTGAGAAATAGGCACAAGAATTTTATCGAACTTGGCACGCATGGCATTTTTAAGTTGCAGACGTCGCGTGCCTTTTGCCAGTTGAACTTCTTCGTCATTGGGTAGATTGATGGCTATGGTTTTTGAACCCGCATTACTGTGACCGGCGTAATACACAACATCGTAAGCATTTAGATCCGCATCGGTGCCAGGCATTTCTTGCTTATATTCTTCACTGACCGGTAAGCCTTGTTGTAACTCAGGCAAAAACGCAGCAAATTTTGCCAGTCGCTCACTCCACTGTAAGTCTTTAATCAATACGTAAGACTCAAAAGCAGAGCGATAGCCAAACAGCTGATCTTCATAAGTTTCAATAGGACCTAAAACCAATTCTACAGGGTTGGTTTTCATGTCCATCCAGGCAAAGTCGGACGGTTGGTATTGATTACTCAGCAATGCCTCAGCGCGCATCTTCAGGTAGTTTTTAAACTCTTTATTATCGGCAAGTTCGGACGCCTGTTTTAATAACTGTGCAGCTTTTTCCAGCGATGCCTTGTATTTAACATTGTAGGGTACCAGCGTTAACTCACCCTTGTCGTTGCGTTCAACCATTGAGTAGAGTTCTGCGTCACGGTTATTCGCAAGAAACGCCTGGTTATCTTTTTGCCATTGCTCGTACTCTGATTTTTCCATGTCTTCAGGATAAAACTGAGCACCTAAGGGTTTTTCTTCGACACCGGTTAAAAATGGTTTGTCACCTTCGAGTCGATCCCATGGACCGTAGTTAATATCGGCGAATGCTTTGGCACCCTCATGAGAGATTTTGCTCAATAACTCAGACTTATCGCCATAGGCCTGTTGCCAGAACAGTTGGTCCATAATTTTACTGGCGTCAATTAAAACGGCGATCATCTCTTTTTGATTGGAAGACAGGTGAGAAAGATCCGCGGTTAGAGTGAAATCTGTGTATATGCCAAAGCGATCAGTACTGATGGGTTGGTAAGCCTGGCTTTTTGTATCGGCCTGTTCAGCGGCTTGTGTTTTTTCGGCCACTTTATCTGTTTCAGCGTCCTGTTTTTGACAGCCCATTAAGGCAAGAGTGATTGCAGAAGCAATCGATAAATATTTTAAGTTCATGGTTAATCCCCAACTAACTTTATGCGATTTGTCACGGTTGTGAATGTCGCTTATTGTTTGATATTAAATATGGTTTAAAGACAGGGCAACTATAGCAGGGTTCAGGTGTATCAGGAAGTAGAGCCAATGACGGCAAATGTATGTCGGGTGCTTAAACTTTAATCTCTCTAAAATCAGTTTGCGGCAGCCATTAACTCAATAGGATAGGGCATAAAAAATGGATTATCGCCAATTTGGTCGAGGGTTAACTGACTGGATAGTTGGCTGATGTGTTTGGCAAACAATGCTGAAATCCATTGATCGCTGTCTTGTCGTCTTAATGTTTTAAATAACACTCTCAGCGACGATTGTAATGATTTCTCTTGCTGACTAATAAAAAGTTCCAGCGCTTTAAAGGCATGATGAACTCTAAATGGCTTTTGTAATAAATGGGCCAGATAGGTTAAGTAATTTTGTTGAGTGGCTTTACCATTGGCCCAGAGTTCCAGAACCTGCTTAAGCTCTTTAGATTTCATCGGATCAATGGATTGAAACAGTAAATGGTGCTGATTGTGGAAGCTGCGGGCGCCATTTTCAGGATTGATTTTTACCTGTTGATAGAATCGACCCAGTGTAAAGCAATGCAGAAGAAATCGGTGTCGGTAATCCTGATGTAAAACGGCTTTATCATCAATCACCGGCAGGTGAGGGCATTCGCGTCGCATTAAACGAACATAATATCCGCTGCCATAATGCACACTGTTATCTTTATCCCGAATCATGGGGGTGTCAGTCACACCACAACTGGGCGATTTACTTTTTGTGATAAGGCCACAGATATAGGGACTTTGTTCAATCAGCTTAAGGACAAAGCGCTGCATACTGGCAGTATGATCATGATGGGGTGGTGCGACATCTTGCAAAACAATATTAAAGTCTGTTTTACGCAATTGTATGGGCGTACGGGGTACACTCATGCCTGAGTTGACTTCTGGGCACACCGATAATGGTTCTATAAATGGATTAAACTGGTCGACTAAATAGGCAGAACGTTTGTGTTGACCGTCGTAACGAACGCGCTCTCCCATTAAACAACTGCTAATCGCCACTTGCGGTCTAATCATAAAACCAACTATATTGTCCCTATAGATACTCATTCAATAATAGCAGTTAAATTATGTTAGACAAATTAAAGCAGTTTTTTGATAAGCACCTGAATGTGGATGAATCTTCAGCAGAGGATGTTGAACACTCGCTGAGAATTGCCGCTGCCGTGTTAATGATCGAAGTGATGAAAATGGACTTCGAAATTAAGGACGAAGAGCAAGATCAAATTTTGGCTCTGTTAAAACAAGAGTTTGAGCTTACCGATGATGAAGCTCAGTCATTGTACGAAGTGGCAACCGACAAATCGTTATTTGCTACTGATTTTCATGAGTTTACCCGGCTGTTAAATGATCATTATTCCATCGAGCAAAAAATAAAACTGATCCGGTTATTGTGGAAAGTGGCGCTTGCCGACGGCAAAGTTCATGCTTATGAAGAACATCTTATTCGCAGAATAGCTGATCTGCTGCACTTACGGCACAGCGAGTACATTCAGGCCAAGCTGGCTGAAGTGCACTCCATGGATGATTAACAGACTCTCGTTTTAACGGCCAGAGCCGTTTGACTAACCGCTCAGTAAGGTGTTTTCGGCGCGTTCAATACAATCAGGCTCACCGGATAACAGCACAATATCACCCATCTGCAATATCATGTGCCGACTGGGCGGGGTGTAAGAGGTGGCGCCCCGTTTAATGGCTTCAATATAAATCCTTTCCGGTAATTGAATACGACTGATAGGCTCACCAATGGCGTGGGCATTTCCATTGAGAACCACTGCATGCAGCCGTTCATGGTGATTTTCCAGCACGCGCATCAGGTCGGACGAAGCACCATGGAAAAAGCTTTGCAGCAGATGGTAGCGATCATCTCGAACCTTTTGAATCTCATCGATAATTTTACGCAGTGGTAGTCCGAGGGTATACATGACCTGTCCCACTAGCATCAGACAGGACTCTAACGATTCAGGAATAACCTGACTGGCGCCGTTGTGTAAAAAACTTTCCAGATTGCTTTCATCTTTGGTACGAACCATTACGGGTATATGAGGATAGAAGTTGCGAGTGGACGACAGCAGATCCATGGTTGATTTTTTATTATCAAAGGTAACGACCACTAAACGCGATTGATTGATCCCAGCCGCATGAAGAATACTGCGCCGTGTGGCATCACCAAAAAAGATCGCTTCTCCTGCCGTTCGAGCCTCTTTAACCCGCACCGGATCAAGATCGAGTACCACCGATGCAATGTCGAGCTTATCGAGAAACCGCTTTATGGTTTGCCCGTTTCGACCGAAGCCACAAATAATAACGTGTTGATTAAGATCTTTAACCGCTTCACTGATCAGGTGTTTGCTGGAACTTTGCTGTCTGGAATGCAGCTTTAAACTGAACAATCGGCGGTTGATTTGATCGGAGTAACGAATAAGAAAAGGTGAAATAAACATACTCAGTACACCCACTGCCAGTACTATGGATGCGATTTTGTCACCGATAATGTTTTGCTGGCGGGCAATACCGATAAGCACAAATCCAAGTTCTCCGGCCTGTGCCAGGATCAAGCTGGCTTTAAACGCATCCTCAAACTTCTCTTTCATCATGGTGGCTATGGATAAAACAATCAGCAACTTACTCAGCATAAAGCCGATTAATAATCCGGTTATGAGTAGCCAGTGATCCAGTAATGTTTGCAGATCGATCAAGGAGCCAATGGTGATAAAAAACAGTCCGAGTAAAATATCTCGGAAGGGTCTAATTTCGGTTTCTATCTGATGTTTAAACTGAGACTCTGCCAGTAACATACCGGCAAGAAAAGCCCCCAAAGCCATTGATAAGCCCAACCACTGAGTAAACCATGACGCTACCAGCGCCACGGTGAGGCTGGTCATCACGAACAATTCATTACTGTGAGAGGCGGCCACTTCCTGAAACAGTCTGGGTAAAAACCACTTGCCAACAGCAATAATCACCAAAAAGGCCAGAGTGCCTTTGACCAGTGCTATCGACATGGTTGACGCAATCAGCTCTGGCTCTGGATGAGCCAATATAGGCACCAAAATTAAAAATGGGACCGCAGCCATATCTTGAAATAACAAGGTGGCAATGGATAGCAGGCCATGTCGATGATTTATTTCATTTTGCTCATCCAGCTGTTTGGTGACAATAGCGGTGGATGACATGGCCAGCGCGGCTGCGATCACCAGCGCGACCGCCCAGGGTACCGCAAACAGTGATACCGCAATAAAAAATACCAGTCCACAAAGGGCTACCTGTAGCGAGCCCAAGCCCAGCACCTGCCGGCGCATGGCTATCACTCTGGGTACCGAAAACTCCAGTCCAAGCGTAAACAGCATAAATACCACCCCAATTTCAGCAATAATATGGGCGTTGGAATCCGGCGCAAAAAACTCCAGTCCAAGCTGTCCCATAAATAGCCCTACAACCAGATAGGCAAGAATGGTGGGGAGTTGCAGCCTACGAAACAGCGCAACCAGTAACACACTGCTCGCCAGAGATACCAATACCTGAGCGTAGATTGCATGATGCATAAAGCGGTTAAGTTCCTGTTTATTCGTTATTTATTTATCAATATTAAGTTTAGTCGTTTTTTAACGATTTGAAATAATGTCTGCGTGAATGCCGGGAACAATAGCAATTTGCCCCTGATATTGTGTTTGCTCAACTGGCTTTATAACAATCAATTTCACGGATCAAAGAAGTTAAGCAATGGTTCAGTTTTGTTTTGGTTAAATAGTCGTTAACGTCATTCATCAGGTTAACAGGAATACTGTTATGAATAAAAAACAAATCGTATTTGCATCATTGTTATCATTGATTGTATCCGCATCTTGGGCCGCTAATAATTCGCACATTGCAGATGGTATTGCTGCGACCAGTAGCGTTGGTGATTCTAATAATACGGCCAAGAGTACGGTCAAAAGTCCGGCCAAATCTCAAGGTATTACTAATACAAAAGAGAATGCTGGTGCGAAAGAGAATACCGATGCAAACAAGAAGAGTGAGTCTGCAAAAAGCGCTGCTAAAGCGAAAACTTACTCAGCAAAGCATCATTCAGATAATCGGGTTAATAAAAACGCGACCCGTCAAAGCCAAGTTAGAGCTGTTATTGATAAGCAGGCGCTGTCCGAGAATGACAAATCATCGGTTAAAACCGACAAGCGCAAGCGTTTGATTGCTGATAAGTCTGTACGGGGTAAAAGTCCTGCCTTGTCGCAAAAAAGCCATGAGTTTGAAATTTATGACGCCAACAGTTATCTGATCCATGACATAGATGGTGATGGTTATTTCAGTGAGTTTGAAATTGAGTTTGATGCCGACACTGTTTACAGCTGGGCAGAAGTGTACGCGGTTTTATATATCAGCCGTAATGGTGGGCCCTGGGAAGAGTATTACACCACTGATATATTCGAAATTCATGGCAGCAACGCCGATGAATACTCCGTAACAACGGTATTAAATTTTGATTATCCAACGGGTGATTACGACATTTTGATTGATCTTTATGAGTACGGTTACTCAGGGATTGTTGCAACCTTAAGTTCAGAGCACGACATTGATCTGAGTTATTTGCCGCTTGAAGATAGAGATCATGAAACCAACTATCAGTCAGGATTCTGGTTTTACGATATCACAACGGATTTAATTACTGACTATGATAACGATGGATTCTACAGTGAGTTTGCATTGTCGTTTGATGTTGATACTGACTATGCCAGTGCCGATGTTTACGCAGAAATATTTTTTCTGAATGAACAGGGACAATGGGAACTTGAGTACAGTTCTTCGGATATAACACTGCTAGGTAACTCAACAACCGATACTCAGCATCTTGAGTTTGATTGGCAGTCGGGTTATCCAACCGGTTATTACGACTTCAAAATTGTAATTCGTGATAGCTACTCAAACGAACAGCTGGTAGAAACTTACAGTGAGTTCTACGCCCTTAATGAAGTACCTCTGGAATCTGCAGACAGAGACAATAGCTATAACTCGGGTAATAGTGGTGGTAGTCACAGTGGTGGTGGTTCCAGTACCAGTTATGAAAGTGGCGGTAGCCTGTCAGTATTAATTGCTCTACTTGCTGTTTTTGGTGTTAGTCGTCGCAAGTGGTTATCTTAATCATTTTGGTTTACTGGCAGAATTTTAGCGGTAATAAAAAGGCGGTTTAGATACCGCCTCTTTTTGTGACAGTCCGTTTTTAATGACTGCACTCATAAAGCGTCTTATATAACTAAATTGTATTTCTCATACAAACTCAGTGCTATAAAGTAATTGCGTAGGCTATAAATAAAGCCTGTAAAAAAGCTATCTGGAAAAATAATTTATATAGAAAGAGAATTGATATAGATAGTTAATTAATAAAGGTAGTTAATAAAAGCAGTTAATTGGTTAAACAGTAAAAAAAACTATTCATAGAATTATTAGTAAAACTAGAGAATATATGAACTTATACACGCAATCCAGCATTATTAACGTCATTATCGTGGTCCTCATTAGAGCTCCGCGGGGATTGCTTTTGTATTAACAAAAAATAATATTTTAAAAAGCCCCCGCACCGAAAGGTCCGGGGGTTTTTTTTGCGCTTATAAAACGAATCGACAAAACGAGATGGAAATGTGTATTAAAAGTTACCAGCGTTTGCAACAGCAAGCTTTATTAAACGCAAAAGTTAAGTATGAGTTTGAGAGTGATGCGAAGTCCATTTTGGAGAGACTTGCCAGATGATTCCGTTGGACAGTAATTCTTATCTGACAGGTGCTGAGTATTTGGTTAAAGCGCTGGCAAATAAGGGTGTTAAAAAAATATTTGGTTATCCTGGCGGTGCGATTATGCCTGTTTATGACGCCTTAGTAGACAGTGAGCTTGACCATATCCTGTGTCGACATGAGCAGGCGGCATCGTTGGCGGCGGATGGTTACGCCAGAGTCAGTGGTGAAATTGGTGTTTGTTTGGCAACCTCCGGACCCGGTGCAACCAATCTTATTACGGGGCTTGCCAATGCCTATATGGATTCTGTGCCTGTACTGGCGATAACCGGTCAGGTTGCCACGTCATTAATAGGGACTGATGCGTTTCAGGAAATCGATATTTTTGGAATGACATTGCCTGTGGTGAAACACAGTTTTCTTGTGCAGTCGGCAGAGTCGCTACCAGAAATATTAACCAAGGCAATAGCCATCGCTCAGTCGGGCAGACCGGGCCCTGTTTTGGTGGATATTCCCAAAGACATTCAGGTTACGGAATTTAATTTAATAAGTTCACTTCATTCAACAGAGTTAGGTGATGTTAATGAATCAAAAAACAAAACTGAAAATGATGCAGTTAAGGTTCACTCGATTGATCAATACGCTGCGTTGATGACGCAAGTTCAGTCTTTATTAGAATTATCGGCAAAGCCACTGTTCTATTTAGGTGGTGGAATAGGCATTGCAAAGTGTGAGTCATTATTACGACAGTTATTGCATCAAACGAGCATTCCAGCCATTACAACATTGAAAGGCATTGGGTGTTATGGCGAATATTCACTCGGACTTGGCATGCTTGGCATGCATGGGCATCAGGCTGCAAATTTAGCGGTACAAAATTGTGATTTGTTAATAGTTATTGGCGCCCGATTTGACGATCGGGCAACCGGTAATCTTGAACGCTTTGCACCAAACGCCAAAGTCATTCACTTTGATATCGATGATGCGGAAGTGGATAAGCGTCGTTTCGCGGATGTCTCCATCGTTGGAAATCTAACAGATACTTTGAAGGCGTTTTCAGAGCTCTTTATGTTGAACAATGTTAATCATCGTCAAGAGTCGAGTGAGCGGCCAGACTGGGGTAAGTGGAAAGAATGGTGTCGCCAACAAAAAAAAGATTTTCAATGGCAATACAACCCTCCTGGTAACGGTATATATGCGCCCAGATTACTTAAGTATTTAACTGAAACAAAAGATGAACAAAGAGTTATCGCCTGTGATGTTGGACAGCATCAAATGTGGGTGGCGCAACATTGCCAGTTTAGCGCCGTCAATCGACACTTATCGTCTGGCGGACTAGGAACCATGGGCTACGGATTGCCGGCCGCTATCGGTGCGCAATTTGCGGAGCCTGACAGCTGTGTCATCAATGTGTGTGGTGATGGTTCTTTCGCTATGAATTTACAGGAGCTTATCACGCTGGTCCGTTATCGATTACCGGTGAAAATTTTATTAATCGACAACCAAAGTCTAGGCATGGTTAGACAATGGCAGCATTTGTTTTTTAAAGATAGATTCAGTGAAATTGATCTATCCGACAACCCTGATTTTGTACAGGTTGCTCAGGCATTTGGCTTGTCGTCAATGCGCATAACTCATAAGCATGAAGAACAGGCAGGTATTGATTGGTTATTCAGTGAAAAAGGGCCTTGTTTGTTACAGGTTTGCATTGACAACGAACAAAACGTTTGGCCATTGGTACCTCCTGGTGCGGATAACTCTGAGATGATGGTTCAAAGTGATGGTTAAGTTATCAATGAAAAATGTCATTGAAAATTATTTCAAACGAAAACGTAAACATTAAAGGAGAGCATTGTGTCCGTTATAAAAATGCAAGTCATGCAACAACCCGGAAGCTTGGAGCGAGTGTTAAGAGTAATTCGACATAGAGGATTTAATTTGTTGGATTTAACGGTGAATGGCTCTCTGGATAATCAAATATTTTCATTGATGGTTATGGTTTCTGGCGAGCGGCCTTTATCGTTTCTCACCAAACAATTGAAAAAGTTGGTTGATGTGAATGATTTAAGCGTTAACGAACAAGCTGTTAATAGTCAGGCTTTCAATGCAGGTAATAACCCGCTTAATAAGCTTGATAGTCATTACGCGAATTCGGCTTAAACCAGTTTTAGCGTGATGAAAGAGTCAGGTATGGCATTAATCAATACAAAATATTATGAGTAAGTTATGAAAAAAGATACTGCATTACTCTACGACACGACCTGTCGTGATGGCGCCCAAATGCAAGGGATACAGTTTTCAGCACAAGATAAGCTGGCCATTGCACAAACACTGGATCGCTTTGGCATTGATTACATTGAGTTGGGCTGGCCCGGTGCTAACCCGGTGGATGATAAAGTGTTTGAACAGTTGGCCAGTCATCCTTTACAAAAAAGTAAATGGGTGGCGTTTGGTGCAACGTGCAAGCCTGGCATTGATGCTAAAGAAGACCCTCAATTATCGGCGTTGCTTAATTCAGGCGCACCGGTGGTAACTCTGGTTGCTAAAAGTTCAACATTTCATATTGAAAAAATTCTTGAAACAACTGTGACCGAAAATATCCGTATGATTACTGACTCTGTGGCTCATTGCAAAAGCAGGGGCAAAGAAGTCTGGCTCGATGCGGAACATTTTTTTGATGGTTTTAAATCTGACGCTTCGGTTTCCATGCAATGTCTGAAAGCGGCGGTTGATGCTGGTGTCGATGGTGTGGTGCTTTGTGATACCAATGGCGGAACTTTACCGTCCAAGGTGTCGGAAGTGGTTGCCTTTGTCAAGCGACAGTTAAACTGTGCCGTAGGGATTCATGCTCATAATGATTGCGAACTTGCCGTGGCCAATGCTTTGGCTGCAATTGAATCCGGTGCCAGTATGGTTCAGGGGACTATTAATGGCTACGGTGAAAGGTGTGGCAATACCAATTTGATTTCTTTGATACCTACGCTTCAGTTAAAACTTGAACAATTTGACGAACGCAATATTGATTTAAAAAAATTAACAGAGCTATCGAGAGTTGTCGCATCACGCAGTAATAAAATGTTTGATGCCTTTGCGCCTTATGTTGGGGATTCTGCGTTCGCTCATAAAGCTGGCTTACATGCATCTGCTATGCATAAGCACCGGCAAAGTTATGAGCATATTGATCCTGAGTTAGTCGGCAATCATCGAAAAATTCTGGTGTCGAATCAGGCGGGTCGCAGCAATTTAAAACAAAAAGTCGAAGCCTTAAATTGCACCGTTGATAACTTGCCCTCGGCGCTATCTTTGATCAAACAAAAAGAAGCGTGTGGCTATCAGTTTGAAGAAGGTGATGCATCGTTGGCGTTGTTACTAAAACGCATGGATGAACATTATGTGTCACCGTTTGCGGTACAGGAGTTTTCGGTGACTACGTCGAGTCGTGCATCCAGATCGATTTCCTCAACGTTAACCCGGTCTCTGGGTAATGCTTCAGCTGATCTACTGCATCATGCGGCAATTAAAGTAATGGTTGCAGAGCAGAGCTTCTGGTCTGCGGCTGAAGGTAATGGGCCTGTTGAAGCCATCGACAAAGCATTAAAAGCATCGCTTAATCATCAATGGCCAGAACTGCATCAAATTGAATTAACCGACTACAAGGTTCGAATTCTCGATCCCGAATCTGCAACGGCTGCAACCACTCATGTCTGGATTGAATCGAAGTTTCGGGAGAATGTCTGGCAGACGATTGGTTGTTCCACCAGCATTATTGACGCGAGCCGACAAGCGTTATGCGACTCACTTGAATATTTTATTCAACACTTTGTTACTGGGGAGTTTGTCACTGGAAAATGTGTCACTGCAAAAACAACTCGGCAAGCGCTGAATCATTCAGGTTTAGATTCCGGAGGGTCAGGCTCAGATTCTGAGAAATCAGGCGAGTCGGAATTTACTGATGAATACAATGATTTTACAACCCGCAACTCAAAAACTAAAGGAGCAAGCAATGGCGATCAAGCAGCCTGAATTAATCTGGTTTAACGGCAATCTGGTGCATTGGCACGATGCAAAAGTTCATGTGTTGAGTCACGCCATTCATTACGGCTCTTCGGTTTTTGAAGGCATTCGATGTTATGAAACTAACGATGGTCTTGCGATTTTTCGACTAAGGGATCATGTAAAACGATTATTTGATTCGGCAAAAATTTATCGTATGGAATTACCTTTCACTTTAGAAAGTTTAGAGCAGGCCTGTCGTGATGTTATTACTGAAAATCGATTGACCGCGTCTTATATTCGACCTGTTGCGTTTCGCGGTTATAACTCTATTGGTGTGATGCCATTTGATAATCCGGTTGAGGTTGCGGTTGCTGCTTTTGAGTGGGGTGCTTATTTGGGCGAAGACAGTTTGGCTCAGGGGGTAGATGTTGGTGTGTCGAGTTGGAATCGCTCAGCTCCAAATACCATACCGACTGGCGCAAAAGCGGGTGGAAACTATTTATCGTCGCAATTGGTGGTTGAGGAAGCACGTCGTCATGGATACGCCGAAGGTATTGCGCTGGATACTCAGGGTTATATCAGTGAAGGCAGTGGCGAAAATATTTTTCTGTTACGCAACGGAAAGCTTTATACGCCGCCTGCCACTGCCGCTATCTTGCCCGGATTAACCCGTGATTCCATTATCACACTGGCAGAAGCACAAGGTATTTCTGTGGTTGAAACCAATATTGCCCGTGAAGCCTTGTATCTGGCGGATGAAATTTTTATGACCGGAACCGCTGCCGAAATCGTTCCGGTACGCAGTGTTGATGGGCAGATTATTGGTGCCGGTTGCCGGGGCCCTGTAACCGAACAGTTGCAATCATTATTTTTTGGCTTATTTGATGGCACAACACCTGATGAGTGGGGCTGGCTGGAACGCATTTATCTTAAGCAGCCCTGCGAGTTATATAGCGCTTAAAAGGTTAGCGTTTACAGGATTGGCCTTTAATTATTTTTTATAAAGAAACCATAAATAGACATAAATTTACTCTAACTTAAGCGAGACTGATTCATGCCAGATTATCGATCCAAACGATCAACTCACGGAAGAAATATGGCGGGTGCACGAGCCTTATGGCGAGCCACCGGTATGACCGACGGTGATTTTGGTAAGCCGATAATTGCCGTGTGCAACTCGTTTACCCAGTTTGTGCCGGGGCATGTACATCTTAAAGATTTGGGGCAACTGGTTGCTCGTGAAATTGAGCAGGCGGGCGGTGTCGCAAAAGAATTTAATACCATTGCGGTGGACGATGGTATTGCCATGGGACACGACGGCATGTTGTACAGTTTACCGTCGCGTGAGCTGATCGCAGACTCCGTTGAATACATGGTGAATGCCCATTGCGCCGATGCCATGGTATGTATATCCAATTGCGACAAAATAACACCCGGCATGTTGATGGCCGCCATGCGACTCAATATACCGGTTATTTTTGTCTCAGGCGGGCCAATGGAAGCTGGTAAAACAAAACTGGCACAACAGCAAATCAAGGTGGATTTGGTGGATGCCATGGTAGCCGCGGCGGATGACAGGGTGTCGCAGCAAGACAGTGACGCCATTGAGCGCAGCGCCTGTCCTACCTGCGGCTCCTGTTCTGGTATGTTTACGGCAAATTCCATGAATTGCCTGACAGAAGCGCTGGGTCTTGCTCTGCCGGGTAATGGCAGTTTGCTGGCCACGCATCAGCTGCGTAAAGGGTTGTTTCAGCAGGCAGGTCAACGCATCGTTGCTCTGGCCAAGGCTTATTACCAGGCTAATGATCACAAGGTGTTACCGCGAGAAATCGCCAATCGAGCTTCATTTCTAAATGCCATGCGCGTGGATATTGCAATGGGTGGCTCGTCCAATACCGTGTTGCATTTATTGGCAGCGGCAATAGAAGGTGAAGTAGCTTTTACTATGGATGATGTGGATCGCTTGTCTCGTGAAACACCGCATTTATGCAAAGTTGCTCCGGCTACCAAGTTATATCATATGGAAGATGTTCATCGTGCCGGTGGGATTATGGCCATCATGGAGCAGCTGGCAGCGCAAGGGAAGCTCACGCTTGAACAACAAGTTGTCGCTGGCGGCACAATGGGTCAACAGATTGACCGTTTTACGTTTTCTAATGAGCAGGCGCGTGAGTTTTATGCCGCTGGCCCGGCTGGCATACCCACCCAGACGGCATTCAGTCAGAATACGTTTTATCCATCGGTGGATGATGATCGACAAGGCGGCTGCATACGACGCTACGATAAAGCATACAGTCAGGATGGTGGACTGGCCGTGTTGTACGGTAATCTGGCTCCGCAAGGTTGCATCGTGAAAACGGCCGGAGTGGACGAGTCTATTTTAACGTTTCAGGGGCCGGCCGTGGTATTTGAAAGTCAGGATCAAGCTGTTGCGGCTATCTTAAACGACAAGATTACACCCGGAGATGTGATCATTATTCGTTACGAAGGCCCAAAGGGCGGTCCGGGTATGCAGGAAATGCTTTATCCTACCAGCTATCTAAAATCGAAAGGGCTTGATAAAGAGTGTGCGCTAATAACCGATGGCCGGTTTTCGGGTGGCACATCCGGGTTGTCTATTGGGCATGTCTCGCCAGAGGCCGCCAGCAAAGGTTGCATCGGGTTAATTCAGGCGGGCGATAACATTCATATCGACATTAAACGTCGGCAAATAGAAGTTCTGTTATCGGAACGCGAGTTAGCCGAACGTCGGCAACTGCAAGAGCAGCGATCTGCACCCTGGTCTCCCGTATCGCGTGAGCGTCAAGTGTCTAACGCATTACGCGCTTATGCCGCCATGGCCACCAGCGCCGATAAAGGCGCGGTTCGGCAGATAGATTAATTTAATCGGGTGACTTTGAAAGCTTCAATCTCTTTGTTCTTTCTTAGTTACCATTGGCGACACAATAATAGTTACCAAAGGCGACACAAGACATAATTTATGTGAATATTACACAATTAGAAACAATTTCGAGTCGCGATTTCTTGTCAGATGTTTAAACTTGCCGGTTCTTTTGTCGTGTCTAAAAGAGGCTGGTGATTGTGCCGCTAAGTGTTGTATCTCGATTGGTCGTTAAACCTAGTTGCCATCCTGGTGGGCAAAACCGGAAAAAACAGTTTAAAAATGTTGTAGCGTTGTTCTTTACCGCTATTTTGGGCTTCAGCAGCCCGGTATTTTCTGCGCAACCCCAAAGCAAGGTAAAACAGCATTTTGACTTACCTAATTTAACGCATTCTATAGAGCTCGACGGTGAATTAAACGAGGCCGTATGGCAGCAAGCCAATACGGTTGAGTTACGTTACGAAAACGATCCGGGTGAAAATACACCTGCGCCGGTTAAAACCACCGCTTATTACTTTGAAGACGGCGAAACCCTGTACATCGGCTTTGATGCCAAAACCCCTCCGGGCGATAACATTCGCGCCAATTTCAATGACCGGGACGGCTCCTGGAACGATGATCAGGTCAGTATTATTGTTGATACCTTTAATGATGAGCGTCGAGCCTATCAGTTTTTTCTTAATCCTCTGGGCGTGCAATCCGACAGTATTATTGATGATGTGAATAAAAATGAAGACATCAGCTGGGATGCTATATGGGACGGTGCCGGTGCAATCAATGATTCCGGATATACGGTCGAAATGGCTATTCCATTGCGTGCATTAAGATTTAATGAAAACTTAAAACAGCAAATTTGGGGCATTGAGTTTATTCGTTTTTACCCTCGGGAAAAACGTTACCGCCTGTCCAGTATGCCAAGGGATCGCAACTCAGCCTGTAACCTGTGTCAGCTGGATAAAATTTCTGGCTTTAAAAGTATTATCTCAAACCGTAATTTAAACCTGGTGCCCTCATTAACCACTCTAAAAACGGAAACCCGGGACGACGTTAATCAATCAAACTGGCAATCCGATGGCGTCGATAGCGAGTTGAGTGCTGATATTCGCTGGGGAATTAATCAGGACTTATACCTTAATGCCACTATTAATCCTGACTTTTCTCAGGTTGAAGCGGATTCCGCAAAGTTATCGGTTAATAATACATTCTCACTGTTTTTCCCCGAGAAAAGAGCCTTCTTTCTTGACGGTGCCGATTACTTCAATACGCCAAATCAACTGGTTTATACCCGTAATATTGCGACACCTGACTATGGCGTTAAGTTAACCGGAAAATCCAATTCACATACCTACGGGGTAATTGCTGCTAACGATAGCCAGACCCAGTTTATTTCGCCAAGCAGTCAGGGATCGCGAGTGGTTGAACTGGAAGGCGAAAGCGATGTGTTTATTTCACGTTGGCGCAGCGATATTGGCGAGCGGCACAGCATAGGCGGCTTGGTGACTCATCGCTCCGCCAATGATTATCGCAATCAGGTTGTTGCCGTTGATGGTCTTTACTGGTTTACAGAAAATGACTCTCTTGAATGGCAAATAACCCATACCAGCAGCAAAACGCCGGAAGCTAACTCAGATTCAGGCTCAGGTTCAGATTCGAACTCTGAACAAAACGATATCGCTAATACCTCTGGGCAAAGTGTTACTTTAAGGTATGAACATCAAGATCGTGACTGGCGCTGGTTTGTGCATCATGTGGATTTTGATGAAGATTTTCGAGCTGATCTTGGTTTTATTACACGGGTTGATTTTTCAAGAAGCTTAATCGGAGCACGGCGCTTCTGGTATTTTTCTGGCGACGACTTTTTAACCCGAATGAACATTCACAGTGATTACGACATTACCAAAGATCAACATGGTCAGTTACTGGAAGAAGAAGTTGAAGTCTGGTTTAACTTTAGTGGCCAGCATCAATTTGAAGGTTGGTTTGGTGGCGGTCGACGTGAACGATTTATTACCCAGGACTTTGAGCTGGAATTTATTGATGGTGTCGATCGCGATGCGCCAGATTATCAACCCGAGTTCCATCAGTTTACGATCAGTGATTCCTTTTACGAAACCTTTTATTCAACAGGCCTGTTTATTCGACCAGTTGCTCACATAAAAGTCGGATTCAGAGGAAACTTTGGTGATCGTATTGATGTTCGAAATGTGCAGTTAGGTAAACAGTACGAATTAAGTCCGGAACTTGAGTGGCTTATCAATCGCAATGCCAAACTGGGTATCAATTACACCCATAATCGGTTAAACGTTGATGGGGGGGAACTGTTTAATGCAGAAATTGTCAATTTTAAACTGACCTATCAACAGAATGTCAGGCAGCGAATCAAGTTAACCGCACAATATTTTGATATTGAACGTAATCCGGAACGCTATGGTGATCGTTATCGGGTGGTCGCTGATCCTTTGCAATATTTTATCGAACAGCCCAATCAGCGTTCGAAAGATCTGGCGCTGCAGTTACTCTATTCTTACAAGGTTAATCCTCAAACACTGGTGTTTGTGGGTTACTCAACGCACGGTTATCAAGATGATGATATATCGGGTATCGAGCAGGACCAGCGCTCGCTATTTGCCAAATTCAGTTATGCGTTTCAGATTTAATATTAACTAATGCTATTGAGTAAAATCGTTAAGCCGAGCGGTTACATAAAGAATATCATTTCTGCTAACAAGCGCACTATTTGCAAACTATGTTATTAACATAGCAGGGGTGAATTTGTTACTATAGCGTCAAATTCAATTAAAGGTATCGTAATGACTTTACAGGCTTCTAATTTTAAACGCAGCTTGATTTCAGCTGCGCTTTTATTGCCACTGGCCAGCATGGCTGAAGAAACTCCTGACGAAGGTATTCCAACCTGGAAGGGAAAAGCGGAATTAGGTATTGTGAATACCTCGGGGAACTCAAACACCAGTTCTACCAATGGTAAAATTAATCTTATTTATGAAGCAGAAAAGTGGCGTCAGGAATTTCGTCTGGAAACCCATCAGGCTGAATCTGAAATTGTCGATGACAATAATCAGGAAGTCACCCAAAAAACCGCCGACAGAACTTATTTTTATTCTAAAAGTGATTATAAGTACTCTGAAAAATCCTACGCCTATGCGTTACTGGATTACGCGGACGAAACCTTTACTTCTAAAGACTACATTGGAAACTTTTCAATTGGTTATGGTCGAACCTTTATAAAGCAAAAAGATCAACAGCTGGAAGCTGAAGTCGGTTACGGTTTACGTCGTTTTCAAAATCGTAATGAGGTTATTGCGGAAGAAGAAGAAGTGGCTCGTTTAGCGGGTAAGTACTCCGTTAAAATTTCCGATAACGCCAGTTTTTCTCAAGAATTAATCACTGAGTTTGGTAAGGCTTTCGATGTTTATAAATCAAATACAGCGCTAACCGTCAATATTAATAGTTCCATGGCGTTAAGCGTTGGTTATGAAGTTCAACATACCTCTGATTTGACTGCCGAAGATATCGCTGCAGGAACCGAAAAAACCGATACCATTACCACGGTTAATCTGGTTTATAACTTCCTCTAACGTTTCAAGTATTCTCAACATCATAAATTGCGCAGGTGCTATAGTTTTAGCACCTGCTTTATTAATCTCTTCCAATTGACCTTTCCCAATAGATCTCTTCTTAACTGCTTAATATGCTTTTCCCGCTCTGGTAAGGCGATAAGCAGGCGAATTTCAAAATGTTTGTTACACTTAATGGATATTCCCTGTCATAAGTCGTTGTAAGTCTGAATCATGTATAAAAAAATTCCCATCGATAAACTGCGTCCTGGTATGCATGTGGAAGCTATTGCTGATCAGAAAGGCAAGGAGCGGTTAAAGCAAAAGGGGCACATATCTTCAAACGAAGGCATTGAACGCTTGCGACAGGCCGGTGTAATCAGTGTGATTATCGATACAGCAAGAACTCGCGAACAATCCGAGTCGCCAGATTCTGAACTTGTTTCAAATCAACCGAGCAGTAAAACGCAACAGCAGACATCGATGTCTGACGCTAAACGTTTGGCCTCATTTTCTGAAAATGTCTCAAAAGCACGTGAGCTCTATAATCGGGCAAAGGAGTTGCAAAAACAGGCCATGGGGGCATTGCAAAAGGATGAAGCGCTCAACTTAGACTCGTTTAAAGAAATGTCGGAAAGTCTGGTGGATAGCCTGTTCAGTGATCAGGATGCCATCTTGTGCGCAACCATGATCCGAAATAAAGACGAGTACTTATTGGAGCATTCCATCAATGTTTCTATTTTAATGGCAGCATTTGGCAGACATCTTGAGTTACCCGAGCAAGACATTCGAGATTTGGCTCTGGGCGCTTTTTTACACGATATCGGTAAAATTAAAGTGGACGACGCCATTTTAATGAAGCCCGGCAAACTGACCGTTGAAGAGTTTGATGAAATGAAACGGCATGTTGAATATGGACTGGAAGCCGTTGAAGGACTGGCTGGATTACCGCCTATTGCCCGAGAGGTGATTGCGCTCCACCATGAAAAGCTCAGTGGCGATGGATATCCAAAACAGCTTCCGGCGGACGATATCAATCAATATGGCCGAATGGCGACCATAGTGGACTGTTATGATGCCATTACCGCCAATCGCTGCTACAAAGACGGTGAGTTATCGGCCAAGGCCTTTAAAATATTACTCGCCGAATCCGGTACTCATTTTGACTACCAGCTGGTGGGGCAGTTTATCAAATGCATGGGAGTCTTTCCGGTAGGCTCTCTGGTGGAGCTTAAAAGCGGCCGACTGGGAATGGTATTGCGTGCCAATAAGCGCAATCCGCTAAGGCCAATGATAAAAGTGTTTTACAACTTGCGCGGTGAGCACTTTATTGAAGCAAAAGATATCGATTTGGGGCGCAGCTATGAAACCGATGAAATAGAGCGAGGCCGTCGTGCCGAAAACCTTAATATTGACTTGCCCCGATTTTTTGATGATTTTTTAGTCTAATTTATCATTCTATCCAGTTTTCATTATCTCTTTGATTTATTGGTATTTTAGACCTACATTTATTGTAATCAAAGTGAACGATTTTAACTTAAAAGCCACCTCATACTATGACAATACCGGTTACCATATGTGACGACTCAACGTTAGCCAGAAAACAGATTGCCCGCAGTCTACCGAAAAACTGGGATATAGACATTACTTTTGCCACCAATGGTGTGGAAGGACTGCAGGCGGTTAAAGATGGTAAAGCGGAGGTGCTCTTTCTTGATTTAACCATGCCGGAGATGGATGGTTATCAGGTGCTGGAGCAAATATTTCATCAGCAGCTGAACGCCATGGTGATTGTCGTTTCAGGTGATATTCAAAAGGAAGCCCGAGAAAGGGTGATGTCGTTAGGTGCATTGGCGTTTATCAAGAAACCCGCCGATAACGATCAGATATCCATGTTGCTGGAAGAGTATGGATTGCTCAGCGAAACCACGGATGCGCCAAATACTTCATTGCAAGAAGTTACAAACCTTGAAATCCCTTTAAGAGACAGCTATCAGGAAATAGCCAACGTGGCTATGGGTAAAGCGGCTGAGCTTCTGGCACAACTGCTGGACACCTTTATTGTGTTACCGATCCCTTCGGTGAACACCATTGAAGTCAGTGATCTACAAATGGCATTGCACGCCATAGAAAGTCAAAGCACCGTCTCTTCCGTTTGTCAGGGGTTTATTGGCAATGGTGTTGCGGGTGAAGCCTTACTTATTTTTAATGACTCCAGCTTTTCCGATATTGCCAAGTTAATGCGGTTTGAAGGCACCGTCGATGAAAATGTTGAGCTGGAATTGTTAATGGATATTGGCAGTATTTTAACCGGCGCATTCTTAAAAACATTTGCCGATCAACTGGATATTAATTTTAGTCAGGGCCATCCTAAAATATTAGGTCGTCATTGTAATATAGCGGACTTGATCCATGCCGATAATGTCACCTGGAAAGAAACTTTGGCCATTGAAATTCATTACACCATTGAAAATTACAATGTTAATTGTGATTTATTGATTTTATTCAGTGAAGACTCCATCGAAGAACTTAACCACAGGGTATCTTTTTATTCCTCATGAATAACCAAGAAATAGAAAAACAAGAGTTAAATGAACTCCATTGGATGATGGATATGCTCACCAATGTGGATGTCGGCTTAATTGTGCTTGATTCGGCCTACTGCATAAAAATGTGGAACCGGTTTATGGAAGATCACAGTGGAAAATCCGATGGTGAAGTTAAAAATAACAGTATTTTTGAAGTGTTTCCTGAAGTTCCAGAGGCCTGGTTTAAACATAAAATTGATTCTGTATTTACTTTAAAAAGTAGGGCTTTTTCTACCTGGGAACAGCGACCTTACTTATTTAAATTTAAAAATTACCGGCCTATTACCAGCACCGAAGCAACCATGTATCAAAATGCAACCATGATCCCAATTATGTCGTCCGATGGTGAAGTGAACCATGTTTGCCTGTTAATTTATGATGTAACGGACGTGGCTACCAGTAAAAAAGAACAGACACGTTTAAATAGCCAGCTTGAAAAACTAAGCCGAACCGATCGGCTGACAGGTTTGTTTAATAGAGGCTACTGGGAAGAGTGTTTTGAAAATGAGTATGAGCGGTGTAAGCGTTATGGCAATAATTCCAGTGTCCTGATTTTTGATATTGATCACTTTAAAAATGTTAATGATACCTATGGTCATCAGGCGGGTGATGAAGTGATTCGTCAAACGTCATCATTATTATTAGACATGGTGCGTAAAACCGATGTGGCGGGTCGCTATGGCGGTGAAGAGTTTGTGGTTTTCTTGCCCGATACCGACTCAGGGAAAGCTAAAATATTTGCCGAACGGCTGCGTAAAAAAATTGAAGCTATTACCGTTACTCATGATGATAAAAAAATAAAATTCACTATCAGTCTGGGTATTTGTCAGTTTAATAAAGATTTGCCGAGCCATGAAAAATGGATAGAGCAGGCCGATCAGGCTCTTTATCAAAGTAAAGAAGGTGGCAGAAACCAAACCAATATTGCGTCTTAACTCTTCTTTTTACACCTGCCATTTTAATAGAGCAAAGCAGTCTATTCTTGCATGCTCTATTGCCTTTTACCCTTATAAAATGCGATATTGACATTGTTTATGCATTATAACGATTGTCGTTTAAAACGAATCGTAAACTCATCAGTTTGAAGAATAAAACAGACTAGAGTAACCCACCAAAATAAGAGTATTTCAATGACCAATAAAGTAACGGCTTATGTGAACCCGGTAGGCAGCCTTGATGTGCTTTCCAAGCATGAAGTCAGTCAGTTAACTGACTCGAAACATAAACAACTGCAACAGGTTTTTCGGCTTTGCGCATTAGCGGTTTTAAATACCGGTAATGATTCGGATAACAGTAAGCACATCATTGAACAGCATAAAGATTTCGATATAGATATTTTACAAACGGATCGTGGTGTAAAACTGAAAGTCATCAACGCACCCTCGAACGCTTTTGTTGATGGTGAAATGATTCGAGGCATACAGGAACATCTGTTTTCTGCCTTACGAGATTTAATATATGCGCACAATCGAATTTTAAACAGTGGGCATTTTGAGCTTTCCGAAAGCGATGATATTACTAACGCCAACTTTCATATTTTAAGAAACGCTGGTGTGTTAAATCCAGTGAAGTATCTGAATCTGGTGGTGTGCTGGGGTGGTCATGCGATTAATCGTGTGGAATACGATTACACCAAAGAAGTTGGTTACCAGTTGGGATTAAGGAGCTTTGATATTTGTACCGGTTGCGGTCCGGGCGCGATGAAAGGTCCCATGAAGGGCGGTGCGGTTGCTCATGCAAAGCAGCGTATGGTGGACTCAAGATTTATTGGCATTTCTGAACCCGGGATCATAGCAGCAGAAGCACCTAATCCGATTGTTAATAAACTAATCATCATGCCCGATATTGAAAAACGACTGGAATCTTTTGCCCGTTTATCCCATGCGATAGTGATTTTTCCTGGTGGTGTTGGTACCTCAGAAGAATTGTTGTATTTATTGGGAATATTGCTGCATCCCAATAATAAAGATATGCCGTTTCCTTTAATTTTGACCGGGCCAAAATCCAGCAGGAATTATTTCGATCAGCTTAATCAGTTTGTGGAAGCAACTTTGGGCAAGCGGGCGACAAAACTCTATGACATTATCATTGATGATCCGGAGCAAGTGGCCATTCGTGTTAATGAAGAGGTCAAAAAGGTCAGGGAATATCGAAAAGAAAATTCGGATGCTTTTTATTTTAACTGGCGTTTGCATATTCCCTATGATTTTCAGCGACCATTTGAAGCAACTCATCAAGATATGTCTGAATTGAACCTATCTTCTCAGCAGCCTGTTCACAATTTGGCCGCTAATTTACGCTGTGCTTTTTCTGGAATTGTTTCAGGCAATGTTAAAGCGGATGGAATAGCCGCGATTGAAGCCAAAGGCCCCTTTAAGTTAAAAGGTGAACGATTTATTATGGACGCACTTGATCATTTGCTTCGTTCATTTGTTGAGCAACAACGAATGAAGTTAGACGGAAAAACATACCATCCGTGTTATGAGCTGGTTTAATATCAATTTTATATATCTATCAAATATAACTATTATTTGAGTGATTTTGTCACTCATCGCATTCATTTAGGGGAAGTCACTATGCTTCGTAATTTCTTAATCCGTAGTTTTCTGACTGTGGGGTTGTTCGCTTCAACATGGGCGTATTCGGTAACCGATGAGGTGTCTTACGGTAATATTCGTGATGTCGTTTCCACTCATTTGCATCTGGAATTATCGGTTGATTTTAAAGCCAAACAGTTAACCGGTTATGTTGAGCATCAATTAAACTGGCAAAATAAAGCCGCCAACAAATTAGTACTGGATACCCGTGACCTAACTATTGAAAAAGTGACTTTTTTCTCAGGCGATAATTGGAAACAAGCTAACTTTAAATTGTTCCCGCATGATGATGTGATGGGCTCAAAGCTAAGTATTGATCTGGCAAAGCAACCCGACAAAGTTCGTATTTATTATACAACGTCACCGACTGCTTCTGGATTACAGTGGTTAACGCCAGTACAAACCGCCGGTAAAAAAGCACCGTTTATGTACAGTCAGTCTCAGGCGATCCATGCCCGTAGCTGGATCCCGGTACAAGATACCCCGGCCATGCGTGTTACTTACAGTGCGCATATTCAAACGCCAAAAAATCTGTTGGCGGTTATGAGTGCCGACAACTCTAAAAATTTAAATAAAAAAGATGGTGATTACCAATTTCAAATGCCACAAGCGATCCCGCCTTATCTGATTGCCATTGGTGTGGGTGATTTAGCGTATCAGTCGATGTCATCACAAACGGGCGTCTATGCTGAGCCGAGTATTTTGGCCTCTGCCGTTGCCGAGTTTGACGATACCCAGGCGATGATTGAAGCCAATGAAAAGTTGTACGACGAGTATCGTTGGGGTCAATATGACCTGCTGATTTTACCGCCAGCGTTTCCGTTTGGTGGTATGGAAAATCCACGCTTATCCTTTATCACACCAACGGTGATTGCCGGAGATAAAAGTCTGGTTAATCTTATTGCCCATGAGCTGGCGCATTCCTGGTCGGGCAATCTGGTTACCAATGCAACCTGGCGTGATTTATGGTTAAACGAAGGGTTTACCAGTTATGTGGAAAACCGGGTTATGGAAGAAGTGTTTGGTGAAGAACGGGCGGTTATGGAGCAGTGGTTAGGTGTGGCCAGTCTTAAAAGCGATTTAGCCGACTTACCTAAAAACGATACCATTTTAAATCTGCCGCTGAATGGTCGCGATCCAGATGATGCTTTCTCCAATGTACCCTATGTAAAAGGGCAGTTGTTCTTGATGTATCTGGAAGAAAAGTTTGGCCGAGAAAAGTTTGATGCGTTTGTTAAACAGTACTTTAATCATTTTGCGTTCCAGTCGTTGACCACTGCGCAGTTTGAAGCTTATTTAAATAAACATCTTATTGAAAAACACCCAGGTGTGGTATCCAAGAAAAAAGTACACGAATGGATCCATAAGCCGGGTATGACAGCGGATGCACCGGATCCTCAAAGTGATGCCTTTGCCAAAGTAAAACAGAAACTGGACAGCTGGTTATCCGGAGAGCTGGCAATTGATGAGCTTAAGAAAAATGACTGGTCGGTGCATGAGTGGCTGTATTTCTTGGAGCAACTGCCGGAAGACTTATCGAAACAAAATATGGTGTTACTCGATAATACCTTCGGGCTGACCAAAAGTAGTAATTCCGAAATAAGTTTTGCCTGGTACATGCAGGCGATTAACAGCGATTATTGGGTCGTTGAGCAACCGCTGGAATCTTATTTATCATCCATTGGTCGGCGTAAATTTATTGTTCCGCTTTACAAAGCGTTGGCGAATCATTCTCCGGAGCGAAAAAAGTGGGCCGAGCAAATTTATAAGAAAGCCCGTAGTGGTTATCACCCATTGGCCCAAGGCTCAATTGATGAAATATTTATTAAGTAGACGATATTAGGTCGTTAGCTATAAGATAGTCAGCTATAAAAAGAGCGCCAAATGGCGCTCTTAACGTATGGAGAGGAATTTTCTTTTTATTGTTCTCCGGTTTGCGTTTACTCCCTGTTACACCCCGAAGTCGGTGGCCTGCAATTTAATCTTGCTGGCGATTCTGTCGTATTACACAGTAATATTAATTATTCGTCTTGGCTGTTGCTGTCGAAGCTAAATGCTGAGTGTTGCTAATAATGCGAGGTACTTTTTGCGCACTTAGATACGTTGTTAAATGCGTCGCTGGTAGCGCTCTTTAACAGCGCTTTTTTCTTTTCGCTCGACCTCAAGTCCTTAATAACTTACTGCTAACCTATTTTAATCACAAGGCATAGCTCTGTGATTAGCCTGTGGATAACATGTTAAAACTAAATTAATCTCATTAAGAGAATGGATTATCTCGCAATCGATAACTGGGCATTTTCGATTGTATCCACAAAAGGACAAGGTAGACTGACGGCAGGCTATTTAAGACGACTGGCTTTACAAGGAGTGGGTTTAAAGACGATAGGCTTTAATAGTGAAGAGAAAAAGGATTGAACATATTTTAGTCATAGGAAGATACCATGCGATACGGATTCATTGTTTTATTATTGATCAGTTTTTCAGCACTGGCAGCCGAACAAGTTTATAAGTGGCAAGACAAAAATGGTCGTTGGCACTACAGCGATAAACCTGTCAATACTCAAGCTGTCGAGGAAGTTAGTGTTGAAGGCGTTACCGCTATAGATTGGCAAGAAACTCCAACGGTAAAGCAAACGCCTAAACGCAAGGCCGCCAAGGGAAAAGGCAACTTGCAACAGAAACAAAAGCGCTGCGAGTACTTAACCAAAAAAGTTAAATATTACGAAGCAAAATCTCGCGAAAAGTTTAGAAACACCAAGTACCGACAGAAAAAACGCCATTATCGCTGGCTAAAGCAAAAAGAGTGCTAATCGCTGGTGGGTAATACCTTTTGCGGATATATGTCTGTGGATAAGTCGCTAACATATTGAATTTATTGACAATAGACTGGCGCGTATAATGGACTTATATGCTATTGAGCGATCTATACAGCATTAATAGAAAAAGTAACTTTTGCTCTAGCGCTTACTGTTAAAGGTCTGTAGGCTTATAGGCAAAAATTGAAAGCGGTTTATTTGAGCTTTCGTGAATATAATATATTGTTAGGCAATAGTGTATGAGGCTTTCTTCTATATTTTCGTGCAATTCAGTTATCTGGATCAGCAGCCTTCAAAGTTCAGAAATGGGTCCTACCAACCGAATGGTTTCCGCTATGGAGGATCATTCGAGAAATTTGGGCTTTGGTTTTCAGCATGTACCAATAAAAAGCCAAAATGAACTTGTAAAATTACTTGATGAGCTAGCGCATCACGCAAAAGTTAACAACATGAAGCCATTATTACATTTCGATACGCATGGGAACAAGGATGACGGTTTATATATTGACGGCGAGAATGTTTTTATTGACTGGAATAGTCTTTCTAAGAAGCTCAGGGCTATAAATATTCACACTGGAAATAATCTCGCTGTGGTAGGCGCAACCTGTTATGGCCTTCATGCAATAAAACCCATTACGCTTTCCACCGCAACACCATTTTATCTTCTACTCTCGCCAGAGGAACAGGTGTCTGTCGGTTTCCTCGAAAAAAACATTCCCAGCTTTTATCGCAGTCTATTTGAGCTTGGATCTATAGATTCGGCATTTACCCATCACATATCTGAAGAGTTTAAGTTTTACCACTGCGAAAAAATGCTTTTCATAGTCATTGCGCGATATATTTCTCAGCAGTGTAAAGGTAAAGGCGGCGCAGCTCGCAGAGAGAAGCTGCTAACTGAAATAATGTCGCAAGGAATGGAAAATACGGCGGAAAACCGGAAGAAAGTCAGAAAAATTCTGAAAGATGGCTTGCGCCCAGATCAAAGCCTGAACGATAGATTCGCGGGCAGGTTTCTTATAGGTAGGCAGTGCAGTTTCAATATATCAGAACTGCTGGATTTTATAGAGAGTTCTGATGCTGCCTAACAAATGTAGGCTGTCGGACAAATTACTCGCTCGTTATTTGCCGCAGCTACAGGCGTTATCTTCTAGGGAGATTTAGTTGAAACTATTAATCGCGGTATCTTGGGCATTTGCAATGAATATCGTTTACGCTCAAGAGTGCGAGTATACAAAAGAATACTCCAATTTGGTCGAGGATGTTAAAGAAAGCTTGATTGGCTCAAAAAGCGAGTATTTTAAATGTAAAGAGTCTATTCGTGTTGCTAACTATTGGAAAGCTATTGCCAATTGCACTAAGCAAGGTAGAGGTAATAGTGTTGCTGGTGGATGCTATCATATTGTTGGAAACTCGACAGAGAAAAACGAAATATCTAATAAGCATTGTGATGCTTTGAAACCCATAGACTTCGAGTCGACAATGTACTTCAATATTAAACATCAACAACGCAAATACAATATTAAAAAGTGTAAAGATAACAATCAAAGTCAGCAGGAAAAATAACAGCTTGTTGCGTTTATTTGCCACTGCTTTAAAGTGTTATGAGTACCGAGGCCATTGAGTGAACGAACATAGAGATGCAAGCAATCGACTTACTTTCGACTTCGATAAAATTGAGTCTGGAATGTATTCGAAAATAACCAACATGGTTGTGGCTCAATTTGGACTTGAAGCGGAATCAACGATTACGAAAGGACTAGATGAAGTATTTCAAAATTTTAGACTTCACGATGAAATAATAGGGTTGGAGTGGGATAATTGGTCGGGCTACATCGTAAATGCTCAAAGTGAGAATGCTGAGCCTTTAGCAACAAAGGTAGCAACTTATATCAATGAAACTTTCAACTCATAACAAAAAAATGCACGCGAATAACTACACTCGCATGATTTGAGCGTTAAATGGAGTAAATCTATAAGTCGCGTAAAGAGAATTAAAAAATTATTCTTGAATACCTTCGTACATATAGACGGTGCTTTTGATGAGTATCCTGATACTTCAACCAATACGATAGTATTTAAAGCTACTGCACTAAAGCCAATTTAAATACTTTAATCTAATGGTACCTTCCGCTTTGCCGTTACGATATTGCGCCATTTGCACTGGCATATATTGAAGTTCCGGTGCAAGCCAGATTAACATGATTTTATCGTGTTTATTGTCCGGCTTCTGGGTCCATAAAATGGTTTTAATATCACCTAAATCGGTCTTAATGGTGTGTTCGCCATCATTAATAAATTGATAGGTATCCAGCTCACCCTTGTAACTGACGCGGAAGGTTTCTTTGCGTCTTTGTTGATCGGCCTTTAATCGCAGAGCGATTTGATAACTTAGATGGTCAACTACCGGCTTGGCGAGTTCAAGTGTCCAGGTATCGCCATTGCGGCTTCCTGTTTCAATATTTTTATCCCAGTTAAACTGACTTTTAATGATACGGTTGTCTTTAAAGGAGCGTTTGGTAATGGACGCGTATTGTTGTGGCAGGGGAGTTTCGTTTTGTATTATGAATTCGCTGCTTTCGGTAAACTCGTACTTATAATACCAACGCTTGATGCTGGTGGATTGCTCAAGACGCCAGGTATTGTCGCTGAGTGTTAAAGTGCGATCAGCGGTGCCCACAGGATCACTCCCGTCGAGTATGTCGTATCTGGCTTCGTATGGCATCAGCTTAATGCCGGGTGGATTCGATTGAGGATTATCGCTCGATACTGGCTTGGCGGATTCTGAACTCTTGTCGTTTTCTTGTTCGCTGATCGTTTGATTGGATTGTTCGTTTGTTAATTCACTTACCAATTCTTCTGCTGGGGCATTCGCTGGTTCATTCGTTAAAACGTTCGATAATTCATTAGAGAAGGTGAATGCAGAGAAAAAAACGGATAGCAGAATGGTTAACAATTTATTGTTGAATGACTTAATGATAAATGATTTATGAGTAAAAGATTTAATGATGAGTGACTTTTTAATGGGCAGTACCTGTTGTTGATTTATTAGCGGCAGGCCGGCATTCAATCGTGTTCGCTTTAACAAGTGTAAGATTGAGCCGTGATGCATATTGCGCTTCCCGATGTTGATTCTTTGATGGAACGTTTGCAGTCGCTTAAGGCGTGACAGCGGTTTACTTTAAAATGAACCCTTAATAATTTTAATGTGTTTGTTTACTGTTTACTGTTTACTGTTTACTGTTTACTGTTTGCTAATGACTTCTTTTGTGATTGCAGCTTAACAAAGCAAGATTAACCGCTGATGAATCGAAATACTCTTGAATCGATGCTCTTGAATCGAAATACCCTTGAATCGTAACACCCTTGAATCGAAACACCCGCATTAATTTTAGCCCGTTATAAATCTGTCTGAATCATTTTTGGCTGCAAAAGCTTTTCGCCATTATACAGCGCCTGATTGCCCTGTAACGCTATTTTGTTTTCGGCAAACCAGCCAACCACTTTCGGGTATAGTTTGTGCTCAAGCTGTTTGATGCGAATTGCCAGAGAGTCTTCTGTGTCGCCGGGTTGAATATCGAATTGTGACTGGGCGATAACGGGACCACCATCAAGCTCTTCTGTAACAAAATGAACCGAAGATCCATGCTGCAGATCCTTATTGTCCAATGCCCGTCTATGAGTGTGTAATCCGGGATATTTGGGCAGCAAAGAAGGGTGGATATTGAGCATTTTTCCGGCAAAACGGCGCACCAGATCGGCCGTCATAATGCGCATATAACCCGCCAGTACCACCAGATCGGGCGTAAATTGCTGGATGCACTGTTGCAGCGCTGTATCGAACAGCTCCCGGCTGTCGAACTCGGTATGATCCACTACCTGATGGGGGATGTTGGCTTTAGCCGCTCGCTGAAGACCCATAACATTTGGGCGATTGCTGATCACTGCAACAATATCGATGGGCAGCAAGCCTGCGGCCTGCTGATCAATCAGCGCTTGCAGGTTGCTGCCATTGCCGGAAATAAGCACCACGACCCGACAGGTTTGTTTGGTCATAAGTTTGGTCATAAAACATTGGTCATAAAATATTGCCCATAACAATAAAGAAATCCTGAGCTTTGTTTAATTCATGACGACCTGTTCATCACCGGATTGTTGCTCAATTGTACCCAGCAACCAGGCGGATTCACCTTGTGTGTTTAAAAACTCGATGACCGCATCACTTTGCTCGGCGGGAACAACCAAAACCATGCCCACGCCGCAGTTAAAGGTGCGATACATTTCGGTGGTTTCTACGTTGCCATTGTCCTGTAACCACTTGAATACTGGTGGTAAAGACCAGCTTTTGGTGTCGATAGTGGCTTGAATATTAGAAGGCAATACTCGAGGAATGTTCTCCAGGAAGCCGCCGCCAGTAATATGGGAAAGGGCGTGTACATCAAACTGTTTAAAGGCTTCTAACAGTGGTTTTACATAAATGCGAGTGGGTTCTAATAAGGCTTTACCCAATGTTGTCCCTTCAAAAGACTGGTTTAAGTCGGCCCCGGACACTTCAATGATTTTGCGGATAAGTGAGTAGCCGTTGGAGTGAGGGCCGCTCGATTGCATACCAATAATATGATCGCCGGTTTGCACTTTGCTGCCGTCGATCAGTTTGCTTTTCTCGGCGATGCCTACGCAAAAACCAGCCAGGTCATAATCGTTGCCTTCATACATGCCGGGCATTTCAGCGGTTTCGCCGCCTACCAGGGCACAGCCAGATTGCTCGCAGCCTTTACCTATGCCGTCTACCACATCGGCAGCAATGTCCACATCGAGCTTGCCAGTGGCGTAATAATCGAGGAAAAATAACGGCTCTGCGCCACCCACTATTAAATCGTTAACGCACATGGCTACCAAGTCGATACCTATGGTGTCATGAATGCCTGCGTCCATCGCCAGTCGTAATTTAGTGCCAACCCCGTCAGTACCGGAAACCAGTACCGGCTCCTGGTAACCTTTCGGAATTTCAAACAGGGCACCAAAGCCGCCCAGTCCAGCCATGACTTCAGGACGACGAGTGCGCTTAGCGACACCCTTAATTCGTTCGACCAAATCATTGCCAGCATCGATATCGACACCCGCATCTTTATAACTTAAAGAAGGCTTGTTTTGTTCAGACACGTTGACTCTCACTGTGAGTGGAAAAATTTGGCGGCATTTTATCACGCAATGTCGACCTATACGAGCCGCTTTCACGCCTTTCATGCAGCCTTGTTAAGAAGCTTTTATGGCATCAGGTTGCTCTCTTCTGTTGTAACCCCGCTTGATCACAACTCTCTATGACGATTTGTTCTAAACGTTTGTAAAGTGACATATTACTGTCATATCAACGTCATATATTAGCACCTCTTTTGCAATGCTCTGCAGGCAAGCTTGGAATATTGTCTGTCAGGGAATTATTACCTGTAAAGGGTCATTTCCTGTAAAGAGTTATGCCCGTAATGGGACAGCGATAAATGTTTGGGGAGTTCAATAAACGATGATTAAACTGCGAGTAAAACTGACCTTGATGCTTTTAATGACTGGATTGTTACACAGTCAGGTGAGTGCTCAGCAGGATGCTAACTGGCAAGTCAGCCAATTAAGAATACATGGATCGAATACGGTGGGTGAAAAATACGCACCTCTGCTTATTTCCGAGTTTTTAAAGAAACAGGGCTTTGCGTTAATCGAAACGCGGCAAAGTAACATCGCGGTGGAACAGACGATATTGGCAACCGATATCGAAATCGATATCGAAACAATAAGCCAGGCAAATCGACGGATTGACGTAGAGCTTCACGCACACGGCTCCAGTACCGGTTTTAAAGATTTACTGGCCGGCAAAACGGATATTGCCATGTCATCACGAAAAATAAAACCAACAGAGCAACAGCAGCTTGCGGCAATTTATCCGTCTTTTGCCAGCGGTGATGCCGAACACATCATCGCCTACGACGCACTGGCCATTGTGTTGCATCCGGATAACCCGGTGGAGACGTTAACCCTGTCGCAAATCGCCGCCATTTTTTCTGGTGAAATCGCCGATTGGAGTGAATTAGGCGCAGAGCCGGGCGCTATAAGGGTATTGGCCCGTGATAATAACTCGGGAACCTTCGACACGTTTAAAAGCTTAGTATTAAAACAGTTTGATCAATCGTTAATTGAATCCGCCGAACGTTTTGAATCGTCGAAACAACTGGCTGATACCGTTGAATCGGATAGTCATGCCATTGGATTTGTTGGCATATCCCACATCGGTAATAATAAAGTATTGTCGATCGCAACCGAGCAGGGTGCATCGGGCATTAAGCCGGATAAATTTACTATTGGTACCGAAGATTATCCCTTATCTCGTAAACTGTATCTGTATTGGCCAACCGAAATAGATTTGACTGCAGCACAGGCGTTTGTTGAATTTGCCATGTCAGAAAGCGGGCAGCGACTGGCAAAACAGGCCGACCTGATATCATTTTTCCCCACTGGCAGCCGGCCATCGTTTAAAGGTCAGCAATTGCTCAAACCCTACGCCAATCTGGTGACCTTTGGTCGTCGGTTATCGGTTATGTTGCGGTTGGAAGATAACCAGGTAGATGCGAAAGTTCGTCGCGATTTGCAGCGAATTGCACGCTATAAAGAACAAAATCCACATAACAGGATGGTTTTGGCTGGATTCTGGGATGATCCGGAATTCACTGAAAGCAGTCAGCAGCAGGTGAAACAGTGGATGCATCTGCTAAAGAAGGAGTTGATCAACTACAAAGTCCAACCCTGGGAAGTGCAGGGCGGATTTTTGCCTATTGAAAATAACGACATTGCGTCGGGTAAAGCGGTGAATCGTCGGATTGAGGTTTGGGTACTTTAAACGGCTGTGTTTGATCGAGCTGCTTTGGATTGGGGGCATTTTAGCGTCGTGAAAGTGTGATCCTTGCCCCCATCTGCTTATTTTATGCTGCTTGCAAGCCCGCTAACACTTGGTAAACCTAAGTCCTTCGATTATGATAAGCCATTATTATTTATTGATATTTTCATTCTGGAAACTTAATGCGCTTTTTTACCAGCCTTTGTCTTTGTGCCTTACTGTGTTCGTTACCGACTCACGCTCAGGAAAGTGACTTGTTCCAAGTTGACTGGCCGGTGTCTGATCGCAGCCGTTCTACTCAGCAGCAAGCCTTTGTTGATGCCTTTAAAGAAGTGATCGTTCGGGCCAGTGGTTCGGAACAGGCTCTGGATGCCTTTTATGTGCAGGAAAGCTATAAAAAAGTTTCATCATTTGTACGCACCTACGAATATCAAAGCCGGGACATTCCGATTTCTGACAGCGAAAACGCCAGCGAACAGTCAGAGCAGACTCAATTGTTTCTGGCGGTTCAGTTTGATGCCAATGCGGTTCAACGCTTATTGCAGGATGCAGCCGTACCCATGTGGAGTGGCAGTCGACCGGTAACCTTAATGTGGTTGGCTTACGAGCAGGATTATAATCGGCAGGTGGTAGCAACCAGTACCCCAATGGATCAGCCGGTAAAACATAACTTGGTGCAACAAATGCATCGCCGTGGATTGCCTGTGGTGTTGCCCTTGATGGATCTGGAAGATGAAATGCGTGTTTCTGCCAGTGATATCTGGGGACGTTTTCCCGAGCCGGTTATCAATGCATCAAGTCGTTACGGCAGTGACTCGGTTGTCGCCGGTCGTGTTTTGCAGCAATCCGACAGCTGGCAAGGGCGGTTTATGTTGCAGGTTGACGATCAACAGCATTACATGGATTTTGAAGCCGCAGAGCAGGCGGAATTAATGCGGCAGTTGTCTGACTGGGTCGGTGAGCAGTTGTGTCAGGTGTTTTGTGTTACCGAGAGTTTCAGTGTGAATAATCAGTGGCAGGTGATTGTTCAGGATGTCGGTAGCTTTTATTCTTACCGAAAACTGATGGATTACTTTGAGTCACTTTCGGCCATTCGCAAAGTAGAAGTGAGTAAGACCAAAGGTCGCTCATTAATGGTGACAGTGGATTTGGTTGGCGAAATTGACTCCCTGATACAGGCGATTGATCTGGATCGAAATCTGGTTCCGGTTGAAGATCAATTTGAAATTCAACAAGCCATAAGCTTTATGAAAAAAGCTGCGCCGATGAATTCTGACGATCCGTTTAAAGAAAACCCTTTAAATGGAAACGCTGACAATCAAGATGAATTAAATCGACAGTCTGCCGGTAATTCTGATAACTCTAATAGTTCTAGTAACTCTGATAATTCTAATAAGAACCGGTTAACCCCTATGGTCAACTCACAAACGAATACTGCTCCGTTTCAAGCCGAAAAACAGACCGAGCAAAAAATTCTGGTTTATCTGTGGCGTCCTTAAATGTTGCAACAACTGCCTAACATCATCACCGTATTGAGGATCCTTTTAGTAGGACCTTTAATCTATGTGTTGGCGAAAGAAGATTATTACACCGCCATCTGGATATTTTTTATAGCCGGTTTATCCGATGGTGTGGATGGCTTTTTAGCCAAACAATTTAACTGGAAGTCACGGCTCGGCGCGATTCTTGACCCCCTGGCCGATAAGCTCTTATTGGTCAGTACCATGTTAATGTTAAGTTTAAACCAACAGTTAAGCTGGTGGCTATTTGCCTTGGTGACATTACGTGATTTGATCATTGTTTCTGGTGCTATTGTTTATCATCGTGCTTTAGGGCCTTACGAAATGCAGCCGAGTCGCTTGTCCAAATCCAATACCTTTTTGCAAATACTGCTTGTGGTGTCGCTGTTGGTAAACTTGGGACTTTATACTTTACCTCATTGGTACATGCTCGCCGTGTTGGTGCTTGTGTATGTGTCGACATTTTTAAGTGGCGCACATTACATTATGCTTTGGGGTGGTCGGTATCGTAGAAATAGTTCTCGTAGAAATAGTTCTCGTCGAAATAAAATAACAAAGGATACCAATAATGACTGATATTAAACGCTGGTGGTGGCTGGGTGTTGTATTGGCCCTGTCCGGCTTTATTTATTTATTGAGTCCTATATTAACGCCATTTTTTTTGGCGGCGACTTTTGCTTATTTAGGCGATCCCTTAGCCGACTGGCTGGAAAGTAAAAAGCTGAATCGCACCTTTGCGGTGGTCATTGTTTTTGTTCTGTTTACATTACTGGGCGTGTTAGCCATATTGATGATGATCCCCATGTTAAAGCAACAGTTTGAACTGCTATCCGATAAGACACCGGTGGTGATCGACTTTTTTAAAAATCAGGCTTATCCCTGGATCCTCGATAAGGTTGGCGCAGAGCCGGGCAGTGTTGACATTAGTGCCATTGAAAAAAGCCTGCGAGCGCAACTGTCGGACAATACCGGCACCATTGCCAAAGTCATGTCTTCCATAACTTCTTCAGGGCTTGCCATTTTTGGCTGGCTCGGCAATCTTGTGCTGATCCCGGTGGTTACCTTTTACTTATTGCGTGACTGGGATTTGCTGGTGGCAAAAGTTTACTCTTTGTTTCCTCGCCACGCGGCACCGGTTGCAAAAAAGTTGGCGGTGGAGTGCAACGAAGTATTAAGTGCATTTGTACGCGGTCAGCTGATGGTAATGTTTGCCCTTGGAATTATCTACGCCGTAGGGCTGTGGTTTGTTGGACTTGATTTGGCCTTATTGGTAGGGCTGATTGCCGGGCTGGCGAGTATTGTGCCTTATCTTGGTTTTATCATTGGAATTATTTTTGCCATTATTGCCGGCTTAATTCAATTTGGTGATCCGCAAATATTGATCTGGATTGCGCTGGTTTTCGCCATCGGCCAAATGCTCGAAGGTATGGTATTAACGCCGTTATTGGTGGGCGATAAAATTGGTCTGCATCCGGTTGCGGTTATTTTTGCGGTATTAGCCGGTGGTCAACTGTTTGGTTTTCTGGGCATATTATTGGCGCTACCCATTGCTGCCGTTATTATGGTGTTGTTGCGTCATGCGCACGATAAATACATTAATAGCGTGCTTTATGGTGGCCCAGTGCCGGAAGGCGCCTTATCGGAAATTAATCTGGCGGGTGATGCCTCAACACTGCATTCAAAAGTAACGGATGCGGATGAAGCGGATACTAAAGTTGCTGATTCAAACGAAAACGACAATAAATCCTTTAGCGATAATCTTGAGCAGACGGATAATAAAACGTCTTCCGATAAATCCAATAACTAAATTTTAAAGATTTTTTATGCAGCAGTTACCGCTCAATATTAAGCTTGATCAGGAAGTGACCACAGAATCCTTTTTAGTGGGTAAGAATCAGGTATTACTGGAATATTTAAGCCAGCTCACAACGGTTCATTCGGAAGAGTTTATTTATCTTTGGGGTGAGCCAGGTTCCGGGAAATCGCATTTGTTGCAAGCGGTGGCGAATCAAAATCCGGCAGAGTCGGTGATTTATCTGCCATTATCAGAAGTCGGTTTGGCTCCAGAAATGTTGCAGGGATTGAGTGCGTTTTCCTACGTTTGCATTGATGATATAGATGCAGTGGCGGGGGATCGGCAATGGGAAGAAGCGCTGTTTCATTTATACAATCAGTTAAAAGACAATGGCTGTAATTTATTAATCAGCAGTGGTAAGCCTCCGACCGAATTATCTATTACTCTTAAAGATTTGTTGTCGCGTTTAACCGCTATGACGGTGTTTAAAATTCAGTCATTGTCCGATAACGATAAACAGGTTTTGCTGCAACAAAAAGCTGCTGCAAAAGGCATTGAGTTTGGGCCGGAAGTGGCGCAGTTTGTATTGTCCCGCAGTTCACGGGACTTGCGCTATTTGATGTCGGCTCTGAATAAACTCGACAAAGCTTCGTTGGTGGCGAAACGTAAAATTACCGTACCCTTTGTGAAAGACGTATTGGGTTTATAGCTTAGCTGGCCGAGTGTTCGCTAAATAAAAACTCCAGACTTTCTGCCGCGTGTCTCAGGTGTGGGATCACAATAGAGCCGCCCACCAGCATGGCAACGCCCATGGCTTCGTCAATTTCCTGTTTGTTGTATCCTGCTTTAACGGCACCTTCCAGATGATAGTCGATGCAATCGTTGCAACGTAAAACCATTGATGCCACAAGCCCCAGCAGTTCTTTGGTTTTGCTGTCGAGTGCGCCATCACCATAGGCCTGTTTATCCAGCGAAAAAAAACGCTTGGTTAGCAAGTTTTCAGTATCCAGTGCTTTATCGTTTCCTGCCTGTCGCTTGGCTCTAAATTCTTCAAAGGGATGAGGCATAAGGGTTACTCCTGATGGTATGCGATGTTTTCAATACCGAGGTTGTATGTTTGCTAAACGGTGTTGAAAGGTGTTGAGTTTATTAACCTTTATTAGGCAGCTGTCTTGTACCACAGCGGGTTTGTCGGGATCAATACAAACTGTTGAAGGCGGCTGATTTTTACCCTTACTTAGTCCAATTGGTTATGGCTGTTCATCGGAATTGAACGATTTAATTGGCAGCTTTAAAAAGAATCAAAAACAACAGTGTGATTATTAAACGGACTGTTTATTCCTAGCTACAACATACAACATTTCTAATGCCAGGGTGGCGCCAGCCAAGGCTGATATATCGGCACTGTCATAAGGCGGTGAGACTTCTACCACATCCATTCCAATCAGATTAACGCCTACCAGACCACGAATGATCTGCAACACCTTATTGGTGCTCAGTCCGCCGCAAACCGGTGTGCCGGTGCCCGGTGCAAAGGCGGGATCAAGACAGTCTATATCGAAGGTCAGGTAAACTGGTTTATCGCCAACACGAGTTTTAATTTGCTCAATAATGCTATCGACGGATAATTCATTTAGCTGATCGGCGCTGAGCACTTTAAAGCCATGGTCGCTGGTATCGTACTCCGTTCGAATGCCCAGTTGTATAGAGTGCTCAGTACTGATTAAGCCTTCTTTCGGCGCATGGTAAAACATGGTGCCGTGATCAAACCGGCTGCCCTGACTGTAGGTATCTGTGTGTGCATCAAAGTGTATCAGCGCCATTTCTCCGTGCATTTTATGGTGAGCCCGTAACAGAGGAAGGGTAATAAAATGATCGCCGCCAAGGCTAAGCAGTGTTTTATTCGACTGGATCCAGGGTGTGATTAACGCTTCGGCCTGTTCGGTAAAAGCCTCTGCATCACCGGGCTCAAATACCAGATCCCCGGCGTCTTCAATCGTTAAGTTATCGCACAGTTTAAATGACCAGGGCCAACGTTTTTCTTCCCAGCATAAATTGGTTGAGGCGCGGCGGATCGCACCCGGTCCCATGCGTGCGCCTGCGCGTCCGGTAGTGGCCATATCAAATGGAAAGCCGAGGACAACCACATCGGCCTGACTGTTCATCGGATTAAAGTTAAGCGGCTGACGTAAAAAACCAAAGGCGTTGGCGTAAAGTGATAAATCGGCGGAGTTAGCAAGTGTGCTCATTAAGGTTCCAGCTGATGTTAGTGGGGTATTAAAAATATTAAAATAACAGGGCGCAGCAAACAATACGTAGGCTTCTGCGCCCTGTTAAGGATTCTAGTGCAATAGGGGTATGGAAAACCAGTATCACAGCAGAATTATACTCAGTCTATTGCTCTAAATTTTAATTGATAACAGCAAAGGTTATAAACTAAATTTCACTCGGTATTGTTTGTTAGATAGTGTGCGTTAAAAGAACAAGGTGATTTATCGACGGTTTACCGACCATCAATCAGGCGACCCAGCCCGCCAAGCACGGAGCCTTCACCTTTATCACTGCCACCGTAACTGGGGGCGCTTTCAAAAATTCGATCCGCCAGACGAGAGAAAGGCAAGCTTTGTAACCAGACTGTGCCATGCCCCGTTAAATTCGCCAGAAACAGACCTTCACCGCCAAATAACATGGATTTCAGGTTGCCGGCGCGTTGAATATCGTAATCAATGCCTTGGGTAAATCCGACGATACAACCGGTATCCACTCGCAAGGTTTCGCCTTTAAGTTCTTTTTTTATCAAGGTGCCACCAGCGTGAATAAACGCCATGCCATCACCCTCGAGCTTTTGCAGAATAAAACCTTCGCCGCCAAAAAATCCCGCGCCCAGTTTTTTATTTAACGTAATGGAAACCCTGGTGCCTAAGGCGGCAGCTAAAAAGGAATCTTTTTGGCAAATTAACCTGTTGCCTATGGTGTTCATATCCAATGCAATAATGCTGCCCGGATAAGGGGCGGAAAAGGCTGCCCGGGCTTTTTGGTGCCCGCGGTTGGTAAAATGTGTGGTAAACAGACTTTCACCGGTTAGCTTGCGTTTTGCAGCCGAAAATAGCTTGCTCATGGTGCCTTCGTCAGGATTGGAGCCATCACCCATTTTGGCTTCAAAATCAATGCCGGCTTCCAGATAGTTCATGGCTCCGGCTTCAGCTATCACGGTTTCGCCTGGGTCAAGTTCTACTTCAACCAGCTGCATATCGTGTCCAATGATTTCATAATCAACTTTATGGCATTGCATAACGGCTCCTTTTAATCGGGATTAAATTATTTTTAAACCTTTTGCGTTACAGAGTCGTCTATCCGAAGAGATTATTACGCAAGTCAGTTGAATTTCATTTGGTGAGTCTATTCGGTCGATGTTTAATGAAGGCTGGTACTTGCCATTAATAGCAGTTTCAGACAAACAGATGGAGAGAAAAATGAAAAAAGTTAACCAATATATTGTTGCAGGCGTGGCTGCCTTTGGACTATTGGTGGGTCAGGTTAGCGCCAAAGACATCAGTAAGGTACTTGGCGGCATTAACATCAGCGGTGGCGAAGTGGTGGGCGATCTTAGCTCGGTTAACGGTGGCGTGGTGTTAGCGGATAACGCCAAAGCAGAAGACATCGACACGGTTAATGGCAAGGTACGTCTGGGCAAACAGGTGACAATCGATTCCGCATCTACGGTGAATGGCGGCATTACGGCTGAACAGGGTGTTATTGTTAATCAATCTCTGGAAACGGTGAATGGCAGTATCCGTGTGGCATCTAATGGTCGGGTTAATGGAGACATCGAGTCCGTTAATGGCAGCATTTCACTTAAGCAAACCACTGTTGGTGGTAGTTTATCAATCCACAATGGCGACATTCATTTAGAAGGTTCTGAAGTAGCTGGTGATATTACTGTCCGAAAAAATAAAGGTATGTTTAAACACTCATCCAATAACAAGCCAGACATTGTGATAGATGCCAACAGCCGGGTTAATGGCACCATTCACTTATATCGTGAGGCGAACCTGACCATTGAAAAGGGTGCAACCGTTGGTGAAGTAATCCGTCACTACGAAGATTAACACGCTCTAACCTTAACTGTGCGCCTCATAATTGATGGGGCGCATGATTGATGGGGTGCATGCTATTGCCCGATTTTGAAAGCGTTTAAAGAGTTTTAAAGCGTATGCAAGCCTTTGCAACTCGCCGATAATTGCATTTTCCACTTACCAGGTCTATTCCCCTTATTATCAGAATCAGCCCATTGCTTAATTCGCTTAAAATAAGTGTGTAGTGAGTGATTCTAAAAACAGTTATCCGTAAACAATCCTCTAGAGTCTACTATCACATTGCTGAACATGGATTCACACTGGGTTTGCCCTGTATTTCCCTGTTGAGCTGCATTACAATGACGGCATTATTTCCGGTGATGATTCCAGAGGCCTTTCGCAATGACCGACAAGTTCTATGAAGTGCTTTACCCTAGCTATGGACAGTATTTTAAAGTGGATGAAGTGTTATTTGAAAATAAAACCGACCACCAACATTTAATTATTTTTAACAACCAGCAATTTGGCCATGTCATGGCGCTGGATGGCATTATTCAAACCACTGAGAAAGATGAGTTTATCTATCATGAAATGCTGACCCATGTGCCTCTGTTTGCTCATCCTGAACCGAAAAAAGTGCTGATCATTGGTGGCGGTGATGGCGGGATTTTGCGTGAAGTTCTGAAACATAAAGCGATTGAACGGGTGGTGCAGGTGGAAATTGATCAGTCGGTCATCGACATGTGCAAACAATACTTCCCAAAACACAGTGATGGTGCTTTTGATGATGAGCGTGCAGAAATTGTGATTGCCGATGGCATAGATTATGTGCGACAGGCGAATGAAACCTTTGATGTGATTATTTCGGACTCAACGGATCCTATTGGCCCTGGAGAGGTATTATTCACAAATGACTTTTATCGTCTGGCAAAACAGTGCTTAAATGACAATGGCATAATGGTGACGCAAAATGGCGTTTGTTTTATGCAGATGGATGAAGTGATTAATACAGCGAAACGCATGGGGCCGTTATATAAATCTCAAACTTTTTATACGTCACCCGTTCCCACCTACATTGGCGGAGTGATGACTCTGGCATGGGCAACGGATGATCCTGAGTTAAATAAGCAGCCCAAAGCCGTTATTGAAAAGCGCATCAAGCAAAGTGGTATTGATACCCGATATTATAATGCGGACATACATGTTGGGTGTTTTGCTCTGCCACAATACGTTAAAAAAGCACTAAACGAACTTTCGTAAAAGGAATATTATTAATGGAACAGGCAACGCTCTGGGACTTAATTGAACTGGGAAAAGACGCATGGAATCAATGGCGCAATGATAATGCCAACATCAGCATCAATTTAACCGGTGCCGACTTTTCAAATAAAGATCTTTCTGGCTTCGATTTTACCGAAGCCAATTTATCCTACTGTAACTTTTCTAAAGCCGATCTTGAGGGCGCTAACTTTATATCGGCAAATTTGCAGCATGCGTTATTTAATTTTGCCAATTTAGGCGGCGCAAACTTTATTGCCACCGAAATGGCTCATGCTGATTTAACACTGGCGATTGTTAAAGGCGCCAAGTTTTTAACTGCACAGTTGGCCCATTGTAATTTTTCTTACGTTGATTTTACCGGTCACAGTTTACAGGGGATGGATTTTCGCCGCGCTAAATTAAGTGGTGCTGTTTTGCGGAATCAAACCTTAAAATCAATGAATTTTGCCGAGGCGGATTTATCCCAATGCGATCTTACCGAAGCCACGTTAGAAGATGCTAATTTACAAGGTGCCAATTTGACGGGTGCAAATTTAACTGAGTGTTCGTTGCATGGGGCATTATTGAAAGAGGTTAATTTGTCTTACACCGATTTATCCAATAAGGATTTATCTAATGCCAACTTGGCCGGTGCAAATTTGGAGCATTGCGATCTTCGGTTTACTAACCTGGAAAATGCCAGCTTAAATAACGCCTTGTTAAACGGTGTAAAACTTCACGGGGTTATGATTTCTGGCTGGAGCATTAAAAGTATTCGGTGCGAGCAGGCGTTCTGGGATAATGAAGGAATTATTGCGACTCGTTATCGCAGTAATGAGTTTGAAAAGCTTTACTCGGAATCCATTGTTATCGATTTGAGGTATGAAAAGTTTTTGGCGCCACACGAAATGAGTTCATTGCCCATTTTAATTGAGCATTTGGAAGCGCGGCATTGGGGCATCAAGTTACGGGTTAAAGCCATTGAAGAAGAAGCGGGCGGTAACCGGGTTAAAATTGTGGTGGAAGATACTGGTGGTCATAACGCTGAAATGCTGGAGCAGGATTTAAAAGAAGAAGCGAGTCATCTTTTAGCCGCTCAAATTACCATGCGTCGGGATCATCGACTGTTGAGAGAATTTAAAGAGTCAATTGCTCAGGTGAAAAATCATTTTTGGCCGCAGCTGCTTGAAATGGCCGCCGAAAATGAAGTCGGTCAAATGAGAGTGTTTACGGTCATGTTGATGGACTTAAAAGGTTTTTCTCGCTGGAAAGGTGACGAGCTGAATGAAAAGCTCAGTTTGTTTCGTGGCTTAATTAAACCTATTTTAAAGCGTTGGAAAGCCACCTATCCGAATATGGAAGGGGATTCACTTCGTGCCAGTTTTCAAAATGCATCGGTGGGTGTGGCATGTGCCTGTATGATTCGTAACGTACTGGACGCTGCTGGCTTTCCTTGTCGTATAGGCATTGATCTTGGCGAAGTGACTTTGCAGCATAATGAAGTCACCGATAAAACGGATTTGTCTGGCGAAGCAGTCAATTTTGCAGCACGCCTTGAATGTCTGGCCAACGTGGATGAAGTATTGGTCTCTGAGCGAGTGTGGCATCATATTCGTCGGCAGGAAGACTATTTTATGCTTGAGCCACGTTCAGTGAAACTGGAAAAAGGCGTTGGTAATTTACGCGCTGGTGAGCTGGTGCATTGTTACCGTGTGACCATGAAAAAAAGCTTATTATAAAGTGTTTGAGCAGTAGCTTATTTAAATTATAAGCAATAAGTTATTTAATAATAAACGTCGTAAATGCGAATAGTTAAAAACGATAACTGAATAATAATTAAAAAATAACGACAAGAATAACGAAACAAGAATAACGACAAGAAAAGTAGACAAATAATAAAGCAGAGTAGTGCTATTAGGGTGAAGATAAATGCTAGGTTTTAAGTGGGTTGTATTGACAGTAATAACGCTGTGTATCATTGCATCGAGTAAACTGCATGCAGTACCGGGTACCGACATATCCCTGTTTCGAATTTTAAATGACGGTGCAACTTTATCTCTGGTGTTTGAAAAAACACTGGTTCAACGTAAAGGGTATGACAATCAACCGGCGTTTACCGAAGATTCATCGGCAATGGTGTATACGCGCATGGAACAGAATGCAACGGACATCTGGTTGGTGCCATTGCCTGTCAATGACGTTTTAGGGAGTGAGGACAATAATACAGAGGCTGAAGTCAAAGAACATAAAACCAAAGTACTTGAACAAAAAGAGCTGGATAAAGCAACTCGTAAAGAAGTTTTCTTGCAACCGCGAGCCATTACTCAAACCCCGGAAAGCGAATACTCGGCAACCCCCGGACTTTATCGAGCCTACACTGATGCATCAAAGACTAATACACCTGACACTAATGCATTAAAGACTAACGAATCAGGTACTAATAAATCAAACAGAGAGATAATGTTTTCTGCTGTGGTTGCCAATGATAAACAACAAACGTTGTGGCGCTATAATCACGATAAACCTGCTGAAAAACTGAGTGGTCCCATTACACCGGTTGGTTATCACGCCTGGATAAATCAACAACAATTGGCGATGTTCCGACTGTCCAATCCTCATGAGCTGGTGCTCTATACACTAGGCAATGATGATTATGACGTTGTGGCTAAAGATATTGGTCGTTGTCTGGTTAGCCAAAATAATGGTGACGAGTTTTTCTTTGTACAAAATCAGCAGCGTTCAAAAGCCATATACTCTTATTCATTAAAGCAAGGTAAAGCCAATAAGGTGATTACTCTATTTGATGACAATGAAGACTTTGCATATCACCCTGAGATTGGTTTGATCCACAGTAATGGCTCGAGGCTGTTTTTCTCATTAGCACCTTATGAGCAATGGAGTTCACTGCCCACTCGAAGTAACACTAAACTCACTAATATTTCTCGGCTTGCCATCAGTCCAGATGCCAAATGGCTTGCTGTTGTACATCAGGATCTGGATTGATTTTTTAATTAATCGATTATGTTTAACGCTTTCTTTTGAGAATTTCTATTCGATAGAAAGCGTTCTCATTAAAGTTAATTCTGAGTTTAAATCAACAATTTATTTACCGTATACACAAATTAGGCTAGTTTTATAGGTATTCAATGATCCTCTGAGGCATTTGAGTTGACGCCAGAGCAACAAGCCATATTTGATGATATACATCTACAGGTTGATGAAGGTCGATTACGGTTACCATCATTTCCTCGCAATTTGATAAAGATTCGAATGGCGCTCAATGATCCTAATATTTCCATTGAGCAACTGACACGGATAGTTCATCACGATGCCACATTGGTGAACCGATTTTATTCGTTGGCGCGTTCTGCAGCATTTTCTCTGGATACCGAAAATTTAACTCTGTTTCGCATTTTACGAATGTTAGGGCTGAACACCATTCGCAGTATTGTTTACAACTATTGCCTGTCTCAACTTTATAGCGCAAGAAAGTTAAAGAAGGTTGAAGAGCTGTCTTTATTTGTTCGTAATCGCAGTTTGGAGATTGCCGGCTTAAACTACTCGGTTTCAAAAATTTTTGAGCTTGAAGATGCACCTACGGCATTGCTATGTGGGTTGCTGCATAATGTGGGGGCTTTGGTTATTATCAGCTGGCTGGCTAATACAACGGAAGTGTCGTTAACCTTAAAAGAACAAAAAACACTGGTGGTGATGGGGCAACAGGACTTTACCGAGCGAGTGGCAGCGAGTTGGGAGTTACCTACGTCAATTCAACAGGCGGTGGTTGCAAAAGCAAGCGATTCTCAGGCGGCAAGTTATCTACACATTATGGAAGTATCACGCTGGCTCAGTCGGGTTTATAGAAACTCATCACAGGTTAACTCAATGCCCCATGACGCCATTACCGGATTAAAGCTTGATCCTGATCATTTACTGACCAGTAAAAACGATATCATGGCCGAGATGATCCGGGTGATACAAACCATTCGTTAAACCATAAAAAAAGGGACTTGATAGCCCCTTTTTTAAATCTAAATCCAATGGTTTTATTAAACGCTTGGACCAGCTTTGATGATGTCTTCAGATACATCAAATTTCTTGAAGTTGTCTACGAATAACTGTGCCAGTTTTTTTGCTTCATCATCGAAGTTTTCAGGATTTTTCCAGGTTGACTTAGGATTCAATAATTTTTCATCAACGCCTTCAACCGCAACAGGCGCTTCCAGATTTAAATGTGGAATGGTCTGTGTTTCAACGTCACGTAAAGAACCTGACTGAATGGCATTAATTACCGCACGTGTGGTTGGAATGCTAAAGCGTGTGCCGCCTTCGCCGTAAGAACCGCCGGTCCAACCGGTGTTAACCAGATAGACTTTTGCGTTGTTGGCTGCAATGCGCTTCATTAATAATTCAGCGTAAACGCCTGCAGGACGTGGGAAGAAGGGCGCACCAAAACAGGTTGAGAAAGTCGATTCAATCGCAGCGGTTGAGCCAATTTCAGTAGAGCCAACTTTTGCCGTGTAACCGCTTAAGAAGTGATAGGCCGCTGCTTCTTTACTTAAAATAGACACAGGTGGTAAAACACCGGTCAGGTCACAGGTTAAAAAGATAATGGCGTTAGGTTCACCAGCAGCATTGTCATCGACTTTTAACTCAATGTGATCGCGCGGATAACCGGCACGAGAGTTTTGCGTTAACGATACATCGGTGTAATCCGGTGTGCCTTCGTCGTCTAAAACAACGTTTTCGATAATAGTGCCGTGACGGATAGCGTTCCAGATCACTGGCTCATTTTTCTGACTTAAATCGATACATTTTGCGTAGCAACCGCCTTCAATATTGAATACAGTGCCTTCGCCCCAACCGTGTTCGTCATCGCCAATCAAAAAGCGAGAAGGATCGGCTGAAAGTGTGGTTTTACCGGTGCCCGATAAACCAAAGAATAAAGTAACGTCGCCTTCGCCATCGGTATTGGCCGAGCAATGCATGGGTAATACATCTTTCGCCGGCAACAAGAAGTTTTGTACCGAGAACATGGCTTTTTTCATTTCACCAGCGTAACGCATGCCGGCCAGTAATACTTTTTTCTGTTTGAAGTTGATGATGACACAACCGTAGCTGTTGGTGCCGTCACGCTCTGGATCACAACGAAAACCGGCAGCGTTGAGAATTTGCCACTCGCCGCGATTATCCGGGTTGTAGTTTTCGGTACGAATAAACAGATTGCGGGCAAACAGATTTTGCCAAGCTGTTTCTGTGCGTACATTTACTGGTAAGAAGTATTCGTCACCTGCGCCAACATGCAATTTAGACTGGAAGTATTCGTCTTGTGTTTCCAGGTGCGTTTCAACACGATCCCATAAAGCGTTAAATTTATCTTCATCAAATGGGCGGTTTACCTTTCCCCAATCGATGTCTTGCTCTGTGGTGGATTCTTTAACAATAAAGCGATCATTGGGTGAACGGCCTGTTCGTTCACCAGTTTCTACAGAAAGAGCGCCGTTGCTGGCAATTTGACCTTCGCCGCGTTCGACGGCTTTTTTGACCAGTTCATCAGTGGAGAGATTAAGGTGCACCTTAGCTTGTGTCATGTGACTACTTCCTCGGGACGTGTATCAATTAAGAATTTTAGGCTAAAAAGTGCGCGCGATTGTAGCAGAAGGGTTGGCGTAAATCGAGTGTTTTATTTTGAAAATCTATTATAAAACAGTGGCTTACAGTTGATTTTTTGTAATTTATTTACAGTATTTTAAGCTTCGCTATTACTGATTAAATATTCGATAATTTCATGTAAGGGTAGATAATGCCAATTAAATAAGCCTTAACTCGCTATTATTAAAGGTTAATTTTTTATCAATGTGGCGAATGAGAGGCTTGCTTTTGAGGTTGATATAGACGAAAGGCCGCTTTGATTCTGTGTAATTTTATTACAATTTTATCTCAGCCAGACAGATTGTGAGTTGAATGTATTGTCTGGTGTGTAGGAGAGGGTTGTTATTAAATTCTCATCTGTTTGATATCCAAATAAGCGCTCAGTTTAATCAAAGCAGTACCAAAGTACTGTCAGCAATAATTGATTATGGTGCAGACTTTGTAGAGAATGGATCATAGAGGGGTTGTATAAGTAGTCTGTTGATCTGATGAGTAAGTGCTCTGTTGTATAAGTACTTTGAAATCGGACTAGACTCGGATTCACGAATAAAAAGCCCGTGATAAAAAGTTAGTTAATTAAGAAGCCAGTTAATAAAAGGTGTCAACAATGAGTGATTTAAAGATTCTGGTGGCTGATGATCATCCGTTATTTCGGTCGGCACTGATCCAGGCATTAAACCAATGCCATGAGCAATGTGAAATAGTGCAGGCCGAAAGCTATACCGAGGCACTGGAGGCCTTAGCTTCTCCCGATTTTGATTTAGCATTGATAGATTTAAATATGCCGGGCGATCAGGGGCAGCTGCATTTATCGGAAATTTGTCGCAATCACCCCGATGTTGCCGTCACCGTGGTCTCGGGCCACGACGACCGACAGACCATGGCGCGTGTAAAAGCCATGGGTGCAGCAGGATTTATTACCAAATCATCTTCACTGGAGCAGCTTGTATCGGCGTTGAATCAGGTGATAGAACAAGGCGAATACTGGAGTCTGGACTTTGACGAAACCAACGTATCGCTCGATCAAGACACCTGCCTCACCATCAGTCAGATGACTCCTCAACAAAAACGCGTTCTGGCGATGATTGCCGATGGCAAGCTGAACAAACAAATCGCCTACGAACTAAGCATTCAGGAAACCACCATCAAACAACACGTCTCGGCCATTTTAAAGAAGCTGGGCGTATACAACCGCACTCAGGCCGGATTGATCTATCAACGAGCCATAAATACTGACAGCGAGCTGCTAACCGCTTAGTGTTTGCTGCCTATTCACATTTCATTTTATCTATAAAGCCAACTGGCTTACTTAGTTACCTATTTCATTAACGTAACTTTCCGCGGTAACATTTCGCTTTATTTAATATGTATATCTGGTATCGTTCATTTTCGGTCAGCTGCCTGTAGTTTATTTGGCATTTTCCTTTGGCGAGAAAAATGACGAACTATATCAGCTCGCCACTTTCTCTTGGAAATTGCAGTTATTGTCATTGCAGTTATTGTCCGAAACCAAGAGACATAAATTTAAGTATAAAGTCTATAACACTGTTTCAATCGGGGAGATACAAAATTGAATACATTCAACAAAAGCTTCCGGCGAACTTTGACCGCAGCAGCAATTGCTACTGCAATGGGTCTAGGGTCTGCCGGAATTCATGCTGCATCGAATACTGCTGGTGCGATCTCTGGTGAAGTGAAGTCTTCAGCTGAGCAGCCCATTAGTGGTGTGACAATTACAATTAAAAACGTCGATACAGGTATTGTTAGAACACTAGAAACTGACACGGGGGGTAATTTTCAGCTTCCACGTTTACCTATCGGTAACTACGAGATATCTGCTGCTAAATCAGGCTTTCAGCTATATAGTCAGGAAAGTGTTAAAGTTACAATAGGTCAAAAGACTTCTCTTAACATCACTCTTGCAGCAACTGGTGAAACCGTAACAATTCTTGGTGGTGCAGTCAGTCCTGTTGACACCACTTCTGCAGAAACGGCTCTGGTTATGTCAGAGGAAGATATTGATCGGCTACCTGTTGCTCGAAATGCAACTGCTATTGCTCTTTTAGCGCCAGGTACAACTCGTGGAGATGCAGCTTTTGGTAACTTAGCTTCGTTTGGTGGATCTTCAGTTGGCGAAAATGCTTATTATATCAACGGGATGAACCTGACGAATTTTCGTAATGGCCTCGGTGGATCAACCGTTCCATTTGAGTTCTATCAAGAGTTTCAGGTTAAAACAGGTGGTTATTCTGCAGAGTTCGGTCGTTCAACAGGTGGGGTCATTAATGGTGTAACCAAATCAGGGTCGAATGATTTTGAAGCTGGTTTTAATATTATTCATAGCCCTAACAAAGGTCGTGAACAAGCTCCTAATGTTGTTTACTCGGTTCCAAACGCTGTATTAGATGGCAGTGGGAATCCTGTAATCGAAACTGATACTCAAAGTTTTATAATTAATGATCAAGATGAGTACGAAGAAACCAGTATCAACCTGCACGCAAGTGGCGCATTGATCGAAAACCAACTGTTTTATTATGTGTTATATAACCCAAGGTTTAGTCAACAAGATTATGTATACTCACGTGGTTCACGTTACGACCAGTCGAATAATGATGATGCGTTTTGGGGTGCTAAATTAGACTGGAACATTAACTCAAATCATTTGATAGAGTTAACTGCGTTTTCAGATGAAAATGAAAATTCAACATTAACCTACAATTATGATCTTGCTACCCGAAGTGGAACTGGTTTTGTTGGTGAAACTACTACAAAAACTGGTGGGTCAAATACTATTTTAAAATATACCGGTCATGTAACTTCTGATCTTACAATTTCAGCTATGTGGGGTGAATCTGAGTATGACCGAACTGCACAGTCTCCTCTTGATGGAAATCCTGCCATTTATGATTCTCGTGGTGGTGGTTTGACAGCATTGGGTGATTGGGTCAATCTTGTTGCGGGTGCTGGTTTTGATACTCGAGAAGCGACGCGGTTAGATTTCGATTATTTTATGGGTGATCATGAAATGCGCTTTGGTATTGACAGAGAAGTGAATACTGCTGAAGATTCTTCTTTCTATTCTGGTCACATATATTACCGCTATTTCGATGATACTCGTTCGAATACAGGTGAATCGGTACGTGTTCGCGTTTTTGAAGGCGGTGGTGAGTTTGAGACTATTTCATCTGCTTACTACTTTGAAGACACATGGACCGTAAATGACCGCCTTACTCTGCGCTTAGGTATTCGTAATGAATCATTCGATAACAAAAATGCTAACGCACAGTCTTTTATTAAAATCGATAATCAATGGGCGCCCCGTATTGGTGCTGCATATGATTTGAATGGTGATGGAGAACAAAAGCTATTTGCTAACTTCGGTCGTTACCATCTTCCTATAGCAGCTAATACAAACATTCGTTTGGCAGGAGCTGAACTGTTTACTCAAGATTTTTATCAGCTAGATGGCTTAAACCCTGATGATACTCCACAATTTGATCCTGCAAACGTCATTGATCAGCAAGTTTTTGGTGATGGAACTGTGCCAGATACTAGAGCCGTGAAAGACGCTAATATTGGCCCTATGTATCAAGATGAAATTATTTTGGGATATGAGCGATCTTTAGGTGACGATTGGTCTATGAGTATGCGTGCTATACATCGTGATCTAAAAGCTACTATTGAAGATGTTGCAATCGATGCTGCGGTTTTGCAATGGGCCGCTCAAAATGGTTTGACACAAACTGTTGATGGTGAAGCTCCTGCAGACGTATGGACAGGTTTCCATCAGTATGTTTTGACGAATCCAGGACAAGACATGCGGGTTTGGCTTCCTGAGTTTGAGCAGTTTGCGGAGTTATCTGCAGACGTTCTTAACTATCCTGAGTCTGAGCGTCGTTATAATGCTTTTAATCTTGTTTTTGATAAAAAGTGGGACGGCCTGTGGGCTGTCAATGCGTCATACACATGGTCGCAAAGCTATGGTAACAACGAAGGTTATGTACGTTCTGATAATGGTCAAGATGACGCTGGCTTGACAACTTTGTTTGATCAGCCTGGCTTGTTGGATGGTGCTTTTGGTTACCTACCAAATGATCGTCGTCATTCTTTGAAAGTATTTGGCGCTTATCAAGTGACGGATGCTGTTCGACTTAGTATGAACTATTTGTATGAATCTGGTCGTCCAGTGAATGCTTTTGGAGTGCATCCTACTGATGAATTTGCTGCTGCTTACGGTGCAGAATCTTTCTATCAAGATGGCGAGCTAGTAAAGCGTGGCTCTCGTGGACGTACTGCTGCAATCTCTCAATTTGATTTCGGTGTGAACTTTGACACTGAGGTAATGGGATACCCATTGACATTAAAAGCAGATGTTTTTAATTTATTCAATGCTAATAATGTCCGAGAAGTTGTTGAGACTGCTGAGCAAGAGTCAGGTGTAGCTGATCCAACATATATGCTACCTACTTCTTTCCAAACACCTCGGTATTTACGGGTATCAGCAAGTATGACATTCTAAGTATTTCTAACTTAGTAAATAAGTGACCTTATGGTCTAATGCCGTTCACTTAAGCGAGTGAGCGGCATTTTTCTTCTTAATAGGGTATCGATTTTTAGAAGCTTTAATGAGTCTGGGATAACTTCTTTCTCTCCGATGTTCGAGTACAAACAGTTGAGCATCTTTTTCGATATCCATAACGAACTTTGGAATGTTCCCCAGTGTCACATAGGGTAACTGAGTTAGCTTATGGATAATATGCAATGAAGCATGGTGAAAGCTGAGTTTGTTAGGGTGGATACCTTTAAGTGACTTTGCCATCAGTGTCATTTTGTAACGAATAAGATTATAGGCAAGTAACATTCCCCACAACTCTTGTTTAATGAGTTCTGGCTGCTGACTTCGTAGGGTTAATTTGTTGTGCAGAAGATATTGTTTCATTTCTCTAAATCCCAGTTCAATCTCCCAACGATGGGCATACAAGTCGACGATATCCGCTCCCGGATAGCGCTTGGCATCGGTCATCGATGTTAATATTTGAACTGGCTTACCCTTAACTGTTTTAGTGATTAATCGGGCTTGTATGGTTTCAGGTAAACACTTCCATTTCTGACGGGCTTGTGGCGTTGTGGTGAGTTCAACAATGGCATCATGTCGCCCTAGTTGATGAAGCACTTGGTATTGGGTATTTTTTCTAAGGGGTATCATCCAGTGACGCTCTTCACCCGCTTAGTGTTTGCAGCCTATTCACATTTCATTTTATCTATAAAGCCAACTGGCTTACCCTATTTCATTAACGCAACTTTCGAGCGGCAGGCTTCACTAGAAGTCTGCCTTGGAGTATATTATCCTACTAAGTAGTATATTGCTGAAAAGCGGGGTAACAAAAGTGACTATGGTTAAGAAAAGTATTACCGTAACCGATAAGCAGGACAGTTGGATCAAAGCCCAAATTGAGATGGGGCATTATGGTAATGAAAGTGAAGTTGTTAGAGAGTTGATTCGTGAGCGCCAGTTACGGGAGCAAGCAGCGAATCGAGAAGTTGAAGCAATCCGAGCTAAATTAATTAAAGCTGAAGAAAATGGATTTACCGATCAAAGTCCTGAAGAGATTTTGACTGAAATTAAACAAGGACTGGGGCGTAATGCAATGTAAGATTAGCCATGAAGCTAAAATGGATTTGGCGCGTATCTATTGGCACGGAGAAAAAGAATTTGGTGAGCTTCAAGCCACACGGTATTTCGATACACTGATTCAACGATTTAATGACATTGCAGAATCACCATACAAATATCAAGCGGTTGACCATATTAGGGATGGCTACCGTCGAAGTGTTTGTGGAGTTGATAGTATTTATTATCAGATTAATAATGGAGTGGTTGAAATTATGCGAGTACTTGGCAAGCAGGATATTTCGGACAACTTCTAAATGATGAGAGTTTATTTTTAAAGTAGCTAGTGACTTATAGTTAATAGAAATATGGACTTCCATTATATCTAAAAAATTAGTTTGGAAAATATTATGCATGAATATAGATGGAGTTGCATAATCTGTGAACAAGGCAAAAACCTTCAAAGATCATAAATGATAAACATAATAAAACAGCACACAAGGTTGTCCGATGAAGTAAGGCTTTTCATCTTATTTCTATTTGTGACTCTAGAGATAGTATCTCTGGCCATATTTCAGGATTATCTGCATTCCATCAGATATGGCCGCTCGTTCTATTTTCATGAGTCTCTTCTATTTAAGACTTTTTGGTTTTATTTTCCGCCAATATTGTTTGTTCTAAGGCGAGAATTAAAAAAAAGGCAATTAAAAACCATTTCTCAAATATGTTTAGCTGTCATTATCCCGGCACTTGCGCATCTAATACTAGTACCGATAACCGTTTGGTGCTTATCCTCAATTTTTCGTGAACAATCCTATGGGATTATTAAAACGCTCACGTTTACCTTGTCAAACGATCTTGTAAAGCTGCTATTGATTTACAGTGCATTCATAGGATGGTTACAGTATCTTGCATATAAACGCCCAAGTGAAGAGCCAGTAAAACAACCATCTTCGACTCAGTTCTTGATGGTGAGTTCTGGTAAAAATAGCACGCGGCTCGATCTCAGTGACATTCTGTACATTAAAGCAGCAACGCCATATGTGGCAATTCAGTTGACAGATAAAGAATACCTGCACTCGGAATCATTGAAGTCAATGGCAACAAAATTGGATCACCGGTTCATCAGAGTTCATCGCTCAACTATTGTTAATATGGATAAAGTACTGTCGTACAAGTCAAGATTAAATGGCGACTATGATTTAGTGCTCCAAGATGACACAGAGATTCGCCTAAGTAGAAATTATGTAAACGACTTCAGGCGTTGTTATGACTCAATCCAGCCCACAGCTTAAACCATAATCTCATCATGTTAGATGATTGACCGTTGACTCCCCTTGGCCTAAGTGGGAATTTGAAAAGACATTTCATCAGATAGCTTTAGGTCAACACATGAGTTTGAAAAACACAGCGGCAGCATACGGCCCAATTGCAAAATGGTTCCACTGGTCTACAGCAGTACTTTTTCTTGCCTCTTATTGCGCCATTTACTACCGCGAATGGTTTGCCGAAAGTGAATTCGAAAATTGGATTTCTATTCAACTGCACTTGTCGATCGGTATAACGTTGGCAGTACTCGTTACGCTTCGAATCATATGGCGTCTTTTAAACTGCTCGCCAGAACGACAATCAGCAGTCAGGTTGCAACAAATTGCAGTACAAACTGGCCATTACGCCTTGTATGCGATTATGTTCATTATGCCGATTAGCGGTTATTTATCGATTGCCAGTTATTTATCGAGTGGGGGAGGTCGCATTACTTATTTTTTACTGTTTGATATAACTCACTTTCCCGACTTTCACCTTTTTAATTTCTTTGGCGTGTCACTTGAAGCGTTAGAAGATCCTGCCGAGCTTATTCATAGCTACCTGGGCGCATGGGTTGTGTGGCTGTTGATATTAGGCCACGTATTGGCGGCTTTGTACCACCATTTTATAAAAAGGGATAAAACCATCCATAAGATGACATCTCTCAACAGTTAATTAATACCCTATAACAAGGAATCAATCATGGCTAAATTTATGTTGTTTACATTCTTTTTAATGATGAGTTTTAAGAACCTTTCTGCGCAGGAACCGGTAATAGGGGGGCCATGCCAAGGGTGTGAACTGGTGTTTGTTGGCATGCCAGCCCAACTAAAAACGAGTTCAAGGATTGGAACCGCGGATGAGAAGGGAGAACCGCTTGTACTCAGTGGTATTGTCTATAATTCAGATCAAACGCCTGCTTCTGATATTATTGTTTATGCGTATCAAACTGACGCAAATGGCAAATACCCATCAGGATCCACTCAACATGGTAGTTTGCGCGGATGGGCCGTTACAGACCAGAAAGGGTGGTACCAATTTAAAACTATTCGACCGCAAGCTTACCCTGGGCGTGACATTCCACAGCATATTCACCTGCATATCATAGAACCAAATAAAGGAACCTATTATATTGATGATGTTACTTTTAGTGATGATCCTTTGCTAACGGCTGAGTCTCGGCAGAAAAAAACTTGTCGTGGCGGTTGCGGCGAAAGCCATCCAAAGCGCAATGAACAGGGCGTTTGGTATGTCAGTCGTGACATAACTTTAGGTGAAGCCATTACTAATTATGATTAACTCATGCTAGAGCGTGTTTATTATTGCATGCATAATACCCACTGTTGGCTAAGAACAGAGCAGTAATGTTTGACATTAGACCGAGCTGATAACAATAGACGGTCAGCTCAGGTCTGAACGATGGTTAATTTAACTATTTAAGCACTTAGGGATAGATTATACAGTAGTGCTCTTAACGTAATTTTGAGTGTTGATAATGGATGGTACTTCTTATGATTGTATGCAACACAGAGAGACTCATTATCAGACACTTTAAAGAAAGTGATTCTAAATTTGTTTTGAAGCTCCTGAATGATGAGTCTTTTATTAAAAATATTGGTGATAAAAAGGTTCGAAATAATGACGATGCAATCCAGTATTTAAATAACGGCCCGATAGCAAGCTATCAGCAATATGGTTTTGGTCTTAATATTGTGCTTCTAAAAGATACCAGCGAGCCTATTGGTATGTGTGGTTTATTAAAGCGCGAACAACTTGATTTCCCTGATTTGGGTTATGCATTACTACCCGAGTATTGTTCTAAAGGGTATGCGAAAGAAGCCTCCCTGGCGGTTATGGAAAATGGACATGAAAAGCATAAGTTAACGAATATTCTTGCATTTACTTCTCAGCAGAATGAAAGTTCCAATGGTTTGCTTAAACGACTCGGTTTTGTTTTTAAAGGTATTGTTAATATGAATGGTGTTGATGATAACCTTTACGAATATAAGTTTTGAGATAGTCATTAATTTTGAGTTCGCCTGCCTAAAACCCAGTCCGACCACTTTGCAAATGCACTGCACGTGCTAATCTAAATAGGTGTGTATTTTCTAACGGGAGGACGAACTATGATTACCGTAAATATTGACAAACAAAGCAGCATTGCAACGCTTGTTCCTCACGGTGCTTTATCCAAGGATGATTTTACATCCATTTCAAATACGATAGATCCTTATATTGAGGAAAATGGCCATTTGAGTGGTCTGGTTATTCATACAAAGGACTTTCCGGGGTGGGATTCGTTTGGCGCTTTAACGGCTCATTTGAAGTTTGTAAAACAGCATCATACCGAGATAGATCGGGTGGCTCTATCAACCGACTCTAAAACGGGCAATGTAGCGGAGTCGCTTGCTAATCATTTTGTGAAGGCTGAAGTAAAAACGTTTTCGTTCGAAGATGTTGATGCAGCAAAACACTGGGCTTCTGAAAAACATCAGGCTGTTAAAAACTAATGGATTTCTGCACACAATGAATATTGACCATTGATTACCAGTTGATTTTTAAGGCTTTATTTAAATTAACTTTAACGGCTCAGTATCTTTTTTAATAAGGCTCTTAATTTTATGGCTTTTACTGGTTTGTACAACAGTGGGATGTTTTCGTTCTGCGCCGAATCTTTTAATGCCTGGCTACGATCGGCTGAAATGATTATGGTGGGCAGTGGGTGAGTGTTATGAATATGATGGATGACATCAAACCCTGTATCGCCATTATCGAGATGATTATCGACAATAAGTGCGTCAAACTCATTATAAGTTGGTAATGCTTTTACTTCATTCAGACTTTGGAAAGTTGAGCAGGTAATCCCCCACTGTGACAGCAGGCTTTCCATGGCCTGAAGAATAGCCGGATCATTATCGACACAAAGTATATGGATGCCATCAAACATTAACGGTTTTTCTGCATCGGTATTAGCTAATGACTTAGCTTGATAATCGTAAGACGTTACCGGTATGGTAATCGAGAAGCAACTGCCTTTACCAAATGTAGAAGCCACTTTAACGGGTAAGTGAAGCAGTTGGGAACAGCGCTGCACTATGGCCAGACCAAGTCCGTGTCCGGTATTGCTGCTGTGTTGATCAACTCGGGTAAATTCATTAAATATTGATTCGAGCTCGTTTTGTTTGATGCCTATGCCATTGTCCAACACTTGTAGCTGTAAATTTTCCCCTGCTTTTCGAACGCCGATTATCACTTTACCGTGTGAATTGTAACGGATCGCATTGCTGATAAAATTTTGTATGATTCGTCGTAACAATGCTGCATCGGTTTTAACAATGGCTTTTGTCGGTTGCAATTTTAATGTCACGCCTTTTTGCTGCGCGATTACCGAAAATTCTTGATACAACTCCAGCAATAAAGGTTGCAAAGGAAACGGTTTAATGTGGGGTGTTACCACACCGGCATCAAATTTGGAAATGTCGAGCAGATCGGTTAACAGTTCATCCGCAGAATGCAGTGCTCGTTTAATTTGTTCAAGCTGGCTGTTCACTTTTTGATTGTCGTTGGACTCTAATAATGCCTGAGTGAACAAAGATGCTGCATTAATCGGTTGTAAAATGTCGTGACTGGCCGCCGCCAAAAAACGAGTTTTACTTTTATTGGCTTCGTCTGCGGTTTGTTTTGCTTTGTCCAGTTGTTGATTAATGGTTAGCAGTTCCTGGGTTCTGCTATTAACGCGATCTTCTAAAGTGGCGTTTATTTTTGCCAGCTCCTGCTGCTTTTGTCGAAGTTCGGTAATATCAATAAATACGGTAACAAAACCGCCGCCGGGCATAGGGTTGCCCTGAATTTTTAATACTTTGCCGCCCGTATGATAACGCTCAAAAGTATGGGGGCTGGCCTGGCGTAAATAATCGAGTCGTTTGTTTACCTGCTGCTGAATATTGCCTTTGCCAAACACGCCTTGCTCGGCGTTAAAGCGTATTAAGTCAGCAATAGGGCGGCCTACCGTGAGCAGTTCATCCGGGTAATTAAAAAGCGACTGGTATTGATGATTCCAGGCGACCAGTTTTAAATCCTTATCGATAACGCTGATGCCATGACTGATATTTTCCATCGCCGACTGCAGCAACTCCCGATTAAAGGTAAACATCTGACTGGCTTCATCGACAATGTTCACCAGATCGTACAAGGGCATAGCGCGTTTGCCGGTTAACGAGTCCATCACGATACGGGCGGACGAACCACCAATCACCCGGCTTAAACGTTTTTGGCAGGTGTCGATTTGTTGTGAGGTAGCAAGTTCCGATTTGGCGTTACTTATTGTTTCAATTCCAAGCTCTTCGGTAAAAAACAAGTCGGTTTTATGGCTGCCGATAAATCGCTCACACAGTTCGTACAAATCTCCCACGGTAACTCTGTCATTTATTTTAAGTTTATCTTCGCGATAACTTAAATCTTTAGGCGATACAAAGCGTGCCGCTTGTAAGTTCTCCAGTGTTGAGGCATGAGTTATCCGGGAGACATACACATAAGCCAGTGTATTTAATAATAGAGACCAGAAAACACCAACAGTCATAGTATCAAAACTGCTTTGACCAAATAACTCCTGTGGCTTTAACCAGGAAACGGAAAACAATCCATCGTATAAAATACTTGAGCTGATGTAACCTGCGCTAACAAGTGCCGGAATTAACAGAGTATAAAGCCAGATGGAAATTCCAAAGATAAGCCCGGCTACTACGCCTTTTTTATTGGCTTTTTTCCAGTAGAGCCCGCCAAAAATAGCCGGTGCAAACTGTGCGACCAATGAAAAAGATAATAAACCGATTGATGCAAGCTCGGAGGTGGTAGCAATGGTTCGGTAATAAACAAACGCCAATAGTAGAATGCATAATATGACCAGACGCCGAATATTGATCAGCCATTGTTGTACATTATTAGTGCGCTCTTTTCTTAACCATTGATAATGCACCGACAGCGGAATAATTATGTCATTAGACACCATGGTGCTGAGAACAATACTGACAATAATGATCATGCTGGTGGCAGCGGAAAATCCCCCAATGTAGGCCACTAATGAAAACAACGCTGAATTATCACTCAGTGGAAAGCCTAAAATAAACATTTCTGGCGAAACATTCATACCATTAAAATAAACCAGACCAGCCAGTGCAATGGGTAATATGAATAGGTTGATCAGTAACAGGTAACCACTGAAAATCCAGCGTGCTGACTTCACATCATTTATGCGTTTGTTTTCCACCACCAACACATGAAACTGACGGGGCAAACATATTATGGCTAACAGGCCGAGCAGGGCGTGGGTCCAGAAAAGCAGAGGCGAATAGTTTTGTTGCCACAATGTTTTGATGGAGGCAATATTTTGCGCTTTATTCGCGACATCCACTACGCCATCAAAAAAGTAATAGCAGATATATACGCCCATTATTAAAAAGGCCAGCAACTTTATAACCGACTCAAACGCGATGGCATAAATGATTCCGGTTTGATGTTCGGTAGCATCGACACGACGGGTACCAAAGATAATAGAAAATAAAGCCATTAATAATGTGATGTAAAAAGCAGAGTCACTCATGATCGAAGGCGACTGGGTGATTTGGCCGATGGTGCCAGAAGTCATTAGTATGTAACTGGTGGTGAGAGCCTTTAATTGAAGCGCAATATAAGGGATTAATGCGATCAACGCGATAAAGGTAATGGTTCCGGAAAGTCGTTGTGATTTTCCGTAACGTGAGGCAATAAAGTCTGCAATAGAAGTTATGTTATTAGCTTTACTGACACTGACCAGCTTACGAAGAAATCGCCAGCCAAAAAACAACAATAAGATTGTGCCCACGTAAGTTGGCGCAAAAAACCAGCCGGTTACAGCGGCCTGTTGAATGGTGCCAAAAAATGCCCAGCTGGTGCAATAGACCGCCAACGATAAACTGTACACCCATGTATTGGCTCTGGCGGAGGTTTTACGATGTTCAAAGAAGTAGGCAATCGCAAATAAAATGGCGACGTAAATTAATGAACAGGTAATGATTAACCAGCTTGAAATCAAAAGAGAAGCAGACCTTATTGTATTTTTATTCTGTTACTGCCTGAATCCGAAGTAGAGACAGGCAGAGTCATTTAAACAAAATTAAAGAATAAATAAGGTGATTGCAAGCACCAGTCCAATTAATGGAGTAATCACGGTTAATGCCGCCATGGGACCATAAGCCGCTTTATGGGTTTCGCCACAAATAGCGCGAATGGTGGTTACCACATAACCATTATGAGGCAATGAATCGAGCGCGCCGGATGAAATGGCCACCACCCGGTGCAGCTGTTCAGGATTAACACCGGCATCAATATAGTGCGGAGCCAGCACGGGCAGTGCTATGGCCTGTCCACCCGAGGCCGAGCCGGTTAAACCGGCAATGGCACTTACTGCAATGGCGGCGCCAATCAATTCGTTACCGGGTATCGATGTCATGGTTTCCACCGCGACGGCGAATGCAGGCGATGCTTTGGCGACGCTGCCAAAACCCACCACCGCAGCGGTATTGCCTATGGCGACCAAAGCGCCAGTGGTACCTTCGCCAATGGCGTGATTTAAATTAGTAATGAATTTAAGATTGATTAACCATGCGGTTAAGGTGCCGCCGAGTAAGGCCAGAATCAAAGCATTTTGTTTTAACGAATCGTGAAAGATAAATGAAATCACCAGCACTACCATAAGCGGGATCAATCCTTTTACTGGATGAGGCACTGACTTTTCTCGCGCAGCCGGGTCGTTTTCGCGCGCTTCAAAAGATTCGCCTTTGGCTATGGCTTTTTTGATCATGCGATTGAGCCACCAGTAACCAAACACGGCCATAAACACAGCCACCACCAGGCTAACTTCCCAGGCGGCTAAGTGAGTGGTACCAAGGTATTTAATCGGGATCCAGTTTTGAATTTCTGGTGAACCTGCCGAGGTCATGGTGAAGGTTACCGAACCGAACGCCATGGTGGCCGGAATAAATCGTCGTGGTAAATCACTTTCGCGAAACAAAGCCAGTGCCATCGGGTAGACAGAAAATGCCACAACAAATAGACTGACGCCGCCATAGGTTAATATTGCACAAGATAACACAATCGCCAGCGCGGCAAATTTGGCACCGAGTTTTTCAACCAGATAGTGTGAGACACTTTGCGCGCAACCGGTGTCTTCCATCACTTTGCCAAACAGTGAGCCCAGTAAAAACATTAAAAACCAGGATTGAACAAAGCTGGCAAAGCCGCCCATATAACTGTTGATAAAGTTGGGACCATCGACTGCAAATAAATCGATGCTGCCAGTAACGGCAACAATAATGGCGCACAGGGGCGCTGCGATTAACAGGTTCATTCCACGAATGGTTAAAATAATAAGCAGCAGTAATCCGCCAATTAATCCAATCAGGCTTAACATTCAATAGACCTCAACAGATGTGATTATAAGGTTAAAGTCTGCAGCAAGCGGTTATTGATACCTATAGTACTATGGTACAGAACACATTTTATTCGAGTTGAGTTACATTGGTTCGCAACTGTTTAACTCTAGGATCAACAAGGTAAAGCTATGCATAATAATAAATCGTTTCGAATGAAGCTGCTCGCCCTGTCGGTGGCCGCTGCTTGTTCAGGGGCTGTGTACAGTGCAGAAGAAGCATCCGATAAAGAAAAAGCAGAAGACGACGGTGTACCGGTAATAACCGTTACCGCTCGTAAAACATCGGAAAATTTACAGGAAGTGCCGGTTGCGGTAACCGCATTAAACAATCTGGAAATGGAAGCGAGAGGCATTGAGCTGATCACTGAAGTTCAACAATATTCACCAAATACAACGTTGCAAAAAAGTCGTGGCACTAACTCCACCATGACCGCATTTATTCGCGGTGTGGGTCAGCAGGATCCTTTATGGGGATACGAGCCCGGAGTTGGTATTTACATTGATGATGTTTATATCGCCAGACCACAGGGAGCGGTGCTGGATATTTTAAATATTGAACGTGTGGAAGTTTTGCGCGGCCCGCAAGGCACTTTGTACGGAAAAAATACCATTGGTGGTGCGGTTAAATACATTACCAAAGAAATGACCGGCGATGCCGAGCTTGGCTTTAAAACAACACTCGGAAGTTATAATCAGCGAGATGTAAAATTAACCGGTCAATATCCGATCACTGATTCTTTGTATGTTGGCTTTGGTGCAGCGTCATTAAAACGCGACGGCTTTGGTGAGTTTTTGCAATCGGATATTCCTAATCAGGATCGCGAAAATTACAACAAAGATGTGTTTGCGTCTCGAGTAACTCTGGAATACCGACCATCGGATGAATTTTTCTTCCGCTTTAAGTGGGATAAAACAGAAGACGACTCCAATTCAAAAGGCGGCTATCGATTACTGCCCAGTATTTTAACCAATGCGCCTGTGCCAGACAGTGTTTATGATTCTTACACCAGTTTGCCCACCTGGAATCTGGTAGAAGTAGAAGGCGTCAGTTTTACTGCACAGTGGGACTTAACTGAAAATACCAGCTTAAAATACGTGGTATCTTCGCGCGATAATTACTCACCAACCAATATCGATTTTGATAATACTGCTATTCGAATTTTCGATGTGCCAGCGGTGTACGACGATAAGCAGGAAACTCAAGAAATTCAATTAAACCACAGTGGTGATGGCTACAATTTTGTTGCCGGTTATTACTACCTAAACGCAGAGTCTTGCGGTTTGTTTGATGCCATTTTAGAAGAATTTGGTCAGTCACTAAGCTTACCGGGATTAACCCGTGAAGTATCCGGTTGCAGCCATTCACAAAGCAACGCTGCTTACGCACAGGGCTCGTTTGATTTATCACAAGACTGGTCGATGACTCTGGGTGTACGTTACACCAACGATGAAAAACACGCAGTGGTTCGCAATGGTTTGATCTTCGATACGGTTTATCCCTGGAGCAACTGGGTACCCGGTTATACAAGACCTGAGGGCGAACTGGTTCCCGTTGTGTTGAACGATTCCGAAGACTGGTCACGATTTACGCCGCGAATTGGTGTGGAATACAGTTACAACGAAGACGTGATGTTTTTTGCCAGCTACGCCGAAGGCTTTAAGTCGGGCACCTTTAATCCTCGTGCTTCCACGGCTGAACCCGCGGCGGATCCAGAAGTGGTTGATTCATTTGAAATTGGTATGAAGAGCGACTGGGGACGAAACTTCCGTGCTAACGTGACGTTATTTGCACTGGAACATAAAGATCGTCAATACATTTCGGTACTGCCCGGCGAAACCTCGGCTGACTTAAATCAACGACTGGGTAACATTGGTTTATCGGAGTCGACTGGTATTGAGGCCGAGTTAACCTATGTGTCTTCTCGTAATTTAACGTTTGATGCAGCCATCGGCTTTATTGATTCCGACTTTAAAGAAGTACTGGATACGGATCCGGTAACCGGAGAAACTTTTGATAAATCGGATCGATTTACCATATCGAATACGCCCGAGTTAACCTTTAACTTGGGGGCAAAGTACACCATGGAATCGTCAGTGGGTGATTTTGTTTTCAACACCAGTTATTACTATCGTGATGACTATGTGTTGTTTGAAGAAGATTCGCTGTTGACTCAAGACGGTTACGGTCTGGTTAATTTCAGTGTTAACTGGTACAGCTACACCAGTAACTGGACAGCTGGTTTACACATTAAAAACCTGACTGATGAAGAGTATAAAATTGGTGGTTACCAGTTTGTTACACCGGATCCTTCCGACCCAACCAACGTCAGTTTGTACACACCAGGATTAGGCGGTGACAATACTTTGATTGGTTACTATGGGGATCCGCGTACTATCTCCCTGACCGTAGGCTACCAGTTCTAATTATTAAATTTAAAAATTTAGAGCGTATTTATTTATCATTATTGGAGATGCAGGTGGTTATTTTATGGCACAACAAGGCAGAGGGAGTGATGAATAGTTATTCTATTTAAATGACCGATAACGCAGTTGTGCCATAAAATAACCCCTGCCCGAAGGGTTGGGGCTAAAATGAAGCCACTCTTTGTTGAGAGTTTCTTATTTAGAACTACTAAACTTCAAAATTCACGCCGCGATTGGCTTAATTTTGGCACTCAACATCTCAAAGAATGAAAGATAAACACGCTCTAGTTACGTAGGTCCTGACGGTAGTTTTTGCCCGCTTTATGCGGGCTTTTTTATGTCTGTAACATGTAATCATAATTTGATACGTTATTAATATTGATAGGTAATACTTAACGCACCAAATTTTTCACGGGCGTCCAATATTGTTGTCCGTGACGATAGTGTCGAAAACTGGAACACAATTGCAATGCTATTAATGCTCCATACACCGCCAAATGAAAATTGGTTTAACGTATTTTTGATAGGGACTGAATGACTGTTCTTAAACGTATTGCCGTTGATCATGATGTCATTAAATACATACTTTAATTGTACGCCGGCAAAAAGATAGAAATCTGCTGCATCGGTCATGGCCAGTGGATTAACCTGACGATCGGTTTGCAGTGAAAAGGTCGGGAAGCTGGTATCGAGGTTTTTACCCAGTCGGATCGCAATGCCCGATTTTATGTGCGAATCCATGGTGCCTATGGCCGCGCCAGAAAATCCAATGACATCGTATTGTAAAGCACCATCAGTACGATAAATATTCCAAACCCTATCCGCTTCTACTTTAAACACGGCTTCGTTGCCAATTTGATTGTCCCAACCTTTAGGATTATCGGAGCCTAATACATCATGTACGATGTTTTGTGTTTTTTCTGCGTAAGAAGCAGGGCCAACAACACCAAGATACAATGACAACTGATCGGCCACGTGATCATCCCATGCGTAAAAAATCCCTTGCCAGGCGAGTAAACCTGCGTAAGGTAAGTCATCGTTAATCAATTCTCTTTGCTCAATGTCATCGGGTGTTTGCATACGCTGAAAGAACATATGCGCAATGCCTCGTTGCTTATCAGGTAGAGTATTGATGTATATGGGTTCAATCACTCGATGCAACCAGCTCGGCGTATTGTCTTGAGTAAATTCATCAAAAGGACCTGTGGCAAAGGTTAAGCCAAAGCCATTGGTGTATCCGTTATCTTCACCAACGAATAAATCGTTCTCGAAGGTTGCGGTAAAAAAATTAAAGCTCGAATCATTTTCATTCGCTGACAGTTTGTTCAAGCCTGCCGTAGTCACTAGCACGAGCAACACGAAAGGCGCTGTCACCAAACGGTTAATGCACTGAGTGATGTTGTCTGATTTTAATGCAGTCATCTTAGGCCACTCATAAATAGTTTTCTGTTTTTCGAGACTTAAAACTAAAAAACTTAAAATACTTGTTCTACGGTCAGGTAAAATTGCCTTGGCTCGCCAACAAAATAGCGGTGATTGCCAAACGCAAAGTCAGCGCGTTCGGCGTAGTTTTTGTTCGTTATGTTTTTAACCTGAATTAATAATCGAGTCTTTGGAGTTAAGTGACGAGCGAGGCGAAAGTGAAACAGTTGATGTCCGGAATATTGTTCAGTATTTTCTGGGTTTAAATAATAGCTTGATAAATGTTGCCACTCTAAAGCCGCGCGTATATCGGGCGTGGGTCTCCAGTTTAGATGCATGGCTGCAATAAATTTTGGTGCTGTGTCAATATCATTGCCGTTAATGTTCATCTGGTTACTGCCACGTAAATCTGGATTATTTTGATAGGTGTGTTCTGCGTAAGTCGCGACACCTTTGAGTGACCATTGGTCACTCAACCTTTGTTGCCAAGAAAATTCAATTCCTTGATGAGCTGTTTTAGCGCCATTAACCCATTGACGCTGGTTGTTTTGAAAAATCACATGTCGTTTGCGCATCGAAAATACGACGGCTTCAAATGCATCGCCATCGTTACGTGAGCGATAGCCGGCCTCTAATGATGTTGCCGACTGTGGTTCAATATTCGCTGATGACTGACCATTCTGCAGGCGATAAAGTTCGGTTGCCTGAGGCGTTCTGTGCGCCGTATCGAGCTTGGCAAAAAACTGTTGTTGATTATCCAGTGAAACGTTCATTGCAATAAATGCTGAAGGTTCAGTAAAACTGTCACTGCGATCAGCAGGGCGGGTGTAGCGACAACCACCAAATCCGCAAGTTGTCCCATTGTCGCGGCTATTGCCATTTTGCATTTGGTTATTGTATTTAAATGAAATGTAATCCAGCCTTAAACCCGTCGAAAAATTAATCGTGTCGCTCAGTTGAAAGTCAGCGTTAGTAAATACTGCTGCACTTTTCGAGTTAACGGTGTAATCGTAGTGTTGACCCTGTGGCAATACTTCGTTGAGAAATGCACTGCCAGTATTTGTTGGAGCGGGTTGGTACTGGTTTAGATACCCTCGAGTCAATTCACTGTCGAATCCCGTTTGAAGCGTCAACTTATTGCTCTCTATTGGTATCCATTGAAAATGAATCCCAACGCTGTCATGTCCATTTTTTTCAACAGGTTGCCCAGGCAAAAAATGCATAAGAAAAGTCATGTCATTGGCGCGAGCGTAAGGCGTAATTTCCCAGCTGCCTGACGAAGGTTTAATGTTGCTCTGCAAGCGAAACGAACGAGCATCACGAAACGCTTCTGGAAAGTCATTTTGTCGTAGGAAAGCGTCATTGCGGTAGGCGTTTTCACCTTGCTGCAAATATCCGGCGGTTTCCTGATTTAAATTGCTGGCGCTGAACAGGGTATGAATATCATAATCTGTTCCAATGAATAGATGCTCGGCAGACAGTTTTTGTTGATCAAACCCCGCGGCGTGTTTAAAGCCATTATCGTGTGTACCTTGAAACTTTAACGCATATTTATGACGTTTTGTTACAGCCGGATCGTAGAGCGAAACAATCTGGCTTGAAACGCTTATATCATCATCTTCTCCTGCGGATAATTGAGCACTGGACATTGCCGGTAATGCTCGATCAAATTCTGTCGTAATGACATTAACCGTACCATGTATCGCATCGGATCCATAAAGCGCAGAGTTAGCACCGCGCAATACTTCAACCGATGAGGCCTGAGCAATATTGGCGTCGAACAGTTGATTGACATTACAAAAACCTTTGGCTCTTACAGGAATATTGTTTTCCATGATTAAAAACTCGGCGCAGGAACCGGGACCGGTAAAAACCGGCGATCGTATGGCGGTTAAATGCTCTTGCCCATTGCCACGGCTGATCCACATACCCGGAACAAACGAAGATAACTCATTACTGTGAGTTGGCTGTATAAAGTCGATGGTATCAGAACTAATCGAGGTGATACTTTGCGGCGTATTCAGTAGAGGATGGGCTCGGCGTTTGCCAGTGACAATAATTACGGCATCCTTAATATTGGCATTGCTGTTGTTTGAGCTTTCATTCTCAGAACTCTGGTTTGCTGTTTTACTGCTCGTGGCTATATGGCGGTTAGTCGTTGGCTCAGTGGTTTTTTCTGTTGAACTTACTGTGTCAGATAAACCGCTTGCCAATAATGAGTTGCAGAATAAACCAATCAATAAAAGCGTAAGGTGTTTTATTGGACGGTTTTGATGTTGTTTTATAAAGAATATTTTTGGAAGCATAGCGTTTTGTTTTTTGAACCCTTTGTGGGCGGTGAACATTAATGATACGAAGGATCAAGTGCGGTGGATTAATCCATTATTCAGAGCAAAGGTTATTCGGATTGTTTTACATAACTGGCTGCGCCATGGGCAATAAATCGCAATTGAATAATGGTATTTTTAATTAAGCGTTGTTTCTTGGCGGCAGAAGCATCCAGATATTCGGCACCGTTATTAAAAGTGATGGTTACCAGCGCATCAGCCTGAATTTCGGACATGGCGATATCAAGACCAGTGGATTGATGCAGGTAGTCGGCAAGTTCTTCGGTAAAGTGTTTGACTTCACGAGCAATGGCATCGCGAAACAGCTTAGATGTGCCTGAGCGTTCCCGTAGCAATAAGCGGAAAATATTAGGGTTTTGTTCGACAAATTCCATAAAGGTTTCAACGGAAACGGCGATAATACTGGTGTTGTCATCAAAGCGTTTGCGTGCGCTGCGCATTAACTGGCGTAAGGTGACGCCGCATTCATCCACCAGTGATAAACCGAGTTCTTCCATATCTTTAAAATGGCGATAGAAGGAGGTTGGTGCTATGCCGGCCTCTCTGGCCACTTCACGTAAGCTCAAATTAACAAAGCTTTGATTGGCGCTGAGCTGATTTAACGCGGCATTTATGATGGCTTGCCGAGTTTTTTCTTTCTGTTGTGCACGAATTCCGCTCATAAATTGTCATAAAACCTTAAAGTTGAGCTGTGATCATAATGCAGCCCATTGAAAATTAACAGGAAATATTCTTTTGCAAAAACAAAGCTAGCCGAATTGTAAAATGGTTAAACAGCACCTATAATCTTTATCAGCGAACACATGTACGCTGAATAGATAGGCGGTAACCCTTGTCGCATTGGCGACTAGTGATTGCCAGGGCAGGTGAGCTGCCCATATATGTACCTCTTAAGTGAATACTTTAAATTGAACCGTATCACCAAGAGGCGTTGTAGAAAGTTTTTAGAGAGTAAGTTATGTCGTTCGACACCCCTTCAAAGAAGCCTAAAATTATCTGGCTTAATGTTCTTGTTTTTATCATTACTTCCACTGTTGCCCTTATTGGCGTGCCTTTGTATGGCTATTTTTACGGTTACGACTGGGGGCATCTCATTGCAACTGTGTTGTGTATCGGTTATTGCGGTATGTCGATTACTGCCGGTTACCATCGGCTTTGGTCCCATAAGGCGTATCAGGCCAATGCACTGGTGCGAGTGATTTATGCCATTGGTGGGGCGTTTGCCGTACAAAACAGTGCGTTACACTGGGCATCGGATCATCGGGTGCACCATGGTCATGTGGACGACAACGACAAAGATCCCTATTCAGCGAAAAAAGGTTTCTGGTATTCCCACATCGGCTGGATGCTGCGTGAATATCAAGCTCATCGTTATCAGGATTATTCCAATGTTAAAGACTTGCAGCGCGATCCTGTGGTGATGTGGCAGCATAAACATTATCTGGTGCTGACTCTGGCGGCCAACTTTGGTATTCCTTTATTGATAGGCGTGATCCATGGCGATATTTGGGGCATGTTACTGACCGCAGGATTTTTGCGATTGGTGATCAGCCACCACGTTACTTTCTTTATAAACTCATTGGCGCACATATGGGGCAGCCAGCCTTATAATGTTAAAAACACCGCTCGCGACAATGGCTTTATTGCGCTGTTTACCTTTGGTGAGGGTTACCATAATTTCCATCACCACTTTCAAAATGATTATCGTAATGGCATCAAATGGTGGCAATTTGATCCCACCAAGTGGCTTATCCGACTGTTGAGTGTTATCGGCTTTGCAAACAACTTAAAACGATCCGACGACACAAAAATTGAACTGGCTAAAGCCGAAACGCTTATGCAAAAAGCATCTCAGCAGCTGGCGAATATTAACCTGCCAGACAAAGACACCCTTTTAGAATCGCTAAAAGCGGAATACGACAGCTACACTCAGCAGCTAATGGATTTTTACGACGTTAAGCGCCAGTGGGTAAATGCCCATAAAAAGCAATTGCTGGAAAGCCCGGAAGCTCAAGAAATTGTTCATAAATATCAGGAGTTATGTGAGCATATTCAGGAGCAACGGGAAAAGTGGCAAGCGTTTCATCAGCAGTTGAAACTCAAATATCAAGCCGTTTAATCCTGGAAAGAAGCAGGGCGGGTAAATGGAACTTGTGAAATAATACCATTGAATTATATCTCAAATATAGAATAATAGGCGCAGCTTTGTTGGCCTGCAAAAACCAATAAAGTGTTTGAATCGGTCGGACGACGATTATTCAAACTGCTCCCTTTTGCAATTTTTAACAGCCTTCATTTGAAGGCTGTTTTTTTATGTGCGACATATTAAAGGACATCGTGCTTAAAAACCCTTCTCTTGAGGCTTGTTACTTGTATGAATAATTTCATTTTCATACTGTTACCTCACCAGTTAAAACCATTAAGTCATGGACAAATATTGCAGTCCGGCAATTTATCCTGTGTAATGCCTGCGAAACGATTTAAAATCAATAGTTTAAGTTTAAAAATAAATTTTTATGAGGTATTAACATGGATAAATTCAGTGTTTTAGTGATCTTCGCTTTGGCTTGTGTTGCAACACATTCCTCACCAGAGCTGAAAGGAAGTCCAAATGAATTAAAGGCTTTTTTATACCCAAGTAAAAATACAGTCACAATTAAAGGCAGTGTGGAGAAAAAGGCGTACTCGGATAAAGCCATCGTTAATTTACTGGTTTTAACCGAAGAAGATAAACTCTCCGATGCCGTTGCCAAAAACAGTAGTGTACGAAAACTTATTCGAGAAGCATTAGTTGAATCGGGCGTAAAACACGATGATATAAACACCTCAAAATTTTCAACCTCTCCTCAATATGGGTGGTTTGGTGATGATCCTGATAGCTTTAAGGTTGCAAATAGAATCGCAGTGAATATTTATAGTGAGCAACAACTTAATGCTATTGCTAAAATAACAGACTCTAAAAAAGAAGTGAGCTTATCCAGCATGGATTTTGAGCATACATCGAAAGATGAGTTTGAACAAAAAGTCAAAAAAGAAGCGTTGGATAAAGTGATGCAACAAAAATCTTTTTATGAAACGACACTGGGCTTGGCGCTGAAGCCAGTTGCTTTTCGTGACTTTGATGTGGTGCAGACAGGTTCTAAAGGAGCAAAAGATTACTCTGAGCGCATTGTCATTACTGGCTCTCGAATTAAACGGCGAGGAGATGCCGATATTAATCCAATTTTGAACAGAAAGCAGACATTCGATGAGATAGAGTACACGGCAACCATTGCAGTTGATTTTGAGGTGGTATCTAAAAATTAATTTGAAATGCTTTTGAGATGACCATGCTAAGGCTGAAAGAATTGTTCTTTAGTAATTACAGTTAGTTTAAAGGATTACCCTTGTTTTTTTAATCGTTTATTCCATTTATAGATTCGATTGACGCGAATGTCGAGCTCGTTTTAAATTTGGGGTAGATGCTTTGTTCTCGATTCGGCTAACCGTATAGCTTGCAGTGTAAAGTGCTTTGGTAGACTTTCGATAAGGTTTTTCTTTTGGACACTATATGTAGTCCTATTGGATTTAAATAATGGCAGATTAGCTTGGGAACGGGGGAAGACCATCTTTGTTTTATTATTTAACTTTAAGGAGACTTTTGTGAGAATTAGTAGGGCTTTAATTACCTCTTTTTTATTAGTGTTATCACTAAGTGCATGTGCAGAAAAAAGAATTGGGTTGAACTTTTTAGAATTAATAATGGAGACTGAAGATTATTTGGATTATGAAATCGCTGTAAGCGCATATTTGAAAAGTGATGGTGGCATAGCAAAGCTTTATCTAGTAAAAGAGCACGCTGAAATGGATATGGATAAACTCAGCATTCCATTTGTTTCGATTGCTACTTCAAAACACTGTAGTCATGGATATGGTCACTTTATTATAGAGCTTATTGAGCGACCAAATGGTAGGGTATTTGCTAAGCCAGTTGATAGAGAATACATTTTTTATCAAAAAAATGAACAAGGTTTAAAAAGTGTTATTTGTAAGTTTAAAGAATATAAATCTAATTTTTAGTAGAAAATGACTGGTTTGGTGTAGAAAGTGAACATGGGAGTTGGTCTATTTTATACAGTTTAAAAGAATGAATTATTTTGGTGCTAACAAAAAATGAATAATATCGATCCTAAAAAATTAGTTTTTGGCTTAATCGTTCTTATGACACTACCAGGTGTTTTATTAACTAAGGGCTTATTTATACCGGTAATAATTGTCTTATGCGTTAATACTTGGCTGTTCCTTAATTATATCGCTATAATTAAGATGATTAAGTCAGAGAGGTCCTTTAAGTATATGTTTTGGGCAATTCAGACTGCATCAGTTTTAATTGGTTTAGCAAAACTATACGTTTTTAAAGACTCGTTGATTCCAGCGGGATTGCTGCTTGCCTTGTTTCTTTACTTGTTTTTGTTTTATGAGAAAGTAATGTTGAGTGCGCTCAAAAGCTAAAGTATTAACATGGTTACGCATTGAAATGAGGTAAAGCAGATCATTCTATAGTAATTTACCTATAAGAGTATGTTGGCTTTAAGGTCTCTTTAACGATAAAGCATGAAACGATTAATTTCATTTTTAATAGCGCTTATAGTCGGTGCGGTTATTGGGAGATTAATGCCGCAAAATTTGATATTTTTGTTTTCATTTATCTTGATAATCGTATTCGCGCAATTCTTCACATACATCGATAAATTTGGGGAATATTACTTTTTTGTGGCTATGGGATTATTAATTGGATACCTGGCCTTTTTCTTCGAGTTGTATGGTGTAAATGACTTGCTAAATTAGCATTAATGATTGTGCAGACTCTGCAAACTAATAAACCGGTTGTTTCAATAGTTGATTCGCCACATCACAAAGTTGCTGGCGTTTGAATAAAAACTGTCGTTTCTTGCCGCCTAATTGACGCCAAAGTACGGCGGCTCTTACTGCAGCTAATAACAGGGCGCGAATTTTATCCTGATTGTGTTTGTTTTGAAGAACCTCTGGGCTGCCTTGCACCTGAATGCGTAACGGAAGGTTGCTGATGCTCTGGCTGTAACAGTCAGCAATTGACGATAAAACACTGGGTGACATTATGTCGTCATAATCGAGTAGGCGCCGAGTGTGTTCGATACGTGAGGTTAAAACTTCCTGGACTTGCGGTTGTTTGGTAAATTGTTTTTGCAGCGTTAATATATTGGCCAGGTATTTACCGTACTCAGCATTGCGTTCCTGATTACCCGATTGCAACTGTGCACGAAATAAACGAAGTCCCGATGTTAAGCTGGCGCTACCGGAATAAAGATCGACAATCGATTCAGGTTCCAGATTAAAAATACTTTTAATTAAAGGCATTGCATCGGCATCATCCATTTTGCCTTTCCATGCAATTTTTTGTACCTGCTCAATGGCTTGCGAGATTGCTGCAAGTGCCAATACAACGTTTTCCATAATTTGCGTAACCTTTGTTTTAATCGATTAGGAATTAATTTTATTAATGCGATTTATGATGCCACCACCAAGACAAACGTTGTCTTGATAAAACACCACGGACTGACCCGGTGTGACGGCTCTTTGTGGGGATTCAAACACCACTTTAAATTCGTCATCACCCTGTGGAATAACTTCACAAGGAACATCTTGTTGACGGTATCGCACTTTCGCCGTACAGCGAAATGCTTGGGTTGGTGTTTCACGAGATACCCAGTGCAGCTGATTGCACTCTAAACTGTCACTGAGCAGAAGCGGATGATCGTGTCCCTGGCCAACAATTAATGTGTTGTTGCTGACATCTTTATCCACTACATACCAGGGGTCGTCTTGTGCGTCTTTTTGCCCACCAATGCCGAGGCCTTTACGTTGACCCAGTGTATGAAACATTAAACCCTGATGCTCACCAATGTGTTCACCATCATCTTTTAAAATAGGACCGGGTTGTGCCGGAATAAACTGTTCCAGAAAATCTTTAAACTTGCGCTCGCCAATAAAACAGATGCCGGTGCTGTCTTTTTTTCGGGCGTTGATAAAGTTTTGTTGCTCGGCAATCGCTCTTACTTCTGCTTTATCGAGTTCACCGACGGGGAATAATGTTTTGGCCAATTGCTCCTGACCCAGCGTGTATAAAAAGTAGCTTTGATCTTTATTGTTATCGAGGCCTCGAAGCATACGAACTTTGCCGTTTTTTTCATCTCGGCGGGTGTAATGTCCCGTTGCGATATAGTCGGCACCCAGATGCATGGCAAAGTCGAGGAAGGCTTTAAATTTGATTTCCTTGTTGCACATAATATCCGGGTTCGGCGTACGACCGGCTTTGTATTCTTCAAGAAAATACTCAAAAACACGATCCCAATATTCGGCAGAAAAATTCACGGTGTGCAGTTCAATGCCCAGACGGTCACACACTTCCTGTGCATCGGCCAGATCTTCAGCCGCGCTGCAGTAATCGTCGGTGTCGTCTTCTTCCCAGTTTTTCATGAACAAGCCTTCCACCTGATAGCCCTGCTGAAGCAGCAGATAAGCCGATACCGAGGAGTCGACACCGCCCGACATGCCAACGATGACTTTTGCTGGATTGCTCATAAAACTATAAACCTTTTAAACAGTCTTTTTATTAAACAGTATATTCAAACGAATTTTTTACTATCAATCTTTTGAAATAAGGTGGGATTATCCGTCCTTATTTGAAGGCAGGCGAGTATAGCATAAATCGGCCAGCTCGAGCTCATTTGAAGTAAAGTGAAATTGCGACAATGGGTAGCGTTTATTATCAAGAAAATCACTTAAACATTGCAGCACCAGTGCACTGCGCAGTTGTCGTCCCAGGCCGACAATTTGTTCAAGGCTCATCCAGTGTGCGGCGACAATATCGTCATCTTGCGGAGCGAGCTTTGAGCAGTCCTCTACTTCACCATAAAAACAAAAGCGTAAATAATGTTTGCCATTTGTGGCCGGACTTAAAAAGTAGTTTCCGACCAGAAATTGAGGCGTAAAATTAAGCCCGGTTTCTTCATACACTTCACGGATCACCGCCTGCTCAATGGATTCTTCTGGCTCCACATGGCCTGCGGGCTGATTGTAGACGGTTTTGCCCTTTGAGTTACGCTCTTCGACAATCAGGTATTGATGGTCTTTATCGTCTTTTTTAACAATTATGGCCGCTACCGTGACATGTATGGATGACATTATGAATTATCCTGAGGATTGTAGGTTATTGTAATAACGCATGAATGATTGAGTTTTATTTGGGAGGCTGATGATTACATTACACCAGCTTGTACTCGCCCGGTTTTAAATCACCTAAACTCCACTGGCCAATTTGTGCGCGGATCAGGCGCAGAGTAGGGTGGCCAACCGCTGCTGTCATTCGGCGTACCTGACGATTTTTGCCTTCTGTTAATTTTATCTCCAGCCAACAGGTTGGAATATTCTGTCGTTCTCGAACCGGTGGATTTCGAGGCCAGACATCGGGTTCAGAAATCCGCGAAACAGAAGCCGGTTGCGTCATACCGTCTTTTAGTTGAACACCTGAGCAGAGCTGTTCTATGGCCTGATCACTGGGTATATTTTCCACCTGCACCCAATAGATTTTTTGCTGTTTATGGCGAGGATCAGTAATTTTATGCTGCAGCTTGCCATTGTTGGTAAGCAACAGCAGGCCTTCCGAATCTTTATCCAGACGTCCGGCTGCGTACACCTGCTTAATAGGAATATAGTCGGCCAGAACACTGTCGCCGGGCTCTCCGGTAAACTGGCACAGAGTATTAAAGGGTTTATTGAATAACACCACTTTGGTTGGTTGATTGTTACGCTGTGGTTTAGGATTCATTTTACTCTTGCTTGTTATCATGCCACTAAATATGGGGCTTAAAGTCAGACTGGGCTTATGTCTGTTAGATGCCTGTTATGGTCTATACTTTGGCTCACCCCTGCATTAGGCCGCTATTGTACCTTTATAAGACTTTTTGTGCAGTGCAGATGAATTTGATTTAGCGTATAATACGCGCCGCTTAATCACTGAATTTTAAAACAATACCATTAGTTTAATCGATACAGGGCATTGGTGAGAACGGCTCTGTACCAACAGTAACGGGAAAGGCAATGACAACATCCAAAATTATTTATACGTTGACAGATGAAGCCCCAGCTTTAGCAACTTATTCGTTTTTACCGATTGTTGAAGCATTTACCAAGGTATCTGGCGTTGAAGTTGAAACGCGTGATATTTCTCTCGCTGGTCGTGTGCTTGCCAGCTTCCCCGAGCGACTGACCGATGATCAGCGCCAATCGGATGATTTAGCGTTTTTAGGCGAGCTGGCGAAAAAGCCGGAAGCCAACATCATTAAACTGCCAAATATCAGTGCATCTGTTCCACAATTAAACGCGACCATTAAAGAATTGCAGAGCAAAGGTTACGACTTGCCGAATTATCCGGAAGAGCCTGCCAATGACGAAGAGAAAGATATCAAGTCGCGTTACGACAAAATTAAAGGCAGTGCGGTAAATCCGGTATTACGTGAAGGTAACTCGGATCGCCGTGCTCCCTCTGCGGTTAAGCAGTACGCCAAAAACAATCCTCATTCAATGGGTAAGTGGTCTTCTGATTCCAAATCTCATGTTGCCAGTATGACCGATGGTGACTTTTTTAGCAGTGAAAAATCTTACACCGTCACTCAAAATGATGAAGCACGAATAGAATTTGTTGATGAAGCGGGTGCAGTCACTCAATTAAAAAGCGGCATTAAACTGCTTGATGGTGAAGTGATCGATACTGCGCGCATGAGCTGTGAGCAATTGCAGTCGTTTTTTGCAGAGCAAATAGAAGACGCTAAATCAAAAGACATCTTATTCTCGCTTCATTTAAAAGCCACCATGATGAAGGTGTCTGATCCCATTATGTTTGGTCACGCTGTTAAAGCATTTTATGACGATGTGTTCCAGCAGCATGGTGACGTTCTTGAGCAAATGGGCGTTGATGTTAATAATGGCATTGGTGACTTATACAGCAAGCTTGAAAGCCTGTCTGATGAAAAGCGTGCAGAAATTGAAGCGACTTTAAAGAAGGTGTACCAACAACGTCCCGAAATGGCCATGGTGAATTCGGATAAAGGCATTACCAACCTGCATGTACCCAGTGATGTTATTATTGATGCATCTATGCCAGCCGCTATTCGTTCATCCGGTCAAATGTGGGGGCCTGATGGTCAGTTAAAAGACACCAAGTTTGTTATCCCTGATCGTTGTTATTCCGGTGTTTTCCAGGAAACTATTAACTTCTGCAAAGAGCATGGCGCTTTTGATCCAACCACCATGGGCAGCGTTTCCAATGTTGGCCTGATGGCACAAAAGGCTGAAGAGTACGGTTCTCACGACAAAACTTTTGAAGCCAAAGCCAAAGGCACGATCCGTGTTGTCGATAGCAGCGATAATACCATTATGGAACAGTCGGTAAATGCCGGTGATATTTTCAGAATGTGTCAGGTAAAAGATGAGCCGATTAAAGATTGGGTTAAACTGGCGGTGAGCCGGGCACGTGATACCGGTAATCCTGCGGTGTTCTGGTTGGATAAAAACCGTGCGCACGATGCCGAGTTAATCAAAAAAGTTGAGCAGTATTTGCCAGAGCACGATACCGATGGTCTGGAAATTCATGTTATGTCACCCGTGGATGCAACACGATTCTCATTGGAGCGTACTAAAGCCGGTAAAGACACTATTTCGGTGACGGGCAATGTACTGCGCGATTATCTTACGGATTTATTCCCAATCCTTGAACTGGGGACCAGTGCTAAAATGCTATCCATCGTTCCTTTGATGAATGGCGGTGGGCTGTTTGAAACAGGTGCTGGTGGCTCTGCACCAAAACACGTTCAGCAATTCCAGGAAGAGAATCATCTTCGCTGGGATTCTCTGGGTGAGTTTTTGGCGTTATCGGTTTCACTGGAACACTTAAGCAAAAAGTACGATAACAAGCGTGCGTTAACCTTGAGTAAAGCACTCGATGAAGCAACCACCAAGTTCCTGCTGAATAACAAATCGCCTTCACGTAAAGTGGGTGAGCTGGATAACCGTGGCAGTCACTTCTACCTGACTTTGTATTGGGCAGAAGCATTGGCAAACCAGTCAGACGATCAAGACTTAAAAGAACGCTTTACTTCTGTATCGAAAGAGATGCTGGAAAAGGAGTCGGTGATTGTTGATGAATTGAACGGTGTGCAGGGGAAAGCGATGGATATTGGTGGTTACTTTAAGCCGGATCCAAAATTGGCATCACAGGCTATGCGTCCAAGTGAAACCTTAAATAAGATCCTGGACAGTATTTAATTGTAAATCGTTAGATAAACAGTAATAAAAAAGGCTCCGTAACGGAGCCTTTTTTATTTTACTCTTCTAAGTTAGCTTCCGCAGGAACTATGTCCGATGCGTGCAAGCCTTTAGGCCCTTCACTAACTTCAAATTTAACTTCCTGTCCAGCCTTCAGGCTTCTATAGCCGTCCATGTTGATTGTAGAATAGTGAACGAAAATATCTTCGTCACCTTGCTCGGATCGAATAAATCCGTACCCTTTGGCATTATTAAACCATTTAACGGTTCCCATAGGCATAACTGCTTTCCTCTATCCTGAACAGTGATTACATCTCAAATCGCTATAAGTTTTTGATTGTTCTGCAATTTGAAGCACCAGACCAATAATTTGCACAAATAATGAGCATTGTCAAGTTTTGGCCATTTTTGTGAGCTTGAAAATATCATTTTCGAACCCATAATCACCATAAATAATCAGTGTGTGGTATTCTCCAATCAATGTCACATTTTCAAGCAAAATTTTCTCGGTAAACTATATTTAAATTATGAGTCATCAAGATCAGAACGATTGGGAAATCGATCACGGGATTGCGGTAGAAGAATCTGAGCCCGAAGTAAAACCGCCGCCAATGTACAAAGTTGTACTACTGAATGACGACTATTCACCCATGGACTTTGTGGTTGAAGTTATTATGAAGTTTTTTGGCAAACAGAGAGAGCAGGCGACTAAAATCATGTTACAGGTTCACTACGATGGCAAAGGCGTGTGCGGTGTTTACCGCAGCGAAATCGCAGAAACCAAAGTCGTTCAGGTCAATGAATACTCGAAAGCCAATAACCATCCGCTGATGTGTGTGATGGAAGAAGCATAGCCGGTGTTCAACGTCGATCATAAATGCTTATGAGAGATAATAGAGTTGAGCGATAACTGATTCGTCTCGTTTTGATACGCCGCATTATTTTTTTCCAGCTGTAAAAGGTGTTGTTATGCTAAGTAAAGATCTCGAATTAACGCTAAACCTTGCTTTCAAGCAGGCGCGAGATAAACGTCATGAATTTATGACGGTTGAACACTTATTGCTTGCGTTGTTGGATAACTTGATTGCTTCCAATGTACTTCAGTCTTGCGGTGCGGATCTGTCATCACTCAAGCAGCAGCTGACCGAGTTTGTCGACGAAACCACCCCCCTTATTCCGCAACACGATGAAGGTCGTGAAACACAACCTACTTTAGGTTTTCAGCGGGTATTGCAGCGCGCGGTATTTCATGTGCAGTCCTCAGGTAAAAAAGAAGTGACCGGTGCCAATGTTCTGGTGGCTATTTTCAGTGAGCAGGAAAGTCAGGCCGTTTATTTCCTGCAGCAGCAAAAAATTACCCGTCTGGATATTGTGAATTACATTTCACACGGTATTTCCAAAGTCGGCGAAGACGAAGCCGATCCCAATACTACATCGGATATTGAAGAAGAGGTTGGGCAGGAATCGACTGGCAACTCTCCGCTTGAAGCTTATGCATCAAACTTAAATGAACAGGCGGAAGAAGGCCACATCGATCCTCTGGTTGGCCGGGGTCCTGAGCTGGAACGTGCAGTGCAGGTGTTGTGTCGTCGTCGTAAAAATAATCCTTTGTTTGTGGGTGAAGCTGGAGTGGGTAAAACTGCGCTGGCTGAAGGCCTGGCGAAACGGATTGTCGACGAAGATGTGCCAGAAGTGATTGCCGATGCCACTGTGTATTCGCTTGATTTGGGTGCTCTGCTGGCTGGCACCAAGTATCGGGGCGATTTTGAAAAACGTTTAAAAGCATTGCTTGCGGATTTAAAAAAGCAGGAACATGCGATCTTATTTATTGATGAAATCCACACCATTATTGGTGCAGGCGCGGCCTCTGGCGGTGTTATGGATGCTTCAAACCTGATTAAACCCATGTTAGCCAGTGGTGAGCTGCGGTGTATGGGATCCACTACATTTCAGGAATATCGCGGCATTTTTGAAAAAGATCGTGCTCTGGCGCGTCGTTTTCAGAAAATAGACATTAATGAGCCAAGCGTTGAGGAAACCATAAAGATTTTACAGGGGCTGAAGTCACGTTATGAAAATCATCATGATGTGAAGTATTCATCTCCGGCTTTAAAAGCGGCGGCGGAATTATCGGCCCGTTATATCAATGATCGTCATTTGCCCGATAAAGCGATTGATGTGATTGATGAAGCTGGCGCGAATCAACGTTTACAACCCACCTCGAAGCGCAAAAAACTGATAGGTGTGCATGATATTGAAAGTATTGTCGCTAAGATCGCTAAAATTCCACCTAAGACGGTTTCTGCGTCGGATAAAGATTCTCTAAAAAATCTCGAACGCAATTTGAAAATGGTGGTGTTTGGTCAGGACGAAGCTATCGATACCTTATCAAACGCAATCAAGCTGTCCCGTTCCGGATTGGGTATTGAAGATAAGCCGGTGGGTTCATTTTTATTCGCAGGCCCAACCGGAGTAGGTAAAACCGAAGTAACCCGGCAGTTGGCCAAGGTTATGGGAATCGAGTTGATCCGCTTTGATATGTCGGAGTATATGGAGCGGCATACGGTTTCTCGCTTGATTGGTGCGCCTCCGGGCTATGTTGGATACGATCAGGGGGGCTTACTGACCGAAGCGGTCAATAAAAACCCCCATGCCGTGGTGCTGCTCGACGAGATTGAAAAAGCCCATCCAGATGTTTATAACTTATTGCTTCAAGTTATGGATCACGGCACGTTAACCGACAATAACGGCCGAAAAGCAGATTTTAGAAACATTATTCTGGTGATGACTACGAATGCTGGCGCCGCTGAGTTGATTAAGCCTTCCATTGGCTTCCAGCAAAATAATAAAGAGAATGACAACATCGAAGTCATTAATCAGACCTTTACACCTGAGTTCAGAAACCGTCTCGATGCGATTGTCTGGTTTAAAGGATTGTCAGAAGAAGTTCTTCTGTCGGTGGTTGATAAATTTATTGTTGAACTGCAAACCCAGCTTGATGATAAGCATGTCAATCTTGAAGTATCGCAAGTGGCGCGCAAATGGTTATGCGAGAAAGGCTATGATGCCAATATGGGCGCTCGACCCATGGAGCGAGTGATACGAGAAGAGCTTAAAAAGCCGCTGGCAGATGAGCTATTGTTTGGGCGTTTGTCGAATGGCGGTCAAGTGAAAGTGAATCACACCGATGGCGCACAGGTTCTGTCGTTTGAAATTATCGCGAAAGAAGAAATGGCAACCACCGAATAAAGGTAACTGGTGGTAATAGTTAATGGTAATAGCTAATGATAATAAGTTAGTGCCCGGTTATTATTCTAATAGTGGCTGTATAACTACTCGTATAGTAGACCTGATTATCAGGAGAACAGGCTATCACGAGAGCTGGCCATCAGTAGACCTGATCATTTGGATTGCGTAAATAAGCGTTAGAAAACCATAAAAATAAGGCCTGATTAATCAGGCCTTATTTTTTGCAATTTCGAATTTATCGTTTCAATCGCCTGTTGCGTAACGATTCGAAAAGATAAATTTACCGGATAGCGGTATTTTACGTATTTATCGAGAACGGAAAATAATACGACCTTTTGATAAGTCGTAAGGTGTCATTTCTACGGTTACCTGATCACCCGTTAAAATTCGAATGTAGTTTTTACGCATTTTCCCAGAGATATGAGCAGTAACAACGTGGCCGTTTTCCAGCTCTACCCGGAACATAGTATTGGGTAATGTTTCCAGAACAGTACCCTGCATTTCAATGTGATCTTCTTTCGCCATTGAGATAAAAAACCTTATCTTATAAGTTCTTTAAAATTTGAGCGCGTAATGATGCCTTAATGCGTCGGAATAATCAAAACAAATTAATCATTTGTAAATTATTTAACCAGATTTCGTGCCAAAATTAAGTCGATTGAGCGTTAATTCTGCCGTCGCCAGTCTATTAATTTATACCGGCTTTAATTTAAACGAACCCAGCGGTTTCCGATATGACAGTCGAGCGGGCGGTATTCTGATTTATACTTCATTTTTTGGCAGTCTTTTACCAGATACCCCAGGTAGACGTATTTAAGCTGTCGCAACTGAGCCTCCTGTATCAAACTCAATATTGCAAATTTGCCTAAACTGTAATGGGCGTATTCCGGATCGTAATAAGTGTAAACAGCAGAAAATCCATTATCCAATAGATCCACCACCGCACAGGCAATGAGCTGAGTACCATCATAAAATGACATAAATTGGGTATGAGCCCAGGGACTAAGCAAAAAGTCTTTGTATTGTTGCTCAGAGGGTGGATACATATCGCCATCACCATGACGTTCGCCGATGTACGCTTCGTAAAGTCGATAGTGCTCCTGACTGTAGGTAGCGGGTTCAAATCGATAATGAAATCTTTGTGCTTTTTTTAGGCAGCGACGTTGTGAACGATTGGCGTTAAATAGATTTACCGGCACTCGGACGGGCACACAAGCCTGACAGGTTTCGCAATGAGGACGGTAGATGTGATTGCCACTACGACGAAACCCTGTTTCACTGAGCCGGGTGTAGAGTTTTTGACTGATGCGTTTTTCCGGATCAAGAAAAACCGTGGTCGCCTGCTCATCACTAAGATAAGAGCAACTGTGCGCCGGGGTTGCGTAAAAAGTCAGTTTTAGTAATTCGTCGTTTGGATCTTGTTGCACCAGATTCCACCCATCTAAAAATTATACAGCTCCGATAATTCTGAAGGTTGCCAGAAATTTGGAGGCACGGTTTGATCTCTGTATTGTTTAAGATAGCTCAGAAACTCTGTTCGGGAAACCTCTTTGGCACCAAGGCTCATCAGATGAGGATTTGGCATTTGGCAATCAATCAGTGGAAATCCCGCTGAACGGCAATGTTGCATCAAGTAAAATAGCGCTACTTTTGATGCGTTGCTGGCTCTGTGAAACATCGACTCACCAAAAAATAATTGACCCAGTGATAGGCCATAAAGGCCACCGACCAATTGTTGTTGCTGCCAGACTTCAACTGAATGGGCTACGCCTTCTTCGTGCAGATTACCATAGGCGGCAATCATTTCTTGTGTGATCCAGGTGGCAGGGCGGTTTGGTGCGGTCTCGGCACAAGCCGTGATCACACCATGAAAATCATGATTCAACGTTACTCTAAAGTTTGCCTGTCGTAATACTTTTCGCAAACTTTTAGACGGTTTGCTGTGCTCCGGAAAAAAGCCTGCTCTTGGATCGGGACTCCACCAGAATACTGGCTCACCAGGATTAAACCAGGGGAAAATACCCTGATAATAAGCATTAATCAGTAATTCATTGGATAACACACAACCAAACCCAAGCAGACCATTAGGATCGTGCAACGCCTGCGTAACATCAGGAAAATCATCGGGTTGTTCAATAAAGGGTAATTCCAACGACATTTTTAACTCATCAGTATTTAAAACAGCTACACTAAATTATAAGTATTTATTAACACAGGTTTTCTATTATACCAATGCGGTTTTCAGATCTTGGCCTAAAAATGGGCGATATTATGCAGTTGCAGATTTCACCGGATTCAGACGCCCGTTATCCGGTGAAACTGATTGGCTTTTTACCTGATTGCAGTGTCATTATTTCTGCGCCTGTCGAGAAACAAAAAAAAGTGGTGTTTCTTAGAGAAGATCAAATGGTGACCTTACGTTTTGTGGTGAATAATGTTGCCAGTGGATTTTCGGCCAAAGTGTTGGTGATGCGCACTTCACCGTCGCCCTATATTCATCTGGCCATGCCAAAACAGGTGGAAGCGGTAGAGGTTCGCTCCGCTGTCAGAGTCAATTGCGACATTGCAGCAACCCTGACCAATCAAACTCAAAACACCCATCCGGCGCGGGTGATTGTCACTAACTTAAGTGTACTTGGCGGACGATTTGAATGCCGCGAACAACTGGCACTGGTGGATGATGAGTTAAGTTTGACCATGACCCTTGAGCTGGATGATATTCAAAAAGTGGTAACTCTAGACTGCCGGGTCAATAACAAGGGTAAACTGGTTGAGCAAACCGGTGAAGATGATGTGGCGGCTAAGCAGAGTGCTGGTTCAGAAAGTAGTGAGCCGACTCAACAAGAATTGTCTCCAACACAACAATCCCGAAAACAACAGTCGGAAAAAACCAATAGCGCAAAACAAGAAACGGCAAAAGATGACAGCGGCACCTACTGGTATGGCTTCCACTTTGTATTTACCGATGATGAAGATCGTTTACTGCTTAAAGCGTATGTGTATCAGGAAATTCTACGATCGTTGCATTTGCTTTAAACAGTAAACGTTAAGAACTAGCAGCTTATGCAGTTAGTTCTGTGAATCAAGAAACTTCTCGGCATCCAGCGCTGCCATACAACCTGCACCTGCAGAAGTAATGGCCTGACGATACACATGATCGGCCACGTCTCCAGCCGCATACACACCTTCAATACTGGTTTGTGTTGCGTTGCCGTCAAGACCTGACTGAATTTTAATGTAACCATTGTTCATATCCAGCTGACCTTCGAACATCTGGGTATTCGGCTGGTGGCCAATAGCAATAAACACACCGTGAACATCCAGCTCTTCGGTTGAATCATCTTCGGTGCTTTTAATGCGTACGCCGGTTACGCCGCTGGCATCGCCAAGAACTTCGTCCAATGTACGATTCCAGTGTAAAATCACGTTGCCGTTTTCAGCGCGATCAAGCAGTTTGTCTCTGAGAATTTTTTCTGAACGCACATCATCACGACGGTGGATAAGATGGACCTCCGAAGCCAGATTAGAAAGATAAAGCGCTTCTTCAACCGCGGTGTTACCACCACCGATCACCGCCACTTTCTGGTTGCGGTAGAAAAAACCATCACAGGTCGCACAGGCTGAGACACCTTTGCCTTTAAAGGCTTCTTCCGATTCAAGACCCAGGTATTTTGCTGATGCGCCAGTGGCTATCACTAAGGCGTCACAGGTGTAACTGCCCGAATCGCCTTTAAGCTGAAAAGGGCGCTGCTTCAGATTAACTTCATTGATGTGATCAAAAATAATCTGGGTACCAAAACGCTGAGCATGACGTTCCATACGCTGCATCAGTTCTGGTCCCTGAACCCCTTCATCATCACCTGGCCAGTTATCGACATCGGTGGTGGTGGTTAATTGGCCACCTTGTTGCATACCGGTAATAATGACGGGATCAAGATTTGCACGTGCGCCATAGACCGCAGCGGTATAACCCGCGGGGCCCGATCCTAATATCAGCAGTTTGTGATGCTGTACTTCGCTCATTGATTGCTCCAAACAGTTTTGTTGAATGCTGGCTAGTGTAATGAGTTCAGATGCAATCGACAATCACAAACCAGCGATTTCTATTATGAAATTTATCGATTACAAAAAAGCCACCGGTATAGGTGGCTTTTTGGGGAGACGTAGTGCGCTCCAACGATTCATAATTTTTTGCATAAATCGCTATTGTATAAACAACTTATGTTTAAACAATTTATGAGTGACATTAAATGCCCAGCGCTTCCATAGGGTCTACAAAAGTCAGATCCTGACTTTCAGCAACGCTTTTGTGCGTCACTTTACCACGATAGACATTAAGGCCATTGCGCAGATGAACATCATCCGCCAAGGCTGCTTTGTAACCTTTGTTTGCCAGCGCGATAATGTACGGCAAGGTGGCGTTGTTCAGCGCAAAGGTTGATGTATAAGGTACGGCACCCGGCATGTTGGCAACACAATAGTGCACAACATCATCAACGATGTAGATAGGATCGTCGTGCGTGGTGGCTTTTGATGTTGCAAAGCAGCCGCCCTGATCGATAGCAACATCAACGACTGCAGCACCAGGTTTCATCTGATGAACCATTTCTTTAGTTACCAGTTTCGGTGCAGATGCGCCCGGGATCAATACGCCGCCAATAACCAGATCGGCCTCAAGGACATGTTGTTCCAAAGCGTCTTTGCTTGAGAATACGGTTTCTACCGAGCTGCCGAATTGAACATTGATACGACGCAGAACATCGATGTTTCTGTCTAATATAACAACTTGCGCGCCCATACCCACAGCGATCTGTGCAGCGTTACTGCCCACAACGCCGCCGCCAATAATGACCACTTTAGCAGGAGAAACACCAGGAACGCCGCCTAACAACATGCCACGGCCTTGTCGGCTTTTTTCCAGACATTGAGCACCGGCCTGTATAGACATACGACCCGCCACTTCAGACATAGGTGCGAGCAAAGGTAGTCCACCCGATGGACCGGTTACGGTTTCATAGGCGATACAAACCGCACCGCTTTTGATTAAGTCTTCGGTTTGTGGCACATCTGGTGCGAGATGCAGATAGGTAAACAGAATTTGACCATCGCGAATGTGCTTGCGCTCTTCAGCCAGAGGCTCTTTTACTTTGACGATCATATCCGCTTCGGCGAATACTTCGGTGGCTTTTTGACGAATTTTTGCGCCGACGGCTTCGTAGTCGCTGTCGGTAAAGCCAATGCCGATGCCGGCATTATGTTCAACGATTACCTCATGACCATGAGCAATCAGCTCACGCACACTCGCTGGCACCATACCAACACGGTATTCGTGATTTTTTATCTCTTTAGGTACACCAATTAACATCACAAGTCTCCAATGACTGAACCTGAATTTCGAAGGCGGAAGTATAATTATTTTTAAACAAAATAGTTCACTTTAATTTTAAAAATAATGGTGTAATATATTGAATATGGCTTTCTAAATAGATAATTAAACTGCTTATATGTCTGATAATGGTCGAATACTCGATAGAATTGATCGTTCTATTTTGCGGGAACTGCAAAAAGACGGACGAATGGCAAATGTTGAGCTGGCAAAACGAGTTGGCCTAAGCGCTACGCCCTGTCTTGAGCGGGTTCGGCGCTTGGAGCAGGAAGGTTTTATTACGGGTTACTCAGCTCGAGTAAGCCCACAAAAGTTGAAGTACGGGCTTCTGGTGTTTGTGGAAATTACATTGGAAAAGACTTCGCCCGATGTATTTCTTGAATTTAAAAGTGCCGTCAAAGATTTACATGAAGTATTGGAGTGTCATCTGGTTTCGGGTGATTTTGACTATCTGGTTAAGGCCAGAGTCGTGGATATGGCGGCGTATCGAACACTGCTTGGAGAAACCTTACTGACACTGCCTGGTGTAAGCGAATCAAGAACCTACGTCGTGATGGAAGAGGTTAAGGAATCTTCCGAAATTCATATTGCCTAAGCTGAGAATGATTTACGGAGTGAATGCCAAGAGCGTGTTATGATATTGGCATTAAACTCGTTATAATTGATTGAAATATAAGCAGTTAGGTGTTGCTTAAGCGTCTGTTCAGCGAACCTGGCTTAATTAATAAAATATAAGAAACCATACAGAAAAAAAATTTATTGCCATAAAAGTAAAAAAGGTAATTTAAGTTGGCTAACAAACAATCCTCAAACAGTACCGCTATGACGGAATCGTCGGCCCGGCTGGCCAGTCCACTCAGCGCACGCATTCGTGAAGCGGTGGTGATCTGTCTTGGCGCCCTTGCGTTGTTTCTATTGTTAGCGCTGGCAACCTACCATCATCAAGATCCGGGCTGGACATATACTGGCAGTGGTGACGTGGTACAAAACTCTGCTGGTAGAGCCGGTGCCTGGCTGGCCGATGTGTTTTTACAATTATTTGGTTATCTCGCCTATGTATTCCCGTTTATGGTGATCTATATGGCGTTTCTGATTTTTCAGGAACGTAAACTGATAGAGCAGCATGACTTTCATTACTGGTTATTACGCGGCAGTGGGTTTTTAATTACCCTGTTAGCCGGAACAGCCATTGCCAGCCTAAATTTTCAGGATCCGTTAATTCAGCCCAGTTATACCTCCGGTGGTGTATTTGGTCAGCTGGTGGGCGATGCATTATTCAGTGCGTTTAATGCCTTGGGCACAACTCTGATTTTACTGGCGTTATTTTTAACGGGCTTTACCTTATTTACCGGCTTGTCTTGGTTTCGGTTAATGGATCAAATTGGCAGTGGCGTGTTGCGAAGTCTGGCTTATCTGATGGCGTGCTGGGAATCCTTTAGAGATAAGCGCAGCGAACAAAAAGCTTATCAGGAAAAACAGGAAACCCGTAAAAAAGCCATTCAGGTATCGAAAGAAAAGCAGGAGTCGCGTAAACCCATCAGAATTGAGCCGGTGGTCAGCAAAATTGAGCCCAGCAGTCGCGCGGTAAAAGAAAAGCAGCAAAAGTTGTTTGATGAGCCCGTGGTCGGCGAATTGCCACAAATGGACTTACTCGATGAACCAGAGCCGGTTAAGCATCCCATTTCACAAGACTCGCTGGAGGCCATGTCCCGTTTGGTGGAACTGAAGCTTGCTGATTTTGGTGTTCAGGCTGAAGTGGTCGCGGTAAATCCTGGCCCTGTTATTACCCGTTACGAGCTTGATTTGGCTCCAGGGGTGAAAGTCAGCAAAATTACCAATTTGTCGAAAGATTTAGCCAGAGCATTGGCCTCGGTCAGTGTTCGTGTGGTTGAAGTGATCCCCGGCAAGCCTTATATCGGAATTGAATTGCCGAACGAAAATCGCGAAATGGTGCGATTAAAAGAAGTGGTTGGTTCGAAAGAATTTGATTCATCCCGTTCAAACTTAAGTATGGCTTTGGGTAAGGATATTTCAGGCAATCCCATTGTGATTGATCTGGCAAAAATGCCGCACTTGTTGGTGGCTGGTACCACAGGTTCAGGTAAGTCGGTGGGGCTGAATGCCATGCTGGTGAGTATTTTGTATAAATCAACGCCTGACGATGTTCGATTTATTATGATCGATCCCAAAATGCTGGAATTGTCGGTGTACGACGGTATTCCTCATTTGTTGGCCCCAGTTGTAACCGATGTTAAAGAGTCCGCCAATGCGTTGCGCTGGAGCGTCGCCGAAATGGAGCGACGTTATCGCCTTATGGCCGCCATGGGGGTGAGAAACCTGGCTGGGTTTAATCGCAAAGTGAAGGACGCGATAAAGGCGGGTACGCCACTTAAAGATCCTATCTGGACAGAAAGTGACGACATGCTCGATGAAGCTCCAGAGTTAGAAACACTGCCGCAAATCGTCATTGTCATTGATGAGCTGGCAGACATGATGATGATAGTGGGTAAAAAAGTTGAAGAGTTGATTGCCCGTATTGCGCAAAAAGCCCGTGCGGCAGGTATTCACCTGATTCTTGCAACACAACGACCTTCGGTTGATGTTATTACCGGCTTAATAAAAGCCAATGTACCTTCTCGAATTGCTTTTCAGGTTTCATCACGCATCGATTCACGAACCATACTCGATCAGATGGGGGCGGAAAATCTGTTAGGTCAGGGGGATATGTTGTACTTACCCGCGGGCAAAAATATTCCTGAGCGGGTTCATGGCGCTTTTGTCGACGATGATGAAGTTCATAGAGTAGTAGCCGACTGGCAAAAACGTGGCGACCCCGACTTTGAAGAAGCAATAACCAGTGGCGTGTCTGAAACGGAAATGATGGGCATTCCAAAAGGCAGTGAAGAAGAAGCATCTGCCGAGCGGGACGAACTCTATGATCAAGCTGTGCAAATTGTTACCGAGTCACGACGCGCTTCTATTTCTGGCATACAGCGCCGGTTAAAAATAGGTTACAACCGGGCAGCCAGAATGATTGAGGAAATGGAAGCGGCTGGTGTGGTGACCGAAATGCAGTCAAACGGTATGCGAGAAGTTATTGCACCACCGCCGCCAAAAGTTTAATGATTCCATTTGTTGATGCGAATTAATTTTAGTGAATTGAGACGATAATGTTAAAAAAGTTAATGTTGAAAAAGTTACTGTTAAAACCTTTGTTGTTAAAAGCTTTACTGTTGATGAGTTTTTCTTTCAGTGTTAAAGCGTCCGATGTGGAAGCTCTGGTTGAAATTACCCGGGCTATTGAGAATTATCAGGCAAAGTTTGAACAAAATATTCAGGACCAGTTCGGCAATAGCAAAGATAAATCTTCCGGTCACTTTATCATTCAAAAGCCATTTAAGTTTGTTTGGCAAACAGAATCACCGTTTGAGCAAAAAATCGTTTCCAATGGTGAAACGCTTTGGACTTTTGATCAGGATCTGGATCAGGTCAATATTCAAACATTGAATAAAGCCATGGGTAATACTCCAGTATTTTTACTTGGCGCAAACGCTGAGACCTTGCAAAAAACCTTTAACGTAAAGCAGTTAGTCAGCGGCGATGATGCAGCAAAAACCTTTGAGTTAACGCCGGTTGAGCAGGGGTATGCTTTTGAGCGCATGCTGGTGTTGTTTAAACAGGGTAAGTTAAAAGAGATTTTATTGTTAGACACTTTAGGTCAGAAAACCATTGTTGAGTTTTCCGAATCCACTCAAAATGAAGCTCTTGATACTTCCGTTTTCGAGTTTACTGTGCCTGAAGGTGTTGATGTAGTGGACTCCAGGCAAAAAGAAGCTCCTTAGTTTGCGTTATAGTTGATATCCACAGCGTTATTAAAAAAGTTATTGTTAATTCCAAACTCCTATGAATGATCTGTTCCAACAACAGCAACCTTATCGGCCCTTGGCCGATAGAATGCGTCCGCAAAAGCTCAATGAATACATTGGTCAATCGCATTTACTGGGCGAGGGTAAGCCTTTGCGTAAAAGCATTGAAAATGATCAATTGCATTCAATGATTTTGTGGGGGCCTCCGGGGGTAGGAAAAACCTCATTAGCTCGTTTGATTGCTGAAGAAACCGCATCAAATTTTATAGCCATGTCTGCCATCATGAGTGGCGTAAAAGAGATTCGTTCTGCGGTTGAGCAAGCGCGTCAATCGCAGGGGCACGGCAATAAAACGTTACTGTTTGTCGACGAAGTACATCGATTTAATAAATCTCAGCAAGATGCCTTTTTGCCTTATGTGGAAGACGGTACTTTTGTATTTATCGGAGCGACCACAGAAAACCCATCCTTTGAGCTGAATAATGCGTTGTTATCTCGAAGCCGGGTGTATAGACTCACCAAGTTACAGGACGATGAGTTGAGTCAGTTGGTGGATATGGCGTTGACCGATGACAATCGCGGACTGGGTTCCCTGAACATTCAAATCGCAGATGATGCCAGAGAATTACTGATCAAAGCCTGTGGTGGTGATTCCCGTCAGCTATTGAACTTTCTTGAAATAGCGTCTGATTTTGTGGGTGATACGCAACCGGTTGAAATTAATAAACCGCATATTGCTGAAGTCATTGGTGATAGGGTGCGTCACTTTGATAAGTCGGGCGATGTTTTTTATGAACAGATTTCGGCCTTACATAAGTCGGTGCGTGGCTCAGATCCTGATGCGGCATTATATTGGTTTTGCCGTATGCTCGATGGGGGTTGTGATCCTTTGTACATTGCCCGACGGGTTGTTCGAATGGCCAGCGAAGAAGTTGGTAATGCTGATCCAAGAGCGCTGCAGCTGGCATTGAACGGCTGGGAAGTGCAAGAAAAACTCGGTTCACCAGAAGGTGAGTTGGCCGTTGCTCAGGCGATACTTTATACCGCCAGCGCTGCCAAAAGTAACGCCGTGTATAAAGCCTACGGCCAGGCGAGAAAATTCGTTCTGGACGATGCCGGTCATGATGTTCCAGTGCATTTAAGAAACGCGCCATCAAAATTAATGAAAGAACTGGGGTATGGTGTCGCCTACCGTTATTCACATGATGAACCAGGAGCCTTTTCTCCCGGTCAACGCTACTGGCCAGATGACGTTCCCGAACAGTCATTTTATCAACCGGTTGATCGAGGGTTGGAAATCCAGATAAAACAAAAGCTGGAAAACTTGGCGCAACAGCAAGCGTCTGCCAAAGGTAAGGGTAAGTGAGCGGACAGGGTATTATATTATTAGCTGTTGCCATCGGCAGTGCCGCTGGAGGAGTGCTGCGGTATTTAGTCAGGGAGTGGTCGGTTTATTGGTTCTCATCAAGTTTTCCATACGGTACCTTAATCGTAAATGTTGTCGGTTGCTTAGTGGCCGGTTGTTTATTGAGCTATTGGCAACAAACCATGGTGTCGCCGGTGGCAAAAGCCGCACTGATGGTTGGCTTTTTAGGTGCCTTAACCACTTTTTCGTCCTTCTCGGTGGATACCTTATTGTTAATAGAACAGCAAAAACTACTCAAGGCACTGTTAAATATTGCACTAAATATGTCTTTAAGCTTAATTGCGGTTTTTTTAGGTGCCTGGATTGGTGGTAGAATAGGGCAAGCCTGAAACACGATTTACCCGTTAAAATAATTTCAGATAAAAATACCAAAGGTTTCACATGATCGATCCAAAATTGTTAAGAAATGATCTCGATGCGGTAGCGGCAAATTTAGCGCGTCGTGGTGTTGCACTTGATAAACAAGAAATAATCAGTCTTGAACAAGAGCGAAAAGCGATTCAGATTAAAGCCGAAGAGCTGCAGAACCAGTCCAAAGTGAAATCGAAAATGATTGGTCAGCTTAAAGCCAAAGGTGAAGATGCACAGCCAGTGCTTGATGAAGTGGCCTCTTTAAAGCGACAGCGCGAAGAAGCTGAAGCCAGTCTTAAATTGGTTCAGGAAAAGTTGAGCGATATTCATTATTCAACGCCTAATCTGATTGATGACTCAGTTCCTGATGGCAATAATGAAGACGATAATCAGGAAGTCCGGCGTTGGGGTGAGCCTCGACAATTCGACTTTGAGGTTAAGGATCATGTTGAACTGGGCGAAATGGATAAAGGACTCGATTTTGCTGCTTCTGCTAAGTTAACCGGTTCCCGTTTTGTGGTTATGCGTCACCGCATGGCACGACTGCACCGGGCGCTGATCCAGTTTATGCTGGATGTGCATACCAGAGAACACGATTATCAGGAAGTCTATGTTCCCTATATGGTTAATCGTGACAGTTTAATGGGCACGGGTCAGCTACCAAAATTTGAAGAAGACTTATTTGCCGTGAAAGGCAGCACTCAGGATGACCGTCCGCTGTATTTAATTCCAACGGCGGAAGTGCCAGTGACGAATTTGGTACGCGATGAAATTGTTGACTTAAAATCTTTGCCGCTGCGCTATGTGGCGCATACACCCTGTTTTCGATCAGAAGCCGGCTCTTATGGAAAAGACGTTAAAGGACTTATTCGTCAGCATCAATTTGAAAAAGTTGAACTGGTGCAAATTGTCCATCCGGATAACTCCATGCAAGCGCTGGAAGAATTGACCAGCCACGCTGAAAATATTTTAAAACTACTTGGATTGCCTTTCAGAACAGTGATTTTGTGTTCGGGTGACATAACTTTTGGTGCCACCAAAACTTACGATCTTGAAGTCTGGTTACCGGGTCAGCAAGCTTACCGTGAAATTTCTTCTTGCAGTAATTTGGGTGATTTTCAGGCGCGACGTATGCAGGCTCGGTATCGTGATTCGGGCAAACCTGAGCTGGTGCATACATTAAACGGTTCGGGTCTTGCCGTTGGCCGTACATTAGTCGCCATCATGGAAAACTATCAACAGGCTGACGGCTCTATTGAAGTGCCAGAAATTTTGCGACCTTATCTGGGTGGTGATGTTTCAATCTAATGGATTGCATTTATTGAATCGATGATTATAAAAAAAGCGCCTTACAACGGCGCTTTTTTTATATGATTAGTGAAGCTTATAAATGGTAAAACTGTCATCAATTAAACAGTTATGGATAGGGAACAGTAATGGATAAGCGTTTTAAAAAAAACTAGCCTATAAATTGAAGAGTTAACACTTTAATATTTTAAGGTGTCGATTCCGTTTTGGTTTCAATTTTAGCCAACAGTGCATCGAAGCCTTCCGATACATCAACACTTTTTAATTGTTCTCGGTAGTTCTGTAAAATTTTAATACCTTCAATGGAGACATCAACCACTCGCCAGTCAGGGTAATGATCCATTAACTTAAGCGTGTAAATAATACTGAATCGTTCCTGTTGTTTCGAAATCAATTCACTGTACACCCAGGCTGTTTTGCCAGAGCTTGAGTAGTTGGTTTTTATAAAATGAAATTTATGGCCGTCATAATTTGCGAGCCCGTTGGCGTAAGTGTTGATTAAATGATCAACAAACGCATCGGTGAATCTTTGTTGTTGACTGCCGCTTAAGGTTGGCCAGACTTTTCGTGTAAGCAGCCGTTTACCAAGTCCCAGAGTGTCTACCAGTGGTAGCAAGTTTTCTCGCACGATAGCAGGGGCCAAAGTTTCATCAACCGCCAGCTGTTGTTTGTTTTGCTCCAATAACTCAATTATATTGTCGGCGGCTTGTTGCAATAATTGCTGAGGATCGGAAGCTTTTGCAACCGATCCAAATAACAACAATGTGACCAGAGTGATGAATCTCATAATTTTTCCTGATTATTTTGTTATTGGCTATTCATCAAATCTGAATGATTACTTTAACTCAATTTCATTATTGGCCAGCTTTTTAATGACGGAATCAAGGCCTTCCTGTTTAATTTGTTGTGCAAACTGGTTGCGATAACTGGTAGCCATACTGATGCCTTCAATACGTACATCAACAACACGCCACTCGTCCATTCCTTTAGGTTTTTTCAGATAGTAATCAATTTTTACCGGCTCGCCTTTTTGTTGCTTCATCTGGCTTTTGACTCGGGCGGCGTCTTTTGCTTTGTTGTATTCAGTATCTTCAAACTCGAACGTCTGACCGTCGTATTGTGCCAGGCCTTTTGCGTAGGTATCGATAACCAGATCAACAAACTTTTCTACAAATATCTTTTGTTGATCAGCGGTTGCGTTATTCCACTCTCTTGCCAGTACACGTCGTCCTAATGCTTCTTGATCGATAAAGGGTACCAGTTCATTTTTCACCAGATTTAGAGCGATGCTTTGGTCATTCGCCACTTTATCCTTATTTTCAGACAAGTAATTGGTGATGTTATTGGCGACCTCTTGCAGCATGCTTTTGGGGTCGGTTGCCGCATCGGCGAAGGTTGTTGTAACGGTTAGTAATAAAGCAACAACAGAGTTAACGATGTATTTCATGGTGTTTCCTTGAGTATTAAACGGTTTTATATTGTTTATGTGGGGTATTATACGGCATATTAAAGTGATTTTTATTAATTCAAGCTGAACAATCGTTAAATACAGCGTTTAGGTTTAGGTAAACCAGCTATTTTGGTCGCTTGCTTGGCCGGACCTTTTGGGAATAGTTTATAAAGATAAAGACTGTTGCCTTTGTCTGCGCCCAGTTCTTTAGCCAGGTATTTTACCAGAGGCCTAATTGAGGGACTGGTGTTGTAGGCTTCATAAAAGCGTCGAACGTAATGAACCACTTCCCAATGATCGCTTGTTAGCTCAATATTTTCATTTGCGGCAATAACAGGTGCCAATTCTTCTGACCAGTTATCAGCATTCAGTAAATAGCCTTCTTTATCCACCTTTATATGAGCGGGTAAATTGGTTTGGCTTATGTCATCGGTCATGTTACTGCTCTTGTGATTGCTCAGACTTGTTGAGTTGTCCATGTGATGGATTTATCAAACAATATTGTTATATCCACCATTGCTTCATAATCATTCAGCCATTCTACCTGTTTGCTGGTTGTTTCGACGCCTCTTACTTTAGCATCGGTGCTTAATGCATATACTGGGTAACCTAATGATTCCAGTGACAGGGCATGTACCAGATAAAGAGCATCCTCAATGAGTAATATCGCGTCGTCTTCACTAAACCATTTGGCTTGCTCATTGAGGGTTTGTTGATTAATACGGCGATTAATAATATGCAGGCAACTCATAAGCAAAATACTCTATCTTGCTGGTTGATTAACCTTGATATTGCTTCGTCGTTCAGTACTGAGGCTTCTACCATTAGCTGATCTCTGGTTAATTGCTCTGTGTCTAATGCATTTTCGGAGACAAAAAGTTGATCAATATCGTATAAATCAAGCCCGGTATAGAGCCTGGTAAATTCTTTTAACCCTGCCAGCTTGGCAAATTGATCGGTTTTTAACTGCCATACACCCTGGCCAGTAAACAGTAGACTGACAGTATCATCAAATGTTGCGTGTGCCAGGGCCATATCGAGGGATTCTTTTCCGATATCACTGCTATAGGGCGGTTTGTTCAGAATAAATAATAGATTCATTGGGCTCGATATCACTCAGGAAAAGTGCAGACTTTTATCGGAATTGGCAACGGCTTCTACCCAGGCGCCAAGTCCGGCAATTTCGTAAGGGCTGGTGACATTAAATGACGACTTTCCGGAGAGTTCGCTGTCTTCTCTGCTCAATATGCCACGCTTTGCAGCGGCAGAGACACAGGCTTGCAGTTTAAAGCCGTGCTTCTGTGCCAGTTCTCGCCAGTGCTGGTGGGGGTGTGACTCATCATTCGCAGGATGCATCAGTTGATTGGCAACATAGCTGCCATCACCGTATAAGAACACAGATGTTACCTGATGCCCTTTGCTGTAGAGCGCATCGACAAAACACTGTGCACTGTGATGTGCTTGAGACGTGAAGGGCGAGCCGGTCACCAAAATTGAAAAACGTGTCGTCATTGAGCGTGTCATCGAGAGAGGCTGTTGATAAACAAAAGAGTGAGCGCAGTTTACCATATTGGCAGGAACAAAAAACCCGGCATAAAGCCGGGCTTTGTACGATTTTGGGTAGAATTAATCGTCGCCAGAAAATGACATTAATATGCTCAGTAAACTGACAAAAATATTGTAAATGGAGACAAACAGAGTAACGGTTGCCATCACATAGTTGCGCTCACCACCGTGAATAATAGCGCTGGTTTGATACATGATAATCATGGATGAAAACAGAATGAAAGCACCCGATATAGCCAGACTAAGTGCTGGAATGTTAAAGATAAGGTTAGCAATCATACCGACAATCAACACCCAGAAACCGGCCATCAATGTGCCTGCCAAAAAGCTCATATCTTTACGAGTGATCAACACATAGGCCGATAGACCGAAGAAGGTTAAACCTGTACCACCCAGTGCCGTCATCAAGACTTGAGGGGCATTAGCGGATACAAAGCCTATGATTGGCCCGAGAGTGTAGCCCATGAAACCCGTTAATAAGAACACCAGAGCAATGCCCGCACCGCTGTTCTGGGTTTTATGGATAGCAAATAGAAGCCCATAAAAACCAACCAGAGTGATAATTATTCCCGGGTGAGGTAATTGCATAACCGCAGCTAGGTAAGCAACGAAGGCACTAAACGCAAGCGTTAAGCCCAGTAGCATATAAGTGTTCTTTAAAACTTTGTTGACTTCAATGGCACTCGAGGCCGAGCGATCAAGCGTATTAACATTGTGTTCCATAGGGTTTTTCTCCAAAAATTCAAAACCTTAATTGAATATTAAGACTAATATATCAAATTATTGTTCCCGAACAAGAACAATTGTGTTTCACATTGTTTTAATATTGGGATTGAATAAAGCTTATTCAATTGTTAGCTATTTAAAATTTTTTTTAGTGAAGTACTTGATTCTGAGCTTTTTTCTAGTATTATTCGCTTCCTCGCGGAGGGATGGCAGAGCGGTTGAATGCACCGGTCTTGAAAACCGGCATGGGTTAATAGCCCATCTAGGGTTCGAATCCCTATCCCTCCGCCACTAATTTTAAGAAAGCACCTACGACAGGTGCTTTTTTTATGCCTGAAGGAAAGCACAGACGTTATGGATAGGGGTGAGAAGCCTAGCCGGTTCGACAAAATTGTCAGGAACAATTTTGAACATCGGAGGCACGACGATGGCCCGCAGGGCGTAGCGCAGGATGCGCGGAGTAATCCCTATCCCTCCGCCACTAATTTTAAGAAAGCACCTACGACAGGTGCTTTTTTTATGCCTGAAGGAAAGCACAGACGTTATGGATAGGGGTGAGAAGCCTAGCCGGTTCGACAAAATTGTCAGGAACAATTTTGAACATCGGAGGCACGACGATGGCCCGCAGGGCGTAGCGCAGGATGCGCGGAGTAATCCCTATCCCTCCGCCACTAATTTCAAGAAAGCACCTATGACTGGTGCTTTTTTTATGTCTGAAGGAAAGCACAGGCGTAATAGATAGGGGTGAGAAGCCTGGCCGGTTCGACAAAATTGTCGGGAACAATTTTGAACATCGGAGGCACGACGATGGCCCGCAGGGCGTAGCGCAGGATGCGCGGAGTAATCCCTATCCCTCCGCCACTAATTTCAAAAAAAGCACCTATGACAGGTGCTTTTTTTATGTCTAAAGGAAAGCACTGATGCAAACGGAATGCAGGGAGCTGCTTGGCGGGTATGGCAAAATTGTCGCAATATTATTCAGACTATTGATATATAGGATATTTTTAGTTTGACGCAGCACTAATATCTGACTTTTATTGATTGCCTTATGGGATGAAAGTGGTAAGCTTATTTTACCAACGATACTGGCGAAACCGGTTTTTACAGTAGGCATTTTGTTTAAATAGATGTTTTCTACGGTACAGGCAGGTAAGAAGTGTCAGAAGGATTTTAACTCAAGCATAATTAATAAGAATGAGGTGGAGAGTTGATCAAGGTACTGATTGTTGACGATCATGATCTGGTCCGAACAGGGATAACCCGTTTGTTAGGGGATATTCAAGGGATTTCTGTGGTAGGTGAAGCCGCCAATGGTGAAGATGCTATCTCTAAGTCTCGTGAGTTAAACCCTAATGTGATTTTAATGGATGCCAATATGCCGGGCATAGGTGGACTCGAAGCCACCCGACGTCTAATTCGATATGATCCGGATGTTAAAATTGTTGTGGTGAGTGTGCATGCTGATGAGCCGTATCCTTCACGTTTTATGCAGGCGGGTGCTGCAGGCTATCTCACCAAAGGCGCAGATATAGAAGAAATGGTTATTGCCATTCGTCAGGTTTCTCGTGGAAAGCGTTATTTAACCCCTGAAATTGCCCAACAGATGGCCTTAAAACGGTTCGATGATAACGACGAAGATCCGTTTGATATTCTTTCGGAGCGGGAAATGCAGGTAATGATGATGATTACCCAGGGACAAAAGGTGCAGCAAATTTCCGATAAGCTTTGCTTAAGCCCTAAAACAGTCAACAGTTACCGTTATCGATTGTTTGAAAAGTTATCCGTGGATAATGATGTTGAGTTGACCCATCTGGCGATCCGACATGGCCTTATCAGTGCCGAAAATATGAAATAATGGATTTTCTTTATTTTGATTGATGCTTGATTGAATGTCGGTTGAGCATCTGTCTTTAAAGAAAAGACATGTTGCGACTAAAATGGCTTTTTAGTATTTACTCTCAAATTGCCTTCTTTAAATACTCTCTTATCTTATGACATCCAGTAACGATCCTGCCTTTGACATAGAATCTTTCCTTAAGCAGTTAACGCCTTTGCCAGGGGTTTATCGAATGCTGGATTCTGATGAGCAGGTCATTTACGTTGGCAAAGCGAAGAATCTGAAAAAACGCGTCACCAGTTACTTTAATAAATCTGATCTGTCGATCAAAACTCAGGTGATGGTGAAGCAAGTATGCAGTATTGAATTTACGGTGACCAATACTGAAACCGAAGCCCTGTTACTGGAAAATAATTATATTAAACAGCTTCGGCCCCGATACAATGTGCTATTTCGGGACGATAAAACTTATCCCTATATTTTTCTATCCGGCGGAGATTACCCAAGGCTTGCCTATCATCGAGGGGCAAAAAAAGAGAAGGGCGAGTATTTTGGTCCATTTCCCAGCTCGGGGGCTATTCGACAAAGTTTATCCTTATTGCAAAAACTGTTTAAAGTTCGTCAATGTGAAGATTCGGTGTTTAAAAATCGTTCAAGGCCCTGCTTGCAATATCAGATTAAGCGCTGCACGGCGCCTTGTGTTGGTTATATATCGAAGCAAGACTACGATAAGGATGTGGAGCTGACACGTTTGTTCTATCAGGGCAAAAGCGAACAGGTAATGCAGCAATTGCAACAACGAATGGAACTCGCCTCGGAGCAACTTGAGTTTGAGCAGGCGGCAGAATTTCGCGATCAAATCATAAATATGCGCAAAGTGGTCGAGAAACAGGTGATTTCTGGTGCCAATGCGGATGTGGATATTTTTTCTTTTGCGGTTAAAGCCGGTATTGCCTGTGTGGTGGTGGTGTTTATACGACAGGGGAAAGTACTGGGAAGCAAACAGTTTTTTCCAAAATTCAGCAGCATTAATTCAGAAAGTGAGTTAGTGGAATCCTTTATTGTTCAGTTTTATCTGGCTAATCGTGAAATTCCCAGAGAAGTTATTGTTGGTCATCCCGACAGCGATATCGAATTGTTAAGTGCAGCCATAAACGAAGTGGCCGATCGACGGATAAGAGTCACCCATAAGGTACGTACCAATCGTGCCGACTGGTTAAAGCTTGCGGAGTCCAATTGTCAGCAGGCGTTAAGTAGCCGGTTGAGTCAGAAATCAGCGCAAAGCCAGAAGTTACTGGAACTGCAAAAGTCGTTAAAGTTAAAGCAACGACCTGCTCATATGGAATGTTTTGACATTAGCCACACCATGGGAGAGGGAACCGTGGCTTCCTGTGTGGTATTTAAAGAGGGTACGCCAGAGACCAGCCTGTATCGTCGGTTTAATATTACCAAGATAACCCCAGGTGATGATTATGCGGCGATAGAGCAAGCGGTATCTCGCCGTTACGCACGATTATTAAAAGAAGAAAAGTTATTGCCGCAACTGGTATTAATCGATGGCGGAAAAGGGCAGCTAAAGTCTGCTCAACGAGCACTGGATGAGCTAGGCCTTAAAGAGATTGTTTGTATTGGGGTTGCCAAAGGTGTGGAGCGCAAGCTGGGTATGGAACAAATCTTTTGGCCGGGGGAAAGCGTTGCTCAGGTTTTGCCTGAACATTCCATGGCGCTACATTTGATCCAGCACATTAGAGATGAAGCTCATCGATTTGCAATAGCAGGTCATCGTGGCCGGCGGGGTAAAGCGCGTACTAAATCCTGGCTTGAAGAAATCCCCGGTGTTGGGCCTAAAAAGCGCCAGGCCTTGTTAAAGCATTTTGGTGGTTTGCAAAACATTGAAGCCGCAGCACTGGCAGATATAAAAAAGGTTGATGGAATTAATACACATCTGGCTGAAAAGATTTATAATTACCTGCATGAAAACTGAGGGCAGTTTAAGCAACAGGATTTTAATATCATGCTTATAACAATTTGTCCGCCAAATGTGATCGCCATCAAGAAGCATCAGTGACATGCTTTGTAAGCTTTGGCATCTCTCTATACTCTAACAAAATACAAAGAAAACTGATCAATTAATGAATATTCCTAATATCCTGACCTCGTTCCGTATTTTAATGATCCCGGTGTTTGTACTGGTTTTCTATTTGCCAGTTGAGTGGAACTATAAGGGCGCAGCCATCATTTTTGCGGTTGCAGGATGGACCGACTGGTTTGATGGCTATATAGCACGGCGTTTTAATATGACTTCGCCACTGGGTGCGTTTCTTGATCCGGTGGCGGATAAGTTAATGGTGGTTATTTCCATTGTGCTTATCGTTGAGCTTTATGAGACACCCTGGGTTGCTGTACCTGCGTTGGTTATTATTGGTCGTGAAATTACCATAACAGCCTTGCGGGAATGGATGGCTGAGTACGGTAAAAGTGCTAATGTGAAAGTGTCATTTATTGGTAAAGTAAAAACGCTATGGCAACTGGGTGCTATATTCTTTTTAATTCTTGGTGGCGCTCAACCCTCGTTAGTCGATGTATTTGGTTATCCGTTGTTTGTAATACTGGGGTATTTCTCGTTGTATGTCTCGGTAGCGTTAACATTATGGTCCATGTATATCTACATAAAAGCGGCTTGGCCCTACTTGACATCGAAAGAATTATAAGGATAATTCCGGTTTCTCTGATTCCACGTAACAGCTTGTTTTTGAACAAAAAATAGACGCAAAAGGGAATCAAAGAAAAAAATAAAATTGGTGCTTGACAGATTTATTTCACACTGTAAAATGCACCGCACTTAACGACGCGGGAATAGCTCAGTTGGTAGAGCACAACCTTGCCAAGGTTGGGGTCGCGAGTTCGAGTCTCGTTTCCCGCTCCAGATTGTTAATAGCATTGATTCGGATAGTTGTTTCAAATCAAGGCTTTAAATGATAACGAACAGTTTTCGTTATCATTAAGATTAAACCTCGGACTTCATGAGTTTCGAGGTTTTTTTGACTCAGGGCTGTTAGTCAGATAGTCGAACCCTGAATTAGGGCTGGGTGGCAGAGTGGTCATGCAGCGGACTGCAACTCCGTGTACGCCGGTTCGATTCCGACCCCAGCCTCCATTTATTTTTATATGCTTTTCTGTAAGCATCGCAGTAATGCCCGGGTGGCGAAATTGGTAGACGCAAGGGACTTAAAATCCCTCGGTGGCAACACCGTGCCGGTTCGACTCCGGCCCCGGGCACCATTCTTAATATATTCTCTCTATTCAGACTCAATAGCTTGATACGTTTATTCGGGTTAACTTTGTCCGTGTTTAACAGTGGCTTATGAGTCGCAGATTTTTTATTTCTCATTCTAATCTTGGTTTCAAGTATTAAGTCCCAGATAAACTCGCCTTTGCGTTGAAATCAGTAATACAAAAGGCTGCGGTATATCTTATCGGCGGCTTACGATAGGATGTAATAGTCGGTTTAAATTACGATGAACAGACGTCTAATTTTGACTATACTCTAAATAATTGAAATAAATAACAAAACTAATTATTTTGCATCGACTCTTCGCTCTTATTATTGTGGTTTTTGCTTTTATCTCAGCAAGCGCTAGTTTGCCCGAGCGATTGCTGCTGAACCCAATAAAGTCAGCCGAACAACTTAATCAAAACAGTATTGAAGCCATCCATGAAGATGCTTATGGATTTTTGTGGATAGGCACCCAAAGTGGTCTGCATCTATACGATGGTGACCACTTGACCTTGTTCCAACATAGTATTGATGCACCAAATGGACTGTTCGACAGTTTTGTGGTTAGCATCAGTTCTTCGCCAGAAGGTGAAGTTTGGGTTGCTACGCTAAACGGTGTGAGTGTGCTTGAGCGGCAGACCATGAGCTTTAAGCAGGTGGTGAGTTACGAAGAGCTTGAAGCCAATGGGTTTATACGGGATATCGAATATCTGTCGGAGCAGCAAGCGCTTTATATAGTGACCAGTCAGGAAATAGGGCGATATTCTGTTGTTGATAATCGCTACCAGGTATTGTTTGACAGTTCATCCATTCAGAAAATAAAAAACGTTTCCAGTCAGACGGACAACGTCTCATCCAGTTATATCATAGATCAGTCGATAATCTTTTCAGCCACCGATAATACAAAAGAACTGGTTCCAGCAAAATATTCCGGAAAGCTAATAAAAGGTGTCATAAGAAATGGTGAACATTATTTTGTTGCTGATGAGCAGATCATTCGCTTAAACCCAAATCAAGTTTGGGAATCCATCATGGCAATTCCCGATTTTGATAAAGAGGTAATAACAGACATTACTCTGGATTCAAAAAATCGTTTGTGGCTATCAACCAATGGTGAAGGAATCTTTACCCTTGATTTAACCAATAGCGTGATGAATCACTACAACAATAACAATTCAACACTTTCAGATAATCGAATTAAACGGCTGTATATAAGCAGTGATAGCTTGTTATGGGTTGGGACATTTTCCGAGGGTATTTTATCCTTCGATATGCTGGGTCAATTATTCGGTTTTCACCAACCAGAAGCACCGGAACAAGCTGGGTTTAATAATATAAGAGCGATTATTGAAGATAGCAATAACCTAATCGTTGGTGCTAACGATGGCTTAGTTAAACTGGATAAACGAAGTAAGAAGCGTCTTGCGACTGTACCTATGTCGGGCATTATGGCCTTTGAAAATAAAGATGAAAACAGTATCTGGATAGGTGCAAGAGATGGTTTGTATTTATACGACAAGTCAAAGTCAACGGTCAGCAAAGTAAATTTAACGTTATCGGATTTAAACAATAGTAGATTAGAAGAGAATAATAGTTTAGAAGAGAATCATGGGTTAAAAAAGAATAATGTTTTTATCCGCTCGCTTTCTACGTTTAAGCACTATCTAATCATTGCTACCAACTCTCAAGGCTTGTTGGTTTTAAATAGCCTTACAGAACAAATTGAACAACAACTTTATCTAAGTGGTGAGTCGTCTGAAAATGAAAGTTCACAAAAAGTAAGTGAGCAAAAGGTAAATGGACAATCAAGTACCTTAACTCTACAGCCCACTATGTTAATTAAGGTATTGGTTGATAAACATCAAAGGTTATGGATTGGAACGCTTAAATCCTTATGGCTGACACAGCTTCAAGTTAATGATAAGCAGCTTATATTAAGTGATTTTAATAAACTTATGGATAACACAATTATCCGAGACATAATTCCGGTGAATGACGATGAGTTTTTTATTGGTACTCATTCAGGTCTGGCTCAGTTAAAAGTGAAAAATTTAAACCTTGACGATATAAGGTTTTATACTAAAAAAGATGGGCTATCTGATAATACGATTTATTCTGTAAGTTTATTAGCCAATCGTTATTTCTGGTTATCAACTAATCGTGGACTTAGCGTGCTGGATCGTAATGAAAACACCATTATCAATTACGATAACGTGAATAGCCTTGGCCAATTGGAGTTTAATGGTGCTTCGAAGTTTCAGTCAAAAGATGCTTTGTATTTTGGTGGCGTCAGAGGAATAACCTGGCTATCGGAAATGGGTAGTAGTGATTCTATTCGTAAACCTGTCTGGATTACGAGGTTGGGATTTGGTGAAAATTTCTCTAAAACCATTTATTTTCCTGAAGGTAAACAATATTTTCATAACGATGAAAATGTCATTAACTTAAGTTTCAGTAGTAGTCACTTAAGTCCTAATGTAAATACGGTATTTCGCTATAAATTAAATGAACAGCCCTGGGTTCATATCAGTGGTTCTGATGATGTGGTTCTTGCAGGTCTTGAGCCTGATAGTTACTCATTTGAATTGCAAGCAAAAGTGGATGGTGGTGATTGGCAGGCAGCTAAAAATCAACTTGAGTTAATTATCATTCCAAGTGTTTATCAGACTCTATGGGCAAAACTTATATATGCATTAATAGTTATCGTTTTTCTGTCGATCATTGTTTATCAGGAAGTGCGTCGCAGGCGATTAAGAAAGCTTACCTTTGAGCGAGTAAAGTCCAGTGAAGATCGGCTAAAGATGGCTTTAACCGCAAGTGAACAAGGCTTGTGGGATTGGATAAAAGCACAAGATAAAGTATTTCGTTTTAATGTTAAGCATTTATTTAATGACACTACTGACTCATCTCGTTTCGATTTTATTGATAATATTGTTCATGAGAAAGATAAAGTGAGTGTGCAGCAAGAGCGAAAACGTTTTTTAAAGGACAAGGATGAGTTTGATGTGCAGTATCGTGTTATGTCGGACTCAGGTCGATGGCGGTGGATCCACGATAAAGGGAAAGTCATAGAGTATGATAAATCGGGTGAAATTATTCGTGCTACAGGCACCTATACTGATATTACTCATTTAAAACGTGCACAGTTAGAAAGTGTGTTGTCTAACGAAATTATCCGAAGCATGACGGAAGCTGTCGTTGTATTGGATAAAGATCGTGAAGTCACCTTTGTTAACCCTGCTTTTTGTCGAATTACCGGCTACAGTCTTGAAGATGTAAAGCAAAGTAATTTAGACAGCTTGCGATCCGATAAACATTCGAGTGAATTCTACAGGAAACTGTGGCGCGATATTGAAAGCAAAGGCACCTGGTTTGGTGAGTTCTGGATGTGTAACCGAAAGCGCAAGAATATACTCTGCTCGCTGGAAGCCTTTCATATTGATGATGATGAGCTGGAAGAACATTTAAGTGTGTTGATATTTTCCAATATCACTGAAAAACGGATGGCTGAAGAAAAGTTAAGCTACCTGGCGCGTTACGACTCTTTAACGGGCTTACCTAATAGAAATTTATTTTCAGACAGATTACAACACGCTATAGCTTTAGCACGTCGGCATGTTCATAAGATAGCCGTTATGTTTATCGATTTGGACGGTTTTAAAAAAGTAAATGATTCGTTTGGACACCAGGTGGGGGACCATTTATTAAAGAAAGCCGCAGAAATTATTAGTGCCTGTATTCGCAGTGAAGATACACTGGCCCGACTCAGTGGCGATGAGTTTTTATTGATAATTGAAGAATATGAGTCTGAACAACAGTTATCGGTTGTTGCGGATAAAATATTGGAACTGTTAGAACAACCGATTGATCTCGGACAAACTCAAGTGGTTATCAGTTGCAGTATTGGTATCAGTCAGTTTCCTAAAGACTCAGATGAGCCTGAGTCACTTATGAAATACTCTGACACAGCTATGTATTATGCAAAAAATCAGGGAAAAGGCGCATATTATTTTTATCAGGATGAAATGCACAGCAACTTAATTCACCGACTGAATATTGAGCAATACTTAAGAGACGCTGTTAAAAATGATGAATTTGTAGTGCTTTTCCAACCTATTGTTGATGTTCAAACTCAGTCCATCGTATCTGCAGAAGCTTTAATTCGTTGGCATAATGCTTCACTTGGTGAAGTCTACCCAAGTGATTTTATACCTTTGGCTGAAGAGACTGGTTATATTATTGAAATTGGTCGCTTTGTAATAGAAACCGTTTGTAAGGAGTTAAATGGTTTTAACAATGCCAATATTACTATTGCAGTTAATGTATCAGTTCGCCAGTTAATGCATGAAGGCTTTGTGAGTAGCATTCGAGAATGTTTGGAACGGTATAAGATTGTACCGTCACAACTTAAAATTGAAATTACAGAAAGTTTGTTGATGACTAATGCAAGCCAGACATCAGAAGTCATAAAGCAATTAAAAGAGATTGGTTTAACCATTTCGGTAGATGACTTCGGCACAGGGTATTCATCGCTAAGTTATTTAAAAAGGTTTTATATTGATGAGCTAAAAATTGATAAAGAATTTATATCCGATATTGTTGATACCTCTACGGAAGAAAAAGTAGTTAATGCCATTATGGCTTTAGCTAAAAGCCTTGGGATGAAGGTTGTTGCGGAAGGTGTAGAAACTGAAACTCAATTGAATTATCTGCGTTCACATGACTGTGATTATGCACAGGGTTACTATTTTAGTCGACCTTGTGAGCTGTCCAAGTTTAAAGAGTTATTGAAAAACAATCGATTTAAAGTGGATTGAAACTACATTACTCAATAAGATTTTATAGATAGAGATTTATGACAAATAAAAAATTGGTTACAGAATTTCCTGTGTGTTATCAGGTGTGGATTGAAGATGCTGCGGCTCATATATTTAGAGTCCGTTTAACGTTATCGGACGCAAAAAAATATCAGTTGTTGCAATTGCCCGACTGGATCCCTGGTAGTTATATGATCCGTGATTTTGCCAGAAATATCGTATCTATATCTGCAAAGGATAGCAGTGGTTCCGATCTTGAAATAAAAAAACTATCCAAGTCTAAGTGGCAAGTATTAAATACACCGGGTTTGATTTCTGTCGATATATTGGTTTATGCCTGGGACTTGTCAGTGCGAGGTGCTCATCTTGATCAAACTCACACATTTTTTAATGGTACCAGTTTGTTTCTTGAGCCTGTTGAGTTATCGGACAGTCCTTGTGCGCTAATGATTTATCGACCTGCGTTTGAATACGCAAAAAAATGGTCAATAGCCACATCCATGCCAGAGTACTCTGATTCCAAAGTTAACCCTATTGATGATAATTTATGGGGTTATTATTGCTGTGAAGATTATTCAACATTAATTGACCACCCTGTTGAAATTGCAGAGTTAACAACTTGTGAATTTGACGTAAAAGGTGTGCCTCATCAGGTTGCTTTGTATGGTAAACATAACGCCGATTTAGATAGACTGGCGGCGGATTTGAAAAAGATCTGTGAGTGGCAAATTAACTTGTTCGGTGAGTTACCGGGCTGTGTTAAAAAGTATGTTTTTTTAGTCACTGTGCTGGGTAATGGGTATGGCGGACTGGAACATCGCAGTTCAACTGCTTTGCATTGCAGTCGTCAAGATTTACCAACGGCCAATATGACAAAAATGACAGATGATTATATTGGCTTCTTAACCCTGTGCAGTCATGAATACTTTCACACCTGGAACATCAAGCAGATAAAGCCAGAAGCATTTATGCCTTATGGTTTGCAAAGTGAGTCCTATACTCAGCAGCTCTGGATTTTTGAAGGTTTTACCTCTTACTATGAAGATCGAGTTGCCTATATGTCGGGTGTTATTGATCAAAAGCAATACTTACAGTTAGTGTCTGAAATAGTCACTCGTGTTCATCGTGGAAGTGGACGTTTATTGCAGTCGGCTGCAGAATCAAGTTTTGATGCCTGGACAAGGTTTTATAAGCAGGATCAAAACGCCCCAAATGCCATTGTCAGTTATTATGCCAAAGGTAAGTTGATAGCCCTTTGTCTGGATATATTAATTCGTCAAGCATCCAACAATAAACATTGTCTGGATCATGTTATGCAATATCTGTGGAATAATTATGGGGTAAAACAAATTGGCCTAAAAGAGCAGGCGCTTGAGCAGATTATCACTGACGAGTTTGGGTTAGATCTGAAAGAATTTTTTAATGATGCTGTCTATTCAACCAAAGAGTTGCCATTAGACAATTGCTTGAATCTGGCAGGTGTAAACCTTGAGTGGTACACAACCAGCAGTTATAAAAACATGACGGCCAAAGAGCCTGGCTCAGATGTTAATCTTGCGGCCACTGTTAAGTCTAATCCACTGGGTGCAGAGCTTGTCAGTGTGTATCATGGTGGTACCGCGCATTTGGCAGGGCTGTCCACTGGCGATATTGTTATCGCGATTGATGGTATTAAAGTTGACGCAGCTTCAATAGAGTCATGTATCAGTCAATATAAGGTTGCCGATGAAATCACCATTCATGCGTTTCGGCGAGATGAACTTATGGTACATAATGTTAAGTTGCCCCCGGCAGAAAAGAATACCTGTCAATTGATCGCGTCGGATTCTCTTGAGTCAGCTCAAGTAAAGTGGCTTTAGTTAAAAAATGGCTTTAATTAACTTGACTATCAATTAAGTATTTATACAGAGAAAGAAGAGGAACAATTTTGAAACTGGTATCTTTTAATATAAACAGTTTAAGAGCACGTATTCACCAGCTTGAAGCCGTTATAGAACGACTCGATCCGGATGTTATTTGTTTACAGGAAACCAAAGTATCCGATGAGGATTTTCCACTTGATGCAGTTTCAAACCTTGGTTATCACGTGGATTTTCATGGTCAGAAAGGTCATTACGGTGTGGCAACTTTTTCTCGACAAAAACCGGTTAATGTCCTTAAAGGGTTTAAAGCCGACGGGACTGATGCTCAACGTCGCGCTATTACTACTTTTTATGAGGTCAATGGAAAAACCATTGGCGTGTTTAATGGGTATTTCCCACAAGGTGAAAATCGAGCCCATGAAACAAAGTTTCCAGCGAAGGAAAAGTATTATAAAGATTTGAATGCCATGGTGGGTGAACTTGATTGCGATGAATTTGTAATACTTGGTGATTTCAATATTTCGCATCAGGATATTGACATAGGTATTGGTGATGCCAATCGAAAGCGTTGGTTAAGAACCGGAAAGTGCAGCTTTTTACCTGAAGAAAGAGAGTGGCTGAACTCTTTATTGTCGAAGGGTTTTTATGACACTTTCCGAAAACATCATGCTGATGTTTCCGATCGTTATAGCTGGTTTGATTATCGTAGCCGAGGATTTGATGATGATCCAAGACGAGGGTTAAGAATTGATTTAATTGTTGCGACCAAAGGCTTGTACGATAAATGTATAGCTTCCGAAATAGATTATGATATTCGGGCAATGGAAAAACCATCTGATCATTGTCCAATTTGGAGTGAGTTTGATATTTAGAGCGTGTTTATCTTTCATTCTTTGAGATGTTGAGAGTTAAAATTAAGCCAATCGAGGCGTGAATTTTAAGGTTTAGTTATTCTAAATAAGAAATTCTCAACAAAGAGTGGCTTAATTTTAGCCTCAACCCTTCGGGCAGGGGTTATTTTATGGCACAACTGCGTTATCGGTCATTCAAATACGATTACAGGACGTAGGAGGTAGAACGACTCAGGAGACAAAGTGGAGAATAACTATTCACCACTCCCTCTACCTTGTTGTGCCATAAAATAACCACCTGCATCTCAAATAATGAAAGATAAACACGCTCTAGGCTTTTGCAATAGCGCCTTTTTTAACACCTTCAAATGCTCGAACAGAAAAGGTATCCGTTGGATTTTCCTGTTTGAGCTTTTGGGCGAGATGCTCAGCAATAAGTTCGACGGTTGAATCTGTTTCCAGCGTATCACAAACGTCTTCTGGTAATGTTAACTCAAAGCTTCCCTGATTGGCTAAATAGCCTAAGGTTACATAGGGCTTTTCATTTAGATTTTGCCGTGAGGTTATATCACCTTCGGTAATAAGATAAATATCTCGCCACTCTTCGGCTATTTTTTGCTCGAGACTTTCATCACGTTTATTATTACGATGAACAATAATTTTTGAACGATGACCATGAGCGATCCGTTGGCAATCGCCAAAATGTTTTTTAAGTCCATGAGAGTAATGATAAAAAGCGCCTTCGATAGACTCTTCTTTTAAACGAATTCTAAGGTCGTGAACATTGGCGGGTAAAATGGATTTAATGCTGTCTTGTAAAAAGGGTAATACCGTTTCGATTGAAATAGTTTCGGCCGGTACAAAGGTGACGGCTTGTACAGGTGATTTGTGACAATAATAATCCTTGTTGTTGGTGTGTAACTCCAAGGTTAACTGATCCGATTCCAGTTGTGTTTTAAGGTTTTTATAATGATTGGCAACAACAAACTTATGATCGATCAGTTGATCAACATACTGTTTGATTTGTTTTTTTACATGGGTAAAGTCAAATACCATTCCATTATCATCAAGAGAGCCATCCAGTTCGACATCGAGTATCCAGCTTTCACCAACAATTCCTCGATCAGGATCAAAGTATGAAAAATCAATTACGGTCAGTTGTTCAACAAATAAAGTCGTCATAGCTTGAAATTATTAGGCTCAGCCTGTTTAATGCGCGTTAAGTTTTAAAAATATAGGCCAGATTTTAACACATTGGCGGAATAACAAGGCACATAAGCATGAAGAAATATCACATTTATGGTATTGGCAACGCATTGGTTGATATTGAAATAGAAGTTACCGATGAAGAGCTGCAAAATCTGGCGATAGAAAAGGGTGTCATGACACTTGTGGATGAACAACGTCAGGCTTATTTGCTCGATGCTTTGCCCGGTCAGCACCATAACCGTGCCTGTGGTGGCTCGGCGGCTAATACAGTCATTGGTGCTGCAAAACTGGGTGCGCATTGTTATTACAGTTGCAAAATTGCTGATGATGAAACCGGCCGGTTTTATGCTCAGGATCTTGAGCAGGAAGGTGTGGTTTCAAATTTGAATAATATGACGCTGGAATCAGGCGTTACGGGTAAATGTCTGGTAATGGTGACACCTGATGCAGACAGAACCATGAATACGCACTTAGGCATAACCGGCGAACTGGGTTATCAACAGGTTGATGAACAGGCATTAGCCGACTCGGAATGGTTGTACATAGAAGGTTATCTTGTCAGCACGGATTCGGCCAGAGAGGCAGCCATTGCCACTCGTCAGTTTGCCGAAAATAATCAGGTCAAAACTGCCTTATCCTTGTCCGATCCCAATATGGTGAAGTTCTTTCATCATGGCTTAAAAGAAATGTTGGGTGACAATATCGATCTTTTGTTCTGTAATCACGATGAAGCTTTAATGTTCACCGAACAAGAATCTCTGGAAGATGCCTTCGAAGCGCTTAAAAATCACGCAAAAACATTTGCAATAACCAATGGCGCCAAAGGGGCTGTTATCTGGGATGGTGAGAGCAAAATAGAAGTTGCCGCCCATAAGGTTGATGCCGTTGACACCAATGGTGCGGGTGATTTGTTTGCCGGAGCCTTTTTATTTGGAATTACCCACGGCTTAAGTTTTGAAAAAGCCGGTCAATTAGCCAGCTTTGCTTCTGCGCGGCTGGTTAAGGAATTCGGTCCTCGTTTATCAACCGAAGGGCAAATATTAGTCAGAGACTTTTTAAAGGAGCTCTAATATGAGAAGCCTGTGGATCATGCGTCATGGTAATGCTGAATGGGATGCACCAAGTGATAGAGAACGTCAATTAAGTCAGTCTGGCACTGAGCAGGTTGCTTCAGTGGCGAAAAAGCTTGATTTGGAGTTTCCGCTTGATATCTGGTTCAGCCCATTTGTTCGCGCTCAACAGACCTGTGAACAATTGACTGAGCATTTACAGCAAAAGCCGATCCACGCCATAGAAGAGCCATTATTAACGCCCGACAGTGACCCAGATATGTTAGTTGAACTGATTAACGCGACTGAGTCGAAACAGTTAATGTTAGTGAGCCATATGCCACTGGTCGGGCGATTAACCAAGCAATTAACCGGCGATGAAAGAGTGGCTGGTTATCAAACAGCTCAAATCGTCAAATGCATTAAAGCGGATGACGGGGATTGGCAACTGGCAGCCATTTATTCGCCTGATCATTAGCACCTTGGTGTTTGAGCTATTTGTCGCGTGGCAATCTAACTGGATTGATTGTAAAATCGCGACCTTATTTGTGAGTTGAGATCCACCACTTTGGAACATTCAAACCTTTCTTTGAGCAAAAGCCGAGGCCAACGGGCCGGGTTGATTCGAACCTTACTGATTACAATTAGTTCATGGGCAATTACGTTTTATTACAGTTTTAAAGCCATTGTTGTTGTGATGAGCTCATCAAACCCCAGACCGACCATCGATCGGGTGATCCGTCAGTGGTCGAGCCGACTGATTTCCCTTATCAACCTGAAGGTGGTGGTTAAAGGCAACTTTGAGCGTGATGAAAGCCGCCCCTGCATCGTTATGTGCAGTCATTCCAGTGCCTATGATATTCCGGTCAGTTTTCTTGCGATCCCTGGTAGTTTGCGGATGCTGGCGAAAAAAGAGTTATTTCAAATCCCGCTATTTGGTCGGGCAATGCGATTAAGCGAATTTATTTCAATTAACCGGCAAAATAAAGAACAGGCCCGGCAGGATTTGTTACTGGCTAAAGCAAAAATGGAAGATGGCATCATGCTCTGGGTTGCTCCCGAAGGAACCCGTTCTGCGGATGGTCAACTATTACCCTTTAAAAAAGGCGGCATGCATCTGGCGATACAAACCCAGGCTTTGATCATTCCGGTTGCCATTAAGGACATTCATCGGGTATTGCCAGCCAAACGTTTTCGGATGAATTTTAACCAGACCATTGAGTTTCGAGTTGGTAATGCGATTGATGCCAGCGAGTATACTATTGAGTCCCGAAAAGCCTTATCGGATGCTGTTCGAGATCAGATGCAATCACTACTGGAGCCTGAAATTGTGAGTGATTTGCCTCAGAACATTACCAATGAGAAAAAGCCTGACTCAATTGCCGCAAGTCATGACGGCTCTCTAAACAGCGACATGAAACAGGACATTAAATAATGTTAGAGAATACAACCTGTGCCGACGCCAGATCCCAGTTACAGACTATTACGGACTGGCTTCGCTGGTGCACCAGCCAATTGCAGCAGTCCGATGTATTCTTAGGCCATGGTACCGATAATCCCTGGGATGAGTCAGTGGCGCTGGTGCTGCAATCTTTGCATTTACCGTTTGATTTGCCCGATCAACTCTATCATGCCCGTCTGACGGAGGTTGAAAAACAGCTGATTACGGAACGCTTACAAGCAAGGATCAACGATAGAATCCCTCTGGCGTATTTGACCAATCAGGCCTATTTTTGTCAGTTACCCTTTTATGTGGATGAGCGAGTATTGGTTCCCCGTTCGCCCATTGCCGAACTGATCGAAAATCAGTTTGCGCCGTTTATTGATCCTGCTCAGGTACATTCGATTCTGGATTTATGCACGGGCAGCGGCTGTATTGCCATTGCTTGCGCAACCTATTTTGAAGAGGCCTTTGTGGCAGCCAGTGATATTTCAACCGATGCCCTTGAAGTTGCCGAATTTAATATTGAGCAACATGGATTGCAGGAACAAATGGGATTATTACAGAGCGATTGTTTTGACAGTATTCCTCAGCAGCCGTTTGACATTATTGTATCCAATCCGCCGTATGTAGATGCAGAAGATATGGCGGATATCCCGGAAGAGTTTCGTAAAGAGCCTGAACTGGGGTTAAGCAGTGGGATTGATGGTCTGGACTTGACCCGAAAGATTCTGCGACAGGCGAACGATTATTTATCGGAGCAGGGGGTTCTGGTGGTTGAGGTCGGCAACAGTTGGCCTGCACTGCAAGAAGCCTATCCGGACGTTGAGTTTCAATGGCTGGAGTTTGAACGCGGTGGTGACGGCGTCTTTCTGTTAACGAAAGAGCAATTGCAGCAAGCGTCTTTCTAGTGAGCCAATGTCTTTTTGTAGAGAGTCGTTTTTCATAGGTACTTAACGTCTCTTTATAGAGAGCAAAACAATTCAGTATTTTTAATACCAGGCAAAGTCCATCACGCCCTGATCAAAAGAGTTGCGCAGAGAAATCAGTTCGGAAGAATTAAAATAAAGTTAGCTTAGAGAAAGTTAAGTTATAAAACAGGACTAGAAAACTTTAGCCCGCTTTACGGACACTCTGTTTAAATCGGTACTGGATGTGCCGATATTCCCATCCTCGGTATATCGATTTTAAAAACTTCGCCATTTTGCCCGAAGCAGGGGTGTAACAGGGATAGCGATACCAATCGTTACCCTGACCTTTATAGGTAATGGTTTTTTCTTTACGACCTATCCACTGGCCAATTTTACCCGGTAATAGACGCAGGGTAACTTCCATACAATCTTTATCCAGACGAGCTGGAACGACTTTAACAATATGAGCTGGCATGTTGACTGATTACTTTGACTTTTCTTGAGGTACTAAATTAATGGTACTGATTAGATTGACTGATAAAACGGTTAGATTATAGCCTATTTTCGAGGAAAACTGAATATATCAAATGGAGATTTTTGATCTGAAAGGAAAACTTTATAGGATAGCCGGTGAGTTTAATACTTAAGATCACAAGTAAAGAGATGTTTTAGGGGGAGTAAAAGTCCCAAAACATCACATTGCAGCCGGTCGCTAATCGCATATTTCATAAAGTGCCACTCGAAAGCGGACGTTCACAAAAAAGTAAGAAAGCAAAGAATCAGTATTAGAGCTTTGCTTTCTTAATGTTTAATTTAATTATCTAATCATATTGGCCTTCTTTGAGCATTAAATCACTAAATATGAGCCATCGACCGTTTTCGTTTATCACACGCACTAGTTCCCTTACTGATTCGTTATTTGAGTACTCAGACTCAAAGATAAATGCTATGTAATTCGCTTCAGGAAAACTGTAAATTTTCTTATGAGGAATTACCTTGACGAGTTTTCGGCTTGCAACACTTCCCAGCACTGCCCGGCGTTGAGTCAGAGTTGATTTAATATCATTGAATGACACCGCTTTAGTCATACTCTTTGAAACATATTTTCTACCTTTATCATACTGTTTGTTATCCCAGGAACTTAGCCACTTTTGTACTACTTCATTTGCTTCCTTATTAGCTGATTTAGTTGTGTTTGGCACAGCTGCTAGAACTGCCGAAATGGTTAGTAAATTTGAGAGCAATAATGTAACTATCAAATATCTTAATGTTTTCATGGTTTCCCCTTCAGTTTATATTTACGTTTTTGGGTTTGAAATAGTTATGAGAATTAAAAGCTCATAAATATCAGCAAGTTATATTCTCAGCAAATTACTAAAAGGAGTCGTTACGATAATGTTCGGATTTTGTTCGGATAGTGTTATGAGGCTCGTGATAATTGACAATATTCGGTATCATGGCCTTAATAAAAACAATTATCAGTTTATATATGTCGCATGTTTACAAATTTAATAAGTGGTCGATTTGTACGGAAAGTAATCAACTAAGGTCTAATCAAAAGTTGGTTAATCTAGAGCCTCAAGCGATGGCTGTGCTCGCTGTCTTGTTAAAAAGTGATGGATTAGTTGTATCACGGGAGCAACTGATTGAGGAAGCTTGGAGAGGTGCAATTGTTGGTGATTCCTCGGTAAACAGAATAATTGCTCAACTGAGAAAGATACTAGGTGATGATGCGAAGAATTCACAGTTAATTGAAACTATTCATAAGAAAGGCTACCGTTTACTTCAACCTGTTACAAAAATAGCTGCGAAAGACTTAAGAACGGATTTAGGAATTGTTCTCGCTTATCGTGAAAAGCTAACTTGGTTGATGGGAGTAGTTTTCCTTATTGCCATAGCTTTTACTATATTCCAATACAATATGGCTTGGGACGGACAATCAAAGAAACTAAGCCCGGTTGTTAAGCTGACTCACGAGAAAGGATACGAGTACGATGTTGATATTTCGAGTGACGGTAAATACTTGGTGTATCTGTCTAAAAAACCAGAAACCGCATATGCTGACCTTTACGTAAAATCTATTAGCCATGAAGTTAGTTGGAAGGTTGATTCAGATTCTTCTAATTTATTTTCTCCTGCATTCTCTCCTGACTCACAATCTATTGGTTTTATAAAGTCATCTGATGATTCTTGTGCAATCTTTCAACTTTCTGTTGATGATATTAAAGATAAGAAATTTATACCTACTACTTTGTATGAATGCGATCCAAAGCTTCCTCCAGTTAGTTTTAAGTGGGGGGCAGAAAACTCTACAATATTTATAGCACAAGAAGCAGCGGTTGAAGCGCCTAATCAGATTGTTAAAGTAAATTTAAATGTAGGTACTTCTACTCCGATTACATTTCCGGCCTCTTCAAGTTGGGGTGACACTTATTTTGATGTTAACAAACAAAATGGAAAAGTTGCGTTTTTACGTAAAAGTCCTTACAAACAACAACTATTTGTTCTTGATCCCAAAAGCAAAAACCTAGAAGAAATACCCCTTAATGTATGGGGTACGAAATCAGTTTCTTGGTTAGAAAAGGAACGAAGCTTATTACTCGCAAGTAAAAACTCGATATCTACACTGGATTTAGATAAATTAATCACTAAGTCAGTTTTTGTAGGCAATAATATAGATCAAGCGATTGCTGATACGAATTCCGGGAAGGTAGTTGTCGTAGAAAAGCTGCTGCAAGCTGACCTCATGACATATAGTGTCCAAGAAGGAAAAAATCGAAAGCTTGAAGATACAGATAGTTTAGATCGAGCACCAATTTATCTCACCGGCCAAAAACAGATAGCTTTTGTGTCCGATCGTACTGGCAAGCAACAAATCTGGATTGCTAAGGCTAATGGCGAAATCATTCGTCAATTGACAGACGTTATGAATGATTATAGTTTTTTCTCATTGGATTGGTCCGCTCAGAATAAACAATTAATTGCTTGGGAGCTCGATAGAAACCAAATATGGGTATTCGATTTTGAGGAAAATACATTTAGGATGATTTTTGAATCAGAATCATTGCTCATGTTTCCAGTGTTTAGTACTAGCGAAAACCTAATTACCTTTGGTAGTAATAAAAGTGGTGACTGGGAAATCTGGGCAATTGATAGAGATGGTGACAATTTACAACGGCTAACCTATTCAGGTGGGTTCTACGGAAAGTTTGATGATAATCATCAACAGTTATTTTTTACAAAATATCATGATAAAGGAGTATGGCGAAAAAATATCCTGCTCAATTCAACAGAGCCAGTGATAACTCAAGAGCCAAGACAAGATTATCCTTGGTGGCAATTGCATGGTGACGCTATTTATATTGAAAGAGGTTTATTGGAAGAGAGTGGGATTTATCGGTATGATTTAGACGGTAAGTTTCAATCTATCATAATTAGAAATGCAGTTTTTAGTGGGAAAAGATTTAGTTTCTCAGATGACTTTCAAAGCGTTGTTTCTAGTGAGTATGGGGCGATGCAAGGCGACTTAAAGCTTTTTGAGTTTAAAACAGATTAGCTTTGGATAGAATAAAATTTTTATTGGTTAACCTAATTCAAGCTCAAGAGCTGTAATTGCTTGCCCTACTTTATGGATACTTATTCAATTATTTTTTGTTTAATCATGTGAAGGTTGTTATTAGGTAGCAAGGAAGTAAAAGGCTAAAGAAGCATTTTTTAGATCCAACTTCCCCAATAAAGCCCCTTAAGCTTACAAGGGATTTTATTGGGGAATTAGTAAGAAATTGAAGAAGTCTTATTATTAAGTAGGTTCCTTTTCTTTAGACTCTTAACCGCACTTGGAATCGCCGCAATTCAGGCAGGTCATGCAACCGTCCATCATAATTGAAGCTTTTACCATGCACTTGTTACACAACTGCGCGCCTTCTGGAAATTCAGAGTCGGGATGTGTGATTTTGGACTGGGCGTCTTCAAACTGCTGCTTTTTCTCAGCGATTAGCGCTTTTTGATGCTCGTCGAGACTGTCGTCTTTTAACAGGCCAATCATTTTTAAATGAGATTCAATGGCTTCGCCGATTTCCGCAACCAGTGACGGCATAAAGCGGCCGCCGCGTTTAAAGTAACCGCCTTTAGGATCGAATACCGCTTTCAGTTCTTCCGCCAGGAAAGTGCAGTCGCCGCCTTTGCGAAATACTGCAGAAACAACTCGTGTTAATGCAACCACCCATTGAAAGTGATCCATATTTTTTGAGTTGATGAAAATCTCAAATGGACGACGCAGTTCGTGCTCTGTTCCCGGGTTTAAAACCATATCGTTAATGGTCACATACAACGCATGCTCAGAAAGTGGCGTTTTAATTTTATAGGTTGAGCCCAGTAACATTTCCGGACGTTCAACACTTTCATGCATTTGTACGATTTCTGCACTTTTGGTTTCTTGAGCCGCTGGTGCAACGTCTTTGCTTTCTGCATCGTCTTTTTTGACCTTAAAGTCTACGATGGGTTTTTCGATTTTGTGTGACATGATTATTTCCTTCTCTCGAAATCTTATGTTTGATTAAAGTTTACCGTAGTAGCCTTCTTTCAAGGCGTCGAATAAATTGGCGGCGGTATGTGTTTCACCGTCGTATTCAATTTCTTCGTTGCCTTTCACTTCGAGAGTGCTGCCATCTTCTAATGTAAATTGATAAGTGGTGTTTTCCAGATCTTGTTCTTTAACCAGTACGCCCTGGAATACTTCCGGATTAAATCGGAATGTGGTGCAACCTTTTAAACATTTGTTATAGGCGTACAAATAAATATCTTTAAAGTCTTCGTAATCGAAGTCCGTTGGTACATTGGCGGTTTTCGAAATGGATGAGTCGATCCATTTTTGAGCAGCCGCTTGAATATCAACGTGTTGCTTAGGTTTAATATCATCGGAGGTAATAAAGTATTCCGGTAAACGCTCTTCGTCTTTGTCGGTAAACGGCATCGCTTTTGAATTAACCAGGGCGCGGTACGCCAATAATTCAAACGAAAACACATCAACTTTTTCTTTCGATTTTTTACGCTCGCGAATAACGTTTCGAGAATAGTGGTGCGCAAAACTTGGCTCAATACCGTTACTGGCGTTATTCGCCAACGACAGTGAAATAGTACCGGTAGGAGCAATTGATGAGTGGTGAGTAAAACGTGCGCCCACTTCGGCCAGCTGCTCTACCAACTCGGGATCTTCCGCTGCCACTTGCTGCATATAGCGGCTGTATTTTGCGTGCAATACTTTGCCTTTAATTTTATCGCCAACTTTAATGCCGTCTTTTTTCATTTCTGGACGTTTGCGTAACATTTCGCCGGTGACTTTAAAGTCGTCATCCATAATAGGGGCGGCGCCTTTTTCTTTTGCCAGCTCCAATGCGGCACGCCAGCCTTCCATTGCCAGTTCTTTGGTTACTTGTTCGGTGAATTCAACGGATTCGTCGGAACCGTACTTTTGACACAGCATGGTGAGTGTTGAACCTAAGCCTAGGTATCCCATGCCATGACGACGCTTGCTTAAAATTTCATTGCGCTGACCTTCAAGAGGCAAGCCATTAATTTCTACAACATTGTCGAGCATACGAGTGAAAATGTTGACCGCTTTGCGGAACTTAGGCCAGTCAAATTCGGCTTTGTCAGTAAAAGGATGTTTTACAAATTTGGTGAGGTTAACCGAACCCAATAAGCAGGAACCGTAAGGGGGTAATGGCTGTTCACCGCATGGATTGGTTGCGCGAATGTTTTCGCAGAACCAGTTGTTATTCTTTTCGTTCACTTCATCAATCAAAATAAAGCCGGGCTCAGCGTAGTCGTAAGTGGCCGACATAATCATGTTCCACAAGTTTTTCGCCCGCACGGTTTTTTGGATGCGGCAGGCGACTAATCCTTGCTTATCGGTAATGTAACCGTCTTTAACCGGCCACTCACGCCAGATAACCTGTTCTTCATTTTTTAGATCAACATTATCGGCTTCGGCTTCTTTTTCTGTCATAGGGAATGCCAGCGGCCAGTCGGTATCGTTAATTACCGCCTGCATGAATTCATTGGTGATCAATAGCGACAGGTTAAATTGACGCAGTCGACCGTTTTCACGTTTTGCACGGATAAAGTCCATCACATCAGGATGGCCCACTTCAAAGGTAGCCATTTGAGCACCACGGCGACCGCCTGCACTGGAAACGGTAAAACACATTTTATCGTAGATATCCATAAACGACAGTGGGCCCGAGGTGTAAGCGCCAGCGCCCGATACATAAGCATTCTTTGGACGTAAGGTGGAGTATTCGTAGCCGATGCCGCAACCCGCTTTAAGGGTTAAACCGGCTTCGTGTACTTTCTCTAAAATGCCATCCATGGAATCAGTGATGGTGCCCGATACGGTACAGTTAATGGTTGAAGTAGCTGGCTTATGAGCCAAAGCACCAGCATTCGACATAATTCGACCCGCAGGGATCACGCCGTGGCGTAATGCCCATAAAAACTGCTCGTAACATTCTTCTTGCTTGTCTTTTGCTTCTACTTGAGACAATGCCTGAGCAACACGTTGATAGGTTTCATCAATGGTATGATCAACTGGCTTTCCGTCTTTGGCTTTTAGTCGATATTTGGTGTCCCAGATATCCACAGAAGTGGTCTGGAGTTCAATATCAAAGTTACTAGCTTCTATTTGTTTTTTTAGCGCAGTCATAGTGGTTACGTCCCTTCGCCTTGTGTATAAATCTGTTAATAAATTGAGTGCTTTTTGTGGAAAACCCGTTAGTCATTTTGAATAAAATTTTCACTAGATATGGTGGATTTCCAAGAGATGAACACAATATATAGCAAGATTTTTTCTCTGACAAACAAAAAAATACACTAGATATGGTGCTGTCCTGCACAAACTTCGCTATATCTTTGAATATATGGGCTTTTTGGACAGATTGACGAAAATAAATTATTTTTATTGAGATATTTGGCACTTTTTGATAGCCAAAATGTAGCTTGATTTTAGACCCCATAAGCTGATGTTTTTACGAGCAATTGTTTCAATATCTGGCTGCTATTTTTTGTCGATTGAATTAAAATGGTCAGCTTTTTAAGCACAAAGGGGTTATTGGGCCGTCAATGAGTGAAATCGACAAATTAAAGCAGATCAAAACACTGTTTGATGACCTCTTTATGCCGTCTTTAAACACCTGTCTGGTTTACGGCGCTGAAGAACCCTTTTATAAAGCCGCTGATGCCCATCATCCGGCGCAAATTATGTCTCGTCACGATTACCTCTCCAGTGCATTGCATGAGATCGCACACTGGTGTATTGCCGGAAAACAACGTCGTCTGCAGGATGACTTTGGTTATTGGTATGAGCCGGATGGTCGCAGCAACCAACAGCAGGCACTGTTTGAGCAAGTTGAAGTGAAGCCACAAGCCGTCGAATGGGCATTGGCCATTGCCTGTTGTCATCGCTTTCATCTGTCGGCCGATAATCTAGGGCAACAAGCTAAACCTTCCGAGTCGTTTCACCAGGCGGTAGTCGCCCAGTTGCAAGAATACTGGCACAATGGCCTGCCGGAGCGTGCTCAACAATTATTTGAGGCGCTGTTAGGCGTATTTCGTCAGGGCAAACAACCTCTTTTAACTCATCAACTGCTGGAGCAAGTGTAAGTGTCGGCAACTTTTAAGTTAGGACTTCTGGTAAATCCTTTTGCCGGTATTGGCGGCAGTGTTGCGTTAAAAGGCAGCGATGGTGAAGAAATTCGAGATGAAGCACTCAAGCGAGGCGCTCAAAAGCTGGCGGCCATCCGTGCGGAGCAGGCGCTATCAGCAATCAGTAATCAGGTTGCCAAGCGAATCGAATTAGTCACGGCTTCCGGAGAAATGGGCGAGAATAGTGCAAAAGCCTGTGGTTTTCATCCAACTGTATTAGTAGATATTGAGCAGCCAAGCAGCGCCAGCGATACGCAACGCGTGGTTAAGCTATTTGAGCAGCAAGGCGTTGATACTATTTTATTTGCCGGCGGTGATGGTACAGCTCGAGATGTTTTTGCGGCGCTGGATCTTGATATTCCGGTGTTAGGCATTCCGGCAGGCTGTAAAATTCATTCTGGCGTTTACGCTGTAACGCCCAGAGCGGCGGGGCACGTCATTGAGCAACTGGTTTCTGGCCAATTGTTGTCGCTAAAGGAAGCCTCGGTAATGGACATTGATGAGCAGGCGTTCCGTGCGGGCACGGTTCGCGCGAAAAATTTTGGCAGCATGCGAGTGCCCGATGCATTGCAATTTATTCAGGCCACCAAGGAAGGCGGCAAAGAAGTTGAAGCGCTGGTACTGGATGATATTGCAGCCGATGTGATTGAAAATATGGAACCCGATATTTATTACGCCATTGGTTCCGGATCAACCTGTGCAGTGGTGATGGAGCAACTTGGGCTTGCCAATACATTACTGGGTGTCGATTTAATACGGAATAATGAGTTGATTGCTGCTGATGTTTCCGCAGCCGATTTACTCGATCTTGTTGAGCAAGGAAATGAGCTGCAGGTAATACTGACATTGATAGGTGGTCAGGGACATATTTTAGGACGCGGAAACCAACAGATTTCGGCCAAACTGATTCGACATGTCGGTTGGCATAATATCCACATCATTGCGACTAAAGCCAAACTTAAAGCACTCAATGGTCGGCCGCTTATTGTTGATACAGGCGATCCCGAGCTGGATGATGAACTCGCTGGCGCCAAGGCCATAACCACGGGATATCACGATCAGGTGCTTTATCGAGTTGGGTTAGAACTTTAAACAATTATTAACACACCTTTATCGGCCAGCTAAAGGTGTTTAACTTTATATTTCTGTCTCAATGAACATCTGATAGAGTGCCTGCATAATTATTTTTGCTTATGAAAGGAACAGTGCGAGCAACACTTTCGAAAAATGAAAAGAAGTTTATTTAGTTTTATAAAGCTCATATTCCTATTTTTCCTATTGATTGTGGCAAAAGCGGGTGCCATGCCTTTGAATTATTCTAAGATTCAAGGAAAGTATTTGGATGATGAAAGCTATCTCGATGCTGTTCAAGATAAAACAGGACGATTATGGTTAGCATCTCAATCAGGTCTCTTCTATTACGATAATAATGATTTAAATAAATTCAACTCGAAAAAACATCCTGAGTTTAACTCACTAATTATTTGGGATTTTGAATACTCTTACGATGAAGAAAGTATTTATATTGGTACGAGCATGGGAGTGTATCAGTATTTTATTGATGAAGAGAGGTTAGATGAAATCAATTACTCAGATAAAGTTAAAGTGACTCAACTGTCTAAGGTAGAAGGTGATTATTATGCTGTACACGAAAATATAGTATTTAAAATCGATCAAAAGAAAAATATTCTTAAAAAAGAATATGAGTTAAACGAGTCTGTTATTCACTTTGGGTTGTTGGGTGATGAAGTGTATTTTGCCACCAGACAGGGTTTGTATGTACTAACCGATGATAGGAAGTTTAAAAAGGTATCAGATAAAACGTTTTATCATTTTGAGCAGGTAAACGGACAGAATTATTTTTTTTCAAGTTACGAAATATTGTATGGTCTTGTCAGTGATTTAAGTAGTGTTAGTTTACTTGGTGGCGAGGATGGTTGTATAGGAAAGGTTGAGGATGCAATAGCTATAGGTGAGCTTGTTTGGTTTGCTTCTCAATTTTCTGGTGTATGTGTATTTGATCCTAAAAGAAAAACTGTTAGTCGATACTTTATTGAGAATAAATCAGCATTTAAAAAAATCCGATCTGGTCGAAAATTCATTTCTGATATATCTGGTGGACTTTTGTTTTTGCATAGTGAAGGAGTTCAGTATATCTCTCCGTTTATGCAAAGCGTTGTGTTATATAAGTCAAATAATTATCAGCTTTTCTCATTGTTGATGCAGAAAGACGATGGTCGAATCTATATTCTATCTCGCGAGCACTTGTTGGAACTTGAAGAGAATGGGGACGTTGTCCAAATCAATACTCATGATTCGACGACAAAATATACAAGTTCTGATCAATCATTTTTCTATACTTCAGTTTTAGATGAAAGCTTGCTAATTGAGGAAAACATTCAAAGTAATAAGGTTGAAAATCATCAGCTATTAAGGGAGGTTTTGTTTTTTGTAAAGGTTGTTGATGATGGCGTTATCTATAATTCAGATGGGGAATTATTTAAATATGACTTGAAAACCAAAAAAGATGCTCGTTTGTTTTTAAACTTAGAGAAAAACAATGCTCTATTTATGCTTGCTGATGATTTTGAATCTGATGGTGCAGTTGGTTGTGATTTTAGCGGTAAATTTGTGTTTAGAAACTCGGGTAAATTAGAGTCAAGCTCAGCTTTTAACTCAGAGTTAAGAAAAACTGGTGGGTGCTTAGGGGTGCTCAAATTGAGGTCAGGTAACTATTTGGTTAACACTAATAGTGAGTTTTTTTTATACGATGGGAATGCTCTGACCTATCTACGAGATAGTATAGCTAAGTTGAGACAAGTTTATGAACTTGATGGCTATTACCTCTCTCCTTTTGACTCCAAGCTGGATTTTTACTCTTTAAAGAACAACCAGTATATTTCAATAGACTTGAGACCTTATAGTTTTGGTCATGTGGATTATTTCTCAAAACCCGTTTTTTTCGATAACAATACCTTCGCATTAGCCTACGGCAATGGCATTGCCCATGTCGATCTCGATATTCTTAATACGCCCATTCAAAACCAGTTTATTTACTTAAGGGATTTTAAGGTTGATGATGAAAAGCTGAGGCTAACAAATGATATAAATCCGGATAACTATAATAATACGGCCAATGTACAACAACTTGTTCCTTATGAGCATGAGTTGGTTAAACTCAAGTTGACGAATCCTAATTATTACGATGATGTTCATATTAAGTTTAGGTATCGATTAAAGGGCTATAAAGATGACTGGCAGACAGCAACTAAAGAAAAGTACGAAGTTACCTTTGTCAGTTTGCCGCCTGATGATTATTTATTTGAAGCGCAAGCTTCTTTTAATGGTGGCCCTTGGGTGGCAAATACAAAACTAAGATTCTCTGTTGAAACACCATTTTGGTTAACCTGGTGGGCTTACTGTATTTATGTGATTTCAATTTTAGCCATGGTGTATGGCATTGTTCGATTGCGCACTCGAACGTTGGAAAAACGCGCTGAAAAACTTGAACATGAAATTTCATTAAGAACAGAAGAGGTGCAGCAACAGAAGTTAACCATTGAACAGTTGCTGGATCGTAAAAATAAAATGTTCGCCAATATCAGTCATGAAATACGAACACCGCTCACTTTGATAATAAGCCCGATTAAAGCCTATTTGAGCGAACCTAAAGGGAAGCTGGCGACTACTCTGTTGCATTCCGTTCTCACCAATGCTCAACGATTGCATCATCTGGTTGAACAGTCGCTGGAAATTGCCCGGCTCGAAATGAAAGGTGATACATCGTTAGTCACTATAGAGCTTTCGAGTTTTGCACAGTTGGCGGTGGAACAATTTCACTCCTTGGCAGAATCGAAAAAAATTAATATGAAAGCCAGTTGCTCATCAAGTGTTTGTGTTCTGGCTACCAAAGAGTCCATAGAGATCTTGCTGTATAACTTGTTATCGAATGCCATTAAGTACACACCAGAAGGCGGTGATGTACATCTGGAGATTCAAGTCATTAAAGATGATGTGTTGTTAACCGTAGAAGACTCGGGTGAAGGGATCCCGCAAGCTGAGCGCTCAAAAGTGTTTGAGCGATTTACACGGCTCGAACAACATCAGGATAAAGAAGGTACTGGTCTTGGACTGGCATTGGTTAAAGAAACCGTTGAGTCGCTGCAGGGTGAAGTCGACATCAGTCGTAGTTCATCGCTTGGTGGCTGCCTGATTAAGGTGACTCTTCCTCTTGCCACTTACAATGATAATGCAGTTAGCGCGATAAGTTTAAATGGGAAGCACGGTTCACTGGATGAAATGGGTTCCAGGCCAGGATTAGTTACAGCCGATACGATGACTGACTTTGTTGAAGAAAAACCAGCATCTACCAAATCAAATTCAATTGAATCGGGTTCAATTGATCTTCAGTCAGTAGACGAGAGTCGTTCAGTCGGTGCGCAAGAGTCCCGGCCTCAGGTTCTGGTTATTGAGGACAATAATGAGCTCAGGCGTTTTATTGTCGATATATTGGAAGGAGACTTTCATTGTTTAACGGCTAAAGATGGGCTCGAAGGAACCGCTATAGCGTTGGAGCAGGTGCCCGATTTGATCATTAGCGATTTAATGATGCCCCATAAAGATGGCATTGAAGTGGCAAGAACCCTTAGAACCGATATGCGAACCTCGCATATACCGATCATTTTGCTGACAGCGAAGAGCGATATAGACACGCGACACAAAGCTTGGCAAAGTGATATTGACGAATTTATCGCCAAGCCTTTTGAACATCAGGAACTGATTGCCCGTTGCCGTAACTTGTTAAGTATTCGTCAATTATTAAGTGAGCGACTAAAGGCGTCTGCTGCTGTTTCTACCCAGGGAACTGCGGCTGAAGGCTTAAATGCTAGCCAAAAGCATTTGGCTGGTGTACCAGAAAAAGACCGACAGTTTATTCATTCCCTCGAAAGTTATGTTGCTGATCATTACCATGACAGCCAGTTACAAATGCCTGTTGCGGCAGCAGCATTGCATATGAGTGAAAAACAACTGCAACGTAAAGTTCGGTCATTACTTAACCAGTCGTTTAGCGAATACCTGAGAAATTATAGACTGAAAATAGCCGCAGAAAAGTTAAAACAGGATCATTCTGCTTCTGAAGTTGCTTTTGATGTTGGCTTCTCGTCGGGCAGTTATTTTAGTACCTGCTTTAAAGCCTACTTTGGCTTAACACCAAAAAACTATATTGAAGCGAACAAAAATTAAGCAATCTGGGTTGTTTTTGTTGAATTTGACCGATTTTTGCAATGATTTGGCCGTATTTTGAAAGCATTCATCGGCTCATTTTCTTAGTATGGATATCGAAAGCAGCGGTGTTGATTAATAAGGAACTATTAATTACGGACAGAGCACACCGCTGAATTTCATTCTTCTAAACTTACAATCATCGAAAATTTAAATCAGGCATTATCATTCGCTACCGGTATGCACTTGCATAACAGTTGCCTTAATTCTGCCGTTATGGCCTTCGATGGATCGACCATCAACCCCAACACTGCTTTGATTTTGGCTGCCTGCCTTAAGCATGACAGAAAAAGTGTGATCACCAGCATCCATTTGAACGGGATATCGAACAGTCCAAGAACTGCCGCCGCTGGAGATATTATCATCGGTGACCATGCGTAAGGTTTTCTGTGCGCCCAATGTCGGAATAATGCCGTCGATCTGGATGGCAACACTTAATCTGCTGTAGGCATTCCACTGTGATAGATAAGCTTCTCCGCTAGTTTCTATAATAACGGTAGTATCATCTTCGGCCACGTTGAAGCTGACGGTATCCAGCCCAGGCATCGGGTGATATTCGTAATTGGTGGCTATCACGCTGGATTCAGATTGATTCCCGTTTGTAACCGGAATTATAAAAGAGCCGTCGGCATCGTTTGATAAAAACACCAAGTCGGTTGCGTAATGTGTGTCGGATGAAAACATAACATTTTGCTGACTACTCTCAAACTCATCGACACGTTGCGTTAACGCGGTAAGGGCAGCTTCTAACGCTGCTATACGACTTATGTTATCAGTGATGGTGGTATTAGTTGTCTCAAGATTGCCACTCAGTGTTGTAATACGAGAGTCGTTATCATTTACTGCAGTAGCCGTGGCATCGAAGTTTTGGTTTACTTCCGATGCTCTGGCAGGAGTGCCTGCGGTAAAGCTGTTTGGAATGGTAAGTTCAGAAGCCGTGGCAATGTTGTGGCCAAAAGTGGCGACTATTAGACCGCCTATCAGTGCTTTGTAGGACTTTGTTGGTTTATCCTTATTAAAATCAATATTCATAATCATGCCCATTCTCCGTCGTCCCAGTTCATATTGTCCCAATTATTTTGTGGCGTATTGTTTTCAGGTGGATCATCGTTTGAGGTGCTGCCGCCTGAGCCACCGCACGCGCACAGTAAAAGTACAAAAATTAAAGTCACGACTTTTTTCATGGGATCCCTCCAGGTTAAATTAATGCCATTAATAGGTTTTAAGGTGAGCAAAACCACTTATATATGCTTAAACCTTCCTTGTGGTTGTGCTTATTCTTGCTGTAGATGAGCAAAAAATGCACAAAAGCACTCTAGCAAACAGCCGTCCTGGGGAGTATCAGCTATTGGCTATTTACACTGGCAGCCAACGGCTATTGGTTTGTAGCGTGATAATAGTGGTTGCGAGTATAAATTGAGCCGAGTAGTAGAGCGGTAAACCGATTGCACGGTTGTAGAGTCTGGTTTTATTAAATCGATTATTGGCAACAAAATAGTCCGACAGCAGAAATAAAATAGCGCCTAAACCGATTAAGGTGTGCTCACCCTCCACACGAATGCTTAAGGCTATCGCTGCCATTATGGCGATGGTCAGCATATAAATTATCACCGCGGCTTTCATGGCCGTTGTTTCCAGCTTGCTTTTGATGTGATTAAACACCGCGTACATGGCTATGCCAATACCAATCATACCGGCCATGCTTTCTGCAGGATTAAAGTCGTACTGTAAAAACGCAGCAATAAATACCAGATGACCGAGCAAAAATACGGATAAACCAATGACAAACCAGAGTTTCTGTTTTGATATTAAACACACATCGCCCAGCGCACCCAGAGTAATGGCAATAACAATCAATACCCCATAGGTTGATGGTTGCTGAAAGTAGATATGAAAACAGTAAATCACCAGTAATGCTGAAGTGACAACTTTTAAAACTGCGGATAGTTTTGGCTGTTTTACGGCATCGGCGATGAGTAAGGCCGTCAGACTGACGGCAGCGCCAGAAAGCAAAAATAATGTCATGGTGTTTTGTAATCCTGTTTACCGGGGCTTTACCCTTTAATGGGGTATCAACTTTTAGTGGATCATTAATCTGTGTTGTCTTTTAGCATTTGCCACAGGTATTCGGCAACCGGGCCGTGCGTTTTATCGTTGCGTCGAAAGGCTCTTATTTCACCACTGAATTCCGATTCAAAATCTTTTAATTCAAGTTGAATCAATCGCTTTTCCTGCAGATCCTGCTCTATGTAATGTTTCGGTATCATTCCCCAGCCCATATGATTGAGCATCAGGCGCCGGGCGGTTTCCGGATCGGTAACACGACACTGCTGGCTGCCGGATTTAAAAGCGGAGAGTTTTTCATTATCAAAATTAAGCTCGCTCTCTCGTGTTGTGATAATGGGATACTGGCTCAGTTTTGATAAGTGATGGGACGACTGGCCGCTGAGTAATCTGGGCGAGGCTGCTACCACCAGATGGTAGTGTCCAAGAGACAGCGTCTGAAAATCGCCACTGGAATGAAAAATATGAAACCAGGGGCCAATGCCCAGTTGCGCATTATTTTGTTGCACCGACTCAATGGACGAAAAGCGAATACCACTGTTGAAGTTAAATTGAGTGGCGGTAAACCGCTGCTGGGTTTTTAAAAAGGCATCCAGATAGAGTGATGGCGGGCAGGCAAGTTCAAACAAAATGGTCAATTCGGGTTCATCACCTTGTGCCAGTTGATCGCTCAGAGTGGTCAGTCTGTCCATATCGCGCAGTACCTGCTTTGCTTGCCGGTAAAACAGGCTGCCCTGTGCGGTGAGCTTTAATCGATAGTCACTGCGATCAACAATGGCAAAGCCTACATCGGCTTCAAGTTTTTTTAGTGCGATGGACAGTGCCGGTTGAGTTTTGCTCATACGATCAGATGCGGCTTTCAGGCTGCCATCTTCTACAATGTAATGAAGGATCTTAAGTTGTTCGACATTCACTGGTCGTTATCCTGTTTTTGTCGAGTATCGGGAGGGTACGAAATACTCAATGTATGCTTATCCGTGTACTCTTAACCCTGTACTCATAACCCTTAACCCTGTACTGATAAGCGTTAGCAGTTGGTACTTATTGTATAAATAATGCTTACTATATAAATAATATTTAATGAGATGTAAATATAAGTTAAATATTATTTTAGCAGATATGCGAGTATGATCCGCAATCAAAATCCAGTCTTGAATTGAGGTTAATAATGAACCCCATGCCTTCCGCTCTCCTAATGAAGAAAGTTTTTATGATGCGATTGTTTATAAAGACAGCGCCTATCGCGTTAGTGTCATTACTCATGGCCTGCGAGCCTGCTGAACAAACAGCGCCTGAGCCAGTTATTCGTCCTGCCAAAATTATTCAGGTAACCAATCAGTCGGACACGGCCATCCGTAAGTTTCCCGCCACTGTTGAGGCGAATCAGGGAGCGACGCTGGCGTTTCGTGTGAGCGGTGAAATAGAAGCGTTTTTGGTTAAACCCGGTGAGCAGGTAAAAGAAGGGCAGTTATTGGTGCGGCTCGACGATGAAGATTTTAAAATTCGCTTAAATGATCGTAAAGCACGCTTTGAGCTGGCCAAAGCCCAGTATGAGCGGGCAAAGGTGCTAGAAGAAAAGAATCTGGCGTCACAGGCTCAGCTTGATGAAGCAAAAGCCAATTTGCTTATTGCCCAGGCAGAGCTGGATAGCGCCGAATCCGATTTAAAGCACACCGAACTTAGAGCGCCGTATGCCGGTTCCATCTCTAAAACCTACGTTAAAAATCGTGAAAATATTCAGGCGAAGGAAAACATCCTACGATTAATGAATCGTGATCGGGTGGATATTAGCATTCAGGTGCCGGAACATATTTTTGCGCGGGTAAAACGCGGCTCTAATTATCAGCCCAGTGTTACTTTTGATGCTTTGCCAGATAAGCCGTTTCTGTTAACGGTAAAAGAATGGGATACACAGGCCGATCCGATAACGCTGACCTATAAAGTGGTTTTCTCGTTGCCCTCTCCAGAACAAATAAACGTATTGCCGGGTATGTCGGCGCAGGTGCATATTGATTTAAGTCAAATTACCGATACCAAAGCAAGCCAGATAGTGTTGCCCGTTGAAGCGGTATTTGCTCCAGAAGGGCAAACAACCTCAAACGATGAAGGCTATGTCTGGAAGTACGACAGTGACAGTCAACAGGTGTCATTGCACAAAGTCACTCTGGGTCAGGTGCATCAACAGGGCGTTGAAATTTTAACCGGCGTCGAAGTTGGCGATCAGGTGGTGACAGCTGGTGTTCATTCTCTAAAAGAAGGCATGAAAGTAAAACCCTGGAATAAAGAGCGGGGTCTTTAAATGAGTGTTGCAGAATGGTCGATGGATAAAAAAGTCATCAGCTGGATGATGGCATTAATTTTATTGGTCGGCGGCAGTATCAGTTACTTAAATTTGGGACAGTTGGAAGATCCCGAATTTACCATTAAACAGGCGATGGTGATCACCAGTTATCCGGGGGCAAGTCCGGAGCAGGTGGAAGAAGAAGTTACCTTTCCCATCGAAAACGCCATTCAATCGTTACCCTACGTGGATTTTGTTCAGTCCATTTCATCCAATGGTTTGTCGCAAATTATTGTCGAAATGAAAAGCACCTACCGCAAGCAGGAGCTGCGACAAATTTGGGATGAGTTAAGACGAAAAGTAAACGATCAATCGCGCCAACTGCCAAGTGGGGTTGGTCAGCCGTTGGTGTACGATGATTTTGGTGATGTGTTCGGTGTGCTCTATGCCATTACTGGTGAAGGCTATAACTTCGAAGAATTGAACGATTATGTGGATTATTTAAAACGCGAACTGGTGTTGGTGCCGGGCGTTGGCAAGGTAACGGTTGCCGGCAATCGTCAGGAGCAAGTGGTGGTGGAAGTTTCCAGTCAGCAAATGTCGGCTTACGGTATTTCGTTCGATCGCATCTTCCAGTTACTCGCTACTCAAAATACCGTGTCGAATGCCGGTCGGGTAAAAGTGGGATCCGAGTCGATTCGTTTTCATCCCACAGGTGAGTTTAAAGACGTTAAAGAACTGGAAACTTTATTAATATCAAAGCCGGGCGACAGCAAACTGATCTATCTGGGTGATGTGGCAACGGTGAGTAAAGAGTACGTTGAAGTTCCCGATCACATTGTCAGTTACAACAATCACAAAGCGTTGTTTGTAGGCGTCTCATTTGCCAGTGGCGTGAATGTGGTGGATGTGGGTTACGCCATTGATAAACGACTGGATGAACTGGAATATTTAAGACCTGTGGGCATGACCATAAATCCCGTTTATCAACAACCGAAAGAAGTGGAAAATTCTGTTTCGGGCTTTATTGTTAGCCTGGCTCAAGCGGTTGCCATTGTCATTGTGGTGTTGTTGCTGTTTATGGGTTTACGCAGCGGATTATTGATTGGTTTAATTTTGTTATTAACCGTTCTTGGCAGCTTTATTTTTATGAAGTTTTTTGCCATCGATCTGCAACGCATTTCTTTAGGCGCTTTGATCATTGCACTGGGAATGCTGGTGGATAATGCCATTGTGATCACCGAAGGTATTTTGGTGGGCTTGAAAAAAGGCAAAACAAAAGTAGAAGCATCGGTTGCTATTGTTACACAAACCAAATGGCCATTACTTGGTGCAACCATTATAGCGATCACCGCTTTTGCGCCCATTGGTTTATCGGCCGATGCAACCGGCGAATTTGCCGGCAGCTTATTTTATGTGTTGTTGATTTCATTATTATTAAGCTGGATCACGGCCATTACACTAACGCCATTTTTTGCTGATTTACTTTTTAAAGAACAAAGCAAAAAGCAAACGGCTTCTTCAGAAGAAAAAAGTCATTCAACAGGGGATGATCCATACCAAGGTATTTTATTTCAAATGTACCGACAGTTATTGCACTGGTGCATGCAGCACAGAGCGATCACTATGTTGACCATGCTGGTGCTATTAGTGGTATCGGTTATTGGTTTTGGCAATGTTAAGCAGGCATTTTTTCCGGCATCGAACACACCCATGTTTTACGTTGATTTCTGGCGCTATCAAGGATCGGATATTCGTGAAACACAAAATGATTTAAGTCGATTGCAGGCGTATCTGCTGAATCAACCGCAAGTGGAAGAAGTGTCTTCAACGGTTGGTCAGGGCGCGCCCCGTTTTATGCTGACTTACGCGCCGCAAAAAACTTATAAAGGTTTTGGACAGCTTATTGTTCGGGTTAACAATCGCGATCAGGTAAAAACCACCATGGCCGATGTTCGGGCATTTGCCAAAGAACAGTTTTTAAATGCCATGGTGAAAGTTAAACCTATGGAAATAGGCCCATCGACCGATGCGAAAATTGCAGCAAGGTTTAGTGGCCCGGAGCCTTCCGTTTTACGTGATTTGGCGCAACAAGCAGAAGCCATTATGAAAGCCGATCACGGCGCGTATAATGTGCGACACGACTGGCAGGAAAAAACCAAAGTTATTCGACCAAAGTTTAATGAATCTGTAGCTCGTAGGCTTGGTATCAGCAAGTCGGATCTTGATCAATTGTTACTCACCAATTTCTCGGGCAAACAGGTTGGCCTCTATCGCGAAGGCACCGACATGCTGCCGATCATTGCTCGAGCACCAGAGCAGGAACGTTTATCAGTGGATAGTCTGGACGAGTTGCAGATTTTCAGTCCCGTGTTGAATGTTTATATTCCCATCACTCAGGTGGTCAGTGAGTTTGAAGTGGCCTGGGAAAACGCACTCATTTTAAGGCGCGATCGAAAACGCACCTTAACCGTTCAAGCGGATCATAATGTACTGGGTGATGAAACCGCCGCGCAGGTGTTGTCGCGGATTAAAAAACCGATTGAGTCCATTGAATTGCCGCGAGGATACGCACTGGAGTGGGGCGGTGAGTTTGAGTCGGCTTCTAAAGCACAAAAAGCGATTTTTGGTTCGCTGCCGCTGGGTTATCTGGTGATGTTTATGATCACAGTGTTTTTGTTTAACGCCATACGCGCACCTCTGGTCATTTGGGCAACAGTGCCACTGGCAATCATTGGTGTTGCTGCAGGTTTACTCGCCATGAACGCGGCGTTTGGTTTTATGGCGCTACTTGGCTTACTGAGTTTATCCGGTATGCTTATTAAAAACGGCATTGTACTGGTGGATCAAATTAATATAGAGCTGGACTCCGGAAAACCGGCTTATCAGGCGGTTATCGATTCTGGCGTCAGCCGTGTGCGGCCGGTGGCTATGGCAGCCATTACCACCATTCTCGGTATGGTTCCGTTATTGTTTGATGTGTTTTTTAAATCCATGGCGGTAACTATTATGTTTGGTTTAGGTTTTGCTACCATCCTTACACTTATAGTGGTGCCGGTACTTTATGCGATGGCTTACAAAATTAAGCCAGATGTAAGTCGTCAGTAAAGTTTTAACGCAAGTTGTTTTTGAAAGTTTAAAGCCGCTGTTGGTAGCATCAGCGGTTTTTTGATTCCAGAAACATATTTTGCTAAATGTCTCGTTGCATTACTTGTGGATAAAGCATTTATATCTGTTGCTCTGACTAAACTTAAGATAAAAAACATAGACATAAAAGGTGTTGACTTATAAGAAACAAGCAATTGTAAAAGTTAATAACATGTCATTTAAACGATTAATTTACAGTTGACTTTTATGTCTTACATTTTTTAGCCAAAGTAGATATTCGTTTTATCTAAGAGTTTAGACTTGGATTCAGAAAGTAATACAAATTATATTGGTTTGGTTGATACCCGTTATTATGGCAGCGTATTTTTTCACCGATGAACGAACACGCTGGTAAGTCATTTAAGCAAGCTTAAAAGGTCTTTGGTGGGAGCCATAGATACTACAGGCACATCTTCTTAGTGTAAGTAACGGTTGATTTATATCCCGAGTACACTTGCTTCTATTTGAATCTAACCTAACCAAAAAAACTTAGATTCCTGCTTTACCCTATAAAAAATCTAACACGGAAAAACAGGAATCTATTTAACTCATCTAAAAAACTAAGGCTGATAATAAATTTCAGCGCCTGGGCCTACCGGTAAGCCAAAGGCAAATACCCAAACATAAAATAGAATTATCCAGCCAGCTAAAAACGCGAGACTGTAGGGCAGCATGGTGGCAATCAGTGTGCCTATTCCCATATCCTTTTTATACTTGGTAGCAACGGCCAGTATTAAACCAAAATAACTCATCATGGGTGTTATTAAGTTGGTTACCGAGTCGCCTATTCGATAGGCTGCCTGAATGGTTTCTGGCGCGTAACCAATTAACATCAGCATGGGAACAAAAATTGGTGCTGTGGCTGCCCATTGTGCTGAGGATGATCCAAGGGTTAAGTTGATCAGTGCGCACATTAAGATAAAGGCGATGAATACTTCTGGGCCGGTCAAACTCATGGCCTGTAAAAGTTCTGCTCCGTTGATCGCCAAAATGGTGCCTAAATTAGTCCATTTGAAAAAGGCAACAAATTGCGCCGCAAAAAATACCAGTACAATGTACATACCCAGTGAGCTCATGCTTTTGCTCATGGCATCAATAACATCGCGATCATTTCTCATGGTGCCGACAACTTTGCCGTAAACAAAACCAGGGATCGCAAAGGTAACAAAAATAAAGGCCACAATACCTTTTAAAAATGGTGAACCTTTTACCAGTCCCGTTTCGGGATCTCTTAAAATGCCATTTTCAGGAACAATGGTGAGTGCCAATAACAACCCAAGAGCTAAAAAGGTAAAACCAGCGTACTTTAATCCTTTGCGTTCAATGGGTGACAATTGTTCAATATGAACATTAAGTGGCTCACTGGCTTCCGAATCGTTATAGGGTCCTAATCTGGGCTCAACCACTTTTTCCGTGATCACCGTACCCAGCAGGGCAATCAAAAGCGTCGAGATCATCATGAAATACCAGTTGGCCTCGGGTCCGACTTCGTACTCTGGCGCGATTAATTGCGCGGCAGGGGTGGTGATACCCGCGAGTAGTGGATCAATAGTACCGAGCAACAAGTTTGCGCTGTAGCCGCCAGACACACCGGCAAAGGCAGCGGCCAGACCCGCTAAAGGATGCCGACCCAGGCTATGAAAGATCATTGCAGCGAGTGGAATAAGTACCACATAGCCAAGCTCGGAAGCGGTATTCGACAGGATTGCCGAAAAAACAATCATAAAGGTGACTAACCGTTTGGAAGCACCCATAACCATACGGCGCAGAGCCGCCGATAATAAACCTGAATGCTCGGCAACACTCACCCCTAACAGGGCCACAAGAACGGTGCCTAAAGGAGCAAATCCGGTAAAGTTGGTGACCAGCCCCGTCACAATTTTTTGCAGTCCTTCAGCGTTTAGCAAACTGACCACTTCTATGACGCCATCTGGATCACGACCGGATGATCCTTCTGGTCTGGGATCGATTGCGCTTAGGCCAATCCAGTCGGCTATGCCGCTGAAAACAATAATAAATAAGCAAAATAACGCAAATAGGGTAATGGGATGGGGCAGCAGATTGCCTAAAAATTCGACAGTCGATAAAAAACGGTTAAACCAACCGCTCTTATGCTCTGAAGGCACTGATTCTCTGGTCATTTATAATCGCCTAAGGTTACAAAAAGCGAAAATTCTACCATCATTATTAAATTAAGGCGAAATTAGCCAGGCGTTTATCGGTTCAGGGCATCGTATTTAAAGGCTGTTTGTAATTTGTACATCAAGGTTAGAGTTACGGTAAATATTGATTATTTTTTGTGTTACTAGAACGAAAGATAAACACGCTCTAGGATCTTTGATATCAAAAACAAAGTTGGTTAACGATAAATTGATGCATTATGATAATTCCAAATGAAACCTCAATAATTTGTTACAAATCAAAACCTCTTCTTTATAAGGCTTTAAACACCATGCAATTAATTGACGAACGTGTCGAGTTGGACAAAGCAACTTTGAATAAACTTAAACAAGCGGGGGATGACGATCAGTTGGTGCGATTAATCGATCACAGTTTTACTGCTGATTCAAAAGAGGCATTAGAAAAACTGGCAGATTGTCTGATAAAAATGGACTTTTCAAATATAAAACTGTTTCAGCCAGAGGACGAGCACTATTACTTGCTTGAGTGCACCAGCATTGATTGTACCGAGTTTCATAACGTATCTAAGACCAGTGTGTTAATGACCATTTTATCGCAGCATTTTTCTGTGTCATACGATGGTTGGGGATCCATGGTTGCCAATGAAACCCAGTGACTGGATAAACTTAATGGTATGTTTTAAAACAAGCCTTTCAAAGATTGATTTAATTAGAAATTACATGAGGCTGAAAGCAAGGTTGTATAGTGGTCGGCTTGCCAAAATATCATAGGGCTAGTATAAGAGTAGCACTTATAAAAAACGGGTTCGGTACTGTTTATTCAATAATGTTGAGCCGGCATTGTTGGTTCAACAGTGTTAATCCGTCATTGTTAATCCAGAAATTCTGATTTCTCACGATATAACAATATTATTTACAATTAAAAATAAAAAACTTAGGGATATTGACCATGTTAAAACGATTCCGCTTATTGGGAAGCTTGTTTGTTTTCTGTTTAACACCGCTATTGGCAAACGCCAGTACCTGTGACCTACCCAATGTTGTGCATAAAGATAAAAAAGCTTGCGACAGTTATTATGCTTTTACTAATAAAGCCGATGTTTATCGTTCGCAAATGATTGAAATGCGTGATGGTGTCCGCTTAGCAACCGATGTGTATTTACCGAAAGAACGTGCTGATAAAGTTCCGGCTATTTTCTGGAAGACTCCGTATAACGAAAACGCTTTAAATGGCACAACGTTAAAGTTTGCTGAATTGGCCGTGGATAATGGCTATGCATTTGTCGTGCAAAACGAACGGGGCCGATATTATTCCGAAGGCGACTGGGAAATTTTAGGCAACCCTCGCACCGATGGTGTGGATACATTGGACTGGATCGCAAAACAGGGCTGGTCCGATAAACAGGTTGGCACGGTTGGTTGTTCTTCGTCGGCTGAGTGGCAACTGGCGCTAGCGGCTCAAGATCATCCGGCTCATAAAGCGATGGTGCCTGCAGCAGCGGGTGCCGGAATAGGGCGAGTTGGACGGTTTCAGGAGCAGGGTAACTGGTACAAAGGCGGCGTGTTTCAAACCTTGTTTGCCACCTGGCTGTATTCGGTACAGCAAGATGTTTATCCAAGATTTCCTAAAGACATGTCGGAGCAGGATTTGAACCGATTGCGTTACAGTTACGATTTAGCCGCCAAAATGCCAAAAATCGATTGGAAAAAACAAACGCAAAATTTACCTATGGTGGAATGGTTTGATGACATAGCTGGCAATAAGGGACCCTTTAAAGATTTTGCCGTGCGCGAGCCCAATCATCCCGACTGGTTTAAAGGTGGCTTATATCACGACAATGAAGATTTTGGCGTTCCCGCATTATGGTTAAACAGTTGGTACGATGTTTCTATTGGTCCGAACATGGAGCTGTTTAATCATGTGAGCAATAACGCAAGTGATAAAGAAGTTAGAGAGAATCAATACGCGATAGTGGCACCCACACTGCACTGCTCATTTTGGCGTATTCCAAAGCATCAAGATTTGATAGTGGGCGAACGAAATATGGGGCGCGTTAAACTGGATGTTAATGAGTCTATTATTGAATGGTTTGATTACTGGATGAAGTCTGATAAAAGTGACTTTAAGAAAAATCATTCGAAAGTAAAGTACTTCACCATGGGTGAGAATAAATGGCAGGAATCAGAAACATGGCCGCCGAAACAGGTGGAGTATCAAACTTTTTATTTAAGCAGTCAGGAGTCGGCCAATAGTTTGTTTGGTGATGGAAAATTAACATCGTCTGTGCCTAGTAAAAGTAATCAGGATGAATTTACCTACGATCCGATGAACCCAGTTCCATCACTTGGCGGCAGTGTGTGTTGTAGCGGTGGTCTATCGAAAGGCGGCTCGTTCGATCAGCGCGCCATTGAAGCGCGACATGATGTATTAGTATACACCTCGGAACCATTAAAGCAGGATACGGAAGTAACCGGTGATATTGTTGCTAAATTGTTTGTTAGCTCAAGCGCAAAAGACACCGACTTTACTATTAAACTGGTGGATGTTTACCCAGATGGTAGAGCGTTTAATGTGGACGATACCATTCATCGCGCAAAATTCCGTAATGGGTTTGATAAGCCTGAGTTAATGGAAAAAGGAAAAGTTTATAGCATTAACTTTACGCCATTAACCACCAGTAATGTGTTCAAAAAAGGCCACCGTATTCGGGTTGAAGTGTCGTCGAGTAAATTTCCCCAGTATATGAGAAATTTAAATACCGGAGAAAATAATGCTCTGGCCATCGAAGCGGTTGTGGCCAACAATGTTATTTATCACTCACCAAAGTATCCCTCGCAAATAACATTGCCGATAGTTAAACAATAAAGCTTAAGTGAGAAGAACTATGAAAATTTTTAGCTATGTATTTAAGCCAGAACAAAATAAATATAAGGGTATTCGACCAATTAATATTTATGCTATGCGAATTGTTTACATACTGATGGCAATATTCCTCGGTAAAGATGTCTGGGGACATATTTTTACCTATGATAAAACATGGGATCCAAGTGATGCTATGGACTGGAGCGTTTGGGGTGCTTTTAGTTTATTTGCTTTATTAGGAGTTTTTCGGACAGTGCAAATGATACCAATTCTACTGTTAGAAATTGTTTATAAAGTTATTTGGCTTTTTTTAGTTGCCCTACCACTTTGGCAAGCAGGTAACTTGTCCGGTGAAACGACAGACGGTATGATTTTTCCATTCGTGCTTGTGGTATTACCTATCATTGCGATGCCATGGGGGTATGTGTTTAAGCAATACATTATGAATAAACCTCATAGTACTCAGAAGGCTTAGTAGTATAAATATGACTGTCATAATACGGTTATTGCAAACTAGTTTGATGGGATAAAGGTTTTCTAGAGCACTACTATTAAGTATTGCTAGAGATAAACCATTAAGTAATCTTTTTTAGAAATTCTATCTCACTAATTTTTTTAAAAGTTACAGGAAAGACTCTTAGCTTTTTATAGATTAATAAAAATTCACAGGGCATAAGAATGTTTAATCGCCAAAGTAGTATGGAAAAGTTACTCAAACATTTATCTATTCTCGGACTTACAATACTGACCGTTAATGCAATGGCGCAATCGTTCGTCAATAAAACCAACCCCTGGCCGGAGATCCGTAAACAACGGCTTAATCAGTTACTGCCCAATGCTTTGAAAGCTGCCGAGGTTGATGCCTGGTTAATTGTTTGTCGGGAAAATAATAATGATCCATTGGCGGATCATATTGGGTGTGAAAATGCCGGGGCATCTGCGGCGTATTTGTTCTATCAAAACGACAAAGGTTTTCATTCTCTGGTGTATTCACCTTCGAGTGAATCAAAAGCGCTGTCTGAACTGAATATCCACGATAAAGTGATAGCAGTCCCCCGTGGTGAGTCGGCGATTGAAAAAGTGGCTGAATTTATGAAACAACAAAACTTTGAGCGTATTGCCATTAATTCTTCGCCAAATAATGCTCAGGCTGATGGTTTGAGCTACACCCAGCGTATGACGTTAGAGAAAGCACTTGGTAATAGCTTTTCGAAGCGTTTGGTGTCGGCTGATGACGTGGTGTATGAGTGGTTATCTATTAAATTACCTGCAGAAGTTGAGATTATGCGCGAGGCGGCAAAGCTAACCGCTCAGTGGCAAATTGAAGCTTATAAAACCGTTGTGCCAGGTAAAACCACCGATGCGGTTCTGGCCGCGTTTTTAAAAACTAAAATGAAACAGCACGGTGTGGGCGATGCCTGGGCACCGGATCAAAACCCAAATGTTAATTCGGGGCCGGATCGCGGACATTCACACGCAACGGATAAAGTGATTATGCCGGGTGATGTGATCCAGATTGACTTTGGTATCAAGCTGTATGATCGCTGGATCAGTGATATACAACGATTTGCTTACGTGCTTGCTGCGGGAGAAACCGAAGCGCCAGAGGATATTAAGCATTATTGGTTAAGCGCTCGAGAAGGCGGTAAGGCAGCGTTTAAAGCCATGAAGCCGGGTGTGCGTGGAATAGATGTTGACGCCGCACAAAGCAAACTGATGAAACAAAATGGATCAGAGCCTGTTATGTGGAGCACTGGTCATCCGGTAGGGTATGTGGCTCACGATACCGGGCCTAATCTGGGTGGCTCTCGCGGGGCCACGGTGCGACCGGCTGCCCATAAAACGCTGAAAGCCGGAATGGTGTTTGCTTTTGATGGCTTCCACAGTTGGCAGCGCAACGATGGAACATTTAAAACCATCTCGGTGGAAGAGATGGCTGTAATTACCGAGTCGGGCGCCGAATATTTAATTCAGCCACAGCAACAGCTTATATTGATTCAATCGAACTGAAGCATTTTGAAAACTTTTTCGATTGATCATAGACTTCACTAAAAACAAACGTTAATAGTAGAGGGGCACATGAAACAGTTTGATTCAAAAGTTGATTTATCGATAATGATTATATTAGTGTTCTCGGCGTTATTTTGTTTCGCTACAGCCAGTTTTATCGCTTTTGATTCATTCACCATAGAATCCTTACTAGTGGCTGTTTTTGTTGTGCTATTGGGGAGTGGTTTACCTGTTTGGCTCGCAGTATCGACTCGTTACTGTGTCGATCAAGAAATATTAGTGATTAAAAGTGGTCCTTTTCGGTGGCGAATACCACTAAACGACATAAAAGATCTTCGTGAATCTTCAAGCCCGATATCTGGGCCTGCGTTGTCATTCGACAGACTGCTAATTACCTACAGTAATGGTAAGCGGGTTTTGGTTTCACCAGAAGATAAAACCGAATTTATAAAAGCACTCAATTTTGACGAACAACTGAGCTAGTGAGCGTTAAAAACGCTTTGGGATTAAAATAATGCATAGGGGTTTATGCCGAACACGGGTGAATTTTACGATCATAAACTGTGGTATTAAGTTTAACACTGTCAGTCCATCACCGTCACATGTGTAAGCCATATTTCAATAGCCACTAGGCAATCGCAGTTGAGTTTGATATAGATATCTTGAATTTAATACAAAAGAATTTGTTTGAGCTTAAAGATAATCCAGTATAGCAGGGTATTGATAACCCAAGTGGATTGGATATAATGTGTAATATTTATTTGTAAAAATGTGATTACCAAGGGGGTCTGACGGTATAATTACCGAGCGACTTTGTCGTACCAACACTAGCAGCCTCAACCCAAGTTGGCAACTCACGCCGACTTGGGAAGCAGTTCTAATTTTGCCAACCTTAGTGCAGCAGTATTCATTTTTTCCCTTAACCAGATATAGCGAACACCCGCCGGACTTATTTCTGTTGTTTCCGACGGAAAGAACTCTGCAAATAGCTCGCTCGTTGCATCGTCTATCGCAGCGATCAAACAAGACTTCTTATTCCCAAACCAACGGTGTGGACTACCGTCCATTTGTAGCATTAAGCCAGCAGCTTCCATCCGCTCTCTGCGCTTATGCACTCGACTCCTCCTACGTTTAGCTCGTTTTACATGATGGATATCATGAGCCCAACCTCTTAGTGTTTCTCGTTTTACAACAATATGTTCATTAGTTTCTAGCGTGTCAGCAAGATGAAGTAGGTTAAGATCATAATATTTCTCACGAATAAGTTGCTGCACTGTTTGCTTTAACTGGTCTGGCGTTCTATTAGCAGGAGCTTTACCTGTATTGCCATGAACAATGAATTGAACTCCTATTTTTCGATATTTCTGAAGATAACGTTCAATGGTACGTCTAGATTTATTAAGAAGTTTAGTGGTATTGGCAATGGTTAAGCGACCTTCAGCTACTTTGGCAATAACATCAACAGCCAACTGAGCTTTGGAATTCATCATGATCATCCTTAGCACCCTTTAAATACTCAAATAACTATTTAAAAAGCACGGTTAAAGATAACCGTCAAATTCCCTTGGTAATTAGCGATTACGACAGAATCGCCTGGTAATTAGAGCACGACAAAGTCGCTTGGTGTTAACATATTTATTTGTAAAAATTTAGACTTGCTATTACAGTGCCAATCAAAATAGTTCTAAGCAAACAGACAGTATAACTTTGTCATAATTGGTGCTTCTGGCTTTAGAGTGACTCAATTAAGCTCAAAATCATTCATGCCGCACACATCCACTGGCATGGACGCCAGTGGAAGTTATTATCAGCCATGGAAGGCTGTCAATAACGGTGTGTTGACAGGTATGAATGATTTTGAGGAACCCGCAGGGCTTAATTGTTGGAGCGTAGGGCCTTTTATTCCGGGCATCCTGCCCTCCACCTTTCAGGCCAGCTAACGCTGTTCAAATTCGTTCCCGACGAATTTGTGCCTTCTTTTTGGCTGAACTACATGGAGGTAGTGAATGCAGTTAATGCAGCAATACTTAATCCATCTATGGGTAGTGCCAGAGGCCAAAGCCTCCGGTTACTCGTTTAATTACTTTGCGCATAACTTTGATTCACGGACTATCCAATACTTACTTGGACAACCATAATTCCTAGGTTATCTGTAAAGCCAGCACCGTATTCGCCATTTAAATCATCGTTAATGCATAATTCTAAATCACCGGTCAGATTTGACGGGATGGTGCAACTCTCTCCTACAAGAAAAATACTGTCTCCTACTTTTCCGATAAGGGCGCCTTCATTTTCATTCGGCATAGTGTATCCTGGTTTAGCTTTAATATAATTGGGGTTACCATTAGGCCCATAAAGCTTGCCATTGTTGTCATTAGGGTTTGCAGTCCACTCACCGTTAATGTAGGAAATTGTTGCAGGATTGCCGGATGTGATTTTAATATTTGTATTTTGCCACTTAGATTTAGCGACTACATAACTTGGTGATATAGCTGTTGAAGTTCCATAGTGGCGATAAGATGTCTGTTCATTAAGAACTGGTTGTTTTCCTTCCTGGAAGAGCATAATAATATCTGAACCACCAAACATGAAGTAACCAAACTTATCACCCTTATTAATGTTTTTTCCGGATAGAGCTTGCATATGTACTGACGATACCTGACACATCCCGACCGGGATCACTGCAACAACGCCTATGTCACCATCGGGTGAATTAGTGGTGTCAATAGTTAAAATACCTCTCGCCTGTAAAAACTCATAACCATTCTCAGCATCGTCGGGCGCATTAAACTGGCCTTTCTTTGGCCCGTCTTCATGAATCTCAACTTGTAAAAAGGTTAGCCCTTGAACAGCTCGGCAGTCTTGTACTACACCCGATACCGGTGCATGAAAACGATGATAGGAGTAGGGAGCAAGAAAATAATGTATAAAGGTTCCATTCGCGAAACTTTGAGCGTATTCACTGCCTTCAAGTAACTGGGCAATATTGGCATAAGTATGGGTTTGCTTGATAACTATTTCTTCAATAGTTGAATCTGCTCTGATGTTATATTTTTTTCTGTAAGTACAGTCGGCAGGCATAACCACGGTTTTATTGTTACCAGGGTTATCAATTGGTCGTAAATAAGGGTTTAATTCTCTGGCAAAAAACTCATTAAATGTATTCCAGTTAGCATTAGGGATGCCATCATTCATAGAATCTTCAATTCTGTATTGTGGTGAAAATTGAATAAATGATTTTAAAATAGTGCTATTAAAAGACTCTGGAGTATTTAAAAATTTACCCCAGAGGTTGGCATAAGATACAAGAAATTGACTGAACCAAGGTATGTTTTGTGCCAGAACGCCAATAGATGTTTTTTGATCGACTAGGTAATAATAATGGCAGAGTCGATCATATACTTCCTGGCTATGTAATGTTGTTGGATCTTGCCATGCAGCTCCGCCGCTTTGTTGAGGGATCCAAAGTACAAACTGATTTAAGTAGTTGATATATGCCTGCTGGTTTGTTGGCCACTCTAAAGAGTCATACAGGTTTTGGTTTAAACTTTCAGACGCTTTATCTCTAGCTGTATTAAGAGATTCAACAATATAACCCCATTCTTTTTCTGTTGCCGTATCAAGCAGGTAATGAATGCCGTCTTCTGTTGACTTGAAATTTAATTTGTTCATTATAGTTTTCCTTCACTTAATGTTATGGGGCTTGGTGTTTTAGTTATTAAGCGTCTTCGTGTATATCGAAATAAAACTTGCACCACTTCTTAGTCATGGGTAATTAATAGATTAAGATTTCTAGAGGCTATTGTATTCGTGATAACTTTCCTTAATAAAATAATGTGTCAGTTCCATTTTTTAATCGTATGGATTAGTTTTTATTTTAGCTTAGTATAGATGTTTAAATCTTTATGGAAGATTGGTTTAATTCTGTTTCAAGATAGCAGCTAAAACTAAGGTTGTCAGCTTATAAATTATCTCGAAAATCTACAGCTTAATAACTCTGTTTGTTATAAATTACGGCGGATTTTAATTTTGCAATACGCTTATCTCCACTAATGATATTTTTTTACTTTTATTCAGGACTCTGATGATCGTAACTTAATACACGTTTCAGTTGCCATTGATCATCTGTTAACACCCAGAGATGAGTAAAACGCGCGACTGAAGTTTTATACAGTGCTTTATTCGGTTCTTTTATAAAGAATTCATGTTCGCCTTGTTGGATGGCGCCGTAGAGTTTTCCGTTGTTCTTTAGTGGGAACACTTTAAGGCTGTCGCTTACGAGTTTACGAATGGGTTTTCTGTCAGGCGTTGAGCATATATTCTTTTCAACGGCTTTTAAAAATTCGGCGCGATTTTGTACACCGGCCACATCGTGATAAAACTCGAAATCTTCTGCAATAACAGGTTCAAGGACGTCTTGTTTGCACCGATTAAAACTCTGCTCAAACAGTATTTGATCCATGTTAAGTAACTGTTGATACAGGGATGCTTGATGATTATTGGACTGTACAGTGTTTGGTATTAGAAGCACCGTTGCACTTATAAGCATGACAGTCATATAAGATTTCATTATTTATTCCTCAATGGTTCAAATTATTCAATAATTGGTTAACGGATCAGTACATTTCGAATAACAGTGCGAATGTTGTGCCAGAAATAGCTGATTATAGTAACTTGCTGCTTAGGTCGCGACTGTCGCTTACATAAAGAGATTTAAAGGCGAAATCATGTTTCGCGTTTCATCTGTTTTTGTTGGAAGGATTTGCGTAAAGTTGTTAACTATTCGTCAATTTGACGAAGGTTGGTTTTGTATGTAACCGCGCAATGGGTCATCGAACAATTGGTAAGTTAGCGCTAAAACCGTATAATTCCAGCAAATTTAGTAGATATTAAAACAGGATACTTTATGACCAGCATAGGCACTCCATTTTCATCTACGGCAACCCGTGTGTTGCTTTGTGGCGCCGGAGAGTTAGGTAAGGAAGTCATTATTGAATTACAACGACTAGGTGTCGAAGTGATTGCCGTGGATCGTTACGACCATGCGCCAGGCATGCAAGTTGCCGATCGCAGTCATGTGGTGGATATGCTGGACGGTAACGCGCTTCGAAAAGTTATTGAGCAAGAACAACCGCATTTTGTTGTGCCAGAAATAGAAGCCATTGCCACCGATACCTTAGCCGAGCTGGAGCAAGAAGGGGTGACCATAGTTCCCACTGCTCGCGCTACGCAATTGACCATGAATCGTGAAGGCATAAGAACGCTGGCAGCGGAAGAATTGGGCATTCCAACATCAGCCTATGCTTTTGCCGATGAAAAAGAATCCTTTGTCAAAGCGGTGGAAACCATTGGTATGCCCTGTGTGGTAAAACCCATTATGAGTTCATCGGGCAAAGGTCAAAGTGTGATTAAAACCGAGTCAGACATAGATGCGGCCTGGAATTATGCGCAAGAAGGCGGACGAGCGGGTAAAGGCAAAGTAATCATCGAAGGCTTTGTGGATTTCGATTATGAAATTACCTTGTTAACCGTTAAACACGTTAATGGCATCAGTTTTTGTGAGCCCATTGGTCATGTACAGGAAGATGGCGATTACCGTCAGTCGTGGCAACCCTGTGCCATGAGCCCAAAAGCGTTACAAGCGTCTCAAGCGATTGCAGCAAAAGTTACTGATGCATTATGTAGAGATAAAGGACGTGGTGATACTGGATGTAACGAAACTGGACGTGGTATTTTTGGTGTTGAGCTGTTTATAAAAGGTGATAACGTTTTCTTTAGCGAAGTGTCACCCAGACCTCACGATACCGGCATGGTGACGTTAATCTCGCAAGATTTGTCACAATTTGCGTTACATGTTCGAGCGATTCTGGGGCTACCGATTCCCAATATTGTGCAACATGGGCCTTCCGCTTCCAGTGTGATTTTACCCACCGGCCAATCCACTCAAACTTCGTTTGCTGGGCTAAACGATGCCTTGGTAGAAGACAATACACAAATCCGTTTGTTTGGAAAACCAGAAATTAATGGACGCCGCCGAATGGGCGTGGCACTGGCGCGAGATGTCACCATTGAAGAAGCCGTGGCTAAAGCAAAACGCGTGTCTGCCGCGGTAAAGGTTGAGTTTTAAAGTTAATTATTGCCAGCCAGTTTAGAGCAGTCTGTTAGAAGAGTTCGTTTGAACAGTCTGTTAAAAGTTATGGCGCCGCGCCATCCAGTAGCGCGAGTGCCAGTAGGGGTTACTGAGTTTCGAGACGGTAACCCCTACACTGGTCGAAGCGTGCATAAATTGATCATTACCAATATAAATCCCAACGTGGCGAACCTTTACGCCAGTCTTAAAAAATACCAAATCACCCCATTGTAAGTTCGAACGGGCAATCCAGTTGCCGGTAGTTACCTGTCGGGCCGTGGTACGCGGTAAACGCTTGCCAAAGGCATTGGCGTAGGCCAGTTTTGCCCAACCGGAACAATCGACACCGGCACGGCTTAACCCGCCAATGGCATAGGGAACACCAATCCAGCGTTGAAAAAACGCATCCAGTTGTTTAATGGCTTGACGCCTGTTGGGATTAATATTCTGCTGTGATGAAGCGCTGTGAGAGGACGGATTCTGAGACGAAGAATTGTGAGTTGAATTGTTTGTTAATCGTGAGTGCTTTTGGCTGCAGCCGATGGTAACTGTTGTCAGCAACAAAACGACAATTCTAAATGTTAAGAGTTTGATTAAAGAATGCTTCATTAACATGAGTTTAGTCGTTAGCCCTTAACCGAAACTGAACTCATAGGCTATCGTTTCGAGAAGGCGTTTCAGTTGCTCATCTCCTTCTTCGCTAACCAATATTTAGCGATTGTTTCTTTAGTCATTGTCTGTTGGCTGATCGTCATCAGGATTCGACGTTGTGTCGTCGTCCTGATCGGCAGGGGTGGTTCCATTCGAGTTTTGAGTGGCCGAAGAAGGGTTGTTGACGGGCGGGGTATTATTAACCGGCGGATTACTGTTTTGCTGCGCTTGCTGCTGCAAGTTTTCAACTTGAGCTTTCAGGCTGTCGAGCTCAGTTTTAAGTCGACCATTTTCACGACTTAACCAGTTGGCCCGGCCTTGTTGTTTTTCGAGCTCTTGCTCTGTACTGGTTAGCTTTTGTTGCAATTCATTGGCTCGTTGTTCAGACTCTGAAGCATTTTCCGAAGAAGCTTGTTTCGCTTGTTGCAATTGTTGCTCTGCTTGTTGTTGCTGTTTATTTAAACTGGTCACTTGCGATTGCAACTGCTCGATTTGCAGAGAGGATTCAGCCAGGCGAGATTCCAATTGTGCGGTAATGGCCTGATTATGTTGAGAGGCTTTTATCTTAAAATATTGAAACCCGGCAATCGCGCCCACGGCAATCAGTACTGCAACCACTAAAGTTACTTTAAAGTAATGACGAAAGTGATTTTGTGTTGCGCCGCAAAAAGGGCAGTTCTTTTGCCCCCACGACACTTCTCGCTTACAGCCAACGCATTGATTATTCATATAAATTTAAAGCTAATGGTAGGGTGAGCAAAAGAATACCACGTCTGCCATAGGGACAACAGTGGCTTCTGGCCATACTGCGGAGCCTTTAACAGAAACATTAACAGAAACAGAAAAACTCTAATAGATATGGGGTGTACCGGTAGATACTTTAAGTATACAACTAAATGATGATGTAAATAGGCAAACCAACATTTCATTAAATAACCTAGATTGTTCAGTCATCTAACCAGTATTAACGCTATTAAGCTTGACCCTCCAATTATATCTCGCTACTTTATTTGCCGATTGAACACAATACAACTTAAACTAAATTTGCTCCGTACTGATTGATTTTTCAACAAGCAAGTTTAATGCATTAACTATTGAAAGGAATAAAATCAATGAATCGAATTTTATTGAGTTTCTATCTGTTGCTGATGACAGTGTCTTCGGCATTTGTTATCGCCAAAACAACATCACAAGGTTATCAGAAGCCACCAAAAGAAATACTGGACTTGGTGGATGTTAAATTAGCGCCACGAGTGATACTGGACGACAGTAAAAGCACCATGGTTTTTTTATACCGCGACAGTTTTAAAACCATTGAAGAATTATCACAACAGGAAATGCGACTGGCTGGATTACGCATAGATCCGAAAACAAATATTGGCAGTCGTATCAATTATTATAAAAATATAATGGTGAAGTCCTTGGCTGGTAATGGTGAGCTTACTCAAGTATCCGGATTACCTGAAAATCCTCGGCTGACCAATTTGACCTGGTCACCGAATCAACAATATATGGCAATGACCCACACTAGTGAGAAAGGGGTAGAGCTTTGGTTGTTGAACGTAAAAGACGCCAAAGCAAAGCAACTTACCGAAGCAAAGTTAAATGCTAATTTAAGGGATGTGATTAACTGGTTTGCTGACAGTGAATCAATGCTGATTAAAACACTGGCCTCAAATAGAAAGCCGTTAATTGATACGGCACAAGCCATTCCTAAAGGGCCGACAATTTCTGTTAGTAAGGGCGAAAAAGCACAAAATAGAACTTATCAGGATTTATTAAAAAATAAAGACGATGAGTTTAATTTTGAGCAGCTGGCGCTTTCTGAACTGCACAAGGTTTCGATTGATGGGGATTCGGAAAAATGGTTACCTGCAGCCATGTACACCAATGTCAGTTTATCACCCAATGGTGACTATGTTCTGGTGAATACCATTGAAAAACCCTTTTCCTACCTTGTTACTTACAGCCGTTTTCCTTCGGTTACTCAGGTGTACAGCAAATTAGGAAAGCCGGTAAGAGTGATCGAACAGGCGCCTTTAGCGGAAGTATTACCGAAAGGGTTTATGTCCACGGTTACCCACAAACGAAATATTCAGTGGCGCAATGATAAGCCTGCCACACTGGTTTATGTTAAAGCACTGGATAAAGGTGATCCTAAAGTAGACGTTGAGTTTAGAGATGAAGTGTTTTCATTGGCAGCACCCTTTGATGGTGAGCCTGAAACCTTATTGAAAACAAACAATCGATTTTACACCATTATGTGGGGCAATGATTCAAAAGCCATTGCAATGGATTACTGGTGGAATACCCGTAACTTAAAAACCTATCTGTTTAACCCTTCGGATAATTCGCAAACACCCAAGGTAATTAATGATCGTAATTATCAGGATCGTTACAGCGATCCGGGTAATTTTGTTATGACGCGCAATGCATTAGGACGTAGTGTTCTGGATATGCGAGAAGGTTCGGTTTATTTATTAGGTGATGGGTTTACCAAAAATGGACAGTTTCCCTTTTTGGATAAGTTAAATCTGGAAACTCAGGATAAAACGCGTTTGTATCAGTCGACCTATGACAACAAGCTGGAGGATCTGATCGATTTTGATGTTGAAAATGATCGTCTTGTGACAAGAATTGAGTCGAAAAGTGAGTACCCTAACTATTACTTTAGAAAGCTTAACCGATCTAATAAGGCCGATGAACAATTAACGCAAGTGACTCACTTTGAAAATCCGTTTAAAAGTTTACAAAATGTTGAAAAGCGCGTTCTTGAATACAAACGGGACGACGGATTACCCCTGTCCGGTACATTGTATCTGCCTACGGATTATCAAAAGGGCAAACGTTATCCGATGATTCTTTGGGCATACCCAAGAGAGTATAAAGATAAATCCACCGCCGGACAAAATACCCAAAACCCAAATGAGTTTACCTACCCATACTGGGGCTCGCCAATCTACTGGGTGAGCAAAGGTTATGTGGTACTCGATGATGCAGCGTTTCCTATAGTAGGTGAAGGCGAAGAGGAACCGAATGACAGCTTCCGCAGCCAGTTAGTGGCGAATGCTAAAGCAGCCATTGATGCGGTGGATAATTTAGGTTTGATTGATCGAGAGCGCGTTGCTGTGGGCGGTCACAGTTACGGTGCCTTTATGGTGGCTAACCTGTTGTCGCATTCTGATCTTTTTGCCGCGGGTATTGCCAGAAGTGGTGCCTACAATCGAACCTTAACGCCATTTGGCTTTCAGTCAGAAGAACGTTCTTACTGGGATGCACCCGAGGTTTATTACACTATGTCACCTTTTATGCACGCGGATAAAATGAAAACACCCATGTTATTGATCCATGGCAAGGCGGATAATAATTCGGGTACCTATCCTTTGCAAAGTGAACGCTATTTTAATGCACTTAAAGGCTTAGGTGCTCCTGTACGACTGGTTATGCTACCAAAAGAGAGTCATGGGTATCGTGCGAAAGAAAGTATTTTGCATTTATTGTGGGAGCAAGATCGCTGGCTGGATATGCATGTGAAAAACAAGTCAGATCCTTCAGCAAGTCAGACAGGAAAGTAATCGTCAGAATATTGATAAACGTTATTATCATCTAGACAAAAAACGCCCGCAGTTGCGGGCGTTTTTTTAGCTGTCATTGTTAAAGATTCATTGAAATCGATAACAATGTTTGTACTTTCTTTTACAAGATTTGTGAGGTTACTTCACCGGTTAATGGATTAACCATAAACTCCATCAATAACCCATCGGTTGTGGATGATGCGTTACTTTCGGAACCGTCGTTAGCGTCGGCGGCATCAGATACCGTTTGATCAATGACTACGGTGAACTGTGTAGGACCGTTGGCCCAGCCAACAACACGAAGCGTGTAGTTTTCACCAGGAACAATCACACCGCCCACTTGTTCATTTGGACCAAGATTTCCAGAGGTGGCCATAACATTGCCATCACTGTCTCTTAATTCAAAATCAAGGTCAGGGTAGGCACCGCCCACATCGGGATCCGCCGATAAGGTTGCGATAACGTTTTTGGCACTGGCTAAAGCGGTAAAGTTAACATCAACATAATCAACCCCGTCCACCAGATATTGATCGGTGGAACCTATCACTACCAGACCGGTACGTTGTTCAATATTGTGAAACACCACTTCTCGATCGGTTGCCTCGGAAGTGTCAGTTGCTGTCTGACTGCCCGTGGCGGGTGTTGCCTGACCTTCCAGTTGACCTGAAATTTTGGCTTGAAAGGTAAACAGTTCTGACATCGGGTTATTAAATGACAAGTAACGAGTGCCTGAAGCTGCACCGGCTGCTACCGATTCATCGTAAGTATAACGAGCGTTATCGCCAGACTGACCACTACCGCCATTATCGGCGTTGCTGGCAGTGACATTGCTGCTGCTAATGCTGACAATATCAAAGTGGATGGGCCCGTATACATCCTGATTGCTGATGTTGTTAAGCAGTTGATCAAAAGCAAACTGACCACCAGTAAATGAAACATTACTGATATCCGTATCGAACCGATCGGTCACATCTTCACGGGCTAACGCCGTTTTTGCTGTACCTGATAGATCGGAAAAGCCCACCTGATCATTACTGTTAAAGGCAAAGGCGCGAACCACATATTGGAAATCCAGTGCTTCGATGCCCTGACCGGCACCTCGGCCAAATCCTTGACCCTTATCGGTATACTGGGTGGTGTCTGCTCCGGTAACAAACTCCACATGGGTGTAACCGCTGAACGAAGCATCGCCGTCGATATATTCACGACCGTCAACACCCGGGAACAAACGTGCCGGATTGTTGCCTTTGCGTTTCAGGACTTGGTAACCAATGGCGTTATCCACTTTATCCCAGCTGACATTAATGGAGTCTTGATCCACAATATCGGCAACCACATTTTGCGGTGTCGCAGGGGCTGGCTGATTGGCGGTAAACTCACTCATGGCGCTGGAAATAACTTGCACGCCGCCCAGAGGGGCTTCGGCATTGATGCCTATTTCTCGCGCTGCAAATACGCGCTCAATTAACGCATGGTGCTGTCCTTTTGAGTTTATATCCACCGGGTTTTCCGGATAAAGAATAGCGTCTGCGATCAAGGTTGCGTCACGGGTTTTAACAAAGGTATCTGGCGCACTCACACCCAGAACATACATGGAACCAAGGAAAACACGCTCCCAGATTTCTTTACCCAGGCTGGCCGGGTCGGTAGGCTCGCCAGTCACTGCATTAGGGCGGTTAAATTGTTGTTGCGGGTACATGCTGGTCATGATTTCCCGTAAATCCCACATGGCTCCGGCGTAAATTTCTCCGTCTCTGTGTTCTTCAAATGTATTATCGCGGGTACCCAGTTGCGAGTAACGCAGTTGGCTTTGACCGCTACGGATGAATTCAAAGGAGTCTGGATCGCCGCCGCTGCTGGCGATTAAATCTCTTAAGTCACAGGAGTTGACCGGGTAGGTTCCCAGATCAGGCGTTTCACCTATGGTGTACGCCCATAAATCGGCCTGACCTTCATTCAGTGCCGGACCTTCCGGACTGCCTTCAAAGCCGGCAATAGGGGTGATGGTGGCATGGGTTCCTTCATGGATCGGTACACTAAAGTCGACCGCCAGATCATTAAACACATAACCATGACCGTAGAACGTAGGGTTAACCACTACTTCTTCGCCAGCGATTTCTTGTGACAGAGGAACTGCAAACGCGTTATCCAGCCCAAGCAGCTTATTGACAAACTCAGGATCGGAAGTGTCTTCGGGCGGCGCCAGCACATTCGGTATATGTACCACACCTAACAGAGGGACGGATTCATTAGGGTATTGATCTGGAAATGATCCGGAACCGATACCACGGCTGTGCACGGCATCGCCTTCTTTATGAATGTAATCGAGGTATTCAAGCAGGCTGGTGATGTAGATAAACTGACTGATGCCATCGATGTGCTCTGCTGGCTCAGATAAATGGTTGCGCTCATCAGGGCGGCCTTCTACCGGTTGATTATCCTGACCGAAGTAATAGGTTCCTGCAGCTGCCTGTGCAAAAGGTAATTTGGTAGGCAATGCATTTTCGATATGAGCGTGGGTACCGGTTAATGTTCCGTTAGCACCAGTGGCCCGATTGCTGTCATCAAACTTGCGAAGCTTGATTCGTTCCATTCCTAATGGACGACCGGTTTCGCCCCCATTGGCATCAACAATGGCGCAGTCATTTTGTAAGGCAGGTGTTATAGGTGGAAAGGTTGGGAAGTAATCCGCAAACTGATCCGTTGGCTCTGATTCTTCAGCAGTGCGCACCTGATCTTCTCGGTATAGTACATCGCCTGTATTGGCATCGATGGCGTATTTAAATACACCAAAAGGATTTTGAGAGTAATAGATAAATTGCCAGGCTAATCTGGAACCGTTTTTGGTTGGCACAATAGCCAGTTCAGGCATCGGTGTTTTAAATACACCCAGTTTGTCACCAATAAGATCGTAGGCCGGTTGCAAAGTGGCTAAGGCGTCAGCGGAGAGGTTTCTTTGATGACTGGTCAAATTATTTTCAGCAGCACTAATGGCGGCGGCACTACTGACACCGGGCTCGGTGTTCAGGTTTAAATTCTTTTGATAAGGGCCCATCACTGCACGAACACGATTATTACCGTCAATAATAATGCCCAAACCACTGTTCATTACTTTTATACCGTCAATGGTTTGATCAAAGCGAACCAGGTCTCCACCCAATGCTGAGCGGGTCTTACCGGTATTGATTGTTAATTGATTAAGGGATAAACCTTCAAACAATGCTGCATGATCCTGTAAAAAATTTTTAGCAGCTTGTTCCGGGGTTGAACCCTGTGTGCTTATGGCAATACCGTGCAATGAATCGATGGTACCGGTTGCAGCATTCAGTTTGATATGCGCCGATGGGTTGACCTGTTTAAATGAATCTATTGCCGCCAGTTGGCTAGCCGTTGCCTGTACTAAAGAAAGATCATTGGCCTGAAGCTGGTTTATGGTTGGAATACGATGTTTGTTCAGATCGGTTAAAGACTCCATTTCGGTGAGTTTGGAATTTAATGACGATTGATCCGCTGGTTTGGCATTAACCGATACAGCTGCCAATGGAACGGTTAAGGCCATGGCAACGGCAGCGTGCAGTATTTTGTGTTTCATGAATTTGGTCCTGTCATTATTATTGATGGATTAGCTTGATTAGCTCCCAGAATGCTCTGCTCTTTTCTGGTTAAAATACGACAAGTCAAACACGCCCGGTTAAAACAAGGAAAGTTGAAACTCGACTGTAATGACACAGTATTGTTTACCGAGGTTTATCGTTAATATAATTACGGTAGCCATGAGCAGAACATTTGCGCTGTCTATCCTTATGAATTTTGGCTAAAAGAGAAAGAGTAATTACCCTTAAAACGGATAGGGGAAATCACCTAATCTGAAATAATGTGATGGCGGTTTAACGCTTTCTATAGAAGTAAAAGACGCAGATAGTAAGTTTGAAAGGCTATTTTGAGACAGCCTTGATTTTTTAGTTGAGACAATAATGGTTTTATTTGAGACAGTAATGATTTTATGTGGGACAACTTTAGCACTAATGGATACAATGTTTTTAATGAGAGTTTTCGCATTTATATTGCGCAGATTCAACTCCAAAGTGCAACGCATAGAAAGCAAATATTTTATATCAAGGATATTACAGTGACCCAGCAAAACGAAGTAAACATAATGCCTTCAGAACGGCTTTGTTATCGGCTAATGACCGATAAAGACGTCGACAGTTTTTATCAGCTGGATCAAGATCCCGAAGTGATGCGCTATATTAATGGTGGTAAACCCAGTTCACGAGAAGAGATTGAAACCGTTTATATGCCAAGGTTGATGAGTTATACCAACTTTGCCAAAGGATGGGGGATGTGGCGAGTTGGTTTACAACCAAACAATGAGTTTATTGGCTGGATACTGGTTCGACCTATGCAGTTTTTTTCGAAACAGCCAGAACATCATAATCTTGAACTGGGCTGGCGATTTTTTAGAGCACATTGGGGTAAAGGTTATGCCACAGAAGCCGCCACTCAGATTATGAACACCTTAAGCGTTGATAAAGACATTCAGTATTTTTCAGCCGTTGCCGATGAAAATAACTTGGGCTCGATTCATATTATGAAAAAACTAGGGATGGATTTTGTAAAAAAGTACCTGCACAAAGATCCATTGGGTGATACACCCTGTGTTTATTATCAAAAGACGACTGAATAAAACTTATCGTTTTATTCAGTAACTTCCCTTGGCGATGGATACCTCATTATCTCAAATATTAGATGGTATTAGTCCTGTGATTGACTAAAGTTAATATTGGCTAAAGTTAACATTGGATAGAATGCAGAAGTAAGGAAAGCAGAAGCTTAACAAAATTTGTTGCATGTATCACAAGCAGTTTTTTCTGAAGATTTTAAATTGTAAGGAATACTTAATATCAAGCTTTCTAAATAACTCACTCTAATTATTCTTTATAAATTATAGGTTTAATAACAGGAGGTTATTATGAGTCATGATGCGTTTGTCCCATCTTATATTGTTATCCATACTGCAGCCTATTCCGGCCGCAATTGTGACGCCGCTAAGATCGATCAATGGCATAAAGCTCGAGGCTGGGATGGTATTGGTTATCATTTCGTTATACTTAATGATCGACATGATAACAAAAAAGATGGCACGTTAGAGTCAGGCAGATCTCTCAGTCAACGGGGGGCTCATACCTTAGGATTAAATAATCGCTCCATTGGCATATGTTGCGTTGGTCATGGCGATAAGGAGAAGTTTACCAATGCCCAGTTATTAACCTTGCTGGATTTGGTTCATCGCTTAATGACGGACTATTCAATACCGCTGAACTCTGTAATTGGGCATCGTGAAGTGAATGATTTAATTAGTCGAAATAAACTGGCTGCTCAATACAAAACCTCAAAAACCTGTCCCGGGCGATTAATCGATATGGATTTTATTCGTTCATTTATTAAAACTAACGATAAAAAACAGGCTCAACAATTGAATCAAACCAACGACGAAAAAGATAATGTCTCTGAAGCCTTACGAGTATTGGCCAGCAATGCAACTTTATTTGGAAATGCGCAGGATGAGTTACATCAATTTTTAAATCACCCGGAAGTGATTGAACGATTGCACTAGAGTGTTTATCATCGGCGGCGTTTATAGTGACAAAAATTGAGGAGAAATGGCAAAGCCAAATAAAAAAGGGCCCACTCGTACTGTTGATATCTATTGCAGTCACTGCAAAACTCAGCTTTATACATATCGTAAAGGTGGGAAAGGTGCTTTGATCAAGTGTTTTAAAGAACGCATTACAAAGGATTTTACGGTTAATCCGGCGACATGTGCTGAATGTGATACGGTTTTTGCCAGAGACACCCTGATACGCGGAACCCCCGCATTTAAAATTATCGGAAAGAAAGTATTTGTTAAGTAAAAAAGATTAAAATATAAAAAGTGTCTTTATATTTTAAATATCGAAGGATTCAATTGATTCCAGATTAATGGTTTCAGCGGGGCGGGTTATAAAGTAGCCCTGAAATAAATATATACCTTTTGAATACAGCTCACTTAACATGCTGGCATCTTCTACATTGGTGGCTATGACCTGAATGTTTTGTTCCTGAGCTTTGCTTATTGAGTCAGAAAGTACTTTCAATTGCGAGGTGTCTTTAGCCGACTTTTGACACAGCATATCGGCTTTAAACTTTATAGAGTTTGGTTTTATTTTATCCAGTAAAGCATAGGATTTATTAGATTCTCCAAAGCCATTAATGGCGACATGACAACCAAGCAGATGCACTTTTTCAGAAAAATATTGAGCCGCATCACTGTACCTGAGTACACTTTTTTCAGACAGCTCAAAAACTAAAGTGGCCGGATTTAAAATTCGTTTGTTGCGTAAACTGTTGCTTATCCAAAGCAGGGTGTCGCGATTATTAAGCGCATAATCACTTAGGTGTGCTTGAATAAATACTTCTCGTTGAACGGACTTGTTCATTGTACTTAACTGTTCGATAACCGTCTCTATAACGTACCTGTCCAATTGTGTAAACTGAGTTTTATCCTTAATTAATGGAAAAAACTGGGCCGGAGAATAATATTTGCTTTTCTGATCGGACAACCTGACAAAAGAGTCAACAATGTATTGACCTTTTTGATGGGCGTTTATGGATAAAATAGGTTGAAAGACCAGTGAGTACTGCTTTTGCATTAAGAGTTGTTCAATATTGGATAAATCTGTGCTTGATAATTTATTTGCTTGATTATCAATCAGTGGTTCATCGCAAATATTAACGTTTGTTTTGTTTGCATGTTGTAGTTGCTTTTCGCAGCGAGATATAAGTGATTCAATGGAATCTTGTCCTTCCGTTGTCGGAGCCACGGAAGATTTAATATGACAATCAGCTTTATCGCCGGACAAGGATTTGAAAAATAGATTAACTTCTTTAATCAAACTGTCACATTGAGCCAAAATATCATGTAGATGTTTTTGGGTGACTAATATAATAAAGCTGCTGTCACCAAGTCGGGTTGCTATGGTTTTGTTATTAAATGCCAAGTTGATTTTATCACTTAAATGGGAAGCGATATCTTCCATTAATAAGCTTGCTTTGGCCATTCCTACTGCTCGAGTATATCGGTCAAACCCTTCTATTGTGATCATTAACAGTGCGTGATAATTGTTGTGATCGTGCAGTAATAAAGTTTCTGCCTGAGTATAAAAATAATTTTGGGTACTTAGTCGAGTTCGATGACTGGTTTTTACAATGTGTTCCAGCTTTGCTGTTTTACGGCGATTGGCGATTAGGTAATCTCTAACCGCATTACTAAGTTGCTCCTGAGAAACCGGCTTCTGCAAAAAACCGTCTGCACCCAGTGAAAAAGCTTTATCGGATAGGGTTAAGTCATGATCCGCGGATATAAACAGAATGCCTGTGGTCATCAGTCGGGGATCCTGTTTTAACAGTTTTGCCAGCTCTACACCGGTAATGCCCGGCATCATATTATCCAGCAGGATTAAATGTGGTTGGTATTCACTGATGGCTTTAATTGAGTTCATGGGATCGGCAATATGTTTGGTTTCAATTCCCATTTTTTTTAGCACCGCGCGGTAATACATGGCAATGGTGCGATCATCATCAATGATTAATACCCGGCGATCATGGAAGCCACTGATATCAACAACCTTGTCAATAGCAGCAATTAATTCTTCCGAGTTAACCGGCTTACTTAAAAAACCGTCACAGCCATAGTGTGAGGCCTGTATTCGCACTTTAATATCGCCACGAGCGGAATGCATAATGACTGGAACTCGAAAGCCGAGCGAGTCCCTAAGGTATTTAATGGCCTTAATGCCAGCAAATCTGCCTTCTGGAAAATTAATATCCATAACAACGACGCTGGGTTCAATGGATTTAACTGTTTCCATCAAGTTTTTAATGCTTAAGCAATAATGACATTGGTAACCAAACTGACGCAATAATTCTTGCACGTAGAGTGCCGTGTCTTCATCGTCATCGACAATAATAATTGGGCGTTTATCTTTCGCCATTTGTGATTGTGCTTTAGCCGGTGTGATAGATTTATGGTTTTCTTGAGAGGCAGGTGTAAATTCAAGTTTTTTAATGATCTGGTTAATCGAGTCGAAAAAATCTTCGGTCAGTTTTTGCCGATCATCCAATACCTGTTGCAGCAAAGTTGCTATGGATTCAACCTTGTTGCTCAACTCGGTAAAGCCATAAGTGGCCAAACTTCCGGTCATACGATGGCAAAACAGTTGAAGAGACTTTGCTACTGCCGGATCCCATTGAACATAGTTCAGGCTGCCCCAGGTTTCATTAATTCGATCTAGGTAGCTCGGGATTTTTTTTTCAAAGTTATCGGTTAATGATTGTAATTCATTAGTGTGTGGATAATCAGTTGGCGATTCTTGAGTGGCGTCTACTTTATCCGAAACGCTTTTACCCGCAAAAGATTTGTCAGCTACTTTACTGTTTTTATCTTTATCCTTCATAACTTGACTCGACTTTTACGCTTAATTTGATTCAAATCCTTTCGGATTGCCCTGGCTGCATCTCAAAGAACCAAAGATAAACACGCTCTAACTTATAAACGGACTTTATTCATTTATAAGGTATATGCCATAGGCCCTGAAAGTACAAGTTATGTTATTGATTTTTGATGAAATTGTGAACAAGGAAGGGTTTAGATGATATTAGTAAAAAGCGGCTATAAAGCCGCTTTTTTTTCTCGATTTTGAAGTAAAAAAGGGCTATTTATTTAAAGTTTTTACCTGATACATATCCAGACGACGATCTTTAAGGTTATTGACCGATCCTTCGGTATTCAACAGCTTTAGCTTATTGAGGTCGACATCGGCGTATATCATCATTTCTGCATTAGCCGTGGCTTCAGCAATGATGGCATCATGTGGGAAGTAAACATCCGATGGGGAGAATACTGCGGACTGAGCGTATTGAATGGCCACATTATCAACCCGGGGCAAGTTACCAACGCTGCCTGCGATGGCGACATAGCATTCATTTTCAATCGCTCTGGCCTGTGCGCAGGTACGAACACGAAGGTATCCATTTTTGGTATCCACCCAAAAGGGCACAAACAGAATTTGCACATCTTGTTCGGCGAGCAGTCTTCCCAGTTCAGGAAATTCACTGTCGTAACAGATTAAAATACCCACTTTACCGGCATCGGTTTCAATGACTTTTATGGTATCGCCGCCATCAAGTACCCAGTCGCGTTTTTCGTGTGGCGTAATGTGAATTTTATATTGCTCATCGATGCTGCCATCGCGATGACACAGGTAGGACACATTATACAGCCGGTTTTTTTCCTGCACCGGCAAGCTGCCAGCAATGATATTAATGTTGTAGGTGACAGCAAGCTGTGAAAAGCGATTGCGAATGTCTTCGCTGAATTCTGCAAGAAACTTGATGGCTTCCACCGGTGATTTTTCCGGTGCAAGTCCCATCAGTGGCGCACTAAAAAATTCGGGAAACAGTGCAAAGTCAGATTGATAGTCGGCCAATGAAGCAATAAAGAACTCGGCCTGACTTAATAAATCTTCTAAGGAACGAGCGGTGCTCATTTGCCATTGCACAACCCCAATTCGAACAATGGATTTTTCCGCTTCGTGAATGGAAACCGTATCTTCTTCATAAAAAATATTGTCCCATTCCAACAGAGTGGCAAAGCCTTTTGACTTTTTATCTTCGGGCAGGTATTGGTGCATTAAACGTTTGATATCGAAGTCATTGGCCAGCTGAAACGATAAAATGGGATCGTATAATTCTTTGCGCTTTACTTTGTCGATGTATTCGTTCACCGATAAGTTTGCGTGATCGCGATAGCCAGGAATTCGTCCGCCCGCTAATATGGCTTTTAAATTTAATGCGCGGCAAAGTTCGCGTCTTGCTTCGTAAAGCCGTCGGCCCAGTCGAGATCCCCGATATTCTGGATGGACAAAGACATCCAGCCCGTAGAGTGCATCGCCGCGATCGTTGTGTTTGGCAATTTCTTTATCACTGACAATATCTTTGTAGGTATGTTTGGAGGCATAACGATTGTAATCCACTTTAATGGTTAATGCCGCAGCGACCAGCTTGCCGTTGTCTTCTATGCAAACCTGTCCATCGGGAAACGCATTCACCAATGCCTGAATGGTTGCTTTTGGCCAGGCGCCGCCAATATCCGGATACACCATATCCATTAGCGCTGCTAACTCGGGGTAATCGTCGGGTGTGATCACGCGCAGGTTTAACAGGGTTTCGTTTTGTTCAGTCATAAAATCTCTTTATGTTAAATAATCTGTGTTATTAAAAACGAATAATCTAATATTACCAGTTTACCAAGTCTAATGATGGTAATGGAATCACCGATGTTTAAAATACTTGAAACCAAGATATAGTGATTAACTTATGGTTTGTTACAGTGGAGGGGGAATTTAAAAAAAATTATTTGAACGCCCCTCTAAACTTAGGCTTAAGTTTAGAGGGGCGTTGATACTCTGGGTTATTTATTCAGTAAGTTTCGAATAACGTAGTGCAGAATGCCGCCATTTGAAAAGTATTGAAATTCATTTTCGGTATCGATACGAATGATCATTTCAATGGATTGTTTTTCGTTGCCGTCATCGTCGGTTACTGAAACCGTAACGGTTTTATCGCCAGATTTAATAGCCGGAATAGAAAAACACTCATCACCTTTTAAATCGTACTTATCGGCACCTTCACCATTTTTAAATTGCAATGGCAAAATGCCCATACCAATTAAGTTGGAACGATGTATACGCTCGTAAGATTCGGCCATTACTGCCCGAATACCTAACAGGCTGGGTCCTTTGGCTGCCCAGTCACGACTCGAGCCGGTGCCGTATTCTTTACCGGCAATCACTACGGAAGCGACCTTATCGTTCTGATATTTTTGCGCGGCATCAAAAATAGAAATTTCATCACCGGAAGGATAGTGCGTGGTATGGCTGCCTTCGGTGCCCGGTGCCAGTTTGTTTTTCAGTCTGACATTGGCAAAGGTTCCGCGCATCATCACTTCGTGATTACCACGACGTGAGCCATAGGAATTAAAATCTTTAACGTCTATATCGAGCGATTTAAGGTATTCGCCAGCCGGACTATGCTCGGCAATGGCGCCAGCAGGGGAGATGTGGTCGGTGGTAATACTGTCGCCCACTTTTACCAGACAACGTGCATTTTTAATCGGCTCTATGTCCGAGGTCTCTTTGTCCATTTCGGTAAAGAAGGGTGGGTGCTTGATGTAGCTTGAGTCAGGCCAGTCATAAATAGTGTCGTCAGAGACTTTTAGATCATCCCAGACTTTATTGCCGGTGTAGACATCGGCGTACTTTTCACTGAACAGGTTTTGCGACACAAACTCATCGGCAATCTTTTTGATTTCTTTTTCATCGGGCCAGATATCTTTTAAATAAACCGGATTGCCTTTGTCATCATTACCGAGCGGCTCTTTGGTAATGTCCATTTGCATATTACCGGCAAGAGCATAGGCAACAACCAGAGGTGGCGATGCTAGATAGTTAGCGGCGATATCAGAATGAATACGGCCTTCAAAGTTTCGATTACCCGACAGTACCGAGCAGACTGGCAATTTACCAATGCGAATGGCCTGTTCGATGGGTTCGGGCAATGGACCTGAGTTACCAATACAGGTTGTGCAGCCATAACCCACCAGATTAAACCCAAGTCCGTCGAGTTCATCCATTAAGCCAGCATTTTTAAGGTATTCTGTAACCACCTGAGAACCGGGGGCAAATGAGGTTTTCACCCAGGGCTTGGTCATAAGTCCTTTTTCGCGGGCTTTTTTCGCCATTAAACCAGCTGCAACCATAACCGAAGGGTTTGAGGTATTGGTACAACTGGTAATCGCCGCAATCACAACCGCACCGGGCGATAATTCAAATTTGTGATCGTTAAAATCAACACTGACACCCTGATGAGACAGTTTATTGGCGTTATCATCAGCGGCACTGCCACCTTCGGCGGCAAAGTCACTTTGCTCGGGTAATTCGATTAAGCTGATGCGCTCTTCAAGCCAGTCTTCAAATTTTCTGGCAGCATCCGACAGGGCGATGCGATCTTGCGGGCGTTTAGGGCCTGCAATGGAAGGAACAATAGACGATAAATCAAACTCGATATCTTCATGGAAGCTGGCTTCCGGGGTGTCGTCATCGTGCCAGATCCCCAGGTTTTTGGCGTATGACTCGACCATTTTAATATGTTCATCGTCGCGACCGGTGAGTTTTAGGTATCGATTGCTCTCTTCATCCAGTGGGAAGATACCGCAAGTAGCGCCGTATTCGGGAGCCATATTAGAAATAGTGGCTCGGTCTGCGGTGCTTAAGTGTTTTAAGCCCGGACCATAAAATTCAACAAATTTACCGACAACCCCATGTTCTCTTAAACGTTCGGTAATGGTTAATACCATATCGGTTGCGGTGACGCCGGTTTTGAGTTTTCCGGTGAGTTTAAAGCCTACCACTTTCGGGATCAGCATGGTTACGGGCTGGCCAAGCATGGCGGCTTCGGCTTCAATACCACCAACACCCCAACCGAGTATGCCAAGACCATTAATCATGGTGGTGTGGGAGTCGGTACCGACTAATGTGTCGGGGTAAGCCCAGCGCTCACCGTCTTTTTCGACGTTAAATACACAGCGCGCCAGATACTCCAGATTAACCTGATGCACGATGCCGCGTCCGGGCGGTACCACTTTAAAATTACTAAACGCTGACTGACCCCATTTTAAAAACTGATAACGCTCAGCGTTGCGTTCTATTTCTATTTTGGTATTTTTTTCAAACGAGTCGGCGGTGGCAAAGTGATCCACCATCACCGAGTGATCAATAACCAGTTCAACCGGATTAAACGGATTGATTTTTTCCGCTTTGCCGCCCAGTCGTTTCATGGCGTTTCGCATTGCCGCTAAATCAACAATGGCCGGTACTCCGGTAAAGTCCTGCAAAATTACCCGTGCAGGCACAAAGGCAATTTCATGATCGGCCGGATTGTCGGTATCCCATTTGGCTAATTGCTCAATATCATCACTGGAGACAAAGGGGTCTTCTTCGTGGCGTAACAGGTTTTCCAGCAAAATTTTAATCGAGTAGGGCAGGCGATCCAGATTGTATTGCTTGGCAATTTTATCGAAGCTGATCATTTTAATGGACTGATCACCTTGTGAAATCGTTTTGACGTCTCGCAATTGCTTTGCCATGATAATCTCCAAGTTTACTTTTAAAAGTAGCCTTTTAAATTAATGTCATTTAAAAGGAAATGATTTAACGTTGCACTTCGTTATTTATTCTGCGATGTATTAATAAATCTGGCAGCGGTAAAAAATAAAAAAGGGTATTGTCTATCTATCCCTTGGTTAACAACTGCCAATACAGCGACATTAATTGTTCGGTCTATCTATATCAGAGTAGATAAGTTTGACCGGATTCTCAACCACCTGAGCCGGCTTTAGGAGATGGAAATGACTGATTATCGTAAAGAAAGTGACAGTCTGGGCGAGGTTAAAGTCCCTGTTGATGCCCTTTATGGCGCTCAAACACAACGAGCGATAGATAATTTCGATTATTCCCAGAAAAATCAGATGTTTAGACAAAACAGGCCATTACCGGTGCCGTTTATCGTTTGTCTGGCTCAGGTAAAGAAGGCTGCGGCACGGGCAAATGCCAATTTGGACTGTATCAGTCATGAACAATCTCAGGCGATTATCGCTGCGTGTGATGCCATCATTTCAGGTAAACACATGGATCAGTTTCCAGTTTCGGTGTTTCAAACCGGTTCAGGCACCAGTTCAAATATGAATATGAACGAGGTGATTGCTTCCTTGGCTAAACAGCGGATCGAACAATCCTCCAACAGTGACAAAAATAAGGCCACCGTTCATCCCAATGATCATGTGAATTACGGTCAAAGCAGCAATGATGTGATCCCAACCACTGTTCAACTGGCTTTGCTGGTAACGGTTGTGGAACGTGTATTTCCTGCCATTGATAATCTGCTTAATCAACTGAGCGAACTTAGCAAAAAGCATCATTCGGTGATTAAAACCGGTCGTACGCATTTGATGGATGCCATGCCGTTATCGCTGGCCGATGAGTTTTTAACCTGGCGACATCAGATCAGTGAAAGCCGTGAACGTTTGGTCAGTTCACTGTCGCGTCTTGCCGAAATTCCATTGGGCGGCACGGCCATTGGAACCGGAATAAATCGGCACAAAGATTTTGCCGATAAGGCCGCTGAGCATTTAGCCGAGCAGTTGGCGTTGCCAATAAAACCTTGTGCCAATTTAGCCAGCCGTATTAGTGCGCAAGATCCCGCACTTGAAGTGCATGGGCAATTGAAAGTGCTGGCAACCGTGTTGATGAAAATTGCCAACGATTTGCGCTGGATGAACTCCGGACCCAATGTGGGACTGGCTGAAATTCAGTTAAAAGCTTTACAGCCGGGTTCGTCCATTATGCCCGGCAAAGTGAATCCGGTAATTCCCGAAAGCGTCGCCATGATGATGGCCGAAGTAATGGGCAATGATACCAGTCTTACCATCGCCAATCAGTCGGGTAACTTTCAGTTAAATGTGATGTTGCCACTGATCGCCGATAAATCCATTGCGTCATCGGAATTGATTGCCGATGCTCTAAACGCTCTGGCCGATAAAGCACTGGTGGATATCACCGTGAATAACAATCGTTTGCAAGCACAGTTGTCAAAGAATCCCATTTTAGCCACCGCACTGAATACACGAATAGGTTATGAAAAAGCCGCCGAAATCGCGAAAACTGCGCAAAAGGAAAATCGATCAGTAATTGATGTTGCCGAAGAAAAAACCGACATCTCGCGCAAAGAACTGGAGTCGATTTTAGATCCTGAAAAACAGGCGCGGCCATTTGAGTAGATTTGGATAACTGATTAGATGCGATATGTTAAAGACACAAATTCAACAACCAGCTGCAGCGTTAATCAAAGTTAAACTTTTAAATTAAATGTAATCTTTGTAACTTGTTGTCACGACTGAACGTTTTTCAGTTTAACGGCTAACGCAGCGGCAATAAAACTCATGGCCGCAAATAATCCTATTACCAGCGTAACGCCAAACAATTCGGCCAGTACACCAAATAAACCACCCAGCAACAGAACGATACCAATAACGGTATTGGAAACCGCTGTGTAATTGGCGCGTTGTGTGTGGTGCGCCATATCCACCAGATGAGTGGAGCGGGCCAGTCGAACACCCTGATAAGCAATCATTAATAAAAATAATAAAATCGGCAGAAGCCAGACAGTGGTTAACCAGACTGGTTGAGTTATGTGAATAATAGCGGTGCTCGCTAATGTCAGCCCGGCGATTAATGCCGAGACAATTAACGCATTTCGACTCGATTTATCCGCCAGTCGTCCCCAAATGTAACTGCTTGAAAAGCCGGCAAGAGAAGAAGCCAAGATTAATAATCCAAGTTGAGACAGAAAACCTTCCGTACCCGACTGGGTTAAGGCCGTTAATGATTGCTGATTGGCATTTGTTTTTGTGGCGGTACCGGTTAGTAACATAAAGGGTGGCGCAAGAGCTGTTGATACCAGCAATGCACGAACAGTGATAAAACGAAACAATTGTTTATCCGCGACTATCAGTGACAATCTGTCGCGTAAACCGCGCGTTGCGTTTTCACCGCCATCGGTTGCGCCAGAAGATTCATTTAATTGGGTAAATAATGCTGCGGCGATTAACCAGAGACCTGAGGCGATAGAAAGCGTGATGGATAATGTAAAAATCGATAACGGAATAATATTAAACGTGAGCAGGCTGGCAAATAAAATAACCGATGCCGACGCAATAGTGCCTGCTGTTCCTGTGGCCGTACCGCGGGTAGATTTTGATACGGTTTTGCCTAACACGTCTTTATAACTGACCGAACAAAAACTGCGAGCCACTGCCAGAATCGCCAGGAGAATTAAAATGGCCAGACCGGCACGATCATCGGTTAATGTAAAACAGCAAATGACCATTCCGGCTACACACAATCCTTGAACAAATGAGCCTGCTGCCCAAACCCATTTTCGTTGCGGCCGTTTGCGGATCCATTCCGAGGTAAACAGTTGTGGCAACAAAGCTCCTGCTTCACGTACCGGAACCAGTTGCCCTATGATTAATGCAGAGGCACCAAGTTGGGCCAGCAACCAGCTGAGTATTAGTTTTGGATCAATTAAGCCATCACTGGACTTGGTTGCCGCGAGCGACAGAATATGCAAAATAAAGTTTCGCGGTTGGTGCTCACAGGCGGATTCGGGAATATCCCGACAAACGCGACCATCGTCTTCACTCGTTAACAATTGATAGGCCTGGTCGAGTTGAGAAGAGGGTTGCTTCATTGTCACCGCCTTTATAAGAGCTGCTCAAAACCTGGTTAAACGCGAAGGTTGTTTATGAAAGATGACTCTTTATTAAAAAGAACTTTATAACGAAAGAACCTTGCTTAACCAGCGAGAGATATCGCCTATTTGTTGGGGGCAAACGGAATGCTCCATCGGGTAGGTTTTAAATTCCGTCTTATACCCCTTAGAGGTAAGCTGCTGATAGGTGGTTTGACCCAGTGCGACGGGAACCACAGGATCATAAATGCCGTGATGTATTTCTACCGGTGTGCTCTGATTGGCATTGTGCCATTTGATACTGTCTTTGGTGGCAAAATAAGTGGACATAGCCAGTAGCCCTGCTAATTTACTTGGGTAACTTAACAGGGTTTCCAGTGCCACTGCACCGCCCTGTGAAAAGCCAGCAATAACAATGCGTTCGTGGCTAATACCCCGTTCAACTTCGTTAACAATAAACTTAACCACTTCCGATGCAGATTGCCTGAGTTGTGGTTCGTCAACTTTGCGATCAATACTCATATCGGTAATGTCATACCAGGCAGGCATAACAAAACCATTATTGATAGTAACCGGCATGGAAGGCGCATGAGGAAAGATAAAGCGAACCGCTGCACTTTGTGGCAATTTTAACTCTGGCACTATGGGTTTAAAGTCATTGCCATCGGCACCAAGGCCATGTAACCAGATCACACTGGCATCAGGAGAAGGATTTGTTTCGACTTCAATATGGGGTAATAAACTCATGTGCTTTGCTGTACTCCCGAGCATTTCAATTTTAAATTAGGGCGTATTATACCGCATGGGGTAATAAAATGACTTTGCCATCGCTTTTGTGTTGCGCATAATGATCGATGACTTCGGGAAATTCAAGGTTGTTGAATTGACCATAGATATCTGTGTCGAAGACGCCTTCGGCAAATAGGCGTTGCACTTTACGGCCAAGCATCCAGGTTTTTAACGCGCCAGCCCGTCTTATATAGTGAGCGAGCCAGAATCCTTCCACTTTAACGTCTCTAAAAATAACATCACTAACACCGTAAGTGCCGCCATAGCGTTTGTGTGTATCGGCCAGTCGGCCATAAACGATGGCAGTGGATCGTGCAGGCATATTATTTAACAGTATTGCGGTGTCGGAGTCTGCTACTGCGTCAAGTAATACGGTGGCGTGATATTGTTGAGTCGCCTGTTTTAACTGCTCTTTATACTGTTCGTCGGTGGTCAGTAACACCTCTGTTGCGCCCATTTCTTGCAGTATGGCGCGATTTGATTCTGAACGAACCGTGGCGATGGTTTTGATGCCCACTTGTTGTGCGTAGCGGATCACTCCTTTACCCACCTGACTGGCTGCGGCATTCAGCACCACAGCCTTGGCACCCAGTTGAATGGCCCGTTCGACAAGGCACACAGACGTAGCCGGGTTGACCAGTAGGGTAGAGGCCTGTGCATCGGAAAGCTCTTTTCGTACTGGCATACAGGCAGTCGCTTTAACCGCGGCGTATTTTGCCCAGACACCGTCTTTGCCAGGCGTAGCAAACACAGCCACTCGCTTACCAGTTAAATATCGGCCAAACCATCCGGCATTGGCTTTTTCGACAATACCGCAAGCTTCAAAGCCTGCGTAGGCGCCTTCAACCGGAGGCACGCCATACTTACCCATTAAATAGACCAAATCCGATGGGTTAACTGGCGCCGCCATCACTTTCACTAACACCTCGCCTGATTGTAATTCGGGCATGGGTTTGTCGATATAATCGATGCGTTGTTTAAACGGCGTTTTTTCGTTATCGCTTTTTACCAGAGCAAATCCTGAGTTTGTTATCATAGAGAGTTGTCTTTTTTGTTTATCTGAGTGAGACTGCTTAAGCTTGAGTTTTGTTTGAAATCAGGCAACAGCGGTTAACATTTAACATCCTGTATTAAATTGTACTTTCTAACAATTATACAGAACAGGCATCAGCTAATGGTGAGGGATCCGTCACGGAGTATCAAGGCTGAGCATGATTTAATTGAAAACGAAACTATTTAGTTGAAAACAACTACTTTAGTTAAAAACGAAACTATTTAGTTAAAAACGACAATGGTTTTTAAGACTCAACAATAAGCGCATTAGATTAATAAACATAAGCACGACAAATTAAAGATAATCAATAGACACTAGGTTTAATTACAACCGATACTATGATGAGCTTGTAAACCAGAGTTATAAACCAGAGTTATAAACCAGAGATATAAAAAACTGATACTGCAAAGCAGGAGGGACAGATGAATATTGATATAAAAATGTTTAAGGGTTCAAAACGATTACTAACATCCGTAGCAGCCACCTCATTAATGTTACTGGCCGGGTGTGATAAAGAGTCCAGTGATCATGCGGCGCAAGCTAGCAAGGCAGAGAAAACGAGCAAGGTAGAAAAAACTGAAAAAACGCATTCGCTTAAAGCAGCCGAACAAAAATCAGAAACTGAGACTAAAAATAATCCAGACGAAGTAACCAGCAGTGAGCAAAAACTTGCGTCTATTCTGGCTAAGCAACCTGAATCTGTCAAAGATCGTTACGCTGCCAGAAACCCTCAACAAACCTTAACCTTTTTTGGCATAGAGCCCGGTATGACCGTGGTAGAAGCTTTGCCCGGTGGCGGCTGGTACAGTAAAATTCTGCTGCCTTATTTAGGTGAAAGTGGCACTTTGATTGGCGCTGACTACGCGGCAGATATGTTTCCACTGTTTGGATTTTTTGATGATGAGTTTATTGCATCGAAAAAGACTTGGGTAAAAGATTGGGTTGCCGGTGCCGAAAAGTGGCGCAGTGAAGACAGCGCCAAATTATCGGCGTTTCAGTTTGGCGCCATGCCAGATGACATGAAACAAACCGCCGATGCAGTTTTGTTTATTCGCGCACTGCATAATTTAAAACGATTTGAACAACAGGGTCAGTATTTAACCACAGCACTGGATGAAGCCCATGCGGTACTTAAACCCGGTGGCGTACTGGGTGTGGTTCAACATATGGCACCTGAGTCACACTCCGATGAGTGGGCAGGTGGTCAAAATGGGTATTTGAAAAAGTCCTTTTTGATTGAACGCATCACCAATGCAGGGTTTGAGTTTGTAGACGTCAGTAATGTGAATATAAATCCTAAAGACAACCCAACTGAAAAAGATATGGTTTGGCGTCTACCGCCATCATTGGTCACCAGCAAAGAAAATCCTGAGCTGAAACAACAAATGATGGAAACCGGCGAGTCGACTAGAATCACTTTGTTGTTTAAAAAGCCGGAGTAAACGATAAGAAGATAAAATCTGTACTACTTTTCTTATTAACAGGGTAGCTCATTAATAATGACTACCCTGTTTTATTTAGTTAATTATCAAATTCACGATACGCTTTTCGCAATAACTCCTGAAAATGCCATACGCCTTGTTCTCGTTTAACACAGAGTCGACCTTGATGATAAGCACCTGACTCTAATCCGCATTGTACCTGTTCGCAGATCCTTATATCTTCATCTTGCACTTCATCACTAAACGCCAAATCTTGTTTTATCATTGATTGGGTTTTGGTCGATGCCAAATCAGTATAATAGTAATCGAAAAATACTTTGCATTGATTTGGAGCGGTCGGAACAATGATGTTTAGCTGACATCGACCGGGTAAAATATTGAGCATCAAGTTTGGGTAGACACAAAAGTAATGAGCTGATCCTTCACCATAAAAATTATTGGTATTTTCTAACGGACTCTGTTGATAAGAGTACCAGTCGAATAGTTCAGTGGTGTAGCTCTTGTAGTCAAGAAGTTTATTGAGTCCGGGATGAACATGAGGTAAATGATAACCTTCCAGATAATTATCCATATACACTTTCCAGTTACAGTTTACCTTGTATTCATCTCGGTGGTGAAACTGCATCTCGGTTAATTTAATAGGTTGGATAGTCGAGTCTATGCCTGAAAAGTACCTTGATAGTGGCAAAGGGTTATTCGATAAGTTGATAAAAACAAAACCCTGCCAAGTGTCAATGTTTACTTTATCGAGATGAATATCACAGGCGGAAAAATTAGGAGTGTCAGACATTTCTGGGGCGGTCCGCAACTCACCATTTAATCGATATGTCCAGCCATGATATTTACAGCTAAAAACGTTTATATTGCCATTATACAATACCAATGGACCGGCTCGATGTTTGCAAACATTGTAATACGCTTTTAAACATCCATCGTGATCTTTTACTATTACAACCGGTTTGCCGACAACTTCGGTAACGATCACATCGCCATTGTTTTTAAATTGTGAAACATGGCCAATACATTGCCAACTGCGCAGGAAAATAGCGTCTTTATCCAGATCAAATGCTTGGGCGCCACGATACAGTTCCGCGTGTAATGTAACGGCTTGCTCCAGAGTGGTTGCTGCAAAGTATTGGTTTAACCGTTTCGACATAAGCTGCTCTTTTTCAAAATACAGTAATCTTCTTTAACATACAGTGTTCTTCACATTTTAATTAAACCTATGATAAAAGTCTCAAGAGACTTCTCGTTCCAATGGTCGGGTAAGGCAAGTCGGACCGCCACAACCTTTTTCGCAAATGTCTTTTCCTTTAAAGGTATGAACCTCGGCTCCGGCATCAAGAAGTCGCTGATGGGTGATTGGGTTACCTTCAACCGCAACACATACACCCGGGGCTACCGCTAACACATTACAGCCCTGACTGTCGTATTCTTGTTCGGGTACTTCTACGAGCCTTACACCGGTATCCAGTAAATATTGTCGAAATGGAACCGGCATTAATGGTGAATAAACAACCGCAAGATCATCGGCGATGGGACTAATGATCGACATTAAATGAAAAACATCCGACGGCCCTCGAAAATGCGGCAGTGGCACTTCAATAAAGTCTGACACTAATGGTGAAACCATTTGTTTTAACTGTGCAATGCCGGCAGGATTGGTTCGATAGCCATTGGCAACCGCAAGAACATTGTTTTGTAACCAGGCGACATCACCACCTTCTACCGAGCCGGGCGATGTTATTTCACCCAATACATTGGTTTGAGTTTGAGCATAAAAAGTATTGTGATGTTCAGGCTCCGTTTGACGGTTTTGTTTACCCATTGTACACAAAATCATTCCGCCATTGGTTGCCAGTGCATTGTCTCTTGGGTATAGACTATCCAGTGTGGTGTTTTCGGTTTCAGGCAAAAACTCAAGCTCAATTCCAAATCCCGTTAACAGATCACAAAGTGCATCGTATTCACGAATGGCATTGTTTCTATCCGGTTTATCAAGAAAATGCAGTGCTTTCCATTCTTGCTCAATTTGTTGTTCATTACGAAATGCATCTTTTACGTGCTTTAATAGTATTCGTTTGATCTTACCAACATCGGTTTGAAAGGTTGTATTTGGCATGATTTTCTCTGGTATGCTTATTCGTTATCCGGTTGTGATTGTTTATCCGAAGCAATCTTTAATCCTGTGTACACGGGTATGCCCAAAAGCATCAAGATGAATCCCCAGTAGACGGCTTCTTGTCCTGCACCTGCTAAAGCCCAAAGTGAAAAAAGAAAAGCCAGTGTAATAATGATTAAGGATACTGCTTTAAATTTTTGTTTGCCAGATTCCTGAAATCGAAAAGCGGCGGCTGAACAAAACACATAAGGGATTAAGATGGAGGTTGTTGATAATAAAATGGCAAAGTTGAAAATCCCTAATAAATTTTTACTGACGGTGGTTAAAATCAGTGTTGACGTTAATAAGGCAGAAAGAATAATACCTAAACTAGGTGTAGAGCGACGATTGAGTCGGCCAAATAACTTAGGGAATAATTTATCTCTTGCTGCCGCTAATGGCATTTGACCGCCCATTAAAATTAAACCATTAAGCGCACCTAATGTACTGACAAGCGCAACAAACGTCATGGCAATGCCTGCCCAACTTCCCCAAATAATCGTCGAAGCATCGGCAAATGGGCCATCCGATTTCGCCAGTTGTTCAGCAGGGATAACGCCCAACACCACAACAAATCCAAGCAGGTAAACAATCGCTACCAGTAATACTCCGATAATCGTCGCACGGGGAATGGTTTTCTTCGGCTCTCTAATATTGTCGGCTGGAATACTGGCTGACTCTATGCCCAAGAAAGCCCATAACCATAATGCAGCAGCGGCGATAATTGAGCCGGGCAGTGACTCAGTTGTGGTTGTCTCAAAAGTTATCTGTTCAATATCAATAAAAAATATTCCAATCAGGCCAAAAGCAATCAGTGGGATCGCTTTAAAACAGGTGGTGAGCAATTGCGTTAAACCGGCTTCTCGTACGCCAAGTAAATTAATGGACGCGAACAACCAGATAAAAGCCAATGCAAGACTTGTCGACATCATCGTCGATTCGGCAAGTGGTGGGTACAATAATTTACTGTAAGAAACCGCAGCCATTGCGATGGCTGCGTTGCCCGTCCAAATTGAAATCCAGTAGCCCCAGGCGACAAGAAAGGCCGGAAACTCTCCGATTCCTATCCGGGTATAATGATAGGGTCCACCTAATCCGGGCTGCCACTGACTGAGTTTGGCGAACACCCAGGCTAAACAGATTGCCCCTAGTGCAGAAAACAGCCAGCCAAATAATCCAATACCACCATAGGCCGCGAGCGATGCTGGTAACAGAAAAATACCAGAGCCAATCATAGTCCCTATAACCAGTGACGTGGTAATGGCGAGTCCGAACGAGGTTGATTTATTGTTTTTCATAGATCCCTCCATCGTTCAGTGTGCTTCGTGCTGCCAGACAAAGCAATGAGTTTTTGACAGGCTTATTTCTATTGAAATAACTGCACCTGTGGCAACGGTTTCTGTAACAATGTCGATAGCGTAGGCTTTTGTGGTGACACTAGCCAGTTTCATTGTTTTTTATGCGTGAATGTTTCTTTCTACAAGCGTTTCTTTTATTGTTTGTCTGTGTATGTTTTTAACTGGGTAATCGTAATTTATGTCGGGTCCTTTAAAGGGTATTCGTGTTCTGGATTTAAGTCGTATTTTGGCAGGTCCTTGGGCAACGCAGATGTTAGCGGATTATGGTGCCGAGGTTATTAAAGTTGAGCATCCGAATGGTGGTGACGACACACGTCGCTGGGGGCCTCCTTATTTAAACGATCATCAAGAGCAGGATACAGAAGAATCGGCTTATTACTTGTCGGCTAATCGCGGTAAGGCTTCTATTGCGATTGATATTACAAAGCCAGCTGGTCAGGCGGTAATAAAACAACTACTGAAAGATTGCGATGTTCTGGTTGAAAACTTTAAAGTCGGCGGATTAAAAAAATACGGGCTTGATTATCACTCTCTTAAAAATGAATTTCCGAGTTTGATTTATTGTTCCATTACCGGATTTGGGCAAACCGGCCCCATGGCCAATCAACCCGGTTACGATGCCATCATTCAGGCCATGGGTGGCCTTATGAGTATTACCGGGGAGCGTGACGGAAAACCCGGTGCCGGGCCACAGAAAGTGGGTGTGGCTGTGTCAGATTTAATGACCGGCCTATACGCTGTTACAGCAATTACATCGGCTCTATATTATAGGACTCAAAGCGGGCAAGGGCAGTATATTGATTTGGCTTTGCTCGACACACAGGTTGCCTGGCTTGCCAATCAGAATATGAATTATCTGGTTGGTGGTGAGGTGCCGCAGCGGCAGGGAACCGAGCATCCCAATATTGTTCCTTACCAGTCATTTGTAACTCAGGACGGCCACATAATGGTTGCAGTGGGTAACGATGCTCAGTTTCAACGTTTTTGCATGGCAGTGAATTTGTCAGAACTCTCTGACCGATCAGAATTTTCAACCAACCAGCAGCGTGTTGTGCACCGTGACTCATTGATCCCGTTAATTGCTGCCCGTTTATTTGAGCAATCCAGTGAGTTCTGGTTGCAGCGATTAAACGACGTCAGTGTGCCCTGTGCGCCAATTAATAATATTGAGCAGGTGTTTCAAAATACTCAAGTTCTTTCAAGAGGAATGCTGTTTGAGTTACCGCATAACTCAGGAGAGAAGGTTAAGCAGGTGGCTAATCCGGTCAAGTTTTCCGCAACACCGGTCAACTATGTTAAAGCCCCGCCGACTTTAGGTGAAGATACTCGGCAATTACTGCTCTCTATGGGGTATTCAGAAGAAGAAATAGAGTCTTTGCAGGATAAAAAAGTCATTCGATAACTAAAGAACTGATTTTTCTACTAAAGTTGGTTCGGCATTTTCCGATAAATTGTCTAGACTTATTAAAAAAAGAAACGTAGGCAAGGTATCTATGCAGCTCAAAGGCTCACTTCAACGAAAACTCATTCTGTCCATTTCTGGCGCTCTGACTCTGTTTCTGGCCATTGCCGGCTATTTTGTAACCCAGCACATTTCTGAGTTAACAAGAGAAAAAACCGAAGCTCAGGTAGCAGAGTTAATTAAATTAAAGGCTCAGGAAGTGAAGGGTTTTTTTAGTGAGCGAGCCAGAGTACCGCTTACCTTTTTAAATGATCCTCGTTTAACGCGTTGGCTTACTGATTATACCCAGCGAGGTAAATCATTAACGAACGATCAAACCTATCAGCAAATGAATGATGCCTTTAAGCAAGTGGTCAGCAGTGACCCAAGTATTAAATCCATTTTTGTCGGATCAGCCAATACCTTTGAGTATTTTTATGATCAAGGTCGGGTTGGTGTGGCAGAAGATGGTCCGGAAGCGGGTGATATTTCGAAAGGTTACTTTACCAATAAGCGCCCCTGGTGGCACGAAGCCATCGCTCAAGATCGCTTATACCTTACATCCCCACAGGTGGATGCTACGGATAAAACTGTTTCCTCGGTATTGCAGATGCCGGTTTACAACCAGTCAGGGAAATTGGTTGGAATTGGTGGTGTGGATATTTTAATCACAACCGTTGGTGATTTAATTGGGCAGATTCGATACCAGGATCAGGGCCGGGCGTTTTTATTAAATGAAAGTCAACAAATTGCATATTTCCCATCAGATGGTGTAGAGCTTGAATTAAATCAGCCACTGGCTGAACTGGATAGTGTTTTTAGTGAGACACAGGGCTTTTCTAAATTATCCAGCGAAATTGAAAAGAACCCACAAGGTTCCGGATTCAATTTGACCTGGGATGGACAGCAGTATCAGGTATTTTATGTTCCTATTACTTCAGATGTGCCTTACATTGACTGGACCGTGGGTATTTTAGTGCCGCAAGACTTAGTCGAAGAACCCATTGCCACGGCAAAGTTTTATTCCATAGTGACCATATTAATGATTATTGTTGCACTGACGGCCATTACCTTTCTGGTTTCTCAGCGAATCATCAAACCCGTTAAACAAATTGCACAAACCATGGAAGAAGTTGCTCATGGTGACGGCGATTTAACCAAGCGATTAAAAGTGGTATCAAATGATGAGGTGGGCGAAATGGCAACCCAGTTCAATCGCTTTGCTGATCGCATTCAGGAGCTGATAGCCAGAGCCTCTCACTCTTCCGATCAAGTAAGCGAAACGGCCGACCGCGTTGCTGCTACGGCCTCCAAATTGAATCAGGAAGTGATCCAGGAGCAGGGGCAAATGGATGACGTTTCTAAATCTGTTTCGCAGATGATGAGTGTCAGTGGCAGTATCAAGCACCATGCCCAAACCGCTGATGAAGTTGTTAATCAGGTCAGTGAGTCGGTGGACATAGTTTCACAAAACTCGAATAAAACTCAACAGGTGATCAGCGATGTTTCCCAGTCAATCACCAATGCAACCGAAGCGGTTACCAGTTTAAATGAAGACGTTGAGCAAATTGGCGCTGTACTGGATGTGATAAAAAATATTGCCGAACAAACCAATTTACTGGCGCTTAATGCTGCCATTGAGGCCGCCCGAGCAGGTGAGCAGGGCAGAGGCTTTGCCGTTGTAGCTGATGAAGTTCGTGTACTGGCTACACGAACTCAGGAGTCTACGGATCATATTCAAACCACGATTGAAAAACTTCAGTCAGGGGCTGCGCAGGTAAAAGCTTCAATGGAAACAACCGACAGCATGAGTGATAAAGGTGAGAAGCAAGTGCAACTTGTTTTAGAAGCTATTAATCAAATTAATGAAGCGGTTGAACAGGTTAAGCAGGTCAATCAAGATATTTCTGGCGCTACTTTTGAGCAGGAAGAACTTGCTTCATCAATCGAGAAAAATCTGGGTTCGATCCATCGACTGACCGAAATGATGGTTGAACATTCTGGGCTTATGGATCAAGACTCCAACAACTTGAATAAAATTTCTTCCGAATTACGAGATACGGTTAAGCGATTTAAAATAGAATAAGATCAATTCCACTAATAAAAAAAGGACTGCATGGCAGTCCTTTTTTGAAATAACGAGTTAATTTATAAAATTATTCGCCTTGTGGGTTGTAAACCCAAATCATATTATTTTCATGTTTGCTGGTGTCTTCGCCAATAACCACGCGGCCATCGTTCAGGACCAGTAAATTGTCTGGATTGGATATGGAATCCACCGAGCAGCGATTTTCTGCAGCATCGGCATCGTAGGGGCCACCAACAACAGCCGGATCCATTCGTGTTACGTTGTAGTCGGCTTCTAGCCCAAAGCGGTAAACCACACCGCATTTGTTTTCTTCCAGTTGAATATCGCCTTCGGCATCGGACATGCCACGTTCAATTGCTGACATGGCAGCGTACATAAAGGGCACTGTTTTGTTGGCAGCGCCATTGTAATTAATAATGATGCCTTCCATTTTTCTAAATTCGGTAGTTGCACCTTTCGCTTCAGCAGCTTTTAAGGTTTCCAGAAATGCGTAGCGGTCATCACCGGTATTGCTGGTTGCCCAATCACTAATTTCCTGATCGGTGATGTAATTGGTTTGTCCGTCAACATAGTCTGTTTCGTCAATGCCATCGTACTCGCTAATCCAGCCAGCAATCTCGGTATTGCTGGCGCTGCCCAGTTCAATCCAGTCAATATCAAAGCCGGCGCGCGCTACATCACTGGTGGCATCCTGTGTTACTTTTGCTGCGTAAATGGTACCTGAGTTTAAATCACCGGCGGTATCGGCAATAAATTTATAGAAGCCTTTATCGGTGCCATCATCGGTCAGGTAAACGGTTTTTTGATCGGGCATGACCACGGCATTTTCATGGGCCATTCGTCCCAGAGTAAAGTGTTTAACCGGTACTGGTGTGTCGGCGGCTGGGTTGGTTATTTCAACAATGTAACCGTAGTTATAGGGATTAGGAAATTGATTGCCCAGATATTCTTTTAGCAAACTGACGTCGTTATAACTGGGGTATCCGGAGGTGTACATGACATTATTCCAGTTTGCGGTATTTTCTGCTTCGTAGTTTTCTTCTGAAGTGAGAGGTGTACCCCAGGGCGAAACACTGCCAAAACAATTGATAAGTGTTCCGTCAACCGGTGAAAAATCTACGTTCATACCGTCTGTAACATTCCAGCTGCCATCGTCCATGCGATCAACGGCAAGGCGTGTCATTGAGCCTGGGCGATCTTCCCATGCGGTAAACAGAAAGCCTGAGCTGCCATCGGCATTGGATGGAATAAAGGCATTAAAGTCAGGATCCTGCGACTGCTTTAACTCAGTGTCATTGGCAGCGTTGATGATACCGCCAAGTCCAAATGGTACGGCTCCACCCAATGTGTCGTCGGCACGACCAAGCACCTGATAACTACCAGCAACAACCTGAGTGGTTTGTGCTTCTGCAGAACCCGGTGTTGGTACTGCAATGGATTCCAGTCGGGGATCAAGGTTATCGAAATCCAGTCCGGTAATTACACCAACGGCAGCATTGTTTTCAGGAGCGGGTAAGTCGTCGGAAGGGTGTTGAACATTAAAAAATAACTCACCATTATCGGTTTTATACATTCCGGTGACTTCTGCACCAGTAGGTACCGTGGCAATACGTGTCAGCTTTTTTACAGCGGTTAAATCGTTGCCATTGTCACCTGTTGGACCTTGTGCCCCTGTTGGTCCCTGTGGACCTTGAGGACCAGTTGAGCCATCATCTGCACAGCCTGTTAACACCAAAGCTGATGCTACTGCAATTGACATAATTGAACGGGAAAAGGCGGCTGACCTTAAAGTGTATTTTTTGGTTGAATTCATTTTAGTATCCATTTGTATCGTTATTTGAGTTGAGGGTTAAACTCTAATCTTGTTAAATGAAAAATTTATAAACGATTTGCTAACATTTTTTGACGGAAGCATGTCACTTTTGTGATGGCTTACTGTTTTTAGCGTACTTATCAGGATGATTTTTTGTGCTCGTTTTAGCTGGCGTATTCCAGTCAAGACGAATGTCCCAGCCAGAAATACGGGCATCAATATTAAGCGGAGCTTGTGATTCATCTACTTTTTTATGCACGTTTTTTAAAGGTTTGATATTTGGATCTCGGCCATATATGTAGGACTGGTGCCTTACAATATGGGTGTAGGCTTTGTTTAGTTTTAATGCCCGTTCTTTGGAAGGCGTAATTAACTGATAAACATCCGATGAAGAAATTTCATCAAGTTTTAATGAACCGTCATCGTTAAACCATTTTTGTTGAATTTCCTGGTTGGCGCGAAATTCATTACCGCCACTGACGCGTTTTAAATAATTTAAAATTTCACCGCCTGGCTCACTAATCGAAGGGGCATCTTTCATGCCTTTCAGATTGATATACCCCCAGCCTTTAGCACCAGTGACTTTACGGGCCATTGAAAAAGTATGATCAATGGTGGTTCCCACCGCGCTATGACAGCCCATACAAAACATTCTTTCCTCAAAGGATTGTGGGCGTAATTCTCCGTTGTAATCTTCGATAAAGGCATGAACTTTCCAACCATAGCCATTTTCAAATCCTTCGTCTCTATGATTAACAAAGTAAGGCAGTTCTTCTTCAACTTTTTCTTTTCGCTCACGACGAAAACGGTTGTCGATATCCGCCTCTGACAATAACTTGAATTTTTTCATATAACGTAATTCTTTTATGCGTCGCGAAACGGTTATATTGTCTTGTTCATCTATCCCTAAATAACGTAGCGAATGCATCAGCTCGGTTCCTTTGGGGAATTGTTGTGGCGTAACCGAAATATTGGTGGCATCACCAAAGTAATGAGGTTGCCTGGACAGCGTCTGGACCATTTCTGATAGCATGCCATCATCATTAATATCGCGATTCAAAAGCTTTTCATTGATTGGGTAGATGGAAATGGTCGGTAACTGCTTGATGTTGAGTTCTAGCAAGGACAGGTTCAGGTGGTAGATGGCTTCATTGTTCTGTTGTTTATTTTGACGAAACTTAGCAGGCAGGCGAATCAGTACATCGTCCGTTGCGCCATTGGTGGGCCAGAATGTACTTGGCAGAGGTTTATAGTTAAACGCAACCCAGCCACTGTTGTCTTTAGCAAAGCCTTTATCATCAAATGCCAATGCCGGATCTTGATAGTTGTTAAGATCGGGCACGTATCCTTGCCAGCCCATTTTTTTTAGCCGATTGGCCAGGTCACTGTAGTTATCCTGATTGGTGTATTCAATGATTGCACTATCGGAAATATTATTGACCCATTGTTCGCGATCAATAAACAGATTACTCCAGTGATTTTGTGTGCCTTCTTCCGAGAACAGGTAACCACCCTGTAAGCCAAAGTCACTCAGTTTGTTGTAACGGTATTGCGACTTAGCATTATTGCTTTCCGGATAGGCTTGATGACAGACATAGCAAGGGTTGTGCTTTTGCTCGGTTTTTGTATAACACATGGGAGGAACGGTGGCTTCGGCATTAAGCAGTTGTTTTTCATTGATAGCCACTCTGTCGGTTAATTCTACACCAGGCAAACCCGTGGCATCAGCTAGTATTTGCTGCTGCTCGTTGCTGCATGATAAAAGGGCCAGCGATATTATTGATGTTAATAATAATTTATAGGTTGTCATAATAAATGTATCTTTAGCTAATTTAGCCGCCAATACTGTCATTTATTTATGACACTTAAGTGAAAGCTATTTAACTATTTTATGACGAGGCTATACTTAACTCATTCAGAAGAGTAGCGACAACTGGTTTAGCTTGTAAATGTATGGAGTAGTTCGATGCCAAAAACGGTCAAAGTACCAAGCGCGTACGAAGCGTTATTCGAACAAGCAGAAAAACAGGTAAAGGCGTTTTTCAGTGAGCAATATGCCTCGCCGACAAAAGGCACCATCGACATTCATGGTTCTCGTTATGTACTGGTACGTGGCGCTGCATTTTCTGTTGAATTTTTTCAATTGGTGCGAAAAATATTTGGTGAAGACAGTCAGCAAGATGCAGATTTATTTTCGTCCAGTCTGCTGTATGAGTTGGCTCATGCGGTTGGGCGTTCCGATGCGAAAAATTTTCATTCAACCATGGGGTTGAGTGATCCGGTTGAAAAGTTATCCGCAGGTCCCGTGCATTTTGCTTATTCAGGCTGGGCATCGGTAAATATTCTAGAAGAGTCAAACCCAAGTCCTGATGATAATTTTTGTTTAATCTATAAGCATCCCTATTCGTTTGAATGCGATGCCTGGCTCTCATCTGACAGCAGCGTAGATCATCCTGTGTGCATCATGAATGCTGGTTATTCCAGTGGCTGGTGTCAACAAAGCTTTAATATACCACTTGAAGCAAGAGAGCTGACATGTCGTTCCCAGGGCAGTGATGATTGCCTGTTTATAATGGCGCAACCGGATTCAATTGAGCAAAAGATACAAGATTATCTTGAAAACCACCCGGAAGTTACTGTAGCCGATGAGCAGTTGGCTTTTCAGGTGGATAAAGACTTGTTATTTGGGCAGGGTGAGGAGGAGGCTGTTTTTCGCTCATCCATGCGACAGAGGTTGCTGGCTTATGCGCGTCGTCTGGAAGGTATGCAGATGCAGTTGTCTGATAATGTTGAGCAACTCACTCGAGAAATAGAAGAACGCAAGCGTGTGGAAAAAACATTGCAAGAAAGTGAGCTGCGCTGGCGTGAACTGAGTAATGCAACCTTTGATGCAATTATTACCTTACAGGATGATCGTGTCATGAGTGCTAATCCTGCAACGGAAAAACTATTAAGCCGTTCCATTGACGATATTTTGGGCGCTAATTTGTCTCAGCTATTCAATTCTGAAGAATGTGTATTGATTGAGCAAGCGATTCAGCAGAAAAAATCCGAACTGTTAAATGTTCGATTGTTTCATCAGGAAAGTGAAAAGTTTGTGGATATACACTGTCATTACTCCACGCTTAATCTTAAACCATCAATTATTTTAGCCATAAAAGACATAACCGAGCAGGCCATTGCTATGCAACGTTTAGAACGTCTGGCCAATTATGATTCTTTAACAGGACTGCCAAATCGCACCCGGTTTCAAGCCATTGTCAATCGCAGTTTAATGGATTCGGGTTTTAGTGATTGTCATGGCATGCTATTTCTAGATCTGGATGATTTTAAGTCAGTTAATGATTCTTACGGTCATTCCGCAGGCGATCATCTGTTGTATGAAATTGCGCAGCGCATGACGGCTGCAATACGCGGCATGAATACTATTTGTCGACTTGGTGGTGATGAGTTTGCCGTGTGGATCCCCGATATTAAATCAAAGTCTGATGCAAAAGCTGTTGCGGAGCAATTATTAAAGGCATTAAATCAGCCTATTGAAATTAGTCGTCAAAAAATAGATGCGACATTTAGTATTGGCATTGCAATATACCCTAAAGATGGCTCCGATTACTCAACGTTATCGCGCCATTCAGATAAAGCCATGTATACAGCAAAACGAGCCGGCAAAAATGGATACAGTTTTTACTCATCTGAAGCTTCAGATGAGTAAAAAGCTAAGTGTTTTAAACTAACGCATTGTTACCACTGAAAAGTTGTAAGCATCTAGTCATGCAGTATTAAAAAATTATAGTCTTACCAGCTTCCCTGACTTTCCATGTCTTTCCAAGGTGACTTTTGTTCGAGTGCTTCACCTTTTTGTAATAGCTCAATTGAAATACCGTTGGGATCTTTAACAAAGGCCATTCGGCCATCTCTAGGAGGTCTTAAAATTGTAATGCCCATGGATGATAAGTGCTCACAAATTTGATAGATATCCTCCACTTCATAAGCCAGATGACCAAATTGATCGCCATTTTTATAGGAGCGATCATCGTGATTATGGGTTAGTTCAACCATAGGTCCGTTATCTGACTCTCCAACAAAGTACAGGCTAAATTTAGCATCCGGGTAGTCTTTTTGTTTAATTAATTTAAGACCCAGACCATCACAGTAAAATTTTAATGATGCTTCTGGATTGGTGGTACGAATCATGGAATGTAGGTACTTCATTAACTAACCTCTAAGTATGTCCATCGAAATGTTAAATATTATTGGGTCAGTGTATTTTATTTGCAGAGGATTTCAACTGCTCAACCATGATAATTTACATAGGAATAAACCGTCTCATTGTTACGTTACACTATAAGTAGGTTTCTGTTAAGTCTATAAGTGTATAAAAAACTTGGTTGTTAACATTAAAATAATGTCAGCGATATTAGGTTTATTACACTACTCTTAATACTTTATACAATCAGTTTATCGATAATTACAAATTGCTGTGCAAAGTGGTTATAATTAAATGAGATTATCTCGTGAAGGCTAAATGTCGGCTTGGTGACTATTGATTAACCAAATTAAATAAATAGTCAAATTAACTAAGCGATCAAGTTAAATAACCAAAGGCTTATCATGTGATACTGCTGTCATCTACTTTCAATGAGTAATGGAGCAAGATGGAAAATTGTAAAGGGTCAATCTTTAAAGGATTATTCTTACTTTATTTATTAGTAAGTGTGTTTTCACCTGTCTCTGCTTTAGCCTCCGATATTTCTCATAGCAAAAAGTCGCTTAATATATTATGGATCTTTTCATGGCATAAAGATTTGCCGTGGCAAAAAGAAATTGAGCAGGGTATTGACAAACACTTTAGCTTTCAAAATATCGATACTGATTTTTACTACGAATACCTTGATGGCTCTCGACTGAATACGCTGGATAACCCTGGGGTGGTAAAGGATTATATTTCAGAAAAATACCGAGGCTATCATTTTGATTATATTGTTTTTGAAAGCGAATACGCCACGCGATTTTATTTGGATAATCAGGCGTACTTTTCTGAGTTTGGCAGCAAGAAGATTGTTGTTAACCCTGAATTTGAATTTGAAAACAGCAACGCTGTCGAGGCATTAGTTCCGGTAAACTTTGATTATTCCGGCATCGCTCCCTTATTAAATACAATACACCCTGATAAAAACATAGTGATCGTTTCAGGTGATGGCAAAGAAGCAATTCGACGAGTCAATATGATTATTGGCCAATTGCATAAGACTAATCGAAAAATTGAACAGTGGTCCGGTTTAACCATTAAACAGTTGTCCGATAAAGCATCAAAACTGCCTTCCAATTATATTATTGTTTATGCACTTGTATTTCAGGACAGTCAGGGAACTTATTACAAGCCTTATCGTGTCGCAGAGGTTTTGAGCGATAGTGCCTCCGTGCCAGTTTATAGCTTCTGGACATCGTTGGTCGGAAGTGGCGTTGTAGGCGGCTATATGCTCAGTGGTGAGCGGGTAGGTGAACAGGTGGCTAAAATGTTAGCCAATGATTTTTTGACCAAGACGATGATTATTCCTGAAAAGACTGTCTTTCATGACCATTTTTTTGATTATCGTGAGACTCAGCGTTGGGGAATAAAGCCTTCTCAATTGCCAGAGAACTCTATTTTAATGTTTCATGAGTCTGGTGTTATGGAGGTGTATTATAAGGAGATTATAGGTGCTTCAGCATTATGCTTCGGTTTTTTCTACTGGTTAAGGAGTCGCGAACTTAAGCGTTATAACAGTGTACTGGATAAAACCAATAAGCAACTCAAACAAACCCATAAAAAACTGATTAATACTCAGCAGTTGCTGGAAGACAAGAACCGTTTATTAAAATATCAGTCCATTACCGATGGCTTAACCAAGGTGTTTAATCGTAATTATCTGGATAAGTCATTAAAGCATGAGGTGCAGCGTGCTAATCGTTACAAGAGTTACTTGTCTGTGATAATGGTCGATATCGATCATTTCAAACAAATTAATGACAGTTATGGTCATCAGGTGGGCGATGTGGCATTGGTTGAAGTGGCCAAAGTGATTCAGGAAAATATACGAGAAACCGATATATATGGTCGCTGGGGCGGTGAAGAGTTTTTGATCATTTGTCCAGGCACATCAGTGGATCAAACGCTGAGGCTGGCTGAAAAGCTACGAGTGTGTATAGAGGCAATCAGAGTACGTCAGGTAAATAAACTTACGGCCAGTTTTGGTGTTTCCGGTTATTCATCCGATATGTCGCTGGATGAGCTTCTGGCAAAGGCTGACAGCGCATTGTATCGAAGTAAAGAAGCGGGTCGAAACTCTGTGTGTTCATAGTGTTGTTATAATAGTGAAAACTTTGTATTAACCAAAACTGTCGAAATAAATTGTTACTGGATATCAAGAGGGTGTAAGGCTGATTAATGCTAATGTTTTGTCCAGTAACAGCATTTGCTAAAGCACGCTTATCCTGTTAGTTTTATTGAGTGCCTAAAACTCTTGTGCTTTTCCTAATATAACGAATCAAAATACGGTATTTAACAAGCATAATGAAACAACAATAATGGAACATCAGCTCTATAATGAACAGCTTAAGCAGCATAACCGGCATCCGGTTGGCTGGACTGAGCAATTGAATGCTGATTATTTATCAACCCAGGAGAATCATTTTTGTGGTGATGAGATCACGCTTGGCATAAATATAACCTCAGCTTCTGATCTCGTTTCTACAAAAATTGCTTTATTAGAGTTTTCTGGTGAATGTTGCGCTATCTGCCGAGCGTCAGCATCAATCATGTGTCAATCACTTGAGCAAAAAACATTAACAGAAGTGAAACGCACTATAGGTCAATTTAATGACGCTTTGCAGAATCAAGTTGATTTTCCTTCCGAGCTGTCGGCGCTCTCATTAATAAAACAATATCCGGTGCGTGCACAATGCGCTCGACTACCCTGGCAGGCACTGCAAAACATTTTAAAATCAATACAGCCACAATTAGAACCACAATTTCAGCAACAGTTAGGTGTTAACAATGCCTAGTGTACTTCAATATTTTAGTGCTAAACCTTTGCCTTTTTTGCTTTTTATATCTGAGAGTACAAGATGAATCAGGACTGGTTGCTGTTTAAACGAGTATTTAACCCCGAACATCGCTACGTACTGGCGACCATTATTAATACTGAAGGTAGCACCTATCGCAAATCCGGTGCCATGATGTTGATCACCGAGCAAACCAGTTTTGGGCTATTAAGTGGCGGCTGTCTTGAAGAAGATATTCGGCTTCATGGGCTTGAGTGCTTAGCCAATTTGCAACAGAAGGTTATTCGTTACGACTTAAGAAACGAATCTGACGAGCTTTGGGGCTTGGGTTTAGGTTGTGAAGGTGCGATTGATATTTTGCTGCAGCCATTAACCCCTGAGAACAATCATCTTAATTTTGCTGATTTGCTTGAATTTATCAGTCAACAAAACTTAGGGCTATTACCCCTCTCGCCTTATAGCAAAACAGTTAAACCCTTAAGCATTGAAACCGATATAAATCGACTCGATAAACTATCCAGTCAACAGTGTGAATTAATTAAATCTGGAAAAAGTATTCGTGTTGCGTCATTTAAGCATTCAAGTACCGGTCATCGCAATAATAGTAAGCGTTCTGAAAATCATGTGAGTCAGGGTAATGCCAGCAAAACCTCAGACAATGACAATCAACCTAATGAAAACCAAGATCTTCTGATCCCAATACGTTCACCGATTAACTTATTAATTTGTGGCGCTGGCCCTGATGTTTTACCCTTTATTAATCTGGTTAAAGAGCTGGGGTGGCAATTATGTATCTGGGACCATCGTAAAGGTTACTTAAACCAATCTTGTTTTAATGCCATTGATAAGCAGTTGATTAAGCCGCACTCAATTTCTGCTTCTTTTATGAATAAAATGGACGCAGTGGTGATCATGAGTCATCACCTTGAATACGATAAACATTATTTAACAGCCGCGCTAAAATCCAATCTGGACTACATAGGTTTATTAGGCCCGGTTAAGCGTAAGTTAAAACTGCTAGATTCTATTAATGAAGTAGAGGATTTAGAGTGTGATATAGAAAGCAATATAGAAAGCAAATATAACCGTCGTCTATTTGGTCCGGTAGGACTGGATATTAATGCCAATTCTCCTGCGTCTATCGCATTGTCTGTAGTTGCTCAGTTACAGCAACACTTTTACAGCAAACAACCTTTTATGGGCTTATTTGATAAAGCTTTATCTGAAAAAGAATTGCCTGAAAAAGAGTTTTCTAAAAAAGAGTTACTTGAAAAAGAGCCTTCTGATAAAGAGTCTCTTGGTAAAGATCTGTACGATAAAAAGCTAGCAGAATCAACCAGACATTTAAGTAAAACTTGCAACACCCAAGAGGTTGATGAATGACGTTTAATAAGCCAAATCATTTGTTTGATTCAAGTGTGTTTCATAAGCACTTGTCAATCATGGTGTTGGCTGCAGGAAACTCATCACGTTTAGGCCAAAATAAACAGCTGGTATCTATTGATAATAAAGCGTTGCTAGCGCGATGCTTTGATAATTTAAAAGGCTTGCAACAGCAATTAAAACAATCCGATGAAAACAATCTGTTTTCAAGCAAGCTTTATTGCGTGACCGGTTTTGATCAACATAAGCTATACGACTCAGTCTCTTTTGATGAAGTAACACCAGTATACAACGATAATTGGCAATCTGGATTAGGCAGCTCGATTGCCTGTGGAGTAAAAACCATTGCAGATGATCAGAGATATAATCATTTAAGTGTCAGTAAAAGGTTGCATCGAAACCGAACAGAACGACCTTTAACGTCAACAAAAACCATTAATGCCTGTCTACTGGTGTTGGCGGATCAATGGCGTCTTACACAACAATCTTTATTTGATTTTGTTATTCGATGGTCACAACAAAGTCATTATATTCTGGTATCGCAATACAACAATCGTGTTGGCCCACCGGTTATATTTCCTGAACATTATTATCCCGAACTTCAAGCATTGAGCGGTACACGCGGTGCTTACTCAATATTAAAGAACCATACTTCAAGGGTAATACAGCAACCTTTTCCTGAAGCAGAATTCGATCTCGACAAGCCAGGAGATCTCAATCAAATTAATCATTATCAAGCCAAACAAGGAACAGCATTATGATAACCTTAACCATTAATGGTAAAAAGCATCAGCTTGATGTGGCGCCCGAAATGCCGTTGTTGTGGGCCCTGCGTGATGTATTGAATATGACAGGCACAAAGTACGGTTGTGGCATGTCGTTATGTGGCGCCTGCACCGTGCATCTGGACGGTGAGCCGACGCGTTCTTGTACATTACCTGTATCAGCAGCCAAAAATAAGTCAGTGACGACAATTGAAGGTCTTTCCGAACAAGGCGATCATCCTGTGCAACAAGCCTGGCAAGATTTAAATGTTCCCCAGTGCGGTTATTGTCAGTCAGGACAAATGATGAGTGCTGCAGCATTATTGGCGAAAAATGCCAGCCCCAGTGATGGCGATATTGATTCTGCAATGCAAGGAAATATTTGTCGCTGTGGTACCTATCCCAGAATTCGAGAAGCGATTCATCAGGCCGCCAAAAAACAATCGGCCAGTTAACTCATAGCTCTTTCTCAAACACATTTTCCAGGTAAGGTGATAATATGAATTACTTTGAACAGATAAACCAGACCGATGCAGAGTACCTACAGGAGCAACTTAAACAGCGAAATGATCTGTTTAATGTGAGTCGTCGCTCATTTCTTCGAAACCTGGGCATTGGCACAGGATCACTCGTATTAGGATTGCAGTTACCCGCAGTAAGCGCCGTTCCCATGAAATGGGCCGATAAACCAGCTGCCGATAATGTTTTCAGTCCTAGCGTTTATTTAAAAATTGCTAAAGATAATACGGTGACCGTCATCGTACATCGCTCTGAAATGGGGCAGGGCATACGCACCAGTTTACCCATGATTGTGGCGGATGAGCTCGAAGTGGACTGGAATAACATTGCTGTGGAGCAAGCACTGGGTGATTCAAAGTACGGTAGTCAGAATACTGACGGTTCACGTTCCGTTCGCCGGTTTTTTACTCCACTAAGAGAGGCCGCTGCTAGCGCACGAACCATGTTGACTCAGGCTGCCGCAAAAAAATGGAAGGTTGCGGTGAATGAGTGTGTGGCGAAAAATTCTTTTATTGTTCATTCAAACTCCAATCGAAAACTTAGTTTTGGTGAACTGGTTGATGACGCCATGGATCTTGAAGTTCCGAAAAAAGAATCCCTGAGTTTTAAATCTCCCGAGCAATTTAATTTTATCAATCAGGATAAACAGGTTGCTCTAGTCGATGGTAAAGACATTGCCATGGGTAACACATCCTTTGGTATTGATATTCAAAGAGAAGGAATGAAAGTTGCGGTAATTGCACGACCGCCAGTGATTGCCAGCAAAGTAAAATCGTTTGATGCAACGGAAGCAAAAAAAGTAAAAGGCGTGGTGGATATTGTTCAACTTGATAATATGACCGAACCGCCATTTTTTAAACCTTTAGGGGGCATTGCGGTTATTGCTGATAATACCTGGGCGGCCACTGAAGCGCGCAAAAAATTAAAAATTACCTGGGACTGGAGCGAACACCGTGAGCACAGTTCAAAAAAGCAAAAACAGGCATTAAAAGAAAGCAGTAAGACGGCATCCAATGTGTTAAGAAACAAAGGCGATACAACTGCTGCATTAGGCAATACCAAACAGCGTATTCATGCCGAGTATTATACGCCGGCTTTGATCCATGCTCCGATGGAGCCGCCCATGGCAACGGCAGAATTTAAAGATGGCATTATGCATGTTTGGGCCTGCACACAAACGCCTCAATCAAGTCAACGTACTGTGTCTCAGATGACTGGCATTGAGCCAGATAAAGTAAAGATTTACGTAACCTTGTTGGGCGGTGGTTTTGGTCGTAAATCAAAACCCGACTTTCTGGTAGAAGCGGCTATTCTTGCAAAAAAACAGGGGTATCCGGTAAAAGTAATCTGGACACGAGAAGATGAAGTTCAACACGGTTATTATCATGCTGAAAGTTATCAGCAATTAACGGCCGCGATTGATGATCAAAAAGTGACTGCGTGGCAGCATCATGTGGCTGAACCGCCCATTGGATCTACCTTTAATGCAAAAGCAAAACATATCACCTCAGAAGCCAATTTAGGACTGATTGATATGCCATATAATATTCCAAATGTGCGCTGCGCCAGTGGAGAAGCCGATGCGCATCATAGAATTGGTTGGCTGCGTTCTGTCACCAATGTTAATCATATTTTTGCTGCCGGCAGTTTTGTCGATGAGTTGGCCCATCACTTAAATAAAGATCCAAAAGATTTTCTGCTGGAAATGATCGGTGACGATCGTCATATCGATTTATCCGAACAGGCTGAGTATGGTAACTATGGTGAAGACATAAAACAGTACCCAATTGATACGGCCCGGTTGAAAGGCGTTATCCGAAAAGCCGCAGAAAATTCTGGCTGGGATAATAAACGCAAAGACAATCATTTTATGGGCATTTCTGCACACCGAAGTTTTGCCAGTTATGTGGCCACAGTGGTTGAAGTGAGCAAAACAAAAGACAATAAAGTTAAGCTGGAAAATATCTGGATGGTGTCTGACAGTGGCACCGTGGTCAACCTTGAGCGGGTACGTTCACAAATGGAAGGTGCGGCAATATTTGGTATTTCAATTGTTAAATACGGTGAGATCACTTCTGAAAACGGCATGGTTGAGCAATCAAACTTCCATAATTATCGTGTTGCCAGAATAACCGATGTGCCAAATATTCATGTGGATGTGCTGATTAACAATGAACCTCCCGGTGGTGTTGGTGAGCCGGGTGTACCACCGATAGCGCCGGCCATCTGTAATGCAATATTTGCGGCTACTGGTAAACGCTTTAGAGAGCTGCCTTTGTATCAGCAGAATATTTTTGCCAGTTAAATTCATGCTTATCGTATAACCTCTGGACATACTCGTCTGGAGGTTATGCTTTTTAGCACTCTCTCTTTTTTACGTTTTGATCCAGAATATTATGACTTGGTTTCGGATAATAAGTGATTTTAAAACGCCATATTTCAGAATAAATGTATTAGAAAAGTCGTTAGTCGAGTTAGATTGATAAGCCGATCACTTGTGACACCCTTGGGTTTGATTTATTCTCCACGCCTTAGTTGTTAATCAGTTGTTTCAATGAAAAACTACGATGTCATTATAATTGGTGCCGGCGCAGCGGGATTGATGTGCGCAATCACAGCCGCAAAACGCAATAAATCGGTGTTGCTGGTTGAGCACGCCCGAAAAGTGGGCCGAAAAATTCTTATGTCGGGCGGTGGACGTTGCAACTTTACCAATATGTACACCGAGCCTGAGAACTTTCTATCGGCGAACCCTCATTTTTGCAAATCGGCGCTAAGCCAATACACCCAGTGGGATTTTATCGACTTGGTGAATCAGCACGGTGTGGCTTACCATGAAAAAACACTGGGTCAGTTGTTTTGTGATAACAGTTCGAAAGACATTGTTCAATTGTTGCTCAAAGAGTGCCATCAGCATAACGTCATTATTGAGTTGGAGTCGAAAGTTACAGCGCTCGAAGCGATGCCATCGGGCTTTTCCGTCTCAGTAAACCAGCGTTCTTTATCGGCCGGAGCAGTTGTGGTTGCCACAGGAGGCCTTAGTATTCCATCAATGGGTCCACACGGATTTGGTTATCAGATAGCCGAGCAATTTGGTCTTCCGGTGTTACCGACTTCAGCAGCGCTGGTGCCATTTGTGATGAATTCCCGATGGCAAAAACAGTCCGCAGAGTTATCCGGTAACAGCTTTGATGCCATTGCCTCTAATCATGCCCAGAGTTTTAAAGAAGCGGTGTTGCTCACGCACAAAGGGCTTAGTGGGCCTGCCATTTTGCAGATCTCGTCCTATTGGCAGCCCGGTGAAAGTATCACTCTTAATTTAGCCCCAGAGATGGATTTGGCCAGTTGGTTAAAACAACAAAAGCAACAGATGGCCAAGTCTCAGCTAAAAACCGTGTTGTCCCAGTTATTCAGTAAACGGCTGGCGGCTCATATGGTGACAAGCTGGTTGAAGTTAAATACAGACGATAATAAAGTCATGGCTGAACTGGGTGATAAAGAGCTGGAAGCCATTGGCAATACACTGAATAATTTTACAGTGTATCCTGAGGCTACCGAAGGGTATAAAACAGCAGAAGTGACACTGGGTGGGATCGATACTCACTCCTTGTCATCGAAAACCATGATGTGCAACGATATTCCCGGTTTGTTTTTTATTGGTGAAGCGGTGGATGTTACCGGTCATCTGGGTGGATATAATTTTCAATGGGCCTGGTCATCTGGCTGGGTCGCCGGGCAAAATGTGTAGTAGCGCATTGTTATTATTTAGCTTGCAGCTCTCTTAAATGCTGCACTTGATGATACAGTGTTAAATACAAGCGGCAATTCTTTTGCTTAACAAAGATAAGTTTAATTTAGGACCTAGGTGTTGAGACAATTACAACGTGAACTATCATTTTTAACGCAACGGTTTCAAAAGTTGTGTCCGCTGTCCTTTCAGCAAGTTGCTCAGCAGTTATGTCGTTTACAATTGCGACGATTGACGGGCGGCTTGTTATTAATGGCTTTGGTTTCTTCAAATGGATTATTGGCTCAGTCGACTCAGGATGCCAGTCAGTTATTTCAAAGTTATCAGGATCGTTTATTTCAAATTAGAACCATCGATATTGCTTCGGGCAGTAAAGCATCCATAGGGTCTGGTTTTGCCATAGATAGCGAAGGAACTATCGCTACCAATTATCATGTGGTGTCTAAATACATTTTGCACCCTGATGAGTATTATCTTGAAGCCTTAACATTTGATAAGAAAAAAATACCGATTGATGTGATCTCTATTGATGTGGTTAACGATCTGGCACTGGTTAAATTAGACAGTCCCATTTCAAAAGATTTTTTATCATTGGCTATCAGTGAGCCTCAAAAAGGCGAGCAAATATTTTCTCTCGGCAATCCGCGAGACTTGGGGATGACGGTAGTTCCGGGTACCTTTAATGGCCGCACGGCGCATTCCTATTATGGCCGAATTTTATTTTCGGGATCGGTTAATCCTGGCATGAGTGGCGGACCTGTTATTAATAATAAAGGGGAGGTGATAGGGGTTAATGTCGCTACCTCGGGTAATCAAATCAGTTTTCTGGTGCCGCTTGATAAGTTAAAGCAATTACTTGAAACCGGAAAATCTTCAGAAGAAAGCTTATCGGAACAGGCTTACGATCAATTAAAAACCAATCAAAACTTATTAATGCAGCGACTGTTTGAAGGTCAGTGGCAACCCATGGCATTAGGTGATGCACAGGTTATTGGCGAGTTGACGGGATTTATCAGTTGTTGGGGTGAGTCGAATAAACGCCGCGAAGAACAGTTTAATGAAGTGTATCGACGCTGTAAGAACTCCGAGTATATTTATATCGCACCCGATTTTTATACCGGGATTATTGAAATGGAATTTTTCTGGTATGAATCGGAAAAGTTATCCAACTGGCAGTTTTATAAAATGTTAAACGATTCTTTTGCCAGTGCCAGTGCTGGCAATATGGCCGGAGAAGAACATGTTACCGAGTTCTCATGCGATGATGAATTTGTTCAGTCGGATAATTCTAAGCACATCAGTAAAACCATTTATTGTGTTCGTGAATACAAGCAGTTTCCGGGTTTGTATGATGTTTTATTTTTATCCTCCACGGTGAACTTGCAACAAAAAGCATTAGTCAGTCACTACACCATTTCAGGTATCGAGCAAAAACAGGCGGAACAATTTCTTAAACGATTTATGGAGCAAGTACAATGAATCTGGTTGTTGAAGAAATAAATCGTTCCCGCAAAGTTTTGCAGCGTTATCGTTTTAAAGCACAATCAAAGATCACTATTGGCCGAGCACTGGATAACGATATTATATTAAGCGAGCCTCACGTTTCGCCTTACCATATGGAACTGGTATTAAATGACAATGGGCAATGGCAAATACATGATCTCGACAGTTGCAATGGTGTGCGTTCGCAGAGCCGAAAGAAAATTCCCGATGGCTCGATCATAGACTCAGGCGATACTTTATTATTGGGTCGAAGTTATATCAGTGTCTGGAATGAAGATCATCCGGTTGAAAAAGCCTGGCCATTGCACTCGGTGGAAGATGTGTTTCATACCATCAGCTCGCCGTGGATTTTAATGTCGTTAATTGGTGTATTTTTGTTTGCCGAATGGCAGTTTTCCGTGATGAATAATTATCGTGATTTGGCGACATCAAAACTGATTAATGAAATGGTCTATGAAATGTTGATCATTTTAGGTTGGGCGTCCGTCTGGTCATTGGGAGGAAGGGTTCTTCGCCATGAAAGCCGGTTTAACAGTCAGCTGGCCGTTACCTTATGTGCGGCCATGTTATTGCAATGGTTACCCATGCTGATGAAAATACTGGCTTACAATGGCCAGTATGGTCTCTGGTTAACGGAGATCCGTTATTTTATTAATGGCGCTATTTTTTCGATTTTATTGTGGAGTAACTTTTACCTGTCGTTGCCACAAAAACCGGGGATCCGGATCATCTGGTCAAACACGCTTGCCTGGGGTGTTGTACTAATCTATCTACTACCGCCAATATTTGATGCTCAACGATTCCGCGGCTATCCGCTTTATGACAGCTTATTGTTGCCGCCTTCGGTATTCTGGGCGGAGCCGGAGTCGCCAGAAGCCTTTCATGATCGGGCGACCAAGCTTTATGACAAACACAAACCGTCAGAAAAGGTAGAAAAGCCAGATAGCGCTAAACAGCAAGACAAGACTAGCGACTAGTGAACCGACTGGACGAGTCATAATGCCTATTAATGCCCCTAAGTGACGGCTCTGGGGCTTTTTCTTCTTTATTTAAGCTTTATCGCCGTTCTCTTTTTGATCAAATCTCTGCGGCTATAAACCATTTATAATTCAATTAGTTGCTATAACTTTGTAACAAGATCTATTATTATGAAGTGAATAATAGGTCGTTAAGCCGTATAAATAATGATAACTCGGGTATTGGGGTATTGGTGAGTGAGCGCAATTAGCATTCCTGGCTATAAAATAATAAAAACATTAGGTGTTGGCGGCCAGGCTACTGTTTATCTGGCCATTCAGGAAGGCTTTGAGCGCGAAATTGCGTTAAAGGTTATGTCGCCTGCGTTGGCGGCGGATCCGAGTTTTGGTGAGCGGTTTATCCGCGAAGCCAAAATTGTCGCAAAACTGCGTCATCCGGGCATTGTGACCGTTTTTGATGTTGGTGAGCACGATGGGTTTTACTACCTGGCGATGGAATACTTGCCCGAAACCGACCTCCGCTCGCGCATTACACAAGGCATAAAAGCCAAAGAAGCTCTTGTGGTGATCCAGAAAGTCGCCAAAGCGCTGCATTATGCTCACGATAAAGGTTACATCCACCGCGACGTAAAGTCTGAAAACATCTTGTTTCGAGATGACGGCGAGCCGGTATTAACAGACTTTGGTATCGCTAAAGCGTCCAACTCCTCGACTCAAATGACCCAGCAGGGCAAATTAATTGGCACGCCCCAGTATATGAGCCCTGAGCAGTGTCGCGGTCGAAAACTCGACGGCCGATCGGATATTTACAGTCTCGGCATTATTCTTTACGAAATGCTGACTCAAAAAGTTCCTTTTGATGGTGAAGATTCGGTTGCCGTTTGTTTGCAGCATGTGACTAAACCTATTCCAAGATTATCGGCACGGCAAAAACATTATCAGTGGTTGCTGGATCGGCTGTTGGCAAAAAAAGCGGAGGATCGATTTGATGATGGTGAAAAACTTGCCAGTGAGATAGATCGTTTTTTATCGGGTGATATCACACAATCCCAACACACCTCATCGGCCGAAATGCGTGCCAGTCGAGACGATGATCACACCGCTATTTTTGATCACGACGATGACATAGTGGCTGATGAACGAATATATTCAAATCAAAACCGCCGTGAATCGAAGAAAACCTCCCGTTGGCCCTGGGTAATCGGTGTTTTGGTGATTGCATCAGCCGCAGCCTACTATCAAAAAGCATTATGGTTGCCGAAAGCAACAGAACTGTACTTTCAGGTAACCGGTCAAACACAACCGTCTTCAACGCAAAAGCCATCCACTCCGTCATCGGCTGAAACAACACAAGCCGATAGTAATAAAACCAGCAAAGATGTTGTTGCAGAAACACAAACCAATCAATCGAACGATCAACAAAACGCCATATCCGATGCAGAGGAAGAGGCGAAACAAAAGCAAATTGCTCAGTTATTAATTGAAGCCGATACACTGGAGCCTCTAACCGATCTTGATCCGGCGCAAATAAGAAACTTGTTGCAGAATTATGTTCGTGTGTTGGTACTGGATGAAACCAATCAAAAAGCCATTGCTGGCAAACAAAACGCCATTGAAAGAGCGGCCAATTATGCAAAGGATGCATTAAATAACAATGATGAAGCCAGTTATCAACAGTATGTCTCGGTGATTGAAGCAACTGCACCAGAACATGCTGTATTAGCACCGTTGCAAAAACAATACGCACAGTTTAAACAGCAACAGGAAAATCAGGTTGCCGTCAGTGAAAAAGCAGCCCGCATTGATTCTTTGTTAAAACAGGCCGAACAGGCGATGCAAGAAAATCGTTTAACCACGCCAGAACAAACCAGTGCTTATCATTATTTTAACGCCGTACTAGCCCTCGATAGCCAAAACGAAATGGCATTACAGGGTTTAAATAATATAGAGCAAAAGTACACAAAGTTGGCTCAGCAAGCGCTGTTGAATAAAAACCCGGAATTAGCTTTAAGTAACATTAATAAACTCGAGTCTATCAGTGGTAAAAGCGAACAGCTGACGGAACTTAAAGATCAATACAAGCTGATTAAAAAGCAGGTGGATGAAGCGCGAAAAATTGCCGCCGTCGAACAGAAAAAAAAGCAGCAAGAAGCCGAACGACAAAAAATGCTGGCGGATCCATTGGTTCAATTAAAGCTTAATTCCAAGTTAAATTCAGCGCGCAGTGCCTACGCAGAAAATCGGCTTGTTGAGCCCGAAAGCGATAATGCATTGTCGAAATATAAAGAAGTATTGGCCATTGATCCTGATAACCAAAGAGCAAAAGAAGGCATTACTCTGGTTAACGATAAACTGTCTGGTTTGGTAAAGTCTGCCATACAGAATAATGACAAGCTTGCAGCAAACAGCTGGTTGTCTAAACTAAAACAGTACTTTCCTGACAGCGACAATATTCCACTGTTTACTCAGCAAATTTCAGAGTTAGATATAGAGCTACAGCCAGAACAATCCAACAGTGATACGCCTTCATCAAAATCATTATCGCCAGCAGAAACTGCAACACAAACTGATTCGATGACTGCAGATAATAATGATGATAAAACGGCTCAAGAAACTGGCAACACTGAACAAGGACAAGCGGTTCTCCAAAAGCCAGAACAGAGTGAGCCGGTTAACAATGATGCTAATAAGCAAGATTCTGAAAACACGAATTCTAAAAAGACCGACTCTAAAAAATCAGAGCCGGAAAAAACAGAACTTAAAAAGACAGATCCTGAGCAGAAAGCTCAAAAACCAAAACAAGCTAAAGATGATGACTCCGAACAAAAGCCCGAAGACGATGGTACGGATCAAAACTAGAATAAAACCACTGCTAACTTTATTGAGGTTTACTATGCCGCATAACAAGCGAAATATATTAGGTGCTATTTTATTATCTGTGTTAGTGGCTGGCTGCGGCCCGAAAAAGCCGGTTATAACGCAGCAACAGATTTCCGATGCACGCAATAATGGCACCTTGATTCAGCTTTATCAAAAAGTGCAGTCTGATCTGGCTGTTGCCAGTGGGTCATCAAAAACTTCGTTGCAAACATTATCGAATCAGATTGGTCGTCAGTTAGCTGCAGATTTACAAAGTGATATTTATCAAACATTGGAAGACAATCGACTGCCATCCCAGGTTGTTTCTCTATCATTAATTGACTCTTTGAAGCAGAAAGCCGAAGCCATGAAAAAATGGGACATGGCAAGGTATAATGAAACACGACAAAAACTGACGACAGAGTCAACCATGGCTCAAGATGCATTATCCAAGCAGTTGGTGGCTGTGAGTAAATTGCCGGTTGACGATAAAGTTAGACGCATTAATGCCATGAGCATAGCGGCGAACATTGCTGGTAAAGAAAGTCAGCATTATCAAAGTTACATCGCAGAAAAAGAACAAACCATTGTCAACTGGATGGTCGAGGCAGATGCTGCATTATCCAATCGAAAATACACTCATGCGGCGAGTTTTTTAAGAAAAGTACTAGGGCTTGATCCGGATAATGTTGAAGCCATGGAAAAACTGGCTATCTCTGAGCAGGAAGGTTTCGAAACATCTTTTCGAAAGGCACTTGAAGATTCTAAGCCCGAGCTGGCTCTCAGTGAGTTACGACGAATTGCCAAGTCACCATTATTCGAGCAGGTAAAACCAAGCTTAGCCAGCAGTATTCAATTGTTAAATGAATTTTTTATTAATAGAGCTTTACAAAACTCATCGCAAGGTGCATTAAAAGGCGCTTATAAAAACTTTTTAAAAGCTCGAGAAATTCGCTCAATAATGGGACAGCCACCGCAACATCAGGCTGAGCAAGATTATCTTAATAAACTGCTTAATTTCGCCGCCGTTAAACAATCGAATAACGAGTACGGTGAACAAATTGCTTATCTGGAAATTATAAATAAATTCAATCCTGAATTTCCAAAGCTTCAAACAACACTTCAACAGGCGAGAAAAAATATAGTTGAGTACGCCGCTACGTCCATGTTGGTACAGGATTTTTCACAAACGGGCACCCATCACAGTGCCGGTAAGTCAGTAGCAAAGCAGGTGTACAGCTGGGTGTTTGATAAAATGACCGGTGACGTGGCACTGGTTTCAGCAAAACAACTTTCCGAAGCCGATACGTCATCACCAGGACGACTGTTAACTCTTGAAGGGGATATTTTACAGGCAGGAGTTGATTCCGAGTCCAGTGACAGCAAAAAGACCATGCGTGTCACCACAGAAACAATTAAAAAACCAAATCCAGCTTATGCCGAATGGAAAGACGATAATTCAAAAGAACCTGCACCACCCGAGTTTTTAATTACCGAGAAAAAAGAAGATGTGACCTTTAGTACCACTCATGTTCGAAAGACCGGAATTTTATCCGTGAACTATCGATTAATTGATCAAAAGTCCGGTCAGGTTTTAATTAATGAATCAGCTCGTTCAAAACAGACGTTTGATGGTGAAGGTAATGAGGGTGTTAGCATTGGTGAGTTTAAACTTGAGTTTAAACGTCCCGAGTTGCCTTCTGATATCGAGATTATGGAAAAGCTGTCGAGTGCTGTCGCCACTGATATTGGTAATAAGCTAAATGAGTTATTGCAGCAGCCGGATAAACGTTACGAATCATTAGCGGATAAAGCTATCGATAATCGAAATTACGATCGAGCCACGGAATATTACGGCTATGCCACGGCGATACGGGGTATGAAATCTGAAGAGTTAACTTCACTTCGTGAAAAGCTCATCAATGTTGTGATTGCACACTAAGACAGTTGCTAATCTCAGGTTGTATATTCAACAGCCTGAGTATTAGTAAGTTTGCTGTTGAACAAACAATCTTGGCACTTAATCACAAAATAGAATAATTCACTGTGGTATCTTCCAGTGCTCAGGAGATTGAACCATGAAATGTATACTAGACACTACTGTAAACTTAAAACAGCTGATCACACCGGGCAGTGAAAAACTACTGATTTCTGTCAATGGACGGCCTTTGCTCGAGCAGCATTTTGAGGCCATGAGCCAGGCTGGCGTAACCTCTGTGTTTGTTTTACTTGAAGTAGAGTCGAGCGCCCGTGCAGGTATTGCTCGCACAGCCATGAAGTATGGCTACAACCCAACATTTCTTGAAGTTGACGCAGAGCGTATTGGCAACCGCAAAAGCATTATGGTGGCCGAGCCCTATATGAAAGAGGCTTTTATATATTGGCCCGTAAACCGGATTATGTCGGCAAGTATGATCAAGTCCATGGTTAAGCATCCTGTTACCAGTCATCAAGTCCTTTCCTTTGTGTATACCGGAAAAGAACACCCCCAAATTGATAAAAATAGCATTTTTAAAATTGACTACAGTCTGGTAGGTAATAACGGTAAATCGTCGAGTGAGTCGGCTCAAACGGCGGTGCGTTCTCAAGAGTCGCGCGCATCAACCGGTTATGATGTTGGTGTTTATAAGTGTGGCGCGATTATTTTTAAACTGATCGAAAAAGTGTCGCAAAATCGACCGCTTAGCTGGAACCGAATACAGGCTGCATTAACTCGAGCAGGGCGCGGTTTGGTGATTGCCAGTAAAAATGAAAGCTGGGTGGTTATTGAAAACAATCGAGATCTGGAAACACTGGAACAACTTCAAGCCTTGCAGACGGTGAATGAAATTGACCTGAATACCCTTGATAAACCGGTTCTCTGCAAAACTTATTCTCGTTTATTACCTAAGCTTGAAAATTTAAATTTCCTTAAAAGTCAGGGCGCTTTGCTTTGCTTATTAGGTATTTTTATTTCGTCATTGGCCATGGCAGCAGGCTATTGGTTACTTACCCTGCTTGGTGGAGCGCTAACGGCCGGCTTTATTTTACTCTATCCATTAATGGCTTTTATCAGTAAAGACAGTGCATTAACCACTAAGCTCGATCCCATTGTGCTGAGTATTATTCGCATACTGGCGATTTTAATGTTGAGCATCGCGAGTTTTAATGCCTTTGGCTTTGGCATCTGGATGATTGGTAGCCTGCTGTTGCTTGGTGCGGAAGGCTTTTTTGTCTGGCAGCCGGTTATTATTAGCGAGCCAAAAGTTGAGCAGATTGTTGGCAGTTATTTGATTCACGCGGGTTGGTTATTGCTTGCCGCCTGTTTTATTTTACCGACCTTATCGTTAATTATATTTGGCTTGTTATCGCTGGGTATTCTACTCACAAAAGGTCAGCAATATTTATTGGAAAAGAAAATTGAAAAAGAAGAGATGGAGCAAACTGAAGACAGCGAATAAATAAAAAGTAAAGAGCGTAATAATCAAGAAGTGTACAGGAATATAATTAGTTAAACTGGAAAGTTTACATCACACAATTGTCATTCGATAACGCTCTAGCTTTTCACTAAAGTGTAGGTTCAAGTTCTTTCAACGTTTTCTAAAGGGCGCTACCGCACTTGAATATTGCAGCGTACTTATTCTGTTCCTGACTAAACACATAAACTTAGCTTTTTTGTATTTACGACGCTTTGAATCTGTAAGCTATTGATTTAGAAGGGGGTTGAAAAGTGAGTCAGGGTTTATAGGCAGCAAAGCTAAGGAGTTACAGCGTTGACTTCTTAACAGAGTTAGGTGAGTATCTGAAAACAATAAACAACTCAGTAAAATATAAACAAATGTTTGAATTTAATTGTGATTTACTGAATACAATCAGTTGTTGAAAACTAAGCAACAAGAATGTACAGGCGGCAATTCATACAAGTACTGGCTTATGCCTTGGCACTTCCCTTCTTTGGTTGCCTCTTTATCGGCGTGATCAAAGGCCTGGAGTATGGAAGTTATTGGATTGGTTTTAGGGTGTGGTTGTTCTGTTTCTTAGTTACCGCCCCAATATTCCTATGGGTTTATCGCTCGCGACTGAAATCACTCGCAAGAGGAAACCAGACGTTATATGGCAACAACATGATCGATATGGAGTTTAAAGTTAGGAGATACATCTCTGAGTTTTCAGAAGAGACGGATGAGTTAATTGCCGAGTATGACCTTGGGTCTTTTGAGCTAAAGGAATTCCAAATAGAGTTCGGTGAACCAAACAGTGAAAGCCCAATGTTTGATTGCTATCCAATAAAAGAGTGCAATGTTGAATTTCTCGCCAAGTATCTGGAAAAAGAGCCGGAATGGGATTTTGTTCATAAAGCTTACTTTTTAGAAGCTCATGCGATATAACAAGGCCATTAAATTCGCTCCCTTCGGTCGCGCGACGCTACTAGCGTCGCGCGGTTTATAGCGGCGTTAAATGTACCAGCAGGTGAATAGCATTGACCTAAAGCCAACAGCAATAATGATTTCTGTATGCCTCCTAATTGGTTTTGGCATCCAGTACTTCACGGGGTTTAACTGGCTAACGGCAACGTTACTTGTAATGATCGCTGTTTTAGTTAATGGTCTCATCATATTCAATGATGAGCTTGATAAAGGTGGCTTTGATTATAAAGAAGGGGTAACTGATACACCTGAAGCTAAAACTGAGCAAAGTAAAGCCAACAAAATTCAGGTAGTAATAATTGTTCTGCTTATAATAGGTGCGGTGTGGTCATACATTTAACAAGTCAATTAACTTCGCCACAACGCTTCCGGTTATTGAGTCGTTATGTCTAAATCGAGAACGGAGAATCTGTGAGAAAAATAATTGTTTTTGGGAACTCGGGTTCAGGAAAGTCTACATTGGCAAAAGAACTTCGAGATGAAGGATTAGCCCACCTCGATTTAGATATCCTGGCCTGGCTTCCGTCGGATCCGCCCAAACGGCAACCGATAGAGCAGGCGCATGAACAGATTCAGACTTTCATTAGCAAAAGTAATGAGTGGGTTGTGGAGGGCTGCTACGCGGATTTACTCGAGTTGGTGAAGCCGTTCGCAAACGAAGCGATTTTTATGAATCTATCAACCCAACTCTGCCAGGAAAATGCGAGGAACAGGCCATGGGAACCTCATAAATACGAATCCAAAGAAGCACAAGATGACAATCTGCCAATGCTACTCGATTGGATTGCGGGATATATGGAAAGAGACGACTCTCTTTCATACAGCGCACATAGCAACCTTTTTCAAGATTTTCTGGGCAAAAAGACAGAGATAACCAGCAATAAAGAAAGACATAACAAACCACTCAAAAGTGACGCTGAAAAGCGCGCGTTTTAGCTGGGCGTTAACTTAATAAGTCATTTATGAATATTCGAAAAGCACATGTTCAAGATGTAACAGAGATCCGCTCTTTAATTGTGCGAGCAGTAGAACCTGAAAGTAACCCTGATTTTGATGAAGAAGGTGTAAAGCTATTTTATAAACCGAATGAACTGCCAGCAATAAAGAGTAGAATTCTTGATGATAATTATTTGACCTTGTGTTTCATCAAAGATGACAGGATTGTAGGCATAATAACGATGCATGAGCATGAGAAACTCGATCAACTTTTTGTAGATCCTTCTTTTAGAAATATGGGGATATCTAGGGAATTATGGCTAGCCGCCAAAGAGCATTGTTTTAAAATGGGAAATAAGAGTGGATATTGGGTGAAATCGTCAACTGTAGCGATTCCCGTATACAAGTCGTTTGGTTTTCGACTAACTGATGTTCGTCAACAGAAAAATGGAATTACCTATTACCCAATGGTATTAGAGTTATGATCGTTAAAGTTAACAAGTTACAGCAAAATATCAGCACAAAAAACATGCAGAATTTTGAGCAAAGCGTTAGCTGTTTGTAAGGAGTCAACCATGAAGACAAGAGATATTCGTCCATTTATTCCAGTCAAGAATTTGACCCTATCTAAGTCATTTTACGAGGCATTGGGCTTCAAAAGCAATGACTCCACAAGTGAATTGACAATGATAAGCAATGATACATGTACGTTTTTTCTATACCCAAGCGATAATGCTAATCAAGAAAATAATTTCATGTTTCAACTGTCAGTCCCGAACATCGAAGACACACTTAGATCTATCGAGAATGTTGAAAGCTTAAACATAAAGTATGAGCCCATTAAAGAAGAGCGTTGGGGTAAAGTTATTTATATGTGGGGGCCATCTGGCGAAATGTGGCATATTACAGAACTGAACTGCTAACAAGTCACTTAAATTAGACGGCAGCTTAGCAGCCGCCGTTTCGTTCAAACGGTATGTGTAATGAAAAACTTGCAAGATATGGAACTATTATTGACTAGACTAGTTAACGTCCAAAGGGAATCCTCTGAGTTAATTGGTCTTGGTGCGGTAATTATTAAAAGTGGAGAGATAATTGGCCCTTCTGTAAGCGGTGAGCGTAAAAAAGGAAGTAAAGTTTCTTTGTCTGAAAAAGATCAGTGGCATATTGGTTCTGTTACAAAGTCATTTACGGCTACGATGATCGCTCGTTTGATCGAGAGGGGGAAGTTAGGCTGGAGTACATCTGTAAAGGAAGTGTATTCCGATATTAACTTGATTCATGTAGAGTGGCAAAATGTTACTTTAGAGCAACTACTCACACATACCTCTGGAGCTCCGTCTAACTTTTCATATTTTGACTCTTTCAAAAAACCTATTGAAGGTATAGATAGGTTTAATGCAAGGGAGCGTGCCGTTTTAAAGATATTGGGAAAGGTACCCAAAAACGCTCCAGGTACTACTTTCATGTATTCGAATATCGGATACACAATTGCTGGAGCTATGGCAGAAAAGGTGACTGGTGTATCGTGGGAGTCCCTCATCAGACAGGAGGTTTTTACTCCGCTAAAAATACATAGTGGTGGTTTTGGTCCGCCTCAAGATAAAGAAAAAAAACTCAGCCAACCTCAGGGGCATCACAATTTATTCGGTATTAAGTTTGCTGCAGGCACTCAAGATGATAACTCACCAATCATAGGGCCTGCAGGTTCGATACATTTATCCCTAGAGGACCTGGCGTTGTATGCAAACGAGCATCTTCTAGGAGCAAAAGGGAAAGGGACACTACTTACAAGAAAATCTTTTCAGCGCCTACACAATCCAATTATGGATAATTATGCATGCGGTTGGGTTGATGAGCTTCCGAAAGGATTAACTGCTGGCTCAGGGTTATGGCACAACGGCTCAAATAATTTGTGGTATGCACTGTTGGTTATCTTGCCGGATATTGATACGGTTATTGCAGTAACTTCTAATGATGGTTGTATTGAAAATGCTGATAAGTGTGCGTGGAAAATAATTGAACAACTTAGTAAAGAATTGACTGTATAACATAACAAGAGTTTGCAGCAATACTCGCAAGATCTTATTAATTACTGAAAAAAGTGTTCGGCTTTTAGGAGAGTCATGAAGTATCTACAAGGAATCGTAATTTTTATTGCGTGTTGGATGAACAGTGTAAATGCAGAAACTATCTACGATAAATCTAGAGATAGAGCCATTCCAATTGAAATCTCATTTCCAGGCGATATCGAAAAATGTACGACTAAAACAAAATGTCCAGTTGCTTTTCTGAGTGCTGGCTATGGCATATCTCATTTAAAATATACGTTTATTTCAAATCAATTTAATCAATTAGGATATTTAGTCATTGCTGTAGGACATGAGTTGCCTAATGACCCTGCTTTATCAGTTTCGGGTAATCTATTTGAAACACGAAGTGAAAACTGGAGTCGTGGAGCCCAAACATTAGACTTCTTAAAAAACGCAATGAGTGAGCGTTTCAATAAATACAACTTTGAAGCCCTAACGCTAATTGGTCACTCTAATGGCGGTGATATTTCAGCGTGGCTAGGTAATGAAGAGAAAGCTTATATTCGAAAAATTATAACGTTAGATCATAGGCGTGTACCGTTACCTAGAAATAAAAATATTCAAGTATTTTCTATTAGAGCTAGTGATTTTCCTGCTGATAGGGGTGTTTTACTAACAGATAAAGAGCAAGAAAAATTTAATGGGTGTATCGTAAAAATCCTCAAAGCGAAGCATAACGACATTGCTGATTTTGGCCCCTTATGGTTAAAGAAAAAAATTAACTTCCTAATAGAAAGCCAATTAAATGGGCAATCTTGTTCTGAGCTAAAGAAAGCCTAGCAAGCGTATAAAAATGACGTCAACCGTTTGACTGAGGAAATAACAGTTGAAATAACGGGACATATATGAACACCTCCCAGATTGCAAGGGTAAACAATGATGAGGTATTGGTTGCTGACATATATCCGGCTTTTCATTTGACTGACTTGT
>NZ_QGGU01000002.1 GCF_003148745.1 Pleionea mediterranea | reverse complement strand
ATTGAAACCGTCTTTGACCAGTTAAAAAATATAGCTCAAATTGAGCACACCAGGCATCGTAGCTGTATATCGTTTATGGTGCACTTAATCGCCGGATTGATTGCTTATACATTTAAGCAACAAAAGCCGAGCATCAATGTAACTCGGCTTTAAATCTTATGCAGATCTGAGGTTTCTTAGATTCAACATTCCCAGTACCGATGAATGCACGGTTTCATGCTGAACTTAATGGGCGGCCTTATAGCTTAAAAATCTTCCATTAACATTAGTGAACTTGAATGACAGACTTTATTTCCTGCTTAAACCGATCTCGGGTTAAATGATTTGAATGGTTGGATTAGTAACTTATTGGAAGAAAAACAAAACATCACGCAATATTAATGATTTTTAATATTAAGTATTCTCTGCTGATTAAAACGAAGAGAGTAATTTATATAGAACTGAAATTAATAAATCATTACTAACAAGCCATTAATATGTACCATCAGCGCTAGTACTTTAATTGAATCCGTTTATACAAAAATGCAGTTCTTTTTTATGAATAAAAAAGCGAAGCAAAAATTTGCTTCGCTTTTTACGCTTAAATTTACTTTAAAGTACTATTAGAAGCTCTGTGTTACTCGGAAGTAGTAACCGCGTCCAAATGTTCTAAAAGTAGATTCATCAGTACTAGTGTTAAATCCTGAATCTAAATAAACAGGATCTTCATCTGTCAAATTCGTAATACCGAAGCTGAATCGGGTATCAGAATTTGGCATCACATACCGAACTTGTGCATCAGAATAGAACTGAGCATCAGTTTGATAGCCACCGTCAAAGAACGAGAAAGGAACATTAATTGCGCCGATATAATCGATAGCATATGTTGCTCCCCAATCACCATTAGCCCAATCAACTGTGATTTTCGCTTTATCTTCTGGGTAAGATGCATCTAAGCCAGGATCATAAGTATCAGTTAAGTCTATTGGCTCAGCAACAGAGGACTCTTGTAATACACGATCAGTCATTCGGCTCCATAACAGGCCAGTACTAAACATTCCAACTTCAGTATCGAAACTATACTTGACTTCAAGATCGACACCAGTCGCTTCTTCAAAAGCAACATTTAATGGGAAAGTAGCTACAAAATTAATTGAACCGTCAGAATTACGGCTAACACCGTCACACTGACCGAAATTTGCACATAAGTCCAAAATAGCATTCGCTGAAAGTGAGTTGATCGCTTTATCAATTTGAACATCCCACCAATCAACAGTCATACTGAACCCATCCAAGAATGATGGCGACCAAGCAATACCAAAGGTAGTTGTTTCACCTTCTTCTGGCTTAAGATTCGGATTACCACCGCCAATTACAGTTACCTGGCTATCTTGCTGATCCCAACCGCCTTGTGGTACACCAGAGCTTACACAGTTGCTCTGTTGATCTCCTGACAAGTTGCCCCAATTAGCTGAGCGACATGGGTCAAACGTGTTTGGAGAAGCGCCTTGTGCTTGACCTGAAAATAAACTTCCAATAGCTGGGGCACGGAAAGATTCACCTAGTGTTCCACGTATTAATAAGTCGTCAATAGGCTTCCACTTTAAACCTAATTGATAAGTCGATGCAGAACCAAAAATTTCGTTATCGCTTTCACGGAACCCTACCGATAACTCAAGCATTTCTGCACCTTTCACATCTGAAATCAATGGGAAGATACCTTCACCATAAAATGCTTCTGTCCGATAATCCCCATCAGTTGCTTCGCTAATACCACCAGTTACCGTGCCAAGAACTTTACTGGAGTCAGGAATGAATGCAGCCGATTCGTGACGAGTATTGAAACCAAATGCAACTGTTGCGGTACCACCGGGCAAATCAAACAAGTCACCTGACACAAAAGCATCTGCAACCATAATCTGGGTGTCAAAACGATCATTTAATGCAACACCAATGTAATCAAGCATTGCAGAAGAGATAGATCCTGGACCACCAAAGACATTTAAAGGAACACATCCATCAATTACGTTACCTGGCGTTCCACAAACTATATTACCACTCCCGTCTTGAAATGAAGGGCCTAACGCATTTTCTAATCGGTCACCTGAGAATTGGCCAAAGTCAGTATCAACACGTGAACGATTTCCATAATTCACACTTACATCATAGCGCCAGCTACTATCACTTATATAACCAGCGAGACCTAACACTACCTGAAACTGTTTAACATCTTGCTGGAAATTACGTCCACCTGTTTCGATCATTCGTCGACGTACACGATCCAATGTTTCGCCAAATGGATTATAAAAGTTATCAGCATGGACAGGTCCACCAGGATATATATTCGTATCATAAGGCAGAGGAGCTAAAGTTTGCTCAGAATGTCTCTCACTGTAACGCATTTCAGCTGTAAATACGGCATGTTCACTGAACTCGTAATCACTTTGCATAAAGAAGTTTATACGCTCAAAAGGCGTTTGAAGATAGTTTACAGGAGCATAGTTCCACAGGTCATTACCTGGACCAAAATTCAAAACTGCATCACGAAAGTCAGAAGGGTCGTTTCCGTCTTCACCATCTATCAGGGTTAACGTATCACCATTAGGAAGATCAAAAACACCTTGCGTTGTTCTAGAGCTGCCAAACTGAATAAAGGTTGGGTTATTTACGTCAGGTAGTCCGCCATCATATGAATCTGGGTCTAATACAAACAACGGGAACTGATACATATCGTGATCGAGATCCCCTTGAAAGATACCTTGCTGTTTATCCCACTGCGCGCCGAAAGTAATATTACCTTTATTATGGCTAGCACCAGAAACGAAGCTTAGACGAAAGCGGTCGCTCGCACCATCTATATCAAAGGTATCAGAATACTCAACTTCAACTTCTGTGCCCTCAAAGTCAGAACGAGTTATGATATTAACCACACCTGCGACAGCGTCTGCACCATAAACCGAAGATGCACCATCTTTAAGGATTTCAACTCTTTCCACAATGACCATAGGAATAGTCTGCAAATCACCGCCATCAACAGGTCTCTTGCCATTAACCAAAACTAAAGTACGACCAGTACCTAAACCACGCAGGTCGATAGATACAGAGCCATTACCGCCGTTATTCGTTGTTGTTCCTAGTGGAGAACCACTAGACGATGGCATTGTTTGCAAAAACTCGCCAAAATTAGTGGCTGAAGTATTTTCAATTTGATCGCGTGTAATTACAGTTACAGGATTTGCGCCTTCAATATCAACGCGCTGAATACGAGAGCCAGTAATGACAACTTTTTCACCTTCATCTTCAGCTTCAGCAGCGTAAGCGGCTGGAATAGCTAGTGCAGCTGCGGTACCGGCTAGTAATGCGGTACGAACTGCCTTAGCAATAGGATTGCTATTTAGAGTACTCAATTTCATTCTCCCTGGTTGTTACATAGGATGTTTTCATTTTTAGTTTCAGTGTTGCTGTTATACCCAGCAATCACAAAAACACGTTATATGGCGTAGCGCCTTATATTAACAGGCTCGATACTAACCAGTTTCCCTTTCAAAGGTCAATGCTTTTTTTTGTAATTCCTTACAATTATTGATGACCGTACAATTAATCACCAAAGTGCAAAATACCCCTGTTTTTTACTTGTTTTTTTGTGTTTTTAATAAAGTGAGTACTATCAAAAGTTGCAAAATAACAACTAAAAACAAACATATTATCAACCCATATTTAGAATAAACTGTCGAAGCAAATTTGAATATAAAACGTTCATTAAGAACATTTTGCTCAAACTGGAGTGTTTTGCTAAGTATTTGTCCTTTGTGGTTGATTACCGCTGTAATCCCGGTATTAGTTGCACGAAGCACGGGAATCCCATATTCCAGAGCACGGGACTGAGCTATTTGCAGGTGTTGGTGAGGCCCCCAGCTGCGACCAAACCAGGCATCATTACTGATGGTAACTATTAAGCTATCTTTTTGATTAGTAACACTTTTATTGAATTTATCAAACAAGCCACTAAAAGCAATTTCGTAGCAGATGGCGGGATAAATATTAAATCGTTCGGTCTCAAGAGCTTTTTGTTCAGACCTACCTGCGGTCATGCCGGACATGGGTAAGTTAAAAAACTCGATCAATCCTCTTAACCAGCGCTCCAGCGGCACAAATTCGCCAAAAGGAACCAGATGTTGTTTGTCATACCGCTGTTGATAATCTCCCAGTGTTATCACAGAGGCATAAATCTGTTGTTGCTCGGCTTCATACACAGGAATGCCTAAAATAAGCTGTGACCCGCTGGCTTTTGCCTGTTTGCTCCACAGCTCCAACCAGTTCTCAACACGGTGCTTTACAGCCGGTATAGCCGCTTCTGGCCAGATAATTAGATCAGCTCCCCATAAAGGCTCGGTCATATTATGATAACGATGTATAAATGTTGACAGTAGCTCGGGTTGCCACTTTTCGTTCTGAGGAATATTAGGCTGCACCAGTGCCACGGAAACCGATTGCTCGGTAGTAGGCTCCAGACTGGAATATTTATCCATTAATAAGCTGCTTCCCATCGAGACAGCCCAGAGTAAAAATAATGCAGTTAATGGCGCTTTAATTAATCCTTTATAGGATGATTTGCGAACCATTTGGAGACAAAGGTAGGTAAGTAGCATCAAAATTACTGCAAAGTAGCTTGCGCCCTGTACACCAAACCAGCTTAGCCAGCCGGAGAAAACACTATCAACCAGCCCATAACCCAGATATAGCCAGGGAAACCCTGTTAGAAACACGCCTTGAAACCAATCGAGTGCAAGCCAGGCCAATGGGAACGTAAAGTAAAATCCCATCTGTCCTTTAAGGGTATAGGCTTTACCCACCAGCCAGCCCATAATGCCTTTATATAAAGCTAAGAACAGCACAAACACAAGTGTCAGGAACACACTTAACCAAACAGGTGCATGACCAAAATCATGAATGCTGACATAAACCCAGCTGGCGCCGACAGCAAAATAGCCAACGCCATAACAGTAGGCAATTTTGAACGCTTGCTTTGTTGGCTGGTTATCTAATAAAGCAATCAGAACAAGTACAGAAACAAACAATAGTGGCCATATATTAAGTGGTGCCAGACCAAGAGGGTAAATTGCGCCGGCTATTGCGGCATACAGATACAACAAACGCCCGGTTGGGCGTTGTTTAAGGAATGCTTTCATGGATTAGCTTTCTTGTTCACTCTCGTCAACGGTTTCCAGCACAGTCATTCTGACCAGCCGCACACGTCGGGTGTCCGCTGCTAATACGGTAAACTCAAAGCTTCCAAGCACCACAACTTCATCTTTTACCGGCAGATGTCCGAATGCCTGGATGATTAATCCACCTATGGTGTCAAACTCTTCAGCACTGAGATCCGATTTGAAATATTGATTAAATTCATCAATAGGTGTTTGCGCCTTAATAACAAATTCATTGTCATCGTGCGCTTTGATATGATCATCTTCATCATCGAAATCATGTTCATCTTCAATTTCGCCGACGATTTGCTCAAGCACGTCTTCAATGGTGACCAATCCGGCAACACCACCGTATTCATCAACCACAATCGCCATATGATTGCGGTTTACTCGAAAGTCTTTTAATAAAACATCGAGGCGTTTACTCTCGGGTACGATAACCGCAGGTCGCAATACTTCTTTCAGATCAAAGCGTGAGCCAGATTCTCCCTGCGCATTTTCAAGCAATGCTGGTAACAGATCTTTAGCCAATAAAATGCCTTCAAGATCATCACGATCATCACCAATTACGGGAAACCGCGAATGGGAAGAATCAATCACCACGGAAAGTATCTGTTCGATTGCCATATCCTGCTCGATCACAACCATTTGCGGACGCGGAATCATAATATCCCGCACCTGCATATCCGCGACTTGAAGCACGCCTTCAAGCATGGTTAAGACATCAAGGTTTATCAGGGAGTTTTGCTGTGCGGTCTTTAAGATATCGACGATATCAGCACGATCTTTGGGTTCGGATTGAATTAAATGCGTTAAACGCTCTAGCCATGACCGCGAGGGCGGGTGTTCATCCATTGTCTAGTGTGATCTCTTATGTTGATAACTGAGTCAGTTTAGCAAAGCTAAACTGAAAAAACTACGTCCATCAGGACTCGATTAAAAGATAAGGATTAGCGATACCAAGTTGCTGTAACACTTTGATTTCAATAGCCTCCATCTGCTCTGCCTCTTCATCTTCTATATGATCAAACCCCAACAGATGAAGACAGCCATGAACCGTCAGGTGTGCCCAATGATCTTGCAGCGACTTATTTTGCTGTTCGGCTTCTTTTTGCACCAGAGGCGCACAAATCACCATATCACCAATTAATTCTGATTCGACAAACTCAGGGATCTCTGCCGGAAAAGACAACACATTGGTGGGTTTGTTTTTACCCCGATATTGATCATTCAGTGTCTGGCTAACGGTTTCGGAAACCACCATTACCGACAACTCAACAGAATTCTTATTGTAACCACCTGCGGTTAATGCCTGGGTGATCCAGCCTCGAAACTGCTCTTCGGTGGGTACCTGCTGCAAATTATCGGCAATATCCAGATCGAGTTCAATTTCCATTTATAGGCCCCATTTATTTATCTTTTTGCGAATCCAGATCAAACTTCTCATAGGCCTGAACCACCCGCTGTACCACAGGGTGACGCACCACATCGGCCGACTGGAAAAAGGTAAAGCTAATCTCTTTGATGTTTTTCAAAACCTCAATTGCCTGTCGAAGACCCGATTTGGTACCACGAGGCAAATCCACCTGAGTAATATCGCCAGTGATCACCGCTTTCGATCCAAAGCCAATACGCGTCAACAACATTTTCATCTGCTCTGCAGTGGTATTCTGACTTTCATCCAGAATAATAAAGGCTTCGTTCAGGGTACGGCCACGCATGTAGGCAAGTGGCGCAACCTCAATCACATTACGCTCCATTAATTTTGCCACTCGCTCAAATCCGAGCATTTCATACAATGCATCGTATAAAGGACGTAAGTAAGGATCGACTTTCTGATTTAAATCGCCAGGCAAAAATCCCAGTCGTTCACCAGCCTCAACCGCCGGACGAGTTAGAATAATGCGTCGAATTTCCTGCCGCTCCAATGCATCGACCGCTGCCGCAACAGCCAGGTAAGTTTTTCCGGTTCCGGCTGGGCCAATACCAAAGCTGATATCGCTGGCAAGTATTCGCTCAACGTAACGCTGCTGGTTATGCCCTCGTGGGCGGATCAAGCCTCGTTTGGTGGTGATCACCACGTCGGGCTGCTTTTTATCTTCTTTATCCGACTTAAGCTGACTGGCGCGAGACTGTAGGATAACGTGGACTGTTTCTGCTTTTAATGCTTCGCGCTGCCCCGTTTCCTGATAAAGCTCTTCGATAACATCGCGCCCGGCATTGATATTGACGGTTTCACCGATAAGTTGGAAAGCATTGCCGCGATTGTTCACTTCAATGCCTAGACGGCGTTCTATCAGTCGAAAATTTTCGTCCAGATAGCCGCATAGGTCAGCCAGACGTTCGTTATCGGCGGGCTCAAGATCAAATTGAATACTGGTGGTTTCTGTCAAAATTACGCTCGTTTCGTTAAATAGCGATTACTGGATCAGTTCTGCTCTGAGTGAATTGGGTAAGGCTTCGGTTATCATCACTTTAGCAAACTTGCCTATCAATTTATGAGACCCGGCAAAGTTCACCACACGGTTACACTCTGTACGACCACTAAGTTGCATAATGTCTTTTTTACTCGGCCCTTCAACCAACAAGGTTTGTTCAGTACCCACCAGTTTTCGGCTGATGTCCTGAGTTTGCTGGTTAATGCGCTGTTGCAGTAATTGCAGCCGACGTTTTTTATCCGCCATGGGGGTTTCATCGGGCAGATCCGACGCAGGCGTTCCGGGGCGAGCGCTGTAAATAAAGCTAAAGCTGTAATCAAAACCCACTTCCGCTATTAAATCCATGGTGTCTTCAAAATCTTGCTCGGTTTCACCTGGAAAACCAATAATAAAGTCAGACGATAAACTGATATTTGGGCGAATAGCTTTTAACCGGTTGATTTTATTTAGGTATTCATCTCGGGTATGGCCCCGCTTCATGGCCGATAAAATCGTATTGGAGCCACTTTGTACTGGCAAATGCAAATGACTCACCAGCTCTGGCACTTCGCCATAAACCTCTATCAAACTGTCAGAAAACTCCACCGGATGTGATGTGGTAAAACGGATACGTTCGATCCCCTCAACAGCGGCAACGTAGGTAATCAGTTCAGCCAAATCGGCAATGCGACCATCGTGTGTTGCGCCGTAATAGGCATTTACATTTTGCCCCAGCAGATTGATTTCTCGAACCCCCTGATCAGCAAGCTCAACCACCTCGGCAATAACATCATCAAACGGGCGACTGACTTCTTCACCGCGGGTGTAAGGCACCACACAGAAGGTACAATACTTACTGCAACCTTCCATTATGGAAACAAACGCCGTAACACCATTGGCTTTCGGTTCCGGAAGACGATCAAATTTTTCAATTTCAGGAAAGGTAATATCGACAACGGAAGCATTTTTGGTTTTTACCGACTCCATCATCTCAGGAATGCGATGCAGAGTTTGCGGCCCAAACACCATATCAACGTGAGGCGCTCGTGAACGAATGGCCTCTCCTTCCTGACTGGCGACACAGCCGCCAACGCCGATTACCAGATCGGGATTCTTCTCTTTAAAGTTTTTCCATTGACCAAGTTGCGAGAACACTTTTTCCTGCGCTTTTTCACGAATGGAACAGGTATTTAACAATAAAACATCAGCGTCTTCCGGATTATCGGTTATTTCAAGTTCATGGGTATCGTTTAATAAATCGGCCATTCGCGATGAATCGTATTCATTCATCTGGCAACCCCAAGTTTTGATATAAAGCTTCTTCGCCATGTTTTACTACACCTTTCCGGTATTTCGCCGGAGTTCAGCGCCAATTACCTACAATTAGCAAAATTACACATTAGAGCAAAAAGCTATAAGAAATGGCCGTCACAAATACAGCCTTCTCTGCTTTTCACCGGAGCTCTAGCCCCAAAATGAGAAAGGCGGCGATTATATCAAAGGTTAAATTACGATCACCAGCGGTTACGCCAGATTCTGGACGAATAGGGTAAGAAAGGGCTATTAGTTAGTAGCGTTAAGCGCCTGCCTGAACTTGTTTGCGAACTAATTGGGAACCAGCTAGTCGCCGATCGAGCGAATTAAAGTCTGCTCAATCATATCGAGTTCTTCATCGAAGGCATCAAAATCATCCAGATCGGGGGTATCATCAAGATCTTTAGCCGCCTTATTGTCGCTGCTATCCCCCTGTTTGCTGGCGCTTGCTTTAGTGGCGCTCTGCTCTGACTGGCTGACCGAGCCTTTACTCGTCTCTTTTTCAGCCGCATCACTTGTCTGGCCAAATTGTGCCCGGGCATTTTCGGCGGCACGGCGCATCATTTCCTTATTAATATCCGCAAATCCACTCATTAGCAGCGCAAGCTGTTGTTGCTCACGTTCGCTCCCTTGTGGAATGCCATTTAGCTTTTTCAATAAATTTTGGCAGGACTTTTCTACCCAACTGGCCATGAATACCTCAAATTAAACTGTAACTGCGCTATGATAAGCATAGAAACAAACGCCTTAAGTTTCCAGCAATGGTCACTATTTTAACCATTATTCATACGCTAACCGTTATACTTAACCCATGAATTATTTAGCGCACGCCGCTTTGTCTTATCAATACCCTGAAATCACCATAGGCAATTTAATTGGTGAACATATTCGAGGTCGACACTTTGACCATCTACCGAATGACATTGCACTGGGTGTACAACTGCACCGACAGATCGATTCTGTATTTGATAATTTACCAGCCATCATCAACTTACGGCAAGAGTTTGCTCAGGGCCGACGTCGCTTTTCCGGCATTATCATCGACTTCTGGTTCGATCACTGGCTTGCAAACAACTGGGATAATCAATTTGATCAATCGCTTGAGCAGTTTCAACAAACAATTAATCATTGGATCACTGACCATTGGCAATGGGTACCAGACTCTCAAAAGCGCTTTCTGAATTACCTGATGAGTCAAGATTTGTTTTTAAAATATCGCTCAATGTCGCAAATAACCCATAATGTCTCTCTGGTTGCTAAGCGTTTGAAACGAGGTGAAAAACTGCATGAATGTCTTGAGCAAATAAAAACGGACTATAAGCAGCCGCCCCACGATGTTTTTCTGGAGATATTCAGCGATATGCAAACCATGACACAAACCTATATTCGGCACCATAATGCTATCGAATAAAAGCAACCGTAAGGCAATATCATGACAACAACAGACACATTTTCATTGTTGCACGACCAAACAGAAATGACGATTGCAAAACTGTCATCACCAGTGACGTTACCATCAAAAGCTCGCCATCTGTACAGTCTGAGTGTGTCCCATGATGAGCTATCCATTGTTGCGCCAACCCAGTGGCTAAAAGACAAGCCTGTTATTGAAGCGCAACATCATTGGCAGGCAATAAAAATAGATGAAACCCTGGACTTTAGTATGGTGGGCGTGCTGGCCAATATGGCACAACAGCTGGCACAGGCAAACATCAGCATTTTTGTTGTATCAACATTTAACACCGACTATCTGCTGGTGCAAAATAAACACATTGGAAAAACACTAATGACCTTGCGTCAACAAGGCCATAACATTCGCTCGGTCAACTCGTTTGATTAATCGCTTATTTTTTCTTTTGACGCTGTTTCTTTTGATAAACGCCAAAAAAGTTACTTTGCCAGTGCTGACCACCATCCTTAGTGATATCCCACACCTGATGAACATCACCATTATCTTGTGGCCGCCACTGAATACGATGGGTTACAGGTTCGCCTTTTCGAGTAAGTCCTTTACCTAACAGGGTCATAACCTGACCGTTCCAGACACCATCAAGCTGCAACAAGGTGCCCGCATTATCAACCCAGGTTTGGTGCCACTGCTTTGTTGTGGCGTCATATAAATTAAAACTTTCCCCTTCATAGCCTTTGGCTGTTTTATAATGTTCTTTCAATACGCAACCATTTAATGAAGAAGTAATTGAGTTGGTACCAACTAACTTGCCATCTTTAGAATATACATTCCAGTCACCGATCCAGAAATCAAACTGACGATGCTCCACTGACTGACAAGCTTTTGGAGGCTCGGCGGAAAAAACGCCCAGACAAACAACAACACTCAAAACAGCGGCCAGTTTTACTAAAACATTAATCGTTTGCATGATTGCTCCTCACAATGACAAAACATAACAATGGTGTATTTAAACGTTAATACTTGAAACCAAGCGTCTTTTTCCTCGATAACTACTTAACTATAATATTTATTGTCTCTGATATTCGTTAACCATAATAAATAATGGCTAAAATGAGGTGCCAAAACTCATATAGTACTCAGTACCGCCTATCCCAGGCTCACGACCTCTGGCATAACCAAGTCTTACATTTAAGGGTAAAAAATAGCCCAGTCTTAACTGCGTTATTATTTCAGCACCATAGGCATCAAACGTTTTATCCGATAAGTCACCAAGACCCAATGCATTAACGATAAACTCTGAACGACCAAACACACGGGCTTGTTCGTAAAACAATTTACCGGAGATTTTTTCAATGCCCAGCGGCGGTGCCATCCAGGTTCGTTCAACATGGGCAATCGGGAAACGCCACTCCGTACTCATCATTCTAAAATGACGCCCGGTTAAATAAGGGGAGTTTTCTTGGTAACCTCTAAATGGGTATTTATCTTCTAGCAACGTTTCTGCTCGCATAAAAAAAGCATCACTGAAATCACCACCTAAACGAAACGCTCGTGCGCCCCGCTCAGCACTTGCCGCGGTTAATCGAATAGCAAGCGTATGTTCCTTATAAATTTGCAAATATTCGCGCCAGTCCAGCAGCGCTTTTTTGCCGGTAAAATCGCTGTCAAACACATCGCTGGTAGCCACCACCGCTCGTACACTACGACCATCGTTGATACTGATAGAACGTAAAAATTGACTGGCCGAGTTATAGCTAACGGCAAAGCCAGCCAGTATATCCTGACTATCCCGTATAAACTGCAAATCATCGTCAAGCCAGAGGTAGCTGCGATAATTATCAAGCGACATCGCCAGTTCAAAATCCCATTGAGATAGGAATGAGGTCACCGGAAAATGGTACCCCAGTTCCAGCTCGGAATTTTGCTCGACCAAATCCGATGTGCTGTCATCATTATCATCAACAATATCATGATAATGCTGCAAGTGTAGCTCGATGCTGTGATCAAACTGGTAAGTGAAAAATAAGTTAGGTAAACGCTTTTCCAGTTCAACGCTGCCTGCCAGGCTATAAACATGGTTTTCCAGAGCATCCATACCCGATATTTGAGCGCCAACTTCCAGAGAATTTTCATTGCCGACCACAAACGGCAACCAATATTTAGGACTTAATGTTGCCCAGGGTGAATAATCGTTTATGGTAAAGTTTTGCTTGCGATCACTAGTATCGTTAGTTTCTTTATCAGAGACTTGATCATTGTTGTTTTGAATAGAATGACTTTCAGTTAATTTATTTTGAACAGATTTACTTTGAACCGAGCTATTTTGACTGACAACATTTTGATCAAGTTTACCCTCACCGGACAGTTGAAATAAATCATAGCCTGTGGACTGATAACCTATGGCAATGAGTTGATCACTGGCTGGTTGGTAAATATAGTTAAACACACCCGAGTCAACATTGCTGACAGACGAAACCTTTTTTTCAGTCAGATCAATCTGGTAAATATTAAATCGTCCGGAAACATCACTGCTAAAGCTGAGCGTATCAGGCTTAATAAACCGTGGATACCACTGATGGGCTGATACCGGATGCATCACTTGCCATTGTTTATTTCGCAAAGAGAAAAGTTCAATATTTGCTCGAGTATTGGGTGATCGTTGTAAACTGGCTGCGAGCGTTTTCCCATCTTCAGATAAATCAAGATAAGAAACGGTGACGCCTTCACTGCCTTGCCAAACCGTTTCAAACAATTCGCCTTTATTATCCAGTCGATCAATTTGAAACACACCGGCCTCGGCCTTAAGTGCTAAAACTGTGTTATTAGAGGCATCCCAAACCGCTTCAATATAACGAGAACAATGAGTCAATCTTGAAAACGACTCAGCCTTTTCATCAAACACGTATAAATCGTAGTAAATATTATATTCATCACACACTTCCGGTTGAGCAATTAGCAGCTTATCATTCTCGATAACATCTATGGTTGCCAGAGCATTCAATTCGGTTAATTCAATAACCTCACCTGACACCGACTTCTTTTTCAGTCGTGTTTGATGATAGCCATCGTTTTCAACCCAATAAATATCACCTTCTTTACTTACGCCTATATCTGATTTAAAAAAGCCATTGGTGGTTAGTGGCAGTAATCTAGAAATATTCGAAGCAGAAGATAAGGACTCACCGAGCAAACGTTTGTTTAAATAATCTTCAAACGCTTGCCATAAGGCCGTCATATCTTTACCCAGCACATTATTCGCATTAGTATTCAGCAGGTAAGGAAATAGGTTGTCACTGTAATTTTCAATATACAAATCGAGTTTCTCTTTACCATAAGTCTGCTCGATAAACTCGAAGAAAAAATAGCCGTAAAGATAGCGAGCATTCAGTGGCCAGCTTGGGCTTGCCATATTCACTTCATTGATGCTTTTAAAGCCACTTTTTAATTCTTCACGCATCATCATGGCAAACACACTGCTTTGACCACGACCGAGCTTTCGGCTGTGATCGGTTTCCAAATAAGTTGCCAGACCTTCTATTGACCAGCTAGGTTGATAAGCGTTTGGAAACAGAAACCAGGCTCGACCAATTATATTGCGAATAAATTTTGGCGCGGCTGCCGTTTTATCCAGATGCAAAACATGGGTGTACTCGTGAGTAATAAGCGACGCCAGCCAGCTATCAAAATCCATGCGTCCTGCCGTTGGCGGATGAATAAACAAAACCGAACGATTGAAAGGTAAGGCACTGGCATAACCATTGGCCAGATCCGTGTGATCGGTAATGACCAGCTGTGTTTTATCCTTTGGTTGCCAGCTTAATTTTTTTGTCAGTGTCTGATGCGTCTGCTCTGCCAGGTTGGCTGTTTTGATCGCCAGAGCTCGATGCTTGGCATCATAATGCACATCAAAATGGCTTGACGATAATGTTTTCCATTCCAGTGAAGGGTCAAATGCCCATAAATGAGCACAGATAAAACAAAAAGCCAGCGGCAGGTATCGTCCTAAAAAGCGCATAAATCGTTCCCAGTAATAATAATTGGGAACGATTATAGTGTGTTTTAGAAACCACCTCAAAAATAACTCTAACCCTTAAAAGTATTTCATTTGCTTAATTTGATTGTCGTACGCTCGCAGCCGTCGATGAAGTTGGCCGCCGCAACACTGTACGACGCCACCAATCTTTAACATCTTCCAAAATAAGGTAAAGCGCAGGAATCAGTAGCAAGGTAATAAAGGTGGCAAACATAATACCGAATGCCAGAGAGATGGCCATTGGAATAATCACCTGAGCTTGCAAACTGGTTTCAAACATAATCGGGAACAAACCAAAAAAGGTCGTCAGTGACGTTAACATGATTGCCCTAAATCGTTTAACACCCGCACCTAATACCGCGTCCATTAAACGGGTGCCTTCTCGCCGTGCACGATTAACAAACTCAACCATTATCAGGCTGTCATTAACCACAACACCCGATAGTGCCACTATGCCAAACCACGACATCATGCTAAAACTTTTACCAAAAATCATATGGCCGGCTATTGCGCCAATAAAACCAAAAGGTATTACTGACATCACCATGATCGGCTGCAGGTAAGATTTAAGCGGTATTGCCAACAGCACGTAAATCATGGCAATAGCAAATAAAAACGACAACCCAAGTTCAATCAAAAACTCTGTAGTCTCTTTACTTTGGCCACTCAATTCAGATTTAACCCCCGGATACTTGGCCACCAATTGTGGAATAAACTGCTGGGTTATTTCCATAATGACTGTACGGGACTGAATCTTCTCCGGATTAATATCTGCCATCACAGACACAGCCCGGTTCCTGTCTTCCCGCTGTATCGAAGAGTAGCCTTCGTCCATGGTAAAGTCTGCCACAGAAGTAAACGGAACCCAATCACCAGAGGGCGCTCGTATTCTCATGTTTTCCAAGTTGGCAATCGATTTACGCTCTTCTTTGGGATAACGTACCATGACTCGAATTTCATCTTTACCTCGTTGGATCCGTTGCGCTTCTTCTCCATAAAAAGCCTGGCGAACTTGTCGACCTAAATCCACCAGCGTGATGCCTAACGATTCCGCGCCGGGTTTTAAACTCAATTCGATTTCCTGATTGCCTGAAGAATAAGACGTTCGAATATCAAACACACCATCGTACTCGGCTAGTTTGTCTTCCAACTCTTTTGAGGCCAGCTCAAGATTGTTGTAATTGGAGCCCATTAAACGGAAACTTAATCCTGCATCGCCACCTATGCCAGCTGATGACATAAAGCGTAATTCTTTAACCCCGGCAACCTCACCAACGGCATCTCGCCACGCCCGTTCAAAGGCCCAGGAGTCAACCTCACGAGTCTCACCTTTCGTTAGCTCAACCAACATACCACCGCCGGTATCGCCACTGGTCCAGGCCAAAACATGCTGCGCAATTGGTTCACCATTATTTTCTTTGGCTAAATCTTTATCAACCTGCCGTACTGCTTTTTCCATACGTTCAATTAATGCATCACGCTCTGTAATTGGCGAACCTTCACTTAAGCTGAAACGGGCCTGGATAATATCAGTAGGTATACTCGGGAAGATTTCCTGCTTTAACCAACCGGTGGCAATTAACGAGAACGAAACGATTAAAACACAAACAAATGAAGTCAAGGTTAAATATCTGTGTTTTGTAACTGTTTTAAGTACTGGTAAATATTTATTCAGCGCAAAACGTTCCATTCCTTCACGAATGGCATGTTGCACTTTACCGAGTTTTGAACTGTTAGTTTCATCGTAAGGTTTATATTTCATATGCGCCAGATGCGCAGGCAGTATCCACTTGGATTCAATTAATGAAAAGATCAAACATAAAATTACCACAACTGCGATTGCTTCAAAGAAAGGTGCGGCGACAAAGTCCAAAGTTAACATGGGCGCAAATGCCGCTATGGTGGTTAATACACCAAAGGTTGCAGGCACCGCCACCCGTTTAGCGCCGCGAATTACATTTTCTTTTGAATGCCCATGCTCTTTAATTTCGGTATAGATGCTTTCGCCAATAATTATGGCGTCATCGACCACTATCCCAAGCACCAGAATTAAACCAAATAGACTTAAAAAGTTAATGTTGGTTGCAACAGGTCCAACTTTATCCATTAATAAAAACGCACCAAAGAAACAAATGGGAATACCCACTAGCACCCAAAAAGCGACTCTGGGTCGTAAGAACAAGGTCAATAACACAAACACTAAAACAATTCCCATCAACATGTTCCAGAACATCATGTCGAGACGTTGTTGAAGGTAATAAGATCCGTCGCCCCAAATTTCTATTTTTGCGCCTTCGGGTAACAACTTATTCTTTTTCGCCATGTAATTACGAACCGATTCAGCGATTTCCAGATCGTTTTGCTCGCCAACGGATTTAACCCGGATCACTGTGGCAGGCTTACCATTAAATCGAGCGTATCCGTCGGATTCGACAAAGCCATCGTTAATGTCGGCAATATCACTCAGCAATAATCGAGTTCCGTCAGGATTAGTTCGCAAGATAATCTGAGAAAAATCGAGACCAGTATAAGCTTGTCCTTTGGTTCTTAATCGTATGTCGCCACCATCGGTTTTAATGGCACCACCGGGCAAGTCAATTGAAAAATTGCGAATGGCACGGGCCACCTCGGACATGGTTAAATTGTACTTTTGTAATTGAGCATCGGATATTTCAACGGATATTTCATAAGGACGGTTACCCAATATTTCGGCCTTATTCACATCTGGCAGAGACATAATGTCATCGCGCACTTCTCGGGCAATGGTTTGTCGGGTACGTCGGTCCATATCGCCAAACACTGACAACCACATAACATCGGCACTAAATTCTATTTTTGAAATAACCGGTTTTTCCGTTTCCCCGGGAAACGTAGAAATGGAATCCACCTTAATCTTTATTTCATTAACTGCGTCATCCAGATCCACATCATTTTGCAGCTCGACCACCACACTGCCCATGCCTTCACTGGCTGTGGAGCGTATGGTCTTTACGCCTTTGACATCTTGAATCGCCTCTTCAACTTTAATGACAACGCCTTCTTCAACTTCTTTCGGTGCTGCGCCCAGGTATGGCACAGATATGCTCACTAGGTTAGGCTGCACATCGGGCATCATTCGCTTTGTCATCAGGTTGTAAGACACAAAACCCGCAATAACAATAAACAGCATTAATAAATTTGCCGCGACAGAATTATAGGTAAACCAGGCTATCAGCCCTTTTTCTCTAGGTTGCTTTTCCATATATTAACTCTCTAAAAAATTGGTTTACGATTAATGTCGAGGCTGACTTTGAGTATCGCCAGCGGCTATGGCGTCATCCGATGATGAGTTTTCGTCATCATTTTCTTCCTCAAAGCCTTCCAGTCGAACCTTCATGCCCTGTACCGGTGATTCGATAGCCGTTACCACAATTTTATCGCCGGGTTCTAATCCGCCTTTCACATAAACCATGTCGGCTTCTGCACGCACAACGTTCAAATCACGTAAAAACAGTTCATTTTCAAAGTTACTGACCAACACTTCAGAAAGATTTCGAAAATGTTCTCTTGGCAATTTCACCAACCCTGACATTTCTACACCGGAAATTTTTGCCGTGACAAAGGTACCCATTTTTAACGGCGCCTGATCACTTTCAGATTCTTGTTGATTCAATATTGAATAAGGATCCACCACTCGGGCAACGGCATAATGCACACGGCTGTTTTGATCCACCACGCCTTCCATACGAACAAGGCTGGCTTGCCATTGATGAATTTTTCCCGCGTATTTGGCTTCCAGAGTTACCGGGGTTGTTGAATCCGATTGTTGCGTTACCGCAGGAATATCAATAAAGGCCAAATCTTGATCGGTTAACGGCAAACGAATTTCAGCGTAATCAATGGCAAACGTAACACCAAGCTGTGAACCTGTAGCGACAAACTGCCCCACATCGGTATTTTTACTTTTTACCATGCCATCGTAAGGCGCACGGATAACGGTTCGTTTCAATTTTTGTTCCGCTCGTTTCAGATCCGCTTTGGCAGACTCCACATTGGCTTCCGCTTCCAGCAGAAACGGTTCTCGTAGCGCTAGCGACGGTGCATTTTGACGACTGCGACCGGATAAATCCCATTCTTTTTGAGCCTGCTCAGAACGAGCTTTCTCTTGCGCGTATTGCGCCTTGGCACTGCTTAGCCTTGCTTTAGCCTGCTCAACAGCTACCTGATAATCGGTAGGATCGATCTTTAATAACAGCTCACCTTGCTTGAAATAACCACCAGCAACAAACTGCTCCGAAACCTTTTGCACAATGCCCGACACCTCGGAGACCAGCGATGTTTCGGTTCGCGGTTGCACCACACCATGACTGGTCACTTCAAATTGTACCGTTTCTGATTGAGGCACTAACACCTCAACTAAGGGTGCTTTGGTTTCCTGTGGTTTTTTAGGGGCTGCAGGTTTGGTTTTAAAAAGTGTGGCAACAATGCCAAAAGTGACAACGATAACAATAATGCCAACCAGGGTTGCTTTTTGCTTGTTCATGCTTACCTCAATAGAAGGTGACTGGATTGCGGACAATCGGAGGTGATCCAATAAACTTAGACCATGAGTACAGCTTAAGCGGAATTTATTAACGAAAAAACGAAGAGATTTACGCCGGTGATGTAATTAAATGTTTCAAGATGAAAGAACCAATGACTGTTCAGTTTGGATCTGTATGATGATACACATAATGAATAATAATCATTCGTATCAATGATAAAGCTAAGAAATCGTTAACACCTGCCTTATGAAGCAGCTAGTTTGTATTGAGCGCCACAGTATGGGCAACTGGCCTGCCCGGTTTTTTCGATAGGCAAATACACTCTGGGATGCAAGTTCCAGACTTGTCCATCAGGTAACGGACAAGACAAAGGCAGTTGGCTTTTGTTTACCTGAATGACACTGTCTTGCGGAACATTTTGTTTGTCGGTATCGGTCATTTTAAATCTCCGTATACTTGTGCATCATTAGTAGCACATTGAAAGCTTAGCAAATTCACTTAACGATTCACAATTAATTAGCATTCATCCCTATACAGCATTCATTCATCTTGCAAATCATTAGCCACTAAGATTTACCAAGAATGGCCTGCCAACAGGATGAAACTCGAGCACTGTGATCACAAACCAAATCAAAGGGTAATTGTTTTGACTGACCCGTAAGCACGATACGATTATTCAATTCACGATAATACCGGTAGGCTTCAATTAAATGATCCGCCTGTTCGCGAGACAAAATTTCTAACTCATTTAGTCGAATAAATTGCCGAGTGGTACGACTCGACCAACACTCTTGGGGAAAGCTGGCGCCATTGGCCAACAGTAAATACTGCGCCAAAAACTCAATATCCACCATGCCACCAGTACCCTGTTTTAAATCAAACTTATCGCCCTGGGATTTATCCAACTGTTTGCGCATTTTCTCGCGCATGGTAATAACATCCTGCTTTAATTGTTTTGCATCACGCGGCTTTGCCAAAAGTTCACATCTCAGTTGCTCAAACCACTGACACAAATCCTTATCACCAGCCACCGCTCGAGCACGCGATAATGCCTGATGTTCCCAGGTCCAGGCTTCGTTTAACTGATAATCTTTAAAGGATTCTGTATAGCTGACCAATAAGCCTGATTTGCCCGATGGACGTAACCGCATATCGACATCGTACAAAACGCCAGACACGGTTCGCATATTCAACGCATGAATAACACGTTGAGCCAGTCGGGTAAAAAATTGTGTGTGAGACTGTGATCGCTCACCGGAAGTGGTTGCTTCTGGCTCGGCATCAAATAAAAAAACCAAATCCAGATCGGAGCCGAAACCAAGTTCTTCGCCACCAAATTTGCCGTAACCAATAACCGCAAATCCTTTCATGCGATCCTGATCGACACCTTCAATCGAAGGTAAGCCATAGCGTTGGCACAATTTGCGCCAGGAAAAAACAATCACACTGGCAATGATTGCTTCGGCGATCTGACTCAGATAACGGCTGGCTTTTTTAACATTGATGGTGTTATTCAGTACAGCAGCGGCCACTCTTAGTTCATGGGTCTGTTTAAAAATTCGCAACTGTTCCTGCTGTTGTTCTTCATCATCTGGCTCAATGCGAAGCAACTGACGCCGTAACTCCTGAGTTAACTCACTGGAATCAAGCGGTGTATACAAAGCATTGGGATATAGCAGTTCATCAAGCAGCAGTGGATGTTCGATCATCTGCTCACTGACCCATTTGCTTTGTCCGCACAATTTTACCAGATGCTCCAGTACCGGTGGATTCTCTTCCAGTAATACCAGATAGGCGGTTCGGCGACTGATCGAACGAAGTAAATCTAAAATGCGTTCAAACGACACCACAGGATCCGACTCGCGAGACAAGACATTTAATAACTTGGGAAACAGAGATTCCATTCTTGATTTGCCGCGTGATGACAAATGCTGAAACGAATTAGAGCCTACAAATCGCTGTAATTTATCCATCATAGCTGGCACAACCGATGAGTCATGCTCCGTATACCAGTGCTCAAAGTCATCCCGTTCAAGAATGTCGAGCGAAAAGCGCTCGGCGTCCAGCTCTTCTTCGTCATCAACATGAAACACTTCCGAAAACTCCGCGGAGATCACCTGTTGGTGTTTGCTCAATTCATCCATAAACTGACCATACTGGCTAAACCCCAAAGCAACCGTTAATCGAGTTTGATCGAGAGGATTATCCGGCAGCAATTGTGTTTGCTGATCGTGCAGTTGCTGGATAACATGTTCAACCCGACGCAAAAACAAGTAACTTTCCAATAGTTTTTCAGCCACTCGCGGCTGAATAATTTCTGTTCGCTTTAACTGCTCGAGCGCTTTAATAAAACTGCGACGTTGAATATGTCGAATACGACCGCCTCTGATCAATTGTAACGATTGAACAATAAACTCGGCTTCCCGTATGCCGCCCGAACCCAGCTTTATGTTATCGGTTAGTCCTTTGCGTCTGACTTCCGTTTCAATCATGGTTTTCATATTACGAATGGATTCCAGTACACCAAAGTCGATATAACGACGATAAACAAACGGTTTGATCAACTGATAAAACATCTCCTTGTAATGTTCCGTTTGCGCATTGTTTAAGTCGTTACTTTTTATATCGCATGATGCAGAATTGATTATCCTCGCTTTAATCAGGGCAAAGCGCTCCCATTCACGCCCCTGATCCTGATAATATTCTTCTGCGGCGGCAAAACTCATTGCCAGAGGCCCACTTTCACCATAAGGGCGCAACCGCATATCCACACGAAAAACGAAACCATCTCCGGTTCTATCGGCAAGCAAGGCAATAATTTGCTGCCCCAACCGGGTAAAAAAGGTTTGATGCTCTAACCGCCGTGGACCTTTTTGTGTTTCACCGTCATGGGGAAAGAAAAACATTAAATCTACATCGGAAGAAAAATTTAATTCTTTGCCACCGTATTTACCCATCGCCAAAATTAGTAACGGTAAAGGTTTTTCCTGTTCATCAAGTGGCGTACCAAACTGTTGGCCTAATCTAGGGTAGACCCAATGGTAAGCGGATAAAATCAAACGATCGGCGGCGTAAGAAATATCCTGAAAATCAATAGTGATTGAGGATGAATACACCAGGTTTCGGATGGCAATTAACACGAAAATACGTGAGCGCCAACGTCTCAGTACTTGTTTAGCGGCATTATCGTTTTGGCAGGCTGCTAATTGCTCGCTCAGAGTCTGTTCAATAGATTCAAACGCTAACGGCTTGGCCAGATCCCATTGTTCAGAATAAGCCAGTACATAGGGCAGCTCTGCAAGTAATACATCGGCGACAAAAGGGCTTAAAGCCACCGCCATTTTTAATGGTTGCACAACGCTGGCATCCGCCTGCGCCAACTCTTTGCAATAGCGCTGCTCCAAAGCACCCCACAAAGCTTGTTGCTCGGATGTAAGAGAACTGTCCGATGGAAGACTATAATTGATATCGCTTGTCACAATGCTCTTCTGGTAGAAGTAAGTGTCTGATAGGGTTACTATAACGTGATGCCTGAGTTTCCTCCAGACCAGTATTGGAATAATCAATCCACTAAAAGGTTTTCAGCTACAGGAGTACCTCATGGAATTTTTTAAGTACGCGACTTTAATTGTATTCATTATTATGGGTGCGGAAGTCTGGAAGTATCACATCAAAAATAAAAAAGCCAACAACCAACAGGACGATGAGTTAAAACAAAAACTCGATAGGCTTGAACAACTGGAAAAACGCATACAAGCGTTAGAAAAAATTGTCACGGATCCCAGTGAAACTCTACGCCGTGAATTTGATAATCTTAAAACAGCCGACTCTAGCCATAAAAACTAGAATCGGTTTATAAATAAAGAATTTAAAAACATCGATTAGAGGAGAGGGTTATGGAGTGGATTATCTTAGGTCTGCTACTGGTTTTAGTGGTTTACATTATTGCCATTTACAACAAGCTGGTAAGTCTGAAAAATAGATTTAAAAACGCTTTCTCACAAATAGATGTTCAACTTAACCGACGCTACGATCTCATCCCCAATCTGGTAGAAACCGCAAAAAGTTTTATGAAGCATGAACGAGAAACCCTTGAAGCGGTTATTAATGCTCGCTCTCAAGCAGTTTCTGCCAGCCAGCAAGCGGCAGCGGATCCCTCCGACGCTCAATCCATTCAATCCCTTATTGGAGCCGAAAGCGCTTTAACCGGTGCCATGGGTAAATTTTTTGCAGTGATGGAAAACTACCCGGATATTAAAGCTAATCAAACCATGCAAAGTTTGATGGAAGAACTGACAACCACTGAAAACAAAGTAGCGTTTGCCCGGCAGGCCTACAATGATGCGGTGATGTTTTATAACACTTATCGAGAGCAGTTTCCTGGCAACCTGGTGGCCGGAAAATTCAACTTTAATGAAGCTCAATTATTTGAAGTGGATGAAATTGATGTTCGTAAAGCGGTGAAAGTCTCGTTTGAATAACGTCTTTTAAAAAATGCCGTTAAAAATATCAGCTTCAGCACGACTCATTAATATCATTTAGACGATATTTATTTAGACAATATTCATTATGAATTTTTTTGAGCATCAACAACAGGCCCGAACCCAAACCAAACGACTTATTGGTTACTTTGTTATCGCGGTAATTTGCATTATCGCGTTAATTAATCTGGCCATTTATTTTGGAGCCTGTGTCAGCAATGTTTATTGCAGCAGCCCACAAGCCTACTTTTTTGGCCCGCTGGGAATTGGCGTATCCCTGGCCACACTACTAGTTATTGCCATTACCAGTCTTGTTCGGTGGAGCCAACTGAAAAAAGGCGGTGGGTATAAAGCCATCTCCATGGCTGGAGCACGCAGCGTCCAGTTAAATACCAAAGATCCCGCTGAGCGACGTTTGATCAATGTGGTGGAAGAAATGTCCATTGCCTCCGGCATACCCATGCCATCGCTGTACATAATGGAAAACGAGTCATCCATTAATGCTTTTGTTGCTGGCACCGAGCCGCACAACACTTGCCTGGCGGTTACCCGTGGTTGTATCGATAAACTGAATCGTCAGGAATTGCAGGGGGTTATTGGTCATGAGTACAGCCATATCTTTAATGGCGATATGCGCATTAATATTTACCTGATTGGTATATTGGCCGGTATTCTGGTTATTGGTCAACTGGGTGAGTTTTTAACTCGATCACAGCGCTATAGCAGTCGACGAAAAAATAACGGTGCTCAATTGGCGCTGGTAGGAGTGGCATTAATGTTGGTGGGCTACGCAGGACTCTTTTTTGGCCGTTTAATAAAAGCCGCCATTTCAAGACAGCGCGAATTTTTAGCGGATGCTTCAGCGGTTCAATACACCCGCGATAATCAGGGTATAAGTTATGCGCTGTACAAAATAAAAATGGATCATGCCGGCTCGCACTTAACCACCAAGTCTGCCGAAGAACTCAGTCATATGTGTTTTGAGCGCTCACATCCAATAAAAATGTTTTCAGGATTACTGGCAACCCACCCCGCTATAGATGATCGAATCAAACAGGTTAACCCTTACTTTTCAGCCAAAGAATTTTCCAAACACTCAACAGCAGAAAATCAGCAACAGTCTCAACAAGACAGCACAGAAAAAACAAAACGCAGCGATCAACGGGCTAACACCGCCGAAGAATTTTTTAATCACAGCGTAATTGCCAGTGCCATTACAGAAAATGCAGGGCAGATAAATGCAAAAAATATGGATGCAACTCAATGGCAGATCAGCTTACTGCCTGAAATACTGAAACAAGTGGCCCGTGGCAATCATAAATTGGCAACACCGGAACACCTTGTTTATTGTCTGCTCGTGCTGAACAACACCATGACCCGCGCCGATATTATGCATCAGGCGTCACAGTTTATGCCTGAGGAAGATTTAGTTGCCATTGGCGAACTACTGCCGGATATGGCATCACTCAAACTCACTCAACAATTTTTATTGCTTGAATTAAGTTTGCCACGGATAAAAACGCTCCAACATTCTCAAGCAAATGATTTTTTATCGCACTGCAAACAACTGGTGGATGGGGATAAACAGGTATCGCTTCAGGAATATGTGATTTATGCATTATGCCTACTATCGCTGCAGCAGGAAAAACCCATTGCCGCTACAATCAAACGTTTTCAACCGGTCGCGGAAGATATTCAACAGTTACTCGCCACATTTTTATGCCACAGCCGAATAAGTTTCGAACGAAAAAATAAGCTTTATCAACAACTGATGGCAAGCTTTAATCTATCCGCTGGTGGCCTATCCGCTGGTGATTATATGGAAACTGAGTTTAACGCCAATAATTTTCACCGTTCATTAACTCAATTAGCCCGTTTAAATCCAATATTAAAAAAGCCAGTAATTGATGCCGTAGCTCAGTGCGTTAGCAGCAACAATCGTGTTGAAGAAAATGAATTTATTTTAATTCGGGCGGTGTGCAGCTATCTCGATTGCCCGGTACCAAAACTCCTGTAGTAGCGATCATCTCAATACATTTGTCTCAATATATTTATCTCAATACAGTAGTAATCCGCTCAACATAACTGCACTTAAAAATACTCATTATTTTTTATTACCGGGCGGTAGTACGACATCAATTTCAGAAAAATGCTCATTGATGTGCATCAGGTGAGCAATCTCATATTGTGACCTGGACAAATCACCATAGGCAAAGTGTGGTTGAAAATCCTGATGTTGTTGGAATTGCTTTAATGAGTCCGCCAGTGACTGAAGTGCTCGATAGGTGTTACCCCTTACAGGTAATGGATCAGCCCCGGGGATTGGTTGAAATAATCGATGAGTCGATCCACCTTTGGCTTTAAATAAATGATACGCCAGACTGCCTAGCGTATTTTGAAACAGCTCAGACTTCTGCTCAGGGAACCCTGACATGGAATAATCCACACTTTGTTTTAAGTGCACAAATATCTGATGCGCCGACCAGTAGCCCGATGAAACAATAAACGCATTTTTGGGTAACGCTTCGATATACTCTATTGCGTCTGAAAGCGATGTGAAATCTTTTGCTCTGGGCGGTCGCAGTGAAAACCAGCCGTAAGCCGCAGCACCGGCTACCGCTGACAAGCCTAACCCCAGTTCAATAAAGGTTCGTCGCTTCATGTTATCCACCTCAAAATAGTTTTGCCCTTAAAAAGATTACACCTAGCAAAGTCATTATTTTAAAAAGTCACTGTTTAAATAGTCACTATTTAAACAGTCATTACCTGTAAAAAGGTTATCTTAAAAAATCATCTTAAAAACATAATTACATACTTAACAAAAGTTACAAACAACCTTCATTTGCTATGCTATAAACAATGCCACTTAATTTCAGTGCTAAATTTATTAATCAATAGTTTGCTGGAAGGCGTCTCAAAAATAGCGAACGAAGCTGAGATAAAGCAAGTTTTGACAAAGCAGCACAGTCTACACGCAGTCAATGAGCATTTTGAGTCGCAATTTAACGCTGTATCATCAACCGCAGCATTTTTGAAATAGCTGCTAATGAATTTCTGGAGCCTCTATGTACGTTATAACACACCCACATTGTCTGGCCCATGAAATGGGTCACGCCCACCCAGAATCACCGGATCGCCTTAAAGTGATTCAGCAGGTTATCACTCAACTGTCCGAGCAGTACCCTTTGCAACCACTAAACGCCACTCAGGCCCCTCTTAAAGCCATCAAACGGGCGCACTCGGATCATTTAATAGAACAATTAACAGCTCACGCCCCCACAGAAGGTTACTATTCGATCGATGCGGATACCACCATGAATCCGGCCAGTTTAAATGCCGCTCGTTACGCGGCAGGCTCGGGCCTGTTAGCATTGCAAATGATTCATCAGAAGCAGACCATCTCTCATACCGCATTTTGCGCGGTTCGCCCGCCCGGTCACCATGCCGAACACGATAGGGCCATGGGCTTTTGCCTGCTCAATCACATTGCTATTTGCGCATTAGCCGCCGCCACCGACTACCATAAAAAACGTATAGCGATTGTCGATTTCGACGTGCACCACGGTAACGGTACTGAAGACATAGTCGCTGATCATTCGGCGATTGCTCTGTTCTCAACGTTTCAACACCCTTTGTATCCGGGAACGGGCGTGCCAGCATCGGCTGACAATATTCACAATTATCCGCTATCAGCCGGTACGAATAGTCATCAGATCCAACAACTTTGGCAGCAACGGCTACTCCCGGACATAAAAGCCTATCAACCTGATTTAATTTTAGTGTCAGCGGGATTTGATGCCCATAAAGATGATCCACTGGCGGGACTTAATTTTGAAGACGATGACTACTACTTTTTTGCCCGCGAACTAAAATCCCTTGCCGATGAACTTTGCGAAAGAAAATTAATTGCGTTTCTTGAAGGCGGTTATGAACTTAATGCACTGTCTCGCAGTGTTAAGCGATTTATGCAGGGGTTATTAGACGATTAAACGACAATTCACTTCAAACTGCTGTTACGCAAAAATTCAGAGCCAATATTAAAACAGTTCAACGTCATTGAACTGTCAAAATTCATTCGTTTTTTTGACATAGATCACTTCTAAACTGACTCAGTTATCCGATAAATAATTGAGTCTTATAAATGAATTTAGCCAGAACAAAGGTTTCATCAGAAACAGTATCTTTACAGCCAGATACTTCAACAGATAAGTCAGCAGATACTTCAGCAAGCATCGCAACAAAGAAGCCTGCAGTATCAAATCTTGATATTGAACAAACAACAGCAGAAAAAATAGATGAGGCAAACAGGCAACTTATCGAATCTGCACAACAACTTATTCAAAAACCATCCATCACTCCGGACGATGCAGGCTGCACTCCCTGGTTAATTCAACAACTTGAACCGCTTGGGTTTCACTGCCAACAATTAGACGTTAACGGCGTAACCAACTTAATCGCAAGTATAGGTACTGGAAATAAAACCATGGCATTTCTTGGCCATACGGACGTTGTACCTGCTGGAGATTTGAAACACTGGCAACACCCTCCGTTTGCAGCCACTGTTGAAGATAATTTTTTATACGGCCGAGGTGCGGCTGATATGAAAACCGCTATCGCCTGTATGTTAAACGCTACCAAGCAATTTATAACAAATGGCGGCCAATTCAATCGTGGTAAGTTTTACTGGTTAATAACGTCCGATGAAGAAGGTGAAGCTGAATATGGCACCAAAGCAATGATCGAACATTTAAAACAAAAGGGTGTCTCTCTTGATGTTTCTCTCGTTGGCGAGCCAACAGCTAGGGTTACAGCTGGCGATACCATAAAAATTGGCCGCCGGGGTGCGTTATCCGGCTGCATTAAACTGGCCGGTAAACCTGGGCATGTTGCTTACCCAGATCAAATTAGAAACCCAATTAATCCCATGGCGAAAATCATTCAGGCATTGAATAATATAGAATGGGATTCTGGCAGTGCTGACTTCCCCGGTAGCAGTTTACAAATCACTCATATTAACTCTGGTGAGTTCAGCGATAATGTAAGTCCTTCGTATTGCGAAATTAACTTTAATATTCGCTACAGTCATCGCTGGAATGAACAGCAATTAAAACAGAAAATCACCGCACTTGTGCAACCAGAGGGTTCAGAATTTGAATTGCAATGGCAACGGCCTTGTCCGCCCTACTGGAATAAACAAAGTGTTAATCCGGGCTCGGCACTGACCTTACTGGAACAAGCCATATTTCAAACCACAGGCAGATATCCGTCGCTGTCAACTTCGGGTGGCACCTCCGATGGTCGGTTTGCAGCGAGTCTCGGCGGTGAAGTTTATGAAATTGGCGCGTGCAACGCGACCATTCATCAAGTGAATGAGAAAGTCAGCGTGGATGATCTGATTACGCTAAGAAATATTTATCAAACTATTCTGATGCAATACTTTAATTGCTGATGGTTTTATATTGTCGAATGGAATGTCAATAATTCTTTTGATATTGTTTTGTTATACGCCCTTCTATTACTGTCGAGCCTTAACGGACTACCCTATAATAACTGTATAAGTTGAAATCAAGAACCGTTTAAAGAGGCCTTATAATGGAAACCAGTTTTCATCCAATGTCCGAACTGTTTGCTCAGCTTGGCTTACCTAACACCTCTAAATCCATTGAGTCATTTATTAAGCAGCATCCGCTTGATGATAAGGAATCTTTGTTCGAGGCCGATTTCTGGAACAAAGGGCAAAAAGACTTTTTGCATCAGGCCATATCCGATGATTCCGACTGGGCTGAAATAGTCGATCAACTGGATGTTCGCTTACGAGAGGCACACTAATAAAGGCTCAACTTTTATCGGCATAATAAAGTTATTAATCCGGAATTAAATAAAACGCATCTATGCTTTGGCGGAGACAGTTGTATTTATTAACGTATAACGGAGAAGAATGCGTTTGCTCACTGTGTCTTTCACTGAATGGCTTTGGACGGCTTAACCTTTTTCGCTCAAACCCAATAAAGCTCATTACTTTATGTAAAAATAAAAACTTACCAGCCATCATCTCTTGGCAATGACTGCATCGTCCTTGATGCCCTTTCTCATTCCTTAGGCTAATCTTTTTATGACCAATCTCTTTTTGACTAATATTTTCTAAACCTTTCATACTGCTCATAGACTGGTCTCAGCTATAACTTAATTATGATTGAAGAATATTTACTATAAAAAAGCCTGGCAAAGCCACTTATCAATTTCCTTCAAGTCGCATTTTTATCGGCATTAGGCTCACTTTGATATTTTCCCGTTTCAAGATAACGCTTTCGCTTTTTTTGCTTTAACTTATCAATATCAACCAGCACCAAGCCATCCACACAACCTGCAAAATCAGCATCCACACCAAAGTCTAAAAATTTAACACCGCCAGGCTCGCATAGCTCAGTATATTGCTTATATAAAGTAGGTATCGCGACGCCCATATTGGCAAGTAATGATTTCAGTTGTGTGAAGTCCTTTTTATAATCATTGCCAACAAAAGTGTCTTTCAACTCATTACTGACAGACGCTTCAATATTATAAGGATTAAATGAACGCGCAGGGGTTTGCTGCTCAGAGAAATACAGTGAATAAAAATAAACCAGTAAATCTTTTGACGCCTTAGGGTAATGGTCACTTAAGCTAACAGCGCCAAACAAATATCGAAACCTTGGTTCTTTTTGTAAAAAAGCACCTATGCCATACCATAAGTAATCCAGTGATCGCTTCCCCCAGTACTTGGGCTGAACAAAGCTTCGCCCCAATTCTATTGCCTGCGAAAAATACCCATTCATATTTTCATCAAAAGCAAACAGACTGTTGGTGTAAAGTCCTTCCATGCCTTGTTCAGAAATCACTTTTTGTGTATCACAAAATCGATAAGCACCAACAATTTCAAGTGCATCCTTATCCCACAACACCAAATGATAATAATAATGATCAAATTTATCCGTATCTCTTTTATTTCCTGTCCCTTCACCAACAGCCCGAAATGACAACTCTCTCAAGCGGCCTATTTCCCTTAAAATAACCGACTCGATCTTTCCACGACATAAAAATATTGATTTGCCATCGGGTGTTTCGCCCAACAGTGTTTGTTGCTTTAATGCAGAATGCAATACACTCGGACTTTCTGGATGAGCAATGGACGCCTGGGTTGAAAACACGGGCTTTCGATCACTGCCTATGCGATACAGGTGCTTTCGAAATAAACGGGCAACTTCTTTTTTAGCCAGTGGGAGCTGAGCATACTGTTCAACCGGGATCATATCACCCGCTTTAATCGTTACGGTTTTCTTCGACTGTTTGGTCATTTCCTTAACCAGTAATAATGTCGCCAACGGCTTGTAAAGCATCGAAGTCAAATAAAACGAAATTGAATTACGAGCATCCACAAACAGCGTTAGTACAGGAGCTTTTGCCGTACGAGCTATGCCAACAAAGCCGGAATGCCACTTACCATCTTTGACCCCTGATAATTTCATTCGAGAAACTTCGCCAGCCGGAAAAATAATGACAGCTCCTTCTTGTTCAAGATACTGGGTAATATTCGTTAAGTTTTGTTTAGGCGTTTTTCCGCCCATATTATTAACCGGCAACAATAACTTTTGTAATGGCTTAAGTGTCATCAACATATCGTTAGCCAGAATTTTTACATCAGGCCGTATATGACGAACCAATTGTATCAACGCCAATCCATCCAGAGAACCAATAGGGTGATTTGAAACAATAACCACACGGCCGCTGGCAGGGATCCGCTCACGATCTCGTTGGGTAATGGAATAACTAAAGTTAAAGTAGTCCAGCACTTGATCCACAAAATCAATGCCTTCAGTGTAAGGTAGCTCTTTCTGAAACTGAATAAATTCCTTTTCATGCAGTAGATACTTTAAAACACCCGAAAATGCTTTAAATAACCAACGACGGTTGGATAACTGTGGAAATCGTTGTTGTAATAATGTGTCTACGTTAAACATACAGATTCTCTCATGGTTTAATCGTAGCTTAGCGATATTTTATTACGTGTTTTTGATAATGTTATGGCAGATAAATGACAGTTATGAACTAACTAGTCATCATCTAATTATTTAGGCCGCACGCTGTGGTATTTCATTGTCAAACTCATGCCGAGTCAACAGCTGCTTATGATCAGCCCAATGGATAAGTTCAATATCACCATATTGATTTTCGATTAAGCAGGTACAGCTTTCAATCCAGTCACCGCAGTTGGCGTAAACACCATACTCGGTTTTATCCAGATCGGGCTGATGAATATGCCCACAAACGACACCGTCGTAACCTTTATTATAAGCAAACTGAGTCGCAGCCTGCTTATAACGCTTAATATAACTTTGTGCTTTACCTACTTTCTGTTTAATGTGACTGGCCAGTGACCAATAAGGCTTACCAAACATTCGTCGAATTCGATTAAACCATCGATTCAAAAATAATAAAAAGTCATACAGTTTATCGCCTAACCAGCCCATCAGTGGTGCGCCACAAACAATGCTGTCAAACGCATCACCGTGCAACAATAATAACTTTTGACCGTTATTAGTCTGGTGCTCAAACTCTTGATAAATCTCGATATGATTAACGGAGAGGTGTAAAAATTTTCGCATAGCTTCATCGTGATTGCCCGGAATATACACGACACGAACACCTTGATTTGGAAGCTCTAATAAACGAGTCAGTAATTTTTGATGCATCTTTGGCCAATAAATACGCTTTTTCAGTGACCATATATCGACAATATCACCTACCAGATAAAGCGTAGAGAATGACACGCTTTCGAGTAAATCCAATAAAAAATCTGCCCGACAATCTTTGTAACCTAAATGCACATCGGAAATGAATAAAGCACGGCATTGCTTGAGTGATTGGTTGGAATAAGCGTTCCCTTTGGTAAAGTCAGTCATAATTAACTCGCCATGCAATGTTGATGACTGCACTCTAATCTTTCTAAAAGACAAATATATGACGCTGTTGCGAAAGTTTTATGTCAAAAAAAGTAAAAGCAAATCAACTGTATTACGAAGAGTTTATTGCAGAGCCATAATTTCTTGCCAACGTTCGCCAAACACAGAGGCCTGACTTTGCAAGTCAGTTTCAAAAATTTGTTTGTGTAATGCCGCCACCCACTGACTTTCTTTGTCTTGCCTGACTATAAAAATAAGTACGCCTGTGCTTTCAAGCAATGATAAGTACTCATCCAATTGTGACCTTTGTTGCTGACTTATCTGAGTTAAGTTATGTTTCCAGTCACTTTTTTGTTCTGCACCGATTAAACTGATGGCGCTGCATTTGTCGTCAATAATTAAAGAGTTTGAATCCAGAACATTGAGTTGTTTAAAGCTCATTAAAATGTGACGTAACTGCTCTGCACTCGGTTGCTGCTGCTCGGTGTTGGAGTAGGTGAATAATAACGGTGATTTATTGCTGTGCTTAACACTCGATAATTCAAGATTAACCCGGTCAAAGCCTATCGGTAACAATTGCTGCCGAATGAAATTATGATACTTTTTATCCACCATGATTTGAACCACATTGCTATGGCTTGCCATGGCAATAATATCGGCAGAGCATGCTTTTTCAACACCAATGACGGTACCTTTATGCTTTGGCAGTAAAGTCGACTTAACGGTTACCGAAATACCGGATGCTTTAACCGGTTGAATTGTTCGGGGGTGTAAAACTTTTGCGCCACAGCGGGTCAGTCGCTCCGCCTGTGCGTAGCTTAACTGTTTGATCTGCCGAGCGTCTGCAATCACTCTGGGATTATAGCTAAATACGCCCGGTACATCGGTCCATATTTGAAGTTCGCGCGCACCTAATATCGACGCCAGATAACTCGCCGAAGTGTCGGAGCCCTCTCGTCCCAATAATACCGTTCGTTGTTTTTCGTCGGAGGCAATAAAACCCTGTGTCACTATGACCGACTTTTTGCTCGCTAAATCATTTTCGATGGCTATGTCACGATCAAAACCACAGCGATTACTGGTGAAGTGATGCCAGGCGTCCTGCTCATCCAGTGTGTCAGCTTTAAGAATAGAGCGCACATCGACAAAGTCGCAATCTATATCTTGTTGTGACAAATAGGCCGCACCAATGGTTGATGATAATAACTCACCTATCGCCAATACTTTTGCGTGATCTTCTGACGTAATACTTTGCTGCTGATAAATGGCATCACAAAAGGCTGCCAGTTTTTCAAAATAATTCGCCAACAATTGTTCGCCGTTTAATCCGAGTTGTGACGCAAAGCCTGTGTGTAATTCTTTTAACTGAAATATGGCATTGGTGTGTACACCGGCCAGCGACTGATGCAATAAAGCTTCTAACAAATTGGATACATTTTTCAGTGCAGATAACACCAGTAAAGGGCGGTATCCTTGAGTCTGTTGATGTTGTACCTGTTCAGTAATGGTTCGCCAATGTCGTATTTCACCGACACTGCTGCCACCAAACTTAAGAATGATCCAGTTTTGATTCATATAAGAAAAATCACATCAGTGGTTGTAGGAATTTAATCGTGGAGGAAAACAGATGCTAAAAATTTACAGCAACCAATAGGGTCTGGCTTTGAACATGGCTTTTCGCGTTTGTTCCATCGCTTCTAAAACCGATTCCGAACGCCTGTCAAACCAATGTTCGATATCTTTGTCGTCTCTGAGTTTATGCGCTTTAAAGGTATGACAAACATATTTGTACAAAGCCAGTTCACGAGTGCCAGCCATTAAATCTAGCCAGGGCTGTCGATACTGCTGCCGTTTTTTCGAGTCAAACAGACCACCAAAAAACAAACCGATATCGAGTGCCTTTCTTAAGCGATCGACCTGCACCAAATAATCGTTGGTATCGAGTTTAATTTTTGGCCCAAACTCCCGACGCAATTCTTTTAAAGCGTGCTCAAGTTGTGCTTTGGCAAAATCAATAATCGGTGCTTTTAGTTTTTCTTTGTCGCCCTCTTCAATAAAATTTTGCCATTGTTTGAAGAACAGCCACTCAGAGATACCGAGCATCACCAGGTTATAACGCGGAGAAGCCTTTAACTCTTTGAATTTGGCCACGGCTTCAGCGAGTTCTGCTTTATTGGCGGCGACCACTTGTGCCAGCTCTTCTTCCGACGCTAACTCCTGTTCCAGCATCTGCTTTATATGATTACGCTCACGCGCCACCGTGACAATTTTATCCATAAAACCGGCCATCCATTCCCAGTTGGCGCGCAGATCACTGGTGGCGTGCCGTGGGATCAAACTGCCAAATACCTGATACACATGCTGAATGTACAACAGCGCCCGGTACATTTGTAAAATGGCGTCGGGGGCCAGTGATGAATCGAGAAACTGCTCATAGTACTGCCAGTGCTTCAGTCCGGAATAACAGATTATCTCAAAAGCTTTTTCCGCTTCGGTGCCTGAGCTGAGTTCAATCACCGACATTTTGCGATGAGTCACTGGCAAAGAAGAACACAGTGAATAACCGCGTCGCGCCTTGCTGGCATTACTGATGGCAAATCCGTGTTCGGAAATTAGCCTACGACTGAGTGAAAACAGATGCTTGGGATCACCGGTCACCAGTTCCAGCTCAACCTCTGAAATTGGGCAGGAGTCGTCTTCGTAATAAATATGCCCTACATCCAGTGCCACTTCTATTTCGGTGCCATCGTCAAAGTAGAACAGGGTTTTGTGTCGGGTAAAGTTGGTGGTGAATACTCTGTCCAGCTCGCCGCAATCGGTGAGAGCTTCTTCGAGCAGAATTTTAAGGTAAGGATCTTCCACTTTATTGATGTCGATTTTAAACTCATCGAGTTCGGTTTCCGATTCATTACGCTCATGCAACCCACCAATGGCACGGCCAGATGCTTTTACGGTTTGAATCAGCTTTTCACCATCGGCGCGAATGCGCAGGCCAATTTTTAACTCTCGCAGTTTAAAGTTGACGGTATCAAAGTAGGTGTTTTTGAGCTCGGATGTTTGCCAGGGATCAATCGCACTGACACCCTCAAATGACATATCAAGCAGCGACTTCACCACTTGCTGTTCAGCGATGAGTTTGACCTCAATCTCGTTAGCCATCTAGAAGTCTTTCCGTTGTTTTTTCGACAAAAAACCAGTTTACCCAGCTAAATTTCTGATGTCACCTATAATTTAAGGGTGAAATGGCCGTGCCACTTAAATGCCGATAAGAGCAATTCCATGGTTCAATATGACAGATTTATGACATTTATTTTACCAACTGGACATCGCTGCGCTGCCTCACTACAATCGCCCATCACAATTCTTTCATCTAACTGTAACGAGATTGTCATGACTTTAATCAGCGACCTGTTTGCAGCTTCTCCCTTCCGCCCCATGCAGGACCACATCAGCAAGGTTCACGAGTGTGTTAGTGAATTAAAGCCTTTTCTGGATGCGGTGTATGCAAAAGACTGGGAAAAAGTTGACGCTTTGCAACAAAAAATCAGTCAACTGGAAAACGAAGCCGATGACTTAAAAAAAGAAATTCGCTTAAAACTGCCGGGAGGCATTTTCTTACCTGTTGCCCGTACCGACCTGCTGGGTCTGGTCACCGCGCAAGATAAAATTGCCAATAAAGCAAAAGACATTGCCGGCCTGATGACCGGTCGTCATATGGAGATCCCTGAGTCGCTGCAACAAAGTTTTGGCGCTTACCTGACTCGCTGTATCGATGCTTCCAATCAGGCTCATAAAGCCATTCACGAACTTGATGAGCTGGTTGAAACCGGATTTCGTGGTCGAGAAGCTTCGCTGGTTACCCATATGATCGAAGAGCTGGATGTTATTGAAAATGACACCGACACCCTTCAGCGCAAATTACGCAAAGAACTCTTCGCACTGGAAGCCGACTTACCACCGGTCAATGTTGTGTTTTTATATAAGATCATTGACTGGATTGGCGACCTTGCCGATCGCGCCGAAAAAGTTGGTTCCGATCTGGAATTAATGCTGGCCAGAAAATAATACCGAGGCTCTTTGCTTATTAACATAAAACAACAGGATCGGCATGTACCGATCAGCAAAGAGCTTATATCAATGAACATTGAAACCAGAATTCACACTATTCGAAATATAAGCAGGTAAGACGATGGATTTTTTCACACATTATGAGGTTCTCCTACTCGTATTCGCCGCCATAGTCGGTTTTTTTATGGCCTGGGGTATTGGCGCAAATGATGTTGCCAATGCAATGGGGACATCCGTAGGCTCAAAAGCCTTAACCATTAAGCAGGCGGTTCTAATCGCCGCTATCTTCGAGTTTGCAGGTGCTTACTTAGCGGGGGGCGAAGTAACATCGACCATTCGTAAAGGTATTATCGACTCAACGCCATTTATACCCCACCCCGAGTTGCTGGTACTGGGGATGATTTCGGCACTGCTCGCCGCAGGTACCTGGCTTGCGGTTGCATCGGCTAAAGGCTGGCCCGTTTCAACCACTCACTCCATTGTTGGTGCTATCATCGGTTTTGCCGTGGTCGCCATGGGCGTTGACGCTGTTAGCTGGGGTAAAGTTGGTGGAATCTTGGGAAGCTGGGTTATTACGCCGGCTATCTCGGGCATTATCGCTTACCTTATTTTTATGAGCGCTCAGAAGCTTATTTTCGATACTGACCACCCTGTTGCCAACGCAAAAAAATACGTCCCACTTTATATGGCTCTTGCCGGTTTTGTTCTTGCTCTGGTTACCATCAAAAAGGGTCTCAAGCACGTAATGAAGTCGGGCACGTTTGATATTTCAACCACCGAGGCCTACTTATACGCCGGTGGTGTTGGACTCATCGTCGCTCTGATTGGCGCCTATTTTATCAGCAAAGTAAAAATTGAGCCCAATGCTGATAAAGAAATGCATTTCAGCAATGTTGAAAAAATCTTTGCGGTATTAATGGTGGTAACCGCGTGCTGTATGGCATTTGCCCACGGTTCAAACGACGTTGCTAACGCAATTGGTCCACTCGCCGCCGTACAAAGCGTGATCGCCAATGACGGTCAGATTGTTGCTAAAACGGAACTGGCCTGGTGGATATTGCCTCTTGGTGGTATCGGTATTGTGGCGGGTCTTGCGCTGTTTGGTAGCCGCGTTATGGCCACCATTGGTAAAGGCATCACTCACTTAACTCCTTCTCGTGGCTTTGCGGCGGAGCTGGCTGCAGCCACAACCGTAGTGATTGCCTCGGGCACCGGTTTGCCAATTTCTACTACCCAAACACTGGTAGGTGGTGTACTCGGTGTCGGTATGGCTCGTGGTATTGCAGCGCTTAACCTTGGCGTGGTTCGCAATATTGTGGTCAGCTGGGTCGTTACCTTACCGATTGGCGCTTTCCTTTCAATTGTATTCTTCTTCCTGCTGAAGGGCATATTTCTTTAAAACGCCCTGATATAAGGATTTCGCAGGCAGTTCAATTAGAACTGCCTGCCACTGCCAACCGAATCACAGTTTCTTTTTATATCCATTTATATCCTTTTCTGCCCTCTATTCATGCCGATTTGATTGTCATACAATGCGGCAACAGTTATACAAGGGGAGTCAACCGTGAACGTCCTACAAAAAAGCCTGATGCTGATTGCGCTTATTGCCAGCCTGTCCGTTTTTGCCGAAAAAACAGCCTATGTTACGGATAACCTGAGCACAGCCGTAAGAAGTGGTGCAACCAACGAGTACCGGATCTTATTTTACGTACCAGCAGGATCAGCAATCACCGTACTGGATGATGAACCCGAAAATGGCTTTATTAAAGTGAGAGACAATAAGGGACGTGAAGGCTGGACACTCAACCGCTTTATAACGGAAACAAAGGGTGCACGAATTCAGCTTGAAGAAACCCGGCAGGAATTATCTGCTGCACTGCTTACCATTGAAAATCTGAAACAACAACACGCCAAAGAGATTGCCAAGCTGCAAGAACAACTTGCAACGGCTAATGTGATTGTTAAAAAAAGCGCAACGTTTCAAAACGAAATCAGTGAACTGCAAACCCAAAACGCCACTCTGGAACAACAAAATAAACGCATGGCCGATCGCTTTCAGCAAGAAGTGTTTTTTGCCGGTGCCATTGTGGTTGCCGCAGGTTGTTTAATTGGTGTAATCATTGGTCGTGTCAGTCGCAAAAAACAAAGTGGCTGGAGTTAAATCAGGTTTTTAAAACCAATCATACTATGAACGCTGTCCGCTCACCTTGTCGCTCCACTTGCAAACTGAACCAGCAGGATGTTTGTGTCGGCTGCTACCGACACATGGATGAAATAGCCAACTGGAACCGATTATCCGAACGGCAAAAACACCTTGTTATTATTCGAATTCAAAAGCGGCGTTGGGCAAAACCCTACGCCGATCAAGACCTGACCAAACTCAAACCCATTACCAGTGTTGAGTATCGGCAGTACAAAAACCGCTAAGTTCTTTAGGGTGGTGTTTAATACGGTAATTATTTGTACACACTTTAGAAAGTAGAACTTGATCTAATAGTACAATTTACGTTTCAGGTTTCGGCCATAAGCGGACATGAACGTCCGCAGCATGCGCGGCTTTGGAATGGAGGCGAAGCCGCAGTGGAAAAGCCGTCGCCGTGCCTGCGATTGTTAGGGCTAGGTATCCATTGGCACTTCATCCCAGTCCTCCTCAACACCGTAAACCCAATCAATGGCTTTTCGCCGTTCCGAGATTATGCTTTCGCTTAGATCGCAATCTCGCCCGGTAAGTCGGCAGTTTCTCGAATACCAGTGCATTCTATACAGAAGGTCTGATTGTTCTTGAATTTCGGCAATCGGACGTAGCTTTGCACTTCGGATGAAATCACTGGGATCTGTTTTGAATGGTATCTTTTGGGCTAAGTCATCATCACAGTGCTGGAAGTGGTCGAGCTCAACAAGGCCAATACACCACGCTAAAGCTTGGGCACATTCCGTTTGCCAAGACATATCTACTTTGTCTTGGTCATCAATGACCTCCTCGCTAAACAAACTTTTCTCGCGTTCGCTTACGAAGGGCACCAGATCGTATTTTTGAAGCTGCTCCGAAAGATCGCTGCCTTTTGCCCCGAAACCCAGCCCAATGACATACGCAAGAGCGCTGAGTCTTCCAGCTACGTCTTGTGCACTTCTTGGCGTTACCTCATCCATCTCCTCAATCGTCGGAAGATGCGAAGGTACTTCGATACCGACCGAAGCGAGATAGTCTGTGGTTCTGGTTTTAAGTTCTTCCATGCTCGTGTCTCAGGGAGCCCTAACGCTTGCAGCAGTTGCGCGGGCTTTTCCGCGTCGACTGCTTGTGATTGTTAGTTTCAGTATTCATCGCCATCCTGTAAAGGAGAATGGCTCCAATTCCAATACTCGAACAACTCTGATTCTGTATTAGTGTATTCTGAGTTATAAGAGTGCATGTGTGGCACAGGAAAGCGAAATTCTTTTTCAGTTAACCCGCTGCCTAATAAGATCTCTGAATATTTATCTAAATTACCATATGCAAATATGACATTGTGTTGATCATATACAAGAGTTCCTTCAGGTGAAGCAATCCATATGTGATGCCTTCCGTCCCCTTCCAAGAACTCTTGAAATGTATACATAAACAATCTCAAGTCCTCATAGTCTGCCATTACTGGTGACTGATATCGCCCTTGCTCCATTCCAATATGCGAGATTAGTGAAACATAGAGGGCATAATACTTCTCAGACTTCCAGGACGACGCAAGTGCATCCATGAGATTAATATGATGTTTGCTTGGACCAATAGTTAGTCGGTAGCCTGATGTTAATGGCTCTTTATAGAAATTATTTCCATATTCAAATACTGCGGGTTGGTTGTTCTCATTTAATTTCGAAAACTTCAAATCATGTCCCTTTTGAAACTAACGCCTCAAGCAGTTTCGCGCTCTTCGCGTATACTGCCTTGATTTGTTTAATGCTTGACGCTATAGTTATGCGCATATCTATACGCATAACTGTGGTGATAATATGCGAACATTATATAACCTTGAGGCCCCAAAAAAGCCAACAAACCTAAGCCTAAACAGTGACTTACTTAAAAAAGCTAAGGCCTTGAACATTAACCTCTCTGCGACCTTAGAGCAAGCTTTAAAGTCTAAGCTTGCAGAAAGAGAAGCTGAAAAATGGGCCAAAGATAATAAGCGTGCGATAAAAATATACAATGAATTTGTTGAAGAAAATGGGCTTTTTTCTGAAGAGCATAGGGACTTTTAGTGGCTCAGTTTGATGTATACGAAAATCCAAGCAAACAATCACGACGAGCTTACCCATACATTTTGGATATACAACATAGTCTGATTGAAGATATTTCAACTAGGATAGTTGTACCACTTGGGGATGCAGTAAATTTTAAAAACGAAGAACTTAAAGGCCTAACCCCTAGAGTAGAGTTTGAAGGTCAGAACCTATTAATTTTGATACCTCAAATCGCATCTATGAGTAGAAAATCTTTGAGAGATCCAGTGGGCACGTTATCACACCTACGCGACGAGATTGTTTCGTCCATAGATCTCGCGATTACTGGCATTTAACGCCCTGTTAAGAGACTGATAATGTTTGGCTAAAATGTGTAGCGAAGCAACCGAGCCAAACTTTAGCAGTCCCGCCTTGAACAGCTTGTTAGCTATACTTTAATACAGGTGCCTGATTCATCTAATTCCCTGTCTTTGGTTGTAAATTTAGACTTAGTTAAATCTAAAATATCGGATATAAACTCTTTTTCTTCAAAACTTACAGCTTCTAGCATTTCTTCTGAATGCATAAGTTCAGGAATTGAAGCATCAATTATTAATGTTGACTCCAAACCTTCAATTAGGACATTGTTCTCAATTTTCCAAGGGCCGCTATAAGCAACTTTGAACCACATTGTGTCTTCAAACCCGCGAATTTTAAATGTATGAATATCAGTTGAGGTACCATCACTTCTATATTCTACAATATGTGTAACATCAAGAGAAAATCCCTCAGCGACAGTATTAATGGTGTAGGGATCACAAGACCACTTTCCAATAGCTAAAGATTCTTTTTGGGATGCATAAACACTAGTAGTGATTATATAAAATAAAACTAGAAGCTTTCTCATAACTATCCTTGTATAGCTAATGCTGCCAGCAGGCACGCTGCTGTTTGCCGTCGCTTGCCTGGCCTTGTTAGCTTTCAGTTAATTCCGTCAATGCGTTTACTCTCTGCAGATTCTTCTTAATACTTGCAGCAAGCTTTTCATTCTGGTTCGCTGTAGCTAGCTTCAATGCTTTTTCATAGGCATGACGAGCTCCTTTTATATCCTTAGCTGTTTCTAAGGCTTCGCCATAGCTATCCCAGATATTAGCGGAATCAGGGAACTGTTCAGAACAAAACTTAAAGGTTTCGACTGCTAATTCAGCGTGGTTGTTACCAAGCAAAAAGTAACCAATGGAGTTTATGTCTTTCTCATTTACATCATAAATGTCAGACTTCTTTCGCATTGATATATAAGCAGATTTTGCCTCGTCTAATCCCTTATTCATTAACACGTCGTAATACATAATATGAGCATCTTTCTTTGGATAAGCCGGACTTTCACCATCCAAAATAGATATCAGCGTAAATCGAATATCGTTGTACTGAAGTTCTAACCCGTTATTTGCAGTAAAAACTATGGCCCTGTTCTTTTCGGGAAATCGATACAACATGGATTGATAACCGCCAAATCCACCATGATGATGAATCCCCCAAAGCTCATCGTTTTTGTACACACCAATACCAAAATCGGCATTTAATCGGCAATCATTTCCCCAACATTTAGATGGCGTTAATGCCTGTTGTAAAGTCGCTTGCTTTACCAGAGCATTGTTAGACAGCGCGCGCTCCCATTTCAGCAAGTCACTTACATTTGAATAGACATTACTGGCACCGGTTGTGAAGTCTTGCGGCACGTTTCCCCGCCCAAATTCGTATCCGATGGCAAGCTGTGCCGTCGTCCGTGGTTCAGTTCCTAGTACATAGCTATACTTCATATTCAATGGCACGAAAATTCTGTCTTGAACGAAGGCTCCAAATGGTTGCTCAGTTATTCTTTCAACAACCATTGCTAAAAGCTGATACCCATAACTGCCATAAAGCGTATCTTCTCCGGGCTGAAACTCGATCTCAGTCACCGTCCTTAATTCAGGAATAATTTTAGTATTGTCCAAATCAGGCTGATATCCATTAGCAGGCAAGCCTGAGGAATGACTCAGCAAATGGCTAATTGTAATCTTCTCAGCCCAGTTTGGCAGCTCAGGGAAGTAGGTGGATAGAGAGTTTTCCAGCTGTAGCTTATTGTCCTCGACCAGCAGCAAGATCGACATTGCAGTGAAGCCCTTCGATATAGAACCAATATTAAAAACTGCATATTTTTCAACAGGTTTTGCTTTAGAAGCATCAGCATATCCAACAGACTTACTAAAAATGTTCTCACCATTTTCGATGACAGCTATTGAACCGCTGAAAATAGCCTGCTTTTCCATTTCAACGATAAACGCATCAAGCTGACCAGCAACATCTTGCTCATTTGCTCTGACCAAAAAGCATAGAAGCACAAGTGGAATGACTTTAACTATATTCTTCAACTTATTATCCTCTTAAAGCTAACGCCAATGTTCAGCGGCCGGTTTGGAGGCGCAACCGCGCCGGAAAACCGGTCCGGTGGAGGCCCGCCAGGGCCGGAACGTACTGCAACTACTGGTTATACGCGTGGCTGCACGTACTCCGCTAGAAGCCCATTAACCTCATCAATATCGAAGCTTTCGGGGTGAAAGTATTCACCTACCCATTCAATGGTCTCTTCATGCTCAGGGTGAGAGGTATCTTTGAACCTCGTTAAGAAATCCATATACCCCCAAGGCCCGCCAACATCTTCTGGAGGACAACTACGGCTGCCATCAATACAAATTGGGAGTTGATCAGAAGCTTCAAAAGGCAGAATCGCTTCAAGCTCAATTTTGTGTTCCCAACCGTCGCCAAAATCGTACTCGTAAATCAGCGACTGTTTTTCCTTTTTAAGGAGTTGCTCGATTCTTATCCCAGACTCTTCAATTACCCCGTCATCAAAATCGGGGTCTGGAATACCGTATCTTTTTCCTGAAATCAGAAATTGATGCAAATGGCTATTCGTCCACCCCAATGCCAGTTGTAGTGTCGCGTGTAACGCGTCCAACTGCACTGAGCTTGGTATGAGCACCCGCCTCCAAATCAATGGTTTTACGTCATTCAACGTCACTGTGATTTGGTATCTTTTTCTTAAATCTGTCGCCATGATTTAGACTCAATTTTCGTATAGACATAATGACTCCCACTGGAGCCTTTCCTTTAATTAGTGCTAGCCCCCTTTTTCGTGGGTTAGCGTAAAGCCAGTGCCATAATATATGCGTTCAAAACCATATAACGGAGGCTAGCATGAACAACGATACCATAACTTTTATTGGCATGGATACTCACAAAGAATTTACCGAAGTAGCCTATTCAGAGTACCAAAGAGATGCCATTGTTCAACACTTTGGGCGAATCAAAACAACTAAGCCAGCAATTAAAAAATTAGCAAAGCAAATGCAATCTAAATTCCCCAATGCGACACTTCATTTTGTTTATGAGGCAGGACCATGTGGGTACTGGGTTTACCGATTACTGACTAGCTTAGGTCATTGCTGCTTTGTTGTTGCTCCTTCACTTATCCCCAAAAAGCCTGGCGATAAAATTAAAACGGATAAACGTGATGCAACGTTTTTAAGTGATGGCTGTCCTTTTTAACTTTTCTTTTTTAACTTTTCTTCCTTTTTAACTTTTTTTTAACTAGCAGAACGCGAAATTGCGCGCGTAGTGATGGTCGGGTTCACGTTTTTGTTAGGCCTTTTTGCCCAATTCGGGCTCCTCAATTTGATTCTCGCTAACCAAGTTAAATGGCATTCCTTTATTTTGGAAGAGTCTTTTACCCAATTTAGGATAATCTATTACATCATGCTCTAGCCTTTGCCCAACAACAATACACTTTAAGGTTGCACTGCCAGAGTTCAAAATATTATGCGCCTCACCACCTGCGGGATAACCAATATAATCACCTGCTTTGAGTGAGTAAACATCTTCACCAACATAGGCTGTCGCCTCACCGTCTAAGACATACACGCATTCATCTTCAAAGTGATGCGCATGCATCTGCGAACTTTCCTTGCCTGGTTCAATTTCTATAATATGAAACCCAAAACCGGTTATACCCACCAGATCACCCAAGGACTTATTATTGCGACGAGCGTTTTCATTAAGAAAATGTGTTTTGTTTAATCCTTGGTTATCTTCGATTTCTTCTTTAGTTACTATGTTTCTCTTCACGATTCCCCCTTGGGCCTAACGCTTCACACTGAAGAAGGCACGTCTTTTGTGCTGTTCTTTCAGCTGTTTCTTGTTAAGTGTGGATTTAGTCACTGCTGCACCTAATTTGTTCATCCTCTTTATATGCTTTGCTAAAGAATGGTAACAGCCGGTCAATTACGGAGACTAAATGCTTCGATTCGTTCTTCTCTGACATCTCAGATCGCAAGCTCAACAGTTCATGCACTAAGTCATTTGCCTAATGAGGCTGAATTAACGGGCCGTTGTAGAATTCTTCCCAGAGCCAATTTAGTTTCGGGTAACGAGATTCATCATTGATAGCACTAAAGATACCTTCTTCATGATGGTCTATAAATGCTCGTTCCTTTCCCAAGTATAAATCGAATGCCATTTCCTCTACCTACACTTAACGCAAAGTACAGGCACTGAGGAACGAAGTTGCCTGGTACGTTTTGTTAAGTAATTTTACGTTCAATTTCATTTCTAATTTCCGACTCTTCATCTTGAGTTAAAAAACACATAAAACAACCACCAAAGTCTTGCTGCCAGAAAATATTTCGTTTTGTGAGATTATTTTTCAGTTCTAAGAATTCCTGACTTTCAATCAGTTCTTTTGGTAAAACATAATCCAACATTTTGTATGATGATTTTTCAGCTACTTTTTTAAATCTAATTTGTTCTTGAGATTCTAACTCTGCAAGTATTGTATCTCCATACATTGCACTTTCGGCCATAATAGGGTGTTCTACCAATCTATATAAACCATTGCCCAGATCAGAAACATCACATCCTGTTGTTAATCCTTCATCAGGAAACACTATACTTAAATTTTTCACATCTGTTTCCATACTGGCTTTGCTCACTTAATGCCTAAAGTTGCGGTTGCAAATCCGCAATCTTTTCTTGTTATGAGTGTGACTCACAATTTAAACTTTCTTCAATAGTTTTTATTAAAGTCACCACATCAGTAAAGTTATCAGGATATTCATTACTGCCAGAAGACGAAAAATTGAAGTTGCCGTTTATGATTTTAAGCTTCCACCAAGTACCGTCTTTCATTCCTTCTTTTTTATAACGGCTTTTCCAATTACGTACCTTAGCCAATCTCAAACTCTTTAGCAAAATATCAAGCTGATGCTCTGAATATTTACCCTCACACCAATCAGATTGAGGATCAGATAAACCCAAACCTCCACTATAACGCAATACAATTGCTCGACCATTTGAGGCTTTTATTGAATATGATGGAGCCTTAAATCTATCAACTGAAAAATATATGTAGTTATCTTCAGCGAACAAGGGCTCCATTATCGACAGAGTTATTAAAAGAGCTAAACATTTCATGACACTACTCATAACGCTCAAAGCAATCGCGCGGCACGCGTCGATTTGCCTTTGCTTGTTATTTGCTTAATCAAGAGGATACAGTTCAAAATCGACGAACTGCTCCCACTTTTTAAACCACTCATAAAATAGAGACTCATCTTTTGATTCCATTAATTGAAAGCAGATGCTTTTTTCTGTGTTTACCCACGAATTCAAATAGTACAAACCTTCAGGAAATTGACGGCCCTTCGCGTTATACACTCTGTAATTCTCTTCCATTAGCCCAGGCTTAAAATTTTCAACGACCATGTACTTTTTCAAAGGTTCTCCTTAATAGCAAAGAACGCTTATTCTATTCATGCGAGCTTAAATAAACCGCTCGCTTTTCTTACCGGATAGCCTACAACCCTTTGGTCACAATCGCTAGAGCAAAAATCACATTTTCTAATAATGTTTGATAGATCGCTCAATAGTATATAACTCCATTATATGCGCCAGTGTATTCTCAATAAATTCAATTAGTTAGCAGTTTATCCACAGATATATCTACGAAATTAGTGTGAAATTAAACGAAAAAACGGACAACCCATTCCCATTATTGAGAGCTTGAAAGATTTAATTTAAAGGAGTTTGCCATGTCCGCTTTAAGATATTGGCAGAAGCTTTACTGTCTAATTATCTTGAGCCCTCTCGTTCAGGAATGCAAAATTGTGTTCAGATCTATCTAAATTATCGTTTAATACGGTGGTTATAATTTAAATATTTGCTCAAGCAATACCATCAATTTAAGTTCATCCAATGGCTTTTCAATAAACGCCTCTGCGCCTAACTTTTCAGCTTTCTGATAATTTTCATTGGTCACATCACCCGAAACAATAATCATTGGGGTTTCTACGGTCGCATCATAGGCTTTTAACTGGCTTAATATGGAAAAGCCATCCATATCCGGCAGTCGTATATCAATAAGAATCAGATCCGGTAATGTCTGCTTTGCTGCTGCTATGCCATCGCTTCCATTATCAGCAAAGTTTAACCGGGCTTTGGTTGCTTTTAACATGGCTTTAATCACCAGTTGATTTACCCGATTATCCTCTATTACCAGAATATTTTTATCGGATAAGTCGAGGGCTTTAAGAGTAAGATCCGACTGCACCAACGATTCATTTCCAGCAACCAGTGGCAAGCGCAATATAAATTCCGATCCCTCGTTTAACTGGCTGGAAACATTTAAACTGCCTCCTAAAAAATCAGCCAGCTCCCGGCAAATGGTTAAACCAAGACCCGAGCCTGCATAAAGCTGACTCTCACTGCTTTCGACTTGCTGAAAAGGACGAAAAACTTTATCAATATTCTCTTCGGCTATTCCAACACCTTCATCTTTCACATGAACATTCAGCGTGCCATTGTCCGAATTTATTTGTAAAGAAACTCGTTTGCCAGCGGGTGTAAACTTAATCGCGTTGCCCACCAGGTTTATTAATATTTGTACCAGTTTTGTTTTGTCGGTTCGCACACAACGCGGTAAAGCAGGTGAAAGTTCGCTGGACAGTTGTATATTTTTTTCTTTCGCACGTTGTGAATTAATCACAATAATGTCTTTGGCTAATGCTTCCAGCAAAACATCTTCATCTTGCAAGGTCATTTTTCCGGCTTCGAGCCGTGATAAATCCAGTACATGATTAACGGTTTCACTTAAGTTTTCAGCGGACACTTTAATTAAATCGATCAATGCTTCAGGAGAATCGTCATTCAATGTCAGTTCATCATTATCTTGTTGTTCGGCAGGCATTTGCCGCGACAAGATACGGCTGAATCCAAGAATGGCATTTAATGGTGTGCGAATTTCATGGCTGACATGGTTAATAAATTGCGTTCGATGACGGGTCAAGCGTGTTAGTTCTTTATTACTTTCTTCCAGCTGTTGCTGGCTGGTTTCCAGCTCCATAATATTGCGGCGCAATTCCAGCTGTGACATCACCTGCCGGGCTAATGCAAACAACGCGGCCTGCTGCTCACTGGTCAGTTTTTTCGGTTGTTGATCGATCACACATAAAGTACCCACCGGCAAACCATTGTGCGCGTATATGGGTGCGCCGGCATAAAATCGAATATCTGGCGCCTGAGTAACCAAAGGATTATCAAAAAACCGCTCATCTTTACTGGCGTCTTGTACTTCAAAAATCTGTTCTTGCAAAATGGCATGGGCACAAAATGCCAATTCTCTGGGTGTTTGCTCGGCATCCAGCCCATAACGGGATTTAAACCATTGTCGATCGGTATCCACCAAACTGACCAGAGCAATTTCAGTGCCACAGATACTGGCTGCTATCTGCGTCAGATCATCAAACTCCTGCTCAGGCAGGGTATCCAATATCTGGTATTCGTTTAATGCTTCTATTCTGGCAGCTTCTTGGGGATGATTGGGTGCACTTTGCATACTGAACTCCTAAAAGAACATATCCAGTGTAGCCAATTTAACGGAAAATGCTAATTGTCGCTCTGATCACCAACGCACCAACTGAAAGCTTTTTCTGCTAGTACAATATTCCTTGCTCTATTGCCAACAATACAGCCCGAGTTCTATCTCGAACCCCAAGTTTCGACAACAAATTGGACACATGATTTTTAATTGTTCCTTCGGACTTACTCAGTGCTAACGCAATTTCTTTGTTCGAATAACCACTCGCTATTAGTCGTAAAACTTCCAGTTCTTTTTTGGACAATGGTTCTATTACTGCAGACGAAGGTATGCTTGTAGATTCAACTCGTGTATTTTTTATTAAGTTTTCAGTGATGGCTGGCTGAATGTATGACTGTCCATCATTAACGGACTCAATCGCCTCTACTAATGACTCCAGCGAAATATCTTTAAGTAAAAAACCGCTGGCACCAAATTGTATGCTTTTTAAAACCAACTCGTGATCATCAAAAGTGGTTAGTACCAATACTGGAGTTGTCATGTTGCATACTTTCAAATGTTCCAAAGTTGAAATCCCATCCATTTTTGGCATGGACAAATCCAGCAAGATAACATCAGGCTGTGTCAGGTTAATTGCTGAAATCACTTCAGTACCATCAATACACTCACCAACAACGGAAACTTTATCAGACAATTGCAATAAACTTTTTATGCCATCTCGAATGAGTTTTTGATCGTCAACCAGAAGTACACGTATAGTCATTGATTACACCGGTATTGTAATAATATATTCAAGGCTGCTGTCTTTTCTTGAAAGCAATAACGTCCCACCACAGGCATTTAATCGTTCTTCCATGCCTCGAATACCATTACCCTTGCGCCAATGGGTATCTACATGCCCATCGTCTATTACTTGGGTAATGATTGCTTTATCGTCATATTTCATACTAAGCCAAAGATTATCAGCACCCGCGTGTTTCATACTATTGGTAATAGACTCCTGAATACAGCGCAACAATGTTTCCGCTTTAGTAATATTTTCAATTGAAAGCGAATCATCTACCGATAAATGAACCTTCGGTTTTGGCACTTGTTCTGTTAATAACTTAATAGCCTGTACAACATTAATTGTTCCAGATTCACGCAGCGTTGATACCGCATCCCTAACATCATTCAGCAATAGCTTTGCAATGACATGACATTCATCAACCTGACTTTTAGCTTCGCCCTCAGTGAGTCGAGAAGCGACCTGAAGTTTTATAGCAAGAGCGGTGAGATGATGCCCCAGTAAATCGTGTAAGTCGCGTGCGATTCGGGTACGTTCAGTTTGCTTTGATGCTTCGGTAAGCAGTTTTTGTGTGGCCTGAAGCTCGGCGTTACGACGTTGCAGTTGTTCAGCAATAGCTCGCTCGCGTTTATTCGATGTTGCAAGCAATAAAGCAAACATATGAAATGAACCATATAGAATAGCCTGAATCCAGTGCAGTTCATTTTGTCTGAAACTTATCATGGCAAACCACAGCAAAATGACGGTTAAAACCACTACGACTGACTGACGAAGGGTCAAGTAATATGAAACAACCGCAGCCCATATAATCGTCAAGATAGACAAAAAATCAAACAATAAAATATAACCTATGGAAAAAGCAGCCAACAACATAACTGCCAGAAACACGGCTCGCCAATGAGCAAAATTGCCCCAGGTTAGGTTCTCTTGAGCCACAGCAATAAAACTGGCCGCATAAATTAAAAACAATACAACAATTTGAATATAACGAATGGGATCTTCAATGGATAATCGAGTCATCAAGTAGAGGCTTAATGCAAAAATAGCCCCCCAGGTTGATAATGCGGCGATATTTTTCGCATCAAATAAGTCATCCTTTTTACTCTTTTGACGCCGTGAGCTCATATTTACTGGACTGTCGAATTCAGACACTAAAGTTTCGCTTTAAGTTTAAAAGATAGTCAGTATCGCAAAGTCCATCATTAATGCCAATAGGCCAAAAGTCACGGTTTTAAATCATTACCTGTGGCACATGCGCACCGATTGCTTATCAAATAACATGTGTTTCCAAGTGATAAACGGAGATAAAAAATATGATTGTTATCCATCATTCGGCATTAATCCTTCATATTCTGGTGGGCTTTATTGCAATGGTTGCTTTCTGGGTACCTGTAGTGAGTCGCAAGGGCTCGCGTTTGCATAAGCAAGCTGGTCTAATCTTTACAAGGGCAATGTGGATTATCAGTATCAGTGGAATTGTAATGTGTTTGATTGCCTGGTTTGACCCAATTGCCATTCGATTTGGAGAACAAGTTTTATCTGAAGAAGTACGGGGAAAACTGACTGATCGTCACCGACAACTGACCGAGTTCTTATTACTGTTATCCGTTTTAGTTCTCGTTGGTGTTAAACACAGCACTCTCGTCTTAAAAGCAAAAGCAGATAGAAACCAACTCAAACATTGGAGCCATTTATTTTGGGTGGCTTTATTGTTTTTACTTGGCTCGCTGATTCTTATAAAAGCCATCATCAACAGCCAAGTTTTATACGCCATATTTGCGGTTCTCGCAATCGTATCTGCAATGGGTGTTTATCACTATATTTTTAAACCACAACTCAAACAACGTGAGTGGATAATTGAACATATGAGCGCCATCATCGGCTCAGGCATTGCGGTATACACAGCTTTTTTTGCGGTTGGCGGTCGTCGCTACTTATCAGAAGTCCTGCAGGGAAACTGGCAGTTGATCCCGTGGATTTTACCTGGAGTAATCGGCGGACTCAGTATTCATTTCTATAAAAAATATTTCGCGACAAAATTTAAAGTTCAAGGAGAAGCCAAGTCATGAAGTATATTATCCCACTCATTTTAGTTAACATTTTGTTCGTCAATTGCTTTGCTGAAAACAACCCAGAAAACAGTGTAGCGGAAAACGGTTTAGAGATTATAAAACACGCATCAACATTATTTGAGAGCCAACTATATAAGGACAGCGAAGCAGTACTTGAGCAGCTTCTTCAACAAAACAAACATAATAAGGTCATCCGCAATGCTGCCTTTATTCTATTAGCCCGTATTGCTATAGAAAAGGAACAATTGGATCGTGCAGAAGATTTATTTGAAACATCACTCAACGTGCTTCCCAATACAGCCGAAGAATATTACTGGTTTGCCCGAATGAGCTCGAAACAAGCATCCAATGCATCTATATTTACGGCAATGGGATACGCGACAGATGCAAAAGACGGGTTTAAAAAAGCCATTGAACTCGACAAAACTTACTTACCTGCGCACATTGGATTATTTAACTATTACTTATCGGCCCCCTCTATAGCCGGAGGCTCTAGTGACAAGGCAAAACAACAAATAGCTAATATTGAGTCTTTATCGATCAATGACGGCGCGCAAGCGCGGTTAAAATGGTTGCAAGATAATGAATTAACCGATGATATTAAAGCCTTTGCGTCTTTAGTACTAAGTAATAACAAGTATGATGCGAAAACCCAGTTTCAAGCAGCTTCGGCACTGGTTGCATCCAATTATTTTAATCTAGGTCTTAAAGGCTTCAGGCAGGTTTCAACACTAGCAGCAGCAGAGCAAAATCAACTATATGTGTATGCCAGTTATTATCAAATCGGACGAACCAGTGTAGTTGGCAACCTCGATTCAAAAACAGGCATTGATGCGTTTCAACATTATCTTAAAGTTTTTCCCAATCTTGAACCAATGATTACTGAGAAACTGCCCAGTGAACACTGGGCACAATTCCGGATGAGTCAATTACTGGAACGTTCAGGTGAGATAAATAAAGCAAACAATATTATCAACCATCTTAAAAGCCAGCCACTGAATGATCCACAACTGGTGAATGCATTGCATAACCGATGAGCTCATCTAATAAAAAACCGCGAATAATCGCGGTTTTTTAATGTTACAGAATAAAACAACTTAAGCCATTAAGATTTCGTCCAGGCGAACTCTTTCATCTCATCGTTGGTTTTGGTACCCGTTATATGATTGGTGTAATTGGATAGTGTTTTTAACGATGCGGCTAAAACGACATCCAGTGCATTTTCCTCAGTAAAGCCAGCATTAAAAAATGATTTCTTATCACTATCACTGACCCAACCGCGCTGCTGAATTAATTTAACACTAAAAGTAATTAATGCATCGGTTGTATCATCTCCTGTCGACTGACCATCGCGGATAGCATCGATAACTGACTTATCCACTTTAGCCATCATGGTGCCAATCATGCTGTGTGCAGCGACACAAAACTCACAACTGTTTTCTCGACTGATAGCGAGTAAAACAATTTGTTGCTGTTTTGCGGATAGCGACGATTTTTCAAGAATTTCTGTCACTTTGAAATAGGCTTCTAATGACGCAGGGGACTCAGCCATAAACTTATACAGATTGGGCACAAACCCCATGTCTTTTTCTGCAGCTTCTAACATAGCTTTGGATTTTTCGGGCGCAGACTCGATACTGTGTTCGGTAAATAGACTCATTATCATGCCTCTTGCTTATGAATGTGCCCTAGGGACGCAATGGCAATCCATTTGTTACACTCATCGACTATTTGATTACGAGTTTTTAATATAAATCAAATAGTGTTACCAGGTAATCACATATTCGGCACCTATCGCCCAGTTATTCGATTGCTCTATGCGATATTCATTGCGCCGATATTCAGTCACCAGAAAAAAACTATTCATTAATTCAATTCCAAACTGAGCTTCAGCAACGATTGGATTGTCTGGGAACTCACTGGGTAATGTTTGATTAAATGTATGATCAATAAACCCTGACAGGTAGATTGTTCTGTCGGATGTTCCCCAGGTTTTTCGAAACGAATGCTCTATTTGCCAGACATTGCCGGGTTCATTATCAAATTGAATCAGATGAAGATTAACAGCGTACTGAAAACGATTGCGTTTAAAAAAATCCTTAATAAATATAGAGTCATTTAAACGCCAGCGAACACCTAGTCGATGGCGATCATTATCATCACCGGTTCGAAAGTTCATTTGCAAGGTTAAATCAAAGGGTGAATCCGGTTGTATTTGCCAACGAACATTTTGCTCAGAATAAAAGGTATTGGTGTCACTTAACTCACTGCTACCAGCCTGATTGCCCATATTGATAAAGCCAAAATATGAAAATCGGTTGGCAAGCCTGGCGCCCGCATTAATGGTTACCGAGGTATCATTATCGGCATCGGATAAATAAGGATAAATATTAAAGTCCAGAAATCCACCGGATGAATTTTTTGCAACTAGAGAAGTCGATAAAAATAATAGTGTTAAAAAGAAAGTTAAACCGCAGAACCTTGCATTCATAATTGTCGCTCTTAAACCTTGTCATATTGACTTTAAATAAATCTGAGCGACAAGAACAAACCACAGACTCAATAAATGAGCTGTTAGCAATACCCCAGCCAGGCTCCGCTAAAGTATAGGCAAAGAATTCAAATAACGCTTAATAAAATTAAGTCGATACTAGAGCGTGTTACCTGGATTCCTTGTAATGACTATTATTCATCGGTTGATATTATTCATCGGTTGGTATTGTTCATCGGTTGGTATTGTTCATCGGTTGGTATTGTTCATCGGTTGATAATGAGGCATCGCTTCGATGCGCTTAAGCCAAAGATTAATAGCGCTATAGGATGATAAATCAAAGCCACCTTCTTCGGCGACATGGGTATAGGCGTACAAAGATATATCGGCAACCGTAAACTGCTCTCCGGTTAAAAAAGGCGTTTGTTGCAATTGCTGCTCCATAATGGACAAGGCTTTATGACCACCCGGTTGCTTAGCATCGTATTCCGCTCGTCTTTCATCGGGTAAACCAAGGTAACGATTGATAAATCGGGCCACCGCAATATAAGGCTCATGACTGTACTGTTCGAAAAACTGCCATTGCAATACCTTTGCCTGATGCCAGGGGTCATCGGGCCACAATGCTGAGCCCTGTGCCAGAAAGTTTAAAATAGCATTTGATTCGGTGAGACATTCACCGTTTTCGAGTTCCAGTAAAGGCACTTTTCCATTGGCTGACTTTTTCAGGAAAGCCCCTGTTTGGGTTTCACCCTTTAAAATATCCACATCAATCCATTGATAGTTTTTTTGCAGCAAACTTAACAACAACTGTAACTTGTAACAATTGCCTGATAATCCGTCACCGTAAATTTTCAAAACAAAGTTCCTTCTTTAAAGACTATTATGAATCAGTTTCAAAATGAGTCACTTTTGTTAATCGTCATTAATTTTAAAAATTAAGCGTACTCTAATAAATAGCGTTCAATTTCAAACACATGAGGATCATCCACGCCCATAGTTCTTAATGCTTCGGCCAAATGCAAGACATAATCCCGGTTAGAACCACTTGGCCCGTGACTCTGATGAATATGCTGGGCAATGGATTCTTCACTCGCTTCACCAAGATAGGCCAGGTTATTCTCTGGCGCAATATAAACCAGTCCGGCTTTGGTTATATTATTGGCAAGCTGCAAATCGACATCGTAACGAAGGTAGCCATTTTTCTCCCGATGATCGAGATGATCAAACACATCATGACTGACTCGATAAGCCATACCCGTGCAGTGTTCATCCATAGACTCAATCAAAGTCAGCACACGTCCGGGATTATCGGGCGTGCCTCTGTGATCGTGACTGCCCTGCCAGAATCGCCTGGTCCAGCCATAAAGGCTTGCCGGTGATTTTTCAAGAAACGGAAAGTCTACTTTATAAATTAAAGAGCCATAACCAAACAGCCAGATTTCTTCTCGATCAAACAGGTTTTGACGCTGCTTATTTATTTCAATAGTATCTAACGACATAGGATTTCTTGATTAAGTATTAATAAACATTGAACAGTTATCAGGCTGATATTTTATCTCATATTAAAAAGCCATCGATTATCGATGGCTTTTATTTTTGTGACTACATAGAGCTGATTAAAGTTAATAATTTCCAACAGTAAGACTGTTGTTTTAAAAATAACTTTTTCACTCTATAGCTTAAGGCACTGTTTTCTTATCACTTGCCTTAAGATCATCAGCAAACTCTTCCACCAACATATTGGTAAATACAACACCGCCATGATAACGAGTCAGGTGAGTGGTATCAATAAACATCTCAGGTGTTATACGATCTGTGTTTTGGTAATCTATAATTTTAATGCCCGTGGCTTTTTCGATGCGCTCTATAACCGCTTGTTGCCGAGCCAAAGCTTCTGATGAATTTTTTATCCAGCGCGAATTTTTTGGCAACATGATCACTTCAACCTGATCGGAAAACTGTTTAAAGTTTTTGACAATCTTGATAAATGATTCAACCAGCTCTTCCTGAAATCGCAATTCGGTAATATCCGCAGATATCTCACGCCATAACTTATCACTGGCCATACGATACGGCGTGCGCAATGACTCATAATATTGCTCAAAAACTTTCAATGTTTCTTCGGAGCGCTCGGCAGGAATAGTGCCACCGCCCTGCCAGTTATAAGACCAATCTTCATCCACATAATCGGGATAGTCTTTTTCGAACTGCTCACTTAATTGATCACCAAGCTTTCGCCTTAGGGCTACCTGCTCTTCCGTATCTGGATCAGCATCAGGTTTTGGTCGTTCGGCCTGCAGTCCTCGACCAAAAAAATAGGTGATCATTTCGGCTGAAATATCATCACGAAAATAATGAATATTATAAATCAGTGCTCCTCGTGTAGGATCCTCTTTTGCCAGCTGCCATAACTCTTCATCGCTGGCCAGCATACCAAGATAACCATCAATGGAAGCCACCGCGCCCTGGTAGCGTCGCTTTGTGGTCTGGAACGGATTAAATTCTATGATCGCCAGTTTAAGCCGTTTATTATTGGCCTGATAAATATCTCTGATGCGCCGGGAATAATAATCCTGAAACAATGGATTAAGTCCACCAGAACCAAAATTATAAGAGGTAACATCAATACCACGCTGTTTCATTTCACGATCAAACTGACGCGGAGAAAATCCGGCTTCAACCATGGACGATCCAAACACCATAACCTGATCGTCTTGTTGCTGGGTAATTTTTGGCAAATACTTTAACGAACCCACTACCCGGCCAATAAACTCTTCGCCGCTGGCTCCCATTGCAAAGGTAAATAGACGTACCAGCGACATGGCAACGGCCATACCCAACACCACCAGAAGCCATACTTTTAAATAAACTTTTCTAGAATTGGAAATAGATGAAGTCATTACTTGGCTCCCCAATTAATAAACACAATGCCTGACCTAACACCAACAGCGGCCAGAACAACCAACCTTTACTTTCTAACTTTTTCGAATGATTGAGCACAAAGTAATCCAGCAGATGCATTAAGATTAGCGCCGCCGATACCAAAGCAAAAATGGTAATCGCCAAGGAACTGGCCGCCGGTAATGCGCCACCGAATGAGTGCATATCGCAAATCACCTGCCAGGCATTCTCAAGACTGGTGGCACGAAACAACACCCAGCCCAGCAATACCAGATAAAAAGTTATCGCCCATTTTAAAACGATATGAAATTTGTTATTCGACGCTGCGAAAGGTTTAAACACAGCAAGATTGGATAAATAATGGGTTGCGGTAATAATCACACCATGAAACGCACCCCAGGCAATAAATGTCCAGGCGGCTCCATGCCATAAACCTCCCAGTAGCATGGTGATCATTACATTACGCATACGACGATTATTGCGATTGCCTCCCAAGGAGATGTACAAATAATCTCTTAACCAGGTGGACAGCGAAATATGCCATCGTCGCCAGAAGTCCACCGGCGACACCGCAAAATAAGGCACTCTAAAGTTTAACGGAAAGTTAAAACCGAGCAGTAAAGCAATGCCAATCGCCATATCGGTATAGCCAGAGAAATCACCATATATTTGACCAGCAAATGCCAGAACACCGCTCCAGGTTTCCAGCACACTAATGGTTTGCTGCCCATCAAACGCGGTTGCAGCGGGCCCTGCTAATAAATCAGCGGTGGTCTTTTTCATAAGACCCACCGTAATTAATAAGAAACCGGTTTTAACTTGAGCAAAAGATGGCAACTGAATATCGTGCATTTGCGGCAAAATATGACGGGCACGTAAAATAGGCCCGGCCACCAGCTGCGGAAAAAACGCCAGCGCGGCAGTAAATTCCAGTAATCCTTTACGTGGCTGCATATCACCACGGTACACATCGATGGTATAACTTAAACTTTGAAACGTATAAAAAGAAATACCAACGGGTAATATCCACGCCAGCGTTGGCAAAGATGCTTCATACCCAAACAGGGTTAAAAAACTGCCCACCGAGCTCAGGGCAAAATCGGCGTACTTAAACAGGCCCAAAATCCCTAAGTTAATACACAGCGACAATGTCACCAACCACTTTTTATGCCGCTGAGACGCCGCATTACCAATGGCCTGCGCAATAAAATAGTCGGCAACGGCACTGCCCACCAGTAAAGGGATAAAGTGATAATTCCAGCTGCCATAAAACACCAAACTGGCAACCAATGTAAAATAGACTTTCGGTTTATGTTTAAGAAAAATAAACCCATAGCCCAGTAAAAACACAACAAAAAAGGCAAAGAAGATTGGGGTATTAAATATCATAATTACCCCCGGCAGCACTGATACGCTGCACAAACAGGCAATGCCTTAGCAAGGCTTCAGAATAATGCATGTAGAGTCATCCAAGTTTATTATTATGGCACTAGACTCATGTTAGACGATGGCGGTTGCAAAAAAGTTTGTATTGATTTCAAAATTTAACAGGATGATTAGCGAAAGCTTAAGCAGGCAGCAAAATTAAACTAACACCGAACAATATATTCTCAGTGTTAACCGCGCACTGATCAGCTGTGATCAATAACTTTTGAAATAAGTTATTTTGGTTGTTGTTCACTATTGACAAGGCTTAAAGTAATAATCCACCAAAGAAATCAACTACCAGCGCTTACGAGCTTTGTGATCCTTTTCATTATCAACCACCCAATGTTCACCATCGTTGGTTTTTTCTTTTTTCCAGAAAGGCGCTTCGGTTTTTAAAAAATCCATAATAAATTGTGCCGCATCAAAACTGTTTTGCCGATGTTTCGATGACACCGCCACCAGTACTATTTGATCATTGACCTGCAATTCACCCACCCGATGGATTAATCGCACCCGCCCAAGCTGCCAGCGTGCGCTGGCCTGCTCGACTATATTTTTCAAACTGCGTTCAACCATAGCCGGATAATGCTCAAGGGTTAATTGCTGAATGTGTTTACCCTGATTAAAGTCACGCACCAAGCCAACAAAAAAAACGACTGCGCCATCCGTAGGGTTATTATCAATCATTGCCTGATACTCGTCGGCAACATTGAAATCATGCTCACTGACGGTAATATTAATAATGGGAGTTATGTCGGTGCTTGGATCATTCATTATATTAATCAGCCATTAAATCGCTTTGTAGATATTAACCGCCAGTAACCGGCGGAAAAAAAGCCACTTCGCAATGATCCTTTAATATAAAAGAATCCACCACCATTTCCTGATCCACCGCGGCCAATATATTGCCTTGCAAAGCCTGTTGCCACTGTTCACCCTGAGCCATCAGTTGTTGTTTTAACTCCTTAATCGTACAGTTTGCGCACTCCACTTCTAACGAATCGCAACCGGCTTTCTCTCGAACCGAAGCAAACAAGACAACATTAATCACGCGACCAGTCTCCACTTTTACCACCCTGCTTACTCATTACCTGAATGCCCTGGATCACCATGGATTTATCAACCGCTTTGCACATATCAAATAATGTTAGTGCTGCCACACTCACCGCTGTCAGCGCTTCCATTTCAACACCGGTTTGTCCGGTTAACTTACACAGGCTTTGAATACGCACACGACTTTGTTCCGGCTGCAACTCAAAATCCACCTGCACTTTTGAAAGCATCAAAGGGTGGCATAATGGAATTAACTGAGGCGTTTGCTTTGCCGCCTGAATACCAGCAATACGCGCCGTAGCCAAAACATCGCCCTTAGCATGATCACCCAACTCTATCAGCGATAATGTCTCCTGACTCATGGTTACAAAGGCTTCGGCGGTAGCAACACGTACGGTTGAAGTTTTTTCTGATACATCCACCATGGAGGCTTCACCGCGGCTGTTTATATGGGATAAAGAGGACGAATTTGTTGATGAACTACTTCCCCGGCTTTTATCCGACATATTACTCACTCCGGGTTAAGTTTGCTGCAAAGTTGCAGGGTTTATGAGTTGAGTCTATCTGCTGCTTAATCACTTTGTGCCAGGCCGTTCGACATGCATTACTGGAACCGGGAACACAAAACACAGCGGTATTATTCGCCATACCGGCCACCGCGCGTGACTGGATGGTTGATGTGCCTATTTCTTCGTATGACACCTGTCGAAATAATTCACCAAAGCCTTCGATCGGTTTATCGAACAATACCGATACTGCCTCTGGCGTTGAGTCCCGGCTTGAAAATCCGGTTCCTCCGGTGGTTATTACAACTTGAACACTCGACGATGCAATCCAGTTAGAAACCTCGGCACGGATTTGATAAATATCATCTTTAACAATGAGATGGTCAATAACCTGATGCCCGGCACTTTTAATTTCTTCTACCAGTAAGTTACCGGACTTATCGGTTTCTGGTGTACGTGTATCGGAGATGGTAAGTACCGCAATACCTAATGATGTCATACTGCTCATAACTGTTTTCTCAAATATATTAACTAATTGAATCGTTGGATAATCTATAAATGGTTAACGCCAAGTGGCTATCTTTAAATAAAGATAACATTATTTTAAATCGTCATTTATTCGACTCTTGTTAATTCAACTTCTCTTTATGCAATTGCTATTTATTCTAGAGCAGAATCTATTTAAACGCTTAAATTTATATAACTTTACTCTACGAATGTTTCACTCGAAGTTTTTTATTGAATCGTTACCCGCCAATCATTGCCAGATGTTTAGTCGCACCCGTTTCACCCTGTTGTAAAAAGTGGGATACTTTTTTCTGCTTAACATACTCAATAATTTGTTGCTGTAACGCTTCCGGATCATCGTGTTGGCACAAATGCCTTAATGGCAACCCTTGCTCACCAAACAAACACAAATGCAACTGCCCCGATGATGACACCCGAAGTCGATTGCAGCTGTCACAAAAATCTTTACTGTAAGGCATGATCAAGCCCACTCGTCCCTGATAATCGGGATGCTGAAATTCTTCTGCCGGACCAGCGCTTTTACTGCGAAGAATTGGCGACCAGCCCTGTTCGATTAACTGTTGTTTTATACCGCTGCCGGCGATGTGGTTATCATTGAAAAACGTTAAGTTATCACCGGTTTGCATTAACTCTATAAAACGCAATGTGATTGGCTGATGTTTGATCCAGTTTAAATACTGTTGCAATTGATGACCATTAAATTGTTTCATCAATACCGTATTCACTTTAATGCTCGACAAACCAATAGTTTCTGCCTGTTTAATTCCCTGCATTATTTCCTGCAGTCTGTCGTGTCCTGTGATGGCCTGAAACATCTTTGGGTCAAGACTGTCGATGCTCACATTTAATCGGTCAAGGCCCGCATTCACCCAGCTATCAATATACTGAGGCAACCGATAACCATTGGTGGTTATCGCCACCGATTCAATACCCGGCGTTGATTTACAGAGTTCAATAATGTCCGGTAAATCTTTTCGCAGTGCTGGCTCGCCACCGGTAATACGAATTTTTTTGGTTCCCAGTGCTGCGAATGCCCGGGCAATATCACCAATTTCTGACAGGCTTAATTCAGGTGTTGGCGTGTCTGGCTTTTGATAGCCATCTGGCAAACAATAATCGCATTTAAAATTGCAGACATCGGTGATCGACAACCTTAAATAATAAAACTGTCGTCCAAAATTATCTTGCAACATAACTTGCCGTAAATATTGTCATAAAGTGAAGCGCCTTTCTGCTAAATAACCTTTGCTAGAAGCCATCAGTGGAGCAAAAGTTACCTTGTGTTTATCGGCTTACTGCTTATTTGTTAAGTTTACTATACGCCTTATACACGGGGAAAAAAACACCCGCTTGCTGTAGGGACGTTCTCAGAAAGAGTTTGTTACGAAATACAATCCCAAATACGGTTTTGTATCGGTAAATTAAGATATCAATGAGTTCTGGTTTGGAAGTGGTTTGTATTGATCAAACAAAGAGCTGTAGTAGGGTATCTATCTTGATGAAGGTATTTTGATGAGGCTGTCTTTACGAGGGTATCTTTATAAGGGTATCTTGATAAAACTATCTTGACGAGAGTCTGTTCAAGGGGCATCGCTGATGCAATCCCCCTTGAATTGATAGAAAGATTTAAAGCCTAACGCAATAACAGCAGCGGCTTTTGAGTGTTTTCTAACATTTTTGCGGTAAAACTGCCGAGCAAGAAATCACGAACACGATTGTGACTGAAAGCGCCCATTACCGTGAGGTCGATATTATGTTCTGATTGATAGCGCGATAATGCCTGATCAATCTCACCGTTGAGTTTTATGCTCGACACCGTAATGCCCGCGTCGCTCAATGTCTTCTCGGCATTCGCCAGCAATTCATCAACCCCTTGCTCGTCACCATCACTCACATGCACCAGATGACATGGAATGCCTTTAAATAATGGGCTTGACGCTACCATGGACAGCGCCTTATTCGCGGCATCACTGCCATCGTAGGCGAGCATTATCTTTTTTGGCGTCTCAAACGCTTTGTTAACCACCAAAATAGGTTTATGCAAGGACCGTATGGTTGTTTCTAACTGAGCGCCAACGCCTGCCTGATCGGTATCGTGCTGTTCGCCACGGATCCCCACAACCAGCACTCGAATTTGATCTTCCAGCTCCACCAGTGATTCGGATAAGCTGCCATGGCGCTGTCGAATTTCTATTTCAGTAACGCCAGCATCGGTTGCTTTTTGCTTTGCCGCTTTAAGCATCAAGTTGCCTTTTTCAATCAGCAGCCGTGAGCGGTTTTGCTCAACTTCGGTTAATTCATTTAACAAGTCTTCGGAAGCGCCAAGCCCAATGGCGCCGGTTAAATCGGCCACCGCTGGCGACTTACTGTGCTCAATGGTGTGCAAAAATTTAAGTGGTGCATCAACGGTTTTCGCTATCCAGCAGGCATAATCACACACCGCTTCGCCGTAGCTGGAACCATCAATGCAGGACAGCACAAACCGCTGCTCGTTATTTGACGAATGATCGTTATTTTGATTGTTATCGCTCATGCCTAATGACCTCCCAGTACCCGTTCCAGCTCTTCTGGTTTATCGTGTACGCCAAATCGATCGACGATGGTTTCACTGGCTTCGTTAAGGCCTATCACCTCAACTTCAGCACCTTCCCGTCTGAACTTTACCACAACCATGTCGAGAGCATAAACCGCAGAAATATCCCAGAAGTGCGCACGACTCAAATCAATCACCACTTTGGAGACCGCTTCTTTAAAATTAAACTCGGACAAAAACTTGGATGAAGAGTTAAAAAACACCTGACCATGTATGGTGTATTTGCGCAAACTTTGCTCTTCATCAAGCTGCTTTTCAAAGTACATAAAGTGACTAACTTTATTGGCAAAAAATAGCGCCGCCAATAACACGCCAACAAACACACCATAGGCGAGATTATGGGTGTACACCACCACCACAACCGTTGATATCATTACGATATTGGTGGAAAGCGGATGCACTTTAAGATTACGTATGGAGCGCCAGTCAAAGGTACCTATCGACACCATAATCATCACGGCGACCAGTGCCGCCATCGGTATTTGCGCCACCCACTCATTCAGGAACACCACTAAAATTAACAGCACACCACCAGCAATCAGTGTCGATAATCGGCCACGGCCGCCAGACTTCACATTGATCACCGACTGGCCAATCATGGCACAACCGGCCATACCGCCTAATAAACCGGCACCCACATTGGCAATCCCCTGGCCTTTACACTCGCGGTTTTTATCACTGGGCGTATCGGTTAAATCATCAACAATGGTTGCGGTCATTAAGGATTCCAGCAAGCCCACAACCGCCAGTGCCGCCGAATAAGGAAATATTATCTGCAATGTTTCAAAGTTTAACGGCACATCGGGCCACAAAAAGATCGGCAGTGTATCGGGCAGCTCGCCCATATCGCCAACGGTGCGGATATCCAGCCCAACAATCATGGCAAAAGCGGTACAACTTAAAATGCAGACCAACGGCGACGGGATCACTTTACCGATTACCGGAATGTAGGGGAATAAATAAATGATACCTAAACCGACCGCGGTCATGGCGTACACATGCCAGCTCACATTGGTAAGCTCTGGCAGTTGCGCCATAAAAATTAATATCGCCAATGCATTTACAAAACCAGTCACCACCGAGCGCGACACAAAACTCATTAAGCTGCCAAGCTTTAAATAACCGGCGATTATCTGTAACGCACCGGTAAGCAAGGTAGCGGCCAATAAATATTCCAGACCATGATTTTTAACCAGCGTCACCATTAACAGCGCCATGGCACCAGTTGCCGCCGATATCATACCCGGCCGACCGCCAACAAAGGCGATCACTACCGCAATACAGAATGAGGCGTAGAGACCAACTTTTGGATCGACACCCGCAATAATGGAAAACGCAATGGCTTCCGGAATAAGTGCCAGTGCGACCACCAGACCTGCCAGAATATCGCCACGAAGATTACCGAACCAGTCGGCTTTGGTTGAATGTAATAACATAATAACCCTATTGAAAAGCTGATTTACTGCCGGATACAACCCGACTAAAGATCAGACGCAAAAAAAGACTTTTTAAGCAACTGACCCATTTAATAATGATGTCACCGAGAAAATCGGTATATCGCAGAAGATTGGTTTTATTGTGATTGTGCGACGAGACGCGAATTCTACCTGAAGCCAGATGCTACGGCAATTTTGTCCACCTATAATTGGTAACTATCAAATCACTGCCTATACTATTCTGAAAAGCCGTATCTGCAGCTGCATTCAGCTTTATACGAAATACTCACAACATCAATCCCCTCAGGAAACAGAATGGCAGTAGAACTGGGCGAATTAAAAGTAGATTCTTCAAAATTAGAAATAGGTATGTACGTCACTCGTCTTGACCGTCCCTGGGAAGAGACTGACTTTTTACTGCAAGGCTTTTTAATTACCTCACCAGAAGATATAGATGCCCTTGTAAACCAATGTAACTATGTTTATATCGAATCTAAAAAACACGCCGCTTCTACACGACCATTACGAGAGCCAACAGATCACGAACGGCGAAGTAAAAAACAGGGGCTTGGTGCTAGAATTATTAGTCGAATAACCCAAAAACCTTCTGATCATCAGCGACAACTGAAAACCAACCAAACAACGCCAAATACCAAAGAGAAAATTAATTACATCAATAAAGTGCCTGTTGAACAGGAATTTGCGGCTGCAAAAGGCTGTTATAAATACGCCAAATTAACCGCTAAAAATATTATGGAAGGTATTCGTATTGGTCGCATGCTCGATATGAATCAATGTAAGGATGTAGTGGATGATATTGTCGAATCTATTTTGCGCAACAGCAATGCCCTCACCTGGCTGACAAAAATAAAAAACAAAGACGATTACACAGCCGAACATTCACTCAATGTCTGTATTTTATCCGTGGCATTTGCGCGTCATTTAGGCTTATCGGAAGAAGAAATTCATACTATTGGGCTCTGCGGTTTGCTGCATGATGTTGGTAAAGCAAAAGTACCCAATGAAGTGCTGAATAAACCCGGACGTTTTACCGATGATGAAATGGAGTTAATGAAACAACACACGACTTTTGGCCGAGATTTATTAATTACCATGCAAGATTGTGACTTAGCAACTGTAGATGTGGCTTACTGCCATCATGAGCGCATAGACGAAAAGGGCTACCCACGTAATTTACAAGCCCATCAAATTCCTTACTACGCAAAACTTATTGCTGTAACGGATACCTATGATGCCATTACCAGCAGCCGCGTATACGATAACGCACGTTCATCCATGACCGCTTTAGATATTATCTATACCAATAAAGGAAAACAATTTGATGAAAGTTTGGCGCTTGAATTCATCAAATTTATTGGAGTATACCCACCCGGCGCTATCGTTAAGATGACCAATGAAGAAGTAGGTATTGTGATTTCATCCAATCCAGACAATAAACTAAGACCGAAAATAATGCGTGTACTGGATGCTAATAAACAACCTGTCAAACATAGCATTATCGATTTAAAACAAGTCCCCAAAGACGAACAGGGCGAACCTTATATGATTGCTCATGAGCTGCCGAATGGCAGCCATGGCGTAGACATTAAGTCCTTTTTGAAAAAAGGACTTAAATTAAAAAAATAACCCTGATTAAGAATAATTCACTGGAACTAGAGGCTGGCCAGTAACACAAAGATTAAAACTCCGGAAATACTGATCGCCCAGGTTTGACGTTTTAACATTGGCGAAGTCAGACCAAGCCAGAGCCCTGTTATCAGAATAAAAATAAGACCTGCAGCCATAACTTTTTGAAAGGTTTTAAACCAACTGGGCCCGTGTCCTTTATGTAGCTCAACCAACCGCTTTACAAAATCCGGGGTTCGCTCTATTACGGTCACCTCGTCTTCATTTGATTGAATCACATAATGCAGCTTAGAAGTTGGTCTTGTATAGAGTGTGCTGCCGCTTTTTTTCGCATAGTCAAAACTATGATCGATGTTTAACGACGCCAATATTTTGGAAACTTCATCCTCAAGATGTTTATTTGAAGGATCAACCTTGACACTGTTTCCCTGAAAAACCTGCTGCTCCGTATAGCTGCCCTTAATACCCATAAGGTACAGGCCTCCGGAGATTGCCATTATTAACAATACGGGCGTAAAAAAGGCCGCAAGATATAAGTGAATATTAATTAAAAGCTTTCGGCTCATGGTGATTTTCCTAATTATTAAAATAATCAGGATTGTACCGATTGGCGCACAACAGTCAAAGTCTATTAATAATGATGAGTCTTTTAAGTATAAACAGCCTAGAAAATATAGTCTGCGGTAATGCTAAGCTGACGTTCCTGATCAAGCACGCCACGATTAAGCAGCTGGTTATTATCAGGGTTATTGGGGTAGCGAATATCGGTATTAAACAGGTTATGTACTTTAATATTTAATGACACATCATTAATGATTTCCGGTAAACGAACGTTGGTATCCACTACCGTATAACTATCCACCGGTTCGCCAGTATAATCGCCAAAACCACCGGCTCCATTAGCCAGTGTTGCGTCATAAAATGGTCGCATACCACTAACGTAACGTAAGTTAGATGACCAAATTGCTCGCTCAAATCGATAACTTAGCTTGCCTTTAAACAACGTTGACGGCGAATAGGATGCTAAACCGTCAGGATTACTGCGGTCACTTGATTCCTGATAAGTGGCTGACAATGCCAAGCTCCAATTAGCGTTAAAGCGAATATGGCCGGATAGCTCAATGCCTTTAGTGATTATTTTGCCACTTGGGTTTATCGTTAGATTGACAGAGTCGTCAGGCAATACCATCAAGCTCTCTACCAACAAGTCTTTCAGTTCATTATGAAACAAGCTAACCGAAAATTCGTTATATTCTGACCGATAACTGTAACTGAGTTCTGTAGTAGTGATCATCTCTGCCGGAAACCTTTCATTGGCAATTTTAGCGGCTTCACCCGACATAAACTTAATCACTTGATGCTCATCTGGCTGATAAATAGCGGCAAATTTAGGCGTAGTATTGGTCTGCCCGCCTTGAATAATCGTTTGTTGCTGCTCCACAGGTAATCCATTGTTAACGGTTTGTAAAAAGGGATGTTGATCGACACTTTCATGTCGTAGTCCAAACTGGAAAGTTAATGATTGTGTAGGAGCATAAGAGACTTGCGAAAATATCGAGTGAGAGGAGCGATCTTCTACCAAATTTAGAAATCGATTTATATTAAAGTCTGGAATATGGCTTGCGTCTGAAAACCCTTTCATGGCACTGAAGTTTAATCCAGCCATTATGCGCCACTGTGGATTTAACTGATTATTCAATACCGTTTCAAACTGATATGACTCGTAATTTGTATTTCTATTACCTTCAAAACCCGGATAGAGAACATCCAAAGTTAAATCCCGATCATACAGACTGTAATTTATTGCGCTTTTTAAGCTCGCGCTTTCGGAAAATTTCGTATCATAACTCAGGTCCAACACCCGATTAATAATATTATCTTGATTTCCTTCCTCTATCGATGGCAACACCAGAAAAGGTTCCATACTTGTTTGATTAACTGTGGCTAAAAGACGCCATCCATCATAACTGAGCGACGCATCCAGATAACTTTGTTGCCGTTGTAAACGTCCGGCAAAGGTGTATTCATGAGGCTCTGCTATGCCCTGTTGCGGCAAGGTATTAAAAACAGACTCCGTGACCATGTCTCGAATGGGTCGCTCTATACCATTGGTCGACTGATGACCCACATTAATAACCGCTTGCTTGATACCATCATCAAAAGTTGCCCGGTAAGCCCCCCGATAGCTGTTAAAATTACCGGCACTGACAGTAAGTAACTGGTCGCCGTTAATCGAGTTTGCGTTGTTGGTGACAATGTTAATCACACCAAATGATGCACCGTTTCCATAAGTGACCGACATGGGACCACGAATAACCTCGATCCTGTCTATCGCTTCGACTGGCATGGCAAATAATGATAAAGGACTGCTGCGATCACTGACTTGAGAATGTTTTACGCCATTAATTAAAATAGCGTAGCTGCTGTTTTGTTTGCGCGGGTTCCATAATCCACGTAACCCAAAGTTACCCGGAATTCCGCGGTAAGAATAAATTTGATACAGCCCAGGTACCTGACTCAAGATATCGGTCAATGACTGATAACCAAAATCACGAATTTCCTGACGCGTCACCAAAGTGACGTTGGCGGGTATTTGCGTGACAACTTCAGGCTGTTTACTGGCGGTTTCAATTTTTAACGACAATAACTCACCAAGAGATAGCGCCCAAACACCACTCGATTGATTGCTGTCATCGGCCTGAGCTAGAGAGAATAAAGGCAAACACAGAAATAATCCCTTAGCCAACAAATTCCTAATTGAGATATTCACTCAACTTGTCCATAACTTTTTAAAATGTTTTTAAAAATAATAATAGTAAGAAAATTATGGCAATTATTCAGGGAAATGCAAAATATCTTAAGTAACTACTTTATCTTAAGTAACTATTTAAGACATATATGTTGTGACATATATGGTTTATAAATTACGTTACTAGATTCTAAAACACAATAAAATGACCTTCAAAATCAGCTGCATTAAACTTAACAGAGTGTCATAAACAATTAACCAAGTCCTATTCGTTGCCGCTCTCTAATTCCTTTTCAGAAGGCGTGCGCTGTTCATTAACAGGGTCAAACACTTCTGGTCGACACGTTTCCTGCTTCTCCTGCTTTATTTCACCAGAATCACCATCCCAGGTTACCGAATAGTCTCGCTCAACATTACCCACACAATCATTGTCCGAATTATAGTAGCTGAGCTTTTCTTCGGTCGCGCAACCAGTTAACAAAACAATAGTTATCAAAGGTATAAATAAAAGTACTAGTTTCATAAATTTTCCATCAAAATTTTAATCTATCAACTTTAGCAGGTTGTTGCTCATTAATCGAATAGCCGCTGTTAATTCAACAGCGGCGATACCATAAGGCTACCATTAAAACCAGCCATTAACCTTGTTTCAAATGAAAGGCTTTATGCAGCCCTTGTTGATCGTTTAGAGTCACATCAAGATCCTTTATCAGGCCATCTTTCAGACCGTAAATCCAGCCGTGAATGGACAGCGGCTGTCCTTTTTCCCAAGTCCCCTGCACAACCTTGGTTTTAGCCACGTTATAAACTTGCGAGATTACATTTAACTCACACATACGATCGAATTTTTCATCGTCGGGTAATGCCTGTAACTTGGCTTCGTTATTAAAATAAACATCCCGAATATTGGTCAGCCAGTTGTCCACCAACCCGGCTGGCGCATTACCTAAAGACGCTTTAACACCACCGCATCCATAATGACCACACACAATCACATGTTTTACTTTTAAAACTTCAACGGCAAATTGCAACACCGACATGCAATTTAGATCAGTGTGCACCACCATATTGGCAATATTTCGATGCACAAACATATCACCCGGTGCTAACCCCACCACCTGAGTCGCAGGAACCCGGCTATCGGAACAGCCAATCCATAAATACTCTGGTTTTTGCCCTTGCGACAGATTGTTAAAATAGTCGGCATCCTGAGCCACCATTCGCTCGGCCCATTCGATATTATTTTGCTTTAAATTCTCTAAAGACATTTTTTCTTCCTTCCTCAAGAGAGACTTTTGATAAACTGTTAATGATAATTCTACATTAAGTGAGCTAATTATATCGCAAACCTAGCTCTCAATGTTAGGCTCTGTACTAACTTAAAAATTGGCTTTACGTTTATAATTAGGCCTCTTGGAATACCAATTACTTCTTAACCTGACAAGCTGTTTAACACGTACTATATCAATCAATACTAGAGTGAACATTATGTCTACTGCAGACCCATGTGCAAAGCCAGGATTGATGCCGTTTCAACAAGCATTAAATTTATTGCTGGAAAAAGTAACGGCAAACGGACACCCGCTAAACACGGAAAAGCGGCCATTAGCTCAGGCCGATAATAGAGTATTGGCGCAAGATATAATTGCCCCGATTGATGTGCCACCCTTTAACAACTCGGCAATGGACGGCTTCGCTTTACGGGCAGAGGATTTAACCCAGTTTGAGTCGCTCACCTTAGTGGGCACTGCTCTTGCCGGAACACCTTTTACTGGTACGGTAGAAAAAGGCGAGTGCATACGCATTATGACCGGCGCTGTATTACCTGCCGGTACAGACTGTGTTGAAATGCAGGAAAATACCGAACTAAACAATCACCATTCCGATACAACATCCATCGTTTTTAGACAGTCGGTAAAATCGGGACAATTTGTTCGTCAACAAGGTCAGGATATTGTTTCCGGCAGTCAGGTGTTACCCAAAGGCCAATTACTGGGTAGTGCCGATATCGGTTTACTGGCATCACTCGGATTAACAGAGGTTGAGGTGTTCGAACCATTAAAAGTCGCTATTTTTTCCAGTGGCGATGAAATCATTCAACCCGGCCATGCTCTTGATGCCGGTCAGATATACGACACCAATCGTTACACCCTGAATGCATTGCTGAATAAATTGCCGGTATCGATTAAAGATTATGGCTGCATTAAAGATACCCCAGAAGCGGTTCGCAAAGCGTTATTATTGGCGGATAAATCGGCCGATGTGATCATCACGTCTGGCGGTGTCTCCGTCGGCGATGCCGATCATATAAAACCGGTTGTGGATGAACTGGGTACACTGGAACTGTGGAAAGTGGCGATAAAACCCGGCAAACCTTTCGCCTATGGCCACTTAGCCAATGCCCAATTTTTCGGATTGCCGGGCAATCCGGTTTCAGCCCTGGTCACCATGTATAAACTTGTTTTACCAGCACTGCAACAATTGATGGGTATGTCAAAGCAATCTTCAATGCAATGCCGGGCGATCACCACCACGCCGTTAAAAAAATCAATTGGCCGACTGGATTTTCAACGGGGTGTCTATAATATTGATGAAGATGGTCAGTGCCTGGTAACCGTAACGGGCAATCAAAATTCTGCGGTACTCACTTCCGTCAGTAAGGCTAACTGCTTTATCGTTTTACCCGCCGAGCAAGGTGATGTCTCAGCCGGAGAAACCGTTACCATAGAGCCGTTTGATCACATGCTCTGATTGATTTGTTTTTTACATCAGATAGTGAAAAATCAAACTTGTTTCGGATAATAAGCTTGAACATAAAATTAAACTATAAGCCCTCTCAAAAACAGCGAACAAAGGTAAGATAAGGCAACTTTTGAGATAGCTTCTAAGAGCTGATAAAACTATGACTCGACGTCGATTAACCACTGTATTATTAATCGTATTATTTGCGGGCTATTTTGCCTATATGCTGCTCAGTTGATGTTGATGCAGATATTATTGCTTGAAACCAAGATATTTATTCTAATAGAGCAGCCATTAGAATGCAGAGCTTTACAGCTTGTCTGTTAAAGTTACAATAACAGCATTAATCGGATTAACGGAATTCGATTCTGAAACCCAACCTCGAGCCACAAGAATCGCTTAACGACAATTATTCTTTAATGAAAATCACTCTTTAACTATAATCATTCTTTAATTCGAATCATCTTTTAACCACTATAACCTTCTAACACAGTTAACTCTTCCATGACTTTTATTCCGCAGACGTTTCTCGATCACCTGACACAACAGTCTCTTGATAAAGAGTCTCTGGACGAGTTTATTACCAGTTGCCAGACACCGTTACGCAAAAGTATTCGCATCAATACATTAAAAATCAATGCGGATGAATTCAGTGCCATCGCCAAACAAAAAAACTGGCAACTTACGCCCATTCCCTGGTGCGCCGAAGGTTTCTGGGTGAGCCCACTGAACGAACAGCATCCCATGGATTCACTGGGATTAAGCGTCGAGCATTTACAAGGCCTTTTTTATATTCAGGAAGCCAGTTCCATGCTGCCGCCGGTTGCTTTGGCGTCTCTGATCCAGTCGCCTCAACAGTTATTGGACATGGCCGCGGCACCAGGCTCCAAAACTACCCAGATGGCCGCCCACTTTGATCCATCCATCAATCTGGTTGCTAATGAACTGTCGAGCAGTCGACTTAAAGTATTGCACGCCAATGTTGTTCGCTGCGGCGTCACCAACGTGGCGTTAAGTCACCTTGATGGCCGGGAGTTTGGTGACAAGTCCCCCGGCTTGTTCGATGCTATTTTGCTCGATGCCCCCTGTGGTGGGGAAGGCACGGTGCGCAAAGATCCCGATGCGTTAAAAAACTGGAGCCCTGAAGCACTGCGTGACATTGCCAGCACACAAAAACAATTGATCAGCAGCGCATACCAGGCACTGAAACCGGGCGGCGTACTGGTCTATTCCACCTGCACCTTATCGGAAGAAGAAAATCAGCATATTTGCCAGCATTTGCTAACCCAGCACTCCGATATGAATGCCATCAGCCTGGCTCAGCTGTTTCCAGAAGCCAGCAAATGCGTCACCAGTGAAGGCTATTTGCATGTGTTTCCACACCTGTTTGATTCCGAGGGATTTTTTGTTGCTGCGTTTAAAAAAGAGGATAACGCATCATCACACATCGAATATTCTGTAAAACCGCCGAAGCGTTGGCCCTTTGACTCCTTGAGTAAAAAACAATACAGTCAGATCAGCGATTATTTTGATCAGCAGTTTGGCTTTAACCTTGAACCTTTAAAACAGCGGTTATGGTTAAGAGACAACGCAGTATGGTATTTGCCCCAAGGCTCTCTGACTGTGGCCAATCAGTTTCGAATCGATCGTGCCGGAATAAAAATTGCCGAGCTGCATAAAAACCGCATTAAGACTCAACATGAATTTATTATGGCATTTGGTGGGCAAATCACCCTCAATTCTCAGGCGTTAACCCATCAGCAGGCGGTAGATTATTATCGGGGCAAAGACATCCATCTGGATCAAACTAACGCTGCGTCTAACGCCTTTGAGAATTCCTTGTCAGGTAAAGGAGAGTGCATGATTACCTATCATAACCAGCCACTGGGGCTATGCAAACAAGTTAGCGGGCGACTAAAGAACAGCTTACCGCGTCCATTGGTTCAGGATAATGCTGAATAATAAATTAGAATTGATCATTTAACGTTTTTTACCTAATTTCATTGATATTCTTCAATAAAATTAGCGATTTAGCAGTATTAATCTATACTTAATTATCAACCAGCCACTAGTCTAAAAAGCAGGCAAGAGCTACTGCGCCGCACGCGATTAATTTATGGGTCAATCAAACGTTACCGCTATTATCACTTTTACGCTGATTACATTGCTCGGAACCGCTTTGTCAATGCAGGTCTATCAGCAGGCTCAAACGGTCAATAGCAACAACAGCGAACTGCTGCACCAACAACTGCCTCTGTTACAAAATGTATCGAAATTGGCTCAAGGGTTAACCGAACATGAGCGCATTTTATATGAGTATTACGCCACGGAAAATCGCCGGGTATTAAACAAAAGTCTGTCCGATAATTACGCCATTATCGAGTACGCCCTGAGTGAACTGGAGAATCAATCACTTCCAGAATCAACACAGGAGAGTATTGAAAAGCTTTATATTCAACAACAACAGATCGCCCGCTCGCTCGAAAGCGCTCTGGAAAACGGAAGTGGCAGCGAACGCTGGGATGAAGCTCGAGCATTGCTGAATGAATTAACCGCAAACACCCGCCAGATTACCCCTCTATTATCTGAACTGATAAGTGATATCAAAAATCAGGTCTCCATCAGTCAGTCAAAAAGTTCGAATCAACTTAATAACATGATTACGCTGGTCTCCAGTTTTACGGTGGTTATTTTAGCGATTGCCATTTTTGGTGGTTTGCTGGTTCGCACACGCCTGCATGAAGCAAAAGAGAAAAAACGACTGGCAACCTTAATAGAGCGTAGCCCTAATCCTTTATCCAGCCTTGCCTGGGACGGCTCCATTCGTTATAAAAATCCCGCCTGGTTGTCGCTTGAAACACATATTCAAAATGAAATATCCCACGAAACCATAGCACCAGTGATTGAAAAACTATTAAATAGTCCTCGTACCCAACATACCTGGCAAATCAACAGCCACGAGAAAATATTTCTGGCTACGCTGAATAAACATCAGGATTTAAAATTGTTTATCTGGTATCTCGAAGACATTACTCAACGACGTAAAGCCGAAAAGGAGCTGGAGTATCTGGCATTTAACGATCCGTTAACAGGCCTGAAAAATCGCCGAAAAATGGAGCTGGATGCCGATTACTGGATAGAGCAAAACCCCGACTGCTATCTTGGCATTGTGGTGATTGGCATCGATCGGTTCAGCCAGGTGACTGCCTCCCATGGCTTTAAAGTCGGAGATCAAATCATCTTGTCAATAAAAGATCGAGTGCAGCAATGTCTGGAGCAATTACAAGATGATAGCCCGGATGTAAGTATTTATCGGTTTAATGGCGCTAAATTTATTTTGCTTATTAAAGGCGACAACAAGATCAACATTCGCGCCTGGACTAATAAGATTACCGATGACATTCAAAACACCATGCTCAACTTTATTGCCAATACCCATGGCCATTTTTATTTACACCTCAGCTTTGGCGCCTCTTATTTTCCTCAACATGGCGAGCGTTTTTCATCGTTATTGCAAAATGCCGATACCGCCTACTCATTAGCCAGACGAAATGGCGGCAGTCAGTTAATTGAGTTTGATAATGAAATGGCTGAAACAGAAAAACGTTGGCTTGATATGGAAGTTGATATGCGGGTGGCGCAAAATAAGCAACAATTTTATCTGATGTACCAGCCCAAAGTGGCCAGTCAAAATGGCGCATTACGCGGTGTTGAAGCCTTGGTGCGTTGGCAACATCCTGAAAAAGGATTTATTTCACCCGCCGAATTTATTCCCATTGCTGAACAAAGTGGTCTTATTATTGAAATTGGTGAATGGATATTATTGCAGGCCTGTCGTCAAACCAAACAATGGCATGAACAGGGAATCAAGGATTTGGTTTGCGCGGTAAATATTTCACCGCTGCAATTTCTACACATAGGTTTTCTCGATACCGTAGAAAAAGTATTGCAGCAGACCGGTTTGGATCCTCACTTTTTAGAGCTTGAAATTACCGAAGGCGTGTTAATGCATGAAGTATCCAAATCAACAGAGATTTTAGAACAGTTGCATAATAAAGGATTAAAAGTCTCCATCGATGATTTTGGTACTGGTTATTCCTCCTTGTCTTACTTAAAAACCTTCCCACTGGATAAACTAAAAATAGATAAGTCTTTTGTTGATAACATTACCAGTGATGATGCCGATCGCTCTATCATAAAAACCATTATTGATTTGGCAAAACATCTTAATCTAATTGTGATTGCAGAAGGTGTTGAGCATCAATCACAGTTGGCTCAGCTGATAGAATACGGCTGTGATGAAATACAAGGCTACTACTTTAGCAAACCCATTATGCCCGACGAACTCAACACATTTATCAATCAACAGAAAAAATCCATTGCATCACTGGTTAACAATCAATAATTCCGACTAATATTTCATTCCATAAAAAAACCGCAACGGGTTTGTCATCAGACAAGCCAGTTGCGGCTTTAAATGTAGTACTAATGTTTTTTTATTTATGTACATAAACTATAACTCGATCTGGCAGCAATATGAAAAGAACACAATTTAAGTGGAGAGTCGATATTTTAAAACCATAAATTCAAAAACAGATTAACATCGACTTTACTTCATCACCTCTGTTTCGCCCCTTTGGGCGACCTTCTTTTTCAAGAGCCAAAAAGAAGGCAAAAGGCCCTACGCTCCAACAATTAATCCCTGCGGGCTCCTCAAAATCACTCATACCTATCAACACACCGTTATTGACAGCCTTCCATGGCTGACAATAACTTCCACTGGCGTCCATGCCAGTGGATGTGTGCGGTATGAATGATTTTGAGCTTAATTGAGTCACACTAAAACCCGAAGAACCAATTATGACAAAGCTATACTGCCTGCTTACCTAGAGCTCTTTTGACTGGCGCGGTAAGATCAAGCCTATATTTTTACAGCTTATTAACTTTTCAACTCATGATTTATTCGAACCACTTTCTGTTAACTTCTTTAATTTAGCTAATCCAGCTTCAAAGTCCGGCCCTAATAAATCATCAATAAATAATACAAAATAACGACCAACAAGATCACTGCCAACATCACCACGATCAGTCCAAACAACCTTAGTTCCTTCATCGGTATTTTTTAACTCGATGGTTCCGGTTGAGCTCATTTCAATATCAGGAAAAATAAGATCGTACTCGATGAATTTATTCAGCTCTATTTCTTTTAATGTCATAGCACCATTTCCCTGTGATGCACTCTCCCAGGATGAGCTATGCCCGGCATGACCCGGCGTACCCTTATAGGTCACTTTCATTTCCGGATCACGTTCAAACCAGACTCCCCAATGACGCCACTGTTTAAAGTCAGATATATTATTGTACACAGCTTCAGGTTCAGCCTTTATATGCACTTCTCTGGATACCGAGTACTCAGAAGGCAAAGTAAATCCAACAATCACTATCGCCACAACCAGAACGATAAGACCCACCACCAAATACTTAAGAATTTTCATAGGACTCTCCTTTATATTTTTATTTTATGCGTATTTACTGTTTTTCTATATTGACTCTTAAAACACCATTATTAACTACGATTCCATCCGGCTCTATGGACTCCAGATACCAACTATTAATAATTTTCTCACCTTCCTGGATCAATGCATCATTCATAAAAATAAATCGTTGTGATGCTTCTTCAGAATAGACGTGGGCGTCCAGAGTAATTTCATTTACCATTAACTGTTCAATTTCGGTGAGTTGGTCAAACTCTTTAATGGGTAATGCTTTATTAATTTGCGGGTTCTGAGAAGATGATGAAGTAGAAGACTTACCTGAAGACTCTGTTGCTGAAGAGTTAGCAACATTAGAGCTCTGATTCGCAAGCTGTTCATTATGATGTTGCTTACTTCCTGACATGTCCGCTTGAGAGTTGTCATTATATGTTTCTGTTTTTGTAATTCTTTCTACGGCCTGCTTCTCTGGTTTAAATGATTCAAAATATTGGTCATTGCTTGCTGATAATGACTCTTCGTTTTTAGAGGACGCAGAATGTTCCGGTTGTGTTCTATTTGATTTTTCACTAACAGGATTTTCTGTGAGCGATACTTCCGGTTTATTGCCCGATGATTTATTGACTGAAGAATGATTTTCTGCAATTACTTTTTCCGCAGAAGAATTTAATGGTGATGACTGAGTTTGAAGTCTGTCCTGAGACAGTTGCTTTGTTATTTGTGCAGTTGGATCATCCCCTTGCTGCAACAATAAAAAAACAATGACCAACAGCAATATAACGATCAAGCTTAAAAAGCCAAACATAACCGCCATCATATTAAACGATGAAGCCTCTCTCACATCTGAGTCAGTCACATCAGTGTCAGCCACGTCAGAATCAGCCGTCTGCTCCGATTCATTACCGGTTTTAACGGGCTCTTCAATCAGCTCATCCAGCGCTTCGGCAGATTCCTGTTCGTTATTCGATTTATTTAACGCATTTAATAATATTGACATTCATTTTCACTGTAATAATGTTTGTAACACAAGAGATAAACTCACACCAAAGAGTTAGCGAAGTGTGGGTATATTTTTTATGGTAGAAGTATTTAACTGAATTAGTGTGTTAATACCCGCAATACCATCGGCCTTTAAACCATGTCGCGATTGAAAGTCGGTCAATAGCTGCTCCATTTGCGCATCAAACACTTGTCGGCTTTTTAAACTGTCGTCGGAATACAAAAACGCCATACGTTGCGCAAGCCAATTTACTTCATCACCCCGATCACCGTATCGAACCGGGCGACTGTAACCTGGCGGTGCCTGCCATATCATTTGATACTGTCGATTCCACAGCGACAGCAACCAGTCCTGAGAAACCCAGCGACGACCAGCGACGGTTTCTATATCAACATTATCTTGCTCCACTCGATGCAAAGTTAACCAGCTGATATTGCCGTTGTTATCTTCAAGCTGCAAATTCACCGGACGATTCAGTTCTTCAATCGCCTGCCAGCTCTCGACACCTTTTACACACTGTAATCGATAATCGTTCACAAAACGACAAAACTCGCCATCGCGCTCGGGCTGATAATCGAGCTGCCATCGTTTCGACAACACTTGTTGGGCAAACTCTCCGGTGTCATCGGCACGCCCTTGCCCCAGAAGATGTTGAAATAATGCATTACGATCCGAAAGATTTACAACAGAACTTTGACTGGCGGTCTGTTTATTCTCAGGATTGGTATTTACCTGGGCTGGATTCTTTGTCGTTGATTCCGATACTACGGGGGACTGAACCGATGAGGTGGTCGATGGTTTCTGAACATTATTTCCACCACCGGTAAACTGACCAATTAAAATTCCAACAACCAACACTAGCATTAAAGCCGCCGCAACTTTCCAATAAGCAATACCCACCGCTCCCTTATCAGATGCTTCCAGTGGCATGGTTTCTTCTGCGGCGATCTTAATGTGTTTGTCACTGACTTTTTTACTGTCCTGACTGTAGGCGGCCATCATGGCACGGTCGCATAAATTATTGATCAATCTTGGGATCCCATCGGAATAATGGTACGCCGCTTTTATGCCCTGAGCGGTGAACACATTATTCTGTGTACCGGCAATGCGCAGTCGATGCTCAATGTAAAAGCGCGTTTCCTGTTGATCCAGTGGCCGTAGATGATAGCGGGCGGTGACTCGTTGCGCTAACTGACGTAACTGCTTGCGTGCCAGTAATTCCTGAAGCTCCGGCTGACCCACTAAAATGATCTGTAATAACTTACGTTGATCTGTTTCCAGATTGGTCAATAATCGAATTTGTTCCAACACTTCGGGCGCCAGATTTTGCGCTTCATCGATCATCAATACCACATTGATATTGTCCTGATGGCACTGCAATAAAAACCGAGTCAGATTATCTGTCAACTGTTTTAACGAATAGTTATCATGATTGTAATCAACACCCAACTCATCGCACAGCGACGCCAGCAGCTCAACCGCATCCAGCATGGGATTCAATATAAACGCCAGACGGGTGTTTTCGGGAAGCTTTCGCAACATTTGCCGGCAAATGGTTGTTTTGCCAGTGCCCACTTCGCCGGTCAGCAACACAAAGCCCGCTCCATGACGTATGCCATAGGCCAGATGAGCCAAAGCCTCTTTGTGGCGATGGCTCATAAACAGAAATCTGGGATCGGGCGCAATCGAGAATGGCCGATCTTTTAGCCCATAAAAACGTTCATACATAAAAGTGTCTGACTATTCCTTCGAAAATTGCATTATCTGGCCATATAGTAAGCAACCCGGCCGCCATTGAAAAGGGAATTAATGCCGGCACAGGTTGCTGCGGCCTGTGAAAGCTGACGAACCCTGTCCGATTGGTTACACTCTAGCTATAAAGTCTGTTTATCTTAAACAATAACCCGATAACATTGGAGGAGTCGCTATGGACCCTAATCAATCCAATCAAAACGAGCCTCAAAGCAATCATCAATCTGGAGCCGATGACACCCATGCTACGCCAGCCGGTTCAAGCTCCGAGCTCAGTTACGACGATAAACAGATGGCCATGTTTTGTCATTTCCTTGCCTTTGCCGGGATTATAGTGCCTTTTGGTGCCATTATTGGCCCACTGGTGCTGTGGCTGGTATTTATTATTGTGGCAGGGATCAAAGCCAATGAAGGTGAGTATTATCGCTACCCTTTTTCGCTTAGGTTAATTGACTAACAGAATGGATATTTATCTGGTTGGCGGCGCAGTGCGCGACGCCTTATTAAATCGCCCTGTGACAGAAAAAGACTGGGTAGTGGTAAACGCCACACCGCAACAATTGCTTGATCAAGGCTATCAACAGGTTGGCAAAGACTTCCCTGTTTTTCTGCACCCTGAGACCAAAGAAGAATACGCACTGGCCCGCACCGAACGTAAAAGTGGTGCTGGGTATCACGGGTTTGATTGCTACTTTGCGCCCGATGTTACCCTTGAGCAAGATCTTCAACGTCGCGATTTGACCATTAACGCCATGGCACAGGATGACAATGGCACACTGATTGATCCTTACAATGGCCTTGATGATTTAAAACAAAAAAAACTGCGCCACGTGTCCGATGCCTTTATCGAAGATCCATTACGCGTGTTAAGAGTCGCCCGATTCGCAGCCCGATATCATCATCTGGGTTTTACTGTTGCCGATGAAACTCTGGCGTTAATGACGCAGCTGAGTCAGTCGGGTGAATTGAATGCCCTAACGCCCGAGCGTATCTGGAAAGAAACCGAACGTGCATTGCAAGAAACTTCACCCGAGATTTACTTTACCCTGCTGCAGCAAACCGGCGCGCTCAAATGTTTTTTCCCGGAACTCGATTGCCTGTGGGGCGTTCCCAATCCACCCGAATGGCACCCGGAAATCGACAGCGGCATTCATACCATGATGGTGTTGCAACAGGCGGCTTTATTAAGTGATGATTTATCGGTGCGATTTGCCGCCCTGTGCCATGATTTAGGAAAAGGCGTCACGCCAAAACAGGAGTGGCCAAGCCATCGCGGCCATGAAAAAACAGGGGTAAAAATCATTCAGCAAGTGTGTCGACGATTAAAAGTGCCCAACCAATTGAATAAGCTGGCGTGCTTAACATCCGAGTTTCATTTGCACAGCCATAAAGCCTTTGAGTTAAAGCCTGCCACATTAATAAAGTTACTGGAAAAAACCTCGGCCTATCGACAACCACAATTGTTTGAAAATTTTTTACTCGCCTGTGAAGCTGACTTTAGGGGCCGTACCGGATTTGAACAACGACCTTATCCGCAACGTGTTTACCTGCAACAATTGCTGGCCGAAACCAATAACATCGATACACAGGCAATCATTGCCGAAGGGTACACAGGCAAACAAATAGGCGAGCGAGTGCATCAACTGCGGGTGAATAAAGCCAAGGCCATCAAACAATCTCATACATCTAATACATCTCATACATAACGGGGAGCTATTGCTATGACACGACACGTTGGCTCAACGGAACGATTAAAACCATCACGCACACCCAAGTTACTGCCAGCGGTTGGCAGCGTCCTGATCATGGCGGGCTTTATCAGCCAGTCGTCGCCTCAATTGCTCGAGCACCTGATGAGTGCCCATGATGCTCGTATGATTTCAGACAATGCCTATCTGATTATTATTGCGGGTTTCGCACTTACGCTAATACCCATCATTATAAAAATTCGGCAGCATCAACAGGCCAGCACCGTCATTTCGGAACCGATTTCGCCGCAATCAAGCGCTGTTGAACGCAAAACTTCAACCCATAATTTATTAGAAAAAAATGACTTATTCGATATTGATGAGTCACTCACCCCCACTCTTGCATCAGACTTTAAACCGGAAACGCTAGACTGGACACCGCTAAAACGGGGCGGCAGTAACTTTAAAACGCACCTGCTTAAAGTTGTTGATAACAATAAAGTGATCGTAAAACCCAGTGTTCAATTAGTGTTATTTTGTTCGTTGTTTATGATCTTTGGTGCAGTGTTCTCAATTCTTTTTATTGTCAATACTGGCGAATGGATACCCGGATTGATTGGCAGTTTCTTCTTTCTGATTGGTGCGGCCATGCTGTATTTAATCGGCAACCCTCGACAGTTTGATAAACAGCTTGGCTACTATTGGAAGGGCCGTATCAAGCAATCCAGTCCACAACATATTCAACGCTGTAAAGATCACGCTTCACTAAACGATATTGTCGCGCTACAAGTGATTCAGGAATACGTGACCGGAGATAAAAGTGCCTACCACAGCTATGAGTTAAACCTGGTATTAAGTGATGGTCGTCGGCTCTGTGTGATGGATCATGGCAATAAACAGCAACTGCTAAACGATGCCGAAGCTCTGGCAAGCTTTCTTGATGTTCCCTTATTAAAAGCTTAAGTAAAAGGAACTTTACTGTTTCCCGGCAGTCATAAAGCCGATAGTTCAAATCAGCATTTCATACCTAACCCAGCATTTCATATCCAGCATTAAATAGTATGACTTAGTGGGTATGGGAGAAATGACTATCAATAATCTTTAATTTTATACGACTGCAGTACACACAAGCCGACAGGAAACTTGCATAAGCAATATGCCACTCAGGAATTCATTAAAGCGTCACCGCACGTTACTCTGGGCAAGCTTTTTTTCCTTATCGGCTCATGCGCTCGTTATTTATGTTCTAATCGCCAATAAAGACGATTCTTCTAACGCTATTTTTGCAACAGATTTTGTTACAACAACCAATGCAGCTAAATACACAACGCCATCACTGACCATTGCTATTATCAACGAAAAATCTGTTAACCCTGTGCCAAAAAAAACTCAAGCAAAAGAACCTCAATCAAAAGAGCCGCAAGAAAAACAAGCGTTAGATATCCTCCTCGAAAATACAGACAAAAATAAAATTCAAAATCAAGAAAAAGATATTCTAAAAATAGATAACAGAAAATTAGAGTCAAAAGATAAGAATAGAAACAATATGAATAACAAATCAGAACATGTTGTTAACAAAACACAAGTGCACTCCGCAACCACATACAATCACGCAAAAGCACAAGTCATTGAAAAGTATTCAAAACAAACCGAGACCAACACCAACCAAGCTGATTATTTGTCGCTATTCCATTCAAGCTTGGCGGATGAATTAAAGCAGCGGCAACAACAGAAACAACAACGAAAACAGTGGCAATCGAATAGTCAGCAGCAACAGCAACGGGAGTATCACGAATTCAGTGAAATAGCTGGGCAAAAAATGGTTCGGATCAATGGTACGTGTTTTTCGGTGCCTCAGGATGATCCATTAGACGCTTTCGATAACCCGATCATGCAGGCCATTAATAACTGTGAAAAGAAAAAGACAATAGAGTTTAAAAGTTACGCGCCACATATCATAAAGCAGCGCCAACAATCGAAAGGTTTCTCACCCCATTAGAGTATGTTTATTGGCTAAGCACAATGCCAAACAATACTATCCCCAATACCAGTCGATACCAGACAAAAGGCATCATGCCAATTTTATCGATCAACTTTAAAAAGAAATGTATGCAAGCAAACGCGCTCACTGCGGCAATGATAAAACCGCTGATCAACTCGCCCCACATGACGGGCTGCGGTTGCTGTACCAGATTAAGCGTGGTTAATCCGCCCGACAATATAATGACGGGTATCGATAGTAAAAAAGAAAATCGTGCCGCGGCGGTTCGTGTTAAGCCCAACCATAAACCCGCCATAATGGTCGCCCCACTCCGGCTGGTGCCAGGTATCAGTGCCAATGCCTGCGCAATCCCCACCAGAATAATATCTTTAAATCCTATGCTGTATTCATCGCGCCGATGCTTTACATTTTTTTCCACATACCACAATAACAGAGCAAAAATAATGGTGGTGGAAGCGATAACACTAATCGTCCGCAAATAATTATCCACCACATCAAACACACTGAATAACAAACCTAATAGGCCAACGGGTACAGTTCCCCAAATTACCGCCCAGGCTAATTTCGCATCTTTATCCATCTGCTTTGAAAAGCCGGTTTTAAAAAATGCTGCTGTCATTCGGATTAATTCTTCCCGAAAATAAATCACCACCGCCGTCAGGGTACCCACATGCAATGCAATATCGAAAGCATGCCCCTGATCCCGCCAGCCTAATAACTTGGCCGGTAAAATCAAGTGACCCGAGCTCGAGATAGGCAAAAACTCGGTCAGCCCTTGAATTAACGCCAGTATGATTATCTGTATCCAATCCATCGTTATCTAGTTCGCTTTTAGTGCTTGGTTAAAATTGTTTAATAATAAAATTACGGTTAAACATTTAACGATAAAACAAGGCTATCGAAAATACCCATAATAAATGCCGTACAGTATGGCTTGCAGAAAAATCAGTACCCAAAAGTACACACCAAAGGCCATCATTTTTGCCGTTACCGTGTTGTATGATTTATTGCGTCGTATAAAGAACACCGACACCGACACCGCAATTAAAAAAGCAATCACGCCATGGGTTTTCCAGTCGAGCGGCTCTGCCGCAAACGCGGTGGAGGGCAATAACAGTAATAATGTAAACAGAAACAGTGATGTTACAATACGCATAAAATTATCTCTTAAAAGAAAAACTCTTTAAATTCGGCTCGCTTAATTCTGCTCGCTATCAAACCAGATTCGCTTTATATCTCGATTCATTAAAGCATCAATTAAAGTCGGGAAGCCAACAGGCTGGATATCTTGGGCTGGGCATTTTGTGCAATATTTTTGCTAAAAGCAATGGCTTTTACCACCTCTCCCATCTCTCCCGGCATCATCAGTTTTTGTAACGACTGTGACAATCGGGCCTGAGCGACCAGATCGCGATCCGTAGGCAACTGCTCAAGCACGCCACTGTTCAACAGAAGATCCGCCTGATTGGTAAATCCCGATAATTCAAAACCGTTTGATTCAAAAGCCATACACAGTTCAGAAAAATTCACATGACTGGTTATATCTTGCAGCCCGGTAAGCCAGAAAAATTGTTCGTGCTGCTGATGACGATAAAAACATTGTACCGTCCCGGTGGTTCGATCCGGATTAAAAAATTCTTCTGCGGCATAACCGTAATCCAGCAACACAATGCTACCACTAGAAAGCAAGTCGGATACACTGTTTACCCAGCCGCATCGCCAGGGAGCTGCTTCGTAAATAACATCCGCCTGCCAGTCCACTTTGTCGCGATGCTGTTGCAACCAAAGCTGTAATGCATCACTGATGACAGGCTGCCAGGCTACGGCAAACTCATCATCTTGCAAGGTGATCATCTGTTCAAAAAATTCACCTTGAAGATCCACTTTAAAACGATGAGCAGGGATAGCGTCGAGTAATTCATTGCCAATCACCGTAGCCGTAACCGGTGGCTCAGGCAACTGGGTTAGCCAGCGGACTGTTTGCTCACAATCAATACCCTGCTGCTGCAATGTTTCTTTCTGCAACTGTTTTAGTGCCGCAGACACTTCAACAATACAATATTGCTGAATGCGATCGCCCAGCTGCGTTATTATTTCTGCCGCCATCTTGCCACTGCCGGCTCCAAACTCAATAACACGGCCATTCACCGCATCGAGTGTTGGTGCAATCGATTCAGCAACCGCCTGCGAAAAGACATTGGACAGTTCGGGCGCCGTAGTAAAGTCGCCAGTCTGGCCAAAGGGTATCCGCCCCGATGAATAATAGCCGCTTTCTGGATGATACTGCGCCAGTTGTACAAAGTCGGCGTAGCTTAACGCTTGTAGTGGCGAAGCTTTTATTTCTGCCGCCAGTGCCTGATGATTATGAAACCCGAACTGTAATTCAGACTCATCGGGCATGGCGACTTTAAGTTGCTCACACTGGCGCTGAATGATCGTTTGATAGTTGCTAAAGTTCATATGTGAAAAACCTGGCTCACAAAAATTCACCACCATCCACTGAAAGAATTTCACCCGTTACAAAGGGCTGCTCAATTAAATAGGTTAATGCTCTTGTGATATGCAATAACTCGCCAGTTGATTGCAAAGGAATGCGAGACTCTAAACGTTTAAGATGATCATCGCTTTTGCCCGGCGGCGGTAAAATCGCCCCCGGAGCAATACCATTAACCCGGATATTAGGCGCCAGGCTAAGTGCCAGATCTTTGGTGGCCTGTTGCAGTAAGGTTTTCGACCAGCGATAAACCAGTCGATCCTGTTGGTTATGTCGAACCCGGGCATCAATAATATTGATGATTTGTTTATCAACATGATGCTTTTCAGTCGAGGTTTCAGAATTTTTATCGGAACCGTCAAACTGCTCACTGAACTGACGCATTAACTCAATGGGTGCATAGCTGTTAATCCCCATAACTGAGGACCAATTGTTATTAAAATCCGCCAGACTATCCTGTTCAGGAAAAATAGCCGCAGAATTAATCAGCAGATCAATAGGTTTAAAGGGATCCGGTATGCGATCGAATAACTGAGTTACCTCGGATGGTCGGGATAAGTCACAGCGTAACAAACAATGATCAATTTGCTGTTTTTTCAAGGACTCTGAAAAAGCTTGTGCCGACGGCTCGGACGCATTGTAGTGGATCACCAGTCGATAACCGAGAGACGCGCAAGTAGCTGCCAGAGCCTGACCAATACGTATTGCGCCACCGGTGATCAGTGCTGTCTTAGTCATACTGCGGCTCTTTATTGATCGGTTCTTTATTGCCAGACTCTTGATTGATCGACTCTGAATTGTTTGAATTAGTTTGATCAGACAAATGATTATTCGATACAGCTTGAGTAAAGACAGTCATGTCTATGGGATCGTTTATTTTTTCAAGCTGTTGTCCCGGCTTATCAAAGTTCTGCCAAAGCTGTTTGATTGAAACTCGCTTTACAGGATGTATCCAGTGGGGAGCAACATCACACAGAGGCAATAAAACAAAAGCATGATAGGTGATTTCATCTCGCGGCAACACAATCGGAGTCTGGCAAATATGATCGCCATAATTCAATAAATCAATATCCAATGTTCTGTCGCTAAACTTTGGTGAAGTATGATCGCGACCGGCCTGCTTCTCAATCGACTTAAAACATTGGTTAATGGTTTCTATTGAGTCGTCCGATTCAAAGCCTGCCACCATATTGTAAAAATCATCACCTTCAAAACCAACGGCCTCACTTCGATACACGGGCGATAAGCTTAATGGTCCAAAACGTTGATGCAATTGCGACAGTGCCAGAGACAAATGCTTTTTACGATTAATGTTGGTACCAATGCTGGCAAATATTTGCGGCATGGATCATCCACCTCGTTGAATCATCACACCGACTGCTTTTGAACCGCGCACGGCACCGGGCTTACTCAACTTTAACTTTAACCAGGGCACAGAAAACTCTTGCTGAATAATTTCGGCTACTCGCTCAGCCATGGTTTCCACTAACTGGAACTCGCTGCCTTCTACAAAACTGATGATGCGTTTGGCAACGGCTTTGTAATCGAGTGTGTTATCGATGGTATCGCTTTTTGCAGCGGCCTGGATATCCGTGCCCATTTCGATATTAAATACAACCTTCTGGCGAATTTTTCGCTCCCAGTCGTAAATTCCAATCACCGTTTCTATGGTTAAATCTTCAATAAATACAATATCCATCAAGGTCTCTTTTTATATTTTCATTCACTCGGGTTTTGCCGGGTAAAATTGACATAATGTCAGGCTTGCTTTATTAAATCCGCAATGTAATGCTAGAGGCATTATACAGCCATTTACAGCGAATTCATGGAAGGCTTGGGAATTTATTTAATCATTGGCGCATACCTACTGGGCTCCGTTTCCAGCGCCATCATTATTTGCCGACTGGCGGGACTTGGCGATCCTCGTGATGCTGGCTCTGGCAACCCGGGTGCGACTAATGTTCTACGACTCGGCGGAAAATTCGCTGCCATCTGTACTTTGATAGGCGACAGCCTGAAAGGCGTTGTACCGGTGGCTTTAGCCATTGAATTACAGCAATCTTCGACAATTATAGGGCTGGTGGCCATAGCTGCCTTTCTCGGGCATTTATTTCCAATATTCTTTCGCTTCAAAGGCGGTAAAGGTGTTGCCACCTTTTTTGGCGTATTGGTGGTACTCAACTGGCAACTGGGCAGTTATGCGATATTTTGCTGGTTAATTTGCGCCTGGGGCTTTCGTATATCAAGCTTATCGGCCCTGATCACCGCCATCACCATTCCTTTTTACAGCTGGTATTTTTTTCCGGAACAGTTTATTTACCTGAGTGTTATCTGTTTGCTGTTGATCATTCGACATCATCAGAATATAAAAAATATGGCGTCCGGTCATGAATCCACCATTGGCAAACGGCATAATATTTAATCGCTTTTTTTTGCTTAAACGCTTTGACGTTAGAAGCACTTAATTTATAAGCTCGTAAGTTATATTGTGATTTATGCATCGACTTTAACACCCCATTTTGCTTCAGGAATTTATTTATGCGTTTATTTCGACATTGTTTTTTAACCCTGGCCGCTTGCTTGGTCTTTCTACCTTTTGATGCTCTCGCTAACAATGCTTCAGGTCATTTATCGGTAACCAACAAGGCTCAAGTCAAAAATAAATCATTAATTTCCAAGCAGGCTCAGCAAACTGCAGACTTTGCAGTGGATCAATACACCTTAGCAGCCAAAAATGCATTAGCCGAAATGATCGCTTTTAAAACAGTTGCCCGAGAAGATATTGCCTATCAAGATAACCCGGAGTTCACAGGATTTCGGCAATGGCTGGTAAAAAAAGCCAGAGTGTTGGGACTGAACGTAAGTGATCAGGGGCATGTACTTTTAGTCAGTGTCGGCAGCGGAAAAAAAGCGTTAGGCCTTATTACCCATGGCGACGTGCAACCGGCCAACCCGTCGAAGTGGCAGCAAAGTCCGTTTACACTGGATGATCAGTCAGAGCCGGGAAAATGGCTTGGCCGCGGAACCGAAGACGATAAAGGCCCGATTGCAGCCGCGCTTTACGCCATGAAAGCCCTGAAAGAAAAACAGATCCCGCTAACAGGAAAAATAGAATTAATAATCTATATGGCGGAAGAGTCTGACTGGGAGCCGCTCCAAGCGTTTTTAAAAACCTACGATCCGGCTCCCATTAACATTGCTCTGGACTCGGAGTATCCGGTGGTGATCGCCGAAAAGGCCTGGGGACATATCATCACCCGTTTTCCACAGGCGAATCCCGCAACGGAATCTCACAAACCTTTTATCCATCACTTTAAAGGAGGCGCATTTCGCAGCCAGATCCCGGAAGACGCCATTGTTGAAGTCAGTGGCCTGAGTAACGCTCAACTGGCTGGTATTCGCTCCAGACTCGACGCATCGAAACTGACTTACACCATCACACAACTTGCTGCGACAACGGTAAATGCTCAAACGACTCAGCTTATTTCTGTGAAAGGTAAAGCTGCCCACTCTTCCAAGCCTGAATACGGTGTTAATGCGATCAGTCATCTGGCAAATGCCTTAGCGCGCATACCCTGGCAACCTTCATCTGCCGCCAATGCCGTTCGATTTTTGAATGATCAGGTGGGCATTGGTATTCACGCTCGAAAGTTTGGTGACATTGCCTATGCTCATGATTTTATGGGCCCCATGACACTGTCACCGACCATGGTTTATCAAAACGATGATCAAATCACCGAGTTGTTTATTAATTTGCGCCGTCCACTGGGCAAAAGTAGCGACACTCTAAAACAACAAATCAGCGACGCTTATCAACAGTGGCAACAAAACAGCCATTTAAAAGCCGAGATTAAAGAAATTTACATCGGTGAGCCCTTAATGGTTCAAAACGCGCCGCATGTACCCACATTATTAAATGTGTTCGATCACTTTACGGATATTTCCAATCCAAAACCCATTGCCATTGGCGGATCGACAAACGCCAAGCTGTTTCCTAATGCGGTCAGCTTTGGCCCATCGATGCCAAACACCGAATACACCGGTCATTCCGAACATGAGTTTATCACCGAACAACAGTTTCGACTGACCTTGGCTATGTACACCGCCATGATGGTGGATATCGCCGGAAATAAATAAACCAAGGAACAAACTTTTAAAATATTTTTATATTGCAGAACGTTTTTACCCGATAAAACGGATAATTAGCATTAATGGTAGAAAAACGCTCTGCAAATACCCTAAAAAGCTAAAAAACTTGCCTCCATGCTTCGTTAAGGTCTATACCTTTAAGACTCTCTAGATAGAAACCATCTCAAAAATAGCGAACGAAAGTGAGGTAAAGCAAATTTTGACGACAAAGCACCCTTTACACTCAGTAAAAGAGCATTTTGAGTCGAAATTTCACGCTGTATCATCAAGTGCAGCATTTTTTACATAGCTTCTATTTGAGATGGCTTCTAATAACCGTCAGAAATAGGATGGAATTTACCATCAACCCCTCTGGAAAATGGAATGAACAGCAAGCAAACGCGCAGGAAATTTCTTAGCTCAACTTTGAAAACAGGCGCCCTTGGTCTCACAGCAACTGCGGCACCCATGGTTTTTTGTAAAACAGTGCCTACCCTAAGAGTGATGGGCACCCACGTTACCCTGCAAGAAGAACTTCGCCAAAAAGCCATGCAGGATCTTGGGATCAACATAGTGTTTGAGCCGAAAGGCAGTGCTGCGGTATTGCAAAAAGCCGCCTCCAATCCCCAGTCATTTGATCTGTATGAGCAATGGTCCGACAGCATCAATATTTTATGGCAGGCGCAAGCCATTCAACCCATTGATACCGAACGTTTAACATATTGGTCAGAAATCAATGCACTGACCAAAACTGGAAAAATAGTTCCTGAAGCACGACTTGGTAAAGGCGATGCGCCGAACAAACTTTTGTATGTGCAAAAAGATAACAGCCTGGGCAGTCAGCCAAGCGGGCAAATCAGTTTTATGCCCTATGTCCACAATGTGGATTCCTTTGGTTACAACACCAACATGATCCCACAGGGCAAACCCTACGAAACCGAAAGCTGGGGCTGGCTGCTGGATCGTCAACACCGGGGAAAAGTTGCACTGGTGAACGCACCCACCATCGGTATATTTGATGCCGCTCTTGCAGCGCAGGCCAAAGGTCTGATGCAATTTAACAACATCGGCAATATGACGATTAATGAAATTGATCGATTATTTGAAATTTTAACGGAACGAAAACAACAAGGGCATTTTGCTGGCTTCTGGACCTCAGTTCCTCAGTCAGTAGACTTCATCACTTCTAAACGGGTTCATATTCAAAGCATGTTTTCCCCTGGCGTTTCTGCAGCACGTGGTCAAGGTTTTCCCATAACCTATGCTTCGCCGAAAGAAGGCTATCGAGCTTGGCACGGTGTGATGTGTTTATCCTCACAAACCAGGGGGCGAGTAAAAGACGCCGCATACGATTACATGAACTGGTGGTTATCGGGTTATCCGGGAGCGTTTATTGCCCGCCAAGGCTACTACATATCCAACCCAGATCGCTCCCGACCATTAATGAGCAGTGCCGAGTGGGATTATTGGTACAAAGGAATGCCAGCGGCAACAAATTTAACCGGAACCGATGGCAAAATATCGGTTAAGGCAGGTACCGTAAGAGACGGAGGCAGTTATCATAAACGCTTTAGCAACATTGCTGTATGGAATACGGTGATGGATAACTACGACTACAGTCTCGATAAATGGTACGCATTTCTAAACTCTTAAGGGAACAAAGCCACTCTGATGTTTTTCATGAATAAAACCACCATAGGCTTTAAAATCGCACTGGGGTTTTTGCTGGTGTTTTTTATTTTTTTGATGCTGGCTATTTTTATTATTGATCGCTTATCAGGCATGCATGACTCCATTTCAAATCTAACCCGAATATCACAAAACTCAATTACCGTACTCGATATCAATAAAGATATTGCTGACTTACAACGCTCGGCTCTGGTGTATGGTCAATCGGGCACAGACGCCATTATAAAAAAAATGTCGCTCACCTACGATAACATCACCGATAACCTGTCACGTGTTCAGTCGGACACCAATGATCGGCAAAGTAAGCAGTTAATTGAAAATATGCAAGAGGTGGTCCGTCGTTATGGTGACAATATATCCGTGCTTAAAAGTCGATATCAATTTCGCCGAGAATTGATGAACATTAAGCTGCCACAAATTCGGCAGCTAGGTCTGGATTATCTGGAGCAACTGCGTAACAAAAGTGCACTGAATAACAATATTGAATCTCAGCTTTTAATCAGTGAGCTGACGAGGAGCTGGTTGCAAATAAATCTGGACTCGGAATTATTTTTGTATGAAAAGGAGTATCCATTAAAAAAGTCTGTTTACAGCAACATTCAAAAAATACTGAAAGCCTCCAGCGGTTTGTCTCAACCGGAGCTAAGACTGACCAATGTTTTGCCTCAACATAACTTACCACCAGCTTACGATAATTTTTATTTTTCTGATCTGATAAGACAGTTTAAAAGAGTATTTGATCAAGCGGTTCAGGCCAATCGAGTTTACTCCTCGTTAGTCAATGTTGTTATGGCCGGAGAAGCCATAGAGTTTACCACCTTATCAAAAAAACTACGTCAAAGAACCATCGATTTGCTGAAGGATATCTCTCAGAGCACCACAAAAAATGTATTTCAGGGAGAACAAGTGATTAAGTTATCACTGTTGATTTCTGCGCCACTTGTTTTACTGATTATTATTTATTATCACACAACCATATCTCGGGCGATAAGAACACTGGCAGATGCCTTTAATGAATTGCTGCAGGGCAACCTAAACTATGCGATACCCGGTTTAAATCGTAAGGATGAAATTGGTGAGTTGGCAAACGCGGCTAATGCGTACAAGGATGTCGGTGAAAAACTAAAAAAAGAAAAGGCCAAAGCCGAAGAAATCACTAAAATAAAATCTGAGTTTCTGGCTAATATGAGCCACGAAATAAGAACCCCCATGAACGGTATCTTGGGTATGGTGAGCTTGCTTCATGGCACAAAACTAAATGCAGAACAGGAAGATATGCTCAACACCATCTCTTCTTCCGGCAAAAGTTTACTCACAATACTTAACGATATTTTAGATTTAAGTAAAGTGGAATCAGGTAAAATTGAACTTGAGAAAAAGAGCTTTTCACTGAAAGACTTATTAAATGAATTAACCTTCACATTTACCAATTTGGCCAATGAAAAAGAAATAGGTTTTTCCCTCGCTATCGTGAGCGAACACTACCCTGAATACATAATTGGCGATGTTACCCGGCTCAAGCAAATATTGATTAACCTGTTAACTAATGCAATCAAATTTACTGAGCAAGGCTCTGTGGACTTACAAGTCAGCTGTACGCCATTAAAAAACAAGCACTATGACATACAGTTTCGAGTCATTGACACTGGCATTGGAATTTCCGAACAGGCTCAGGAAAGCTTATTTCAAGCCTTCAGTCAGGCAGATACGTCAATTACCCGTAAGTTTGGCGGTACAGGGCTTGGATTAACCATTTCAGCAAAGCTGGCAAACTTAATGGGCAGTTCAATTAGTCTATACAGCTCGCCCGGTAAAGGCTCCATTTTTGAGTTTGAAGTAACTCTGCCAGAAGGCGATAAACCTCAGAAAAAAATCACAAATACAGTCAAACCAAAATTCAACTCGGATATAAAAATATTACTGGTTGAAGATAATCCGGTGAATATCAAAATCGCCTCCATGATGATTACCAAACTCGGTTATGCCTGCGATATTGCTGAAAATGGCGAGCAAGCAGTCGAGATGGTGAAAAGAAACAATTACCATATGATTTTTATGGACATGCAAATGCCCGTTATGGATGGCATTGAAGCGACCGAAATTATCAAACAACTGGAACAAGGAAAGCATGTCCCCATTATTGCCATGACCGCCAATGTATTAAATGAAGACAAGGAAAAATGCTTTCAGGCCGGAATGGAATACTTCATTCCAAAACCTATCAATATTTCAATTATCGAAGATACTATCGACCGGGTAATTGAATCCGAAAAGAACAATGAAAGTGTGCTTGAAGAATAATAAGTAGCTCTTATACTTCAACCGCTTTGTTATTTCTTAACGATATGAATTCGCCAATTAAACAATAAAAAGTTAACGTAACTCACTCATCGGCCAACGCGGTTTCGCTTTTATTGCCAGCGATTCAAACTGACCAAGTTTATATCGACAAAATCCGGCATAAGCAATCATGGCGCCATTATCGGTACAAAATTCAGGACGAGGATAAAATGCTTTACCGTTTACTTTACTCATAAGATCATTTAAGCCATTGCGCAATGAAACATTAGCGCTAACGCCTCCCGCCACCACCAGCTGTTTACGACCGGTTTGCTTAAGCGCTCGTCGGCACTTAATCATTAAGGTATCCACAACAGCTTCTTGAAAAGCGTAGGCAATATCTGCCAGTGCCTGCTCCGAACCATCACAGTCTCTTAGCGTATTCGCCGCAAACGTTTTTAAACCGCTAAAGCTAAAATCTAAACCGGGCCGATCGGTCATGGGTCTTGGAAACTTATAACGCCCGGCAACGCCTTGCTCTGCCAGCCGTGCCAGCATCGGACCACCCGGATAGCCAAGCCCCATTATTTTAGCGGTTTTATCGAAGGCTTCGCCTGCGGCATCATCAATCGACTCACCAAGAATTTCATAATCACCCAAATCTTTTACATCAACCAACTGGGTATGACCGCCCGATACCAACAAGGCAATAAAAGGAAATTCAGGTTTATTTTGTTCCAGCATGGGTGCCAATAAATGACCTTCCATATGATGAACGCCAATGGCTTTACAACCCCAGCTGTAAGCAAGCGAACGACCAAAGGTTGAGCCGACCAGTAACGCACCGATTAATCCGGGCCCCTGAGTAAAGGCAACGCCATCAATGTCCTGTTTGGTTAGACCTGCTTCTGACATCACCTGCTCGGTTAACAGAGCCGTTTTACGAATATGATCGCGCGATGCCAATTCGGGAACCACACCACCGTACTCGGCGTGAATGTCTATTTGACTGTAAAGCGCCTGAGCAATAATGCCCTCCTGTTCATCAAAAACAGCAACGCCTGTTTCATCACAAGAAGTTTCTATGCCAAGAATTTTAGTGGACATATTTTTAGTGGACATTTGCCTATAGAATTTTTTGAGTTAAAAAGAAAGTGTCTCAATCATAACATAATCAGTAAAAATTTAGACTCGCTCTTACCGTGCCAATCAAAAGAGTTCTAGACAAACAGACAGTATAGTTCTGTCATAGTTGGTTTTTCTGGTTTTAGAGTGACTCAATTAAGCTCAAAATCATTCATACCGCACACAGCCACTGGCATGGACGCCAGTGGAAGTTATTGTCAGCCATGGAAGGCTGTCAATAACGGTGTGTTGACAGGTATGAATGATTTTGAGGAACCCGAAGGGCTTAATTGTTGGAACGTAGGGCCTTTTATTCCGGGCATCCTGCCCTCCACCTTTCAGACCAGCTAACGCTGTTCAAATTCGATCCCGACGAATTTGTGCCTTCTTTTTGGCTAAGCTACATGGAGGTAGTGAATGCAGTTAATGCAGGAGCAATTAACTGCCAGAAAAAGAAGGTCGCCGAAAAAGGCGAAACAGAGGAGATGAAATAAAACTCGATATTAATCTGTTTTTGAATTCATATTTTTAAAATATCGACTGCCCACTTAAATTGTGTTCTTTTCATATTGTAGCCAGATCGAGTTATACCTTATCCACATAATCGCTACAGCTTAAATAAAACCGGACAGTTGTTTTCAAGCTTAACTTTCAGATGCTGAATGCTGAGCGGCAACCTGATACCAGATACGATTCAGCAAATCACACCAGACACAGTATATTTCAAAGGTTTCAAGAGGCTCTTGCTGCTGACTCAACTGACAGTAGGCGGTGAACAACTGTTGCCGCTCATAATCGTTTAATTGATTGATGGTTGCCGAGGCCGCCAGATCAACCAGTGGTAACGTTTGTCTAGCGTATTCCCAATCGAGTATTTCACCATTACTTAAGACGTTGGCAAAGGATAAATCCATATGGGCCGGGCGCAATACATCATCGTTAATAAAATAGTTGGCGTCGGGTAGTGCCGGTAGTTTAGCCATTTCGGCCAAAAATTTTGACTGATGATTAATATCGTCGATCATATACAGATATTTATTCACTTCCTGATACAGATCCATTGGCGCAAAAGTCATATTACTTTTATGGATTTTTACCAGAGCTTCTGCCAGACATTCTATCTTTTGTGCCATTGGCCAGTCGACCGTCACCAAATCATCCGCATCACTGTACCGGTACAACAAGCAACCGGTTTCTGGATTAGCGTACTCCAGATGCGGCGTTAACTGTTGCGACTCCGCCTGTAATGTATTTTGAATAAACTCATCCCAACTCACTGACAGTTCATCGTGCCGTAAATGTTTTAAAACCCAGAGAGTTTCTTGTTGGTCGTGATTTTTGTCTGAACCAGCATGTGGATTATTTTGTTGATCCGTTTGCGTAACTAATGGCGACGCAGGGTCAGCAATTAACCAGCAGAAATTGGTATCACTTTGCAGCGGCTTAACCACATAAGCCTGCTGACTTAACTTACCCTGTTCAACCAGCGGCTGTAGCTGAGCTTGCTTCATAGTTTTGTTGCCGCCATTGTTTTTTCCATTCCAGTAATCCGTATATCGACATAATGAAATACACGATCATTAATGCACAAGTGACATAAAGTTCTTGCTGATAAAAAATATAAAAAGACACCGGATTTAACACCATCCAGTAATACCAGTTTTCCAGAACTTTACGCGCCACCAAAAAGGTTGTGTAAACGGCAAACCATACGGTAAAACCATTTAAATAGGGCATATCGGCCTGCAACCATTTATCGGAGATCACGCCAGAAAGTAATGCGATCATGGCCATAATCACAATCCAGAATAAGTGCCGTGTTAATGGCCACCGCGTAATCATTCGTTCGCGGTCCTGACTTTGATGAGACGAGAGTTCTTCAGGCTGCTTTTGCTCATCCGTTTTCTGACGATTGTTATCGTGACCAAAGCGCCATGAATACCAGCCGTAAACCGCAATGATCAAATAGTAAATATTTAACGCGGATTCCTGCAGTAGATTGGCATCAAAAAAAATAACACTAAAAATGGCGGTAGAAAAAAAGGCACACAACCAACATAAACTGTTCGCCCTTGCGGCAAAAATAATGTAGACGATGGACAACAGCACCGCCACAATCTCCCAACCATTTTGTGCCTGCCATTGCTGAGCAAAGGTATCCAGCACACTCATTCGGCCGAAAACTCACGAATGTCCGAGTTTAAAAACTTGCAGACAAAAATGGCTTTATAGGCTTGCTGATATGTGGCTTTCATTTCTGTTTGCAACACCTTCATCACCAAATCGTAATCGCCACAAATTTGCGTACTCATACCATTGGTTTGCACGGTTAGTTCATCATAGCAATTCAGTTTGTCGATAAAAGCCTTAATATCGGGTATATAACCGTCTTTTAACGGGTACAAACTGATTTCGGCGCTGAGTATCATAATGCTCTCCTGTTTTTGTCGACTATTAAGCTTATCGGTTTAAAACAGATAACGAAAGTCGATACCAATTTGTTGAGGTGCCGCCAATTGGTAATAGGGTTTGGTTGCGTAACTGTCTCTTGGATCATTACCAAAACCACCAAAACCGCGAGTGTAATAGGTTTCATTGGTTAAGTTGCGCACCCACAGTGACAGTTTCCATTGTGGTTGTTGATAACTGAGTCGACCGTGAACCAGATTAACAGGCAGCGATCGCTCCTGATGACTGTCAGAGAAAAAGTAATCATCGGCGCCTTCAAAAGAAACATTGGCACTCCAGTGTTGATCCGGCGTATAAGTAAGCCCCAAATGATAAGTGTAACCTGGCGCTTGTGCCGCGTCGGGATCTTTTATCTGGCTGCCATCGGCGAGAAAAATGGTATCCACTTCAGTATCCAGATACCCCAGTGACGCATCAAACGCTATCGTATCGTTCGGGTACCATAACCACTCCATTTCAAGCCCCTTATTTCGACCGTTATTCGCGTTACCAATGTATTGAATAAACTCGGTGGTATTATCGGGACGAACAAACGTTGTGTATTGGCTGACTTGCTGATCATCTCGTTCCATATAAAACGCCGACACCTGTAAGCGGCCATTGGTTAACCGGCGTTTATACCCCAACTCGGCATTGTGGGTTTTTTCCACATCAAATTGGCGTAATGGCAAATCCAGCTCCGTTTGAGGGTTGATGCCTCCGGCTTTAAAACCGCGGGATAATAATCCATATACGGTTTCGGACGCCGACCAACGATAGTTTATAGCCACATTACCGCCTATCATATTGTCGGATGTTGTCCGGTTAATACCATCGTTATCCTGATAGTCGGTATCGCGTTGTTCAAATCGCAGCCCAATCACACTGCTCCAACGGGCGCTGTAAGCGGTTTGTAACTCACCGTACAAAGAAACCGTACTGGTTTGGTAGTCGTATTCAAAGTCGTTCGCCAAATAGGTGTATTGCCGGGTTAAATCTTCCTCTTCTTCACGGAAATATACGCCCATGACCCAGTCTGTTTTACCGCCCAACATATCAATGGACTGATTCGATAACCAGCGCAGGTCGCCATTAATGTTTTGCCAGTCACGCAGGTAACGATCAAACGATGAATAGCCAATTGGATGAAAACCATCATAGGTCCAGTCTTCATCGTATCCGTAATCAAGCTCGGTATCGCTAACGGCCAAACTGAATTCGGTATTAACCGATGCTCCCAGCAATGTTCCCTGAACACTCAGAGCATCGGTCATCTGGCGATCAAACCCTGGCTCATCGGAGCGGGTCTGGCGATCATTATCCAGCGAAAAAGCATCGTAACCATTATCAATATCCAGATGGTGCCAGGCAAAATTAAGTTCCAGATCATCCGCTGCCTGCCATTTGGCTTTTAAACGCGCGGTCTGCTCATCAAAATTATTGGTATCGTCACGATTTAAAAACTGATTATAGATAAAGCCATCACTTAAAAACTGCTCTGCCGCAAAACGCACTGACCACTGCTCATCGAGATTCGTACCAGTGGCAACACCGGCACCAAAAGTGCCTTCTTCTGCCAGTGTTAAATCAATATAATCGGTTTCCGAATCGGCCGCTTCGGTTTCAATATAAATGGCGCCCGCCAGTGAGCTGGAACCAAAACGCGCACCCTGTGGCCCACGCAAAATTTCAACCTGCGCCACATCAAATAAAGTGCCAGCACCAAACACACCGGAAAAATCCACACCATCGATATAAAAGCCAACACTGGGGTTTATAGGATCCTCAAACTGACTGCGCTCACCAATGCCCCTGATTTGCACAAATCGCCCGCGGCTGGCACCGCTATTAAAGTTAACATTGGCCACACTGCGCAGCACATCGTCGAGATGCTGTGCGCTGCGGTTCTCCAAAGAGTCACTGAACAACACGGCAATGCTGGTTGGCAAATTTTGCAAATCCCGGCTGCGCCATTGCGAACGCACCACAATCTTATGCTCATCAACTTGCTGATTAATCTGCTCGCTGCTACTCTCGCTGCTATCAAGGCTAGCCTCAGACGCGCGCTCAGTAGTGTTTTTGGCGCTATTTACGATAGAAGGGTCAACATTATTTACAACGGAAGTGTCAGCAAAAACAGCTTCGGATGCCAACAGAGACAATAAAGAAAGGCTTAACGCCACAGGAAGAAAACTGGGTATAAATTTCATTAACGCTCTCAAATCGGTTAATCAACCGGTTAACCAAGCGTAACGATCCAACAACGCGAACAAACACTATCGCCGACCATTCCTACGCCGGTACTAACCGGATCAGGTTCACAGGGTGTATCTCAGCTCAATAAGATCATTTCAAAAGCATGGCTTTAGAAAGACCAAATGAGCACCCCTTGGTATCGCTTTAATTGCTGCAAAATTATAGAAAGTAATGCAACTGTGGTAAAAGCGGCCATAGTATAACGCAAAATCAGAGACAAATCGCCCGCGGTTAGGCTGCTAAAGCACCCAATTTCCGCCTATAGTTATGAAAGTTAGTACTTACATTTATGATTTCTATAATACAACACACAATCTCCCAGACATTTTTTATCTCCCCCATTACGGGCCAATGCACAGATTTTGTTCAAAATTTTTGCATTCACCTGTAAAACCCATTAAGATCGGCGCCCCGCTAATTGGCGGGCTTTGGGTTTCACACGGGATCCGGAGTATTTATTGTTAACAATACAACTATTAAGGTGGTGATTTTTCATGCCAAGCGTAAAGGTAAAGGAAAACGAGCCGTTTGACGTAGCACTGCGTCGCTTCAAGCGCTCTTGTGAAAAAGCCGGGGTTCTGGCCGAAGTTCGTCGTCGTGAACATTACGAAAAACCAACTTCAGTTCGCAAGCGTAAAAAAGCAGCTGCAGTAAAACGTCACGCGAAAAAAGTGTCTCGTGAAAGCATACGTCGCAGACGTATGTACTAATCCAGTTTTATTCACTTAAGATTGAATTAGGACCTTTAGCATATGGCCGCATTACTTGATCAAATCAACAATGCGATGAAAGATGCGATGCGTGCCAAGGCAAAAGATCGCCTTGGCACCATTCGTCTACTCACCGCTGCTGTTAAACAATACAAAGTCGATAATCGTGTAGACGATGTCGATGATGCCACCATTCTTGCCATTTTGGATAAAATGGTAAAGCAACGCCGAGAATCCATAAAAGCCTACACAGAAGCCGGTCGTGATGAACTGGTAGCCGTGGAACAGGCGGAAATTGAAGTATTATCGGACTTTTTACCTCAGCAATTAAACGACGACGAAATTGCCGCACTGATTGACGAAGCTGTTGCTGCCACTGGCGCAGAAAGCATGCGCGACATGGGCAAAGTAATGGGTATTTTAAAGCCCAAATTACAAGGTCGTGCTGATATGGGTGCGGTAAGCGGTAAAATTAAAGCTCGACTGAGCTGATCCCGGTTACACCAAACCAGCTATTTCAAAAAAGCGTACTGTGCGTTTGCCAGTGCGCTTTTTTATTGCACCGGATTTTCCCTTTTCATTCCCGGGTACTCTCTGCATAATAAGCCCACTTTAATCAACCCCCACTACTTTGGATCGAATGGCCGGACGCATACCCAAATCTTTTATCGATGATCTTATGTCGCAAACCGACATTGTTGAGGTGATCGAACGGCGCATTACGCTTAAAAAAGCAGGCAAAAACTATCAGGCCTGCTGCCCGTTTCATAATGAAAAAACCCCGTCATTTTCGGTCAGCCCCGATAAGCAGTTTTACTACTGTTTCGGCTGTGGCGCTAACGGTAATGCCATCAGCTTTATTATGGAATACGATGGTCTTGAGTTCGTCGATGCCATAGAGGATATAGCTCATGCTCAGGGCCTTGAAGTGCCCCGAGAGGCCAGCTCTGCCAATAAGCCGGAACGGCAATGGGAGCACGACTATTACCAGCTGATGGAAAAAGTCGCCCGTTATTACCAGCAACAACTAAAAGCTGGCAAACAAGGTGAGCGAGTCATTACATACCTTAAAGACCGTGGATTAAGCGGCGAGATCGCTCGAGACTTTGGTTTGGGCTTTGCGCCAGACGAGTGGCACTCGTTACAGGCCCTGTTTGGTCATGATCAGAGCATCAATAAGGCTCTGGTCAACTGCGGCATGTTGATTGAAAAAGACAGCAACCGCTACGATCGTTTCCGTGATCGGGTGATGTTTCCGATTCGTGATCGTCGCGGCCGGGTCATTGCCTTTGGTGGCCGGGTTATCGATAAGGGCGAGCCGAAATATCTGAACTCACCCGAAACCGATATATTCCACAAAAGCCGCGAGCTCTATGGCCTCTACGAAATGCGTCAATTTAATCGTAAAGTTGACTGGGCCGTGGTGGTCGAGGGCTATATGGACGTTGTCTCTCTGGCGCAGTTTGGCGTTCGCAACGCGGTAGCAACCCTTGGCACCGCCACCAGCAGCACCCACATTCAACAACTGTTCCGCGTCTGTTCAAAAATTGTGTTTTGCTTCGACGGTGATCGAGCCGGTCGCGACGCCGCACTTAGAGCACTGTCCCACAGCATCCCTCAAATTAAAGACAACCGGGAAATCCGTTTTATGTTTTTACCGGACGGTGAAGATCCCGACACCCAGGTTCGTCAGGTAGGCGCCGAAGTCTTTTGTGAAGAAGCGCAAAATGCTCCCTCCCTGTTTGACTTTTTAATGGAGCATTTAAAGTCACAGGTGGATATGGACAGCTTCGAGGGGCCCGGAAAACTGGCCAACCTTGCCAAACCCTTTATCGATTTGATGACCGATGCCATCCATCGTGAACGATTTATTCAGCAGCTATCGCTTCAGGTGGGTTTAAGCGAACAAAAACTCAATGCGCTGTTACTTGATCCACCGAAACAGCAGTCTGGCGACAGTCCAAAACAGCAATCCGGTGGAATACCGCTGACTCAAACCAGTCAGTTAACCCCAATCCGCCGCGCCATTGCCCTGTTGCTGCACTATGGCGAGCTGGTCAACCAGATCCCCGAGTGCCCATGGTTGAGTCAGTTAAATCAGCCCGGCAACGAAATTCTGAAAACAATGATTGAAATATTGCGATCCAACCCCAACATAAGCGTCGGCGCGTTAATTGAACACTGGCGAGGCACCAATGTGCAGCCTCACCTGTTAAAGCTGGCCAACGAAGACTTAATGCTCCCATTAGCGGGTGCGCAGCAGGAAATCATTGATATTTTTACTAGACTTGAAAAATCCTTTAAAGAACAACGATTTGACGAGCTTCAACAAAAAGTTCAACGAGGTCCTCTGTCCCCCGATGAAAAGCGTGAGTATCAAACGCTATTAATTGAGTCGAAATAGCCGCAAAAAGCGCTATTTACCACGGCAAATTTGCCCGTTACCAGCTACACTGTGTATAATTGCGTGTTTCGTGTGCAGCACGGCGGTTTTCTATTGTCTGTCAGTTTTACCGTCAACACCGATGAATTCTATATTAACTTTGTATATAAGGTCGTAACTGAATGTCGAACGAGATGACCAGCCAGTCACAAAAGTCACAATTAAAACTCTTGATTGCTCGCGGTAAGGAACAGGGTTACCTGACCTATGCTGAAGTGAACGATCACCTTCCGCCCGATATTGTTGATCCGGATCAGGTAGAAGACATTATTCGAATGATTAATGACATGGGCATTCAGGTGGTTGAAACAGCGCCCGACGCAGATGCCTTATTAATGGCAGATGCCGTTGCTGACGACGAAGCCGCTGAAGAAGCCGCTGCTGCGTTGGCAAATGTAGACTCCGACTTTGGTCGCACCACCGACCCTGTGCGTATGTACATGCGTGAGATGGGTACTGTTGAACTGCTGACCCGTGAAGGCGAAATTGACATCGCCAAACGAATTGAAGAAGGCATTCGTGAAGTAGCTGTTGCTATTGCTGAATATCCGGCAACCGTTGAAACCTTGCTTGATGATTACGACCGCTTTCTTGCTGGCGAAATAAAATTATCCGACATCATCACCGGCTTTAGTGATGGCACTGAAGACGATGACATTATTGTCGCCGGCTCAAACGTTGGTTCGGAAGTTCCAGAAGACGCCAAAGATGACGACGAAGATGATGAAGACGACGAAGAAGTCGATTTAGGGCCGGATCCTGAAGAAGCCGCTGAAAAATTTGCCGTATTGCGTAAGCAGCATGAAAAAACCGTTAATGCGATTAAAAAATACGGCCGTGCCCACAAGTCGGCACAAAAACAGGTCTCTGAACTGCAAGATCAATTTATGCAGTTTAAATTACTGCCAAAAGAATTTGACCGATTAAGCTCTAAAATGCGTCGCAAAATGGACGCATTACGAACACAAGAGCGCTTGATCATGAAGCTGGTGGTCGACAAAGGCACCATGCCTCGCAAAACGTTTATCTCCGAATTTCCGGGCAACGAAACCAATACCAAATGGTTAAACTCGCATCTTTCTAAAGATGTTGCTTACCACGATGAGCTGGAAATGATCGCAGAAGATGTGATTCGTTGTCAGAACAAATTATTAAATATTGAAGAAGAAACCAACCTTTCCATCTCCGAGTTTAAAGAAACCAATCGCCGAATGAGCATTGGTGAAGCAAAAGCCCGTCGTGCGAAAAAGGAAATGGTTGAAGCCAACTTGCGTCTGGTTATTTCCATTGCGAAAAAATACACCAACCGCGGACTGCAATTCCTCGATTTAATTCAGGAAGGCAACATAGGCTTGATGAAAGCGGTTGATAAATTTGAATACCGTCGCGGATATAAATTCTCAACCTATGCAACCTGGTGGATCCGTCAGGCCATTACCCGTTCCATTGCCGATCAGGCACGAACCATCCGTATTCCGGTTCATATGATCGAAACGATTAATAAGTTGAACCGAATTTCTCGTCAAATGCTTCAGGAAATGGGACGCGAGCCGCAACCAGAAGAACTGGCGGTTCGTATGGAAATGCCAGAAGATAAAATTCGCAAAGTTCTTAAAATTGCCAAAGAGCCGATCTCAATGGAAACCCCTATCGGGGACGATGAAGATTCGCATCTGGGCGATTTTATTGAAGACGGTGCGCAAGAGTCTCCGGTTGACTCAGCGACGGCAACCAGCCTCGGTGAAGCCACCAAAGATGTGCTTGCAGGACTGACCGCTCGCGAAGCAAAAGTACTGCGGATGCGATTTGGTATTGATATGAATACCGATCACACGCTTGAAGAAGTCGGCAAACAGTTTGATGTAACCCGAGAGCGGATTCGACAGATTGAAGCCAAGGCACTTAGAAAGCTTCGGCACCCTTCTCGCTCAGAGAAGCTTCGCAGTTTTCTTGATGAGCAGTAATTAAATTAAAACTCCGCCAAGGCGGAGTTTTTGTTATGTAATGGATAAAAATACATAACGAATACAACCGAATGGATATCACAATAATAAAGGACATCGAGTAGTTTGCATGAAAGCCATACTCTGTGCTTTTGTCAGCACCCTAATATTACTGCTTAACCCTACATCAGTCATGGCAGAAGACTCGGCCATTACATTGTCTGAATCGACAAGCGTTTATCCTGTCAGAGAAAAACTATTAACCCTTAAAGAAACACACGATCAAAACCCGGAAAAACTGTTAAATTCCATCCGTTATAATAGCGATAACTTTGCAGAATCAACCAAGCCGGGACGCCATGCCTACTGGCATAAACTAACGCTACGTGGAAGCTTTAAGGATCAACAGCCAAAACCATTTCATCTGGTGTTTGAAACGCATAACCTTCGCCACCTTTCGGTTTACCTGTTTGAAAACAATCAACTCATCAAATCCAGCGGTCTTGGCTTAATCAACAACAGTCATAGCCGAAAACCTTATCAAGGTCCTGTATTCAGCTTTAATATTAAAGCCGGTGATGAGCTAACCTTGTTAATTCGCAAACAAAATGAAGGTCCTTTGCTTGCGCCTTTTACCATTTATGATGAACCATCTTTCACAGAGCATACTAACTTTACTTTCTTTTACTGGGGTATAGCGATTGCTCTGCTTGTAGTACTCGCGCTCTACAACACTTTTGTGTATGCGTTAAATCCCGGAAAAACCTATTTTTGGTATTTAGTTTTCCACAGCATCACCTTTGTCTATTTTTCCGGCTTACACGGCTTTGGCTTTCTAATATGGCCACATTCATTTCAATTGTTTATTGCGCAAAATATTATGCCAATGAATGTTATCTTGATTTGGGTTGCCGCACAGTTTGCTCAAACTTTTTTAAACGCTAAAGTTCATACACCTTCGTTTTATCGTTACTTAAAGTGGTTTCATGTCATCACGCCTATTGCATTAATACTCACGATAATTCTACCCGAGTACTTAACCATTCCACCCTTTACAATTTACCAAACAGCGGCTTCGATCTTTTTAATGAGCATGGCTTTTTCTGCCTGGAATAACGGCTTTCGACCCGCCCGTTACTTTATTCTTTCATGGATGATGGTACTGATAGGCGCTGCAATTGGCATTGCAACATTTGTTCACTTAATCCCTTTAACAACTTTTGGACTGCACGCTTTCTTTATTGGTTCGGTTGCCGAATTACTACTGTTATCCGTTGCACTGGCCGATCGACTCAGGTACGCGGAAAAAAAAGCCATTACCAAAGCCTATATCGATCCTCAACGCAAACTACCAAACTACTCCTTTTTTATTAATGAATTCTCGTCACAAATAAATCCATTATTAGAAAATGAAAAGTCTCTGGCTATGGTTATTGTTGATACCTTAAATTATCAAAAGCTGGTTGGTTTACTGGGGCCTAATTTACTGGAACCTATTTATCGTGAACACATCAAGCGTCTTAAAAAACTACTGCAAAGCAAACATTGGTCGGTAAAATTCAAACACCCCTCTGGCAAAGATGAGTTCTTTATCACCTTACCCGGCGATCAGTTGCTGTTTTTAATTAAGCCCGGTGAAAATTTATCAACCAAACTGGAGACATTGTTACAAGTCTGTTCCGAACCCGTCACCGTTAAAGACTTTGAAGTCTCACTGGATATTAATATTGGCGCAAGTATTGTGACGGCAGAACAGGTATCGCCACTGGATAATTACAGAAAAGTACAAATTGCACTGCTAAATAAACCAGACAATAAAAACAGCTGGAATATTTATTCGCCAGAAGCGGATAAGCAACTGAAAAAACAAACCCATCTTTTATACAATATTAAACAGGCTATTGCTGATCGCGACTTTGATATTCGACTGCAACCTCAGTTCGATCTCTACACGCAACAAGCCATTGGCTGTGAAGTGTTAATTCGCTGGAAACATGAGCAAGAAGGCATAATGAGTCCGTCATCCTTTATTGAAGTCGCCGAGCAGATGGGCATTATTTCGCAAATTACGCAACAGGTTATTGACCAGACATTTCACTGGCTAAGCGTTCAATCAAACATTCCACCAAAGTTTATTGTTTCGATAAATCTATCAACACAAGATCTCTATGATGTGGACTTTATCGAATTTATTAACGAGCAGCTAGCAGCTTATCAGGTCGCGCCAGAAAATATCTGCTTTGAAATTACCGAATCAACGGTCATGAAAAATGCTATTCAATCATTGAATACCATTTCAAAATTACAGTCGATGGGATTTCATATTGCCATTGATGATTTTGGCACCGGTTACTCTTCGCTTGCTTACTTACAAAAAATTCAGGCCGATAAAGTTAAAATTGATCTCACCTTTATTCGCAATATTCATATCAGTAAAACCAATAAAGCAATCACACAAACCATTATTCGTCTGGCTCAGGCCATTAATGCAGAGACCATTGCTGAAGGGATAGAGTCCGCCGATGAACTGATGGCGATTAAACAATTAAACTGTCAGTATGGCCAAGGTGAGTTTTGGAGCAAGCCCTTGTCGACCGATAAATTTTCCGAACGGTATTTCTCAAACATTAACAAAGAACGTCATACAACGAACGAACACCAAGACACATCGTTAATCTGATGTCATTAAATGACCATGAGTTTTATGGCACAACAAAGAAAGTCACAGTGCGGATCACATAACAGCAATAGAGCAAACGGTTGTTTGTTATTAACCGCTACTCTGTGCTCGATAAATCATTAGAAGCTATCTCAAAAATGCTGCACCGATGATGCAGCATTAAATCTCGACTCAACATGCTCATTGACTGCGCGTAAACGACGTTTATTTATCAAAGCTTTCCTAGCCTCACCTTCGGTCGCTATTTTTGAAATGGCTTTTAGCTGTTCTGTTTAATCTTGTTAGTGCCAACTTTAATCAGACCTTTTATATCTTTACCATATCTTTTGAAATAGCGACCAGCATCTTCAAGAATCAGATAATTAATCGGCACAATAAACAAAGTAATTAACGTTGCAAATAAAATCCCAAACCCTAAACTCACGGCCATAGGGATTAGAAATTGCGCCTGAGTGGACTTTTCAAATAATAGCGGCATAAGGCCAGCAAAGGTTGTTAGTGACGTTAATAATACGGGTCGAAAACGTCTTCCTCCAGCCTGAAAAACAGCCGTCGCGACCTTGATCCCTTCACGCCGTTTGTTATTGATGTAATCGACTAAGACCAGTGAGTCGTTCACCACAACACCGGATAATGCCAACATCCCCATAAAGCTAAGCAGTGTCAGATCCATTCCCATTATCCAATGGCCAATGACTGCACCCACCAGTCCAAACGGTATCACCGACATAACAATTAACGGCTGAAAATAAGATTTAAAAGGGATCGCCAGCAAAATATAAATCAAAATAGCCAGACCCAATCCACCTGTAATCAAGCCTTGTGACGACTCTTCCTGATCACGGGCTTCACCGGCAAGCTCGTAACTGGTACCAGGGTAGCTGAATATTTGATTTTGTAAAAAGTCTCGCAGCTCATTTTGCACAACGGTTAAGTTACCCGCCTGTTTATCGAAATCTGCCGTAACCGATAAAGTTCGCTGGCGATCAATGCGCAGAATACTATTCGGGCTTAATCCCGGATAAACATCGGCCACCTGCCATAAGGGAACTTCCTGATTCGGCCCTACCCGTATCATCATTTGCTCTAAGGTTTCAATTGATCGCCGCGCTTCCAGTGGATAGCGAACCATCACTCGAACTTCTTCGCGGCCCCGTTGTACGCGCTGCACTTCAAACCCAAACACCGCCTGACGCACCTGACTGGCAACAGTATTCAAACTCAGTCCAAGCAAACGAGCTTCCGGCTTTAATTCGAGTTGTAATTCTTCTTTACCATCAGACAATGAGTCTTCAATATCTGAAGCGGCAGCATAGGAGGCCAACTTGGCTTTTAATTTTTCACCCAGCTCGATCAATGAGTCGGTATCGCGTCCTTTTAATTCAATATTAATCGGTGCGCCGCCCCAACCACCAATTTCAGCCCGATAGTTTAATTGCTCAGCGCCCGCCACCTGGCCAACGCCTTTGCGCCACTCGTTAACAATTTCGCGTGTACTAACATCAATGGTGCGTTTTTCTGGTGGAACCGTATCGACTCGCACTCGGCCTGTGGTTGCATTGCGTCCACCGCTGATTGAATAAATATTACGAATGACCGACTCGCCGGTTTCCGGATCGGTATATTTGTCTCGTAACTTTTGCGCTTCATCGGTCATAAATGACACGATTCGATCGGTACTTTCAAACGCCGTACCAGCAGGCATAACCAATGTTGCGGTAGCCACTTCACTTTGAACACGAGGGAAAAAGACAAACTTTGTCTGCCCGCTTATGATAGAGCTGATAATCATCAGCAAACTGGCAAACATTAACATCCAGGTGGCATAGCGCCAACGCATGGCCAGGGCCAATACAGGTTGGTAATACTTTTCAATAAATATTTCTAATGAACGAGAAATACTTTGCTGAATTTGAGTTAATCGAGAGCGATGATTGACTCGACGCTTTACATGTTTTAAGTGAGCCGGTAAAACTAATTTCGATTCGATAAGGGAAAACAGTAACACCGGAACAATCACATACGGAATTGCCGAATACCAACTGCCGCGTCCTGTTTGAAACGCCAAGGGCAAAAATGCAGCAACCGTTGTCAGTATGCCAAAGGTTACTGGAACCGCCACTTCTTGTGTGCCTTTAATGGCTGCATCTAACGGATCTGCCCCGCGCTGCAAATGCGCATAAACATTTTCGCCAGTGACTATGGCATCATCAACGACAATCCCCAGCACCAGTATAAAGGCGAATAAACTCATTAAATTTAATGTCACATCAAACACGGGCATAAATAAAAATGCGCCCATAAAACTCATGGGGATGCCAAGGCAAACCCAAAATGCCACAGCGGGTCTTAAAAATAACGCCAACAAGGCAATCACCAATAAAGCCCCTTGCCAGGCACTGGTGGTTAAGGTTTTTAATCGCGCTTTAATGGGCTCACTTCTGTCTCGCCAGTAATCCAGATTTAATCCTTCTGGAATTTGTGACTTCTTTTGCGCAATATAATCTTTAACCGCCTGCGTAACCTCAATAATGCTTTCGTCGCCAGTACGGAAAATTTCAACTTCAACGGCTGGCACACCGTTAAACCGGGTTCTCAATGGTGTCTCTTCAAAATCGTCTTTGAGGGTCGCAAGATCACCCAACTTGATCATGGTTCCGTCTTGGGTGGTGATGATGGGAATATCAGCAAACTCTGCGGCTCGATAAGCTTGCCCACGACTGCGAATAAATATTTCACCACCTTCGGTTTTTAAGTTTCCAGCAGAAACATCGCGCGAGTTCTGTCGTAAAACATTGGCCACTTGCTCCAGAGTTAAATCGTATTTTCTTAGTGCCCACTCCGGTATTTCGATGGAAATTTCAAATCGTAAGGTATTGTCCACTTCGGCCTGTGAGACATCTTTTAAATTGGCGATTTCATCTCGAATATCTTCAGCCTGACGACGCAACGTCATTGCATCGTAGTCACCGTATAAAACAACGCCTATTGCATCACGACGCCATTGAGGAACTTGCACAAGAATATTTTCAGCTTCAATTGGAAAATTATTGATCGCATCAACTTTAATTTTCACTTCGTCCAACATTTCACGAACGTCGTAGCCTTCTTCCACTTCGATAGTGACAGAAGCGCCACCTTCGCTGCTGCGAGAAGTGATCTGTCGAATGCCTTCAATGTCCTGAACGGCTTCTTCCACTTTAATCGTAATACCTTCTTCGACTTCTTGTGGTGAAGCACCGGGTAACGACATGGATACCTGAACAGAGCGTTGTTCAAACTCGGGAAATAAATCGACCGGAATTTGAGTTTTTAAAACAAACAAACCGGCAATCATGATCACGACCAATAAAATATTGGCCGCGACATCGTTTTTCGTAAACCAGGCAATCATGATTTATCCCTCATTAAATTCGAAGCATTAATTCGAAGCATTAGTGCGATTGGCAGGGCTGTCTTTGGTTTTGTTAGCAGAACCTTTGGCCGATCGGGCTTTTTCATCTTGGCCATTCGAATTTGCGGCTTGTTGAGTCTCCGACACATCACCAATAAATTTCACACGAGTGCCATCGGGCAGGTTTGCCGTTGGTGTCAAAATAAGACGATCCGATGGTTCAAGGGCAGGCTTAGACGGAGTCGATGCAATATTATCGAGATTGAATGAAGCGGGAACAACTACCGACTCTGCATCGGTCCACAAAGGCTCGACTTTGCGTTTTTTCAGAACGCCTTCTTGAGCGATACTGACAAAATAATCCTGTGACACGGCGCGACGAGGAATAACAAACACATTGGTCAAACGCTGTCCTTGCACCTTGGCTCGTAAAAACTGCCCAACTCGAATGGCAGGTCGCTGCGCCGTATTTTGAAAAGGATTATCAATGGTTGCGACCACATAGAGCATTCGGGTTGCGGTATCAAATGCGCCTTCGCTGCGCACCAGTTCACCTTGCCACTGATAGGTTTTGCTACCCACTTCGCCCTCAAAAACAACCCTTGGGTTTTCCCCTTGGTATCGATCATCTTCCGGTAACGACAAATGGGATAAATCACTCATTTTAATTGGCAAACGGACTTCAACCGCTTCGGTTGAATAAATTTCAGCTATGGTTTGCGATGGATTAACCACCTGACCTAAATCGACCGTTTGTCGCATCACACGACCATCAAACGGGGCTCTAATCTGAGTACGTTCCAAATTGAGCTGGGCTTTGGCGAGTCTTGCTTTAGCAGCATCCAGAGAGGCTTTTGCAGCGGCAACCTGAGGCTTTCTCAGCGCTAAGGCTTTGCCCTTTGCATTTCCGGGGCGAACGTTCCAGTCTCGCCCGGCGATATCTGCCTGAGCAAGCTCCTGCATATACTTTACCTCGGCATCGGCGACACTCGCCTTTGCCACATCCACTTCGATGCGGTAATCCCGATCATCCAGTTGCAGCAAGACTTCGCCCTGTTTAAAACTAGAACCAGCGCGGATACTTGGCGATACCGACACAACCCGGCCACTCACATCCGACACCAATTGTGTTTGCGTTAAGGCTTTTGCCGTGCCGTAAGAGTCTATCCACACATCGTATTGCGTTGCCTGCAATTGTGAGGTTTCAACCGCAACAGAAGGGGTTGGGCGACTGCCAAATTTACGCGCCTCTGGCTTACTGGCAAACATGGCACCAATCACCATAATGGCAATGATTAAAATAGCGAGGGTCACAAAAAAATGGACCACCCAGGTAGGGGCACTTTTGCTTAGTAGTTGCTCAGTTTGATTATCGGTTTCGGAAGGATGCGTCATGGTTTCTATCTCAAATTGCCTGAGCTGGCTAGAATACTGGATTTGCGGGCAAGGATCAGTCAGATTTACAATTCATTACAAAGTTCTATCTTGTTATAAAAACGGCATTGAATCGCTCAGGGATTTACCGTAAACTTCGCTCCTCGCTTGCACAGATAATAGTACGTCAGCTATTGCTGGGCAGAGCGTAACCCCCTGATTTTTAGCTTGGTAACTACCCACTCAGGTAATGCGAGTAAAAATCCATCTATATGATGCAAAAATGGGCCCTTAGCTCAGCTGGTTAGAGCACCCGACTCATAATCGGTAGGTCCACAGTTCAAGTCTGTGAGGGCCCACCATTTTTGCACTTCCTTAATATTTAATACTCGAAACCCGAGACTCGGAACTCGCTACTGTTTCAGCACCCGACTCGCTCTCTACAACCCGACCCAAGTCCACCGTTCAAGTCTGTGAGGACTACAAACTTCATCCTTATTCTCAACCACTTAGACAAGCTTTACTCGTATCAAGGTTTCAATATGTGTAATCCAACAACTTTTCTTCAACTTCCATCGAGAATGAGTAGAGGCATCTTTAGAATTTGAAACCAAGTGGGTTGGAATCATGGTGGGAGAGGATTTTACAGCTTCTTTTGAACAGACGTATTTTCAAATTTAAGAAAATATATCTGTCGACCATATTATCGTATCGACTGACGACCACAATTTTATTACAAGTAACCAATTGAAAGATCATAGAATGTCTCACCTCCACTTAATGGCACATCATTAGTTTACCCCACCCTTCATTCACGGCGATCATCGCCGTATTACATACAAATTGTAAACCAACCTCATTCATGCTAGTTTATCTAACAACTATTTCGCGGCGATTTACGCCGTATATTCGAAATGTATTAAACTTTTATTAGAAAAGTTGGATTATCTTGAGAAAAAATAAGGCATTGAAAAACTCTGTGAAGAAAGCTGGCTATAAAGAGCCACTTAGGGAGTTATTGCCCTATGGAATGCTGGCCACCAAGAAGTGGTTAACCATGCAAGGCTTTAGCACTCACGCTTTAGATAATGCGGTTAAAACAGAGACATTGTTGTTGTTGGCATCTGGGGTTTATAGCCAGTACACGAGGAATCTTCGTTGGGAAGGCATTGTGGCTTCACTTCAGCGGATGGACGATAGTCCAGTACCATCAGTACATGTGGGCGGTTTAACGGCGTTGTACCTATCGGGCTTATCACAATACTTGTCTATGGGCAAACAAGTTGTGCATTTATATTCGCAGAACAAATTACCGTCCTGGCTGGCGCGTCTATCGTTATCCACAATATATGAAAGTCATAGCGTTAAAGCGCTTTGGTCTGAAAGCGTTATGAAAAGCGAAAAGTTTATAAAAGCATATGAGTGGGAATCTGGCTTACCACCCATTTATTACTCATGCCCAGAAAAAGCGATATTGGAAGTGTTGGCATCCACACCGGGCACCGTCACCATCGAGCATGCAAATGAACTAATGCAAGGGTTAGTGAACTTATCACCGCGTAAGTTAGATGCACTACTTGATGCTTGTTGCAATATCAAAGTGAAGCGCCTGTTCTTTTGGTTAGCTAAGCGGCAAAATTATTCGTGGTTTAAGAAGCTGAAATCAGATAAATATGATCTTGGTTCTGGTAAACGAGTCATTGTAAAAGGAGGGATACTTGATAAAGATTACTTAATAACAGTGCCGCGCCATATGGCTGACATAAATGAGTTATAACAAGGATAGGATCTAATGGATCGTTCAAGTAATTATTACAAGCAGGTTCAGCTGCTCATGCAAGTTTTACCTTTCGTGTCTCAGCATGAGTGCTTTGCATTAAAAGGCGGAACGGCTATTAATCTATTCGTACGGGATTTGCCCAGACTATCAATAGATATTGATTTGGTTTACCTACCAATGAAATCTCGTACAGAAGCATTAGTTGATATACGTACAGCACTAGATAAGATAAGTGACACTTTAATATCTAATCTAGCCGAAACAGAAGTATCAAAATCGTACAAACAAAAAGAGGATGCATTGAGGCTGGTTATAGCCCGCAAAGGTGTACAAATAAAAATTGAGTTATCACCTGTCTTGCGCGGAACAGTATTTAAACCAAAAGTAATGACTGTTTGCGAAGCTGTGGAGGACGAATTTGGTTTTGCAGAAGTTGCTGTGGTAACTTTGCCGGATCTCTATGCAGGAAAAATCTGCGCAGCCTTAGACAGACAACACCCCCGTGATCTGTTTGATGTAAAGTGGCTGTTGGAAAACGAAGGATTGACCGATGATATTAGAAAAGCTCTACTGGTCTATATAGCCAGTCATAACAGGCCAATGGCTGAATTACTACAGCCGAAACTCAAAGATATTTCAGCGATTTATGAAGGAGAGTTTGCCAACATGGCCGAAAAGGACATTCCACTTGAAGAACTTTTGAATGTACGAACTAAGTTAATTAAATTGCTCCACGAAGATTTGACTACCGATGAAAAAACTTTTCTGTTGTCATTTAAGAACAAACAACCCAATTGGAACTTATTAGGATTAAATAGCGTGAGTGAGCTTCCGGCTATTAAGTGGAAGCAAACTAACTTGGCCAATATGCCAGATAAAAAACACACTGCCGCTTATCAAAAGCTTGCGGAAGTGCTAGGAAATTAATGTGTCAGATTCTTTTAGCGAAAGGCTGTCGCAAATAGACAACCGACTTCAAAAACTGGATGAAGAAAAACGTCTGTTAGTTACTGAACGTAATGAAATTATGGCACGGCAAGAGATCGAATTAGCAAAGCACTTTAATCAACTTGCTACACCAGAAGCCAAAGTTGATCTATTTATTTCCTATTTTCAAAGTTAGCTGTAGAAAGTGGCCCGCAAAAATAGAAATCCATCCATTATTTAGCTATTACTCCCTGCCTTTCAAATGGTTAAGGAGCCCAACTGCCGACCAAGCTTTGGCATTAACCTGCACCCACACTTTGATCACATAAGCACAAGAAAAAGCATCCAACTCGCTCTCAAAAATTCCCCAACCAAATGCCATAAAATAGAATATTAATCCAACGAAATAAGTTAAACCGTTAGAACTCTAGACGACTGGCGCTTAAGAAATTACAACCGATAGTTGGCTTGCAGATAAAGACTGCGTCCATCTTGAGGAATGGTGGTTTGGGTGTGATTAATAGACGCCGGATCAGCGTATTGCTTATCGAAAATATTATAGAGGCTGGCGCTTAACTGCCATTTTTCTGAAAAGTCATCGGTTGAGCTAATGGTCATATTTGTTAAAAAGTAGGCTTTTGCCCAATCGCCAAATACCGTTTTTCGTTCACTTAAATATTGAGCATTCAAACCAATATTCCAAAAGCCATCAAACACAGGCATTAAAACATTACTTTTCAATAAATGTTGCGGCGAATTAGCCGTCACTAGTTCATTATTACTTTGTGCACTGATGTAGCCATAACTGGCCGATAAAATTAATTGATTCTTCATCTGATAACGATACTCCAACTCAAACCCTCTTGAATTAACATTGGATTTGCTATTAAACGCTGTCGTTTCACCTAAATCTTCATCAAAACGAAACGAGATCAGATTATCAATTTGATTATAAAAAACAGTGGTCATTAAGTTAGAATTTTTTGTCAGTAATTTCTCATAGACTAACTCCACACTCTTTACTGTTTCAGCATTCAGATCACCGGTTACCGAGCGGTCCGAAAGACTGGGTATACGGAATGCTCGAGTAGCCAGCAACTTCCAGCTCGAATCATCAGTGGTATTATACTGAACACTAAGTCTAGGATTAAAACTGGTATCAAAATTCGAATATTTATCGAGTCGAGCCCCCAGAGTCCATAACCAATGATTACCACTGGCGAACTCATCCTGAAAAAATAACGCTGAAAAATGCTGGCTACCTCTATTCTGTTCGTACAAAAAATAAGGCTCAACATCAAAGTTTTCGTATTGAAATGAATGATCACGTCGATGTTCAACACCATACATTAAATGATGGCTGTTAATTTGATGACTGATCACACCTTTTGCACCCAGGGTATCCACCCTTGTATTTTCTCGATTAATGGTGACCGGCGGATAATCATAAACGTAATCGCCACTGTAATCGTAGCGGTCACCATAAAACGTCCAGGTCATGGCAATATCATTATTAAAATCATGCAGCAAGGTTGCATCCCAATGTATTTTAATGTCTTTAACTTCGGTGCCCTGAGCATTAAATAAAGTGCCATAGGATGCGGTTGGAATGTCTTTAATTCGTTTGGAGTAAAACGCCGAAAAGCTGAATGCCCTTTGTGTGTATTTTAAAAACAGTTTATTGGCAAAATCACCATCATTATTTTGATAAACACCATTGTTGGTTGACGGTGAGTCAAACTCCGGATAATACACAAAATCATCACCATCTGAATGATAGGTTGATAGTGATACCGTCAGCTGCTGTTCACTATCCAGTGCTTTGGAAATAAATGCCTCTGTTGAATAAGTATTAAAACGACCAGCGGTTAACCTAACTTCTTTAGTATTGTCATTGTTTCGAGTGACAACATTAACAACCGCCAGAAGTGCATTGGATCCATAAACAGATGAATTTGGACCGCGTACTATTTCGACACGCTCAATGGCTTGCATTGATAACGGAAACTCTCTGCCAATAAAGCCCGAATCATAATAATTATCGTTGATCCTTTGGCCATTGATCATAATCAGCACACGGCTGTTAAAATCTCCCGGCCGGGCATAGCCTCGTACACCAACGTAGCTGTAGTTTCGATCATAAGCCACATAAAAGCTTCGCTGGGCAGCCAACAAATCAGACAGGGTACGATACCCTTGCTCATTAATTTGTTGAGCGGTGATGATAGTTGTAGAAACGGGTGTCGATTGAATGGACTGTTCGTACATACTTGGTGTGGTGACCACCTGTATGTTTAACAAGTCTTCCAGACTCATTGAAAATAGATCGGTATCGCCTGCCGCAACCGATGCAGAAAGTCCCCCGATAAATAATGATTTCGTAAATATCAGTGCCGTCGATTTCAATTCAATGTTCTTTAATTTGTCATTTTTGTGGCACAAGTCTCGCGTAGCCCTGCTTATGCAGAAAGCCATACAACCCGCCAGTATTGGTTTAACTCTTTTTAGATTAGTCCAGTTAAAACCAATTTGCCACTACCGAAAGGCGCTAATACTCTGTAAACATCTGTTTTCTATGCGAATTAGTGCATAATACCGCAACAGTTACATTGTTGATTTGTCCATTTATATCTACACTTAACAGAACATTCTTTTTCCTCATACCAAAAAAGAAAAATATGAAATCTATTGCTTTAACTCTAATAATTGTTTGTGGTTTTGCCTTTAATAGTCCGTCATTACAGGCGCTCGATCCTGATAAACCCTTCAGTCAATATGTACTGGATGCCTGGTCTATAGAGCAGGGATTACCTCAAATCACCGTGCATAGCCTGACTCAGGATGATCAGGGTTATATGTGGATTGGCACTCAGGCGGGTGTTGCGCGTTTTGATGGCGTCAGCTTTACCACTTACAGTTCCGACAATACGCCAGAATTACCGGGCAATTTTATTCAGGATTTGCTGACCGACTCAAAAGGACGGGTTTGGATTGCCACCTATAAAGGACTAACTCGATACGAGAAAGGCTCTTTTACTCATATCAATAGAGATACGGATAACCAGCCATTACAACTCAATGTACTTAAAGTTGATGAAGATCCTCATGGTCGAATCTGGTTATCCACCGTAGAAGGACTCTATTGCGTTGAGCAAGATAAGCTGGTGCGTTACACAAAAATTCCGCAAACGGTTTCCAGTGTTTACACTGCTAATAATGCTCTTTTTGTTGGCGGTGTTGGCAACCTATGGCGAATGAACGGTGATCAATTTCAGCAGATCTCGCTTCCAGTGGAGTATCAGGATTCAACCATCAGCCAGATGATTTGGCACAATAGCACTTTGTGGCTTGGCACCAACAATGGGCTTCTTATCTACTCGCCCGAAAGTGGCCAGATAAATGAGTTTCAAACATCGACAGCACTTTACCAATACCCGGTTGATGCTCTGGGAACCGATTCTGACAACAATTTATGGATTGGCACCATCAATGGCCTGTACCGCATTCGATCGAGCCAGGTTGTCGAGCATGTACCCAATGATAACCCGCATAACTTTCAGCAAGTTTTAACCATATACGAAGATCATGAGCAAAACTTATGGTTTGGCAGCTATCGTGACGGAATTGCCCGGTTATGGAATGGCCGCACTCGTCGCTACAGTGTGAGCAGCGGATTAAATGAACCTTTGGTATGGAGCGTTTTACCCACACTGGATGACAAAGGCATATGGACAGGTACCAACCTTGGCTTATCGCTGTTGAAAGACGGTACGTTTGAGCAATTAATAAAACCTGAAGATTTACCACACCCTACCGTTTACACCCTTTTACAAGAACCGGACAAGCTTTGGATTGGAACCCGCAAAGGACTGGCCACTTATTCAGATGGCAAGGCACAACTCACGGCACACAAAGAACAACTATCCACTCTGCAAATCAACAGTATTTTCAGAGACAGTCAACAGCGATTATGGCTGGGAACCTCAAATGGCCTTTTCCAGTACACCGAACAGCGGTTAATCCCCTACACCACCAAAAGCGGTGAATTTATTTTTATACGGCCAATAACAGAACTGAGCGATGGTCGCTTAATGGTGGGCAGCCAAAAAGGCCTGCATCAATTGATTGATGGGCAATTGGTACCCGTAGGGTTAGATAAAGGCCTTAATTTAAAACTGGATGTCTCCGATATTGAAGAGTTGCCGAATTCAGTTTCGGGACAACCTCAAATGGTAATATCCACCATCAGTCAGGGACTTTATTTTTTACGCAACGGTCAGTGGCATCGATTGTCCGAGCAAGATGGTATGCCTGTTAATGAAAGCTTTACCGTGATCAATGACGGCAACGATCATCTCTGGGTAAGTGGCTTTAAGGGCTTGTACCAGACGCCTTTATCACACATTGAACAGTACATTGATAAACAGCGCGATGATATTTTTGCCTATATGATTTTAAGCGAAAGTGGCGGCATTCTTGGTAGCCAGAAAGGATTTTGTTGTAACGGCGCCGGTAATGCAAAAGGCTTTCTTCATAATGGCCAGCTTTGGTACCCAACTCGCGACGGCGCTGTGAATATAGATCCCGCCAATATTCGCTTAAACCAGATTTTGCCAAATGTGGTGATAGAGCGCATTCAGTACAATGATAACTGGCACTCCACCTATGAAGCGCAGCGTTTTAATCTGGCGCAAAACCAGCGCGACGTAAAGTTTGATTTTACTGCGTTAAGTTATCGCGATCCTAAAAGTGTGTTGTTTAAATATCGTCTGGTGGGTTATCAGGATGACTGGCAAATGCTGGATCCTAAAGCGCAGCGCAGAGTCAATTACACCAACTTACCTCCGGGGAATTATTCTTTTCAAGTTCAGGCGTCTAATAATGCCGGACTCTGGAGCAAGCAAACTGCCGAACTCCACTTTACCATTGCGCCTTATTTTTATGAGTCCTTCTGGTTTTACATTTTAATCATTATCACAACGGCCATTTTAATTAACTTTTGGCACAAACTGAGAACCCGCAGTTTGCAGGCAAAAAAGCAGGAGCTGGAAGATAAAATAAAACAGCACACACAGCAACTAGAAGTGTCGAACCAAAAGTTACACGAAGCCGTAGAAGCCCTAAAAGAAACCAGTCAAACCGATCAGCTCACCGGTCTGAAAAACCGACGTTATTTAGCGAGTCAGCTGCCTGCAGACTTAGCGCATTTTGAACGAGAGTTAACCGCGCAATACGAAGGCGACACCATGATTTTTGCGCTGGTTGACATTGATCACTTTAAAAATATTAACGACACTTATGGGCACAAAGCGGGTGACGATGTGATCCAGAAGTTTTCAGAAGTGATCCGCAATCATATTCGTGAAGGGGATTACGCAGTACGTTGGGGTGGCGAAGAATTTATTATTGTGTTCCGTCCCATGCCTGGCCCTATGGCGCCAATCATTATTAATCGATTGCGACTTGCCATAGAACGAACCAGCTTTAAAGTATCGGACGATAAAACCGAAACCATTACCTGCTCCATTGGTTTTGCCGAGTACCCTTTCTTTAAACAAGACATCAAACGACTGAGCTGGGAGCATACCATTGAGCTTGCCGATCATGCGCTTTACACCGTCAAAGAAAATGGTCGAAATGGCTGGGCCTGTTTTAATCCTACGGATAAAACACCCATCAGCAAAGATTTACTGTTTACTATTAAAAATGATTTGGATTCGGAACTTGAAGCTGGCCGCTTAAAGCTTAATGCCAGCTTTTTAATTGATGATTCTAAAAAGCCCGGAGAATAAAAAACTCGATGCACCAGTCATTTCTTAGCGATTATTTGTCGTATCCTGAATTGTCGTATCCTCAATAATTCTATTTTGAAATGACTGGTCATCACTATCGCTAGCCGCGTGGTAATCTTCCGGCTCTAATTCATCCTCATAATCATCACGTTCCCATTCGTATAACCGGGTTTCCGGTTTAGGATCACGATGTCGAAACAGGATGGCGCTGATTGCACCGGCCAAGCCACCAAATAAATGCCCCTCAAATGAAATTTCAGGATCCCAGGGCAATACACCCAACATCATCCCACCGTGCATAAACACCGCTATCAACATCAGAGCGATAGAACGCTTGTCACGTCGTAAAATGGCAGCAACAAATAAGAAGTAAAATGCGCCATGGGTTAAACCACTGGCACCTATGTGGTAGCTTTCTCGCCCAAATAACCAGACACCCAACCCAGATACCACCCAAATAACAGCAATGGTCCACCATTTCGATTTTGGGTAACCGTAAGCCATAACAATACCCAACAGCAGCACCGAGGGCGTATTTGCCGCTAAATGCGACCAGGAACCATGAATCATTGGTGCCGTTAAAACACCGAATAATCCACTGACGTCTCTGGGGTAAACGCCATACTGCAACGCCTCAAATCCGAATAAAGTTTCCGCCGATTTTATTACCCACAATAATGCAGTAAACCAGATGATGCGCTGAATATCAGACTTTAATAGCTGATGTTTTGTTTGATTGTTTTTTTGCATACCCTATATCATGGGGTCAAATTTGATACTTTAAAGCTGAGCGTCTCACTATTCATAATCTATGCTTTTAAGCGAATTTATTTCACAAAGCATTTGCTCGATTGCTTAGCTCTCAATAAGAGCTTTCAATAAGAGGTGTCAAATAAAAGGATCTCAATAAGAGCTCAAATGATACTTGGAAACAATAGAGATAAAATATGACATTCAATATTTTAAAAGTATACAGCGATCAACCGCAGTTGCAGGCGCAACTTATTGAGGTTTACAAGGATATGCCGCAACTGTTGATTGAGTCACCCCTGTGTCGGGCAGAAATTTTTCTTCAGGGCGCTCATGTGACATCTTTTGTGCCCAAGTTATCTTCCACACTAAAAAGTGACGTAGAACATAAGCCTGTCAATACAAAAAGCGAAACCTATAATCTTGATAATGAGTTGCTCTGGCTAAGCCCCATCGCAGAGTTTCGCCCGGGCAAAGCTATACGAGGCGGCATTCCTATTTGCTGGCCCTGGTTTGGTAAGCACCCGAAGAATTCATCGCTGCCGCAACACGGCTTTGCCCGCACATCGGATTTCACTGTGGTTAATATTCATCAGGACGACAATTTGGCGGTGCATATTCAATTGCAACTGACAAATGATCCATCAACCCAGGAAGTATGGCCTTATCCATTCACCTTAACAGTCAATATTGTATTGGCAGAATCCTTATCCGTTTCATTGCATACAGTGAATAATTCGAAGAAACCCATGCCATTGACTCAGGCAATTCATAGTTACTTTTTGCTTGATAATATTGATGACTCTAAACTGCAAGGACTGGAAGGCTGCTCGTTTCTCGATCAACTAAGCGATACATTAGATACACAAATGCCTCCTATCACCATCACACAAGAAATCGACCGAATTTATCACAAACAAAATGCCAGTATGCAGCTTGTTACCAACACACATCCGGCGACAAAAAACAAAATACTAAGCATTCATCAAACCAATGACACTGGTACTGTTGTCTGGAATCCGTGGATTAAAAAATCAAAGGCTATGAGTGACTTTCCCGATAACGGCTATCACACCATGATATGCGTGGAAGCCGCCAATGCGCCTGAACCAATTAAGATTGAAGCAGACCAAAGCTATCAACTGAATCAAACAATCACCCGAATGGATTAAACAAGATAGGAAGAATATTGAATAGCCAAATACAAAAGTTTTTATAAACAAGTGTCACATTCTGCTCTCTTGTCGTGACTATGTATTAAACCCATAGTTAACACTCAGGAGACAACATGAATAAGCGATGGTTAAAACAACTGTGCCAACATACAATACCCACACCGGTTCTCATAATTGTTATTGTGATCATGAGTATACAATCCTCTAAAGCAGCAGACTTTACCGTTGAGCGCATAGGCGAAGGTCCGGCGGTCATTTTGATTCCGGGATTAATGTCGGACGATAGAGTCTGGCAAACAACCGTTGACGCCTTAAAACAGGATTATCAACTGCATCTGGTCTCCATAGCAGGGTTTGCCGGTAGCCCGCCTGTATCATCACCCTCTTTAAAACGCGTTAAACAACAACTGCTCAGTTATATTCAACAGCAGCAATTGCAACATCCTGTCATCATTGGTCATAGTCTTGGTGGATTTATGGGATTTTGGCTCGCAAGTTCTGAGCCAGATATTATTGGACCAGTTGTTTCCGTCGATGGGCTGTCTTTTGTTGGCCCGGTATTTACTCAGACCAATCAAACCACTGTACAGGATTTAAAACTCCGTGCAGAGCAAATCAAATTGTTTTACAGCAAACTGAGTCAACAACAATTAAGGCTACAGACGCAAACCACTCTGGCGATTCAGACCCAGGCACCGGCTCATCAAAAGATTGTCTTAAACATGGCAGAAGCTTCTGATCCGACAACTGTGGGTGAAGCCATGCACATTTTAATGACCACCGATTTACGGCAGCAGGTGGCCAACATCACACAGCCGGTTTTACTACTGGGTGCATCGGGTGCATTTCCATTGCCTCAGGATCATAAACGGGTCAATGCTTTGTATCAGTCGCAATTAAGCGCCATTCCCAATGCAAGCCTGTTGGTGAATACCCGTGCCCGCCACTTTATTATGTACGATGATCCAGACTGGCTGACACAACAGCTAACTCAGTTTCTGGAGCAATCCCTATGACAATCGCGTCTCAATCAGTTCAAATGAGCCAATTGCATCTGGATGTGCTTTCGGCGCAATCTGGCGATCAAAAAGCCTTTGCCCGGCTGATTAATTCAACCCGTAACACAGTAACCAGTATTGCCCTCGCTATTGTGAAAGATATTGATGGCAGTGAAGACGTTGCGCAGCAGGTTTACATTGATATCTGGCATGGGTTAAACAAACTGAAAAACCACTTAAGTTTTATGCCGTGGGTAAGACAAATAACCCGTTATAAAGCGTATAATTTTTTACGCGATAATAAAGTAAAACAAAAAGTAAGCTGCGATTCGGAACACGAATTAATTGCCGATTTTTTAAAAACTGATGACACGCCTGCGAACGAACATTTGCGCGAGCAGCAATCGGTGATTGTGAAATCGTTAATTGAACAATTACCTGACGATAGCCGTGAAATGATTTTATTGTATTACCGGGAAGACTGCTCAACACAGCAAGTAGCCGAATTACTCGACGTTAGCGATGCACTGGTACGCAAAAAAATTTCCCGGGCACGACAAACCATCAAAAAACAGTGGCTTGAACGATATGGCGAAGTACTTTTATCCACGGCCCCCACTTTCGGATTTACCGCACTGATAATAAGTGCCGCTACTGGCAGCAGTCCGGCAACGGCCTCGATACTGGCAACCTCAATGGCAAGCGGTAAGTCCACATTATTATCAAAGCTACTGGCTTTAATGGGCGGCGCAATGATTGGTGCAGCGCTTGGTGCACTAGCGGTTGAATGGAGCTCTCGCCTGGCACTTAAAAAGTTGAGCGATCAACAGGCAAAACAAACACTAAAGACCTACCGTACTCAAACCATTGCCTGGATCATGGTATTTGGGCTGTTACTCGCCGTCGCTTACGAATTTACCACCGGCTGGATAGCGCCAACAATCACTTATATCCTTTTTACTATAGGTTTATATTTACTATTAAGACGTACAGTTAAACATCTGGACTATTATATTTTTGCCAATAAATCATTAACCGAAAAACAACAACGACAAAGACGCATAGATAAATTCTGCGGATTCTGGGGAACCATTGGTGGCTGTCTGGCAGGCTTTATTGGCCTTATTATCGGTTTGATAGGCAGTGGTCGATTGAGTCTTTAAGAAAGCAGTTAACGTAGAAAAATGTTATATGCTTTTGCTTTTAATTCTCTTTTTAAAGCCCTTTAGCAAACATTAATAGCTACAATGTCAAATTTGCAATAAATGTATGTAAACCCAACCTTTACTTACTTAATAATCACCCATATTACAATATTACCTACAAATTTCAAACTTACCTTTTGTATGATTTTCAACAAGTTAACTTCAAACATCATGCCTAAATACATAAAATGGACTTTCCTTCTAAAGTCATTCAAAATACACCAACTTCCGGACTCTTACTGGAAGTAGATTATTCATATATAAAAATGGAGAAATAATTTCATGAAGTTTATTAAGTTATGGAGCGTAATGCTTCTTTCTCTTTTGTTGATTGGTTGCGGAAGTATGCAAAAACCCATACCTATCACAAAGTCTTTTTATAACAATTCAGGAAAAACAATTGGTGTTCTTCACACACAAGCTCCTGAAGCTGAAACACATTATACAGGCAGTATTGGATTACTTGATTACGCAATTATTGCAGGTGTTAACTCTGATTTGGATAAACATCTTAGATCACTATCCTTTACTGAATATAAAAGCTTTATAAACTCGCTTAAACCTGAGCTGGAAAAAAAAGGGTTTAAAGTGGTTTTAATTGAATCAACTATATCAATAGAAGAGGCTGAAAAATTAAAGTCCCCAAGCAAAGGAATTTCACAAAACGATTTTAGTAAATACAAAGAACAATTTAACCTTGATTTCTTGATGCTAATTCAAATGCATTCAATTGGCACTACAAGAAGTTATTATGGACCTGCACCTACTTCAGAGCCAGTTGCCATGACAAATTTAACTGGCCAAATTGTTGACTTAAATACAAATACCCTACAATGGTATTCTAATATCAACTCAACAAAAATAATTCCTGCTCCATGGGATGAAGAAGAAAGTAACTTTCCAAATCTAACCAATGCTGTATATCAGGCACTTAATGATTCTTTTCGCATGATTAATATTGAGCTAAATCAACCAAAAGAAAAAGCCGTGGAACAAGTTACTCCACCAACAGAGTAAAATAAAAGAGTGAGTTTCTTGCTCACTCTTTTTAAAGCCTTATTTCAAATGGAATATGTTTAATTTCACCTCTTAAACTTCGATAAGTTATATATTGATTTGATGTATCGAGTAAATCCCCTCTTTCAAAATACTCTTTATTATCATTTGAAAACTTTATAGATTGGTGATTAGTCTCGCTGTTACTCCTAGCCCAAACTAAAAACTCATTACGAATTAAAAAATTCATATGAGATAACATCCTAATAAATATATCTCTTACAACATTATCTTCCAGCTGATTCAAGTACGTTATCGTTTGATTCTGCTTTAACAAAGGAAGAGAGTGCACATGAAAATAATTTTGGTACAAAACTTGCCCCGCATTATCTCTCAGCTCAACCAATGACACCATTTCAAGTGCACGATAATCTACTGACAAATTTAGTTGAGGTTTAACCTTGAGTATATATACTTGCTCACTGTCAATATCAGTCCAAATAAATTCAGAGTTGGCATTATGCTTTTTAAGCAACGAGCTCCAGTTTGCTGATTCCAAGCGACTTAAGAAACTCTCAACAGGTTTGTTTTTTTCAGCTATTGCTGAGTTCTTAGCAGCATTACTTACAATAGCTCCACCAATTAATGAGCCAATAAGTCCTGCCTGCCCAGCTCCTTGAGCAGCCGATTTCATTGTTGCAGCAACTTGGTTACCATCATAGCCCAATCCAACAAGAGAAACATTAATAGTTTGTAAACTATCAAAGTCAATAACAATGACTTTGGGTTTAAATTTCACGTTATTTAGTTGGGTCACTACTTTCTTTTTAGCGCCGCCTGCACAACCGAAAACAGCTACTATAAAACCAATAAAGATTATTTTTTTATAAACCATTTATAACACCAGCTAACAGAATATCACCTGTAATAATAATATAATTTTAAGTTTTCTAATAGTTAGCGATTAACTCTGAACTCAAATAACTCATAAATACCAAGTACTAGCTTTAATATTATCGAGTTATTTAATAAAAAAGCCCGACAGTCAATTAGCCTGTCGGGCTTTTTTGGAGGTTACGTTTTACAATTAACGGTAACAGTTTTTAAGCGGTTAAGCTCTCACTTCACCTTTGCCTTTTACCACAAATTTTTCTGTGGTTAAGGACTCAAGTCCCATAGGACCGTAAGCATGAAGTTTTGTGGTTGCAATACCAATTTCGGCACCTAATCCAAGCTGACCACCGTCGGAGAAACGTGATGATGCATTATGCATCACTACCGAGGCATCGACACTGCGCTGGAATAAATCGGCAGTGTCCTGATTGTCCGTACAAATCACTTCGGTGTGCTTACTACCAAAAGTATCCAGATGATCCAGTGCGTGTTCGAAATCATCAACAATTCGTACCGCCAACTCAAGGCTTAAATACTCTTCACCAAACTCATCGTCTTTCAGCTCGGTTGCGTTATCAAAATACTTCACCGAATTTTTACAGGCGTTTATTTTTACACCTTTGTCAGCGGCCATTTGTGCCACTTTAGGTAAATATTTTTCAGCAACGTCTTTGTGTACCAGCAAACACTCAAGGGCATTACAGACACCCGTTCGTTGAGTTTTACCGTTTTCAATCAGGTCGTAAGCCATGGACAAATCGGCGTCTTTATCCACGTATAAATGACATACACCTTTAAAGTGCTGAATAACCGGGATCTTACTGTTTTCGGTAACAAACTTGATCAAGCCTTCACCGCCACGAGGGATAACCAGATCAATTAATTGATCCTGCTGGATTAAATCGGTCATGAGCCCGCGATCCGGATCGGGAATAACCGTTACTGCCGCTTTTGGTAAACCTTCTGATTCCAGTGCGTCTTGCAATACTTTCGCAATCGCCAAACTGGTATCTAACGCTTCTTTACCACCGCGTAAAATAACCGCGTTACCGGATTTAAAACATAAAGCAGATGCATCAGCCGTTACATTAGGACGCGCTTCATAGATCATACAAATGACACCCAGAGGAACGCGCACTTTTTTCACATCAATGCCACTTGGTGGTGTACCAAGGCTTCGACTCATGCCCACCGGATCATCAAGCTCGATAATTTCACGAATACCTTTTACCATATCCATCACGCCATATTGATTCAGCGTCAGGCGATCCAGCATGGCGGCATCGAGTCCGTTTTCTTTGGCACGAGCCACTTCTTTCTCGTTGACTTTGGCAATATCATCTTTGTGCTCGGCAAGGGCATCCGCCATTTTTGCCAACGCTTTATTTTTCTCTTCAGTGCTAAGTAACGACAGTTTCTTAGCCGCTTGAGCGGCTTGTTTTGCTAACAAGCTAATATCAGTCATTTGTTCTCCAGGATTGCTAATGTATTTTCAGAAATAATAGGATTATCGTCTTCCGACTCCAGCACCGACTCATCGATATTTTCATCGGCCATTAAACTTAATACGCAACTGCTGTGCTGGCTGGTCGCCTTGGCAAGCTTTTTACCCTTTTCAGTTCTAACTAAAATTGTATCGCCAATGGCAAATTCACCCACCACATTAATTATGTCTTTGTGATCAAAGTTAAGCGTTTCATCGCCACCCATGCGGTCGGCAATTTCATTTCGAACAATCACTTCGCCGCGTGCTTTTGAGGTGTGTGTGATCCAGTGAATATGATCTTCTAACGGTTTTTCGAAAGGTAAAAATACCGTACCGGGATTTTTACCTTCAAATAACTGGTTAAAGCTAGAGGTTTTCAAACCATTCACAATAAAGGTAAGAATACCATTTGAAGTGGCTTTTTCAGCCGCTTCTAGTTTGGTGCGCATTCCACCGGTGCCTACACCGCCAGTTTCTGGACCACTGGCCATGGCATAAATATCGGCGTCGATTTTTTCAACTTGCTTCAACAGCTTGGCGTCTTTATTGGTGTTTGGATTATCATCGTATAAACCATCAACATCGGAGCAGATGATTAAGCAGTCCGCATCAACGGATGCAGCAATCATGGCGGATAAATTATCATTATCACCCACTTTCTGTTCGTCACTGGTTACCGCATCATTTTCGTTCACTATAGGAAGAATATCGTTATTCAATAACTCAAACGCGGTTTCCCGAATACTGTGGTAGCGATCACGTATCTGCAAGTCACCTTGCGTTAACAGTAATTGCGCAACGGGAAAATCAAACAAACGATCCCAGGAGCCCATCATATCCATCTGACCTTTTGCTGCCATTGCTTTTTTCACAGCAATGGAGCGTTCTTTTTCAGTGTCGAATGCATGGGAGCCAGCAGCAACCGAGCCCGATGAAACCAGTACCACCTGCACACCGTGCATACGGCACTTAATAATAAATTCGGCAATACTTAACAGGTAACGCGAGCTGCAACCATTTTTATCCGGAGCAATTAATGCGCTGCCAACTTTTAGTACAACTCGTCGCCAATGAAATTCATTCATATTGTTACTCATATACTCGTCTTTATGCCTACGTCTTTTTTTAAAGTAATTCAATCTCACTACTCGATAACTCAAACACCTAAATCAGCAGTACGGTTTTATCGAGAATACTTGCTTAAATTATAGGTGACGGTCAGTCAAAAAGTAGTTGTGCTCATTAAAAAACCGTTCGTTTAACCAACAAATTTTATGCTGAGTAGAATACTCTCTAAGTAATATTCAGCTCATTCGCTTTGGCTATAAAAAAGAGGCCGCAAAGATTTGTGGCCTCCAAACAAATAAAGCCGAGCTTACCTGGTCGGCAAGATTCGGCTATTGGTTCAATAACAATCAAAGCGATTTGATTGAAACTCAAACTGACTTTTTGTATTCGTCACTGTGTAGGTGGCATTTACTCGCTGAATAGCGGAATGAACCATAAAGCTGATTGGCTGACACCCCGCTTGTGCGAAGCTATCCAGAACGTCTTGTTTATCCGGATTAAAGGACAAAATGTATACCGACACATTTAGTTTGAGTTGTAATGGTTTGTATTCTAATTAAATACAGAGTCTATTTCAACCCAAAAGCCTGATTACGCCGTCTTTAATGGCCAAAATTAGTTTTTTCTGGCTTTTTTTAGTGCAATTTTGATAACATTATTGTTTGTACACAAAGTATTTAAGCCGTAAATGGTCAACGCAAAACGGCGCTAACCTTGCGATAGCAAGACCCCGCGGGATTTAAACCGCTCGAAAAAGGTAATCAGGACATTGAATAAAGCAGAATCCGTTAAACTGCCCTTTACACAGGCCAACACAAATAAATACGCAGAATTACTGGTGTCTCTGCGCCGGGTAATTCGCGCCATCGATCTGCACTCAAAGCGGCTGGAAAAAGAAACCGGACTAACCGGCCCCCAGTTGATGGTGATGCAAGAGGTGGTTCAGCACGACAATATTATGGTTAAGTTAATCGCCGAGAACATCAACCTCAGCCCGGCTACCGTTACCAGTATTCTCGATCGGCTGGAAAAACGTGGCCTGGTTCTGCGAGAGCGCTCCACCACCGATAAGCGTAAAGTCGGATTGCATGTAACGCAGCAAGGATTAGATATTCTGGAAAGTGCACCTAAGCCGCTGCAGGAACATTTCATCAATCGCTTTGAAGCGCTGGAGCAGTGGGAACAAACGCAAATGCTGTCTACCATGCAGCGCATTGCATCAATGATGGACGCCGATGATATCGATGCTTCTCCATTGCTCGAAGTTGGCTTGATCCAGAAAACCGCTGAATCCTGACACTAGCCATGATTAAACATTAGAGAAGGATTACATCAAAACTTTTAACGATTAAACCAACTTCATTAAAATCGAGCCCATCCACCGTGGGCAATGGCGTCTAGACAGCAAGCGGATTTCCATGCACAATCGCCCGCAAATTATCGACAGCACTACCGCCAACTTAAGCACAGACACAACAAGGTAATCACCAAATGCTAAAACTCATTCGTTTAATTTTGGGCAGTCTAATCGCCTTTTTTAACTGGTTAACCCGTGGTCGTAAATTAAGTCGATCAGCAGAGCAACAAGCACTGGTAGAACAAGCGTTAAAAAGCTACGCACTGTATCAATTTACCCTATGCCCTTTCTGCATTAAAGTTCGCCGCACCCTGCATCAGTTAAATTTACCCATGGAGTTACGAGACGCTAAAAACAATCAGCAATTTCGGCAAGAATTAAAAGAGCAAGGTGGAAAAATAAAAGTCCCCTGCTTACGCATTGATCACGGTGATAAAGTTGAGTGGATGTACGAATCGGATGATATTAATCATTTTTTGAAGGAAAAATTTTCTAAGGGGTAATATTGATTTATACAGGTGCGCAAAATGCGTACCCTGCTTACTGAATTAACTCTTCTTTATAAAAAAGAATACATTAAAAAACGGGCATAACATTGGTTATGCCCGTGAATTAAATTGCACTTATTACTTGAAATCAAGTCAGACTAATTATTAATATAAAATGATATTCGATGTAATGTACTGCAATGTAAATAGTGTATTCGCCGGATTGCCATTACTGTCATAACAACGAACATTGGCGGTTGTACCATCGCCATACACCCAGCTATTTCCCCAATACCCAATACTGCAATGATTACCATTGCCACCATAAGCGGTGACCGAAACCGTAGTAGAACCGCCGTTGGCTTTTAGCCCAGGAATTTCAATACGGTAATTACCGGTACTGTTATCGTGCCTTTCGATTGGTTGACCCGAGTATGAATATTGATAATAACTGTAGGGGGTTGGTGACCAATTGGCCCAAACATAAGCGCCCTGTAACAAATCTTCTGCTACCTGATTACCAATGGTGATTCGCTTCATAAAACTTAATGTGTAACGACTGTCGGTTAAACTACCAGCACTGTTATAACAATCCACATTCGCGTTTAAATCAGTTCCCGAAAAATACCAACTCCTCACTTTGCAACGATCCGAATTAGAACCATAGGCAGTCACCATTACCGTTCCACCAGTGTTTTCACCAGAGCTGATGTTCATTGTTGGCATATTCACTCGATATCGCCCGGTACTTAACCGCGTTACGGTATTTAACACATCGCCCGAGTTACTTTGGTAGGTTGAACTGGGAGTGTAGGAAGCAGCCGTCGGATTATTTGCCCATAAATAACCGTCGGTATAGTAATCTCCTTTAGTGGTATTTTTATAATAGAGCACTGTAAACCGCCCGTTGGCCGCACTGCCTGTATTGTTAAAACAACGAACATTAACCAGTTGCCCACCTACGGTTGGGTACCAGTTTTGTACTTTACAATGATGATTTCCACCGTAGGCCGTAACATGAACTACTCCGCCAGTGGCATTCATTTGCTCAAATAAAATCGAATAATACCCGACTGCTTTTCGGGTAACCATAACGTCACCAGAATAATAATTTCGATAGGGATGATTCGGAATATTTTCCCAACCGGCTGAGCGCGAATAACCACTATAGGCCTGATAGGGAGTGTTTAATGTGGCATTAGCACTGTGTGCCCATCCCCACGCGCGAACATTATCGACCGTTGCGCTGGCAAGGTTGGATGAAACAATAAGCGCTAAAGAAGCTAAAAAAAGAGAACTCTTTTTAATCCAATCACACTTGAACCAATCGTGTATATCCATAACTTTCTCCTTAATAATTTATGGTCAATTATTAAGGACGCGTCCTTACATAAAACAAACGAAAACCAACAGGACTGTGATCACAAAATCCATTTTATGTTTGCTTCGAATTTAAAATAAGCAAAGTACAATCATTATTCAATAAGCATTTTGAGATGTATGGCTAATACGAGATTTTATTATTTTGCATTATCCATAAAAACGCTCTCTTGGTTTCGGATAATAAAACTCAATCCTTCTTAAGCGTATGAATACTGTTCTCCATCTCTTTGCTCAGCTCACCTAAACCAAGATCATCGTATCTTGGAATATAATACTGCATGTTTAAGATCAAACTGGCCTTATCCTTATTACGCTCTATATTTCTAAGATAATCAGAAACCGCAAAGATAACCCGTCCTTTAGCCTTTAACATTTTAGAAAAACAGGTGTATTTTTGTAAATCAGCCATTCTATAGATGGTATGTAAAACACTTCTAAATTCGTATTCGGAATAACCAACTGTTTCAATAAACTTTGTCAGCTCATTTTCAATAATCTGACAATTACCTGAAGCCTTATCAGAAAACTTTGCCAAATAACTTATATGTACCGCCGGAATTTTGTCACCTGTATCGCGACTTAAAGTCTTATAGCTATTATCGGATAAAAAGAAATCCTTTATCTCGTCATTATTCAATGCGTACTCAAATAAATTACCTCTACTTTTCTTTTTCAAATCATTGTTACCCGTGCCCTTAAGCCGAGATATCCCTTCTTGTAACTTAGGCACTAATAAATCACACCCTATTTTTTTGCATTCTATTAAACATTTTTCAAGGCTGGTTAATTGATTAGAGTCACTTTGATCTTTTGGCATACAACCTATATAAGAATTAAACGCATGCAACACCAGGCAATCTTCGTTATCCAAAATACCATTAAATGATCCTAAGTGTTTATTTTTAAACGTAGCTATTTCATAAATATTCCATAGCACACTTTTTATTTCTTTTGCTGAATATTGAGATCTATTGATAAAATTGATGATTTCACGTCTAAAAATTTCTGTGCCATTATCATGCTTTTCGATAAACTTATTTGAGCTGATAATATGTGTCGCAAAAACACTCTGACCAGTGGCCGCCTCAGAAAATTCATAATGATTAACGTTTAAAAAATAATCTCTTGTTTGATTATGCTTAAGTGCAAATTCGAACAGTTCTGCTGAGTTAAACTCTACACCCAGCTTTTTTAATAGAGAGACGCCTTTATCTTTCTTGTGTTTCCTAAGACTTTTTTCTCGTTCCTGAAGTGAACTTTGTGTTTTAGCGTTTAAATCTTGTTTCTCAAGGGTATTGTGAGTATTTCTGTCACTGCTTTTTAAACACTTAACAAGATATTTATAACTGTAAACAACTATAAACGCCAAAATATTAATAACAGGAATAAGGCCTATAAGCCAGCCCAGTAATTTTAATTTGGGCAGCTCACAGTAAAGATAATCAGACAATCTAATAGAGCTATAAACCAGAGGTCCATATACAAGTAATGACTGAGCGTTCAGTTCATCCATAACGATAAAGCTAAGCAACAATACAAAAGTAAAAACTAAAAGTATTATTGTAATCGAGGATAATAAGTGTCTTGTCGTTGTATGCTTCATGTCATTATGTGCTTCGATCAAAAAAGGCAAGCCAGAGCTTGCCTTTTAGGTTATCACTATCGTTTACAAATCATCATAAACTGTCTTGAACCGGTTTACCGTCCGGTCCCATGTCTTTAATGTCATCGACGGCTTCATCATCGTCGGACATTGGTGAACCATCTTTATTAAACTTGGCAATTGGTTCATTACTGTCGTGCCATTGTTTGATTTCTTCTTCACTTGCTTTGGGCGAGAAGAATCCGGTTACGGCATAAAACACACCAATAACTGGCGCTAACCAACAGGCAAAGGCCAGTGGTATGTACAGCAAGTTTTCTATATTACCTGTGGCAACACCCAGCCCAAGTGCCGAGATTACATAGGCACCACCCGCGTTCCACGGGATAAGTGGCGACATCAGGGTTCCACCTTCTTCAACACCCCGCGATAGGTTTAATGTGGAGTAACCCATGCCTCGATACACTGGCGCGTACATACGGCCTGGTAACGCAATGGATAAGTAGGGGTCGCCTGCTACAAGGTTGGTTGAAAACGCGGTACCAATGGCTGCGGTTTGCGTGCCGGCAAAGCTGTGAACCTTGCTTTTAATCGCACTAATAATGGATTGTAGACAACCGGTTTTTTCCAGTGCACCACCAAAACCCAGTGCAATCAGTATCAGTGAAATGGTCCACATCATGGATTGAATACCACCGCGATTTAACAGACTGTCAATTTCGCTGATACCGGTTTCTATGGCGTAACCATTATTGGCGAAATTGAATACATCCGATAAGCCTTGTCCTTGCGCAATCATTGCGGTTAAACCACCCACAACAACACCGGCGAATAACGAAGGTATAGGCGGGTACTTTTTCATGGCCAAAGCCATAACCACTAACGCAGGTAATAATACCCAGCCGGAAATATAAAAGTTTTCATTTAAGGCGCTGGTAATGCCATTTATTTTTTCAAACGAAACACTTTCAACATCTATCACCATAAAGCCAACAAAAATGTAAATCATCAAGGCGATCAACATGGCCGGAACCGTTGTCGGCATCATATTTTTTATATGATCAAATACATTGGTTCCCGTTACAGCGGGTGCCAAATTAGTGGTATCGGATAACGGTGAAATTTTATCACCAAAGAAAGCACCGGAAACAACCGCACCGGCGGTCCAGTACATTGGAATATCAAATCCTTCACCAATGCCCATCAGTGCCAGACCAACTGTACCAACCGTCCCCCAGGATGTTCCCAGAGAAACCGACACTACCGCACAAATGATCATACCAGCGGCCAAAAACCATTCCGGCGACAATACTTTTAAACCGTAATAGATGATACTGGGCACAGTTCCGCTGGCGATCCAGACACCAATGATCATACCGACGGTGATTAACACCGACACTGACGGCAAAGCCACGTGAATAACATGGAAGATACCTTCTTCAATATCTTTCCACTTAAGGCCTAATTTAATACCGACTATACTGGTAATTGCCAAGCCAATGGCGAGTGGAATATGGGGCTCAAACACGCCAAAATAAAATATTTGAACGCCTAATATAATAAGCGTGAGGACAACCGGTATTAATGCTACAAGCAAACTCGGTTTCGGTTGTGAGTTCTCAGTCATTCAATGCACCTCTTTAATCCTGTTAAAACTCTGATCCATCTGTTGTCTTTATTTTTTCTGATGGACCTATGCAAATAGTCTGAAGACAATAATCTAAATATTCCCTGATTTGTAATGGCAGTAATATTGAAAGCCATTCTTTTAGAGTCGGCATTCTTAGTCACAAAACCGTTCTAAAAATCATGGCCTCACTGATTAACTTACATCGCTCAACACCTGCTTTATAGCTCTTTGGGCGATTGATTAAACTATTGTCGTCAGGCTAATTTTTGGTCGGCTATTATTACATATTGAAAAATCAAAGTCATATCAGGGAGTTAGAGCATATACAGGCAACTTTTTCAGTTTAACTATAGCCTGCAACAGATAAGGGCTATAGCGCTTTTGGCTCAGCTTGCACAAACTCAAATGAATAATATGTAACCGGCTGTTACCTGATATGGTTTGTGCGGGTTTATTGACTTACACTGCATTCAACCAATAAAGACCATATACCTGTTAAAGCTATATAAGCGAACTCTATAAAAAACCGTTAATCGCGATGCCTATTTAACCAGGGAGCTACGCCACTATGAAAACACTGCCTTTTAAACTGTTATTACAAGGTGTTATCAAAAGTCGTTTCATAACAACAGGGTTGTTAGCGTTAACCTTGCTATCTCACACCATAGGATTTACCGAAACACAAACGGCTCAGCCTAACCCGGTATTTACCACGCATGATCTCGGTAATGGTGTTATTGCTTTTATAAAACCGGATCCACTGCGATTCAATGACGCCAACATAACCGCTATTATTAATAAGGAGAGTGTCATTATTGTGGATGCCAACAGTGATCTTAATGCGGCGGAACAAATCATTGCTGCCATCAAGTCACGCACCGATAAACCGGTCACCCATGTGATAAATACGCACTGGCATTCCGATCACACAATGGCGAATCAACTGTACCAGCAAGCCTTTGCAGGTAAGCAGATATTTGTTGGCCATCAATCGCTAACCAATACCATTGTTGACAAAACACAGCCCCAACTTGACGAAACCATTGAGAATTTAGCCGCCGCTATTAAAAACGCTGAAGATAAACTGGCCAGCGATAACAACGACGATAATACCTTGGCTGAAAAAATTGCACGGGCGAAAGCTAAACTTGAAAAGCTTAAAACCATCAATTTAGTCAAGCCCGATAAAACCTTTACCAATCATCTTGATTTATCCACACCGGATCGACGTATAGAATTATTTAATTTTGGTACAGCGCATACCGAAGGCGATACCATTGTTTTCTTGCCCGATGATAAAATTTTAATCGCCGGTGATCTGTTCGATGAAATTCCCTTTGCCGGTCATGGTTATCCAGAAAGCTGGTTAGCTACTTTAAATAAAATAAAAGCACTGGATTTTGAGCGTGTTATACCCGGCCATGGCAGTATTCATCAGGGCAAACAGCAGCTCGAAAAAATCATCACTCTTCTTACAAAAACATTACAACAAGCCAGCCATGCGGTTAACAATAAAATGACTTTGGAACAGTTTATGTCTTCCATTAATAAGGATGAGTTTAAACAATCGCTCGCTTCAAAGGATGAGTTGGCCAAACGAGCCTACAATCATTTTATTGAAGACTTTTATAAGCAGGCTTATCTTTCTATAAAAAAGGATCAATAATCCACCTCAAGATAAATACGCGGATAATGATCCGCGTATAAATTAAAAAACCAATATTAGCAAAAAACAAATGATAATTTTTCACTTACTTCCTTTGCTTTATCGTAATTCCTTTTAACCTAGCTTTTTACTAATCATTGCCTGCCCCCTGTTTGAATGTTCGAACATAAGCCTGCTCACAGGAAAAATTAAGATATTGCTTACAATACAGTAAGATTTTCCGAATAGATTATCTCAAAGCGTTTTGACAAGCTTATAACGCTTAAGGAATAAGCGATATAGAAAGGATGCTGTCGTTATGTGTTCACATAACGTCTTTGATGTTATGGCGTATTCTGCCAGCAACATGACGTGATAACGCTTAAATTTTTCTCACGTCAATCACGATCACTACAAGGAGTTGTTATGAAAAGTAAATCTTCATTTAAATTAAGCATTCAACTGGATATTTGTGGCGATAAAGAATTGCCAGAATTGTCCGCCCACTTATTTTCGGCTTCGGAAAAGCCAGTCGCAACAGCGGAAGTAAGTAACAACAAAGTTAACTTTGAGTTGCCGGAGCAATATAATGGCCAACAACTCAAACTGGCCATAGCGCCAAAAGCAAACCAGTCGGGTCAGTCATTATCGCTGAAACAGATTACCCGTAACAACGGTTACGTTAACCGGTTAACCGCATTAAAAAATCGTAAGGCCATTACCATTAGTATCCCGGATTATATTATTCCCATATGGTGCTTTTGTCTGGTTAGAGGAAAGCTGGTTACCCAAAAAACCACTCCGGACGATCAAAACATAGAACTGCCAGTGTGTAATGCACGGGTACACATTTGTGAGGTCGACAAATTTCGCTTTATTATTCCTACCCTGCCGGATGACATTGTCTTTCGATTACGAGACGACTTAATCGACCTGCTAAAAAATCCGCCAACACCTATTGATCCAGATATTCCCGATCCTATTCCAGATCCGCCCATTCCGGAGCCTCCGATCCCTACACCTTCTTTTGCAAGGGCTGCAAACTTAAGCAGGGTAAATACCAATTCATTCAGCAGTAATTTGTCATTAACAAACCATTCGATCAGCCAGCCTGTTATTCAACTTCAGCAGGCCCATTCTGCAGCAATGATCCGGCAACAACTGCTTGATCGCTCCGATCTTCTAAAATTATTTTTATGTCGTCTGAATTACCTCTGGTATTTCTTTCGCAAAGATTGTTTAACAACGGTTGAAACCGACGACCAAGGGTATTTTTCGGCAATTATTGCTTACGATTGCGACGATAAACCCGACATTTATATTTGGGCAGAGCAATTGCAGGAATCTGGCTGGCAAACCATTTATAAACCCAGTGTGGCCTGTAATACTCATTGGAATTATCAGTGTGGTGATCTGCTCACCATTAACGCACCAGACGCCGAAGGTTGCGAACAACCCGATTACGATATTCCGGAAGGCGTTGTGTTGTTTGTGTTGCCACATTCAATAGGCCATGCTCCCATCTACGGAAATACGGGCAGTAGCGCACCACGAGGTTGGGTACGAACCGATGGTATGCTCGATTACCACGATACACTGGGTGATATCAATAATGCGCCATTTGGTGGACGGCTGGTGTTTCGTCAGGACGACTCTTATTTTATTCCAAACAGTGGTGTTAAATATTATCGTTACTCATTTCGCCGCCAGGGCGACAGTGAGTGGACACCAATCCAGACACCTTTAGCACGAGCCTATCGAATGGAATACGACGATGGCAGTCTTCCAACTTACGAAAGTTATCTGGTAGGGCCGCAAACCGTTGGTGCACAATCAGCACTTTATGAATTCAAACCGGTTTCTCCGCCAGTAAATGCTGACGATCCGGATTCTGTTGTTGCCCGCGAGTGGTTGCGGGGCAATCTTGGTGAAGCAGCGGCAATCTGGAATACCGAAGCCATTGCACCAGCTATTTCATCAACCAATCCGGATGACACCAGTGGTGTGTTTGAAGTAAAAATTGAAGTATTTGATGAATCCGGCAATCATGTGCCCGAAGGTAGCGACAGTTTCCGGTTTTTATTGCAAGATCCAGCGTCATCAACGGTGCGATATACCAATGCAGATGAAGTCATTGACGGTAACTTTATTATGAAGGTTCATGTGGACAATAATCATGTCGCTTCAAGTTTACCGCAACCGGACATCGATGGCGTTGCCGCCAGTGATGAATGTGGATTTTTACGTTATGACGCAGGCGATAATGTTCGCATTCGATACCACGCTTCGCATCCTAACGATCATGCGGTATTTCGATTTGGTGTAAAACGTGGCTCGATTCATCTTGCAAGTGCCAGCACTTTGTCGCCCTACGTTGAAACCGCCTCACCAATAGCACCAACACCAACCGGTAATTACTCTCAGTCTTCAAACTATTATCAACGACACTTTGCCGTTAGTGATTTAGTTGGAGAGTGTGTTAATGCTGCCTTTGCTGCGCATTTAAATGTGTATGGAAAAGCAACCAATGGCCGCGAACGTCTTGGTATTCACTCAGGCAATCTAATCGCATTTGCCTTGGCAGAGACAGAAACAGAAAGTTAACGCCGAATCATTGTTTGATTTATAAACAAAAAAGATGCGTTTGCAAATCCACAGTTTAGCCGCTGTGGATTTGCATTAATAAAAAACGATAATTAAATTTCAGGCAATACTTTAAACCCAAATTGTTATAGTCACTCACCTTGTTTATTTTGAATGATAATCCATCAATTAATCCCCACCTTAATTTTATTTGCACATAAATCATACTTTATGATTAGAGCGTGTTTATAAATTTTGTGTAATAAAGAATCAAAGCATTAACATTAGTTTTTCTAATTGCTGTCATAAGTTTATTTCGATTGCGCACATCATTGATGCTTACCATAATCGCCGCGCTCAATAAGATGGACGTGTGTCATTGAACTGATACACAGGTACAACGGAACTGTCATAAAACTCACTTAAAGTTCTCTTGATTTTTTCGTTAAGCCAGTCTGTTATTTAATCACTTTTAAAAGGAAATATAATGATGTATCGGCTATTGCTTTCGATTTTTATTGTTCTTTTTGTGTCCACCAGTTATGCCGGCAAACATGAGCTGGATTTCAGTAAACTCTCTACCACTCAGTCCAATGGTAAAGTTTATTATGAGCTCGGTGACATGCTCATTCCACAACAGCAGTCTCTCAACAAATTTGATACCAGCAAAAACAAATGGACCGATGGTATTGTTTACTACAGTTTTGCAAGCGACGTAACCGAAGAAAATCGACTACGTTTTATTGATGCGGCTAATGTTTGGAAAAGCATTGCTGACGTTCAGTTTGTAGAGCGTACTGATCAGTCAAATTATCTTCAGATTATTAACGACAACAGAAACTACGCCGTTGTCGGTATGGTTGGCGGTGCTCAAACCCTGGCCATGAATAACTGGTCATCAAAATACATTATTGTGCACGAAATTGGTCATAGCCTTGGCATGTGGCACGAACAACAACGCAGTGATCGTGATGACCATATCACCATTTTGTTCGATAACATTAAAGACGATCAACGTTATAACTTTTACACGCACACAACCTCGAATATTGCGGACTATGACTTTATGTCGGTGATGCATTACTCATTATCGGCCTACAGTAAAAATGGTGAGCCGACCATGCAACCTAAACAAGCCGGTCTTGCCGAAGCCAGTGTTGCCGGCCATAACCAGTTCATCAGCGGTGGTGATCAACTCGAAGTCGCCACCTATTATGGTGCAGTCAACCTGACCATCCCGGATGCAGCCTTTAAACAATATTTAGTTGATCAGTTTGACGTTAACAACGATGGCGAAATTGATTCGATAGAAGCAGCACAAGTGACTCGCATTCAAACCCCCGGCAATGGCACTATTTCATCACTGGAAGGCATACAACATTTTCGTTACCTAACGGATTTAAATGTGGCCAATGAAAATCTGTCCACTCTTCCCGAACTGCCATCGCGAATCGTTACGCTTGATGTCTCCAACAATCAGTTTGAATCATTGAATGAGTCCTGGTCGTTTGCACCGTTAATCACTAATTTAACGGCTACCGGTAATCCACTCGATCCTTACACTTGTGATGCGATTTTATTTATTCAGAACGAATTAACCGGTCTGTTCAGCTACAACCCTCTGCAAGATGGCAGTCAACTTACTTGTGACAACAATGCACAGTATGTATTGATTGACGGCAAGCCGCGCACAAACTTACGCAGCAAATCGGCTACCACTTATTTTATTGACGTGCCTGCGGGTCAGTCGTTATTAACGTTTAACACCAGCATGACCGATAATCTGTTAGGCGGTGAAATGGACGCTTATGTGTCATTCAACACCTCACCTTCAATCAGTCAACATGAGTACGCATCAACCAATAGCGGCAACATTGAATCCATCACCATTGAAAATCCCGAACAGGGCCGATGGTACATCACACTGTCGCCTATTGATCGTTCTTACGAAAACGTTGATCTGGTGGCAACACTTGAGCAAAACCAACAAGACGATGCTCTGCTGCTCAATGGTGATACCCGAAGCAATTTAACCGCACAACAAGGTGATACCTTATCGTTTTATATGGATGTGCCAGAAAACGCCAGCCAATTGTCGTTTAACATGTCCGGCGGTACTGGCGATGCCGATCTCTATGTAAAACTTGCCTCTCAGCCAACAGTCAGCAGTTACGATTGTCGACCCTATAAAAATGGCAACACAGAAAGTTGTTTGTTTGAAAGCCCACAGGCAGGTCGATATTTCGTATCTATTAAAGGCTACAGTGATTTTTCCGCGGTCACATTAAACGCGCAATACACCGAGTCAACACCACCCAAAGGCGGCAAAAGTGTATTAGAAGCATTAAGCGGCTCTGCGGGCGAATGGCGCTACTACCAGCTGGATTTACCTGCGGGCATGACCAGCCTAAACGTCACCCTTGCCGGTGGTACGGGCGATGCAGACTTGTATGTAGCAAAAGGCTATCAACCCAACAGTGCCAACTATGATTGTCGTCCCTATAAAAACGGTAATAATGAAGCTTGTGTATTTTCACAGCCGGCCTCTGATGTCTGGGTAATTGCACTCTACGGCTACAGTCAGTACAACAATACAAACTTAACCATCGAGTGGCAGTAATTTACAATAACCACTTAGTTTCAATAGGTTAAAAGTCTTTCAAACGACTTTATATTAATAACTCTAAGCAGTTCCACCGTTCATTTTACCCATCAGTTCTTCCTGAACTGGTGGGTAAAATACATTCCCTTTACATCTCAAAATCAATATATCCTTACTCAAATTCACTTGTCGCTAAAAAATTCTGTGCTATACCTGTATAAGTATTAATCTATGTGAAGCAGTAATAAATGGACGTTTTGAAGCAGGTATTCCTCGGTGATTTTATGCCTCATGGCATGTGTTATATGTGGAAACCGGGACTGCTATGGCTACATGTCAGCTCTGATTCACTTATTTTTTTAGCCTACACCAGCATCCCTATTACCCTGTTATACATATTAAAGCGGCGACAAGATCTGTTTTTTTCGAAAATTATGGCACTGTTTGTTGCCTTTGTTTTGCTTTGCGGCTTTACCCACGCCATTGCCATATGGAATGTCTGGAACGGCGCTTACTGGTTTAGCGGAGCAGTAAAAAGCATTACCGCACTGGTCTCAGTCGCAACGGCAATAGCTTTATATAAACTAATACCGGCACTGGATGCCATTCCAACCGTACATGATTTACAACATCAAATAGCTCTACGCAACAACAAAGAAAAAGAATTACAAACCCAGCAACAATTATTAGAGCGTTATTCAACCGAGCTTATCCGCAGCAATCAGGAGCTGACTCAATTCGCTTACGTAGCCTCGCACGATTTAAAGTCACCATTACGCGGTATTCGGCAATTAAACACATTTATTAAAGAAGACTTGGAAAACGCCCAGATAGACTTACCGGAAAGCGTTCAGCAACATATGAAGCTAGTGGATACCCGTATTAATCGAATGAACAAATTACTCGATGACTTACTTGAATATTCAAGAGTCGATAACATTGAAAATGATATCGAAGAAAGTATTGAAATTGTTGACTGTAATCATCTGACACAAGATTTATTTGAACTGGTTAATTCAAAGCCAAACTTTAAATTAAGTCTAAGCGATCCTCTACCAACCGTACTAACACTTAAAACGCCGCTAACAACAGTATTCCGCAATTTATTTGATAATGCCATTAAACACCACGATAAAGATCAGGGTGTGATAGATGTAAAAGTTGAAGAGCAGGACAACTACTATTTATTTACCGTTTCCGATGATGGCCCAGGAGTTGCCCCTGATTATCATGAAAAAATACTGGCGTTATTTAAAACCCTTAAACCGCGCGACCAAGTGGAAGGCAGTGGCATGGGTTTGGCCATGATCAAAAAAATCATTACTCGATTTGGTGGCAACATTAATATTAATTCCGATTTAGGTAAAGGCATGTCGTTTTCTTTTCAATGGCCAAAAGAAACCCTTGTGCGCCAAGTATTTTCTTTGAATACAACACAGTAATTATTAAATAACTATGCAAAGCAAAAATTATCAACAAGTATCTATTTTATTAGTCGAAGATGACGATGTCGACGCCGAGTCAATTCAGCGAGCGTTAAAAAAGTTACGCATTGCTAACCCTGTATACCGGGCGAAAGATGGCCTGAAAGCTATCAGCATGTTGCAAAACGATGAAGTACCCTACCCACGCATTATTTTACTCGATTTAAATTTACCAAAAAAGTCTGGATTGGAAGTGCTGGAGTTTTTACGAAGCGACAAAACCTTACGCAGTAGTATTGTGTTTGTGCTCACTACCTCAAAGTCTGATGAAGATATTTGTGCCGCTTATCAAAAAAATGTTGCGGGCTATATTATTAAAGATGAAATGACCGAGTCGTTTGAACAAGTACTCGACATGCTTAGTACTTACTGGCGCCTTATTGAAATACCAGCGGCACCAAAGGATCAATAAGAAGGATTAACAATGAGTAGACACCATTGAATATTTTATTAGTAGATGATGACGAAGTCGATCGACTGTCCATGAAGCGTATGTTAACTCGCTCACCGGTTGCTACCGATATAGTCGAAATTGATAATGGTCATGATACCATTCGAGCCATTCGAACCAACCAGTTTGATATTGTATTACTCGACTTTCAGTTATCCGACATGACTGGACTTGAGTTGTTAAATAATTTACGAGGCAAGTTTTTAGGCGCAACAGCAATTATAGTCGTCACAGGTCAACAGAACGATACTCTTGCCGAGCAATGTATTGAGGCCGGCGCACAAGATTTTATTTTAAAAGATGAAGTATCGCCAAACAATATTAACCGGGCATTACACTTTGCCAAGTTACGTCATGAAAATGAAATGGAATTGCGCAAAAGCCACGATATGTTGCAGCGTCTGGCAGAGCGAGATCAGTTGACTGGCCTTCTTAATCGATATTCGTTCGAAACTAAAATGAGTCAGGCGATAGATGATTCTCGTCGCTCTGGTGAAGTTATTTCATTACTATTGCTCGATATCGATAACTTTAAACGCATCAATGATTTTTACGGCCACGAGTCGGGTGATAAAATTATTCAGGAACTGGCTTTAAGATTACGCTTTGTGTGTCGCTTTGGTGATTTACTTTGTCGTCTTGGTGGTGATGAATTTGCCATATTAGCGACTCAGGCCTCTAGCGACAAAGCTTTTTTAATTGCCGAGCGAGTATTCGAGCAACTGGCACAACCCTTTATCATTTTTGACAATGAACTCTCGGTCAACTGCAGTGTTGGTATTGCCACAATCGATAAAGACAGTGATTCACCACAAGATACTTTTAAACGCGCCGACCTGGCAATGTATTGCGCCAAAGAAAAAGGCCAAAATAGCTTTCATTATTTTTCCGATGAATTGCAAACCAAAGCCGAGCGACGCATACAACTGGAGTCGGAACTTAGAATTGCACTGGAACAACAACAGTTTGAAGTGTATTTTCAACCGAAGCTTGATAATGCGGGTGAAAAAATTGTCGGTGCCGAAGCACTGGTACGATGGATTCATCCAGAACGCGGTATAATTGCGCCTGGTGATTTTCTGGATATTGCACAGGAGTGCGATCTGATTTTTCAAATCGACGACTTTGTATTACAAAGCGCCTGTCAAACTTTAAACCACTGGCGAAAATCTTTTCTTTCCGATACCCCGTTTAAAATGGCGGTAAACTTAACCACCTCTCAGTTATTATCGGATAACTTTTCCCAAAAGCTCAGCCGGGTTTTGCATCAGTATCGGATTAATCCTTCCGATATTGAGTTAGAAATAGTTGAAAACGAATTAATGTCCAATTACGACAAAGCCATTAAAGTGATTCGTGGTATTTCCAATATGGGCGCATCCATCGCCATTGATGATTTTGGTACCGGCTATTCATCGTTAAGTTACTTGAAAGCCTTACCGGTGCAAACGTTAAAGATCGATCGCTCTTTTTTGCAGGGCGTCCCCTCTTCAGAACCCGATGCGCGTTTATTAAAAGCGCTCATTCAGTTGGCACTCACCATGAATTATTATGTAGTGGTAGAAGGCGTTGAAACTAAACAACAACTGGAGTTCTGCAATAACTATGGCGCACACAGCTTGCAGGGTTTCTTTTTCTCAAAGCCGATTGATGCTGAAGCATTTGAACAGCTTTACCAAAACTACCTCACCAGTAATACTTCTGCCTTGGGATCAATAGCCTGCAAAAGTTAATCCCTGATCTGTTTAAAACACCGATAAAGGCTGTGTTGCAATGCGCTATAAATGTTCAGCTATTCATATTTAAAAACACCCTCCCTCTGTTTTAAATCTCGCATCGAGAACACCTATAACCCATTGTTTCCATTCAAAAAGACATAGGTATGAGGACTGACCAGAGCCATCTCACTCTGTTTGAATCTCACAAAAGTGTGAATATTCACATTTTTGCTGTTTAAAAAATACGTGCTATTCCAACTGTGTCTATGACAAAACGTCTCGGCGAACGCGTTTTCTTTAACGCGAACAGATTGTCGTGAACAGGCAGGACGCAGAGCACTGTTAAGGAAACACAAAAGGTTCATGGTTCGACTACTTTGAGAACCACTCGCGCGGGTCACCCAATAATACGAAGGGGGATTTATGCGACAAATACATTTGGTACTTTTGATCACGGCAGGCTTATTTTGGGGAATAGGTCATGCCAATACGGGGGTTGCCCTGGTGCACGGCACAGGCAGCCAATCCGACGCTTATAACGATTACTGGAAATCAGGATTTGTGGAGTCAGTCAGGCAGGGCCTTTCGAACTCCTCTAACTTACTGGTGGTCAATTGCGACTTCACCAAGTACATGTGGGACAGTGCAGCTGCGGGTTGTCTTGCCAATCAGCTGCACAACTTTATAACCAGCAAAAACATTGACGATCTGGTGGTGATTACCCACTCTAACGGTGGCAATGTGATGCGCTGGATCATGTCAAACCCAACCTGGGACAGTCGATACCCAACCATCATCAACAACACTCGCTGGGTGAATGCGTTAGCCGCATCTAGCCTGGGCACGCCTCTGGCCGATGCCGTCATGCAGGGTAATGCGTTTGAGCAGTCGTTAGGCTGGTTGTTGGGTTACAAGTCTGATGCGGTACGCATGCAACAAGAAAGCTGGATGGCCCATTACAACTCAAGCTGGTTACTGGGTACATCGGGCAGACCTTCCTTACCAAAAGGTTTCTGGAATGTGGTAGGCACCGATGTTGAATCCGCTGTGTGGGATCCCGACAGCTATTGCGGCGGTTACTTTGAAAATGTTGGCCTGGAAACCACACAGAACTGGCTCGATAGCTGTTCCGATGGTTTTTTAAATTGCTCTTCTCAACGCGGCGCAGGTTCACTGTGGTTTAACGATACCGATCGCACACGCGGTGACGAACCTCTGAGCCATAATCAAAGCCGACGTCAATGTTTTAACCTCGACGTTATTCTTCGAAATGACCTGTAACAGGAGCCTACTATGAATCACTCAATCAAAATAATGACCACGGCTTGCGTTACCGGATTGCTGAGCTTTAGCGCACCGCTAACCTTTGCCAAAAACAGTAATGCCCAGGCGCCGACAAAACAAGCTTCTGAGGCACAACCAACAAACGACAATCACTCCATACTGCCACTCGAGCAGAAAACAGTAAGCTTTACACAAACGCTTTACCCGGACGATCCGATTGAACTTGGCGTACCGGGAGCCACCGTTTCGAGTAAAAGCTACTACAAGCAAATAACCGGGGCAGCATTAAAACAGGGCGTTACTTTAAACACCCATGGCGACAAAGCTGTTGTCCGTGTTACGCCGGTTAAAACCGCTGCGCAAAACAAAACCGTTCAATCCAGTCCGTTAACAGTGTTACAGCCCGACGATCTGGAACTGACCAATGGTCAGGGTCAATTTAATGTCAATAAATCAGGGATGGCGATTAAAACGACCAGCCAGCAATTGAATCAGGCGCATCCATCCTTGTTTAAAAACACCTCTGCCTTTGTTATCGACAAAGCAATGGGCAAGGGTAGCTTTCAACTAAAAACCAACAAAGCCGTGTCCGATGACAGTGAGTTTTTAATTCACGTATTTGACAAACACAGTCCGGTTGCATTGTCGCTTTCATCACAGAAGAACAGTCTCGATGCCTCAGACACACTGAGCGTAGCCGCGAGTTTAAGCAATAAAAAAGCTCTGGCAGTCAATGTGAGCAAAGCCGAATTGATAGCGCCTGATGGTCGTCGCTTTAACATGAGTGTGAGTAACAGCAAACAAGGCACCGTGGCACAAATGCCGATTAACTTTGATGTGCAACGACAGCCAGGCGAATTATGGAAAGTTGTTTTTCATACCGAGCAAAAAGACAACAGCAATATTATCCGTACCGCTGAGCTGGCACTGGATATTCATGAAAAAACAGCCGCTATCAATCAAGTTCAACAACACAAAGGCAGCACCAAGGTTACTGTCAATGTTGAAAAGCCCGGCCGCTACGAAGTAAGAGCCTGGTTATTCTCTGCGGGAAAACAGTCGTTACCTCAACGGGTTGAATATCAGGCAATGTGGTTGGAAAAAGGCAGTCATACGTTTTCTCTTGGAAACGCAAGCACAGCCAAATCGGGTCAATCATCGGTTGTAAAACAGGTTCAGTTAATGGATCAATCCCGACTGGCGGTATTGGATATTATTCAGCCTTAAACCGTCCAGGTTTTCTAACTTCATAAATATTCTAAACTTACCTAAATAAAAAGGCGCCTTCTGGCGTCTTTTTATTTGCCAGGATAAATGACAAAGCAATCCTTCTTAGCTCATATAATATATTTAATGGTTATTTAACTTTATCTCACTGACTGATGTGTAAAATGAGTTAGCCATTAAAAGTAGTTGCATTAAATTCAAAAAAATAAAAATCAAAAGCAACAAAATAAATATCCTGTTGAGTTATTAACGATTGTTATGCCACTTAGATCATTATTTATTGCTGGCCACTTCCCTAGTCTTTCGTACAGTGTTTACACCTAGCACCTGTCTTTATACTTTTTCTTATCTTAAATCCCAGTACCAACCAATCTTTAGCCATTGGCTCATCATGGAGAAGGACAATGCCTGTAATAGAAAAAACACAAAAAGAATCAACTAACGACGGTGGCTGCTGCCCTCCAAAAAAAGAACAACCGGAAAAAACATCCAGTTGTTGCGGACCAGCTATAAGCGAGTCAAGCGACGAACAATTAAGCGCCGTTGATTTTAAAAATAATCGACGAATGCATATCAGCCTTAATGTTAAAGATTTAAAACGTTCGGTAAGCTTTTATCGAAAACTATTTAATCAGAACCCAACCAATATGAAGTCGGATTACGCCAAGTTTGAACCGGAAACGCCGCCCGTAAACTTCACCATTAACGAACACAACGAAGAAATTGTTGATAACGATGGTCATTTTGGTATTGAAATGAAAAGTGTTGAATCAGTGGCCCATTCATTAAAGCGACTATCAGACCTGGGAGTTGAAGTAGAAGCCACGGAGACTCAGGTAGCCTGCTGTCACTCAGTTCAAGATAAAGGCTGGGTGGTTGATCCCGATGGCAATCACTGGGAGTTTTTTGTAGTAACAACCGATGATGCCGAAGAAGGCTGTGGCATGACTTGTATTTGTTACGACCCGGAAACAGATGGCTGTAACTGGAAAAAAAGAGCGTCATAAATTGAGAATACTCAAATTATAGCTAACAAGGATAAATGCAATGACTCAAGAATCGACAGCAACCAATACATCTCCTGAATCAACACTAAAAAGCCGTGCGGACTTTCCAGGAGACGAACGTATTCATGTAGCACTAAACATTTCCGATCTGGCAACGTCCGTTGAATTTTATCGGCATTTTTTTCAAACCGATCCGATAAAAGTCCGTGAAGGCTATGCCAAGTTTGATCTAAGTGATCCACCGCTAAACTTATCGCTCAACGAAAACCCTATGGACTCTAGAGCACAAGGTCATCTGGGTATTCAGGTTAAATCGACCCGTGTTGTTAAAGATATGCACGATAACCTGAAAAATAAGCAATTCAAAATTATTACGGAAGAAGGCGCCGAATGTTGCTATGCCGTGCAAGATAAATTATGGGTTGCGGATCCTGATGGCATTCGCTGGGAAATTTTTGTTACAACCAATCCTGAATCAAATGAAGGTTGTGGCTCAGATTGCATATGTCATCAAGAATTTGAGCGTACTGTTCTTCAAGACCAATAAACAACGAAAGGAAGCAACGACCATGAAACGCCTGCTCTCATCATTTACATTACTCAGCGCTCTTGTACTCACAAGTTGTAATAGCCAGACGGATCAAGAAAATGAACTGATGATCACGGGCTCAAGTACTATCGCTCCCGTTTTAAGTGAAATTGCAAAAGCCTATGAGCGGCAATACCCCAATAGCCGAATTGAAGTGCAATCGGGAGGATCATCAAAAGGTTTAAATGATGTTCGACAGGGCACATCCAATATTGGCATGGTCAGCCGTCGCCTTAAACCTTCCGAATCGGATGTTCAGTCATATCGCATTGCGTTAGATGGGCTGGCAATTATTGTTAATCAGTCGAATCCGATAGAAGAAATTAACTCACTACAGGTTATTGATATTTACTTAGGAAAAATCACCAACTGGAAACAACTTGGTGGCATGGATAAAGAAATAACGGTTGTCAGTAAAGCAGAAGGTCGATCGACACTGGAAGTGTTCAGTAAATACTTTGGTATTTCGTACCGTGACATTCAGGCGCACGTCATCATTGGTGATAATCAGCAAGGCATACAAACCGTTAACGGTAATACTGGCGCCATTGGTTATGTCTCTATTGGAGCAGCAGAATATGAAGAAACTCATAATAATGCTGCCATAAAACGGTTACCACTCGATGGTACTGCCGCGACGACCGAAAATTTGATCAATCAATCTTATCCCATTGCGAGAGATTTAAATTTGGTTCTTAAGGGCAAACCCAGCAACTTAGAGCAGCAGTTTATAGATTTCTCTAAGTCAACCGATGTCATTAAGTACTACCATTCGCATTCATTAATTCCTGCTACTTTGCCTACCAAAATATCCAGTAATACCGAACAGTCAACAGTGCACTAACGGTGAGTAAAAAAACTGTTATTGCTCGATAAATATCGAAAGGAATAAATGATTAATGCATACACGGTCGAATAATGACAAAGCCATTTATCGAAAAACGATAACGGATCGAATATTTTGGTCCGTTATTGCCGTCGGTGCGGTGATCGCCAGCCTAATTATGGTGCTTATTGTTATTTTTCTGGTTGTTGAAAGTTATGACTTTATTGATCGTGTTGGAGTTTTGCACTTTGTCACTGACGATGGCTGGTGGCCACTTGATCAACTTTATAATCTTACACCTATGCTAGTCGCGAGTTTGGGCGTTTCTTTCGGTGCACTAGCCATAGCCTCACCGCTTGCAATCATTTTTTCAGTGTATTGTGTTTTCTATAACAAAGGTTGGTGGCAAGGTTTCTTTGAACGCATTGTTGATGTTACAGCAGCAATACCAACGGTTATTTACGGCTTCTGGGGATTAATGGTCGTTGTGCCAATCATGAACAAATTTACATCTCATGGTGTTAACTTATTTTCCGGAATGCTGGTTCTGGCAATGATGATCTTTCCTACTATCGCCATGTTGACAACATCAGCACTCAAGTCGGTTCCTTTTAATCAAATTCAGGGAGCAACTGCGCTGGGCGTCAGGCGTTCGTCGTTAATTAAAAAAATTGCTTTACCCCATGCTAAACCCGGTATTGTTATGGCGATGATACTGGGAATAACGCGAGCCATTGGTGAAACCATGGTTGTTTTAATGCTGTGTGGAAACGTTGTTCAGTTTCCTTCATCGTTGTTTGATCCAACTCGCACATTAACCGCTAACATTGCGCTTGAAATGCCCTATGCAATGGGCGATCACCGATCATCACTGTTTGTTACCGGCTTAATGGTTTTAATCGTAGTTTCTATCCTGGTGATCATCAGTGAAGTTTACGCGAATCGAAAACGAACAATGAATCATTAATCATGAGTACCACAACATTCGCTCATAACACAAAAAAACATAACGCTAACGACTGGCTCGCAACAACCGTTATTTACATCTTTTCTGCATTGGTTTTAATTGCACTTGCACTGCCCATTGGTGAAATTATTATTAACGGTTACGACAAGTTATCGTTCGACTTTATTACACAACTTCCTGAAGATTCAGGACGCAGTGGCGGCATTTCCTCCATTCTTGCATCTACCGCATTAATCGTTTTAATTGCTATGATAACCGCTACACCTCTGGCACTTTGTACGGCAATAATGCTGACCGAGTATCTACCAGAGCATTCACTGCGCTCATCAATTATTCGTGGCAGCCTCGATGTACTTGCCGGGGTCCCCTCTGTTGTATTTGGCTTATTTGGACTGGCCTTTTTTTGTCAAACCCTTGAACTGGGTTATTCCATTTTAGCCGGTGGACTCACTCTGTCCTGCATGATACTGCCGACACTGTCTCGATCAATAACCAGCGCGCTTCATACCGTAGGCGATGAGTATCGAATATCGGGGGCAGCACTTTGTTTATCACGCTTATCGACACTGTGGCACGTTACATTGCCGGTTGTTTTGCCCGGCATTGCAGTGAGTGTACTTTTAGGATTAACGCGCGCTATTGCAGAAACAGCGTTATTACTTTTTACAAGTGGCTATTCCGACAAGATGCCTTCATCAATTACAGATTCTGGCAGAAGCATATCCGTTCATATTTATGAACTAGCGACCAATGTACCCGGCGGTCAACAATCCGCGTACGGTTCTGCTCTGGTTTTGCTCTTGTCCTTATTACTTCTCAGTGTGCTCTTACACTTAACAACCCACAAGCTTCAAAGGAGGATGATCCGTGGTTGATAATAAACAATGCCCTGTCAGTGATTTCGAAATATCCGGTATTGAACTTGAAGCAAGTCTTCCTAATCAATACGCTTCAATTGCGGAACCTTGTTCTGAAGACTGTGACACTAAATTTACCATTGAAGAAGACTGCAGTAGCTGTAAGCCGGAACAATATTGTTGCATAGAAATAAACAATATTTGCATTAATTTTGGCAAAGCAAAAATTATTGAAGATGTATCGCTTAAAATTTACAGAAATGCTGTTACCGCAATCATAGGCCCATCAGGTTGTGGTAAGTCTAGTTTCTTATGTGGCATTAACAAACTCACCGATCTCTTTCCGAACTGTCAAGTTAATGGCAGTGTCAAGTTTGAATGGGATCACTCCATTTACACTCAAAAAGCATCATTACTAAGACGACATGTTGGCATGTTGTTTCAAAAACCGAATCCATTTCCTTTTTCAATACGCAAAAACCTTGAATTTCCTTTACGTGAGCACGGTATATCGGATCCTTACGAAATATCAGTAAAAGTTGAAAAAGCTTTATCTGATGTTGGCTTATGGGACGAAGTAAAAGATCGCGTTGACGAGTCGGCTTTAAGCTTGTCCGGGGGGCAGCAACAGCGCCTCTGTTTAGCCCGTGCGCTGATTCTTGAACCAAGTGTTTTATTGATGGACGAACCCTGTAGTGCACTCGATCCAATGGCAACTAAAAAAATTGAGGGTTTGATACAAGAGTTATCTAAAAAAATGACAGTTATTCTGGTCACTCATAATCTTTCACAGGCCAAACGTGTTGCTGATCATGTCGCACTATTCTGGAAGACAGACAATATAGGCAGATTAATAGAGTACGGCTCGGTGGATGATTTTTTTGGTCAACCAAAACATGAGCTAACAAAAACCTACCTGGAATTTGGCTAGACAACCAACAATATTCATCGCATACGAGAGTTCAATATACTCGGGAGTCAAAAATGGCACATCTATGGTTTAAAGGGTTTGCAGAAAAAATCATTCAATACCGCTGGATAACAATATTTATTGTTGTTCTTTGCAGTATATTTTTAGGTTCAAACTTAATGAATCTGCAAATTGATATGGATCAAGATACCTGGGTTCCACAGGATCATCCTTATGTTAAGTCGACGAAAGTGATCGATCGTGTGTTTGGTGGACGAAATGTGCTGATCATTTCCGTTGTTCCAAAGTCAGGGGATATTTATCAAACTAAAATCTTACGAAAAATACAGCAGATACAAAGCGATATTGAATCACTTCCTGAAGCAATTAAACACAACATACTCAGTATTGCAGCAAAAAAGGTAAAAGATATCCGTGGAAGTGATGAAGGACTGGTAGTAAAACGAGTTCTGGAAACAATCCCTCAAACTGATGCTGAAATGGCTGCATTAAAACAAAGGGTCAATAATAACCCCATCTATATCAACTCTCTGGTATCTCCCGACGGTAAAGCTGCAGCAATAATAGCCGATTTTAAAATTGATACCTCAAAGCCAAGCTATCAAATTGTTAAAGATAAAATTGACACTATCATTAATCGACAGCTTGATAGCAGCGTTAATATTTATACCGCAGGCCTGCCAATAGATTTTGCCTGGTTTGAAAAGCATATGATGAAAATGCCATTATTTTTTGGCTCCGCTATTTTAATTATTATGCTGATTCAATACCTTTCATTTCGTAGTTTTCAGGGAATGATACTACCGATTGTCACTGCTATTTTAAGTGTCTTCTGGTCGCTTGGCTTTATGGGCTTAATAGGTGTTCATATGGATGGAATGAATACCACAACACCGATACTTATAATGTCAGTTGCGGCAGGACACGCAATACAAATACTTAAGCGCTATTATGAAGAATACAACCGGGTGTCACAGGATCAAGCACAGCTACCCGCTAAAAAAATCAACCAGTTAGCAATAGTCAATTCCATCGCCCATGTAGGCCCGGTTATGTTTGTTGCCGGTCTTATTGCCTCAATATCGTTTTATACTCTGGCAACCTACGATGTTTCGGTTGTTAAACATTTCGGCGTATTCGCAGGTTCAGGAATTATGGCAACACTGATTCTTGAAATGACCTTTATTCCTGCATTAAGAGCCATATTGCCACCACCGAAAACAAAAGAAATCAACAGTGAAAAACAAAAGGGCTGGCTTGATCGTCAACTGCTATCAACGGCCAACAAGTTATCCGGCCCTAAAGCGCCCCGCATCCTTGGCATCAGTTTACTAGCTGTTTTAGTGATAGCATCCGGCAGTTACTTTATTGAAGCAGACAACAGTTTAAAAAATTACAGCACACACGACAGTGAAGTTCGAGTGCATGACAGGGCTATTAATCAGCGATTTGGTGGAACCAATACCATCTATTTTCTCATTGAAGGAAAGAAAAAAGATACCATTAAAGATCCGCGTGTTCTGAATACAATCAGCAAACTTCAAGCCTACCTTGAAAGTCAACCAGAAGTTGGAAAAACACAATCCATTGCAGACATGGTTAAACGCCTTAATCAGGCCATGCATAATGAAAAAGTAAACCACAATAGTATTCCTGATGAGCAATCACTGGTCGCCCAATATCTTTTTATGTATACCTTGTCCGGCAGTCCCCAAGACTTTGACAGCTACGTCAATAATGATTACTCAAGCGCGGTTGTTTGGACATTCCTGAAAACCGATAGCACTCAGTATGCAAAAACTCTCGGACAAGCGGTATCGGAGAGATTTGCGAGTCAACTTCCAAAGGGCGTGACATTAAGAATGGGCGGCAGTCTGCCTCAAACCATCGCTGGCAATGACTCCCTAACTTACGGAAAAATAAAAAATGTTGGTCAAATGGCTCTGGTGGTATTCATTCTCAGCAGTCTGATATTACGTTCTTTAGTAGGCGGCTTGTTTGTGACTTTACCGTTAATTATTGTTGTCTCCACAAACTTTGGTGTTATGGGCTGGCTAGGTGTTCCTCTTGATATGGGAACCATGACCACAGCGGCCATGGCGATTGGAATTGGAGCCGATTACGAACTTTATTTACTCTTTCGTTTCCGTGAAGAGATCCAACGAACCGGCAACCTACAACAGGCCACTCGGAATTCATTAACCACTTCAGGTAAAGCGGTTATCTATGTTGCGCTTTCCATTGCGGCCGGTTATGCCTGCTTATTGCTTTCCGGATTCGCATTTTATTCGCGACTCGCGATTATGGTAATAGCAACCATGATAGCGTCCGCATTTGTTGCCATCGTATTTTTACGCGCAATGACGGCAACCTTCAAACCCAGATTCATGTTCAAAGATACTAACCAGGCAATTACCCAGATGAGCTTAAAGCCAGCAGGAGAAGTCAATGTACAGCAGTAACACTCTTCTAACCCTAGTATTACTGATATTTTGCAGCAATTTAACGGCAAACCAAAGTACAAAACAAAATACGGAGAAATCCACAGCAAAAAGTGCCGAGCAGATTATGGAGCGAAACTTTTATGCCGGTAAAGTTTCGAAGATAAAAAAACAAATCACCATGAAATTGATTAACCATCGCAGTGAAGAAAGGGTTCGAAAAGTTATTGTTACCTCTGCGCTACAGGATAATGGCATAGACTCTTATATGCTGGTTCGCTTTTTAAAACCAAAAGATATTCAGGGCACAGGATTTCTACAGCATGAGCACAGTAAAGCCGAAGATGATCTCTGGATATTTCTTCCAGCGCTTGATCGAAGTCGTCGCTTAATTGCCAGCAATAAAAAAGACAGCTTTATGGGCACTGACTTTGCTTATGGCGATATGCTTCCTCCAAGAGTTTCATATTATCACCATAAACTTATTGGAGAAGCAGTCGTTGATGGTGTCGATTGCTTCTTAATTGAGTCAACACCCATCAATCAGACTATTAAAGATAATTACGGTTACACATCGAAAAAAACCTGGATAGATAAGAAAAGTTTTCACGAAGTTAAGGTGGAATATTACGATCTTGATAAACAATTACTAAAAACACAACGCGTTTCTGGCATCAAACTGGTTGAGCCTGAAAACGACAGATACGCAGCGATGCGACGAGAAATGAATAACCATCAGACCGGTCATAAAACAATTGTTGAAGCAACACACTATGAAACTGATGTAAAACTGGATCAGCACACATTTACCGTACGAACGCTTGAATGGTTTTAACTTGTCATTAAAATACAAAAGTTGATTTGAATGATTCTCGATGCGTAGTTTAAATAGCCTCTGGTTAACCTTATTGTTCAGTACCAATCAACCATCACTTGCTCAGCCGAAATACAATCAAGTCAGCAAGTTACGATTGAATTACTCTACTTCAACTAGTCACCTTGATGATGAATCTGGATTTACAGGCATCCAATTTGATTTTAACGCAAAAGCTCGATTTTCACGTCAATGGCAAGCACAATTTGAAGCGCTGCTTGAAGAGAGTGAATATGAAGAAAATAACAGGCGCCACATTAAACAGGCTTTTATTAAATACCGTGCCGCTAGTTTTGATATATCCGCAGGCAAACAAATATTTTCATGGGGAAAGGCAAACGCTATTAATCCGGTAGATGTTGTTACGCCTCGGGATTATACCATTTCGCGTCCGTTTTTAAGTGATCAACGCAGTGGTGTCGAATCGATTAAAATCGACTATTATGCAACACCGACTTTCTCAACAACCGTGGCGGCGATCTGGAAACATGAGCCATCAACAATCCATTTTCCTGGAAATGATCAAGTCGACTATATTGTTGATGATTCAACCAATGTCAATACGGCCTCGCCACAATGGGTACTGCGTACCCGGCATTACCATGACGATTTGGACTGGTCGCTTTATTATTACCGGGGCCATAATTTATTGCCTGAAGCATTTCGTACTAATCAATCCGATAATCAACCCAATAACCCATCAATTCACTTTCAATACCCCGAAGTCCGTATTGCCGGTTTTGATTTAAATTATGTTTTTGGCCGTAATAGCCTAAAAATGGAATTTGCTACGAACCATCCAACTGCAAATAACAATAATTTTGGCATGCCTTCCTTTGATGCACTGGTTGTTGGTCTCAGTCATCATCTGCAGCAATATTTAATACTCGACATACAATGGACCACTCGATATTCAAAGGACGATTCGTTAAACAATAACTTAACTGAACTGCAACAACATGCCATGCAATTAAATCAATTTATCTACCAGGTGCCTAAAACACATAATTCCGGAATGACGATAAAGTTAGAAAATCAATGGTTACACGAAACTCTCTTTGCGGAATGGTATGCCCATCATCATTTTGTTGACAACAGTACGTTTGAACAGTTGATAGTTACCTACCGGTATAGAGAGAATATTAAGCTAACTTTAAGCAATCAACGCTATCACGGTGAAAAAAGCTCACTATACGGCAGCTTAAAGAAAAATCAGAACACCTATTTTGAAATACAGTACACATTTTAAATACTAATTATATGAATAGCTAACTACTAGAAACCATGATAACGGAGTTTTCAATGATAAACACAGATGAAGTTTTACATTACTGGTTTGGTGATCTCGACAACACATCTATTTTGGCTATGGATGTTAAAGAATGTATGAAGTGGCACAGCAAGTCACCTGACGTCGATAAGGAAATTAAGCAGCGCTTCGAAAGCGACTTTATAGAACAGATTAAAGGATTTAAACAACCATTAACAAGCGGTAGAGATTATCTAGCTTATATCTTGTTATTCGATCAGTTCACCCGAAACATGTACCGAGACACAGCAAAAATGTACTCAGGTGATGAAGTGGCATTACACTTATGTCATAAAGCACTGAATAATAATCTGGATGACGAGCTACCTTTAATATACCGATTATTTTTGTATATGCCGCTAATGCACTCTGAAAATGTTGAAGATCATTTAATAATGCTGGATAAATTTAAGTTTTTAATGGAAGCATCAAAAACCATTGCCCCTAATGGCGAAGAATTTTTTAAAATGGCGTATCAATTTTACGCGGTACGTCATCATGAAATTATTGACAGGTTTGGGCGATACCCTCACAGAAACAATATACTTGGAAGAGAGTCTACCATAGAAGAAATCGAGTTCCTTAAAGAAGATAACTCTTCATTCTAAACGAATTACCAGGTTCTCCACTATTTAAAAGCACGATCTTTTCAAACACAAAGTTTCTAATATGTTTCGTGCAAATACGCTCATGGAGAACCGTACCATGATACTGTTCAATTTTCACATGTTTATCGACTGTAAAGAACTTGGTACGATATTTTTACTAGAATCTATTTTAGCAGGGTGCTTTTTCGCCAACAATACAAATCCCCTGACTTAAAGGCCCTGTCGACATACACTTTTGAAAGTAATGCACATTAATAAATCCAGATTCTTCTAGTAGTTCAACAATTTCTTCTAAAGTGTAAAGGTTATAGACACCCGTCTGCGTCAACTTTATACCGGACATTTCTTCTTTATCGCCAATAAAAAGCGCTATTTTTCCCGCGGGTTTTAATGTACGAATCAATTCTTTTAAAACAGAAATAGGATCTTGCCAAAAATACAAAACATGGACACAGAACATACTATCAAAAAAGTTGCTCTCATAAGGAAGTTTTTCAGCATCTCCCACACTGAGTTCAACCAGTCCTCTTTCAATTGCCTGTTTATTTTTTGATTTTGCAGAATGATACATGGTCTCTGAATAATCAATTCCAGCAATAAATCCGTCAGTCACAATCTGAGACAATCGGTTAATACCATCCCCAGGGCCATAACCGACCTCCAAAACCTTATCATTGGTATTTAAATTTAACATGGTCAAAACCCATTGATTAGACTCCTTGTTCATCTTATTCATTGCTTTTCCGAACAATCGACCAAAAAGCCCCTTTGGATGACAAGCCTGCTTTGCCAGAAAGTGTGGAATATTAGGCAACCAATAGGTTTTCTTAGATTGCATCAGCGCAGATTCATTTTGTTTTATTGCCATAATACCAGCTCCTTAATTAACAAATGATTGTTGACCCGCGTTATTGACCGCATGCGTTAACGTCACAAACGGACTTTTTCTAACCATTTTTTTAAATTTATCTTTGAATATTTGAATATCGTATTGCGCTTTTGCTAGCGCATTTATGGCGAGGGTTCTATTTCTTATTTCACTAATAACTTGATAAAAAGCTGACTGGGCTTCAACAATATTTTCAATTTTCGAAGGATCGGGTAATCCCCAGTGTAGTCTAAGTGCATCTCCAAACCATATAGGGCATGACTCTCTGGCAGCCGAATCACAAACGGTTATCACAATATCCGGATCATAATATTCGAACTCATCAATGGCTTGACTGCGCAATCCCTCTATCGAAATATCTCTTTCAACTAAATACTTTAGTGATAATGGGTGTACGGCTCCACAGGGTGAACAACCTGCACTTTCTGCATGCACAAGACCATTAGAGTAATGATTTGTAATAGCTTCGGAAAGAATACTGCGACATCGATTGTGAGTACAAATGTATAGAAGTTTGTACATAATTATTCCCTATAACATTAATGAGTGGACAATAGCAGCCTTACCGAAAATCAAGGCTCTCCTGATACTTTAAGGCATTTGATTATTCTATAGCTGATCAGGTTTTACGCCTGTACTCCCGATCAGCTTGTTGGTTAAATTGACCTGTTATTAAATAGGGATATGTTGTCAAAACTGACAAAGGAAAATTGAAATGACATCTCATCAACAAGAGACTTATCGTCAACAAGAAACATTTAGCTCAAATAAAGCAGAGTCGCTGGCGTTTCCTACACAGCTAAGACCTACCGTGCAAATTGATGTTAAAAACCTGGACTCATCAATAAAGTTTTACCAGGCCGTTTTTAATCGGCCAGCAACTGAAGTTTCAGACAGTAATGCTAGGTTCAATCCATACAATCCTCCAATGGACTTTCAACTGATAAAACGGTCAAACGCACAACAACGTGATGGCCACTTTGGCATTCAGTTAAAAACAAGCGAGGATATTCAGCGCTATAAATCAAGATTAGAAACTGCAGGTTTTGATGTTGAGCTTGAAGAAGCAGAAACAGCCTGCTGTTTCTCAGTCGCGAATAAAGCTTGGTTAAATGATCCAGATGGAAATCAATGGGAGATTTTTGTGGTCACCGAAGAAAATACCAGCGAAGTACGTTGCGGAGACTCTTGCGCTTGTGAAGCAGAAGGTTGCGGCTAACCATTAATTATAATCACCGAGGCTACAGCATGAATAGTATTTGGACAAAAGTGAAACCCAGCACGGTTAAAAATGACAGTGCCGTAGAGTTTCCAACCAAAACTCGTTTTCATATCGCGTTAAACGTCAAAGACGTCACCGAATTAAAATACTTTTATAACAACCTGTTTGGTAAAGAACCACATACCGAACGTGATGGCTATATAAAATATGATCTGGAAGAGCCACCGCTCAATATTTCGTTAAATCGAGTGCAGCATAACGCAAAAGGAAACGGTAACTTTGGCATTCAGGCAAAAGACAGTCTTAATATCGAAAAAATTGAATCTCGACTGAAAAAAGAAGGCATAAAAATTCATAAGCTCAATAATGGATCAGGTATAAAAGTAAAGGATCCTGAGGGCAATCAATGGTCAATAACATCGGCCAACGGATAAATTCACTCTTATTATTCATCAACTAAAAGGTAAACACTATGCAACTAGCAAATAAAGTGACCGGAATGGAGCAAAAAAAGGACGGCGTAGACGTTCATTTAGAAGGCGAAGAACTTAAAGTCGATAAAATGCAAAAAATGGCTGACTTGTGTGGCCCTGATGGCCCAGGCTGTAATGACGACTGTTGTGACGAAGATTTTGCAGCACGATTAAAAGGCGTCAATGTAAAAGGGGTTGATGGCAAGGTCACCATGCATCTTATGGGCGCTTTAAAGCAGGCGGAAGTTGCAAATAACTTATCTCGCTGCAATTGCTACGAACCATAATTTAAACATTAATTGCCCGTTTTTATTATAAACAACGGGCCTCCCTCCTTTATTAATTCGTATATATTTTTGGAGTTTAAACTGATGAAAACTGCAGACAAAGAACAGGCAGTCAAGTCGCTCTACGGTGACGCTGCTAACCGGGCCGCAGGACTTTGTTGTCCTCAGTCTTATAAAAAGGATTTAACCGCCCACATTCCAGAAGAGGCCCTTGAGAGAAACTATGGTTGTGGCAGCCCTCTTTTAAAGGCAGGCGTAAAAGAAAATGAAGTCATTGTTGATCTTGGTTCTGGTGTCGGTATTGACAGTTTTGTTGCCGCAAAAATGGTTGGCCCAAAAGGCAAAGTCATTGGTGTGGATATGACGGATGATATGCTCGAACAAGCCAACCAGTTTAAACAACGTGTATCGGATAACATTGGTTTTGACGTAGTCGAATTTCGTAAAGGTTATATCGAAGATTTACCAATCGAAGACAACAGTGTCGATCTTGTGATCTCTAATTGCGTTTTAAATCTTTCTGACAGCAAAGAAAAAGTTTTAAAAGAAATTCATCGCGTACTGAAACCTGGTGGACGAATGATAATTTCAGATATTGTTGTCGATAGAGAAGTTGAGCCTGAAGACAAAGAGAACGAACAATTATGGGCTGAATGCTACACTGGAGCGATACCTGTCGGTGAATTAGTGAATACCTATCAAGAGGCTGGTTTTCTTGCATTAACTCAGATTGATGAGTCTGCCTGGAAAGAATTAAATGGCTACACCTTTGGCTCTTTAACCATTTGCGCTTACAAATTACCCGTAACAAAAGAACGTAATTATGGTGGGCACATTGCTGTATACATGGGGCCTTACGCCAGTGTTGCTGATGAAGACGGCAATCAATTTAAACGATTTGACGCAACCGAAGTATGCGATGAAACAGCCATTAAACTGCGCTTATCACCCTATGACGAATCATTCCAGGTGATGGACATTCCAGAACTCGCCAGAGCTGACAATTCCTGTGGCAGCGGTGGCTGTGGTACCAGTGCAGAATCGACAGCTGAATCAGGTCAACGTGAAGCGCCCTGCTGCAATCCTCAAGATAAAGCAGCCCCCTGCTGCGACAATAATGAACCAAAAGCCGATGGCAGCCCATGCTGTGATCCTATGGCTATTGAACAGTCGGGTGACTGTGGCTGTACAGCGGAACAATTAGCGGTACCGGAAAAGAAGCAGCCAGAAGCTAGCTCTGGTTGTTGCGACAGCAGCTCATCTTGCGGCACAGGTTCATCCTGTGGCACTGCAACCGTAGCAGCGGCAACCACCGAGTCTGCAACAGATGAATGCTGTCCTTGTGATACAGAAGCCAAAAGCACTGGTGGTGAATGTTGCGATACCGGATGCGGTGAATGCGGCTGCCAATAAGTGGTAATGCCGTGCACTGAATAAAAAGTTCAATGCACGGTTGTTGCTTTCCGGTTACTTAAAAAATGTCCCCTATACACGCTCAATATCAAGCCGAATAAAAATAGGAATCCGTTATGTCAACTAATGTATTAGAAAAAATGAGCGCACCTTTCAGTACCACTTTTGATGTGAATACGATTCGTCAACATTTTCCCATTTTAAGTCGTCCCGATATCAACAATCATAAATTGGCGTACCTTGATAATGCCGCTTCCAGCCAGTTGCCCAAAGCAGTGATTGATCGGCTGCATCAATATCATCAATTTGAACATTCAAATGTTCATCGCAGTGTTCATACGCTAGGAGAAGAAGCCACCAACGCTTATGAATCCGCTCGAAAAAAAGTGGCTCGTTATATCAATGCCAATTCTGAGTCAGAAATTATTTATACCAGAGGAACCACCGACTCGATAAATTTGGTGATGCAGAGTTATGGTCGAGCAAATTTGATGGAAGGCGACGAAATTTTAATTACCGCGCTTGAACACCATTCAAACATTGTGCCCTGGCAAATGCTGTGTCAGGAGAAAGGCTGCCTGCTCAAAGTCATTCCTATTAATTCCAGCGGCGAATTAAAGCTTGATGAATTTTTAAGAAAGCTGAATAAGAAAACTAAAATTGTTGCTTTATCGCAAGTGTCGAATGCGATTGGAAGTGTTAACCCCATCGAAGAAATGATTATTGAGGCAAAGAAATACGGAGCCGTCACACTGATTGATGGCGCTCAAGGTATTCCGCATAAGCCTGTTGATGTTCAGTCATTGGATTGTGATTTTTATGCTTTTTCCGGCCATAAAATGTACGGGCCCACCGGTATTGGCATTCTTTACGCTAACTCAAGAATGCACGATCGCATGGTACCTTATCTGGGCGGCGGCGATATGATCTTACACGTTACCTTTGAAGAAACTATTTATAATGAGCCGCCCTATAAATTTGAGGCAGGAACTCCTCCCATCTCTGCGGCTATTGGTCTCGGTGAAGCCATCGACTTTATCAGTAATGTGGGCATTCATAATATAGAAAGTCATGAAAAACAACTGCTCGATTACGCTCATGAAAAAGTATCGGCAATCAATGGTGTTCAACTAATAGGTACGGCAAAAGAAAAAGCATCGGTTATGTCTTTTGTGATGGGGGATATTCACCCTCATGATATTGGAAGCATTCTTAACAGTTTCGGTATCGCCATTCGTGCGGGGCATCATTGTGCACAACCCGTAATGAAGTTTTTTGATGTTCCGGCAACCGCTCGAGCTTCCTTTTCACTTTACAACACATTCGATGAAATTGACGCTTTAGCCGATGGCATAAAAGAAGTAAAACGTGTTTTTAATCAATAACCAGGCATGATTAATTAATAAGCATCTTGTTATGAGTAATAGTTTAATTTTGTATCAAAGCGACATTCTTTTGCATGGAAGAAACCCTTCCAATTTTAGAAAGATGGAAAACGCAACTCATGAATTACAAGGGGACAGTCCTATATGCGGTGATCATATGACGCTTTATCTAAAAGTTGATAATAACAGGATTGAGGATATCGCCTTTGACAGTGATGCCTGCTGCGCTGTTTGCAAAGCTTCGTCTTCAATGATGACAGAAGCCATCAAACATAAATCCATTACAGACGCAGATACATTGGCTAGATTATTTTTAAACATGGTTGATGATCAAGTCCTGACTCCAGCCGACAGAAAACGTCTGAATAAACTGACCGTATTCGGTCGCATTGTCGAAGTGCCCTCCCGCATTGAGTGTGCGATCTTATCCTGGACAACTCTGCTTTATGCGATCAAGGTTATCCATGACGACTCAAAAAGCAACATTGCTATTGAAGAACGCTATAAACACTCACTTAAGGTAACAGCACTATGAGCAGTCAATTCCCAATCATTATTATTGGTGCTGGACCTATTGGTCTTGCCATGGCTGCACACCTTACTCATCACCAACAAGATTTTTTAGTGTTTGAAGCCGGTGAAACGGTAGGGACATCGCTTCAGCAGTGGTCTCATATTAAAATGTTTTCCTCCTGGGCATTAAATATAGATACAATTGCAACAGAGCTTTTGAAGAAGAATAATTGGCAAGAACCCAATATGAGTGACTTTCCAACGGGGCAGGATATGATTGATGCGTATCTTAAACCTTTATCAGAAATACCTAGTATTCAAAACAAAATTCGATACTCTCATAAAGTTGTTCAGGTATCCCGGTTTAACCAAAGCAAATATCAAAATCGACAATCAGAAACACCATTTGAAGTAACAGTGACATTACCCGATGGCCAAGCACAGATAATATACGCAAGAGGTGTCGTTGATGCATCGGGAACCTGGCAAACACCCAACCCGATTGGTGGCAATGGTTATACAGCAATAGGTGAGGGAAAAAACAATAATATTGTTTATGGTATTCCCGACGTATTATCAAAAGATAAAAAACGTTACATCAATAATGATACCGTGGTAGTGGGAAGTGGTCATTCGGCCATTAATGTAATTTTAAACTTGTTAAAAATTCATGAATCGAATCCTGCGATGCGCATCACCTGGCTGTACAGAGCCAACCAGACAATTCAAAGCGAACAGGGGTGCCGACCTAGCCTATTACCTGAAAGAAACAATTTAAATAATTCGATTAATCAAGCGGTAAAGCTTAATAAACTACGTGTTTTAGACAGCTTTTATATCTCAGAAATAATAAATACTGACTTTGGTAAAACATTTATAAAAGGTTTGCGATATAACGCCGTATCAAAAATTGAATGCGACCAAATTATTGCCTGCACGGGCTCACAGCCTGATCTTAATTTTATTAAAGAACTTCAAATATCAATGGATCATCAATATGAATCACCGAAGGGTGTAGCCAACCTAATCAACGAAGCTAAAAAAACTGGCGAAGCAATACCACAACCTCATGGTTATACAGCACTTCAACATCCCGAACCTGATTTTTTTATAATTGGTTCAAAAAGTCATGGTCGAGCCCCAAACTTTTTTCTGATGTCTGGGTTTGAACAAGTTCGATCAATTGCATCTTATTTTTCAGGCGATATAAAAGCCGCTCAAGAAATTAAATTCTCATACCCTGACGATGGAATATGCGGCAGTGGATGTGGTGATGGTGGTTGCTGTGGTACCGCAACAGAACAATCTGGTCAGACATCTACAGCCTCAAAATCAGCAGTGAGTTGTTGCTCCTGAATCACCTTTATATTGCTAAAAGTAATACCTTTAAAAATATTTAAACTAAAATCAATTATGTTGAGATAAAAACGTTAATAATCTTGATACCTATGTAAAACATCATATAGACTGATTGTTAACGATTATTTCTTATACATTTTTTCACAATGTACTTAACAAATATTTTGGTGAATTCTGAGAAGCAAATAGACAAGAGCAATAGGGATATATCGCATGAATAATGTAAAAGCCATGAGTCCAAAGGAATTGGAGTCTCTCGACAATCTATCAAAAAGTACACTCGTTGACTTAATAAAATTCATCTTCAACTGTAAAACCGTTGATAACATTGATGCCTTAGAGAACTCTATCCAATCCGTGAGTCATCAAGTTTTTCAAAATGATGATGTAAAAGTTCTTTACTGTAATAACCATAAAAAAACAGCACCCAATATAAATTTTGACACTCCCTTTTCATCAGCAAATTCTTCAACCCCTTCAAAACAATCTAAATCACACACTAATAAAAAGCACTGCTGCTCAAAATCAACCAATAAACAGGTTACTAAAGACACTAGCATCAATGTTGGTTGCTTTGGCAATCTCAGTAATCGACAATTTTGTCTTGTTTCTGAAAAAGAAAATGCCACAACATCAAAGTCAGCCACAGAAGTAATGAATCAGCTAATACCTTATATTAATGAAGCATTTTCCCGTGTCGATTCTGGCAAATCTAAACCAACCAGCCTGACGCCTAGAGAAAAAGAAGTCTTAAACTGGGTTGCACAAGGAAAGGGATGTTGGGAAACAGGTGTTATTGTTGGTATTTCAGAACGCACTGTAAAATTCCATCTACAAAACATCTATCGAAAACTTAATGTGGTCAATCGAGCACAAGCAATCGCTAAGGCAATGGCTGAAGGCATTTTTTAACTATTAAAAATAGTAACGGCTCATACCCGTTAAGGTTATTTTGTCGAAAATCACTGATTTTTAGCTGCAATAATCAACATCTACTGTTCGTATTAATGTTCATGTTGCAGTGATTCAAGCGCTAAATTTTACAAATCCCTTCGCCAAATAATCCATTTGATCCACCAGTATGTTTCGATTGGCTAACACCATATATTCAAATTTATTAGGCTTAAATGGAATGGCTAACAACGGCATATTAGCCTGCTCTGGTGTGCGACATCCTTTCAAGTTATTACAACGCCGACAGGCGGCAACACAATTGCTCCAGACATCACTCCCGCCTTGCGCGCGAGGTTTAATATGATCCCGTGTTAAAAGAGACTTAGAAAACTTATCGCCACAATACATGCACAAGTGATGATCACGTGCGAATAAAGCGGTATTCGTTAATGGCGGAGGTCTGTGGCTTTTTGGATAAACTTGACCGTCAACCGCAATAACAGGGGCAATGGAAAGCAGCGATTGTTTGCCCGTTAACCGACTGATACCACCATGCAGTGTCCAATTAATATTTCCAAGGCTCCATAGCACCTGATTTTTCACATAAAAGCAGGCAGCCTGCTCAATGCCAATCCATTCCATGGGAAAACCGGCTTTGTCGAGTCGCAATACACGGGCGCTCATAAACGTCTCCTAAACCAATCGTTAACTCACTTGATATAATTGGAATAAGTGAAAGTACTTATTTTAATTATGGCTTAATCTAAGACTACCGCAAATACACGTCCCTTTTAATGCTTAAAAGCTTATAAAAAAATTTGTTTTTATAAGCTTTGCCAACCAAAGAATTAACACCAGACCTTGAAATTTTTCAATATCAGCACAATCCTATAATGAACATCAGTTAGAATGTCCATCGCAAAACTTAATATCATGAGACAATTTCTGGCTGTACTAAGCGTTACGTTGGCACTAAAACAGTAATGACATTCATCGACAAGCGACACATCGGCAATAGAAACAGGAGCTTGATATGCCAAATACTAAGTTCACTTCTGGCGATACCTTTCCAGAATTAACCGTACAAAAAGTCAATCAAAGTGTCTCCAACCTGGCTGAGCCAGAGCAAGATAATCAATGGCGAGTGGTCGTGGTTTATCGCGGACAGCACTGCCCAATTTGTGACAAACAATTGAAAGAACTGGAACAGAAAAAACAGAAGTTCTACGATTTAAAAACTGACTTAATAGCTATTTCTGCAGACAGTTTGCAACAGGCCAGTGAGCAGGTTAAACGTACTGAAATTACCTTCCCTGTCGCCTACGGTTTAACGGTGGATCAAATGAAACAACTAGGGCTATATATTTCTGAGCCCCATTCGAAAGAAGAAACCGATCATCCTTTTGCAGAACCGGCCATTTTTGTCATTAATGATAAAGGCAAGGTGCAAATTGTTGACATCAGTAATGCCCCTTTCTCTCGACCCAATATTGATGGTCTATTACAGGGCATTAAATTTATTCAGGAAAACGATTATCCGATTCGAGGAACTTACCAAAGCTAGGTTAATCACCTCCTCACTTTCCATGAAGGAAGTGAGGAGATTCAAATGAATTTTTTTGACTCTAGGTCACAGCCTGACGTACTTGAAACATTTCATTCTCGTAAATCTTCTCACTGACAATTCGATTTAACGTTTCAACACTGCGATAAATATCTTTAAAACTTAAAAACAGTGGCGAAAATCCAACCCTTAAAATATTCGGCGCTCTAAAGTCGGCAATAATGCCTTCGGCGATCAGTGCCTGACAAATGGCGTATGCCTGATCATGAGTAAAGGCTAATTGACTGCCACGATTATTGCGCTCTAACGGTGTAATCAGTTGCAGTGATTTGAGACAAGCGTGTTGTTTAACCAGACGAATAAATAAATCCGACAGAGCTAATGACTTTTCTCGTATCTGATTTATGGTGACATCGTTAAATACATCCAATGCCGCATCGAGCAAACTCATGGAAACCACAGCCGGTGTGCCGCATAAGAATTGTTTAATTCCGGCATCGCTTTGATAGTTAGCATTAAACTCAAAAGGAGACTGATGCCCCATCCATCCTGATAATGGTTGTTGCATGTTGGCATGATGACGTTCTGCCGCATAGATAAAAGCAGGCGCGCCAGGCCCACCGTTAAAATATTTGTAGCCACAGCCTACGGCAAAATCCACATTCCAGTTATCAAGCTCAATAGGTATTACACCCGCGCTATGAGCTAAATCCCATATAACCAGCACGCCGTGTTGATGGGCCAGCTCGGTAATGCGTTTGATGTCGTGAACTTTCCCGGTTCGAAAATTTATTTGTGTTAACAATAAAACCGCGATGGAATCGTCGATGGATGACTCGATACTGGCTTCATCCACAGCAACCAGTTCACAGCGCTGATTACCCAGTAACTGGGATAATCCCTGGGCCATATAGAGATCCGTTGGAAAGTTATCCGACTGCGACAAGATTTTATGTCGGTTTGAATTAATGGATAATGCGGTCGCCAGCAGCTTAAAAATATTAACCGATACCGAGTCGCAACAGATAACCTGATTTGCGCAATCTGGCTTTACATTGGCGCCAATTAAAGGTGCAATTTTTCTACCCACACTCGTAGGCAGTTCAATCCATTGATGACGGTTCCAGCTGGTGATCAAATCATCGCCCCACTGCTGCTCAACGACTTCTTTAGCCCGCTGTTTGGCAACCAAAGGTAATGGTCCTAATGAGTTGCCATCGAGATAAACTTTATTATCGGGCAAATAAAATTCTTTTTGTTTATTTGCTAAAGGATCCTGCGCATCCATTCGTTCGATATCGTCAAAAAAAATTTCTTGTTTTGTCACAGTACTGCCCTACCTGTTGTGATTTCGTTGTATCTCTGTTGCTGTTTTGTCGTATGTTTATCTAATATTTACATTGTGATGTTGAGCAACTCATTAAAATGTATTTAATAATGTAACCAGCGACTTGATTGCAGGACTCCCCGGATGGATCCAGTCAAAATGCCCCGCGTCTTTTATGATTTTTGTTCGGGCTTTATTTAAGCTCGATTGATCCATAGGCACAATGGAATCGGCATTACCAATCAGTAAGTGAACGTTATCGGGTAGGTCGTGATTGATTGGGTTGGCCGCCTGATACGCCAATGCTTTTTCTTCAACGCTGCCACCCATAAACTTGGGTGTAGCGGTTTGACAGGAGTTGCTCCCTTTAGCGTACTGCGCAATATCAGTGATGGCTGCCAAGCCAACCGTAGCCACTAAATTGCTTTCTACTAATGGTTGTTTGTTTAAATCACTCGCCGCCAATAAAGCCAAATGCCCACCTGCGGAATGCCCCATCAAAATATAGCGGGATACATCAAGGTTAAATTCCGATAACTTTGTTAGCGACCGAACGCCTTGTTGAATATCATTAAAACTGCCGGGCCATCCACCACCTTTGTTGCCTGTTCGACGATACTCAAGGGAATACACCGGATAGCCTTGTTGTGACAAATGAGTCGCCAGCGGATAAGTATGGGCAATATCAAACGCACTTAACCAGCAACCGCCGTGGATCAAAATGATGATCGGTTTTGTAAGCGTGCTGTCATTTGCATTGTTGGCCGTGGCTTTAGTTTGTTGCGATGGTTTATTCATCGGAGCAGCAGGTTTCCATAACAAACCAAACTGCAAAGGATCGGTGCCGTATTTAATTTTTTCATTGTGGCGACGAAATTCAAGCTCGGTAACCTTGCTGTAAGCCACCTGAGGCTTCACGACAGGAAACTCAACCGGTTTTTCGTAGATTGATTCTGCCTGAACACTCGCAACACTCAATGCGCTCAAGCCTATAACATTGAAAATAGCCAATGCTTTAACATTTTCAGCCAATTGCTTTACCGAGTGTTTTAAACAAACTGTAATGATTCGAGTCACGGAATTGAACCTTTCTTAAGTAACAAACATCGCATTATACAGGTAATCAGCGTTTTCAGTAGCCGTCGCTTAAAATCCACTAAAAAGTGCTATGCCACAGAACAACATGACTATACAAGCTATCAAACATTGATATAAACAAGCGATAGGACTACAAAAAAACTAGCTGACAATAAAACAGTTATACGTCTAAAACACCGATTTGAGTTAACAGAGAGAAATTCGTTGTATTCCATCGACTGCCTCGATACAAACCTGACCACAAGTTACCTATACTAGAAGCTATCTTATAAATGCAGTACTTGATGATACTGCGCTCGATATTGATACTGTGCTCGATATTTTTGAGATGGCTTCTAAATTGCACTTAATACTTGAAACCAAGATGACTTAACTCAACGAATAGGCATTTTTTGTTGCGATCGACTCTCAATTTTCGAGCACAATCATTTAATCAACAGGAGCTCACATGGGTTTATTAGTGAATGGACAATGGCAAGATAAGTGGTACGACACCGACTCGACCGGCGGAAAGTTTGAACGTGAAGAAAGTGGCTTTCGCAGCTGGGTAACCTCCGATGGCAGCGCAGGCCCAAGTGGCGACGAGGGGTTTAAAGCAGAAGCCAATCGTTATCACTTGTACGTTTCTTTGGCCTGCCCCTGGGCACACCGCACTTTGATTTTTCGTAAACTGAAAGGCCTTGAAGATCTTATTGATGTGTCGGTGGTGAATCCCTATATGCTGGAACAAGGTTGGAGTTTTAAGGCGTTTGACGGTGTGGTAAAGGATCCCATATTCAATGCGGAACATATGCACCAGATCTATACCGCAGCTAAATCTGACTACACTGGTCGTGTTACCGTGCCGGTGCTTTGGGATAAAAAAAGTAACACCATTGTCAGTAATGAATCATCGGAAATTATTCGAATGTTTAATTCCGCGTTTGATCAAGTCGGTGCTGCAGAAGGCGATTTTTACCCAGAGCCATTACGTGAAAAAATTGATGATATAAACGACTTTGTGTATCACAACATTAACAATGGTGTTTATAAAGCAGGCTTCGCGACAAAACAGGAAGTTTATGAAAAAGCCGTCTCCGATTTATTTAATGCCTTAGAAAAAATAGAAGGTATATTAGCGAAAAACCGTTATCTCACCGGTGATAAAATCACAGAAGCTGACTGGCGTTTATTTACCACATTGGTTCGATTTGATGCGGTGTATGTCGGGCATTTCAAATGCAATATCAAACGAGTTTTCGATTACAAACATATCTGGGGCTATTTAAAAGAGTTGTATCAAATGTCAGGAATTAAAGACACAGTAAATATGACGCACATTAAAACCCATTATTACGCCAGTCATGACACCATTAATCCAACAGGAATAATCCCATCCGGTCCGGCGATACCTTTTGAAGAGCCACACGGTCGGTATTTATAAGGCGTATCCAATATTCTTTGTAACTTTGGTTACACTATCAAGTCCAGTTATCTGCGATTTATGCTCAATTAAACTGAGTGTAAATCGCTGATTAATTTGTCATAATCCATAAAAACAATCATTGATTAATAATAACGGAACCTATCAACTAATGATTCGATATTGGTTGAGCTATTGATCAAAATAATTTTCTGGATATTCCATGATAGGTATTATTTTACTGGCGGCCAGCTGGTTAGCGCTCAAGTATGAGAAAAAGAACCTTACAGTATTGGGATTTAATCGTCCAAAGCGACGTTCGATAGAATTTTCAGCCGGATTAATAATCGCCGGAGCCTACGCATCACTCCAGTTTATTCTTATGTCACACTGGTCGAATTTTAACTGGCAATTAAATACCGACTACTCCCTTTATAATGCTCTTGAAAGTTTGCGCTGGAACATTAACTCGGTGTTATTTGAAGAATTGATATTTCGAGGTTATCTACTTTATAAAGCCATCCAGTTATTAGGCGAGCGATGGGGCTGTTTTTTATCGGCCATTGCATTTGGTGTATATCACTGGTTTTCATACGGTGTTATTGGCAGTATTGTGCCCATGGTGTATGTATTTCTATTAACAGGCACCTTTGGTTTAATGCTGGCCTATGCCTTTGCAAAAACCGGATCGATTACTCTTCCGATTGCCCTTCATCTGGGCTGGAATCTGGTCACTATACTGGTATTTTCGAATGGACCCATTGGTGATCAACTGCTGCTCAAAAGTACCGGAAATGTTGATTTGATAGAAGGCTACCGCTCACTTATTGTCAGTGTTTTAATTCCTTTTTCTTATCCTTTACTAATGCTCTGGTTACTCATAAAAAATAAGCGAGTTCGATTATCGGAATAATCTAACTCGCTTTATTAAAACGACATCCTTGTCTTTTCGCTCATAGAACAACCACTCATCTTGCAGACATTTAAGATTGGGTTAATGCCAAGTTATTGATAACTGCCTAGGGGATTATCACATCTACTTACGCTGCCCTGGCCGATTTGGATCCTTCTTTTTGCGATAAATCGTTTTGTGGTAATCGCATTAAATAATCAAATGCGCCCAGTGCTGCTTTCGAACCTTCTCCCATGGCAATGATAATTTGCTTGAATGGCACTGTGGTTACATCGCCTGCGGCATAAAGGCCACTGAGCGATGTTTCCCCACGTGCGTCAACAATCACCTCGCCTCGCTCTGTCAAATCAATGGTATCCCGTAAAAACTCACTGTTGGGTACCAACCCTATTTGCACAAAGATACCGGCCAGCTCGATGGCTTTAGAATCACCTGTGCTGCGATCGGTATACTGCAGTCCGGTGACTTCATCACCATTACCTGACACTTCCGTGGTCTGTGCCTGCATAATAATATCGATATTACTCATGGAGCGGGCTTTTTCCTGCAACACTTCATCGGCTCGTAACACATCGCTGAATTCAAGCACGGTCACATGCTCGACAATATTCGCCAAATCGATGGCGGCTTCGATGCCGGAGTTACCCCCACCGATAACGGCCACCCGCTTACCTTTAAACAAGGGGCCGTCACAGTGTGGGCAATAAGCCACGCCCTTACCAGAATATTGTTGTTCTCCTGGCACATTCATTTTTCGCCAGCGAGCGCCGGTAGCCACAACAATGGACTTGCTTTTGAGTATCGCGCCCGAGTCGGTTTCGATCTCAAAATGATCCTTTTTACTGATCGACTTTACTGTCTGCCCCGACATAATATCCACGTCGTAATCTTTCACATGCTGTTCGAGACTGGCCACCAGTTTGGGGCCTTCGGTGTAACTCACCGAAATAAAGTTTTCAATCCCCACCGTATCGGCTACCTGACCGCCAAAACGATCCGCTATCACACCGGTATTTAATCCTTTACGGGCACTGTAAACTGCTGCGGAAGCACCGGCGGGTCCACCACCAACAATCAACATATCAAACGGATCTTTGTCGGACAGTTTTTTCGCTTCACGGGCTAGCGCACCCGAATCGACTTTATTCAACACGTCTTTTAATGTGATTCGACCTTGTGAAAAAGATTGTCCATTCAGGAAAACCGAAGGCACCGATTTTATCCCAAGCGCTTCAACTTCACTTTGAAAAAGCGCCCCGTCGATCATGGTATGTTTAATATTGGGGTTCAGTAGCGCCATCATATTGAGCGCCTGAACAACATCGGGACAGTTTTGGCACGACAATGAAATATAGGTTTTAAATTCCAGAGGTGCATCAAGATTTTTAATTTGTTCAATAAGCTCATCGTCCAACTTCATCGGATGACCGCCGGCGTGTAATAGCGCCAACACTAACGATGTAAATTCGTGACCCAAAGGAACACCTGCAAACGAAACCCTTGCTGCCTTTTTATCCATCAAGGATGCAATTGACATTAAAGGCGTACGTGCGGTATCAGACGGGTTTTCTTGTTCAACAACCGAGACCTTCGGTGACAGCTCACGAATCTCATAGGCCAACGATTTTAATTCTTTTGATGCCTGTTGTTGATCAAGCGTCAAAGTCAAAACAATGTCGTGTTTCAGGTTGTTGAGATAGCTTTTTAGTTGTGTCTTTAAAGTTTGATCCAACATCATGATCTCCAGATTTCGGGCAAAAAGCAGGCAAAAAAAGGGCCGGGCTTACAACAATTGGAGGGTGTGCTCATTCACGAGCTAAAGTAAGACCGACCACAAAAAGATTAGATTTTTCCAACAAGATCGAGAGAAGGTGTTAGTGTCTCCGAACCGGGTTTCCACGCAGCAGGACAAACTTCACCGTCGTGCTCAGCAACGTATTGAGCCGCCTGAATTTTACGAACCAGTTCGGCTGCTGAACGGCCAATCCCCAGATCATGAACTTCGCTGACTTTAATTTCGCCTTCTGGATTAACCACAAAGGTGCCACGCAATGCGACGCCATCGTCTTCAACCAGTACACCAAAATTACGCGAAATCTCACCGGTTGGATCGCCCAGCATTGGGAAAGTGATTTTATTGATGGTATCGGAGCTTGAATGCCATGCTTTATGAGTAAAGTGTTTGTCGGTTGATACCGAATAAACTTCTACACCCATTTCTTGCAACTGCGCATAGTGATCCGCCATGTCACCCAGCTCGGTTGGGCAGACAAATGTAAAGTCGGCGGGGTAAAAGAAAAACACGGCCCATTTACCGGCAATGTCTTTTTCGGTGACATCAACAAACTCGCCATTATGAAACGCTGTTGATTTAAAAGGTTTGATAGTGGTGTTGATTAGTGACTGTGTCATGGATAACTCCTGAAGTTAACGTTGTTAGTGTTTGATCAATAGGTTTCTGTTCAACTCAGGAATTATATTAAGGCTTAGATTTAAATTAGTATAATAGATTAATAAAATAGTATTGTTCGTATTTTACGAACGCGGGTATTACGAACAATGCTAATACGAATAAAACTATGTGGTGCGACTACGCGCCCCTAGCTGATGTAACCCTAGAGGGTTTTACCTAACCAGTTAAGTACATTTTGCCCCATAATGCGGCCTTTATCCGCGGTGTTTATGACTCCGGCCTGCTCAGCCTGATCAAGAAAAATACCCGGATAACAGCCATCAACGGTAGCCATTTCGCCCAGTGGGTAGGGGTCGTCTACGCCCCAGACCATCTGTGATGCGCCACATCGACTGACCATCATTTGCAGCGTGGCAACATCGTGTACCAGAGTGTCGAAGTAAACGTTAGAACTGCCTAATGTCTTATCTGGATGACTCACTCCAGGAAACAAATCCGGACGGCCTTCAACCCCCTGTATCACCCTACCGTGATTCGCCAACCCCAGCATATTGCCGTGGGCAAAGCAGGTTCGAACCTTCGGGTATTGATTGGCGAGGCCGTTCAGCACAAACATCAGGTAGGTATCGGCGGTTTGCGCCATCATCCACACAAGATGATTGCGCCAAAACTGATCTTTCAGGTTAACCATTTTGCCCGCATCGTAAGGATGGAGCTCGATAGCCAGATTGAGCTCATTAGCCAATTCCCAAATTGGCGCCACGGATTTATCGGCAACGGACACCCACTCACCGTCATTATTTTGATAGTGAGTGCTCAAACACAGCATGCTCATTTTATGTTCTTGAACGCAGCGCTCTATTTCTTTTAACGCCTGCTTCAGATGCGCCGGTTGCACCACAAAGCCGGTGGTGAATTTATCCGGGTGCTGGTGCTGCACTCCGGCATTAAAATCATTCTGGAAACGGATAATATCAAAGGTTTCGCTTTCACTAACACCATTGCAGTAAAGCTGAGACAGACTTAACACCACCTCGTGTTGAATATCATTCTGTGCCATCCACTGTAGTTTTTCATCGAGAAAAAAACTTGGATCGGTAATGGGTCGTTTCCAGTCGCCCTGATGCATAAACTTTCTTTCATCATCGACCCAAAAATACTTTTTATCCTTCATAAACTGAGGGATCTGATCGGGTGTCGGTAATAAATGTCCGTGTCCGTTAATGCGCATAGGATGCTCTATTCTTTTCAATGAGTGACAAACGCATTATAAGGAGATTACCTGAGGATGTCAGCCGCAGTAATATAATCACCTATCTCGCATGAATCATTACGGTAATTCCCATATCGTTGGAACCGGAAGCATCGCTCTCGTAAGCGAAGTCAGGATTCTCTACCTCATGGAACATAAAAGTGCAGCTCATTGGCATTGTCAATAATGTCGTTAAACTAACTTCATTTTTAACATAATTAGATCGAGACAGCGAATACCATTTTCATAAATTGCAGGTTTGTAGTGAGAAAAGAAATCAGGCTCAACATGACTCACTCGAAAGCCACATTTTGATATAACGCCAATTGATTAAGACTTGAGTTGCCGGTGCCTACCCATATCTCTGTTGCGCCACTTCCAGACTCCCAAAAGATTGTTTTTTCTATCAATTGATTTGCAATGCCATTGCCCTGCCAATCCTTAGCAACCGCTATATTTTTAAGCTCAAACTTGGAACCTTGCTCCAGAAGAACTGCAGCAGCGACCACTTCTTCCTGCCATTTTGCCACAATTACTTTTGAGTTTTTTTAGATAACCATTTACGACTGATTCATCGAGATCTGCCATCAATAATAATGGCAGATTAGATTGACTTCACTTTTATCTATTTCGAAAAAACATAATCTTTCAAGCATTAATAATTACTAGCTATTTCGGTTTCGAACTAAAGAAAGAGAGGCAAGTATAATAAATATTAGTAAACTAGGAGCACCGCCACCTGTATAATTTTTTCGGTGTACCACTTTTACATCTTCAGTCTTATTTTTAATTTTGTTTTTAAATACTTCGAGTTGTAAAGATAGGTTTTTAATCATTTCATCTGCAGCAAGCTCAAATCCTTTAATACTGTCATTCCTCAATTGTTCACTTAAGTTCACTGGAGTTGCCGAACCTTTAACAACACTTTTACCGGGTGCTCGAAATAACATTTTTCTGCTACTTATATCGTACACAACAGTATCCATCATAGTATTAGTATCGTTTATCTCTCCTTTGATGATGTATGCGCCAACAATACTCCAATATGTTAGTGATAAATAATTTTCATCTGTAAACTGGGTCTGGTCATGTGACACAAGGGCAATAATGTCAATATCAAACATGGTTTTGATTTGATCAAGATTAGAAAAACCACCACCTTGTGATAAATATTCTGTCGGAATAAGCTCTATCGACTGAACATATTCTCTTTCTCTGAATTGAGATGCAACTTGCTCCAACAATTCAGCTTTTGCAACAGATGTAAGGGCATTGGGTGTTAGCTTTTTACCTGTCCAAAAATTAGTAGCATGATTATCGATTGGCGTTGAAGGAACAAACGCGATGCCTACTTTTACAGGAAGTTTAAGTACTGGAACCGATGGTTTAATCGCAACATCCTGATCACTTGGATACAAATAATCTACAACACTGCTTCTTGACCGTGTTTGCTGACCAGCACACCCTGCAAGAACAAAAATCACGGTTAATAAAATTAAGCTAACTTTCCAAACATTATTCATAAATGATTCCTTACTGTTAAGATTAAAAGTCCTTTGATTTTTAATCGAACACTACAAACTTCCAGCCGTCGTTTTGTTTTAGGCGAATAGCATTAACCTGGCTGTTTTGCTCAAAGTTAACCTGATTGGTTTGTTGGGGCCAAACTTCCTGAAGCGCAGTCATCTTAACCCACAGTCCTTTAAGAGCTTTTTGTTGAAAGCTTTGCTGCAAAGAGCTTTCTTGCATAGCGTCTTTTTGAATAGACTCTACTTGAATAGTTTTGGTTTGAACTGTATTTTCTTCAGAAATGCTATCCTTAAGTGGAATTTCCTGATACACCCACAAGTATTTCCCTTCAACCTCAAAACCGACATAGTGCAACGATAGCTCTGTACTTTTATTAACTCTCAAACCAAAGTTTTGTTTGACGTACTGAGCGAATGCGGCTTGAGACTGTTTGTTGTTGATTATGTCTGCCTTGGTATCGAGCATACGATTAATGGCATGCTCGGCATCATGTAAATAAAAACGATGAACAACTTCAATATTACTGGTGCGCTGATTAAAGTTAACCGTTGTATAACTTTCTTTTTGCTGGTGTGCCATAAGCACACCCGACATAAATACAACGCACAGTAAACTTAGCGATAAAAAAGCAGGTTTCATTAATTACTTCTTCTGTACTTTTTTCTTTGGCTCTTTAATTTCAGTTTTAATATCGTGCATGATGTCTTTTCGCTCCCATCCTTTTCGCGCCTTACTTTTATAGGCTTCAATACGCGAAGAAATAATTTTACGAGGGTAGTGATTGTTATCAACATCTACATCGGCCGTTTCCCAGTGTGGATCAACGGTAACAGAAACAAGATCTTTACCTTTATCGGTAATAATTAACTTGCTCACTTCTTTTGGAGACTTACGCCAGATTTCCGCAGGAATGTATCGTGACTCTGTGTCTCCGTTTTCAAACGTCAGTTGCAAGATAATCGGCATTACCAAGCCGCCAATGTTGGAGAAGTTTAAAACATAGTAGTTTTTATCTTCTTTGACTGCTCGCTCAAACGCTTCGCGTTCCCAGGGCTTTAACTTGGCCAGAAACGAAGTGTATTTGTTTCTGTCTTTATTGGTCACGGTAAAGCGGTCGTGTTTATCGTGGAAATCCGTTACATCAGGATTTAATTCAACCCAGAGCTTTTTGCCTTCTTCTTTATTACGTTCAACAAAAATGGATTTTGGTTTATCCGCTTCTTCCTGACGACGGCGATCAAAGTCGATATCGGGATCTTTGGTATCTAAACGCAGCTTATAGACTTTATCAATAGAAATATCCACATGGTCGGTGGTGTAAAACCAGCCGCGCCAGAACCAGTCCAGATCAATACCGGAGGCTTCTTCCATGGTACGGAAAAAATCAGACGGTGTCGGACGTTTGTTTTTCCAGCGAGTGGAATATTCTTTAAAGGCAAAATCAAACAGCTCACGCCCCATAATAGTTTCGCGCAAAATATTTAACGCAACGGCGGGTTTGGTGTAAGCATTAGGGCCTAGTTTTAAAACACTGTCGGATTGTGTCATAACCGGCACTTGCACATCGGATTTCATGTATTCGACAATGTCTCTTGGTTCAACACCCCAGGGAATTTTTGGATCCCACTCGCGGCCAGCAACACCATCTAAGTAACTGTTAAGGCCTTCGTCCATCCAGGTCCACTGACGCTCATCGGAATTAACAATCATCGGAAAATAGTTATGCCCAACTTCATGAATAACCACACCAATCAAAAAGCGTTTTTCTGCCAGTGTGTAAGTTCGAGTACCGTCTTCGTGCCATATGGTGCGCGGCCCATTAAAGGTGATCATGGGGTATTCCATGCCGCCAACTGGCCCATTCACACTGATGGATACGGGATAGGGGTAATCAAAGGTGAAGCGTGAGTATACTTCCATGGTGTGAATGACGGATTCTGTGGAATATTTTTTCCATAAGTCGCCACCCTCTTTTGGGAAAAACGACATTGCCATCACAAAAGGTTGCTCGTCGCCGCCTTGTTGGAAACCTTTGGCATCCCACATAAACTTACGCGAAGACGACCAGGCAAAATCGCGTACGTTTTCGGCGGTAAATCGCCATGTTTTGGTTTCATCGGTGGATGCTTTTTCGTTATCCAGTGCTTCTTCAGCCGTTACAACAAATACTGGACGCTTTGCGGTTTTCGCCTGCTCCAGTCGTTCACGTTGTGTAGCGGTGAGCACTTCGTCAGGATTTTGCAGTACACCGGTAGAAGCAACAATGTGATCCGCCGGTACAGTCATCGACACATCATAATCACCAAATTCCAGCGTAAACTCTCCGCGACCTAAAAACTCTTTGTTATGCCAGGCTTCGTAATCGGAAAACGCGGCCAGTCTGGGGAACCACTGTGCCAGTAAGAAAATATCATTACCGCCCTTGCGCGCATCATCGGGAAAATGCTCAAAGCCGGAGCGCGCACCCACAGCATCTTCGTCCAGAATATTAAACGCAAAGTCCAGACTGAAAGTAATCGATTCACCGTGCTTTAATGGTTGCTTTAAATCAATTCGCATCTGCGAACCAACAATGGTGTGCTTTAAAGTATTGCCATCAAGATCCGTGATATCCGACAAGGTGTAACCCAGTTCAACATCATCCATAAATTGTTGTCGGCGCAACTGCCCCAGACTTAAACGCGCTGGTTTATCGCTGCTCGGTAAACTGCTGGTTGGCCCACGACGACCCAAGCCACCAAAAGCAACGGTCGATTCGGCCACAGAATCCGGCTTAAAGCGATTCTGCTCCAGTTGCAGCCAAAGGTATTTCAGTGTGTAAGGGGAGTTATTGGTGTAGGTGATGGTTTCGGAAGCTTCAAGACGACGCTTATCTTCAAGTAGCGTCACGTCAATTTTGTAATCCACCTTTTGCTGCCAGTAATCACGACCGGGCTCACCGGCCGCATTGCGGTAATCGTTTGGTGTTGGCAGTACTTCGTCCAGCTGACGAAACTTGTCTTTAAAGTCACCTTTGGTTTGCTCAATGGCACCAGCGCAGGCAACGCTGCTGAGTAACGCAATAAAAAGTCCGCGTTTAATTTGCCCCAATAAAGTCATTGTATTCTCTCTTTATAATATTTTTACAAAAAACGTCTGTCTTTGATCATTCATCACCGCAAACCGATTGATTCACCAATCCCCAAAATCCTTGGCCTCTGGCGGCTAGTTTAAACAAGCCCCACATCATATCGCTTTACAGAATAGTGTCAAAATATGGGAGCAAAACGATGCGATTATGCACAGTTGTATAGTCTCAGGCTATGGCTTACATACTTTTTTACAAATTAGCCATTCCAACTACAAGGCACATATCATCCACAAATATCCGCTTTAACATCGTCCATGCTTGCCTTGCAGTTTAACGAAGGCAACTGCAACAGGCGTTGCCGATAGTCCTTACAAAGCTGTTCACGCTCCTCCGTTTCAGCATTGTTTATCTGCTTCTCGGTATTAAACAGTTGTGTAATCACCCAGCGACACTGGGTTAACATTTCCTTTTTGATCAGAGTTGCTTCCAAATCATCGCGATAAGTGCTGATCACCTTGGCTGAGGGCGCATCAGCAGGCTTTTTCGATGCTACCGGTTGTACCTGACTATCGAGTCCCGGCGAGCCTTGAAAACTGGAGTAAGTCACATTACCCGATGGTGGCTCCCGGGTAATTCGCACATTACCACTCCCATCGGTCCATTGATAATAAGTCACCAATTCCGCTTTCGACTGAGTAAAATTATCGAGCAAGTCGGTTGGCAATACTCCCTGCTTTACCAGCCAGTATCCACCGGCTGCCAGACACATCAGTACCATAAACCACTTTAAAAGTTGCTGGATTACTTTTATCATCAAGGTATCTCTTCGGGATCCGTTTCTACGCAATTAACGCTATTGAGTCTTTGTATTACATTCTACAGACGTGTTATTGCATCATAATCTCGATTTTAGCTCATATTTTCAACCAATGATCCGACCCACTTCATGAAAAACGACGTTGATAAATTATTAAAGTCACATCAAAAACTGATTCAATCCGACGCTAAAAAAGTCGCCTCTCACGTTCAGCGTGAACTCGATGATGGCTGGTATATTAACACCATTATGCTTGAAGGCTACGACGTCCCCTTTAAATACAAGCGCCAGAAAAAATACAAAAACCTGAAAGGACAACGCGTTAATTTAACCTATTACGCCGACCAGGAAACCGTCGCCGGATTTGAAATGGAAATTATGAAGGTGGTGAGAATTAAAGTGTCGTGATGATGCACTACTTGTGTAAAACATCTCTACCATTCTAATGTAGGGTTTGCACGTTTTTTGTGCGAACCAATTGCTTAAAGCTGACATTTTTACAGACTTGAAGCTAAAGCTAATTATTTTGTTGATGGCTGGCCAGCTATTTTTTCATTAGATAGAAAAATACAAAGTCTTTGTTTTTCCTAGAAGCCAAGCAGATCTTTTCAGAATAAATAGTCCAATATACGCATAAGAATATTCGTCTAAATTTTTTTAATAAAAAGAATGGTGTTAAAATAAGTAAAAATAAAATCTTTAATACTCGATTAGTTTTATTATATAAGACAAGATCATAATGCAGAACCAACAGCGGAATAGATGAGTGATATTGAATCACACCCTCTCTCAAAAGCAAGCAAACGAACTCCCCTTTGGATAGATCATGCTCTCTAAATGCCATAATTTAATACCCCCACTAAACTACCTTCGTCTGTCTTAAAAAAGTACGCAACCAAAGACCCAGCATTGAATCTATTTTCCCTTCAATGATGGAATAGCAATGATGCTTAATCAATGGGAGTGTTGTTTATTATTTCAACTTAATCGAATACAAACCATATTATTTTTTTTAAACATATCAACATTTAACTTTAGTGCATATCGTGCCCATCCGTAGCATAAAAAAATTCGCTTAAATTTTTTAGACCAAAATAACAACAATAAAGGCCACACAAGAACAAAGTCACTTAAAACTCGACTAATCCCACTTACTTTGTGATATAAGAATACAGCGAGTACAAAAAAGCTAGCGTCGTAACAAACCAGCTCCCCTTGTCGCAAAATCGAGGCGAATTGCGACTTTGTAAGTTCAAGTTCTGTGTACTTTAGCCTATCCACTATTACTCCAATTATAACTTACTCTTAATACCTTCATTGAATTATCCACTGACCCCAACTGTTAGTTTTTGAGGCTGAAATTTATACAAGCTTTCCGTTAGAATGATCTAGGTACTCAATATGCACACTTTACCGAACTGCACAAAAAAATTTACCTGAGAACTATAAGTGTGTCAAAATTGCTATTTACCGTTAAATATCTTTCTCCACCCTAAACCTATTCCAATAAAACCAACTATCATCCCAGCACCCATAATAACTCTACCTAAATCCCTAACCTCAATAGCCACTAATAGAAACCCCAAAAATGCTAATAAAAAACCAATAAAAGCTACCTCTAACTCTTTATTCTTTTTCATAAAAAGCCCAAATAGTAGTGCTAATAAATTAAAGACATGTTGTTGTAACACGACAAGTCGAGATACACCCATGTGTCCAATTTATTATCTATCAAACTTATATGCCCCATATAGACTCACTTCTTATGGACTATTTTTTGTCATCCAGACAATAGTATTGGAACCTCTATTTTCCCCATGCAATCGACATTTACTACCATAATTTAGTAAAAAACCAATCACATGTATTAACTTAAAACCCCCTCTTTCATTAATTTTTTTAAAGGCGTATTCTTGCCACTCGTTTCTATCCGAGATATTATAATAATTCTTTTGAAAGTCACTAACTAACTCTTTAAATAGAGAGTGCTCCACTTTCGTCAACTCAAATCCTACAGACTCTAAATGACTCCATTCATGTATAAGCCTCTTAATTTCAGATGACGTCACTTCATTATTACTAATAATTTTTTTCATTTAAGTTTACTATCTATTAGGCTGTCACAGTTATCACCAACTTAATCTGATGCGCCACAATATATCATTATAAAGGTACGGATTGCTTTTTAATTAAATATCCACATTTCCTTCCCAAAACTCCCTTAATAGAATTACTTGACTAAATTAAAAAGTCTCCTGTAGCTCTTTGTAATTTGAAAACTTACTTCCCTAGCAAATACCTTTCAAGTTTACATAATAAGATATCTTAACATCTATTAATTCATCCTTTGCTCTGCTAGCATAAGGCTCAATTACAATTACTAAACTTAGCTTACAAGCTATCATATAAAGTTAAAATTATTGCGTGACTTTATTTCTCTATCGAAATATCTCGGCATTTTTATTGAATAAGTCTAAGACTCCATAATTTCACTGCCATTCCTTAATGTCACAATACACATTTCATCTTGCATTTCAGTAATTATCCTCGCCCTTCTGCCATGGGTAAGTAAAAAACTAAATACCAAAGAACCTTTGCCTCCGTTTATTGTTCCGTCTTTATTGATATGACTTTCAACCCAAGTAACTGTATCAAAGTCAGGCTTTCGGCACTCTATTTTATATGATTCAATAAGCTTTTTAAGAAACTCTAGCTCTTTAGGTTTCAATTCAAAAGATACCGAACCATATAAATCATATAATTTGTTTGCATTAGTAATTCTTTTTGCTATTTCATTATTCTTAATCAGTGTGACGTTCTCGTACATTGAAACAACCCTTTCTGACCTTTACCCCAAAAAACTGGACACAGATTTTGTTATAAAAATCAGATATGATTAACTAAATAGATATCCCGTAAACATGGCAAGGCATATCGATATACATTAGATCGAACAGATGTTGCATACCATTTTTACTGGCAACAGCTATCGATCCAGTATTATCTTTATGCATAATAGAAATTACTCTGGGATGGAGTTTATTACAAACTGCATATTGCTTCATAGTGCTTGCCATTTCAAACCCATAACCTTGGCGCCAATACTTAGGTAATAATGAATAACTAATCTCATATTCCTTGTGATCATTTATCCACTTTTCGACAACACCAGAAATACCGATAAGATCACCAGTTGTCTTTGATATAGCTGCCAACCCGCCAAATCCAGTCTCTTGATAACGATTCAATTGTTTAGCAATCCATTCCCGAGGCATTTCCCTGGCGGATAGGTTTTCAGGAATACCAAGAAATGGAAGATTTTGGTTATCTATAAAAAACTCTGACCAGGCTCTCACATCTGAATGCGTCAACTTTCGATATATTAATCTTGGTGATTCCTGATTAAAGTAATTCACAACTGATATCCATAATTATCATTTCTGATCGGCACTCACTACTCATCATATGACTTAATACCAACACTACCATCATTACATTGGCGCAATACCGAAAGTAATTGCACTTGACCCTATCCATTTAAAATAATCGTTAATATCTCAATAGCAGAAAGTTTGACTCAGCTCGCTAGACACTAGCAAAAATCCATCATATATTGGCACTATATAAATTTCCAGTTTCTAGCTTTATGAATGGACTCATTCTACTTGGTATTCAAACAATTTCTTACTCCATTAAAAGCCACGTAATTAATATTAGATAATCGAAAAACAGCTAATCTGAGCAGTGCATTAATGAATAAAGTAATTGACTTTGAGGGGGTAAGGCATAATAGCGAAGATCCGCCTGTCGACAAACTCTTAAGCTGGCAAAACACTTCACAATCACAGCGCCCTATTAATAATTCTAAAGTTTTTCTTATCGAAAATGAGTGGTTGTATAACCCTCAAGAAAAAGAATTATCTCATAGCAACAGAAAAAGTGTAAAACTGCGCGAAAAGACAGCTTGTGTTTTAAACTTATTAATTAATAACAAATCCCAGATAGTTGAGTCGAGTGTATTTTTTAAGCACGTTTGGGGTGGCCGCCAGGTTAGTGAAAATGTATTAAAGCAAAGTATAAAAGAGCTTCGTTCCTGCTTAAAAGATGAAAAAAAATCACTAATAAAGACCGTTCCAAAAAAAGGTTACAGTTTACATGCAAGTGTTTGCCCACAAAACTTTCACTCTATACAACCAGAACAATTAAAGGCTCAATCAACGACAGAATTTCTCAATAAAGAATCGGTCACATTGAGTCTTTCAAAAGTAAGTTCAGAATCAAATGAAAATAAAGAAAGAACACCGATTAAAGACAAATCATTGCATAAGCATGGTATTTACCAACATTTAATTTGTTTGAATTACCGGCAATGGTTATTTTCATTTTGCTTTTTGTTGATAATTCTGTGGGCTTTTTTTAGCACTTATCGATACATAAGTACTAATGAACAACTTAGAATTAGCACCATAAAAATGACAGAAGCACAGTCCAAAAAGAATTTTTATCAAGATATTTTGATTCGTTATCACGACTCACCCAAACAAACAACTAACACATTAAAAGTCATTCTAAAAAAATCAATTGGTCAAATTGATGCCTTTAAGGGTTCGAATGCCGAAAAAATAGGAATGCTCTTTGCCTTGATGGAATTATATACCATTGCAGGCTTCTACGAAGACTCACGTATTATAGTTAACCGCATAGAAAAGCTTATTGTAATGGTTTATGGGTTACACTCCGAAGAGTATATACAGTTGAGATTTAATGTAATTGATATATTAATAAAGCTAAACTATCGTCAGGAAGTTCTTAATTTATCCCAATTGACGCTTGAGCAGGTAAAAAAACACCACAGTAATAACTCATATCTATTAGCCCGATCTTATTATTATTCTGGGAAAAGCTACCTTTATTGTGTTGCCCCCTTTTGTGATCGCTCAGAAAGCTTAATAATTGGCGAGAAATATACTCGTAAAGCTTTATCAATTTTTGAGAACATTTTAAATCCCAACGACATAGAAATTGCCGATACGCTTTGGTTACTTAACTGGTTTATCTGGGATGGCAACGAAAAAATAAAAATTAGCAAGAAAGCACTAAACATTTTTCAGAGCACTCAAGGTTACATGCACGAACGAACTGCCTCAGGACTTGAACAACTGGGTAGAACGCTTACTTTTTGGAATCAAGATTGGGAAAGTGGCGAGAAAATGCTTTTTAAAGCACTCGATATCAGGCAAAACCTCTTTCCTGATATTCACCCTGAGATGGCAAAGATCCATAGCTATATCGGCGAACATTTTTTTATGACCGGTAAGTTTGAAATGGCCATTCAATATCTAAAATCTGCAATAAATATCAATACAGCGAGTCTTGGCGAAGGAAACGATAACAATCTACAAAACATTATGCTTATGGCTCGATCACAGCTTTATAGCGGCAATGAAAAACTAGCAAATCAATGGATTCATATGGCTTTTGATATTATCGAAAGGCATAAGCTAACGCCCTCCGATGTTCTCTATGACGCTATTTTAGTGACCCAATTGCGCATTGAACTGGCACTGAACAAGGCAATGAATATTGACAGTATTGAGCAAGCAATAGCATCCGTTGAAAATAAATACAAATCTCCTAGTTATATATTAATTCACGAATATCAAACTCAAAAGCTCCGTTATTTTTTTGATGATTTGACGGATAGTTACTTTTTTAATATTGAAGCGCTAAAAAATGGCTTAACACCAACCAATAGATACTTATACCGCAGCGACTTCATATACCTTAAAAAACGTTCACAAGACTTGTGCCAACAAATCAACAACGAACTATTTTGCTCGAAAATAAAAAGAGCGTTAACAAACGACTAGAGCGTGTTTAATTTTTTCAGACAGCCTTTCATATTCTCCCTATAACTCAGTGCCCCAGTTATTTAACTATAGAATAGCGTTATATCTCAATTTTTGGCTCATAAAATATCGTTTTTCACGAAAAAACATCTTTCATAAAAATTATTTCATGTTTTTTTCACAATTTCACTTCGAAATATAGATTACTTTCCCAATGGATAATGACTTACCTAAAACCTGAAGACTTCTTATACGGTCATTATTGAAGTGTTTCAAACATTCAGCAAATGAACATGATTGTTTAACAAACTATTTTTGGAGATATTATGAATACAAAACAGTTACTTTCACTGGCTGTAGGAGCGTTGATCTCAACATCGCTACTAGCCACTGGAAAACAGGAAGCAATAAACGATGTAACAGACAAAATGGAATTGCAATCTGCGGATGAAGTACAAGTTACTGCATCCAAAGAGCGTCAACTCCCTGAGACTCTTTCATCGGGCAACATTGCCAGTCAAGGATACGCATCGGCGCAATCTACCTTTCCCGGCTACAGCGCAAGCAATATCAATGATGGCGATAGAAATACAACTGTTGGCGGAAATTACAGCTGGGCTAATGGCCATACTTATACCGCGGACGGCCGTTTACCAAACTGGGTTCAATTGTCTTACCGTTCAGAGCGCTCCTTCTCCAAAGTTGTGCTGTATACCAGTCGTGGATATGAGCTAAGAGATTACGATATTCAAGTTCGAAGCGGCCAAAACTGGATTACTGTCGTACAACAACGTGGGAACACTAGCGTTTCTCGTGTGCATACCTTTACACCAACCAATGGAACGATAATTCGCGTACTCGCACTACGAGGACCAAATAACCAGTATATTTATGGTCGAGTTAATGAACTTGAAGTGTACGAAGATGCTCAAAACTTAGCGCTTAATGCAACCGCAACAGCGCAATCTACCTTCTCAGGATACAGCCCAAGTCGAGTGAATGATGGTAATCGAAATACTCGAGTAGGCGGCGCATACAGCTGGGCAAATGGTCACAAATACACGCCCGATGGCCGTCTGCCTCAATGGCTCCAACTTAGCTTTGGTCGACTGGAGCGAATTTCTAAAGTTGTCCTTTATACAAGCCTAGGTTATGAAATTAAAGACTATGATATACAAGTTTGGAATGGAAACCGTTGGACAACCGTTGTTACACAACGAGGCAATACAAGTGTTCAACGCACTCATACTTTTGCACCAATTTACGGCTCAAAACTGCGCGTCATTGGACGCCGTGGTCCCGACAATCAGTATATTTACGTACGCGTAAATGAACTAGAAGTTTATTAACATAAAGTGACAATTCCAAGCTGATTGACTTATGGCGTCTGTCAGCTTGGATATTCCATTTCTCTTTTCCTAAGATAAAAGGACAACGCATTAATTTAACCTACTACGCGGATCAGGAAACCGTCGCCGGATTTGAAATGGAAATTATGAAAGTGGTGAGAATTAAAGTGTCGTGATGATGCATTACTTGTGTAAAACATCACTACCATTTTAATGTAGGGTTTGCACGCTTTTTGTGCGAACCAATTGCTTAAAGCTGACATTTTACAAGCTTGCATCTAGAGTTGACTACTGCTCTAAAGCTCTATTTTCATAAACATTACTTTTACAACTCTCATCCCATGAAGTTTTTTTGAAATCTGAAACTTTATTGTAATTAACCTCAGATCTGCATAAGAGTTAAAGCCGAGTATCAATGTGACTCGGCTTTAACTCTTATGCAGATCTGAGGTTAGGTAAAGTGGTTCAGACAATTTTGGGAAGTTGATAACAAGCCTGACGAAACGGGCTTGTTATCAAAGCTTCAAATCAAACAAAAGCGGAGTTTCATCAGAGTCTTGTAGACTCCCCGTCTCTGGAATCAGATACCGAATACCCCAATGACCAGGCATTGATAACAACGAGAGCAAATCATCTACAGCTCCATAACTAAATCGCACTCGGTCTTTTTTGTACCACTCACCGGCAAAGAAAATACCTAACTTCTTACATCTGCCAGAACATAACTCAGAAAGTTCTACAAGAAAATCAAAAAACTTAGGGCGCTGCCCTTTTGTTTCAAAGGCCGTCAACTCTTCATGTATTCCAAAAGCCAGGCCAACTTCATCATTTCTTGGAGACTGCAAGAGAAGCAGATGCTCCCAGCCTTCATTCTCTTTAGCAGCTTTTAAGCCATCCCTTACATCAGATTCAGCATAACCTATTCCTTTCAATAAACCGTATCCAAACTTGTCAGCTAAAACCTGAACATCATGAACAAGATCAGGATTGCAAGAGGAAGAATAACCAAGGCCTATAGTAGTGCTCATATCTATCTCCCTGACCTTGTGCGTACAGTGCTCGTGCCTTGCTCGGTTTGCGCCTTATAAAGTTCACGAATATCCCTGGGGGTAACGGCTCTATCAGGGCCTTTACCAGTAAAGACTCTTCCATCCGGTGTGACATTTCTTACGTTCTGAGGAGTAGCTGTAGCTCCAGCCTGACCATGTCCACTAGATCTTAATCGAAATAAATCCTGACCGCCCCGTTGTACTGTTGGATTACCAGCCTGTGTAGCCGCATCAACTTGTCCTTGTATGGTGCGCTCTCCAGGTTGCGGCTTATACCCTCGTGTCTCAAGCCCCTTTGTAACTCTGTTTCTATATACATCTAAAGCTTTCGTCATTTCTTTGACTGAAGCATTAGAATTCATGAGTGTAAACCGAGCTTCAACTCTTGCTACAGCTCGCTTTCCTCCTAAGGCTTCAGCTACAGTTTTAACAATGGGCTTTATACGTCTTTCAATTCTAGGGTTTTTGCCGTCTGGATCAGTATACTTATATGGATTGTTAAACGCATAAGCATACCGATTAAACCCTTGAATCTTACCTTCAGCCAAAAACGATTGAGTATCTTTTGGATCATTCGAATAAAAACGCCCAATCACCGGATCATAATACCGAGCCTGCATATAGGTAAGTCCACTAAAATCATCTTTTTGATGTCCTGTAAACCCTATATCATTTTTATTTTGCGATGGCTTTTTTCGTCCTTCACCATAAGGATTATAACTTTCTCTCCATAATATATTTCCACTCTGATCCATAGCTGCCATTGGTGAGCCAGAAATATCATTTATGTAATATGTTACCGTTTCTGAAGCTACTATATTACTAATTAAGTAAATAAAGAGGCTCGCTATAATTTTAAACATTAAGTTCATACTAAATATCCTTCTTTAAGGCTCAATTTCACATACTGGATTACATGGCTTTGGCGTTGGTACGCTGATTACATTAGTATTTGCAATCGAAGAATAACTACCACAACCAACAGAGTTGCATGCTCTAACCCTATAATAGTATGAACCACTACTTAATGAGTTCGTTAAGTACATAGTTCCGGTATCATTAAATACATTTCTCCAAATTCCACTGCCTTTCTTTTGTTGAAGTACATAACGTTCAGCTCCAGAAACTAAAGACCAACTTACGACAAAATAACCATCATTATCAGTTGATGGTGCAGTAATATTTGTAGGCTTTCCTGGTGTAGATATAACCGGATTATCGACACTAAATATTTTAGAAACTCTATATTGACTACACCCATTGCTATTACAGCTTCTAACCTGATACTGGTAATCACCACTTGGTTTATCAGAAAATGCTTTGCTTCTTTCGCTAATTGATTGCACATTAATCCATCCACCATTATTTTTTCTTTCTTGCAATCTGTAATAGGTTGCATTCATCGATGCTGGCCAACTGATGGAAAAAGTACCTTCCGTGCTTCCTTCAACTATATCGATGAACGATGGGGCAACAGGCCCTTGTTGACCAGGCCAACCTTCAACCTTAGCAACGTTCTTTTCCTTCATGTATATATAATCTTCAGGCTGGTTACTATTTAAGTTATACTTATGTAAAAGCTGCCCAGATAGTGTGTAAAACTGGTAAATTGTTTTGTCGTCCTCTGTAACCTTAACCCTTCTTTTATGCGCATCGTAATTAAAGTTAGCAACATTACCGTTATTCACACTTAAAAGTAAATTGGCTTTATCATAATGAAAATTATGATGGCCATTACTTTGTACATTCCCGTTTACATCGTACTCGAATTGATATGTTTTACTACCAGTTACTGAAGTCAATAGATTTGTCTTTTCAGAATAGTTGTAATTATAACTTTTGGAACCGAGCTGTTTGTTTTTAATATTACCCAACGAATCATAAACAAACGAAGAAGTACCCCATGGGCCTGATGCAGAATCTAATCTATCCAACCCATCATAAATCATACTTTTATTTTCTGATGAAATTATGTGATCTGTAATAGAAGTAATATTAGCATTAGCATCATATCCATAAGTAACCTGAGCACGATTAGAAACGCCAACGGTTTCTGGAAAAAGCTCATCATTTAATACCATGGTGTACATGCGATTATTCCCATAAATAAATTGTCTTAGCTCTCCTGTAGGATAATATTGAGCGGAGTATGCATAATTTCCAGCACGAGTAGGTTGTCCATATGCATTTGTCAAAAAACCTAGCTGTCTGCCACTTGGATAAATCATTTCATTTAACTGCCCCCGCCCATCGTATCCATAACTAGCACTAAATGAGCGTCCATCAATATTCAATGTTTCACTTGATAGCTTATTTAAATTATTATACGCATAACTCCATTTAACACTCCCTCGTGAAGCGTATGTCATATTTCCATTATTATCATATACAAAATCCAAATCTAAAGTCCCCAAGGGATAATTGACTTTAGTAAGGTTTCCTATTGGATCATAAGTGAATTTTGTAGCACCACTCGGAACGTCCGATTGATTACAAAAGTTCGAATGAGTATCGACTCGCTCCCAACTTAACAAGCCTTCATTATTATAATGCATAGCTGTATATCCTGTTTCTGGGTTATACATACGGCATAGTTTTTGTCTGCTATCATAATAGTAACTGCGGCTAAAAGAAGCTCCAGCACCACTTTGAGTAATACTTTTTAACTTGCCATATACATCTCTTTTCATATTAGTAACTATATTTTCAGGAGACTTTATATTTGTAATGTAGTTATAATTCGGCTCGCCAAATGCTTGATAGGTATATGTTGTAGTAAAATTTCTAGGGCTAACTTTCTGTATACGATTACTCGTCAAGTAACTGAAGCTTGTAGAACCAGCCGGAGTCGCAATAGCTTCCACTCTTCCTAAGCCATCATATGTAATACTTGTTCCTGTAGACTCTCCTACATAGCTAGATAAAACTGATCGGAACACCGGCCTATGCGCATAGTCAAATTCAACTTTACGAAATTTTTGTAAGATATTATTTGACAAATCTTCTTCTTTATATAAAACCTCTCTTAACAAAGAGTCAAAATAAGAGGTTTTTCGATAACTCCCTTGGGTTGTAACATGTTTCCATTGTCCGCTTACCAAACCAGGAATAGCCAAATCGTCATTATCAATTACTCCAAATGACATTTTGACGTCTTGCCATTTTTTTTGCCCACCTTCTAGAGGCAATGTTATTTTGATAATTCGCCCCATTAAATCGTAATCATAAACTGTTTTATAACCATTATAATCTGTTATTGATTTAATTGTCCCATCACTATTAACTTCAGATATTAAGTCTTTTGATATACCAGGTAAATCTATTACTCTAGGTACTCCACGATAATAGTTTCTATAATAGGTTATATTGCCTTGAGAATCTTTGACAGCATACCGATTTCCATCCGAGTGATAACGACTATAAGAGTTCGTTAGCACACCGAATTCATATGTTTTATATGGTACACTCCAACTTGCGTACTGGGAGGATCCTTGATTTTCTGAATGATAAACAACTTGACGAGTAGTATGAAAATCCACTCTATTATTACTAACTTTAATTTTTATAGGTAAATTTAATATCCAATTAGTTTTATCGTGTTTATAATCAGTAACTGTTTCCTTTATATTTGATGAAAAGCTATTGTGCTCATATAATCGAGTTGGTACTCCATACTCATTAAAGTCAAAATATTCTTTATAATATATTGTTGGATAGTTACTTTTGTAGTTAGTTACCTTTCTTTTAGTTAAATTAATACGATTATTAATAGGAAGCAAATTTTCTCTTGAAACACCCGACCAACCTACATTATCACCTAAAACATATGTTCTCTCTTCTCGCTTCAAAAGCGTAACACTATCATTATCGAAATAATCAATTGCGACAGTTTGACCTTCTTTATGAGATGAAAAATTTCGGTTTATATAGTGAATGGTTTTTGATCCATCTGGATTGATTATCATTGTAGTCTTATAGTTTTTTAAGTCTTCAATTATAGGAGGAACATCATTCATACTTATAGGCAATGCTGAACGCAGAGTTTTTCCATCTTCATTAATGTACCCACCCCTATTTTCTGAATAAGAAAATAGCCACTCTTGATCATTATTTCCTTTAACTTCAATTTTCTTACTTACAACAGCCCAATTAACTGTACAATTCACATTTATGTACATTGGTACAGATACTCTCCATGGTTCAAAAGAAGGAGTCATCCCTTTATTTAATAGATCATGTAAAAAATTACTTCTTCCATGTAAAACTGGCTTCATAGAAAATGTTGCCTTAGTTCCATATGGATCTGTGATCGTGTTTCTTATTACTTTATCTTTTTCAGAACTTTTTACTTCGCAATAGCCAGGATAATAAGGTTTGCTATATTTAAGCATTCCTCCACGATCTCTCTCTATAGCAGGTACTACCGGCGTATTAAGTCCAAACGACCAGGATTTCCCATCAGGAAGTATTACCTTTTTTAGATAACCACCATTAGTGTATTGGTACAACCAAGTTCTTGATGCTTCACCTGTATGAGCCACAACCTTTTCAATACGCTCTTCTATCCCGTAATCTTTCCAATGAAAAACTATTTTTCTACCATCACTAGAAGTTATGGACTTTAAGTTTCCTGCATCATAATAATAAGGAGTTGTTCGTGGTGAGCTACCAAGAGTATCTTTTATTCCATTAAAGCCATTTTCATACTCATAAATAACCTCATTTCCAAATTTATCTTTTATTTTAGAAACTCTCATTTGAGCTATTACACTTTTGTTTGGAGGACCGACATATACAACATACTTCGGCATATCAAAAGTGTATTCAACTCCTTCAGTTGTGGTAATTAAAAATCCTTCACCAGTTCCATCAGCACGATTGAAGCACTCTACTTTATAATTTGACTTGGTTAGTTTTGTTGCGTTTTGGCTAGATATAGTCAAAATTTTTTCATTAGATATCCCTGGTATTGACACATGATCACCATTCCACATTGAGTGTGAAGGTATAACTTCTGGGTGAGAAGTGCCTGGATGGTTATCAGGAATATCGTACATAAAACCATTACCTAACTTTGATGTACACTCTAATGCAGATTGGTCAGGAAAAGGAGCTCCTTCCCAAGATGTAAGTCTATCTCTTCCCCAATTTGAGTAGTTATCATAGTATGATGTTATTTTACTATTAATTACAGGTATATCGAGAGACCAGTCACCAAACTCTCTTGTCATGTCACTACCATGACTATACATATTCTTTTTTCTACGAACTTCTACAGGAATATCAAAATTCCCCAAGATATCAACATCCCTAGTATTGAAAGAAAGAGAGCCAGAATTTAAGTCAAGATGTTCTCCAAAAGGGGAGTTAAGAGGTTTGATATTATTAATATTCAAACGCTCCCATGTGTCAGGATCAACAATTCGGTCTCCACTTTCTGCATGAGCGCTTATAAAAACCAATCCCATCGCAAATATATTCCAAATAATATACTTAAATATTTTAAAGAAATTATCCATAACTAATAACAAAATATAATCCTTAATGGTGTGAGTTATTTTTTATATATAAACTAATTATTTACTAAACAACAATCCTAAACGGCGTGATTTAATCTTAGTTCAAGTTTATTTCCATTATAAAATGCAATAAATACGTCCATCATTAAGTCCAAGGTGGATTTCACTTTTACTAGATCACCAACACTTTCTAGTGAATTATCACTAGAAAGTGTATATTACTTGGTAATCCATACATGTCAAAATGGATATATAATTTTTAGCTATACACAAATGTTAACACCACATATTAAATGCTTTTAAAATTTCTTGACTATATAGTTAAAGTTTTGAGGTTTACCCAATTTAACGGGTACAAATTTCTTAGTTACAATAACAGAAATGAGGTATCCAAATGTCAAATAGAAAGTATTCTAAACAATTCAAACTTGATGCGGTTCTGTTAGCGACTTCAAGTGATCGTAGTACAGCTTCCATAGCACAAGAACTAGGCATTTACCCTAACTCACTTTATAACAGGGTTACCAAGTATCGTAGCGAACTGTTAACCATCAGAAGTCGAGCTTACGTCAGAGAAAGAGTTAAAACAACTCAGAAAGGAAGTAGCTGAGCTCAGACAGGAAAAAGAAATATTAAAAAAGGCGGCTGTACTACTTTGCGAAGCACCAAGCGTAAAATTTCAGTTTATTAAAGAACATCCGGAGTTTAATGTTTATCTACAATGTCGAGCTCTGGGCATCTCTTATTCTGGTTATTACGATTGGCTAAGTAGGTTACCGAGTGCTCGAAAAATTGAAGATGAGCGGCTACTGAGCAAGCTTGTTGAAGGTTTTAACGATAACGAACAGGTTTATGGTGTTCCAAGGTTAACCAAGGAGCTGAACGAATCAGGGGAACCGGTTAATCACAAGCGAGTCGCTCGCCTTAAGCAAGAAAATAATATTTATCCTAAACAGTTTAAAGAATTCGTTGTAACAACCGACTCAAATCATGGCAAGCCAGTGGCCGGTAATTTGCTTAACCGAGAGTTTACGGTTGATGGAGCCAACCAGGTTTGGGTCAGTGATATTACCTATATTCCCACCAACACGGGATGGATTTATTTGGCCGTTGTTATCGACTTGTATTCACGAGCAGTCATTGGTTGGGAACTGGCGGAACACATGAAGGCAGAGCTTGTCTGTAATGCAATTAAAGTAGCTCAGGTTCGTCGAGGGTGTTTGCCAAGATTATTTCATTCAGACCGTGGAAGTCAGTATGTCTCTGAAGATCTTGAGTCAGTCTTAGCTAATGTCACTATCAGTATGAGTCGAAAAGGAAGCTGTTGGGACAATGCCGTTGCTGAGAGTTTCTTTGGCACACTAAAAAGTGAGCATGTGAATTTTGAAAATTACTTTAATCTTCGAGAAGCAAGAATGAGCTTGTTCAGATACATCGAAGGATTTTATAATCGAAGGTGCCACCACTCTCATTTGGGCTATAAAGCGCCTATGATATTCGAGGGTTCGGCAGCTTAAAATCTGTGTCCGTTATTTGGGGTAAAGGTCACTTTAGGGCTGGTTAATATACAGTCTTAAGAATTTATTTGAAAGTAAATATCGCTACTTTCCTATGTTATAGATAAGTGTATCTGAGAAGTTATATAGGTAAGAAGCTTAGACTTATTAAATTACTACAAGATCTTTGTTACCTTATCAAACGGTAGTTGCACACCGCGCTGCTTAACATCGCGATAAATTCTAACGGCTTTCATGGTTTTGTCTTTCGAATCAAACGGACCAAATGGCTTGCCATTTTCGTCTTCGAAGAACCACTCCCTATCAACCCTAAAAACACGGCTGGATCGATAAAACAGGTTGTATTGGGGTTTATTTAGCGACGAGTCTACTAATTTCATTTCCAAGCACCTTTTTTATCAACGAATGTATTGTATTAGACGATCTTTTTATGAAGATCGAATGACACATCTAAAATTCAACACTCATTTACAGCCGCTTGTTGATTCTATTTATTGAGATTGTTCACTAAGTGGTTATTTATTAGAGAATTTTTTTAGATAAAAAGGCTTTAAATCAAATCGATTTTTTTCCTAAACTGTTTTGAGATTGCTGCAGCACAGCCATCTCAAAACTTGATAAAAAATAAACTATGTATAACCGCTAGTTTTTTATAACCGCGCGATTTTCATAACAGTCTAACTAATCTTGGCTGCTCGTCGCTCTACATAAAGTAAGAAAAAACATAGCGAAAATAGTACGATCCCCATCACCTTTGCCGCATTATTCCAATTGTTAAAATAGACGGTTTTTTGCTTTTCAAGCCGAAAGGTACGACTACCGCCTTCTACTTCCACAAAATAAAGATCACCTCGATAATCGTTGTGAGTTTCCAGTACCTCATTGCGCCGATTGTACATTTCGGTTCTTTTATCCAACGATTTACTGACTTCTCTTACGCCTTTACTCCAGTTTTTAAACACCTCTTTTGACTCGCCTGGCAATACGATGCCCATGCTCTGGTAGGTGTAATAGGTTGTGGTAAATGCGTTTAAAAATCCAATCGCCATGAGCGCAATGCCAAATGTAAAACAGGCACCGGCCAATATTAGAAAACGCTGCCGGTTTGCCAACAGCATGGTTTGTTGTGCTCCAATGGCTTGCTGCAAAGCCATAATTTGCATTAAGTCCTGTTTAATGTGTCGTGCATTTAAATCCTTCAATACCTGCTCACTGGTGACATTAAACAGCAGCAAGATCTGATCAAAAATATCAGACGACGGGATAGCTTTGTTATTTTCTATTTTGGATAAGTACGACTGCTCGATGCCCAAAGCTTCCGACAACGCTGGTTGCGTCATATTATGGGACTGTCGCAGTTGTTTTATTTTTTCACCGATTTTCATTATTCACCTCTGTGTAGATTGCTCCATTCCTGAGTATTCTTAGGTATTCCTTCAGGCATAAAAAGATGAATATTCGGTAATAAAAGGCTCTTTCGAGGAATATTTCGTTTTGTTTAGGTTAAAACGTCAATTCCTCGAAAGTTTTAGCATTAAGATGACTCGTCACTCACCCAATATTCGGTTTCCGCTTTTTCTTTCGACAGGTTTTCATCGGACGGCAGTGGTTGCCCTGTGTAAGCATGCAAAAAGGCTTCGCACAGCAGTTCGCTGTTGGTAGCGTGTCGCAGATTATTGATTTGACGGCGTGTGCGCTCATCGGTCAGTATCTTTAACACCTTTAAAGGTATGGATACCGTTATTTTTTTTACTTCCTGGCTTTTTTTGCCATGTTCAGCGTAAGGGCAAATCCCCTCGCCTTTTCGATCAGCCATTTGACACCTCAAATACAGATAAGACGCCGAGATCTTACCTTGCTGGTCTTATCTGTCAATTAACATAACCATTAATTCTACCAATGGACGTCTATACATCTTGACATCTATATAGGACAACTCTATATTTGGCCGTCTAAACGTCCATACGAGATAGCAAATGAGTGTCACCGCAACCGTCAAATGTCCGCCCAAAATAGCGATACAGCGCACCTGCGCTGCGTTGCCTGCACACTGGCGCTTACATTATGGCGGCGTTATCAACGAAGGAAAACTGGCCTATACCTTATACGGCGATAGTAACAAGCCCTGTATTCTTGTGCTCGGCGGGATCTCCGCTGGGCGTGACGTGGCGCATTGCACCACAGAATATGCTTCGGGTTGGTGGTCAGCACAGGTCAATAACGAAGGTGCCATAAACTTAAACGACTACTGCGTGCTCGGTATCGACTACCTTGGTGGTAACGGACAATCTTCAGCGCCCGACTCGGATGCCTCTGCCCTTTGCAATGCCATAGATACACGGGATCAGGCGAATGCCATTGCCTGGTTGCAACATCATTTGTCGATCAGTCAGTTTGAAGCGGCTATTGGCAGCTCCTATGGCGGAAAAGTGGTGTTGTCGCTGCTGTCGAATAATTGCTCCAAAACAGATAACGAGGATCCAGTTCAATCCCATAATCGTTTTAATAAATCCTTTTACCGCTCTAATAATACCCATGACGGTTCAGAACAATCATTTAGCACCTTAAAAAAATCGAAACCATTTCAAGCGTCCATCAAACAAGCACTGGTGATCAGCGCCGCCCACACAGCCTCGGCACAAAGTACTGCCATCCGATATATTCAGCGCGAAATCATTGCGCTTGGCCAGCAGGGTCAGCAAACACATCAGGCACAAATATTGGCTCGGGCACTTGCCATGCTGACCTATCGCTCATCGGCTGAACTGGATGATCGATTTAATCAAAGCTGTTCGATCACAGATGAAGGCTTTAACGCCGAGATTGTTAATTATCTTAAATCTCGCGGTCATGATTTTGCCCAACATTTTGACGCAGATGCATTTTGTCGCTTATCTCAGTCGATTGATTTGCACAGCATTAATCCCCGTGCCATTTCGACACCACTGACCTGCGTCAGCGTGTTCGAAGATCAATTGATCCCCCATGCCCTGATTGAACGAATGGCCAGTTTGGCCAATTCAAAACTGATTTCCATACATTCCCGTTACGGCCATGACGCTTTTTTAAAAGAGCAACAATCGATTGGCCGGATCATTCAACAATTTTTAAACGATTTAAAGTGAGCGTTACCATGACTGAATTTTATAAAACTTCCGAACGGCCGGAAAACCGCAGTGCTACTATTGCCGTTAAAGCCGGTATCGAATCTGACTCGGCCCATGGCGCAGTCACACCGCCTTTGTATTTATCCAGCAATTACACTTTTGAAGATTTTGCCAAACCACGTCAGTACGACTACTCCCGCTCTGGCAACCCCACACGAGACTTACTCGGCAATGCCATCAGTGAGTTAGAAGGTGGGGCTGGAGGTGTGATTACTTCCACCGGAATGTCCGCAGTATTGCTGGTGACCCAATTGCTAAACGCCAATGACTTGGTGATTGCACCACACGATTGCTATGGTGGTACGTATCGGTTGTTTCGCAGTTTGGCCGACAAAGGTCACTTTCGTATTTTGTTTGTTGATCAAAACGATCCCATCGCCTTACAGGAAGCATTTCTTCATCAACCAAAATTATTATGGATAGAAACCCCAAGTAATCCGCTACTGCGTATCGTCGATATTGAAAAGCTGGCGGCGCTGGCCCATCAACATAATTGTCTGGTGGCCGCGGACAATACGTTTTTAACACCTGTGTATCAAAAACCCATTGAACTGGGAGCTGATATAGTTGTTCATTCCACCACAAAATACATTAATGGTCACAGTGATATTGTCGGTGGCGCCGTCATTGCAAAAACAACAGAATTGTTCGAACAACTGCAATGGTGGGCCAATTGCGTTGGTATTACCGCCAGCCCATTTGACAGCTTTTTAACACTGCGTGGCCTTCGCACTTTAAACGCTCGCCTTAAACAACATGAGATCAATACTCGGGAAATTTTAGCGTTTTTGCAACAGCATGATCAGGTTGCCAATATTTATCATCCTTCCTTCGAACATCATCCCGGACACTTAATTGCGAAAAAGCAACAACGTGGTTTTGGCATTATGCTGAGTTTTGAAATTAAAGGTGGCGAACATCAGGTTCGTGCTTTTATTTCGGCATTAAAACAATTTTCATTGGCCGAATCACTTGGCGGAGTTGAGTCGTTAATTTGTCATCCGGCCACCATGACACACGCCGCTATGGATGCAGCAGCACGGGAAACTGCAGGCATAAGCAGCACACTGCTTCGACTGTCCGTGGGTATTGAAGACGCTGATGACTTAATTGATGACTTGCGCCGAGGTTTTAATCGCGCAGCACAAGTTGATGACATTCAAAGCGCTAATGCGCAAAGCACTCACTTAGAAACAACTAAATCAGATAGAGCTAATGAAGAACCGGCAGCCACAGTATTAAGTGGTGATGACAACGCTCAACAATACATTAAACACAAGGTGGTTTAACATGGCACAGACAAACCCATACAAAGCCTCCAAATTTAAACAACTGGCACTGCCGCAGCAACTTTATAAATTTGGTGGCAGTTCGCTTGCCAATGCCAAAGCCTACAAAAAAGTGGCCCGGATAATCAGCAAGCATTTAACGGAAAACGATTTGATTGTTGTGTCTGCCTCCGGGCAGACAACGGACTGGCTGAGTGAGTTAGTGGCTATCGAACAAAGGGAGGATTCATTTAAAGAGGATGCATTTAAAGAGAACTTATCCAGCACGGCTTCCATCAGTAATACATACCGTCGATTTACTGAAAAAGAAAACAGAGTGCCGGCGTTTACTGTCGAGCACTCAAAAACGCAATGGCAACGAGAATACTTAAAGCGGGTGCAGTACCATCATCAGGCAATCATTCACGACTTGCTAACAGAGCCCTACAAACAGCAGCTGCTTAACGACATAAACACCAACTGCCGTTGGGTGGATAATCTGATAGAACTGGAACAGATTTCTGAGTTCGAATCCAACATTATTGCCTTTGGAGAAATTTGGTCAGCAAAAATTCTCTGCGCGTTGTTGGAGCAGTGGTCCATTAATGCCAGCTGGATCGACGCACGACAATTTTTAAAACTGCAGTATTCCAGTAACGGTTATCAACTTAACAAAGAGCTGTCACAAAAATATCTTGAAGAACATTTGAAGTCACGCCAACAGCGCTTATCGATTATTACAGGATTTATTGCCAGTGACTGTGAAGGAGGCACAATCACCCTAGGAAGAAATGGCAGTGATTACAGTGCAACCCTAATCGCCAGTTTACTCAGCATAGAAAAAGTAACCCTGTGGACCGATGTTGCCGGCGTATTTGATTTTGATCCCAACTTAAGCGATGACGCAAGCACCATTAAACAATTGAATCAAAACCTGATACAGGAGTTAAGTGATCTTGGCTCGCCGGTACTGCACTCAAAAACATTAAAACCTTTGTCTGACACCTCTATAAAGCTGTCCATACGCTCTACGTTTTCTCCGGAGCTTAAAGGCAGCAAAATATGTCAACAAAATAGTTTTTCGCAACAGTCGATAGTGACCCACAAAAACAATCTGACCAAAATTCATATCGAATGCCATAATGAACTGGTCTGTCATAAATTAAACAAACACCTGAAAACATTAGCCTGTAACGTCAACAATGAATTTTCACTGTTTGTTAAAAACCATACCAATCACTTAACTCTAATCATTGATTCTGACAAAGAAGCTTACTGGCAGAAAACCTTACACCAGCTAAAATCCGACACTCAGTATTCCATTAACCAAATATCTGATAGCTTACCGGCCTGTTTGTTAGCGCTGGTTACCGACAAACAAAGTTCAGAACCTTGTCTTGCGGCAACTTTGTCTAACAACCTAGAATACCGAAACCTTTACCATAAAGAATTTTTCAATGAATTTTTAAACAAGAAAAATATTAAAGCGCCCATCTACAAACACAACAATGCATTACTTTGTCTATTTGATGAAACGGATATCGATCATCTGGCGATTGACTGTTTTCACCAATGGCAGGCTTATCAAAATACCATTGCATTATTTTTATTAGGCACAGGTAATGTCGGGGCTACCTGGTTGAAACAGTGGCAAGAAATCCACGCCAAAGGTAGCACTCATAATCTGCCTTGCCATATTAATCAACAGGTGGTTTTAACCGCCAACTCAAAAAAAATAGAGTTAAGGCACAATGATAAATCCTTTGCCACACTGGATAATCAGATAACGATTACTGATAAGCTGCTTAAACATTCTCCTTTTAAACACAAAGTGGTGATTGATGCCACCGCCAGTGAACAAGTATCCGATCAATATGCAAGTTTACTAACAAGTGGCATTCACTTAATTTCTGCCAATAAAATTTGTTCATCCTCTGACTTAACTCACTTTAAGAGCCTGCAACAGCTGGCCAAAATCAATAATGTATTGTGGCAACAAAACGCTACTCTGGGTGCGGGCTTGCCCATTAATTACGCGATAAAAAACCTTATCAACTGTGGCGATTCTATCGTTCAAATTCGCGGTGTATTTTCAGGAACACTGTCGTGGCTTTTAAAAAACTATAATGGCGAACAAGCCTTTATGCAGCTGGTTAAACAGGCACAGGCCGAAGGCTACAGTGAGCCGGACCCGAGAGTTGATTTATCCGGCAAAGATGTTGCCCGTAAACTGGTAATAGCGGCAAGGCTTGCCGGGTTTGATATTTCGCTCAATGATATTGATTGCCAGCCACTGATAGATAGTAAGTATCTGCAACATCAAGAGAGCGACTTCTGGGACGCAAGCGAGCTCATTAACGGTGACTTTAAAACCATATGGCAAGATGCTAAAAACAATCATAAAACTCTGGTTTATGAAGCCAGCTTTAGCGCCAGCTCTGGAGATGACTTTAAAGCCACCTGCAAACTTAAAGTTGTTGATTTAAACGACCCTCTGGCGCAAATTTCACCCTGTGATAATATTTTTGAAATCACCAGCCGCTGGTATAAAGACAATCCTTTGATCATTCGCGGACCGGGTGCAGGCCGGGAAGTGACTGCCGCTGCGGTTCAGTCTGATCTTAATGCTATGACAGAATTCATCAATGCCCAGTAGACATTATTTATCTATTTAATAGTTTATCTATTAAATCATTTATCCATTATGTTATTCATGCTTCAAATTATTAAAACGTTAAATCACTTAAGCGCTTTAGGTTATTTTTGCGCTGAGTTACACTCGATAAATTCTATTTACCTACAAACGTTAACTCAGAATAGAGAAATACCATGGATAATATTGAGTGGTCAGATTTTGAAAAAGTACACTTAGCGGTTGGCACCATCATTGACGTTAATGAATTTCCCGAAGCGCGCAAACCCGCTTACAAGTTAACCATTAACTTTGGTGATAAGATTGGTATTAAAAAATCCAGCGCGCAAATCACCCACCATTACACCAGGCAACAGTTAATTGGCAAACAAATCATTGCCGTGGTCAATTTTCCGAATAAACAAATTGGCCCCTTTATGTCTGAATGTCTGGTGACAGGTTTCCATGATGAAAATAATCAGGTTATATTAGCTGTGCCAGACAATATACAAACTAAACCATCTATGTCCGATAAAGTTCTTCACGAAAATACGGTACCCAATGGCACTAAACTCGCATAGCCTATTATAAATAGATTAATCCGACTTTTCTTCGCCTGTATCAATTTTATATTCTGCGCGTCCTTTTGATTCAGCTTCATCATCGTCAGTGACAGACTCTAATTCAAGCGTTAGACCTGAGCTGGTTTTAACCGCTGTGCTTGACGCTTCAGTTGACTCTTTTTGTTGTTCTTCTTTTTTCGTTGACTCTGAACTCGAATTATCGGGCTCCTTAGACTTTACAGGCTTCTGCTCTACTTCTGATTTACCGGCAAGCTTAATCATCAATCGTAAATTATTCGGCGAGTCAGCATTTTTAAGCGCATCTTCAAGTGCAACTTTTCCATCATCCCACAAACGGTAAAGAGCCCGATCAAACGTCTGCATGCCCAAGTTTAACGACTTTTCCATGATCTCTTTAATTTCATGCACATTACCGCGTTTCACCATTTCTTGCACCGTTGGCGAACCCAACAATATTTCAATAGCGGCGCAGCGTTTTCCATCGACTGTGGGCACCAGTCGCTGCGATACAAAAGCTTTTAAGTTTAACGACAGATCATTAAGCAATTGATTACGCCGCTCTTCCGGAAAAAAGTTAATGATGCGATCGAGTGCCTGATTGGCGTTATTGGCGTGTAATGTTGAAATTGCCAGATGACCGGTTTCTGCAAAAGCCAAGGCATGTTCCATAGTTTCCCGATCACGGATCTCGCCAATTAATATAACATCAGGCGCCTGACGTAAGGTGTTCTTAAGCGCCTCATGAAAACTTAAGGTATCCACCCCCACTTCACGTTGATTAACAATACAGCGCTTGTGTCGATGCACAAACTCCACCGGATCTTCAATGGTGATGATATGGCCGCCTTCTTTTGCATTTGAATTGCGATAATCAATCAGCGCTGCCAATGACGTGGACTTACCCGAACCTGTACCGCCAACAAATAAAATTAACCCGCGTTTCTCCATAATGACTTTGGTCAGGACATCGGGCAGCCCCAGATCTTTGTAATTGGGAATTTCCGTTTTAATGTTTCGAATAACCATGGCAATGTCGTTACGTTGCTTAAAGATATTCACTCGAAAACGGCCAACGCCTTTTTCTGAAATTGCCAGATTCATTTCCAACTGACTGTCAAATTCTTTGGCCTGATCCTCACTCATCACTTCCAGCGCAATTTCTTTGATTCGCGCCTGTGTCATAGGATCACGCTCCACAGGCTTAAGTACGCCTTGAAACTTTGCACAGGGGGGCGCGCCGGTACTTAAATAAAGATCGGAACCGTCTTTTACCGCAAGAATTTTCAGGTAATCTTTAAACTGCATAAAGCCGAAGGTATGTTAGTAGAACGTAAAGCTAAGCTTAGAACAGATGACCTGATTGGCAAGTATTACCTGTGAGCAAATGATGGTCATAAATAAGGCAGGTCGGCTGGAACAATAAAAGCTGCTCCAGCCGATGATTGATATTACTTTTTCTTGAGACTACTTTTTCTTGAGACTACTTTTTCTTGAGACTACTTTTTCTTAATATAAACATTACCGGCACTGGTTTGTAATTCCAGCTCAGGTCCGCCACCATTAATGGGGCCTTTCAGTTTATATTTGGCCGAGGTTTCACCATTAACCTCAAAGTCACTGTAAACCTTGCGACCGCGGGCGTATAAATCAACCGCTATACCCTCTGCCAGAAATGCGGTAATGCTACCGCCCGAGGTTGAAATATCGGAATGCCCTTTCGGCTGTTTCGATAAGGTTAGCTCAACACTGCCGCCAGATGTTTTCGCCTCCACCTGGCCGCCTACTTCTTCAATGCGAATGCTACCACCTGAAGTTGCCACATCGGCAGTGCCACTGACCACACCGAGACGAATACTGCCCCCCGATGTCCGACCATGAATGTCTCCGGCGATGTCTCCAATGGACAAGGAGCCGCCACTGGTTCTGACTTTTACATTACCTTTAGCGCCTTCAACACGAATCGAACCGCCTGATGTTCGGCCATCGATTTCGCCTTCTATATTGCCAAAACTTAAGCTGCCACCTGAGGTATCCACTTCAGCGTTGCCCACAAGATCATCGACACGAATCGAGCCACCAGATGTATGCAGATTTAAGTTGTAATGTTTGGGCACCGTAATATCAAAACGCACCCGTCGCGATCCCCAACTGCCCCAGTTGCTGTCTTTTTTATTGCCCTCGATGCTTAAGCCGTTGCTAGTTTCATCAAAAGTCACGTAAAACTCGTCTTCGTCCAAACCTTCAATTTCAATACTGACTTTGATGCTGTTGGATTGATGGGTTTCAACTTCAATCGACCCCATATCGGTGTCCAGCTCCAGCATGCCGCCTTGCTCAACCTCAAAGTTTTTTTCAATTTCGCGATCGGCCCACACTGAATTCGACATCAACGCAAAACATGCGGCTATCAACAATAAACTGTTTTTTTGCCATTTAATCATTGTTTAAACTCCCGTTAATTTTTTATACATCCATTAAGACGCGCCTTAAGGGTCGATGGTTTGAACCTTGGTTTGTAAAGCTTTTTGATAAACCTTCTGACAGATCAACAACGAGACGATGGCATAACCGGCAAGCCCCGCCATAATGCTGGAAACCGAGAGTTGTTCATCGATTAAGGTACCCAGCACAATTGGCGCAACCGCGGTGGATAAAACCATTAGCGCACTGACCATGGCGCGAATACTGCCAAGATGTTTTGTGCCATAGACTTCTGGCCACAATGCACCAATGGTTGGCCCACTCGCACCAACCGAAAGACCGCCCACCAACATAAAGAATGCCCAGCCCCAGAATGCATCCACCTGCAGCATTAACGTGGCTATCGCCAGCGGTAATAAATACAATCGCATCACCCGTTTCGCACCCAGTTTATCCACCAATGCGCCGGTAAACAGAGATCCCAAAGCATGAGTGATGGCATAAAGCGTCATACTGGAAGCCACCCAACTGAGCGACCAGCCTCTTGCTTCAGCCCAGAAAGCCTGATGAAAAAATATGCCGGTGATCAATACCGCAGGCGACAAAATAGCAGGCACCGTAAACCAGAAACGAGGATCGCGAATAACATCGCGCCGCTGCCAATGACGCTTTGGCCTGTTCTGGTCGCTGTTGTTTACTTCAACACTGTTTGCTTCGGCGCTGTTTTCTTGGAGGTTGTTATCTTGGAGATTACTATCCTGGACGTTATTATCTTGTTCAGTATTATCGTCCACCTGTGTCACCGGTTGACTGGCTCGAGGATCGCCAAGACTCCAGAGCAGCAAAGGCACAAAACACAATACCAGCAAAACAGCCAGACCAATCCAGGTTTCACGCCAGCCAAAAGCAGCAATAGTAAATGCTGCCGCCACCGGTAAAATAAATTCACCAATGGGCATTCCCATAGACGCAACACTGATGGCCTTGCCTCGATTTTTGTCAAAATAACGAGCCATGGTGGTAAAGGCGGTGTGCCCCGTTAAGCCCTGCCCACAAAATCGAATCAGTAAAAATCCGGCAAATAGCCAATAGGCATTCAGCGCAAAAGCCAGCACCAATGTGGCAATTAACGTACCGGTAAGCACCCACAGAGTGAAGGTTTTAAGAGAGCTTGTATCAAGCTTTCCGCCAATGATCATTAACGCAAAGCCGCTGATCAAAGTTGCCAGAGAATAGTAGAAGCTGTACTGGGTATGACTTAAGTCAAATGCTTCACGCCAAACGCCACCAAAAACAGAAATGAAAAACGTTTGTCCGTAGTTACCAACAAACACCAGCACCAGACCAAACGACAGAAAGCGCAGATTCTGTTTAATAAACGACCAATAACTCAGCATAAACTTCCCCAATAAATAATGCGCGCATTATAAATCATTCGCACCGGGCTTGTCGTTGTCAGTGACGACAGGATGTTTATGCAAAATAACAAGTCAAAACTTCTAACGAGCTTAACTGGACGTGTTTATCTTTCGCTCTAGAATTATTGGCGTTTTAACGCAGAAAAAACTTTAGCCGCTGGTTGCGCAATGGCTAAATCGACACCGGAGGTTAATGCTGTGGCCTGAGGGTTTATTTCTATTAATGTTGCACCATGGGATTTGGCAATGTGCGCAAAACCGGCAGCGGGATACACCTGACTGGAAGTACCAACGGATAAAAACAGATCCGCTTTTTGCGCGGCCTGTTCAGCATAGCTCAACACATTCTCATCCAGCGATTCACCAAACCAGACGACTCCGGGGCGTAAATAATGCTCTTTGCATTGTGGGCATAAACTCAGTTCGGCACTGGAGTCGGCATTAGCGGATTGGTAATCACAGCATTCACCGTTGCATCGATTTACGGTTATATTGCCATGCAGCTCGGCAACCTGCTGACTGCCGGCGCGGTGGTGTAAACCATCAACGTTTTGCGTGATCAGTGACAATGAGAAACGCTCTGCCAGCTTAGCCAACATATTATGGGTTGCGTTGGGTGTCGCCTGCTCAATTTGTTGACGCCGCCACTGATACCATTGCCAGACGGTCTCGGGATCCTTGGCAAAGCCTTCCGGACTGGCCAGAGTGACCGGATCGTATTTCGCCCAGAGACTGTTTTGCTTACCCCGAAAGGTATCAATCCCGCTATCAGCAGACACACCCGCACCGGTCATCACGACGATATGTTGTGCTTGCTCAAGAGCCCGCGCTAATGATTCAACTTGCTTATCCGTTAATTGGCTTGATTTTAAATTATCCGACATTGATCGACTCATCATTAATTTACAAGGTTTTGCTGTATTCACCTAAATTCGCAAAATCGTTCATTTTATCTACAATCAATAATAGTAGTCTGCCATACCCTTGTTATCCCTAAAAATATATATCGTGACGAGCAAAGTTTTAAGGTACCAATTTAATGGGCAAACCATGCCCTTAATAAAGTACCCGTAAGCAATCATTCGATAACTGAGCAGACCTGAACATTGACATACTTCAGGATAAAACGACTGGAGTCAGCAAAAAACTTTAGGACAAGGTTTCAAACCATGAACTTTTTTAAACGCAGTTTAAGTAATCGTATTTTAGGCATTATTGTTGCAGCGCTTATTATTATCACTTTCGCGTCGCAATTTATCATCGGCAAGCTCAGTCACAGTGTCGATCAATACAATCAACTTATCAGTGAATCAGTGGATTACGAACGGTCCTCATCTGAACTGGTCACACTATTTAAAATTCAAGTTCAAGAATGGAAGAATGTCTTATTAAGAGGTCATAAACAGTCCGACCTTGATAAATACTGGGGAAAATTTACCGAGCGTCATCAGGAGATACAAGCCAAAGCCAAGTCACTTCAAAATCGACTACCGAATGGAACAGCAAAAAACATTATCAGTGATTTTATCGACACTCATTCTCAATTAGTGACTCAATACCGACAAGGTTACGATGCTTTTATCAACAGTAATTTCGATCCAAAAGCAGGAGACAATGCTGTAAGAGGTATTGATCGGGCACCAACCGATTCATTAAGCGAAGCCGCCGATATATTGGCCGAGTCGGTAAAAACTCATTCTCAGACAGCCACCGAGCGAGCCGAATCGGTGGTGTCTTTTGCGATTCCCAGTATATTAATCATTGCGGCAATTCTTATTGGCCTGCTATATCTGGTGCTGGTTCATCAATTCAAACGCCCCATTGATGCCTTGCTGATACACATTGAACGATTTGGTCAAGGCGATTTTTCTCAACCGATTAAAGCCACTTCAATTGACGAACTGGGCCGCATGCGTCAGCAACTGGGTAATGCTCAGGAATTTTTACGCAGCTTTATGACGCAAATCAAATCGGCATCAGAGCAGCTGACGAAAAATGCGGACACAGTGAACACCACATCCGCTACTATCGCAGAAGGCACGGAGTCAACTACCTCCCGTTTGGAGCAAACCGCGACAGCCGTTACCGAAATGACTTCCACCGTTCAGGAAGTTGCACAAAATGCCACAGGTGCAGCAACGTCCGCTTCAAACGCAGACGCCAGTGCTCAGAAAGGCCGTGAGGTCATGCAGAATACCATTACCACCATCAACGCCCTATCACAGGAAGTCACCAGTGCCTCCGATGTGATCCGGAAACTGGAAGAAGACACCAGCAGCGTCGGCACCGTGCTCGATGTGATCCGCGGCATTGCCGAACAAACCAATTTACTGGCGTTAAACGCAGCCATAGAAGCGGCAAGAGCTGGCGAACAAGGCCGAGGATTTGCAGTAGTGGCCGACGAAGTAAGAAATCTGGCGCAGCGCACTCAGGAGTCCACCTCCGAAATTCAACAAATCATTGAAAATGTACAAACCGGAGCCAAAGACGCTGTAGTTGCGATGGTGCAAGGCAGTGAATCTACCGCCACCTGTGTCGAACAAGCCAATGCAGCGGGTTCATCACTGGATGAAATTACCGGTGCCGTCAATGAAATACATATGATGAATTCTCAAATTGCCACCGCCGCCGAAGAGCAAACAACCGTGTCGGAAGATATCAGTAAGAACATTAATGAAATATCCGAATCCACCAATGAAATTCATGGCAATGTAAGAAAGTTTAATCAGTTGGCGTCCTCGCTGGCAGAAATGGCCGAAGAACTGAATTCAATCACCGCAAGAGTGACGGTTTAATCAAAAATATTACTTGGTGATGCTCTAAGCCCTCTATAAGGCAGCCTGTTTTATAGAGGGCTATACATTAACGCTTATCCAATTATCATCCTTCCAAACACTTCTTCTTGCCACTAGATCGACTCTTCTGATGACAAGCTCTTTCCAATTCTAGCAAATATGGCTTCCCACACTCTGCGACATGGTGTTATAGTTTACTACCACACTATTACAAATAATATAAATACATCCATGGAGAGTCCCCGTGAAAGCTATATTTTTCAATAAAGACAATCAATTAAGAAATGGCTGGTGGATAATGATCTTTATTATTCTTACCGCATTAACGTCATTGGTTTACACACCTATATCAAAGGGCCTCCAACAGTTGGGCTTCAAAGTTGAATGGCTTGGATTTTTATCAGTTATGTTTATTTTGCTGGTTAGCTGGATTTGTACTCGACTGATGAAAAAGCCTTTGTCGAGTATTGGATTATCGATTAACAGGCGCTGGTTTACATTGCTCGCAGTAGGTATTTTACTGGGTGGATTGGGCGTGTTGTTAACCGTAACATTGATTTGGAGTGTTGGCGGTGTCACTTTCTCCATCAATCCAGCTATTAACGGAGCAATGATCGCTTTAGGTATTTATATGGTTGCAACAACAGCCCTTTACGAAGAACTATTGTTTCGAGGTTTTTTATTCCAACGTCTGATGAAGGGTATTGGAGTTTTTGCCGCTCAGGGATTACTGGCCATTTTATTTGCGGTTGGCCACTGGGGCAATCCGGGGATGGATGGTGTGACACAATGGATCGCTTCCATAGACTTAGCACTGGCCGCAATTCTGTTTGGACTTGCATATATACGCACGCAGTCACTGGCCCTTCCTATTGGGCTTCACTTTGGCTGGAACTGGTTTTTAGGTCAAGTGATGGGATTTGGCGTCAGTGGAATAGAGCAACAAAGCATATTAACTGCATCAACCTTATCCACTCCCAATTGGTTAACCGGTGGTAGCTTTGGCCCTGAAGGCAGCATTTTTGCAGTCATCGTCGATCTATTATTTGTATTTATTCTTTGGCGTTGGAAACATTGGGGGCTTAAGCCAGCTTTAACCAATGACTTATCCACACCAGACAGTGAACTCCCAAAACCTGTACTCTAGTGGATAGTTAATCAAAAACAAACGGTGAGAAATTACCGCTCTAACAATAAATGGTAGATGGTTCGTTCCACCAAAACAAAATCTACCGGTTTTGTTAAAAAAGCATCAAACCCTAATGACTGACTTTGTTCCTTGAGTTGCTCTGATCCATCAGCGGTTAGAGCAACAACCGGAGTGGTGACACCCAGCTCTCGAACCTTTTTAATTAACTCCCGTCCATTAATATCTGGCAAGCCCATATCCATAAAAATAAAATCAAACGTATCATGCTTCAATTTAGTTAATGCATCGTTACCATTGATAGCACCAACCACCTGTCCGGCCTGCTTTTTCTTTAACCAGGCATTCAATACCATAAAGTTGGTTTTATTGTCTTCAATATATAAAAACTGAAACGGCTCCAGGGAGCCAATACTAATAACTTTTTCCTGTTCAGGAGTAGCGACCTTTGTTTTATCATCAAGTAAGGGCAATTCAATAATAAATTCACTGCCCTTATTTTCAACTGACTCAAACGTTAATGTACCTTCCATTAAGTGAATCAGACGACTCGCCAAAGATAAACCAATGCCGCTGCCTTCAATATCGCTGTGTTCAAAACTGAGACGGTGAAACGGCAAAAACACTTTGTCTTTATATTCTGGCGCAATTCCGACTCCGGTATCTTTTACACTGATCGTGACACAGTTATTACTGACTTTTGTTTCAACAAATACGCGACCATTTTCTTTATTGTATTTTATCGAGTTACTGATTAAGTTATTTAAAGCTTGTTGCAACCGCTTTGCATCGGCATGAACCTGACTGTTTTGAGTGGCATCCACATCGACTGTAAGCTCAATGCTGTTTCGACCAAACTCTTTATCGAATAACTTTAGACTGCTGTAAATCAAATCATTTAATTTAATGGAATGACGGCTAATGGATAATTCGCCCATTTCTGATTTTGACATAAGCAGCAAATCTTCTATCAAAAACACCAAAAACTTACCGGCCTTTTCTATATCTTCCAGTTGCTCAATATGCTCTTCTTTCAAATCCTCCATTTTTAACAGCTGAACCTGACCAAGAATGGCATTAAGTGGCGTTCTTAACTCATGACTGACTTTGGACAAGAGCTCTGATTTGGCATCGCTTTCTTTTTCGGCGGATATTTTATCCGTTAATGCCAACTGCGCATCTTTATGGTAATGAACTATTTTCTCTTTTGCGTCTTCAAACTTATCGAACAGTAATTGCAATTCTTCAAACGCCTGAACATTTTGCTGTCGCTCAGACTCATTTATATCGGTTAAGCTTAACCTTGAAAACTTTGATAATAAGGATTGTATTGGGCGATTTGAGTAATAAGCCAATAACTGCGCAATTAGCAGCGTTGCCAAAATAACCATCAATGCCAATATCATTAATCGACGAAATGAAATACTCATCTGATTAATAAAGGTTTGTCGATCATTTAAAAAATAGACCTGCCAATTTTGCCGGGTAACTGTATTGGCAAATGAATAAAGTTTATCAGTCACACCCAAGTCAACAACATATTCAAGATGTTTATCTTCTTGAATAACGGGCTTAATAACTTGCAAAAAATCAAGTTGCAGTTCCGGGCTTGAAAAAATCACCCGATCATTATTATCCAGTACCAACACACTGCTGGATAAAACATCTGGCATATAGAGCAATAAATCCAGTTGATATAAATTCAAGGATCCTTCTACAATGCCGACAAAATTATTATCTTCATCCAATAATGGAGCACTAATGGCAACAATGGGATCGTTACCAAAACCACGTCCCATAAACACATCCGAAATAAAGGGGCGTAAATTTTTCTTAGGCTCTATAAAGTATTCGCGATCACTGACAGCCGTGCCTTTTGCAATTAAATTTTTGGGGCTTGAAAATTGCAATTGACCAGTTTCGTCCGCAATTAACATGGTCAAAAAGCCATCATAAACACTGTGATATTGCAGTAACTTTGTTTGTAATGATTCTCTGGACAGTTGCCAGGGATTTTCCATTAACCGCGCCAAAGCTAGCATGGCTTGTCGATAAGATGATAAAAAGTCATCAATGGTGTAGCGGGCAATTGATGCGAATGATTGATTATTTTGTTTTACTTGCTCAACAGCCTGCTGCTCAATATTTTCTTTCAAAACAAAGAACAACGAAAAAATGGGTAATAACAGAATGGCCATCAGCACATCTTTTATAAAACTTTGCAGTGTTGCCTTTTTATCAAGTTCATCCCCTAACCAACGTTTAATCGGCATCAAAACCATAATATTGGCAATTAATACATTTAGCACCCCATTAATTGGCTGCTTCAGTAATATAATTGTGCCTATCGTCTCAAGTGGAATTCCCGCAACGTAAATTAAAATGGCAGCAACAGGTATACCGATCAACATCCAGTAAATTAAATTGGTATAAAACAAGTTCCAGCCTTTGCGATAGCCAAAGTAAAGCGCAAAAAACTCCATTAAATAAAGTGAAGTATTCTGGATCGATTGCCACTGCCAGCTGAGATTCACCAAAATCATTAAAAGAGTGATTAAAGCAAAACGTAACGGCAAAAGACGCATTGCTACAAATGCGATAGCAGGGGAAAGCAAGAACTCGATGGGATCAATTAATGGTAAGGTGCAATAATTAAGGGCTATCCCAAAAAGCCCTAATATTAAGGCGACCAAAAAGTTTTTCAAAAGGCTATACAAGCTATTTAAATGTTAATTCAAATAGCTTAGCAAATAACCTCTTAATTGCCAGAAATCAGCCTAACTAATCAGAAAGTTAATTAGGGCATCGAATCAGAAGGCTCATTACACAAGAAAGCGGCTTTAAACCTTTATAGGAGCCATATCAAAAATAGCGAGCGAAGGTGAGACAAGGTAAATTTTGACGAGAAAGCACCGTTTACACGCAGTAAATGAGCATTTTGAGTCGAAATTTAACGCCGTATCATCAAGTGCAACATTTTTGAAAGGGCTTTTACCCATTCGACTGATTGGCACAAAAGTCAGCCACACTGCTTAAGGCAATAATACAAGCCTGTTGTTTATCGCCCATATCAGCACAGTTTTCAACAGACCATTGGCTAAAGTCAGCAATTTTATTACCGGTTGATGAATCACTGCAGAAATCCTCACCCAGTGGTGCCTGTTGCAAACATTGATTCACAAATACATTGTGCGCTACCTGACAGGTCATATCGCTGCATTGTTTTACTCGTAACTTGGCGGCATTAATGCAGGCGAAACTGTCGCCCTGCTGAGCAACATCCGAGGCTTGCTCAAACGCTTGCTCTACCTGCTGATTAATGACAGCTTCATTATTGCTCCACCACCAGTAACCAGCACCTATGGCACCACCAATCACAATAACGATGATGGATAATACAATCAGTAATACTTTCATCGAGTAAACTCCTTTTTGGAAATACGTGTTAAATTTGGTCGCTGTCTATTACTGACCTATCACTGTGGATATCGACTTTTTAGTCCCAGATACACTTGTTGACGAAACTCCGGATCAGTGATGTCCAGTTCATTGAGTACTTCAATCAGATGTTCGTTGTCTTCTTTACCGTGCCATACTTTTATGTAGCTGCCGTCTTTATATCCGTGATCCTGACGAAAGAAGTTTAAGGTATTTTTACCGACGTAACTGCGGTACAACTCGGCAAAGTCCATATCAATTTGTCGCATGCAACCAATAAAGGCCTGAGCGTCAAAGCCGTGCATGGTTAACGCTGAGGCTGCTAGCATTTCAAGTGTTTCAGGAAAATTAGCGCCCTGCTTCGCCTGCGACATTTCTTCCGCCAGTTGCGCAGCAATCACCGTGTAATCATCAACGCCATTAATGCGGCAACTTAGTCCAAAATGAAAAATATCCACAAGCTCCAGTTTTACCTGTTCCAGATCAGGCGATTGATGTTTCCACCATTTCCAGCCGTAATGATCGAGCATTTCGCCGCACTCAATCCAGATGGCCCGATACCATTCAAAGTTCTTTTTAAACCAGTCCGGGTGTACTTTTTTATTCATGGCATCCTGCATTTCCAGCATGGTTGCCAATGGTGTGATCAACGCTTGAGTGTGCTCGGTCATAATATCTTTCTCGATTAGTTAAACGTGTAATTCAGTACCAAGGAAGCAAAGTCGATCCCCGGATTAGGTTGTGCCAGATAACCATTAGAATAATGGTTATAACGTAACGCCACATGCCATGGAGAGTTCTGCGATTGCCAGCCTAACGCAAACTGCATAACAAAGTTAACATGTTCCGCCCTTTTTACTTCTTCAAATGTTTTTTCATCCAGATAGGCTGCACCAAGAGCGGCCTCATAAAACAGGCCGGACTTTTTTTCTGGCTGAAAGAAAAACTGTAATGTGGGCTTAACGGCCCAGATAGTCATTTGCTGGGAGCGCCCCTCAAAACGGCTCGATAACTGGTGCCATTCGTAATCAATAAACCAATGACCTTCGCGAAACAACCCTTCGCCAAACAGCCCCCCGTCAAACAAACCAAGACGCAATTGACTGTGAATATCCTGACGAAAACCAAAACCCCGAACACTAGCACCGGAAATATCCCCAGACTGAATAAGCGTATCATCCATGCCAGAACCGCCAGTTACATAGACGCCATTATTTGCCGAAAGCGTTCCACTTATCGACAAGGTTAAAACAACGCCGATAATTCCCGTTAGTTTTTTTAGACTTACTTTTATTAAACTCACTTTTTCCCTCGTGATTTCATAATGGTTTCGTAGGCGCTTTTAATTTCCTGCGTTTTTTCTGTCGCCACCTTGATCATTTCTTCGGGCAATCCTTTTGCCACCAGCTTATCGGGGTGATGCTGTGACATCAGTCGGCGGTAGGCGGTTTTCACCGCTTTATCATTGGCGGAAGATTCTATCCCCAGCACCTGATAGGCCTTTGGTAAATTATCTTTTGGCGTATGCGGCTGTTGATAGCCCGAGCCCTTAGCCCGGTAACCGGATTGTTGTTGATGAAAATACTGCTGCGCCTGAACCATCATTAATAATTGCTCAAGCATAATTTTTGAAAAGCCCAATTTGCGAGCGATCTCTTGCAGCAGTTGTCGCTCTACCTCATGCATGGTTCCATCGGCGTAAGCGGCCTGAATTTGAATTTCCAGAAACATTTGTTTCAGATTTTTTTGTCGACCACAAATGTCGGCGAATTGATCCAGCGCGCCACGCCAGTCAAAGCCGTCTTCTTTACCCTGCTGAAACAAATCAATGGCCGATTGACGCAGCGTTTGATCCAGCCCCATTCGCGTCATCACCTGTTTCGCGGTTTCTATTTCATTTTCACTGACACGGCCATCGGCTTTTGCCATTCGCCCCATCAATGTAAAGGTTGCGGTAAAAAACGCCGCTTGAATTTTTTCCTGCTCCGATGCCGACAATGGCTCAAAATTTTGATCCAGTCCTTTATCAAAACTGTGACCGAGCATGGCACCCAGCGCCGCCCCTAACGGGCCGCCCAGTCCAAATCCTAATGCTCCGCAGATTACTTTGCCCCACCAGGCCATATCACTCTCTCTTAAACAATAATTTATTCAAACGATTTGTGGTTCAACTCTTTAATGAAACATCCAGTTAATGAACCATCAAGTTAATGAATCATCAAGCTGCGCCAGTCGCTCTGGCGTACCAACATCGACCCATTTGCCGGTATAGACTTCGGCCGTGATGCGTTGATTATCGGCTTCTTGTCGCAATACCGATCCCAGCGCATAACTTTTGCTGCTATTTTTTTCAAGCTGGCTACTATTTTTTTCAAACTGATTAAGCGATTGTTTATGCCAATTTTCTGATTCAATTCGCTGTTTATTAATAAAATATTCCGGATTGTAAATACCGAGTCCTGCGTAGGTATATGATGCTTGCTCGGTATTTATCAACAGGCCATAATCAGCAACATCATTATTGGACAAGCTATTGGTATTGGTACCATTTATACAGTTTGACGGTACCAGATCAAAGTCACCCTGTGCTTTAAAACCTGGCTTAGGCACCAATACCAGATGCGCCACATCCGGCTGCCAGTGCAACAATTGCTGAAACGGGTAGTCGGTATAGATATCACCATTAACCAGCAAGAACGGTGAATCTCCCAACAAAGGCAACGCATGGCTAATGGCACCACCGGTTTCCAGAGGTGTTCCTTCGCGGGAATATTCAATAGCAACACCAAACCGGGAACCGTCACCTAATGTGGCTTCGATCTGCTCGCCAAGATACGCAGTGTTGATCACAATGTCGGTTATTCCTGCCTGTTGCAGCCGTTCAATGTGATATTGAATTAATGGCTTGCCGCCAACGTTTAACAGCGGCTTGGGTGTGGTATGGGTCAGTGGCTGCATGCGTTTGCCATAACCAGCGGCGAGTATAAAGGCTTTCATTCAAAGCTTGTCCACATCATATTGTGCTGCTCTAAGTAAGGTTTCAGGCGACTTTCAAACCAGTTTAGGTATTGCTCAAATTCCGGGTATTGTTGTAACGCTTCAACAATATAACCCAAGGTCAAGGGGATATCGGCCAGATAACCTGCTTTACCATCGCGATGGTAAAGTCGGCAAAAGATTCCGGCCACTTTGATGTGACGCTGCATGCCCATCCAGTCAAAATCCTGAACCAGATCACGTGTTTTAACCGCGTCTGCAAGCTCGATTGACTTTGATTGCGTCTCTTTGTGCTGCAACGACTTTTGTTCCAGCTGCGACTGATAATACGCCAGCCACTGCAGCTGACGATCTCGTGGCCAGCGTATGTAACAATCTTTCAGCAAACTGACCAAGTCGTAAGTGACCGCCCCTTCCACAGCGTCCTGATAGTCAATAATACCGGGGGAGTGTTGCGGTAAAATCATTAAATTTCGGGAGTGGTAATCTCGATGCACCGCCACCTGTGGTTGGCTCAGTGCTGACCCGGATAAGCAATCAAACCATTGATCCAGCAGTTGATGATCGGCTGCTTCAAGAGGCATTTGCAAATGCTGCTGTAAAAACCACTCACGAAACAGTTCCATTTCACGATGCAACTGTGCCTTATCGTAAGGCGGCAATTCCGATTGGCGGTTTAAACAACCCAGTTGCAGATCGATTAGCGCATCAATTGCTGCGTGATACAGTTCATCGGCAGACAAATCATTCAGTGCCGGTAAATACAATGCATCGCCCAGATCCGACAACAGCATAAACCCCTGCTGATGATCCGCATGCAGCACCTGGGGAACCGATAGTCCGGCTTTGTCCAGCAATTCGCTCACCTTAACAAAAGCCTCAATAGGCTCTTTGTCAGGTGGTGAGTCCACCGCCACCACCGAGGTTAAAGACTGACCATTGAGACGCACCTGATGTTTTTGGAGGTTGCATGGCAGACGAAAATAACGCCTGAAACTGGCATCACCGCTGACCACCGACAGCTCTTCTAAGGGCTGCTGTAACTGTTCTGCGGCCCACTGGGTCAACGCCTGTAATCGAGGATCATTCATATAATTCTGAGTTTCTATCCCACTAACTGTCTGTTTTGTTTTATTATGCGCGAGTCTGATAACTTTAGCGTCGCCCGAGTCATTATTGTCAGGGTCGATTAAGGTTTAATCATCATTACCACTGAACACTGTTTAATTATCAATATATAAATATCATTTAGGACAAGCGTTGATCGTACCTTTAGCCGCACACACAATTGCCACTCACTGTTTTCGCCAAATGCTGGTCGCAATTCGCCAGGCTTTTGTTATCAATCGCAAAGCGGCGACTATATTCAAAGTGGCAACTATATTATTGTTGCTTGCTGGCACTTCAAGCCAATCATTGCTGGCAGCTTCGCCATCATCGACATCTACACAACAAGCCTCCAAATCCGAGCAAACTCAATCCGGATCTGCGGATAATAAACAGACCCTCAACAAATCGCAAAACCAATCCGAACTATTTCAATCAGACTTTGCGGAATCATTCTGGCAAAGTCGACAGTTTATCCTACCCAAGGCCTGCCCGTCGCTCACTCAGACTTCAATCAATGGAAAACATTCCACAAACGAAGGTTCCGCATTCGAAAATCACCCGATAAAATCATCCTCTAATACTGACGATACCCGTAAGGATATTAGTCCTGGTTCGCTGTTTGTCAGCGACAGTGCCAATTTCAGGATATCCGCGGATCAGGCAAAAGGCATCGATCGCAATACCATTGAATTAACCGGCGATGTACAAATGCTCAGCCCAACCATGCGACTGGCCGCCGGGCAATTGCAGTTTGATCAGTCCAATAGTGACTTTACAGCTCATCAGGATATTTTGCTGGAAACCGACACGGCCCTGTTTGCTGCAGAAACCATAGAAGGCAACAACCAAACTCAGGATGCCGCACTGAACAATAGCCAATACCGAATCAAAAACAGTGGTGCCAACGGCGACGCCAAGCAAATTACCGTCAGTGGCGCAGAAACCCTGTCACTGCAACAGTTATCATTTTCCACCTGCCCGGCGGGTGATAATAGCTGGCGAATACACGCCGATGAGTTGTCGCTCGATACCGAATCTGGCTGGGGCGAAGCCGATAATATGATTTTAACCATTGCCGATATTCCGGTGCTTTATCTGCCCTGGTTGAAATTTCCTATTGATGATCAACGACACAGCGGTATTTTGCCGCCAACGTTCAGTGACAACAGTCGCAATGGTCTGGATATATCAGTGCCTGTTTACTGGAACATTGCGCCAAATTACGACGCGACTATTACTCCGCGTTATCTGGAGCAGCGCGGCACTCAACTGGGCGCAGAGTTTCGATACCTGTCGGATCATCACCAGGGACAACAAACCCTCGCTTATTTAAACGATCGTCAGGTCGAAAGCGAGCTTCAAACAGGTGATCCCAATCAAAGCCTTTACCCCGCCGACGCCAATATCGATTCAACACGCTGGTTTTATCAGGTGGATCATTTAAGTCAGTTTACCGAGCACTGGCGATTTAAAGTGCAAGCCGCTGGCGTCAGTGATCGCTACTATTTTCAGGATCTTGGCACCGATTTGGCCAGCAGTGGTGCCGGCTTTAGTGACACTAACTTGCAACAGTTAAGTCGTCATGGGCAACTGGAATACTTTTCACCGCAATTGCAAACCAGTCTCAGCTGGCTGCGTTACCAGCCTTTAACCTTGCAAAGCGAGCCCTACCGTCAGCAGCCACAATGGTTGCTTAACTGGCAAGCGACTCCCGCGGGCCAGCCTTTGCAATGGCAGCTCAACACCCAGTATACCCAGTTTGAGTCGGCCGATCCTTCGGCGCTTGAGGCGGAGCGAAGCATTGCGCAGAGCCGATTAAGCTATCGATTATCCGCGCCCTGGGGCTATCTGGAACCTGCGGTTAAGCTGCACCATGCCCGCTATCAACAAACGGATCCCATGCAGCTCAATCCGGAGACTGATCACAGTGTGAACACCACTACCAGCAGTCTCGACAGTGGGCTGATTTTTGAACGAACTCTGGAAAATGGTGCACAAACCATCGAGCCTCGGCTATTTTTACTGCATACGCCCTATCAGGATCAATCGGACATTGGCCTGTTTGACACCCGACTGCCTGACTTTCGATTCTCACAATTATTTCGCGACAACCGGTTTAGCGGCTACGATCGCATCGGTGATACCGAACAGGCCTCCTTTGCCATCACCAGTCGTTTATTCAGCGGCCCACAGCAGCAAGAAGTGTTGCGTTACTCCATTGGCCGCAGTTATTACTTTGCCGATCGCAAAGTGACCCTGTTGCCCAATGACATCATTGATACCCGACAACACTCGAATATTCTCTCGGAACTGGTGTGGCACCCACTTGAAGATTTATCGGTGTACGCCGATATCGGATTTAATACCGAACGAAATGAAACCGAACAGGGCAATATAGGTCTGAGCTATGAACCTAACGATGATTTTATGGTCAATGTCAGTCACCGCTTTAACGATTCCAGCAGTGGATATCAGGAACAGTCCGATATAGGTTTTATTGTGCCCATGTCGGATCAATGGCGATTGATTGGTCGCTGGCATTATGACTTGATCAATAAGCGCAGTCTTGAGACGCTGGCCGGGTTCGAGTACGAATCCTGCTGCTGGTCGATACGAATTGTGTCACGCCGCCATTTAAGCGCGCGTCTGGACCAAAATGGCGGTATAATCGCCGGCCAGTCGGAGCCATTTAATCAAGATTTGCTGCTGCAATTTGTATTTAAGGGTATTGGCGGCGGTGGCCGCGAACAACTTAAGTCTCTGCTTACGGGCAGTCGCTAATCAACATTTATTCGATTGCGGATGAAATTCGGTTCGGCAAAGTATCGGTTCAGCAAAACATCGGTTTAACAAAGTATCGATCAAGCAGAGCCATTAATTTAACGCAATCAAGCAGTCAAACAAGTAAGACGAAGACGGAAGTATTCATGAAAAAATGCACAACACTGATCGCCGCTCTTGTATTGAGCAGTATTTCTTTTCAAAGCAACGCTGCTCAGGAGCTGGATCAAACCATCGCCATTGTCGAGCAAGATGTGATCCTGGAAAGCGAATTAAAACGTCGCATGAAAGCCATTGCTCGTCAGTTGAAAGAAAAAAATCAGCCCATGCCGCCCATGGAAATTTTGCAGGAGCAGGTTCTTGACCGCATGATTGTTGATTCACTGCAATTGCAAATGGCCAATCGAGCGGGTGTTCGCATCAGTGAGCAGGAGTTGAATGCAGCATTGGCAGATATCGCCAAAAACAACAATATGACCATTGAGCAGTTACGTCAGTCGATGATCAAAGACGATGTGAACTGGGAACTGTTTCGCGAGGATTTGCGCAATGAAATTAAAGTAGCTCGGGTCCGCAATGGCCAGGTTTCTCGCCGCATTAATATCAGCGAACGCGAAATCGACAATCTGGTTAAATTGATCGATGCCGAAGGCGCACAGAATGTGCAATATCATCTGGGGCATATTTTAATCCCAATTAAAGACTCTGGTGATCAAGCGTCTATTCAGGAAGCGCGCGAAAAAGTTCAGGATCTGATCAGACAGTTACGTAACGGTGCCGACTTTTCCGGTCTGGCAATACGACATTCGGCAGGTCAGGAAGCACTGCAAGGTGGTGACTTTGGCTGGCGTCCGGCACCACAATTACCAACCTTGTTTGCCGGTCCGGCTAAAAATCTTGAAATTGGTGGCATCAGCGATCCTCTGCGCAGTGGCAGTGGCTTCCATATCATCAAACTGCTGGATAAAAAGGGCGAGTTAAAACACATTGTTCAACAGGTAGATGCCCGTCATATTTTATTAATGCCTAACGCTATCCGTGATGAAGCAGCGTCGAAGGCACTTATTGAAAATTTGCATCAACAATTAAAAGACGGCGCCGACTTTGCCGAGTTAGCGAAAGAGCATTCCGACGACAAAGGATCAGCTCGTGAAGGAGGCAAATTGGGCTGGAGCAAACCGGATAAATTTGTTGGTCCATTTAAAGAAGCAGTGGAAACATTACCTCTGAACCAAATCAGTGAACCAATTAAAACTCAATTTGGCTGGCACATCGTTGAAGTATTGGGCCGACGTGACGCCGATCAGACCGATGAATTAAAACGGGATCGTGCCGCACGCATTTTACAGTCGCGTAAATTCGACGAAGAAGTTGAAAGCTGGCTGCGTGAAATGCGCGATACCTCTTACGTAGAAGTTCTTATTTCCAACGACGAGAAATAACGGAACCTATTCAGCAGTGACCAACCAACGCCCAACCATCGTCATAACCAGTGGTGAGCCCTCGGGCGTTGGTATTGAAGTGACCCTGAAAGCATTACAACAGGCGCACGATGCCAACATAGTGGTGCTCGGTGACGCTCACTGGATAAGTGACGTTAACCAACAAGGGCAACTGGGCAACACGATAACTGTCATTGAAGACCTGTCACAACTGCAGGCCCATCAACCTGGGCAGATTCAAGTACTTCACAGCGAATTATCAGAACCCGCCACGCTCGGTCAGCCGAGCCCTCAGAACGCCGAATATGTTATCAATCTGCTGCAACAGGCGCACAACTTAGCGTATAACAAACAGATTGATGCCATTGTTACCGCTCCTGTGCATAAGGGCATTATCAATGATGCCAACATCCCTTTTACCGGCCACACTGAATTTTTCGCCCAACAAAGCCAATGTGACAAAGTGGTAATGATGCTCGCCAGTGATGTGATGAACGTAGCTCTGGTTACCACTCACTTACCGCTGAACAAGGTTGCAGGTGCAATCGATCAGGCGACCCTGCATCAGGTGCTGGATATTATTGTTGATGGTCTACAGCAGTTAAATATCAAACAGCCCAATATCAAAGTTCTGGGTCTAAACCCTCATGCTGGTGAACAGGGGCATCTGGGCACTGAGGAGCTGACGACTATAATACCGGCTCTTAACGCCTACAAAACAAAGCAGGCCGTGATCACAGGTCCTTATCCGGCCGATACGGCTTTTTCAAAAGCCAACCTGGCAGATACAGATTTATTTTTGGCCATGTATCACGATCAAGGCTTACCGGTGATCAAATACGCCAGTTTCGGCGAGTGTGCCAATGTAACATTAGGGCTTCCCTACATTCGTACCTCGGTGGATCACGGCACAGCGCTTGATATTGCTAAAGATTTTAATGCTTCCGGCAGCAGCATGGATTACGCCATTCGATTTGCGCTGCAATCGATCCAGCGCAATCATTAACAAATGAGACTTTAAGCGAATCAATACTGGAAGCCATTTCAAAAATATTTCGATGGCTAATTCGATTCTAAGAACGGACTTTTAATAAGATCTTTCTTTTATTCAAAGAAGGCTTTTATACAAAGGTCTTTCTTTAACGGGAACACTATGAAACCCATACATCACAAAGCTAAAAAACGCTTCGGTCAAAATTTTTTACACGATCCTACGGTGATCGATCGTATCGTTGCCTGCATCAATCCCAAGTCAGGGGATAACCTGATAGAAATTGGCCCAGGCCCAGGTGCACTGACCCAGCCAGTATTAAAAAAAGCCGGAGCCATGCGCGTTATCGAATTGGACAGAGAAGTCATCCCCAAGTTAAAAATGTTCTGCCTTGGCGATGGTGATCTCGACGTTATCGAGTCAGACGCACTGAATATCGATTTCACCGAGTTTGCGGATAAGCCGCAATCGCTGCGAGTCATTGGTAATCTGCCTTACAATATTTCCACCCCATTGATGTTCCACCTGTTTCAGCAAATTGAAGTGATAAAGGATATGCACTTCATGCTACAAAAAGAAGTGGTGCAAAGGCTTGTTGCGGTACCGGGCACCAAAAGCTATGGCAGGCTCAGCATCATGGCGCAGTATTACGCCAAGCCGGAGTTGATGTTTATTGTAAAACCCGGCGCATTTAATCCGCCACCCAAGGTAGACTCAGCAATCATACGACTGACACCTAAACAGCCGCACGAGATTATTCCAACCGATGTCGAGTTAATGAATAAAGTGGTCACAGGGGCTTTTAGTCTACGCCGCAAAACCCTGCGCAACAGTTTAAAAAGCTTTCTTAATGAAGCTGACTTTGCAGCACTGGATATATCCATGAAAGCCCGTGCCGAAGAGCTAACACCGGAACAGTTTATCAGCATCACCAATTATCTTGTTCAGCAGAAACAGACCCGATCATCATAAACGGCTGTTAATGTATTCATTACCTCAACTAAAAAACAACCGTGGCCGGTTAAACGGCAAATGCCTGACGTTTACCGGTAAACTCGCTATAATCCATGACCCTAAGCAACACTAATCAACGACATTGCAAAAAAACTATGCCAACAACTCAACAAGACTTTTTAAAACTGGCCATCGATAAGCAAGCCCTGAAATTTGGTGAATTCACCTTAAAATCAGGCCGCACCAGCCCGTATTTTTTCAACGCCGGGTTATTTTCAACGGGTCGTGACCTACACTTTCTGGGTCAGTATTACGCTGAAACGCTGATCAACGAAAACGCCAACTTTGATATGTTGTTTGGCCCGGCCTACAAAGGCATACCCTTGGCGACAGTTACCGGTTCAGCACTCTACGCCAATCATAAGCAAGACTATCCGGTTTGTTACAATCGCAAAGAAGCCAAAGCCCATGGTGAAGGTGGTAGCCTTGTGGGCGCACCATTAAAAGGCAGGGTAATGATTGTGGATGACGTAATAACCGCCGGAACTGCGATTCGTGAATCCATAGATATCATACAGTCACACGGTGCCGAACCCGCCGGTGTATTGGTAGCGCTCGACCGTCAGGAAAAAGGCCAAGGCCAACTATCGGCAATCCAGGAAGTCGAACGAGATTACAAAATACCCGTTTACGGCATTGTAAATTTGACGGACTTGGCAGAATTTATTAAAACAGACGCTCAACTCTCTGTTTTTAACGACAAAATTGCTGAATATAGAACGAATTACGGTGTAACCGGATAAAATTCTGCTAAAGTAACTATATGAAAAATATAATGATCAAGCCCTTGCGCACTCTAAGCCTGCTGTTAGTTGTCGCTACACTTTTCAGCCCCTTAACGCATGCCAAAAAGTATTACCGATTTGTTAATGATGAAGGGCAAGTCATTTTAATTGATCAACTGACACCCGAAGCCGTTAACAAAGGTTACGATGTCATCAACGAACAAGGTCAGTTAGTTCAAAGTGTGCCGCCAGCAAAAACACTGGGCGAACTGCAGGAAGAAAAACAGCGTCAACTGGAAGAAAAGCGTAAACAGCGTGAGCAACAACGGCAAATTCGACGCGATGCCGAGCTGTTAAGACTGTTCGGCTCTGCAGAAGATATTATGCGCGCACGCGACTCGGCATTGCTTGGCATTGAACAGCGACAGGAACTCAATAATAACGATCAACAGTTACTGAAAGCTTCCCTTGAAGATTTACAAAGACGGGCGGCCGATTATGAGCGACTCGGTAAACCAGTCCCTCAAAAATTAAAAGACAACATTACGTCTACTCAAAAGCAAATTGCTGAGCGTGAACGTAATGAAACCATTATTGAACAAGAACGCGAGAGTATAGTCGCCAATTTCGAGCGCGACTTAATTCGCTTTAAAGAACTGCAAGCCAAACGTATGGCGCATAAGTTCAAAAACAACCGCGACAAGTCTAATCAGGCCAATATGATGGTCATGTCGTGTAATGAAGTTGAATACTGCAAAAACATCTGGCAACTGGCGCAGGTGTACGCACAAACCACCGCCAGTGGCCGACTGGAAGTGGTCACCGACACCATCATTTTAACCTCTGCCCCCAAAGCCGATACCGAAATTGGTATTGCGTTTTCAAAGCTACCGTCAAAAGCCGACACACAAATTATTCTTGAAGTCTCCTGCAATAACACCGATGCCGGCGAACAACTTTGTGCCAGCTCAGAAGCTCGAAAAGTGGTTCAGGGTTTTCAGGATTTTATTGATAAGCAGTTACGGTAAGCATTTTTCCAGAACCATTATAAACAAGCCAATTTATCTATAGTGGTTCTTTTAAACTCATTAATCCCATTCACCTTTTTCTAATTGCTCTAACTTATCGGAAACATTTACCTGATCAAGTACCCACTTAATGACGGTATTTTTTAAGTCAGGAAAACCGAGCAATATGGCACCAATAACATTGCCTTCACGCAGCACCAGTTTTCGGTATTTTCCATCCTGTTCCAATGCAATGACTTGATCGGTATCTTTTCCAACAAAATCGCCCATCGATAATAACTCAACACCAACCACTTTTAATGCGGTCGGCTGAGGTTGATGCTGGTATTCGTTGTGATCACCCAATGCATTTAAAGCCGCAATTTTTCCTTGCTCAACAGCAACCGTCCATAACCCGGGGATCGCTCCGGGCGCAGAGTCCATTTCAGCAAGATCACCCGCCACATAAATATCAGCAGCCGCTTTTAATTGAGAATCAACAATGACACCACGATGCGTGTTTAATCCAGCTTCTTCAGCCAAAGATGTATTAGGCGCAATGCCGGCAGCTACCAGTAACAAATCACAGCGCTCTGTTTCGCCATTTTTTAATACAATATCTGTTGCTCTATTTTCACCCGAAACACTGGCCACTTCAGACTGATAACGAATGTGCAAACCAAGCCCACTCAGATACTCATGTAAAATTTTTGCGGCGGTTGCATCGAGCTGGCGTTTTAATAGATGTTCGGATCGCTCCAGCACGGTCACACGCAATCCAATTTTCAGCAGTGCATAGGCGGCTTCGAGCCCTAATAAACCGCCTCCGGCTACCACTGCGAACCTAGTATCTTTGGTTTGAACATAATCCCGAATGCTCATGGCATCGTCTGCACTGCGCAAACAAAAACAACCATCACAACCGAAACCATCAATGTCGGGTAAATTCGCTTCACTGCCTGCCGTTAAAATTAACTTGTCATACTCAATCTGCTCACCCGTTGCTAACTTAACCAGCTTCTGTTTTAGATCTATCGATTTGGCACGTGTGTTCAACCAGTTATCTATCATGCGCACTTTATACCAGTCTTCTGGCAACAACATTAATCCCTGCATGCCGCTACTGGTATAAATTAATTTGGAAATCGCCATACGATTATAGAGAGGGTATTTTTCAGAGCCTATCAAATCAATTTTAAGAGTTGGATGAAATCGACGTAAATAATCAGCAGCCGTTACGCCAGCGATTCCATTACCAATAATCACCACATGCTTAACCGATTTATCAAGACTGAATTTTGGCACCAGTGTTTGTTGCGAGGCAGACGCCTGAGGATCGAGATCAATGGTAACATTGCCATTCACCTGAGCACTGCATGCCATGCGTACACGTTTAAAATACCCCAGCCGTTCTAATGTAGATTGCTCTTCGGCTCCTTTTTCTGAAAGATTTTCTTCCCCCTCAAGTATCGCAACCGGATCAGCGCCACAAGCACCCATTCGACAGCCAGAATTAATTTTTTCGCCGTTGTTTTCTAATAAATCCAGTAAACTTGTTCCCTTTTCCGCCACCAGTTGAACACCACTTGGTTTCACTTCAACCACAGGATTATCGGTTTGCTGAGTACGCTTTCGGGTCAATGGGCTGTTTGAACCAACCTTCACCGTATTCGATGCAAATAGCTGTGATAAGAATACTTTTTCTTTTTCAAATGTTCGAAATACCCACTGTAAGGCCAACAACAATATTGCTGTTCGTGCCGACCATAATGCCCACTCAGGTACATTCGTATGAGTAAGCTGTTCTATGCTTGAAAAGATTACCGGCAACGAAAACCAGTAAAATAAATTGATGCTGATCATCGCAAACAAGGTTGTAATTTTATGCGGCGATACTTTAATAAAAGTTTCCAGCACTTGATAACTGCCGATACCCACCAGACAGTAAAAACCAAACTGTAAGTAAAGCTCCCACCAACTCATTGCTTGCGAATAATCGATAGTAAAAAAAGCAACTACTAGCCCGGGCATTAATCCGGCAAAGAATTTACGATCCGCGCCATACACAGGATCTTTATCGTAGAGATCGGCCAAGTAGGCGACTTTAGGATTAAAGTCATAACAATTACGGGTACAACCAACGCAGGGCTGACAATGACTGTTTGGAATAAATGCAGCGGGGGTTTGCGCATAAAGGCGCTGCACGGGCAATAATGGGCAAAAGCTTCCGCACCAGCCACTTTTTCCCTTAAATATTATTCCTCCTAATAAAGCCAATGCCAGTGCCATAAGAATTAAAACCGAGAGCGCAAAAGCGTCATCGTTTAACATTATTTTTCTTAAAGGTACTGCTATAAATAATAATACGATACCGATCACTGTCGCGTAGCGCCTTAGTCCTTTTGGCAGTTCTAACTCCAGGCTTATACGAAATAGTCGGGGCAACTGATTGGTTGCAGCCAGCGGGCAGAGATTACGCCAAATGCCGGGCACCATCCAAAAAACAAACGGTAAAACAGGCACCAGCAATCCCCAGAATATTAGCAGTGCCAATTCTGGCTCATGCCAACACAAAGCAATAAAGCTCACTATTGCAATAAAACTGCCCACACGCAGCAGATGCCAGCACCATACCGGCAGCCAACGTTTTTGCTGCATATAATTTGGAAAAGCAATGTCGTCCTTGTCACTCACTAACGATTCCCCTGTGCTAAAAACTCCGTTGTTTGTCGTAATCGCAACGATATTATTTTACCCAGATCGAGTAAAAGATTCCGTGCCAACGCCGGGTGCTTTGCAGATAACACCATAAAATTGGAGCGGTTAAGTCGATACAGCTCACCGTCGGTATGCGCTCGACAGGTTAAAGAGCGAGGCTGCTCATCAAGAAATGACTGTTCACCAATCACCGAGCCTGCTGTAATCATGGTCAGCCGTTTTTGTGCTTTATTCCGCCCTACGGAAATCAGAACTTCCAGCTCCCCCTCGGCAATTAAAAACAGAGAGTCCGCTTCGTCGCCAGCAACTATAAGATAATCACCAGCTTTAAACCGCTGAGTGGATGTAAAGGAAAGTAGCGTGTCCCAGTCTTGCTCCGTTGCATCTTTCAGCAAAACAAGCCCTTCCTGAGACGTCACTGAAGATTCAGTGGAGTAATCAAAGAAATTGGATGTGTCCATGTCATTTCTCGCTCATTTTTTGTGCAATGACCAGACAATCATATTCCATTGGTAGAAATAATCAAATTTTAATAGTTTCACACTGTTTGGTGAAACTTACCGCTCTACGGGCGCTATGTCCTTATACTTTTCCGAAAAACGGGTTAACTCATCCTTACTGTACTGCGTATTAACTCGTTTGATTGATGCCGGTTGATGCTCAAGACTGACACCATCTCTTCTGGCTTGTTTTGGTCTGATAGGACGAGTCACAAAACCGCCGCCACAGTTGGGGCAAACATTGTTTAAAACCTCATTCACACAGGTAATACAAAAGGTACATTCGTAACTGCAAATCATTGCCTCTAACGAATTGGCAGCAAGATCCTTATGCAGCATTCACAGTTAGGCCTTATTTCTAGAAGCTATCTCAAAAATGCTGCACTTGATGATACCGCGTTAAATTTCGACTCAAAATGCTCATTTACTGCGTGTAAACTGTGCTTTCTCGTCAAAATTTGCCTTGTCTCACCTTCGTTCGCTATTTTTGAGATGGCTTCTAACATAATCTTAGGAATCTTTTTGATATGACTGAAAATTAATTGCGAATAATAACAAAGACCTAATTTTTATCCGTTGCCCACTGACGGATAATATCGTGCAACTGGCTAACACCATCGGTTAAGCAGGCAGGGCCGGGCTGTAAAATATCGGCCGACTTTATTTCAAACAGTTGATTATTTTTTACTGCAGGAATGTCTTGCCAACCTTCTCTTTCTCTCACTTTTTCTGCCTTAAATTTACGACCGCACCAGGAACCAATAATGATATCGGGCTGTGCGTTAATAATATCGGCATGGTCAGCAATGATGCGATCTTTACCCAGGCTATTTTTCGCCATGTGCGCAAAGCAATCTTCGCCACCAGCCAGCTCAAGCAGTTCAGACACCCACTGAATACCACAAATATGGGGCTCGTACCATTCTTCAAAATATACTCTGGGTCGATGAGTTAGTTCACTGGCCTGCTGTTTAATTTTATGTAAATGCGCATCAAATTGCTCGATTAATGCGTTGGCTTTTATAGGCTCTCCAATCAGTGACCCTAACGTTTGTAACATGGTTAAAATTTCGTGAATACTGCGCTGATTAAATATATGCACTTCTACACCGGCTCTTACCAGTTCTGCGGCGATATCGGCTTGCATATCGGAAAAACCTAATACCAGATCGGGTTTGAGATCTAATATTTTGTCGATTTTGGCACTGGTAAACGCCGAGACTTTCGGCTTTTCTTTACGCGCTATGGCAGGTCGTACCGTATAACCGGAAACGCCAACAATGCGATCTTGCTCACCCATTAAATAAAGCGCTTCGGTGGTTTCTTCGGTTAAACAGACAATGCGTTGAGGATAACTGAGCGACATATTAACTCTTTGGTAGATTTACAATGATAGGCATTGTGCAAGACTTAACGTGATTTTTCCAGCCGCAAACTTAATAGGGTGATCATTTATCTATTTTCGGAGATTAATATTCGAAGATAAATACTCAACAATTACTATTCGGAAAATAATATTCAGAGGATCATATTTAAGAAGACAGCAGACTGCTTTTGTCAAAAGGAATGATATTGTCAAACTGTTTGATTAGTTCTTTTGCACGGCAAGGTGGTGAGAAATAATGCCCCTGGAACAGATAACAACCATGTTCGGTAAAAAACTTAACCTGACGAGCATTTTCTATTCCTTCGGCAACCACTTCAAGTCCCAGTTGGTTGGCCATACTAATAATGGTTTTAGCTATCGCTTCACTGTCTTTATCGCCGGGAATATCATTAACAAAGGATTTATCAATTTTCAGTTTATCGAGTGGCAGTTTTTTCAAGTAGGACAAAGATGAATACCCGGTACCAAAATCATCCAGTGAAATTTTAATGCCTTTAGCTTTTAAAATACTCAATACTTCTACAGCGCGATCCATATCCATCATCAACATGCTTTCGGTCACTTCAAGCTCAATCAACTCCACTGGAATACCAGTTCGCTTTATCATTTTATCGATGTATGGAATCAGAGATTTATGGGCTATTTGTTTTGCTGATAAATTAATGGTGACGTAAAAATCTTGCTTAAACTGATCACGCCATTGCATGGCCTGCTCACAGGCTTCATTTAATACATATTCACCAAGATCAATAATACTGCCGGATTCTTCTGCAATGGGAATAAACTCCAACGGAAAGATGATATGTTCCTGCCGATGATCCCAACGAACCAATGCTTCACATCCCCGAAAACTGTTGGTGCGGGTATCAAACTGTGGCTGATAAACCAAAAATAAATCCTTTTGATTAATGGCCTGCCGCAATTCAACTTTAAGTTTTTCTTTTCGCTTTATGCTTTCTTCCATACTCTGATGGAATATAACAATTTTATTTCGCCCCATACTTTTTGCATGATACATCGCCAAGTCGGCCCGTTTAATGGCTTCATCACCTTCTTCTGCATCATACGGAAAAAAGACAATACCCTGACTGATAGAAATAGAAATTTCATGTCGACCAATAATGGTTTCTTTGATCACCTCTTTGCGAATTTTTCGAGCGATTAGTAGTGCATTAGTTTTTGCTTCTTCAAATGTCTCACCCAACTCACTAAGAAGCACCACGTATTCGTCGCCACCAAAACGCGCCACGGTATCAGACTCACGACAATGTTTACGTATTCTGGCTGCAGTCACCTGCAATAAAACATCGCCCACAGAGTGCCCCAGTGTGTCGTTTACATTTTTAAACAGATCCAGATCCACAAACACCACAGCACCAATTCGATGATGTCGCTTCGACAGTGCCATGGCTTGAGCTAATCGGTCCATTAATAAACTGCGATTAGGCAAATCGGTCAGTTCATCGTGTTTTGCCAGGTGCTCAATACGTTCGGTAGTAAGTTTCTGTTCGGTGATATCAACCGCTACACTCACGACTGCTGGGATATGACTTTTCTTTCTAACAAAGGGAACTTTGGCCAACTGAAAAAACCGTGAGTCGCCAAACTTTTTGCAGACTTCCACTTCCTGGTTAACATTTCCTACCTGGCGCCCCATCACTTTTTCATCATCACCAAGCAGTCCTTCCAGATAAGGTTGCTGATGCATTAATTGCGCACGGGTACTTTGCCTAAGTTCTTGAGTGGTTAAATTGAATACCCGGGTAGTGGCTAAATTAGCCAGTATAACTTTTCCGGTTGCATCCGTTGCAAAAATGGCATGAGGCACCAGATTGATAATTTGTTTTAATTGCGCTTCGCTCAAAGATAATTCCTGAGTTCGCCGTTGCACTTCTCGTCGCAGTAAAAATATCATTAACAGGGTAACTAATAATATGGTACCCAGTGCGACTAAAGTGTATGTAAGCCACTGAGGAAATTCGGTACTGGTCTGTCGATTCACCCATTGATCGGTAATACTATAATAAACCGAATTATTGTCTTTTTTCCATTCCGATAAGGTTTGATCGATGGCGTTTAACAATTCCTTATTTTGTCCTTTTTTAGTTGCAAACAACACCGGAAAAGGATTAAACATTACATCCGATCGCGCCACATTATATTGATTTTCATAGACATAACCATAAAGGCTGTTTACCACGCCAGCGGCTACTTTTTTATCGTCAATGGCACGAAACACATCATCGTAAGAATTCATCGGTTTGATAATGCAATCAACGCCAAACTTTCGGCATAACTCGGCAAATCGAATACCGGAAATACCATTTCGTAGCACTGCGATTTTTCGCTGATCCAGATCGAGAAAGTTTTTTGCGGAGATATTCGGTTGTGTGTACAGCTGCCCCCAAACATTCAGGACACTCTGTTCGGAGAAATCAAATTCACGCCCTCGCGCATCGGAATAGCCAATACCGGTCATCACATCGATTTTTTGCTGACGAAGTCGGTCGAGCTGCATCGACCAGTTGTCCATGATCCACTCCACTTGCCAATTATGTTGCTCGGCAATTTTTGCAATAAGTGGTGGTATCACCCCTTCCAACTGCCCACTGGTGCTGGGCTGAACCAGAGGAGGCATGGGCGAGCCGCCAAACCGAACTACTTTTGGTTCATTGGCAGCAAAGCTCATTGAGCCGATAAATATCCCAATCAGGGTGACAATTCGTCGCACAAAACCCCATATCTCAAATAATTATTACTTTAAACTTAATACAATACGCCAGAATAACAAAGCTTTTTCAGACTCTTACAAGCGAACGGTTTAATAGAGGAAAAATTGAGAAGAAATCAGTCTAAACAAGTGCTACAGAACTTGCTGCTATAAAATCATCTATATTTTTGTCTTTTTGACTGTCCAAAATATATTTCACAAACTCTTTCTATAAGTCTTTATGTGAACCAGGTCGAAGTTTCATATTAGCGCCTTGACAATAACGCACTTGCCTATACATTATGAGCGTTAGTGTTGTCAGTGCTGAAGTTGCTATTATGAGCCAGTTGTCACTCGAATTATTCAAGCAATCCATCGAAAAATCTCTCGATATTGTTCTAATTATGGAAGCTAACTTTGAAGACGTTGGCGGCTCAACTATTGTTTATGTCAATCAGGCCTTTTGCGACACCTTTGGTTTTAGCAAAGATGAAATGATTGGCAAAACGCCGCGCATGCTGCAAGGCGAGCAAACCGATAAAATGACTCGAATGGAAATACGAGTATCTCTTAAGCAAAAAAAGCCCCTCACCTCAACCATTTTAAATTACACAAAATCGGGTAATCCACTTTGGCTCGATATCAATATTGTTCCACTGGAAGATGACTCGGGTCAGGTGACGCACTTTTTTGCCACTGAACGGGTAATTTCCGAAAACTTGTAATTTCTCTAACAAAGCGTCTGCGCGGAATACGCATTATTGGGTCCAATTCCGCTCCATAATCGGCAGGTGGTCGTATAAAAAGGTTCTCGTATGAATAATATGAAATCTCAAATGCCTGAAACACTGGACTTACCGCAAAACATATTTAAACAGGCAGTGGATAACGCTCTCGATATCATTATGATCACCGAGGTGAATAGCGATGACCCGGGTAATAATCGCATTATTTACGTCAATGAAGCGTTTATCCAACACTTTGGTTACGAGCGGGACGAAGTGATAGGAAAAAGCCCGCGAATGCTTCAAGGTGAAGACACCAATGAAGAAACCCGCTTTAAAATAAGAGAAGCGCTCAGCAATGGCTGGCCCATCGACGCCGAAATCATTAACTACGATAAGCAGGGAAAAAAATACTGGATAGATTTAAAAATGGTGCCTTTATACGGCGATGATGATCACGTCACTCACTACCTTTTTATAGAACGTGATTTATCCGAGAGAAAGAGTAAAGAACAACAGTTGTATGAAAAAGCCACCATTGACGATCTAACCCAGCTATTTAACCGACACCATACCTATCAGCTGGCCTCTCAAGCCATCGAAAAAGCACAACGTTACCAAACCACACTCAGCGCCATAATGCTCGATATAGACCACTTCAAAGAGGTGAACGATACCTACGGGCACCCCACGGGCGATAAAGTACTCACAAAGCTATCAAAACTGATAAAAGATCAGGTTCGTAAAGCGGATATCGTTGGGCGGGTCGGTGGCGAAGAGTTCTTTATCTTATTGCCAGAAGTCTCAGTTGAAGAAGCTTATGCCATGGCAGAGCGGATTCGTTCAAGCGTTGAACGTAAATCCTGGCGGGCAACCGGTGTGGAAAATGGCATCACCATTAGCCTGGGCGTTACTGAATACCATAACGATAATCTCGAGTCCCTTATCGCGAAATCTGATAAGTCCCTTTATCACGCCAAAGAAACAGGCCGTAATCGGGTCATCAAATTTAACGATATTCCTCAATAAATAAAGAATTCCAGCAAACTGACCATGAACTGCTAAACTTGAAACAGGTTTTGTTTATTGTTGGTTGTTGAATGCCAGACAAAAAAGTATTTATATCTTCCTGGCTGCTCTCTCTTTGCGTTCTACTATTGAATCCCTGTTTTGGGGCAGGTTCCACTTCGCTTCAAATATCTGGCACAGCTATAAGTTCTGCATTAGTTAAAAATACTGTTTCGCATCAAATCAGTGAGAATGGATCTGCCACCTATTCTTTGTCGTACCAGTTTCCTGTGGCTGCCGCTACTCGTTTTCCAGAGATTCGTCGGAGCCAAAACTGGCAACCCTCTGGCAATGGATGGGTACGAGAACATATGTTCCATGATGGGTTCTGGTTTGGCGAGCTGCCAAAAGTCGCCTGGTTAAAAGTTTCATTTTCGGATGTTATGCAATCTCGTACCACACCCATTTGGCTGGAACTTGCCTCCAGTGGTGTCAGTGATGCCACGCTTTATTATCAACTGCCTAATGGCATTTGGCGTTCCATAAATAGTGATGCAGTATATGGTTCCAATGCGAAATACGCTCCCTCACGATTTATCAGCTTTCCACTGCTCAATGAACTAAAACAGCAACCGATTTACCTTCGGGTAGAAGCCAGTAATCGACTGCATTTACAAGTGAACGTAAAAGAAAATGCTGACTTTCAAAGCCATAATACTCAGGTCGATATAATTTTTGCCATCGGCTACGGCATTTTACTGGTCATGGCATTATACAACCTTGTTATCGGAAGTTTTTTAAATGACAAGCTCTATTATCTTTATTCAGGCGCAATTGTTACATCATTAATTTACCAATTTTTTGCACACGGTCACGCTCGCCTTTTTGGTAACTTTAACTGGGACATTGTCAATTCTGCTCTCAATATTTTTGCAATGTTAAGTGCTTTTATCGCGACTGTGTTCCTATATTACTTTATAAACTTTCCTCAATATGTACCAAAACTCTCCCGTTATATTCGAATATTTCTGTACTTGTTTGGTGTTGCAACGTTGCTAACATTTGTATTACCAAGCAACCTCAGTTTGAATATTGCATTGTTAATTGCCGGACCAACGCCCCTAATAGCCATGACACTGGCAATAATTGCCTGGTATCACGGCAGTCTGTCCGCCAAAATTTTTGTCTACGCCTGGTCGGTTTACATTGTTGGTGGATTCTTATGGGTGCTTTACTGGCTAGGTCTTGTCACTCTTAATCTAGCCGTCGAATTACCTCTTTTAATTGGTGCAGCACTGGAAAGTATCCTTTTATCATTGGCACTGGGTTATCGCATCAAACTACTCAGAGAGCAAAGTTCTCAATTACAAGTGAGTGAAAGCCATTATAAAAAAATCAGTATGACCGATGGTTTAACTCGGCTGGCAAACCGACGGGCATTCGATGAGCAATTAGCAAAGTTACACACTAAAAATCTGCATTACAGTCTGGTCTTATTGGATATCGATCACTTTAAACAATTTAATGATGCCTATGGTCATCCGGCTGGCGATAAAGTCATTCGTAATCTAGCGGATATCCTAAATGAAACGGTTCGTGAAAATGATTTGGCCGCAAGAATTGGTGGCGAAGAATTTGCTCTAATTATTCAAAACGATGATGTGAAAGTCGCGTTTAATATTGCGGAACGCATTCGTGTTGCCTTTTCAAAATCAACTTTTCATGTTAATGGCAAGTCAGTCAGATGCACCGTAAGTATTGGTGTATCGAGTGCTCAGGAAGAACCGCAAAATATTATTCTGGAGCGTACCGATCAGGCACTGTACCGCTCAAAAAAACTGGGACGCGATCAAACTCAAATTGCTCACGTCTAAAGTTTTTTGAGCTAAGTTAAGGCGCCACCGGAGGGCTTATCTGTTTTTCTGCAGTGTACCAGCATTCCATCAAATCTTTCGTCAACTTTTGCTCTATTTCTATCGCCAGTTCCGTTGGGCAAAATATAGTGATCGACACCACTAAATTACCATATTCATTGGTTGCTATCTGTAAGTCGGGCTCTGGTCCACTGATGGTCACCTCAAGTCGTTTTTCAATTAATACACTGTAACGATGGGCAACTTCATTAAATGGCTCACAGTATTCATTCGCTTTTTCGAGAATTTTATCTTTGAATAAAAACACATTCAGTTTCGGTGGCAAAGTCACACTGAATGAGTGGTTGGCGTAACGTCGCAGATAATTTAAGTTTTTAACCGCGTGGGTAACAAACTGATTGTTTGGAATTGACAATGACTTACCGGTATAGGCATAACCGCGTTCATCCACTTCCAGTAAGTTGACTTTTAGCCAGTCTCTGTTGGCCACTTCACCAAACACACCGTCTATCTGGATCCAGTCTCCCACGGCAAAAGCTCGGGTACTGGAAATATAGATAAAGCCTAACAGACACTGAATGTATTCCCGTGTTGCTAAAACAATCGCCACCATAAACGCAGCAATGGACAAGGCAAAGCTCTGTATTTCACCCGACCAGATAAGAAAAATAACAATAAACAGTAAAAAATTGGTCAGATTGCGCAGCGTACTGATGGTTGAACGTTTGTCTTTTTTCTTGCGCTTGGCACGATTTCGCAGCGCTTTTATAATCAGCTCACGGTTAAACAATACAATCATTATCAGGATCAATGAGCTGATAACTTTGTATTCAACAATTAGATTCGATAACTGATTCAAAAAATACACGGCTTTACCATTGCGAGTTTACTTTTTAGTCCAATAGCGTCAGAGGCTAATGGACAGTTCAACATTAAACCGAATGCGCTGCCAAATCCACAGCTTAATCAGTCTTTTACTAACTGGACATTCTCTTTTTCTAACTGGACATCCAATGATGGCCGGGCAGAGGCACAAATCTTTCGCGACAATCGATATACGATCCGGCCATTACTCAGTCTTCTGTCATTTAACTTGGTATGACTTAATTAACCTCATTAAATTGAGCGCTACTCTACCATTCATGCCGTCGCTTGATAACCACTAAGCCGAACAACCTCAAGAGCGCTATAGCAGTGCTCTTAAGCCTGAACACAGAGTATTTAACCAGAATGTCTACTGACTAACGGTATCAGTTTGAATTTTAATTAAAATTGGGTACTATTTCTTGTTCATTTGTATAGGGAACTGGCTTATTTATGCCGTATCAGGATCAAATTGCCTCGGTTGCACAAATCGCCGAACACATTCGTGAGTCGATTAAAACTGCTATTGAAGCACTGGAAAAATACCACTCGGATATAGAGCCTACTTCAGCTAGAAAGTCGGCCTGGGCCAGTGTTTACCAACTCAACCGGGTATTTACTTTTATCGAGCTGCCAGCGGCCAGCCTGCTGACACGCGATATCTGTAATGTTTTAAAGACCTTTAGCGATCCTTATAACGATGAAGACCAGCAAAGGCTTGAGTCGGTGATCTACAGCCTGTCATTACTTGAGCGCTATATTGATTTTATCTGCAGCAAACCCTTTGACTTACCTCAGCTACTGTTTACACCCATCAATGAACTTCGTTCCATTGCCGGGATGCCACACTTTGCCGAATCGAGCTTTTTTAGCGCAAACCACCGCAAAATTCGTGACGATATTAATAAATCACAGCGGCTCGATGATTACGAAGTGGTGAAAGCGTCTCGCCGACTGCGCCAAATGTATCAAATGGGGTTGATCGAGGTGATCCGTAAAACCAATGTCGAAGGCGGCCTGTCCATGATCGCTCGCGCCCTGTTGCGGCTCGACAATCAATGCGGCAGCCCTAATGCGCCTAATCTATGGTGGATTGCCCGAGGCGCCTTAGAAGCCTTCCAGAGCGGTGGACTGGTGTTGACGCCCGAGCGAATTAAGCATCTGACCAAGCTGGATCTGCAAATCCGTGAGCTGGGTCAGGTGGATCACAACATCAATTACAAAGCCCGCGAAAAAGCCGAACAACTGGCTTTTGAACTGCTTTATCTGGTGAGCCTGTCGGATGCCGACGACAAACTGACCGAACAATTGCGACAACACTTTGAGCTTGCCAATACCGGGCTAACCGAGCGCAATCTGACGCAAGAGTTTTTATTGCTGAAAGGCTTAAAAGAAAGCGATTACGAATCGTTATTTGGTACTATTCTCGATGATATCCTGCAACTTCAAACGGATCTGATTGCCGAAGACTTTGCTGCAAAATCAAATGAACTGATGCAACTGTTCCATCAATTGAAACAGATGCACAGCTTATTTTCGGTGCTGGAATACGAGAGCTTGGAAATGTCGCTTAAGGAAGCCGCCGAACGTCTGGAACTGACGTTAAACAAACAGGCGCCCTTGTCTGATAAAGATCGACAATTTACCAGCGAAGTATTATCCAAAATAGAAACCTTGTTGAACCAGCAAAAAGTGGAACGATCTGGCAATCAAACCAATCTCAATCGATTAACGCAAACACCGGAACAAATTGAAGCCTGTAAAAATGCCCGCAAGCAAATTCAACTGGTGATCAATCAACTGGAAAATTACAGCCAGCAAGATCACGATCCTCAATTACTGCATTCGATGCCAGCTTCGCTGGGCCGTGCAGTAGACGACATTAAAAAAACCAACAGCGACAACATGGTGCCACTGGTAAAAGAGCTGATCGACACCGTCGAACAGTACTTCTTAAAACAGCCTGCCACACAACAGGCACTCGAGTTATTGGCCGACATTTTGTGCAGCATTGAGTTTCATCTACAAACTCTGGAGCAGCATCATTCGCCAAGCAATAAAATTCATCAGTTTGCCGATGAAAACCTGGCCCGTTTACGCGCCTATTTAGAACTCTAGTCGCGCAAATGCACTGGCTAATACTGGTTACCTTTTTATGGGCATTCAGCTTTTCTCTGATTGGTGTTTATCTGTCAGGTGAAGTTGACGGATACATTGCTGTATTCAGTCGAATGATATTGGCCACGGTTGTGTTTATCCCGTTTTTAAAGCCTCGATCATTGCAAAGCAAAAACGCGCTGAAACTGATGGCGATTGGTGCCATTCAAATTGGTCTGATGTACCTGTTTCTGTATCACAGCTTTTTGTACCTGTCCGTGGCCGAGGTGCTGCTGTTTACCATTTTTACACCCATTTACGTCACTCTGATTGACGATCTGGTATTTCACCGTCGCTTCACCCTGCACTGGTTATTAGCTGCCATCCTTTCGGTGATAGGCGCCGCAATTATTCGTTATCATTCGGTCAGTGAGCACTTCTTAATAGGGTTTTTATTAATACAGTCGGCCAACCTTTGCTTTGCCTTTGGTCAGGTCGCCTATAAGCGGCTCGCCATAGGTGATTTTCAACAGCAGCGACAACATTTTATTTTCTTCTTTATAGGCGCCAGTATTCTCACTCTTATTGCCGCCCTGTTATTTGCCGATGTTAATAAGCTGCCCGACACAGCCACAGAAATAGGCGTTTTATTATGGCTCGGGCTAATCGCCTCCGGTGCGGGCTATTTTTTATGGAATTACGGCACCAAACAGGTAAACACTGGTCAACTGGCCACCATGAATAATGCGTTAATCCCCGCAGGGTTACTCGTGAACCTGTTTATCTGGGGCAGCGACATAAATATCATGGCGTTATTAGCAGGCGGCGCGATTATTGTCGTCTCGGTGATCATAAGCAGTGTTAAGCGACAAACTTTATTAGATAAAGCCAAGGATCACTGATGACTTTATGTTTGCTTATAAGACGATAATCACATTAGATTCCTTGTACATACTTTACCTAGCATTGACCATAACCTAGGATAATCACAAACTAACATTGACCTTTCTGCCTTACTCCATATCTTTTGAATTTCGTGATGGGCTTGATTCAACGCTGAACTTGCCATTGGTTCTTTAGTCAACATTGTTCATCAATGAAATGAATAAGAGGCACACCATGAAAACAACCCAATAAATTAATGAATCTCGTGCGCTATTTCTCAACTTAACCCGCTGCAGCTTTTAACACTTCTTAACAGCAAGTATGATTGCGCCTGTCAGTAAGGATGCAAGGAAGTGTTCAATCATGGAGTTAATAACCAATAACGATGACAAGTTTTTTCAACATCTGCAGTCCCGCAGCGAGCAGTCGGAACAACTTAGCCAAAAAGCAATTATCCAATCGAAACCCCTGAGCGGCTATCGAAAAGCTCAGCTACCCGATGTGATCCGGCAGAGTTTGACACGGCAAACCTGGTGCGACATCCCCCGCGATAAACGGGAATTGTTTCGATACGACCAACAGTGCCAGTTCTGGTGTTATAACAAAGGTCGGTGGGAGCAAGTTGGGTTTCGTCAGTACGACAGCGATAACAAAGCTCTTGGGTTCGCACCCCTTAAAGCGGTGTCAGACAATAACAAGACTGTTTCAAGTGGCCATGTTGTCAGCGATGCCACTCAACAAGCCGCCAACCAGTTTTTTCGTGCCATTAATGAGTTTACCCACTCGCAAGCGATTCCAACGGTGACTCTATTATCACCCGATAACGGCCAAATCATCACACTGGAAAAATCCAACAAAACACAAATGCGATTCGCAGAACATACCGTACAACCGGGCGAAGACGCCGCTGCCATCGCGTTTAAATATTCCGGAAAGAAAGAACCCCGGCAAGTGTACGGCTTTAACAGTCATGTATCACAAACAACAGGGCTAACCGCAGGAACCCTTGTTCGCGTACCCAGCGGTTGGAATGTGCTGATTGAAGGCTCAGTGAGCAATCACGATTCTGTCGAACTTAAATGGCGCGGCCCTGGCTCAGGAGCAAAACGTATTGATGTGCCTGTTTTAGCGCAGGATCAACGACACTACTGGGACGCGGCCTTATCGCTAGAGCCGGGCAAGTATCAGCTCACTGCAACCGCAGGCAGTGCGGTGTCGCAAATCGAGTTTACCGTAGAAGCGGTAAAGGAATTGCAATTTGGCGTATTCTTTGATGGCACCGGCAATAACCGGCAAGTGGATATGCAATGCGCCGATGATGATTACGAACCTACCAATATAGCCAAGTTGTTTGAGCTTTATCCTCAGCAAGATACTCAGGGTACCGGTGCGGCCTATATTAAAGGCGTTGGCACTTATGACGATCAACTAAGCTGTGAGGTCGGAGAAAAACCAGAATACTCCAATATTGAACAAGCCTTTGGATTGAATGTTAATTCACGTATCGAAGAGGCTCTAAGTAAGCTTAAACTATTTCTAGAACGCTTTGACTCTTATAAAAGAGTTAACTGTAATTTTGATGTGATGGGATTTAGTCGCGGTGCCGCAACGGCAAGAGCCTTTATTAACCGTTTGCACCAAATGAAGAAGATGCCCAATAATGGTTACTGGAGGAAAGGACAATTAACGATAACCATTCGATTTTGCGGCCTATTTGATACCGTGGGTTCCATGGGTCTGCCCGGTGATGATGACAATATGGGGTTTAATCTGAATATTGGCTGGACCAGCGCCAAGTCGGTGTATCACTTAACGGCCTACCATGAGTTTCGAGAATACTTCCCCCTTAGCAGCATTAAGAACCAAGCAGGAAAACTGCCCGCCCCGCATTTTAACGAAGAAGTATTACCTGGTGCTCACTCCGATATTGGAGGCGGTTATGGCGGTGAGCATATTGAACGAACCATTTATCTGGAGCAACAACAAGTCACTTGGATAGGTAACTCAGACTCAGCAAAGCAACATGCCTTAGCACGGGTCCAGCAACGGTTAGACTATTGGCAGCAACAAAAAGCAGCTCTGGGCGGAAAGGTGGAACTGGAAGCCGACACCGAAACCCAAGCTCGTGATAATGTACGCTTGATGACGGTATATATCGTCTGGAAGCGCTTTGTTAAAAAAGAACTGGCTTTTGTTGCGCTGGAAAAAATGCACTCAAAGGCGCTAGAAAAGTCAGTGCCTTTTAATGATATGAGTCAATTGGCACAATTTGAGTTGGACTATCGCATCTCACCGCAGCTGCAACAGATTTATGCTAAAGCAGAAGGTGGCGACGATAGCGCAATGCATCAATTGTATCGAGATTATATTCATCATTCGCATTCACCTATCACTCCAAAAGAAACTTCATTTAATGCAAATAAGGCTGAAAGCCAGCAACGGGAAGTATTCTACAACCAACCTTTTGAGGCCAACACATAATATGTTTCGAATAATTTTATTGGCTTTATTGATAGCCATCACTACCGCATGCTCAGAGCCTGTTGACTATACTTTTGGATTTAGTGCTGAAGAGTCCGATCGTTTTTACTTAGGGACTGCAGTGTATGATGACTATATGCATGTGCCTGCTGGCATTATTGGTTGTTGTTTAGCAAATGGAGGTAAGTCAGCATCAATGTTTCCAGAAAAGTACCCAAAGAAAGGGTATTTTGTTTGGCACGATGAGTCTACGAAAACTTACTATCAAGCAACCCTACACTACCCCGAAAACTTAAAAGAAATTGCGGATGACTTACCAGACTTTTACTTTGTGACAAACTATAAAGGAGTTAAAAGAAAAGAGCCTAAAGCGGTCTATTTAATTTCCAGTATCACATCCAATAATGAGGTTGTAACTTGGGTCGCCAACACCATGATGGGTGCACCACATATTGATCGCACTATAATCGAGCTTGACCGGGCTAAAGGCGAACCCTTCGTTCCGGAATTTATAAAAGAGCGCCGTCGCAAAAAGGCGCTGCAAGCTCAAGAAGATGCTTACAACGGGAATGACTGATTTAGAAATTTTTGAAGTTTATTATTTTTGATTCAATCAGTTAAGTTAATGAAGCAGCGACGAATGTATATTCACTCTAAATTTTAAGCAATACCTTTTTACCTTTATCATCGACGCTAACAAAGGACACTCTGGTTTCAAATAATAACTTATCTGACTGTTCGCGGGTGCCTGTAACGCTTATTCGATAAGTTAGTGAGGTGTTTCCCTGCTTTTCCAGCAGGGCTAAAAAGCAGATTATCTCACCGCATTCGATTCGATGCTTAAATTCTACATTATCCAGCGCAATCGTTACAAAACGATGTCCCGGAAAATGCAAGTTAGCCGTCATGTAGGCTACTTCATCAATCCACATTAATAAATAACCACCAAATAAGCTGCCCTGATGATTCATATGTTCCGGCAACACAAGTTTATGGTGCTGCATGGTTTTACTGTCTAACTCTTGCTGCATTCGTTTTCCTTGTTATATTTAAATAGTGGACTGGCTTGACGCATTGCAGTTGCAAACCTTTATGTTTCAAGCCATTATCGATCAGACTATCGTTCAAATTATCTTTCAAACTATGGTGCAAGGCAGATACCTGAAAAACTGTTTTGAAAAATTAATCGAGAACAGATTTTACCACTGTAACGCTGCGCCCGTTTGATATTCAGTTACACGAGTTTCAAAAAAGTTTTTCTCTTTTCTCATGTTCGCCTGTTCATCTAGCCAGCTTAAGGTACTTTTGGCTCCTTTAAAGGGCTCTGCAAATTTTAACTGTTTTGCTCGGCGATTGGCTAAAAACCGAAATTGCTCACTGTGCGCCTCAGCAGAGTAACCTAATATAGGTTCTGGCAACAAAAACTTTGCATAACTTGCTTCAGCGGCTTCTGCTTCCTGCCACATATCATTGACAGCAGCAGGATTGAGCGTTAACTTTTCTTCTTCCAGTATCTGCTTAACCACACGCAAACCAAAAGCACAATGCAACACCTCATCGCGCATTATGTATTGCAGCTGCTCACCAGTGCCTTTCATTAAGCCTCGTCTTTGCAGGGCAAAAATTGGACTGAAACCATTATAAAACCAGCAGCCCTCAAATACAGCAGCAAAAAATAAATAGGACATTACAAACAACTCCAGATCATCGCGATTTTTTAAATCAATATCGGAGCGCATCACCGCATTAAGTCTCTTATTGGCAATGTTTATCTTTTGATGAATTTGCGGAATAACCCGATATCGGTTGTAAATTTCACTTTGATCCAGTCCTATGGTTTCAATGCAATGTTGATAGGTCCAGGTATGCAAGGATTCTTCATAAACCTGACGCGCCTGATAAATTTGTAACTCAGGCGCGGTCATTTTTTCCATCACCGCCAGTCCTATATTTCGCATGGCTAAAATATCCGAAGTTGTTAAATACGCCAGTACATTTTCATACACGTGTTTTTCTTCTATTGTCAGTTTATGGTGATAATCGTGAACATCCTGAGTCATATTAATATCGAGTGGTGTCCAGTGATTTTTATTACCATTTAAAAAGAACTCCCAGGCCCAAGGGTATTTAAAGGGTGCCAACTGATTCACATCAGTCATGCCATTGATCACTCGCTTATCGTCGGGATTAACCGGTGGAATATTGTTTCTTTGGTTATTGTCTTGTTCATCGGTAGACGAATGCTCATCTGTAGTAAATGAATCTTGCTGAATTTTTTTATCCGCTTGTGTTACTGGTTGAATGGCAATAGACAATGGATCATCCCAGTTTAAAGTATTCATTATTAGTCTCCTATTGGCAGGCTTCGCAGTCGGGTTCCAGTATTGAACAAACAGCAGATTCCGTCACAGGCTGAGAATTTTCAGTTTGAATCTTGCCAGTAAAAACTTGTGCCTGGTTATTGTTCGATGGGTTATTGATTTCAAAATGATTATTAGAAGAATGTTCGGTAAGTTTTTCTGCCTGAGTCGCCCCCAGCGATCGTAAGTAATAGGTGGTTTTTAATCCACGAGACCAGGCCAGCTTGTACAAATTATCCAGCTTTTTGCCCGATGCTTCGGCCATGTATAAATTTAAACTTTGCGCCTGATCGATCCATTTTTGTCGCCGCGAGGCCGCTTCAATTAACCAGCGGGAATCAATTTCAAAAGCCGTAGCATAAACCGCTTTGATCGCATCCGGTATGCGTTCAATGGGTTGAAGAGATCCATCAAAATATTTCAGGTCATTGATCATCACACTGTCCCATAAATCCTGCTGTTTAAGGCTGTTAACCAATGCATGATTCAATACCGTAAACTCTCCGGATAAATTCGACTTCACATAAAGGTTTTGATACATGGGTTCAATCGACTGCGAAACACCAACAATATTTGCAATGGTTGCGGTAGGCGCAATCGCCAGAACATTTGAGTTCCGCATTCCGTATCGTTTTATTTTTTCTCTTAAAGATGACCAGTCCAATGACGTGACCGTATCGAAAGTGCAATACTCTTCACCCCGTTGTGTTTGTAGATGCTCCAATGAGTCGATGGGCAACAGCCCCTGTTGCCATAAAGAACCTTCAAAACTTGGATAGCAGCCTCGCTCTTCCGCCAAAGCGGAGGAGGCTTCCAAAGCAAAGTAACTGATCAGCTCCATGGACTGATCGGCAAACTGTACCGCTTCGATACTGGCATAAGGGACTTGTTTTAAATAGAGCGCATCTTGAAAGCCCATTAAACCCAATCCTATTGGTCGGTGTTTCATGTTTGACTGGCGAGCTTTTTCCACCGGGTAAAAATTTATATCAACCACATTATCAAGCATGCGTACGGCGGTTTGAATGGTCGCTTGCAAATGCGCATGATCAAGTTCACCACCTTCCATATGTTGCGGTAAATTGATAGACCCAAGATTACACACGGCAATTTCTTCGGCGTTGGTATTCAGGGTAATTTCGGTACATAAATTGGATGAATGCACCACTCCCTGATGTTGTTGTGGCGAACGAATGTTGCAGGGATCTTTAAAAGTTATCCAGGGGTGACCGGTTTCAAATAGCATGGATAACATTTTTTGCCATAACTGTTTTGCTGGCAGGCGGCGATACAAGGTAATCTCTTTTCGATCCACCATGGCTTCATATGCCTGATAGCGTTTTTCAAAAGCGTCACCGTACAAATCATGCAAATCAGGAACATCGCTGGGCGAAAACAATGTCCACTGCTCATCATTAAATACCCGCTTCATAAATAAATCCGGGATCCAGTTTGCCGAGTTCATGTCGTGCGTACGCCGCCGCTCATCGCCGGTATTTTTTCTAAGCTCAAGAAAATCTTCGATATCCAGATGCCAGGTTTCCAGATAGGCACAGACCGCGCCTTTGCGTTTACCTCCCTGATTAACCGCAACTGCGGTATCGTTTACCACTTTTAAAAATGGAATAACCCCTTGAGACTCGCCATTGGTGCCTTTAATATGCGCGCCGAGTGAGCGAACGGGTGTCCAGTCATTACCCAGTCCACCGGCCCATTTAGACAACTGGGCATTGTCGGCTACGGATTGATAAATACTCGATAAATCATCATCTACCGTGGTCAGATAACAACTTGATAATTGCGATCGTTGAGTGGCCGCGTTAAATAAGGTTGGCGTCGAGCACATATAATCAAATGATGACAACACATTATAAAATTCAATGGCACGCTTAGTCGGATTGTCTTCATTTAATGCCAGTCCCATGGCAACACGCATAAAGAAAACTTGCGGTAATTCCATTCGTGATTGCTGGTGATGAATAAAATAGCGATCATATAATGTTTGTAATCCAAGATATGTAAATTGACGATCCCGCTCGGGCTTTAACGCTACCGCCAGTTCATTTAAATCAAATGAAAGTAGCTGCTGATCCAGCAATTGTTTTTCCACACCCTGATGAATAAACGCTGTAAAAGCTTCGAGGTATAAGTTATCGCTGCTGTGATCCAGCGCTAAAACACCCGCCACTTGCTGCTTAAGAGTTTGATTCAGTAATTGCGCACAAACATAGGAATAATTCGGTTCCTGCTCAATCATCGGCCGCACTGTCATAGTTAGAGCGGTATCAACATCCGACAATTTCATTCCCGAGAATAAATTATTCGTTACCTGTGTGAAAATCAATTCGGAAGATACATCACTGAAACCCTCACAGGCCTCAACTAAACGCAGTTTTATCGACTTCATCGATAAACTCGTTTCAGAACCGTCGTCCAGCAGCACTTTTAAAGTTTCATATTCAGTTTCAGAGTCATGAGCTGTTTTATCTTGATCTGTTTCATAACGATCTTTTTTGTTCTGACTTTTTTTATAAAATTCTTTCTTATTAAGTTCTGCAGCACGATTTTGCGCATGTTGTTCTCGATATAACACATAGGCCCGCGCTACTTTTTGCAATCCCTTTCGCATTAATCCTAACTCAACCTGATCCTGTATATCTTCAATATTCACCGTGCCACCATCCGGTAGTTGTCTGGCAAAACGCTGCGCGATATCTTGTGTGATCTGCGTTACCAGTTCACGCACACGCGCTGAACCCGATGCAGAATCACCTTCAACCGCAAGCATTGCTTTGGTCATTGCCAATGCAATTTTACTGGCATCAAACGTCACTGCCTGATGGTTACGTTTGATCACTTGAATACGACTTAAAGTCGAAGACAAACGAACGCTTTCCGTTTCGGATAATTTTGAATGGAATGATTGAGTTTGTGGCGATTGCTCTCGAGATGCATGCTCTTGAGCTGACTGAAATTTGTTTCCTAAGTCATGGGAGGTTTGAGTCATGGTTCGCGTCCTTTAAAGATAAATGGTGATGTCGCATAGATACGACGCTTACCTTCACTTTTTAAGACCGACCAGAGATCACTATGCGCATCATTGGCACAATGAATATCTCTTACGTTAAAACACTGACTTCTGGTGCAATCGAACATTGGCTTAATTGTTCAGCTGTTTTTAAACAGATAAACCAAACATCTCTAACAATGCATCAATCGCAAACATGATCCACGTGTTCAATACCTCAAAATCGCGAAGGTGTTGATCACTTTGGCAGGTCTTCGGACTTCAGAGCTTGTTCAGGTAAAACCCAAACGCCTCAAGTAACGGCTTCCCACAACCGATTGTTGCAGTGCCTGTTTCACCCTACTGTGTTAAGTAAGGTTGTTACTCTCGTTCTCTGTTACCGCTGCGCGTCAGTTCTGGATTCACACCAGATTCCCTCTTAGCAGCGCACTTTCAAAACGTTATTGAGTCTGCTCAATAATCATTCATCTTGTGGCTAAACCAAAGCTTTTATACTATATCTTGTAGATAATACCGAAATCAACCTAAAATCATTTGTCAGTTTTAATTTATCGATTTGAATTTATCATCCCCCTCTTAACATCAACACTAATAGGGTAAGATAGCTCTCTCAAAGCCACTAACAAACGAGCAGTTATGCGACACGGACATTTCGACAGCAGCGCTGATGAACAAGTCAGCTGGGCAACTTTAAAGCAACTGATCCCCTATCTGCTGGAATTTAAAGGCCGTATTTTTCTCGCCATGTTGTGCCTGGTGGCAGCAAAAGTGGCCAGTGTTGGTATGCCATTTATTTTAAAAAATGTGGTGGATGGGCTGGATCTGGAGTCGGGAACCCAGCAAATGATTGCCGTACCTATTGCATTAATCATTGCTTATGGCAGTTTGCGATTGGCAAACGTGTTGTTTGGTGAATTACGCGATACGCTGTTTGGTCGTGTCACCGAACGAGCCATGCGCCGCATTGGCTTAACGGTGTTCAATCATCTGCACTCACTGGATCTGGACTTTCATTTAAGTCGCCGCACCGGTGGTTTATCGCGAGACATTGAGCGCGGAGTGTCCGGTGTCAGCTTCTTATTGCGTTTTATGGTGTTCAATATTGTACCCATTGTGCTCGAAGTCTCTATGGTGCTGGGAATATTTTTATTCAAATACGATCCCTGGTTTGCCGTGATAATCGCCAGTTCCATAGTCGCCTATGTGGGTTGGACCGTTAAAGCCACTGAATGGCGCACGCGTTATGTGCGCGAAGCCAATGAAGCGGATTCAAAATCCAACACCGCAGCCGTGGACAGTTTATTAAATTACGAAACCGTCAAATACTTTAACAACGAACAATACGAAGCCAACCGATACGATAAAGATTTGGCCAGCTGGGAAACCGCCCGCCGAAAGAATCGTTTATCACTGTTTGCGCTTAATGGTGGACAGGCGCTGGTGGTAGGCGTTGCCATGACATTAATGTTGTTGCTTACGGGTTTTCATATTATTGATGGCAGCATGAGCATAGGTGAGTTTGTTATGGTGAATGCCTTTATGATGCAAATATTTATGCCGCTGAATTTTTTAGGTTTTGTTTACCGTGAAATGAAAGGCTCCATGGCCAATATTGAAAAAATGTTTTCACTGTTGCGACAAGCACCCAAAATAACCGATGCCAAAGATGCAAAACCCATAACCGTCACCAAAGGTGAAATTAAATTTAATCGAGTTTCCTTTCACTATAAATCAAACCGTCCCATTCTAAAAAATATTTCGCTGACCATAAAACCCGGGCAAAAAGTAGCTTTTGTTGGCAGCAGTGGCGCAGGTAAATCCACATTGATGAAGTTGCTCTATCGGTTTTACGATCCCACTGAAGGCACCATAGAAATAGATGGTGCGCCCATTGATCAAGTGACGCAACAAAGTTTGCGCCAACACATTGGCATAGTGCCACAGGATACGGTGCTGTTTAACTCAACCATCGGTGATAACATTCGCTATGGCAATGTAAAGGCAACCGAGCAAGACATACAAAATGCAATTCAACACGCCTACTTACAAGACTTTATTGATCAACTGCCAGACGGTGTCGATACATTGGTGGGCGAGCGTGGTCTTAAATTATCTGGTGGAGAAAAACAAAGGGTCGCCATTGCCAGAACCATTTTGAAAAAACCGCCCATATTATTATTTGATGAAGCGACGTCATCACTCGACAGCCATTCCGAACAATATATTTTAAAAGCGATCAATGAAGTATCGAAAAATCATACCAGCGTTATGATTGCTCATCGGCTGTCAACTATTGTTGATGCCGATGTAATATTTGTGCTGCATCAAGGAGAAATTGTAGAGCAGGGCAATCATCAACAGTTGCTGGATAAAGATGAGCATTATGCAAACTTATGGCTGGTGCAACAAAAACAACGTCAACACTCAAAGATCCCCGATAAAGCATAACACTGCTTTATCGGGAACTTGCACTTATTAGCTGACACCAATCAAAATCAAGCGAAACCAAGTGACAGGTGATGCTACTTTGTTTCTTTTATCGGACTGATTGTTTCAGCTATTATTTATGCGACTCCGTCGACTATTCCCTCAGTAGTGACTGCCAGTCTTCTTTATCATCACCCAATACAAAAAAGTGCGGGTTTAATAACGATTCCTTGGTATTGTACTCCAATACCGAAAAGTCAGTTTTTACCAGTTGGCCACCGGCTTCTTCAACAATAATTTGAGCAGCACCGGTATCCCACTCGGAGGTCGGCGCCAGTCGAGGGTAGAGATCCGCTTCGCCTTCTGCGACCAGACACATTTTTAACGAACTGCCTTTGCTGGTTAGTGAAAATGATGGCATTTTCGCGCAGAGTTTTTCAACTTTTTCTATACCATGCCGCCGGCTGCCGACGACTGTGTAATGTTTAGCATTATTTTTCTCAGGAACAGGGCGTACCGAAATTTTTTCCGCATCTTTATCACCTTGCTGTTTATTCGCACCAAAATATTTCGCAGCGTAATACAAGGTGTCAAACACCGGCACATAAATAACACCCAGCACAGGTCGACCATCGTGTATCAACGCAATATTGGTGGTGAACTCATCGTTGCGTGCAATAAATTCTTTTGTGCCATCGAGTGGATCAACCAACCAGTAGGTTTCCCAGGACTTTCGCTCATCAAAGGTTATACCTTTGCTTTCTTCCGATAATACAGGAATTTCTGGAGTTAAATTTTCCAGCGCCTGACAAATCAAGCGATGAGACGCCATATCCGCTTCGGTTAATGGAGAATTATCTGATTTAATTCGTTGATCAAAATCATCCTTTCGATACACCTCTAAAATCGCCGCACCGGCCCGTTTTGATATATCAATAACGGGGGTTAATAAATCCTGATAATTCATAGATTGTCCTGATACTTATTAATTAATGTTAATCTGTAAAACTAAAACTTCACATTAGAAAGTTAATGCTATTGGCGATTCAACTTAAGACTGATTACCAATTGTATTTTATATGTGAGTTGTTTCGTTTGACTTCTGATATGAAAATCCATTCCAAGCTTATATTATGCCTTATGATACTGCACAAATTTAACTGCCAATTTTAAACGACAGCTATTCGCAATTATTGTTGACTAAGGAAATGACGAGCAAGATACAGAGCGGCAATGCTGCGCGCTTCAGTGAAGTCATCTCGTGCAACTATCGCATCAATATCATCAAACGGCATGGGCACCACTTCTATCGGTTCGGGCTCATCGCCTTCCAACTTTTCAACATAAAGATCTCTGGCAAGCACAATGCTCATTTTATGACTTAAATAACCAGGCGCTAAGGTAATTTTTTTTAGCTCCACCAGATCCCTTGCACCAAAGCCCACTTCTTCTTTTAACTCGCGATTTGCGGCATCTAAGGCAGCTTCATTTTTGTCAATCAATCCTTTCGGTAACGCCAGTTCATACGCATCTATGCCAGCCGAATACTCTCGGATCAACAACAACTCATTTTTTTCATTAATCGCAACAATCAAAACCGCACCCGAGCCACCAGCTTTTAAACGCTCATAGGTTCTGTGTTCACCATTGGCAAACTTTAACTGCAACTCTTCGACTCTGAAAATCCGGGTTTTAGCGACTTCTTTCGCCGATAAGATTTCAGGCTTTTTGTTCATTCAATCACCATGCTATTCATAACATTATGTCGTTAAAATTTTCAATGGCATCAAAAGGCGCCATTGACTGTGGTGGTTTCTGACTGTCGGGCTGCGCAATGCCAAGCAGGTACCCTATACCAAACTGCTGCGCGGATGTTAAAACGGCAACACTGTCATCAATAAATAATGTTTTATAATTATCAAACTCTATTTTTTTCTGCAATTGCTGCCAAAAAGACTGTTGTTCTTTTGGCGCACCAAATTCATGAGATGTAATTAATTCATCAAAATATTGATGAAAACGAGTATTCAACTGTTTAATTTCAAGACTTCTAGGATGCGCATTGGTGGCAAGAAATACCTGTTTATTCTGTTGTTTTAAAAACTGTAAGAAAGCAAGTGCCTGAGGTCGAAACGCAACTTTATGCTGTATATTTTTTTTAAGGCCAACAATATCCATTTGCAATGTATCGGTCCAATAATCAAGACAATACCAGTTAAGCGTTCCTCTTAAGGTATTAAACTGCTGAGATAACTTTTCAAAGGCACTCTCAAAAGAGATATTATGCTTGATAGCAAACTTTTCGGGTAAATAAGTCAGCCAAAAATAGTTATCAAAGTGAAGATCCAAAATGGTGCCGTCCATATCGAGCAATACGGTATCAATGGCATTCCAGTTTATGGCAGTTTTCATGGCAATATGAATAGTTTAATTAACGTCTCGCATTACGATTAAGTGGCAGTGTCATTTTAAGTGTGCGCCGGTTATTATCGGCCTTTTTCAAAAACGCCACGGTACTCTTTAATTGATCCGGCACATTTTCCGTCACTGATATATCCAGTGCAATGCTGTTTGGCCAGGTCACTATAGCGCTGCCCTGTGCGTCCAGTTTGTTTTTACCGGGTTTTACTAACAATTCAATGCGACCATCCTCTTGTGACTTGGCCGTTAATGTAAAGTTACCAAGTTTAACAATTGGACCAGCAATGGAAGCCGCACTTTTAAGCCAGTAGAGTGTTGCATCAACATCTTGAGGTCCTTGTTGCTGATTAAAACTCAGGTGTTCAATATCAATTCTAAAATCACCTTCTAGAGCCACGCCTTTCATCGGCAACAAGGGCACTACTTTTTTCGCTGGTAAACGAATCTGCATATCATCAAGATACAGCGTATTACCCAGGCCTACTTTCCAGCCTCCATTAACCGTAACACCGGGATCATTAACGGAAACCGAACCACCTAATTTTCCGGTGAGTAACCAGATTGGATTGATGCCCCAATTAACGTCCATCAAGGTTTGACGATTAACCTGAATACTGGCGGCGTGCCCTGACCAGATACTTCCACTGGCTCCAGCAATGCTAAAATTATTACTGGCTGGAATTAAACTCAGTGCTGTTCGTGCGGGCAGAGTCAACAACAGCATCACAAGAAAAAATACAATTGCGTATAAATACGTTTTTTTATTCATCATTAATAAATCATTCACTTATGTTCAGATTTTCTAAAGTCATGGTTGCTTATTATCCGAAACCAGAACAAATCGAAAAATCTTATAAACTTATTATGCGTATTAGCCAGATATCAGACGCACATTGGCGCGTACCATGCCTGTTTCGCCAGATTGACTGACGGATATATAGGATGTGGTAATACCGTATTGATTTTCCAGTTGCGCTAACCAGCTTAACATTTTGTCAAAGCCAATCTGATCGAACCAGACATTGATTTCGCCATTGCGTTTTTCTTCAAACCGTTCCAGTCGAAAGTTATGCTGTCGGGTTGTGCTGGTGATCACATTGGTTAGTGAGGAGAAAGATTGCTTGCCACCACCAGATTGATTTTGTGGCGCTTCAGTCTGTAATAATATGGTGGCTTTTTTATTATCGACCACCTCTGCTCTCAATTCACTGACGGTACTATTGACCGGTAAAACCACAGCAAAGATAAGAACCAAAACCAGTGCAATTGGCGTGGCAATTTGAACAACCTTTTTGTCTTTTTCAGACAATTGCTCGAACCATTGGGTTAACGCATTCATGAGCCGCTCCTGATAATAAGTCGCGTTGAGTAAGCATCGCCCTGTGAACTGGCAGAAGACATATCAACCATTAATCCTGCTTCCGTTAATGATGACTTAAAATTATTCAATGTTTGATAATCGGGTGCCAGTACATCCACTCTAAGTTCACTTTTTCGACCATCGAAGGTAATGCTGGTCGGCTTAACTTTATCTAATGAAACTATTTTTGCAGATGTTGCATTAAGCAGTTTTAAAAACTCACCCTGCTCAGCTTCACCACCACCTCGACTTAAGAGTCGCTCTGCCTGGCCTAAAATACTGCCGCCACGAGGTCTGCGGGCAAAGACTTTTTGAAAGTTTTGTTCCGCTTGTTGCCGTAATACTTTACGCTCCTGCTCCAGCACATAATATTGCGAACCTTGATACACCAGAAAAATCAGAAAAGAAAATCCGGCAACCTTGGCCAGTGAACGATATTTAATCCATTGCAAGTTGGATTCTTTTTTCGGCGCGTATTGTTGTTGCAATAAATTAATCGATTGCTTGTGAACGTTTTGAGCAAAAATATTTAATAATTCAAATTCGGTTAATGGCTGAGCAATTACGTTTTGATTGTCTTGCCAGTAAGACTCCAGCTCACCCACATGGAAAATTCGCAGCATATCAAAGTCATCGGTGCTTTGATGTTCATCTGATCCATCCAGGGTTGGTTCAAGTGAATTTTTTACATCACTACTTGAATCGCCTTTATTAGCCGTATCCTTATTATCGATTTCTTTTTTTCCGGTATCTTTTTTTCCGGCTTGTTTTTTATCAGTAGCGTTTGAATCTTCGCTCTCTGTTGATGCCTGCCATAGCATGGGTAAAAGATCCCGCTGGCAACTCCAACGCTTGCCATCGATTTGATTAACCAGTGCAAAGTTTTGATTTAAAATAATTTCGGTGGCATCGGTGGCTGGTTTTAACAGGTCGTTTTCGCTCAGCATGATATCAATATGAATTTCTGCCTGCTCAAACCACTCCAGCCATTGTTCCATTTGCTGATGGGTTGTCCAGAGTACATCCACTTCACCTGACTTACTTCGTTTTCCGTATGCAAAGTGTAATTGATCAACCGGACTCGCCAGCTGATCTTCAAGCATATAGGGAACGGCACGTTGTATCTGCTTTAATTGTTTTGCCGGGGTGGTGATCAATTTACGGCTAACTTTACTGGACGGCACAATAACCAGCGTTTCACACTTTGCGGACTTATCCGCAAGCGATATTAAATCTGCCGCTAACACTTCCCCTTGTTCATTCCACTGCTGCTCATCACTGTTCCACTCACCCCAGAGTAATGCACTCTGCGGATCATCCGGCAGTTGAATAAAAAGTCTGTTCTTCATCAAAACTCTCCAAAATATCGTGTTACCACACGAAACGGCGCATCACCTTGTGAGCTTTCTCGCTTTACCAAAGACTTCATGCGAAATTTAGCGCCTTTAAAATCCACTTCAATGCTAATCAAAAAATGTTGACTGGTAAAATCAATTCGCGACGTATCAATTCTATTATCATTACCGAGTTGCTGCTTAAAGGAACTCATATCGTACCCTTCTTCGGGTATATTACCGAGTATTTCCTGCGCATTGCTCAGGCTCATTCCGGTAACGGCCGCAAGCACAGCAGCGTTTTCCGGCAATACCGTATTCACATTGATTTTATTGACGTTAATATCTGGCAGCACACAGACCAAATCTTTCATTGCCCGATAAATTTTCGCAGAATAACCTTTAACCACTCGCAGTTCAGAGGCACTTGCAAAAGGGCTGTTAGCGGTACGGTAGGGCACCTCAAAACCGGTGTAGAGCATATCTTCTGCGCCATCAATACCTAAAGGCTGTATATCATTATCGATCCAGTCAATCACCGGTGCACTGAGTGATTCCGGTGTGACACCACTGATTTCAGACTGTTTAAGCACTTCATTTATCAGTTGTTCAAACAACAAATGATCTTTATCTTTTTTTAATCCGGGAGGTTGTCCACCAGTTCTTGTTCCAGCATTTGGATCAACTCTTGGACCACCACTACCCGGGGCAGGTGTGCCTCCTGAGGATTGATTTTCATCCGCTTCCGGGTGCAAAGAGTTAAGATTAAAACAACTTTGCGCATCAATAACGGTGCCGTTAATCATGCCGCCTTCAATCGGAAATTGAAACGGTGTGGTTGCCCAGGGTTGATTCAGATGCACGGTGTCACTTTCTTTATCAAACCCTTTTGACAGCCACAAACTGGCCAGCGCTTCGCCGCCCAGTGCCAGTTGGTAAGCCTGATCGCGACTTAACATTAATGTTGTTCTGCGCTCACTGTATGTTGTGTGCTCGATCAATTGCGCAGCCACTAAGGTCGCCAGTGCCACCACGACCAGAACGATTAAAAGAGTCACGCCGGATTGCCGTTGCATCAGCCAATCCCCAATGGGTATATCTGGATTAACTCGCCCAAATCGTCCAGCTCAAGAGTAATTTTTACTGCGCCGGGCTTGATGGTACGAATCTCGTTGTTATCGAGATTACCAATATCGGATTGTGGCCAACTGTCGACCCACTGTTCTTCACTGTAAAACTCAACTTCAAACTTGAGCACACCTTCGAGTATGGGGCGTTTTAAAATTTGATCTTCGGAAACAATGTCCAGTACCACCCATTGCTCACGGATCAACTGATCCTCTTCCAATCGGTAAGTGACTCGTTCCATTTCAGTTCGCGGTAAATTAGCCGGATTTCGTTTGCCCTGCCTTGTAAAACTGAGGTAGGTATCTTCGGCACTTTTATCACCCATTAACATTGGCATCAAATCGCCGTATTGATTTCGAACCTGCCGATCGGCCAGTTGCTGCAGATCCATTGAAATACGATTCATCGCCCGCTGCAACTCTGCTAGTCGGGCGTCATTATTTTCTGCGCTTTCTTGGGTGCCTATGGCCTGATTCATAATGGCAAAGGCCGAAACCGCAATAAATGCCGTGATAGCGACCGCAATCAGAACTTCAATCAGTGTAAAAGCCGTTTGGCGATTAAAATGCTTCATACCGATTAACGCCTGGTCCCGTTTTTTTTCTCGTTATTGTTACCGGCAAACGCAATGATTTTTGACAGTTGATAATCGGGTTCTTCCTTGCGCGCTACCGACACTTCAATTCGGCGTAAGTTTTCTTCCGTTGTTTTTAACACTGACTGAGTCCAGCGCCACTCACGATTCAGCATAACGATATCGCCACGGGTGGTTCCAAGCTCAGGAAAGGGCTCTTCCAATCTCATATCCCCAAGATGATACATGGCCACATAATGCGCCAGTGTAGTGTCCTTATGGTGGATTTGATTTTTTATTGCCTGATTCATTGAGCCGCTTAAGGCCATTAACGCCAGTGCCAGAACCGCCATGGCAATCAAAACTTCCAGTAAAGTAAAGCCACTGACTCGGGAATTGTTTAAACGCGATTGCTCAGACGTCGAGATCAGGCAGATCATCGCTGTTAACCTCATCGCGTAAATTACCCGTCATGGGTCCGTCCAGTTGAACTTCGCCAAGCATGGTTCCGGTAATTAAAAAATATCGGGGATCTTCATCGGTCCAGCCAATGGCAATGTGAAAGTCATTCATTTCACCGGACGACAAAATATAAATTTGTGGTGGTTCCACTTTCGGTTGATCACCATCTTCGAAAATATCCACGTCTTCTTCGAAAATATCAACATCATCCTCGTCTTCAGAAAATAACGTGGTGCCATCCACCACAACTTTCACTTCCAATGATTCGGGAATTTCTTTTTCGGTAAAAAAATCATCGTCGGTTATTGGCAGCCACTTATCGTTCTCTGCGTCGTACAATAAGAAAGAGTATTTTTGTTTCTCGATACGAATACCAATATCAAGACCACGCAATAATGTTTCATCTTGCGCCTGTTTTATTAATGCGTATAAACGAAATGCCTGCTTTTCCAACTCTTCTTTTTTCGGATCGCCAAAAGCCAGAGTCGCCAGCGAAATTAATAATGCGCCGATAACCAGAGCAATCAATACCTCAATTAACGAAAAGCCAGCAACCGCTGGCTTTCTCACTGAAGAAGTGAAAAAAGATTGAATAATTTTCGCGGGCAACGGAAAAGTCATGACTCAATCAATTATTGTTCTTCGTTCATGGCAGCCATGACTTCATCGACATTCCAGTTGGCAATATCGGTACTTTGATCTTGTCCACCTTCCTGACCGTCTGCGCCCAGTGAAATAATTTCATAATCGCCTTCGCCATATTCCGCAGGTGATAAGTAAAGATAATCATTACCCCAGGGATCTTTTTGCATTTTTGCAATATAACCGTTACGAGGGTAGTTATTAGGCTCAGGATTGCTTTCCGGCTTTTGTGTTAACGCCTGTAATCCCTGCTCGCTGGTCGGATAAAAACCATTGTCGTTGTAATAACGCATTAACGCACTTTCTATGGTTTGAAAGTCGGCCTTTAATTTGGTGTAACGAGCTTTGGTTACTTCACCACCAAAATTTTGCAATACAAAAGCACCCAGAATGCCGATGATAACCAGGGCAATCAAAATTTCCATTAAGGAAAAACCGCGTTGTTGTCGCATTTATCTACTCCAAAAAGTATTTAGGTCAAACATTTATTGTTATGGCTTTGTTTGTTACAAAGCGTCTATTCGATAGAAAAAATTTGTTGCTAGCGTGTTGCACTAACCACTCATCAATTGATTCATCTGGAATATGGGTAATAAAATTGCCAGTACAATTGTCAGTACAAAACCACCCATAAACAGGATCATTAACGGCCCAATCATGGTGGTGATCACACCCACCAGTGATTCGAATTGTCGATCCTGATTGTCGGCTGCTTTTTCCAGCATTCGATCCAGCTCACCGGAAGCTTCACCGCTGCCAATCATGTGCAACATCATCGGCGGGAAGTGTCCGGTCGACTGCAATGACGCTTTAAGCGATGTACCTTCGCGAACTTTAAAGGTCGCTTCATGCACCGCTTCTTTCAGTTCAATGTTGGTCATTACATCACCGGAGATTTTTAACGCTTCCAATAAAGGCACCGAACTGGAATTCAATATGGATAAGGTACGGGCAAAACGCGCCGCATTTACATTTCGGCTGACGCGACCAAACAGCGGCAATTTTAAAATCGACTGATGCCATCGCTTTAAGCGTTTCGGATTTCTTAATAATGTTTTGAAGCCAGCAATCAAGGCAAAAATTCCGAGCCCGACAAACACACCATTATCAATCACAAAATCACTGGTGGTAATGAGCGCCTGGGTTAAGCCGGGCAACTCGCCGCCCATATCGCGGTACTGTTCGACAATTTTTGGCACTACGTAAGACAATAAAAAGATGATCACCAGAAAACTCACTACACCCAAAATCATAGGGTAAGCCATGGCGGAAGAGACTTTCGATTTCATTTCCTGTCGGCGTTCGGTGTAATCGGCGAGTCGATCCAGTACCGAATCAAGATGACCAGACTTCTCTCCTGCCGCCACCATTGAACAATAAAGATCATCAAACACGCGCGGATATTCCCGTAACGCATCGGCCAACATATGACCTTCAACCACTCGGGAACGAACACCCATCATAATGGTTTGATGTTTTGGTTTTTCACACTGATCAGCCACTGCTTTTAATGATTCTTCCACCGGAATAGCGGCGTTAATCAGGGTAGCAATTTGTCGGGTGATCAACGCCAGATCGGCGGCGCTCATACCCGGCGCAGAAAACAATGGCTTACGCGATTGCTGTTTTCGATGTTTTTCGGTTACCGCTTCAACGCTCAAAGGCGCCAAACCTTTGTCACGCAGGTTCTGACGAATCTGTCGCGGCGTATCGCCTTCGAGTATGCCTTTTTTCTGGCGCCCTTTTACGTCGAGCGCTGTGTACTCAAATGCAGCCATCAGTCTTCCCGAGTTACCCGAAGCACTTCTTCAACAGTGGTCATGCCTTCCAGTACACGGTCACGCCCATCGACGCGAATCGATGGACTGAACTTTCGCGCGTGCCGCTCGATGGACTGCTCACTGTCACCGTTATGGATCATGGTGCGCATCTCATCATCCACCAGTAATAATTCAAATAATCCCTGTCGTCCTTTGTAACCCAGGTGACGACATTCTTCACAACCGGTTGCGCGATAAATGGTTGGCGGATTTGCAACATCAAAGCCCATCAGTTCGCATTCTTTTTGATCCGCGATGTAACCTTCTTTACAGTCTTTGCATAAGGTTCGTACCAGTCGTTGCGCCAATACGCCAAGCATCGATGAAGATAACAGGAAGGGTTCGACCCCCATGTCCACCAGCCGCGTTACAGCACCAACCGCCGTGTTGGTGTGTAATGTCGATAACACCAGATGTCCGGTTAATGATGCTTGCACTGCAATTTGCGCGGTTTCCAGATCTCGAATCTCACCCACCATCACCACATCGGGATCCTGACGCAAAATAGCGCGCAGGCCACGGGCAAAGGTCATGTCCACTTTGGTATTAACCTGTGTCTGACCAATGCCATCGAGCAGGTATTCCACCGGATCTTCCACCGTCAAAATATTACGTTGTTTGCTGTTTAACATGGTTAAACCGGCGTAAAGCGTGGTGGTTTTACCGGAACCGGTAGGGCCGGTAACCAAAATAATGCCGTGGGGTTTATGCAGAATATTGCTCATTTGCTTCATCAGACTTTCCGGCATACCCAGATGAGAAAAGTCGAGTCGACCCGCCTGCTTGTCGAGTAATCGCAATACCACCCGCTCTCCATGGCTCGATGGCATGGTTGAAACCCGCACATCCACCGCGCGGTTGGCAATGCGAAGGGCAATACGGCCGTCTTGCGGAATACGTTTTTCGGCGATGTCTAACTTCGCCATAACTTTAATACGCGACACCAATAAAGGCGCCAACTTACGTCCCGGTGACAGTACTTCTCGCAACACACCGTCGATCCGAAAACGGACTTTTAATTCTTTTTCGAAGGTTTCTATGTGAATATCCGAAGCGCTTTCTTTGATCGCCTCGGTCAACAACGCATTGATCAACTTTATGATCGGCGCATCGTCTTCATTTTCCAATAAGTCTTCGGTTTCTGGCAGCTCTTCGGCCAACCGGAACAGATCCATCTCTTCGCCAATGTCTTCCATGGCCTGCATGGCTTCTGAACTGTCGTTCTGATAAACCGCGCCAAGATGCTGTTCAAATTCTTCGTCCGAGACGGCTTTTAATGACATGGCCCGATCAAGAAATCGGCGCACTTCGATCACCGCATCGCGAGACACATTATGACGGGTGATCACCAGTGCTGGCTCGGCCTTATCATCAATCACAACAATGCCCTGACGTCTGGCAAAACCAAACGGCAGACGGGCGTGAATAATGCCCTCATCACTCACCAGATCAGGGCTATCGAGAGTATCCGATTCAATGGCGGGCTGCATGGCCTCATCCGCCAGAATGTCTTGCTCGCCAGACGCTAACTCAGTTGCCATTGTCCGTGTTCTCTTTATCTGACGAGGACTCATCTTTAGTCGCCGCTTTGTCTTTTTCGGCCTGATTTTTATCGGAATGAATCAGTGGAAACCTATCGTCCTCCGACTTTTTCATGCTGTCTTCAAATGAGGGAGGCAATGCCAGACTGTCATCCCATTCAGGCAATAATGGCGTATCTTCATCACTCATTAATGAAACGCCTTTAGCGCGCATATCCAACTGTTTACCGCGAATGTAATTATATTTACGCGAACTGAGCTGATGAATGCTGGAGTCATCGCGCAGAATTTTGGGTCGAATAAATACCATTAAATTACGTTTGGTTTTGGTGGTTCGATTGGACGAAAATAAACTGCCAATCAATGGAATATCACCTAAAACGGGCACCTTTTCCGTACTTTCTTGTATATCTTCATCTATCAATCCACCCAGTACCACCATGCCACCATCATTCACTTGAACCGTGGTGGTGATTTTTCGTTTATTGGTAATAATGTCGGCGCCTGTTGTACCAGCAATGGAAGAGACTTCCTGTTCAATCTGTAAACGTACGGAGTTACCTTCGTTAATTAATGGCGTAATTTTTAACTGGATGCCTACATCTTTTCGATCAACCGTTTGAAACGGATTGGAGTTATTGTTGCCAAGCGCACTACCGGTCACAATTGGCACTTCCTGACCAACACTGATGGATGCTTCTTCATTATCCAGCGTGGTAATACTGGGTGTTGATAATACATTTGATTCGGTGTCGCGACCCAACGCCTGAATTAATGCGCCCCACTCCAGATCGCCGTTTGAGTCGGTTTCACCAAAGCCAAATACTGCGCCCTGGGATCCCGATAATGCTTGTGCCAGCGCCGCGCCATTATCACCGTTGCGTCGTACCGGATTTTGAAACACGTTACCGTCTTCATCGCGCACAAACTCACCGCCGGTTTCCTGACCGCGAAGCGCAGCAATACCCTGACCAACCCCAACCATTGAAGTGCCAGTGTTACCAAAATTGGTAAAAGCTCCGGCAACCGATAACAGTTGCACGCCCAGTTGCTTTAACCCCACATCGGAGACTTCGGCAATCACTGCTTCAACATGAACCTGAGCGCGACGAATATCCAGCTGACGGATCACCGCTTCAAAGGATTTCAACATATCGGGCTGAGCCGTGATCACCAATGAGTTGGTGTCTTCGTGGGCTTTGATGGAATAAGGTTTTGAGGAGGCTCGCTTTTGCGCCTTAACTTTTGGATCGTCGGTTTCAATCGACTCGCCAACGCCTTCTAACAATTGCGACACTTCTGTGGCTTTGGCGTAATTCAGATAAATAACTTTGGTGTTGCCGTCGGAACTGTTTTCACTGTCAAGCCGGGCAATCAAGGCTCTCAATCGTAATCGATCGCGTTTTTCGGCACTGAGTAAAATAGAGTTGGTACGCTCATCGGCAACAAAGCGTGGCTCAGATGCCGCCACATCTTTTTGTGCATCCTGCTTTTGCAACATCTCTAAAATATTCACCACTTCCGATGCTGCCGCGTGCTGCAGTTCAATCACTTCAATTTCTTCGTTGCTTTCATGATCAATTTGTTCAATCACTTTAACAATACGATCGACGTTGGCTTTTGAATCGTGCAATAAAATAACGTTAGTGGCTCGAATCTGCCCCATGTGCATTTTTTGAGGGCTTAACTGACGCAACACTGGCATCAGTTGCGTGACGTTTACGTTTTCCACTTTGATCACGCGGGTAACCTGCTCATCGGCAGGCGCATCCAGGGTTCCATCATCCACTCGGGTGGCGTCTTGTTTGACTTCCTGATCCTGAATCACTTTTACGATGTTACCCTGCTCAACCACACCAAAATCATTCAGCTTTAAAACACTTAAAAACAGGCCCCATATTTCTTCTTCATTCAGCGGGGTTTGTGAAATCACATTAACCTTTTTACCCTTTACGCGATCGCTGAGAATAATGGTTTTGCCGGTTAACCGGCTAACGGTTTCAATAAACACTTTTATGTCGGTGTCTTTTAAATTCACCGTGGCTTTGGCAGCCCAGGATGCAGGCACAAAGGCCAGCAATAAAAGAGCCACAAGGCACTGTTTCAACATGGGTTGGTCCCTAAAACTCGACTTCATATAAATACCTGTTCAACAATTCAAACCTGACCGTGTTTTTACACTACCCGGTCCGGATAATTTTTTATCGTTCTTCTCGTCGTCCACCACGTAAATCGGGCGAATCGCCACCGTCTAAACGTACGGTTAAATCTTGCGATTGGCCGTCTCGTAACAGTGTTAAGCTAATTTCCGTCGCATCGGTTAAGTTTTGTTGCAACATTAACAGTTGCGACGGATCATTCAATGGAATACCGTTAATATTGGTCACCACATCATTTCGACGCAGTTTTAATTCATGGAACAATCGACGCGCTTTTCCCGGTGAAATTTTAACACCTTGCAATACACCGTTTTCCATGACCGGCTGCCACCGCATCAAATCTTTTAAACTGGCCGGATCCGATTGCAGTTTATCGCGAATTTCATTTAATTCCCGTGTCACTCGAGGATTATCCACCACAAGGTTACCGGCTTTAGCCGCTGGCGCACGTGACTCAATGGCCGTCGTTCGCTCTTCTTCAACACTGAACGCAGATTCTTCCTGCTCAAGTGTCAGAGATTCCAGCTGACCGTTTCGATTCAAAATAACTTTGGTAGGCTGCACCTGATGCAAAACTGCGCCACGGCCACCGTTTATTTTATCACCGAGAAAATACACATCCTGTTGACCACCACCAGCTTCAATAATTGCACTGGCGCGCTTATCATTGGTCGAGGCATATATACCGCGTAACTTAAGTGGCAACCGGGTTTCTTCGGCCTCAACCTGTTGCACTTCCTGCTGCACCGGAGCCGCATTCACATCACCAAACAAATGTTTGTTAACTATCGCATCAACGGATACCTGACTGGCCTGGGTGCTTTGCTGGGAAGACGGTTTAGCCGCCATGGGTGGAATTTTATAGTCTGCGGTAAACGCATCAACCCATAGCCAAACCAGTTTTGCCAACAAATACAAAGCAATAGCCAACAACGCAGCGCTGGCCAGCTTGATCCAGGGATCCGGTTTGTTCAGTCGATTCAATAATGCTGCATTTACTTGCATGTTGTTCAGTATTCCTAACCTAACCGTTAAATTATTGGCTAAGGCATTGTTATCATTATAGTTATTGTAATTGCCAGCGACGATCCAGACGCTTTGCCAAACACCTGTTAGCGAACCTCAAGGTTCACCCAATTGGCGTAAACACGCAAGCATACCAAAAAATACTCTGGATCTCCTTTTTAAACTGGGTAGTATTCACAAAATCATATAATCATTCGATCATTAGAGTTAACGCAAGCCTAAAAGTGCCGCAAAGCTTAAAAACGCTACACATTAGTCATTATCTATTAAATGGATATGACAGTGTTTGGATATGAATGTGTTTTGCGATCATCTTAACAGCCGCTTTAAGATCGGTATGAGAGTCCATTTGAGATTCCTTTTGAGACCAAAGGCGTAGCCCGGTAAAATTAAAAGCCTATGCAAACTACTACGTCTACTAATAGATGTCTAAATACTAGAGCGTGTTTATCTTTCGCTCCAGAAGCCCAGCAACCAAGGTTAACGCTTAATTATGCAAGACGAACTTCAGGTAAGACTCGACAAATGGCTATGGGCGGCACGATTTTACAAAACCCGTGCGCTGGCAAAAGCCGCCATTGAAGGAGGCAAAGTCCACTACGACGGGCAGCGGGTTAAACCGGGGCGCATTGTTCAGCGGCAAGTGCACCTGACATTAAGACTTGGTGCCGATGAGCGGGAAATTGTTATCGAGCAGCTTTCCGACAAACGCGGTCCGGCTAAAATTGCCCAGACACTCTATTCCGAAACGCCCGAAAGTCTTGAAAAACGCGAGCAGGCCAGAGAACTCAGAAAAGCCGCCGGCATTGTTGCCCCACAAGGAAAACCGGATAAAAAGCAACGTCGACAAATTCATCGCTTTAAAAGGATCAACACAAACGAGTAAAATAGCGACCTTGGCAATACCTGACAGTTAACCAGATAGATATTTGCAAAACACTATTACGACTTCGACCTTAACGTAAAAGGATCACCAGACAGCGATGACCAATGCCGCAGACACCAAAGATCACATCATCCGATTTTTATTTGAAGAACATGCCGTTCGCGGCCAGTGGATCCAGTTAACCGATGGTTTACAGGCTCTGCAACAGGGACATCAATACCCAGCAGCGGTTAAACAACAGCTGTTCGAAGCCGCACTGGCGACCAATCTGATGATTGAAACCATCAAGTTCGAAGGCCGCTTGTCACTGCAAGCTCAAAGCGGCGGCGATCTTTCCCTGTTGCTGGTTCAGGCCAATCACAATCACCAGTTTCGTGGCGTGGCGCGTTATAACGAACAGGCAAACGAACAGACGCTGGCAAACTGTGACGATTTAAAACAGTTGATGCCCGGTGCTCAAATGGCGCTCACCATCGAACCGGAACAGGGCAAACGCTATCAGGGAATTGTTCCGATGCATCAATCGTCCCTTGCAGCTAATTTGGAGGATTACTTCAATCAGTCGGAACAGCTGGCCACCCGCATCTGGTTGTTCAGCAATCAGGAGACTGCCGTAGGATTAATGCTTCAGGCCATGCCTGCAACAAGAGGTTCAAATGACGGTTATAACGATAACCCTTCGGAAGACATCAGCGGATTTGAACATTTGTCTCAACTGGCACAAACCCTGAAACCCGAAGAAGCCTTATCGCTGAATGCCGAGACGGTTCTGCACCGTCTGTTTCATCAGGATCCACTGCGCCTTTACCCAGCCAAGCCTATAGAATATCAATGCGGATGCAGTCGCCAAAAATCTCTCGCATCGTTAACCTTGGTGCCAAGAGATGAACTTAACGAGATGCTAGCCGAAAATGGCAAGATCACCATGAACTGTGAGTTCTGCCAGACCGAATACGCCTTTGACAGTATTGATATCGAACAGATTTTTGCCAATGCCGGCCACGATCAACAAGGTTCTGATCCTGCGAGTCATTAGCGTTTACTTTAAAAGCAATTATTGGCATCACTAAAGCTTATACAACTGGCACAAAAATTAGAGCGTGTTTACCTTTCGCTCTTACCTGAGTGAATATTTCACAGGCTTATGGCTTTCAGTTATCAGCAATTTGTTTAAATCATTAAAATCCGATTTGTTAATGCTGGTGTGACAGGTATAATTCGCGCTCAAAATTTAAGCATAAGATAATTACATTAAAATTGGGCTAACCATTTGCGCTCAATGCACACAAAGTCAGGAAGGTATACATGGGTTTAAAGACTCCTTTTTATCAGCACCATATTGATGCTGGCGCTAAAATGGTGGACTTTGGCGGATGGGACATGCCCATCAACTACGGTTCACAAATCGATGAACATCAAACCGTTCGTACCGATGCTGGTATGTTTGATGTGTCACACATGACCATTGTCGATGTCACCGGCGCCGACGCCAAACCTTACCTCCGAAAATTACTGGCAAACGATATCGCCAAATTAACCGAATCTGGAAAAGCCCTTTACAGCGGCATGCTGAATGAAGACGGTGGTGTGATCGACGACCTAATCACTTACTATATCGACGATACCTTTTACCGAGTTGTGGTTAACGCCTCCACCCGAGAAAAAGATCTGGCCTGGATGGAAAAGCAGGCTCAAGATTTTGACGTCAAGGTCGCCCATAATCCGGATTACGCCATGCTTGCGGTACAAGGTCCCAATGCCATTGCCAAAACACAATCGGTATTTACCGACGCGCAAAAGCAGGCCAGCAAAGACATAGGCGTATTCTTTGCCGTAGAAAGTGACGGACTGTTTATCGCCCGTACCGGTTACACCGGCGAAGACGGCTACGAAATTATGGTACCACTGGCTCAGGTGGACACTTTCTGGAACGCTCTGTTAGACGCAGGTGTTAAGCCCTGTGGGCTTGGCGCGCGAGATACTTTGCGTCTGGAAGCGGGCATGAACCTTTATGGTCAGGATATGGATGAAACCGTATCACCACTGGAAGCCAATATGGGCTGGACCATCACCTGGGAACCCGCTGATCGTGACTTTATTGGCCGCAAAGCCCTCGAGCAACAAAAAGCCGATGGCGTTAAAAACAAGCTGGCCGGGCTGGTACTCGAAGGCAAAGGCGTGATGCGCGCGCATATGAAAGTCATTTGTGAAGACGGCAGCATTGGTGAAACCACCAGCGGCACCATGTCACCGACCTTAAAGAAAAGCATCGCATTTGCTCGTATACCAAAAACCGCGGGCGAGCAGGTTATGGTTGAGATGCGTGGTAAGCAAGTGCCCGCTAAAGTGGTAAAAGCCTGTTTCGTTCGCAATGGCAAACCACTGATCTAGATGGGTTAAATAGCAGGGCGATCCCAATTGTCGATCACCTTACTATTGTTCAGAAAAATTTAAAAATTACGTTAAAATTAGATAGTTTGAAATTAGAATCATTCAGGAAACGAGGATTAGTCACATGAGCGATATTCCAAGCGAATTAAAGTACGCGTCCAGCCATGAGTGGGCACGACTAGAAGACGACGGCAGCGTTGTTGTTGGTATTAGCGATCACGCACAAGAGTTACTTGGCGACGTTGTTTACGTTGAGTTGCCAGAAATGGACGCCGAAGTGGCTGCCGGTGATGAAGTCGCGGTGGTTGAATCGGTAAAAGCGGCATCTGACATTTATGCCCCTGTTTCCGGCACCATTATCGAAATTAACGATAACCTTGAAGATGCGCCAGAAACCGTTAACACCGACAGTTACGGTGACGGCTGGATGTTCCGCATTCAGCCCAGCAATGATGGCGACATCAATGAATTGCTGGATGCCGATGCCTACGCAGAATCCATTGCCGACGAGTAACCGGACATAAGCAATGTTCTTAAGCCTCGACATGTGCTGTTGAGGCTTTTGTTTTTATAAGCCAGAAATATTGATCAGAAATCAATTCAGCATCAGCGGTTGCTGGCTATGATTTTGTTATGAGTAAGCGGCCTGTGTGCCGACAATAAACGGGAAGATGTAATGAGTCAGACCAATCCACAGTCTATAACGCAACTGGAAAACCACCAGGAATTTGTTCGACGCCACATAGGGCCGAGTGAAGCAGAGCAACAAGCCATGCTAAAAGCACTGGGGCTTAACTCGCTTGATGAACTGATCGAACAGACGGTACCGAAAAAAATCCAGTTACCGGAAGCGTTAGCTCTCCCGACAGCGCGCAGTGAGCAAGACTCGCTCAATTACCTGAAATCTCTGGCGAAGCAAAACACCGTCAATAAGTCCTATATTGGTATGGGCTACTACAATGTAAAAACGCCGACGGTTATTTTAAGAAATGTTCTGGAAAATCCGGGTTGGTACACCGCTTATACTCCCTATCAGCCAGAAGGCGCACAGGGTCGTCTGGAAGCCATCATTAATTTTCAACAGGTCACCATCGATCTAACCGGTCTGGAACTGGCCAGTGCTTCATTACTGGACGAAGCAACTGCGGCAGCCGAAGCCATGTCTTTGGCAAAACGTGTGTCAAAAAACAAAAAGTCCAATCTGTTTTTTATTGATGAAAATGCCTTCCCACAAACCATTGATGTGATGCAAGAGCGCGCGGCTTATTTTGGTTTTGAACTGATTTATGGCCCGGCCTCTGATGCCGCAAATCACGATGTGTTTGGTGCCTTTTTGCAATACCCCGACAAGCACGGCAACATAGAATCATTAGAATCTCTGATTGCCCAACTGCATGAAAAGAAAGCCATAGTTGCGGTAGCGGCCGACTTAATGAGTCTGGTGTTATTGAAGTCACCTGGCGAAATGGGCGCCGATGTGGTGCTGGGTTCCGCGCAACGATTTGGCGTGCCAATGGGTTTTGGTGGTCCTCATGCCGCTTTCTTTGCCACCCGTGACGCTTACAAACGTTCTATTCCCGGTCGCATCATTGGTGTGTCAAAAGACACCCGTGACAATCAGGCGCTGCGAATGGCAATGCAGACTCGCGAGCAACACATACGCCGTGAAAAAGCCACGTCTAACATCTGTACCGCACAGGTACTACTGGCCAATATGGCGTCGTTTTATGCGGTGTACCATGGCCCCGAAGGTCTTAAGCGTATTGCCACACGCATCAATCGTCTGACCACCTTGTTAGCCGAACAACTTAAAGCGAACAAAATTGCACTGGTCAATCAACATTGGTTCGACACCCTGACCTTTACCGTGGATGACGCCGATAGCGTGATTAAACGGGCATTAGCCGCCGGCATCAATTTACGCAACGACGGCAACAATCAACTCGGTGCTGCTATTGATGAAACCACCACAAAAGACGATATAGCTCAGCTGGTAAAAGTGATTACTGGCGCCGATCAATCCATCGATATGCTGCAAGCCGATGAGCAGTTGATGAAACAAAATATCAGCAGCATTCCGGCCGAGTTGCAACGCCAAACAGAATTTTTAACCCACCCGGTATTTAACAGCTACCATTCCGAAACTGAAATGCTGCGGTATTTGAAACGTCTGGAAAACAAGGACATTTCACTGACTCACTCGATGATTGCGCTTGGCTCCTGCACCATGAAACTCAATGCAACCTCCGAAATGATCCCTGTGTCCTGGCCAGAATTTGCCAACATGCACCCGTTTGCACCCAAAGCGCAAACAAAGGGATACGATCAAATGATCAAAGAACTGGGAGACTGGTTAATTACCATCACCGGTTACGATAATATTTCCATGCAACCCAACTCAGGGGCTCAAGGTGAATACGCAGGCTTGTTAGCCATCATGAAGTACCACGAAAGTCGTGGCGAAGGCCATCGTAATATCTGTCTGATCCCAAGTTCTGCGCACGGCACTAATCCGGCCAGTGCACAAATGGCGAATATGAAAGTGGTCGTGGTAAATTGCGACGATAAAGGCAACGTCGACATGGACGACCTGAAAAACAAAGCGCAAGAATTATCCGATAATCTGGCCGCCATAATGGTGACCTACCCGTCCACCCACGGCGTGTACGAAGAATCCATTAAAGACATTTGCGACATAGTGCATCAGCACGGCGGTCAGGTGTATATGGACGGTGCCAATATGAACGCTCAGGTGGGCATTACTGCACCCGGCTACATAGGTTCCGACGTGTCGCATCTTAACCTGCACAAAACCTTCTGCATTCCTCATGGTGGTGGTGGCCCGGGCATGGGACCGATTGGTGTAAAATCCCATCTGGCGCCCTTTTTACCCAACCACACAGTTCGAACCATCGAAGATACCAACGAAGGCAATGGTGCGGTAGCCGCAGCGCCTTACGGCAGCGCTTCTATTTTACCCATCAGCTGGATGTACATTGCCATGATGGGTGGCGAAGGATTACGTCATGCCACAGAGAATGCCCTGTTAAATGCGAATTATCTGGCAAAAAAACTCGGCGAACATTATCCGGTACTTTACACCGGACGTAACGATCGCGTGGCGCATGAGTGCATTATCGATTTACGTCAAATTAAAGCCGACACTGGCATAACCGAAGTCGATATCGCCAAGCGTCTGATGGACTTTGGCTTCCACTCACCCACCATGAGCTTTCCGGTAGCCGGTACCCTGATGATTGAGCCCACGGAAAGTGAGTCGCAAGCAGAACTGGATCGCTTTATTGAAACCATGATCACCATCAAGCAGGAAATCAATCAGATTGCCAGCGGTGAAATGGACAAAGATCATAATCCACTAAGATTTGCCCCCCACACACAAGTGGATGTTGCCAACTGGGATCGAAACTACAGCATTAAAGATGCCTGTTTCCCGTTAGAGCAACAATTAACCAGCAAATTCTGGCCTACGGTTAATCGCATTGACGATGTGTTTGGTGATCGAAACTTGATGTGCAGCTGCCCAACCGTGGATAGCTATCGCGATTAACGACAACCCGAAAATTAAGAGAGCAAATTTATGAATGTATTAATTATTGGTAGTGGTGGTCGTGAACATGCACTGGGCTGGAAAGCGGCGCAAAACCAGTCGGTCAATAAAGTCTTTGTAGCACCGGGTAACGCCGGTACGGCAACCGAGCCAAAACTTGAAAACGTTAACATTGGTGTTGAAGATATACCGGCACTGATCGAGTTTGCCAAAAACAATAACGTTGAACTGACCATTGTTGGTCCAGAAGCCCCTTTGGTTATTGGTGTAGTGGATGCGTTTCGTGAAGCCGGTCTTAACATCTTTGGCCCAACCAAAGGCGCCGCGCAACTGGAAGGCTCAAAAGCTTTCACCAAAGACTTTTTGGCGCGTCATAACATTCCCACTGCAGCTTACGGCAACTTTACCGACATTCAGGCTGCAAAAGATTACGTTCGCGAACAAGGCACACCCATTGTCATTAAGGCCGACGGTCTGGCCGCAGGTAAAGGTGTGATCATCGCAGAAACCGAACAACAGGCGTTCGATGCCATTGACGACATGCTAGAAGGCAACAAATTTGGTGACGCCGGCTCACGAGTGGTCATCGAAGAGTTTTTACAAGGTGAAGAGGCCAGTTTTATCGTGATGGTCGATGGCGAACACGTGCTGCCACTGGCAACGTCGCAAGATCATAAAGCACGAGACAATGGCGATACCGGCCCCAACACGGGCGGTATGGGCGCTTATTCACCGGCACCCGTGGTTACACAAGAACTGCACGACCGTGCCATGAAAGAAGTTATCTGGCCAACCGTAAAAGGCATGGCTGCCGAAGGCCATCCCTACACTGGTTTTTTATACGCCGGATTAATGATAGATAAAAATGGAACGCCTAAAGTACTTGAATACAATTGCCGCTTTGGTGATCCGGAAACTCAGCCCATTATGAGCCGCATGCAATCGGATCTGGTTAAACTGTGTTTAACCGCAATTAATGGCAAACTGGATAGCGCCAGTTGCGACTGGGATCCTCGCGCGGCACTGGGTGTTGTGTTGGCCGCCGGCGGTTACCCTAACAGTTATAATAAAGGTGACGAAATTAGCGGACTGGATGATAATATTGACAACAGTAAAGTTTTTCATGCTGGCACAAAGCTGCAAGACGATAAGGTGGTAACTTCCGGTGGCCGCGTATTGTGTGTGGTGGGATTAGCCGACACGGTAACCGACGCACAAAAAGTCGCTTATCAAAGAGCTGAAAAAATATCCTGGGACAATATGTATATGAGAACCGACATTGGTCATCGAGCCATAGCACGTGAACAATAAAATATACCGGGCCACTTATGTGGCCCTTTTATTATGTCAATCATGAAAAAATTATTACTCATAATAATTATACTTTTAACAGCGAGCTTAATCGCCAGTTACGCTTTTTTCCCATCAATCGCCCGTTACATCATTCAGCAACAACTTCCCGCGGATACCAAACTCAGCCAACTCGTTATTAAACGGCCTGACTTTCAGGGCATATTCATCGAAAAAGTTATCATCGAACAGGTTAATATTGAAAAAGTTAGCATTGAACAGACAAGTAACCGTCTGGAACTGCAAAATACTCAGTTGATATTTAACTGGATACCTTTTTCATTGCAAGCCATTCAATTAGATTCAGCCGATTTATTAGTGCAACAACCGCAAGCATTAAATAAAGCGTTTTCAAAAGACTCCAGCAATTATAATGATATAAACAACCAGCAAGCATTTAATCCAGCAAGTCTGTTACAAAGCTTACCTAAAATAACCATAGAAAAGTTACAAGCAACCGTTCAAAAAAATATTCGTATTCTAGAAAAAGTAAGTGACCAAAAAGAGCTTAGCGATCAAAACAAGTCGGGCAAACAATATCACGCATACCCTGAAATGACATTAACGGGTTCACTGATACATAATGACCATGAATTACAAGGAAGTTTTAATCTCAATTCTGACAGAGATTTTTCAGGTAAACTAAATTTTATAAGCAAAGACAAGCAGACACTGACCATCAACGGACAGCTTAATCGTATAGATCTAAAGCAACTCAATAGTTTATTGATAACAGAAAATCCGATATCCAATGATCCGGACAAGAATAAAACACTTACTCAACAGCTTTCCGGGATGATCGACTTATCGTTTGACGGGGCGTTAAATTTAAACACATCATCGAACGCTAACCCAAATATACAGGCCAATCTACTGGATATCATCAATCTGGAAACCAAGCTGTCGTTGCAAAAGGCAGCCATCGAAACAGATAACATTGCTTTAAACTCAATAAATGGCGACATAAACATCCGTAAAGAAAGCCATTGGCATGCAGCTGAATCAAGCATTACCGGCAATCTGGATACCTCGAAGTTAAAACTTGCTATAAAACCCTCTTCCCTGAACTTTCGCATTGAGCTTAATGAATTTCAACTGGTCGATAATCGAATAAATATTAATACTACTTTAACAATAGAAGATAAGCATAGGTTAACAATTAAAAGCGATATACCACTGGACATGTCAACCGCTTCACAACATCAACTGGCACTCCAGTTGATCAGTCTGGATGATAGACTCAGCTCGCTGTTAAAGGATATCAACATTGATAAAATTACCGCTGACGCCACCTTTGAGCTTCACAAACAACAAGATCAATGGCATCTTCTTAATTTAAAATCACAGCCGATCATGATCGATACTTTGTCGATAAAAAAACCAACACCAACAACCGCTCATTTAATATCGTTACACCCTACCTGGAAAACCGATATTAAATTTTCCGACGTTAATACTTTTACAGCGCCTAATTCTTCAAACAAATTGTCATGGTTACCTGAAGACACTAATCCAACCGTAGCTCAACTATTAAATCAGTTGCGTCAGTTAACCATTAAAAGTAATAAATTGATTGAGCTTTCGAAGTGGCAGTCAGAAATTCATAACGATATAGAAGCATCGCTCGACCTTTCAAACCAACAGTTTTCGTTAAAATGGCTGCCTGTTGAGGATACTGAAAAACCCGTCACTCAAACTACGACTTCAAATCGAAGCGTTATTGCTATGAATGGTGACCTTAGCGGAAAATTAACGCCATCAAAAATGAATTTTCATACCAATTTTCAAGCGGACATAAAACAAATAAAACCTTTATTAAAACGCTTACAGAAAAAACCAGGAAAATTGATTAATAATTTAACCCTTAATCACACCAACCAATTAAGTTTGAATACATCGTTAAATGGACAATGGGCATTCAATACATCGACTGCAGACGAAGCAATTCAGTTAGCAGGCTCCATAAAATCCAGCGACAACTCCATTACGCTTTCTGGCACCAAGCTTTCAGATATTATGCTAAAACTTATCTGGCAAGCACCATCAAGCTCCGAAAACAACCAGGATCTGATACAAGACAATCCAATTAATGAAGATTCATTCTCTCCCTGGAATAAGTTTCAATTAATTCTCAGTGCCGATTTGGATTACCAGGGACTGGATCAGCAACAACATCAATTTAGTAGTGACTTCTGGTTAAGCGATCCGATAAAAATAAAACAGTTAACGCTCGACTCGAAGCTACTGGATGGCTCATTGTCGCTACAGAGCTTAAAACAGTACAAGCCGCTTAATCAGGTTAGCGGTACACTTAATGTCAATCACATCAGTCTTAAAAAAATAAGTCGTATTATGGATAAACCCGAACTGGCAATGACCGGATTCTTAAATGGTGATCTGCCATTTCATTTTAAAGACGGTTATTTGAATTTTGAAAAAGGTCTGCTCTCATCCGAAAATGGCGTTATTGAATATTTACCCCAGGGCAAAAAAATAGAATTAACCCAGGAGACGGTTTCCAATATTGCGAATATTACTTTGCAAAACTTTCATTATCGAGTGATGAATGCCAATTTAATCAGCGGAGGCCCCTGCGGCTTCGACTTTAAAATCAGGCTGGAAGGTCATAACCCGGATATTGGGAAAAACAGCCATCAGGTGTTTAATATTAACTATCAACCACAATCTAATGTTAATCTGTTCTATCTGCTACTATTAGGCAAAGAGAATATTAAAAAGCTGGATCAAACACTGCTGCATTCAGGCTGTGTTAATAACAATTGAGTTAAATTGGTCTAGATTAGCCTGAGCGAAATAGACCTGATGTAATAGACCTGATCGAAATAGAACATAACGGGCTCACTGGAGGATAATCCATGAAACAACTTTATGCCGCATCGGTTACCGCATTGATAGCCTTATCATTGCTGACCGCTTGCAACCCGACCATTCGACTGGAGTCGGGCGATAAACCCCTGGAAATCAACTTAAATATTAAACACGAAATTAGAATCAAAGTTGAAAAAGATGTAGAAGATATTCTTAGTGATGATGATTTATTTTAGGAGCTCAATGATGAACCGTTTAATGTATTTATCTCAAAAAAATAATCTGACTCGTTCCGTTCGTCGTTTTATTTCGTTCACTGTTGCCCTGCTAACGTTAACCATGGCTTCTGCCTGGGCGGCCAATCTTGACAGCGCAAAGGCAGAAGGTTTAATTGGCGAAAAGAGTAACGGCTATCTTGGACTTGTGGTTAACAATGCCCCCAGTGATGTGCGTCGTCTGGTTGATGATGTTAACGCCAAGCGCAAGCAGAAGTATCAGGAAGTGGCCAACTCACGCAATATCGATTTAAGTAAAGTTGAATTGATCGCCGGTAAAAAAGCCATCGAGAAAACTCAGTCCGGTCATTATATTGAAGTGAATGGTCGTTGGGTCAAAAAATAACGTTAAATTATTATCTCTCACGCTCTTTCTATTTTAATCAGCCTAATCAAAATAGAAAGAGTGTCGCTCTATTTCCACTGCTTCATTATGCTTTTGGTTGGGTGCTTAAGAAACTTTCCCGTCCCGAAAAACGCTGATAAAAATCTTCTAACGATTGATGCTGACGCCAGTTTATTTCTGGGTGCCGAAAGGACAAATAATCGAGCAGACAAATGGTATTAATATGCAGTAATGAAAATGATTCTGGAAATTCAGCGATCATTTTATTGAGCTCGATCAAACCTCTGTCTAAACCAGCGACAAATCGGTCCCACCAGAATTCGGATCGATTGCCTTCTTCTTCACGCATTTTTTCCTGTCGCAAAGCCACGCATATATCGAGCAGGCCAGACACATGAGAATAAACGGTTCTTAATGACCAGTCTTCCGCCAAAAGTTGCCACAACTTACCCCCGTTAAATGTCTTATCCAGATACTGGCCAATGACTTCACTGTCGTAAATGGACTGGTTATTGTCAAGCACCAGACAAGGCACTTTAGCCAGAGGATTTGCCGCAATAAATGCCGACTCATTATTAAATGGGTGCGTTGCGACTTCATGCTTTTCCGGCGATAAGCCAACTTCACGCAAAACCACCTGAGTGGTTCGCGCATAAGGCGAAGCCGTGGAATAAAATAACTTCATGTTTCTCGCTCCCTTTAGAGTAGATTATAGAGTATTCATTATATGTAATAGTCGTTATATTTTTTAACTCGACTGATTAAGCGGTTAATTGGCAGAAATCGTTCGACCAGCCGCCCACTGCCGTAATTCACTCAGCTTTTCAGCCATAACAACCGACAAGGGTCGTGTGTTTTTAATTTCATCAAGAATGATAGCGGTTGTGAGTTTTTTATCTTGGCCATAACTGTGATACAAACCAGAAACTATCGCCTGTTCAATTTCAGAACCGGTAAAGCCTTCACAGGACAATGCCAGCTTTTCAAGATCAAACTGTGCTGAATTTAACTTTCGTTTTTCCAGATGAATGGCAAAAATTTCTTTACGAGAATTCACATCGGGCAGATCGACAAAAAATATTTCATCCAGACGTCCCTTACGAATCAGTTCTGGCGGTAACCGTGAAATATCGTTTGCAGTTGATACGACAAACACTGGCTTATCATTTTCTGCCATCCAGGTTAACAGAGTACCTAAAACTCGTTGCGAAGTACCTCCGTCATTGTTTTGTGTCGAGATACCTTTTTCTATTTCATCAAACCACAACACACAAGGCGCCATAAGCTCGGCCATATTGAGTGCTTCGCGTAAATTGCGCTCAGTTTCTCCGTGATATTTATTGTATAAAGTGCCAAAGTCGAGCCGTAATAATGGCACACTCCACATGCCCGCTACCGCTTTAGCCGCCAAACTTTTACCGCCACCTTGAACACCCACCAACATTAGCCCTTTCGGAGGATCAAGATCGATTTCATCCCGCCGATGAAACACAACTTCCCGTTGTTTTAACCAGCGCTTTAAATTATACAAGCCACCCACTTCAGCAAACTTAGACGTTTCGTACTCAAAACTCAGCACGCCTTCCATATTTAACAGTTCAAACTTTGCTTTATTGATCGCAGGCAGCTCGTCTTCGGTAATTGCACCATCATCGTTGATCACATTTCGGATCAAACGCTTGGCATCGGATAAGGTTAAACCTTGTAAATTATTAATCAATCTTTGCAAAGTACGACTGTCAGTTCTGACTTTCTGACCATTACGTTGTGACCATACTTTGGCTTCTTTGCGGATCAATGCGTCCAGCTGTTCTTTGCCTGGTAGCGCCATATCAAACCTCGATACAAAGCGTTTGATTTCTTCCGGGATCGACAGCTGATGAGAAATAAAGACAATGGTGTGGCCCAGTTCAGCCTGTTTCAATACCACTTCTTTTAGCAGTCGTACAACTTGTGGGGCATCCTCAATGTAGGGATGAAAATCGCACAACGCATAAATAGAAGGCCGCGGCACTGAAATAATATGTTTTAACATATGCTCTGGCGTTTGTGTTTCGGTCAGTGCATCAAAATCATCCAGCAACTCGGAACGCTTTAACCCATCCACCACGTCCCAGGTGAATAAAGGCTTATTAAAATCGCGGGCGATTTCTGATAAAAGATTAACAGCACGATTTTCTTCGTGCGTTTCAATGCCGATAATCGGATTGCGTGACTTAATTAGAATTTCCAGATCGTGACGATCGCTTTTTCCATTCATTGAATATACTACCTGATAACTGCTTAAACGAACCCGCTGGACAACATCGACATATTTGCTGCACAATTTGTATTTGTTGAAAAATGGCAGAGCAGCAAAATTAATCCCCAAAGATACACAGGCTCTATTATAATTGTGTAAGACTACCAAATTCGATGTAAATGCCCAAAGAATACTGTATGCGAAAACTAAGTTTTATCGATTCTCTATGCGCCAGTGCTGATAATGCACTGAGAACTCTGGCTGGTGGCTACCAAACCACCAACCGCCCATCACCGGCTGCGAACATCGAGCCCACCAACCTTAGCGCCGATGAGCAACGCCGTGTTGCTGGTATGATGCGGATCAACCATTGCGGCGAAGTCTGTGCACAGGCGTTATATCAGGGTCAGGCCATTACCGCCAAACTTCCCGAAGTTAGAGAAAAAATGGAACAGTCAGCGAAAGAAGAAAACGATCATCTGCACTGGTGCCATCAACGTCTCGATGAGCTCAATACCCATACCAGCTTTTTAAATCCGCTTTGGTACGCAGGCTCCTTTAGTTTAGGAGCTCTGGCAGGACTTGCGGGTGACCGCTGGAGTTTGGGTTTCGTTGCCGAGACCGAGCGACAAGTGGTTAAACATCTCGATAAGCACTTGCATCAACTCCCCAAAGAAGATCAACGTTCACGTGAAATATTATCGGTAATGAAAACCGATGAACAAGAGCACGCAACCGCAGCCTTAGAAGCGGGAGGCACTGAGTTACCCGATACCGTAAAAAGCGCCATGAGCTTAATGTCAAAAGTGATGACCAAAACCGTTTATTATCTCTAGTTCGCTTGTTTATTCTCGCGCTAGTTCTATTATCGAGAATTCAGTTGTCGAGAATACAGTTATTTGAGAATACAGTTATCCGCTCAAACAGTTTTCTATCAAATAGTTATCACTCACACTATTGTCTAACGCAGTGCTGACTATCGGCCTGACCGAACTCTTATTATTTTATCCTTTTCTTTTAAATTACTAAGTAGCCACACTGGTGGCAGCAACTGAAGCGGCAACCGCACCCGCTGAGGCAGCTTGAGCCTGGTTGGCAGCAATTACCGACGCCGCCTGTGAGTCACTGGCAATAATACAGCTGCCATACCCCATTCCCTTTAATTTATTTTCCCAAACGATGTCACCCCTATCGGTCGTTAAACAAAATAAATGACCGCCTGAGTAGGCAAAAATAAAATTGTCTTCAATATAGATGTTGGTGATCGCAGAGCTGGACTTTAAATGTTTCGACCAGATAACCTCGCCCGTTTTTTGCTCCAGACAAACAACGGAACCTTTAATGCCCAGATACAGTTTTTTGTTTGATTGACTCATTAAGATTCTCCTTCGTAATTTGTTTATGTCAGATGGCACTATCATTTTTAGCGTGTCATTGACCGTATAACACTTTGTGCAAGATGCTTATTAGTGAAAGCGACTAAAACCACACTGTGTCGATTTATTCCGTGCTTGATTTATTAAATTGTAGGATAGGTTATTCAGAATAATAGACTGAAGTTTGATTTTAGGCGCGATAACGAGCGCTTAAAGCGCCCGACGATAATTCCGAATGGTTTTGTTATTTTTCCCCAGGTGCCAGGAAACCAGAAAAGAACCGCCTTGAAATAACGAATAAATAACCGCCGCAACTGCACAGATATCGGTAGCTTGCTCTGGGAACACCAGTAACGATAAGACAAAAACGACTAAACCCACCATAAAACACTCCTCCCTTTTTGGTACGCAACACTGTTATTGCGCTATCCTCAGGTCGGCGTGTTTTGCTCCATAATTCGCATCAGCTCAATGAGTTGGCGAATTTTTGGTAGCCGTTTTTGCACGACTTGAGGATCATAACCTTCGCAGTCCTGTGTCACTGCCAAGCGTAAAAATCCTTCGATTAACCGAAACACTCTGTCTGTGACTCGACGTTCCAGTTGCTGCATTTGCTCAGATTCCGCTTCACCAGTCAGCTTAAAGCGTTGAGCAACCAGTTCAGCCATTGCTTCAGGGATCCATTCCAGCCCCAAATGCAGTAGCTGAGAATACTCTTCGTTGTTGGCTTCAAAATCCTGCACTTTCTCAATCAATGGCTGAATTAATCGCCGAAGCTCCAACTGAGCTTCCGAAAAACCGCCTACAGAATCTTGCCTCCGCCGCGCTTCAGTGATCAAAGCGCGTAGTTTTTCACTGGGTGACTCGGCGCCTTCTATTTCCAACGACGCTAAAAAATCAGCATCGTCATGAGACACACGGACACTTAATGGAACCGTTCGGCCCGTCATTGTATGACTCCGTCTTTTTTGCAAGCTTGCTTGAAAACAAGTGTATTCAATTGAATACACATTGTCAACAATTGATTTTCAACAGTCATATGCCTATTTATCCGCACTGAGCTAACATTTTCATTAAAAGCCCTTGGAGCTATTTACATGCATATACAGAATGCATACATTTGCATTCAATTTTAAGACGCACTGTCTCGTATTTCAAAACTGTGCTCAATATCAACATTGCCTTTAAGCATTAAAGACACAGAGCAGTACTTCTCCATAGACAGATCACACGCCCGTTTTACCTGCTTTTCTGATAAGTTATTGCCACTGATCACGTAATGCGCCTTAATTCGGGTAAACACTTTTGGATCCGTTTCCGCTCGTTCCGCTTCCAGTTCGCAATAGCAGTCGGTGACATCTTGCCGTGCTTTTTGCAAAATCATCACCACATCGATTGATGAACACCCACCAACGGCCTGCAACACAACCTCCATGGGTGATAGATGCTCGCCATCACCACTGAGTGCTAACTGACGGCCCGAGTCACTGTGCCCTAAAAAATTTAAATTACCCTGCCACTCTACTTTTGCCTTCACTTCGCATCTCCAATACAGATATTTAATACAGTTAGGTAAGCTGTTGATTTAATTATATCTACACCCGAATATCAACTTTATGCTAAAGTTAATACAGCTTGTTCGAACAACTGACAATTCAAAGAAAAGGCATTTTGTATGTCACTACCCCGATTTATTGCCAAAGATGAAACTATGGAGTGGTTTATTTCTCACTGCCATAGGAGACGTTACCCTGCCAAAAGCACCATCATTTATCAGGGCGACAAGTCCGAATCCCTTTACTTTATTCTTGAAGGTTCAGTCAGTGTTGTCATTGAAGACAACGATGGTCGCGAGTTAGTACTGGCCTATTTAAATGCTGGCGATTTCTTCGGTGAAATGGGGTTATTCGACGGCCAGGATGTTCGTAGTGCCTGGGTTAAAGCCAAAGCTGAAAGCGAAATAGCTGAAGTGGGCTACCCTAAATTTCAGCAACTGGCGGCAGAAAATCCTGAAATCCTGATGCGTCTCTCCGGTCAAATGGCATTACGATTACGTAATACCAGCCAGAAAGTTGGCGACCTGGCATTTATGGATGTGACTGGCCGAGTTGCGCGCACGTTACTCGACTTATGCAAAGAACCCGATGCCATGACCCACCCGGACGGCATGCAAATTAAAATTACCCGTCAGGAACTCGGACGCATTGTTGGCTGTTCCCGTGAAATGGTTGGCCGAGTATTAAAAGTGCTCGAAGAGCAAGGTCATATTCATGTGAAAGGTAAAACCATGGTGATCTTTGGTGCTCGCTAAGCGAGCGCCAAATATCTACCGGTTACGCCACTCCATTCACCACTTTCCAATACTACCTATCTGAACTCGATAATATTCAACTTTATTATCTGTCCCTGATCATTCCACTTACAAAGAGCTCCAAATACATACCAGCAACCTTTAACTCCATCACTAATTCATATAATTACGAGATATAGCTACGAATAATAACTAAATAGTTAATGGATTGAGCGAGCCTATTTAATATCTAAACTGAATCTCCTGGTTAATATATCCTATTGATTTTGATGTGATTTATTACAGATAAACTCCCAATGCAGACACGAGCCATCCCGATAATCAGAAGCCCTTAACACAAATGCTAATAAGATTGATTTTCATTTGCAACTGATCTATTATTCGCATCCACAGCTCAACTAGAATATAAATTAACCAGGAACTCGTAATGAAACACCTAAATAGCAAGCAATTAGTCGCTTCTGCAGTGGCGGCAAGTCTATTTGTTTTAACCGGATGCGGTGGCTCTTCCAGTGAAGGCAACAGTGCTCCTACCGATATTCAGCTTTCAGCTACTTCAGTTGACGAAAACAGTGCAGGCGCAACCATTGGCACCCTTTCAGCCGTGGATGTTAATGCCAACGATACCTTTACTTTTACAACCAGCCATGAAGACTTTGAAATTTCTGGCTCCTCTCTAAAACTTAAAGACGATGTTGCTTTAAACTTTGAGAAAACAACCGATGTAGACGTTAGTTTGACTGTAACGGACAACAGTGGCGCCAGCTTTAGCAAAACTGTTTCAATCGCCGTTAATGATTTATTGGATACCTATAAGTTCTTCAATAACGATAACGTTTCTTCTGTTTCTTACTCGGGTCAGATCACACGTCATGTGCTAATTGCCGAATTAAATCAGTACATCGGTGGTGAACTTCAGACTGATCTGGAAACGGGCGCATTAACCACCCGCCAGGCAGTAATGGACAAGCTAAACTCTTTCTATCAAATTTCAGATGAAGAGTATGATCTTATTGCCGATACCTTTGCGGTTGATTTTATTGAAGCGTCTGAGCAAAGCAACTTGCGTCAATTATCTAACTCAAGTAAAGACTTGAACGGTAAAATTGCCGGTAATGATGCACTCGGTCAACATAAAGACTGGAACAATGGCGAGTTTGAAGGTTGGGGTGCTAAGGGTTCAACCACACCACACGGTCTGGTTCAAATCTTCTTTGGTATGCTTGCCGATAATGCCGAAGTTTACATCAACGGTAATACCCGCAATGACTTCAATGGCAACCCAATCACCAAAATTTACCTGACCGAAGATGGCCGTGATTTAAAACAGTTGATCCAGAAGTTTTTACTGGGCGCCGTTGCCTTTTCGCAAGGTGTTGATGATTACCTGGACAATGATACTGACAGCAAAGGCCTAAGAACCACCAACATTCCGGCAGACAAAGACTACACAACTCTGGAACATCAGTGGGATGAAGGTTACGGTTACTTTGGTGCCGCTCGTGACTATCTTGAATACACTGACGATGAAATTGCCGGCAAAGGCGGTCGTGATGCATACAGTTCAGGACGCCATGACAGCAACAATGATGGATTGTTTGATCTGCTATCAGAAGTTAACTTTGGTAACTCGGTCAACGCTGCGAAACGTGATCGCGGTACCGCATCACACACCAGCCCAACCGACTATTCCACAACCGCTTTCAATGCACTGTTAGCAGGCCGTAAGATCATTAACGACAACATTGGTAGCGAACTGACCGATGCGCAAATGAATGATCTACTTGCACAACGAGACATTGTGGTTGAGTACTGGGAAAAATCGATTTCTGCAACTGTGGTTCATTACATCAATGACACACTGGCAGACTTAAATGCTTTAGAAACAGCAGACTTCAACTACGATGATCTGGCAAAACACTGGTCAGAAATGAAAGGCTTTGCGCTTAACCTTCAGTTTAACCGGTTCTCACCATTAACCGATCAAGACTACGCATTGCTACACACTCTGATGCAAGACGCTCCTGTTGTAAGTCCCGAAGCGGATTTAGAACAATACAAAGCCGACTTGCTACAAGCGAGAGATATTTTAGAAGCCGCTTATGGTTTTGATAGCGAGCACGTTGCTAACTGGTAAATCTCGTTTGAGCTTTCTAACGGAAAGCCACAGATGAACGCAAAAAGGTTAAGTGGTAACACTTAGCCTTTTTGCGTGTTGATAATGGGTCGTTTTTTCAAAGTTTTAGCTAATTGGATCGCATCAAAAATGAATACAAGCAAGTTTTTACAATCGATTACCGTTGCTGTTTCATCAGCACTAATACTCAGTGCCTGCAGTGATAGTGTACAAAGTACTGCCGGTGAAGATTTCAATTCCGGAGGTGGCAACAATGGCGGAACAACAACATTCAATGAAACCGCACTTTTGTCGAATCTGACCAATAATGTAATTACGCCAGCCTATTTAAATTTTGAAACGCTCGCCAACCAACTTCACCTGGCCGTTGATCAATACTGCAGCGTAGAAACGTCATTTAATAATGGTTCAGCCACTGCGGCAGAACGCGATAATGAATTAGCGGCGGCACAACAATCCTGGCACAACTCCATGGAACAATGGCAAAAAATAGAAGTGATGCAACTGGGGCCGTTAATTGAAAATCAGAGCCTGTTACGCAATCAGATTTATTCCTGGCCCGTCACCAGTACCTGCGCCGTGGATCAAGATGTTGTTTACTTTAATCAAGGAAGCATTAACGGCGAGCCCTACAACATTGCCAACCGGGTTGCTACCCGTCGCGGCCTCGATGCTCTGGAATATCTGTTATTTAATGAAAACCTTGAACACTCCTGCTCTTCAACAACCGCCCCTGATGGCTGGGATAATTTAACCAGTGCAGAACGCAGACAACAACGCTGTGAATTTGCGACAGAAGTTGCCAGCGACATTGGCCAAAGTTCACAAATATTACTCAATGCATGGGATGGCGCCAATGGTTATGCCGCCTCATTGTTGAACGCCGCCAATGAGCCGGGCAGTGACTTTGCCAATGCGCACGAAGCGGTTAATCGCGTATCAGACGCTATGTTTTATATCGACAGCGTCACTAAAGATGGCAAACTGGGCGTTCCACTTGGGCTGTTTGAAAACGATTGTCAGCAGTCACTTTGCCCACAAGATCTTGAATCACAATTTGCCTATCAATCTCTTGAGCATATCCGCAACAACCTGATCAGTTTAAAAAGCTTATTCACCGGCGAAGTCAACAACTCAGAAGACACCACCGGCTTTGATGATTACCTGATTGAAGAAGGCGCGACTATGACAGCCAACAATATGCGAACAGCGATAGATGCAGCCATTGCAGACGTCGAAGCCTATCAGCAAAACTTGTCTTTGACGCTTCAAAATAACGATGCTCAGGTTCGTGAAACACATCGTAAAGTAAAAGCCATTACCGATCAGCTGAAAACCGATTTTATTAATCAGTTAGCGCTAGAATTGCCAGCAACATCGGCGGGTGATAACGATTAAAAGCTCAACACTGCAAATAATTATTGCGCAAAACAATCTTATTTAACGTTTTATTTAGGGTGCCTTAACCGGTCAAATTTATGATAAAAACGAACACAACTTTCTCTCGCACAAGTTTACTTACCGCTGTGGTAGTAATAGCAACAACGGGTCTGTCGCAAGAGCAAAAAGGCGACGAAAAAAAATCAGACAAATACAGTGAACGAATGCTGATTGTCGGCAAAGCCAAAGGGTTAAATACCGAAGCCGGATCGGCAACAGTGATTGACGAACAACAACTGGAAAAATTTGAGTACGACGATATACATCAAATTTTAGCGCAAGTTCCCGGTGTCAACATTCGTGAGGAAGACGGCTTTGGCTTACGACCAAACATTGGCTTTCGTGGTGTAACGCCCGAACGAAGTAAAAAAATCAATATTTTAGAAGACGGTATCTTAATTGGCCCTGCGCCTTATTCGGCACCAGCCGCCTATTATTTTCCCATGGTGAGTCGACTAAGTAATGTCGAAGTTTTTAAAGGGCCTGCGGCTATTTTATATGGGCCGAATACAGTAGCAGGTACATTAAACTTACAAACCCGTCAGGTTAGCGCCTACGACGAAGGCATGGTTGATGTTGCCGTCGGTGCCGACGGTTATCAAAAAGGCCACGCCTACATAAACGAGTCCAGTGGAAACTTCGGTGTATTACTCGAAGGGTTAACCGTAAACAGCGATGGTTTCAAACAACTTGATGGTGGTGGTGATTATTCGAAAGGTACTGGATTCAGCAAAAACGATTTTATTGGCAAGCTTCGCTATAACCTTGATTCTCACGACTACAACCAAGTTATCGAAATTAAATTGGGCTACAGCGATGAGCTGTCCGATGAAACCTATCTCGGATTAACCGATCAAGATTTTGCAGCCAATCCCTATCGACGTTACGCCGCCTCTCAATTAGGTCAAATGGACTGGACGCATAATCAGTTTCAAGTAAATCATTTTTTATCCGGTGATAGCTTTGATGTGATTACAAGGGTTTATCGCAATAACTTTGAACGCGCCTGGCGCAAACTGAATAATTTCAATAACCAAAAAAATCCGGCAACAAGACGTTCATTACAACAAATTCTTCAATCGCCAACCGATAGCTTCAACGCCATTTATTATGAAGTGTTATCAGGACAGAGAGACAGTGAAGAAAGTTACGAACAATTATTAATTGGCACCAACGATCGCGAATTTTATTCGCAAGGTATTCAATCGGATGCGAGCTGGCAAAGTGACCTCTGGGGATGGGAACATCATTTTAAAGTGGGTGTACGCTTTCATGAAGACGAAATTCAGCGCTTTCATACCGAGCAAAGCTTTAACATGGTATCCGGTAACCTGGTGAGCACTGGCAACCCGGTGCAGTTGACGACGGCCAATACCGAACGCGCCGAAGCCTGGTCATTGTATTTGCAGGACACACTGGCCTGGGATCAATGGGAGCTGACTCTGGGTGTTCGTGGTGAATTAATTGACAGCTATTACCAGAATAATCTGGAAGGTAAGGAACTCGACTGGTTAAAGAAAACCACCGAAGTATGGCTGCCCGGCGTCAGTACTTTCTACTCCATCGATAACAACTCGGGCGTGTTTGCCGGCGTTCATCGTGGCTTTATTCCAACCAGTCCACAACAGTCTCCTGAAATAGCTATTGAAGAAAGTGTTAATACAGAACTGGGCTATCGTTTCGCTAATAATGGCACCCGCTTTGAAATCGTCGGTTTCCTCAGCGATTTCGAAAACCTGAAAGAAAGCTGCACCGCCTCAACTGCATCCAATTGTATTAACATCCTTGATCAAGAGTTCAACTCAGGCAACGCTAAAGTCAGTGGCGTTGAGTTAAGTTATTCTGATCGTCTATCGATCAGCTCAGACTTCGATATGCCGTTCTCGGTAATTTACACCTATAATAATGCAGAGTTTGAAGAAGCCTTTAACTCCGATTATGCCATGTGGGGTGAAGTAGACGCCGGCGATCCGATTCCGTATATGCCGGAAAATCAGCTCACACTCACTGCCGGAATGGAAGCCAATCAATGGCGCATCAATCTACTGGCACGCTATACCAGTGAACTCTATGAAGCCGCAGGCGATGGTGTGACATTGTCTGGCGTTAGTACCGAACCTATGTGGATCACCGATATTTCTGCAGCCTATGATTTTATCAATTCCGGCAGTCTTTATTTTAAGCTGGACAATGTGTTCGATGAAAAGACCATAGTCAGCCGACGCCCCTATGGCGCAAGACCGAATAAACCACAACAATGGTTTATGGGCTATAAATACCGCTGGTAACGCATTATTTATACTTTGCAAAATACAAATGTGGCGAATAGAGCGAGCTGGTATTAAACTAACCATGAGCTTTAATCGCCACTTGAGTCACCATGTCAATATTTGAACCTTTGAGCAATAGCCTTTATGAGCTGAGTCAATATCTATTTGACGCAGGTCAGCGTATTTTTGCCCTCTACCTGATAGGCGCATTAGTACTGGCTCTGGTGGTTTACCTGCTTCGAAAAGAATCATCTTCCTTTCGCGGATTTATAAAGTTTCTGTTTCCCCGAAAAATTTGGTGGGCACCATCGGCGCGTCAGGATTATGTTTTATTGGTGGTCAACAGAATCATACGCGGAGTTTTGCTGGCCCCGGTAATTTTAACCATGGTGCCCATTGCTCTGGCGCTTACCGAAGTGCTTGAGTGGGCGTTTGGCCCAATTGTCCCCATATCGGAAACAACATGGATCGTAATGAGCAGCTTTACTGTGCTGCTGTTTGTTCTGGATGATCTGTCGCGATTTATATTGCATTTTTTATTGCACAAAGTTCCGTTTCTCTGGGAGATCCACAAAGTCCACCATTCGGCAAAAGTGCTTACCCCACTAACCATTTATCGATCTCACCCCATTGAAAACTATCTGTTTGCCTGTCGGCTGGCGGTCGCTCAGGGCGTTGCGGTTGGAATTGGCTTTTATTTATTTGGCACACAACTGTCGGTTATTGAACTTGCCGGAGCCAATATTTTTGTTTTTGTTTTTAATGTGATGGGTTCAAACTTACGTCATTCACATATCTGGTTATCCTGGGGAAAACGATGGGAACACTGGTTTATCAGTCCGGCGCAACACCAGATCCATCACAGTGACAACCCCAAACATTTTGATCGCAACCTGGGATCAGCACTGGCGATTTGGGATCGAATGGCCGGAACATTAGTGCTTGCTCATGGCTGTGGGCGTATACGTTTTGGTGTCGGGAAAAACTTTACCGAGCACGACACACTGACCGGTTTATATTGGAATCCTTTAAAAGCTTCGGGAAAAAAATTATATTCCATGTTTTCTCATAAAAAAGTTCATCAGGATTCAGCACCTCCCAACACCACTCATCAACTCGATTAATAATATAGTTCTCAATTGCTTTATACTCAAAATACCATGTTCCTAATACTTCTTGGTTTCGAATAATAAGCAACAAGGATCTTAAATGAAAAAAAATCCGCAAGAACAACATCCTGAAACGAAAAGGTTATTAAGTCCCCTCTATCGTTTGATCGCAATTATCTGCGTTTTTTTACTGGTTATATTGACGCTTACCGAACTGATTTTAAACAATGCTGAATCACTCGGTTTATCGAAATCTTATGTGAAAAATGAATGGCTGCTCAACCAATATAATATTAAGCCACCACAGGATTACAACAGCTTTGTCGTAGGAGCAGATTACATTACTGCCTCAGAAGGTTCTTTATACTTTAATCATCAGGTTTCGAACAATAATATTAGCGGCTTAAAAGGAGCTGCAGCTTTAAATAATTTTATTGTGGCAGTAACATCCAGTTCACTGTTCTTATTTACTCTGAACGGAGAGTTAATTGATCAGAAATCTCTTCCTAAAGAAAAAATTGGTACCGTAAACGGAATAGCCGTAGAAGGGGAGCAGCTCATTATAGGAACCAATCGCGGAATGTTTGCGGCTTCTGAGAACTTTGATAGTTTTAATAGTATTAACTTTTTTAAAGCCCCTGAATGGATAACCAACGTTAAACTGCCAGAGTCACATTGGCAAACATTACAACAAAACATTCGTGGGCAGGCATTAAATTGGGAGCGGGTATTAATCGACATTCACAAAGGCCGACTGTTTAGCCCTTTAGGCCCCTGGGTTATGGATGCCGCCGCGATTTTATTTTTACTGATGGCGATTAGTGGCATTTGGCTTTGGACGCGAAAGAAACGATGGTAGTTGCTAGTGGTGCGCAAAATGCGCACCCTACTAACACTACAAACATGCGCTTATATTTAAAGCGTGACAACAAATCCTTAATACCCCAAAAAATTCTGCAACAACTGGTGTCCATGCTCACTTAATATCGATTCAGGGTGAAACTGTACGCCTTCAAGCTGCAGCGTTTTATGTTTGATGCCCATAATATAGGTTTGATGTTTATTGTTTTTATTTAAATTTCTGTCGCCTGTTTGCTGGCAAATACTCCAAGCGGTGACATCAAAGCAATCTGGCAGTGTATCGTTATCAATCACCAGTGAGTGATAACGTGTGGCTTTGAATGGATTGCTTAAACCACGAAAAACGCCCGTTGATGTGTGGTGGATATCGGATGTTTTACCGTGCATCACTTCATCAGCACGGACAATCGAAGCACCATAATGTTGGGCAATGGCCTGATGCCCCAAACAAACGCCGAGTATAGGGATTTTTCCGGCAAACTCACCGATCACCGATAAAGAAATACCCGCTTGATCGGGACTGCAGGGGCCGGGTGAAATCACAATTTTTTCCGGCGCCCATTGCTCAATTTGTTGCAGCGATGCTTGATCGTTTCGTACTACTTTTATCTCGGCCTTTAACTGCTGGAAATATTGCACCAGATTAAAAGTAAACGAATCGTAATTGTCGATCATCAACAACATGGCTATCTCACGCTCAGACGGGCAGCAACCGATGCAATTGACGTGTTGTTCGTTTGCTTGTCAATTGCATGTGGCTTATAAAAGCTTAACTATATGGTTTGAAGCTATCCAATATAACTATCGAACTTGTAATTATCCAACTTGTAACGATGCGTTTTGTAATTATGCAGTTTGCGATTTTGCAATTTCTGAGCGCATGGTTTGGATGGTTGACTGATAATCATCGGCGTTAAAAATAGCGGAACCCGCAACAAAAGTATCGGCACCGGCGGCAGCGATATCGGCAATGTTATCGGCTTTAACGCCGCCATCAATTTCTAATCGAATATCACGCCCCGATTGATCAATAAGCGCGCGTACCTGGCGCAATTTATCCAGCGTATGCGGAATAAACGATTGCCCACCAAAACCGGGATTCACCGACATCAGCAACACCATATCCAGTTTATCGAGCACATACTCAAGATGATTTAATGAGGTCGCCGGATTTAAAACCAGACCCGCTTTACATCCATTATCGTGGATCAACTGAATGGTGCGATCCACATGTTCCGAAGCTTCCGGGTGAAAAGAGATATAACTGGCACCTGCTTTGGCAAAGTCAGGAATAATTCTGTCCACTGGCTTTACCATCAGATGCACATCGATGGGCGCCTTGATACCGTAATCACGCAATGCCTGGCACACCATGGGGCCAATGGTTAAATTGGGTACGTAGTGATTGTCCATCACATCAAAGTGCACCCAGTCAGCACCGGCGGCAAGGACAGTTTCAACTTCTTCACCCAGTCTGGCGAAGTCAGCAGATAATATGGATGGCGCAATGACAGGCGTTTGTTGCATGGTTCAATCTCACAGTTTAAAAAAGAATGGTATATTCTACGTTAATTCGTTTCATTACCCAATAAATCGGCTGTTAATGCGCAAGTTGCTTTTTCTTATTATCACCGCCTGTTTTCTGCCCCTGTCAGCAGCGGTGATAACGCCAGACAAACGATGGCCCAATGGCTCAACACTCACCGTGTGGTTTCTCGACGGCACACCTGACATGCAACATATTGTTAAGCGTGCGGCGACAACCTGGAGCCGGTTTGGCAATATTTCCTTTCGATTTACTCGGCAAAAACCAGACAATGGCAGTCACCTACGTATTTCCTTTAGCCGTTACGATGGCACCCGTTTTGGTGCTCACAGCGATATCCATGACAATACAGCCACCATGTATCTCAATAGTTTGGCTTCCAGTCACCTTTCTGATGATTACAAAAACCGTATTGCGCTGCACGAACTTGGTCATGTACTGGGTTTCGAACACGAGTACCGCCACCCACACTGGCCTTACGGTAATCACTGGCTGAAGCAACAACAAGTCAGTTGTCAGCAACGTTTAAGCGACGAAGTAAGCGATGCCAAATCTCGTTGTGAGTCTGTCAATCGTCCGCTTGATGCGCACACCAGCTGGTGGTTCCCCTATGATGATCACTCTATTATGAATTACCCCACCGAGGCAAAATGGCTCGAAGACCGATCGCACGATTTGGAGCCCACACTAAAGCTATCTGCACTGGATAAAATTGCTATGGCGGCGAGCTACCCATTTGCTCATCATCAATACATTCAATCAACATCCTTGCCGGATAGCGATTCTCTATTAACCAATAGCATCTCCTTTATCAATCGCTGCCCTTATCCGGTGACTGTGCGTTTTAAAGCGACGCTTTCGAGTCAATCAAACAAGCTAACCAGTCTTTACCTTACCCACCTGCAGCAAAGTGACCAGTATCAGCTCGTCAGTCCATCACTGCATTTTAAAGCTCTTACCAATAACGGCCTGCACCAATGGTCAGACGATGGTGATTACCTGCATTACGACATCAGCCACTGGCAGGGCAATCATGCGCAAATTCCACTCTACTGCAGCAATAGCTAACTGAGCCTACTCAATACCGAGTTTTTACTTGCAGCATGGACTGGGCAGTGCTTCAATAGCAGTGAGCTACTGCTTAATGGATATAGAGCTGCAGACAGGGCGAATATTTGTTGCGCCAGTGCAGCGTTGCACCACAATAATAAAACAGGGGACTCCTGCATGAATATCTGGACGGATATTTGCGTCAACCTGACCAACAGCCGATTTAGCAAAGACAGTGATGAAGTTATACAACGCGCCATAGATGCGGGCGTGTCTCGTATGGTGCTGGCAGGTACCGATCTTGATCACTCCAAACGCGCCGTTGAACTTTGCGAAAAATATCCGATGCATTTGCGCTGTACCGTCGGCTGCCACCCACACGATGCCAAGGAAATGGACGATGAAAAATGGCAGATGATGGAGTCTCTCTACGCATCCCCTTTTGTGGTTGCCGTTGGTGAATGCGGCCTCGACTTTAACCGTAATTATTCTGAGCCCAATCAACAAATAAATGTATTTACCACCCAGCTTGAGCTGGCCTGCAAACATCAATTACCGGTTTACCTGCACGAACGCGATGCCCATAACGAAATGGTCAGCATATTGCACCAGTACAAAGCCAAGCTGAATAAAATGTTATTGCACTGCTTTACTGGCGACGAAGAACAACTGCAAGCCTATCTTGAGCTGGATATGTACATAGGCATTACTGGCTGGATTTGTGACGACCGGCGAAATCAGTCGCTGCTTGATGCTATCGAATTGATCCCGAATGATCGATTAATGATAGAAACCGATGCGCCCTTTTTAATGCCGAAAACCATTAAAGCCAAATCCAATCGTAATGAACCTTGCTATCTCCCAGAAGTTTGCCGCCGAGTAGCAGAAGCGCGCAATATTGATCACGAAATTATTGCGGCAATTACCACACTGAACAGCGCAACTTTTTTTGATTGGCCTGTGGATTTAAGCGCGGTAAAAAAATCCTAAAACTATTAACCTCTACATAGGTCTTATAATTTAACTACGCATTAGCTATTTGGAGAAGCTATGTCTGGCAGTCAGTTTCAATTATTAAAACAAAAACGATTCTCACCTTTTTTTATTACCCAGGCACTGGGCGCATTTAATGATAATGTTTATAAAAATGCTTTATTTATTTTGTTTGCCTATCAACTCTCCAGTGGTGCTGCCGAAGATGTAGGATTACTGATAAACCTATCGGCAATTATATTTATTTTACCCTTCTTTCTCTTTTCTGCTACCAGTGGACAACTGGCAGAAAAATACCCTAAGTTTCTGGCCATTCGGCGAATAAAGCTATTAGAAATAGGCATTATGCTACTGGCGTGTGTTGGCTTTTATTTACAAAGCATTCCATTTTTATTGCTTATTTTATTTTTGATGGGACTTCAATCAACTCTGTTTGGCCCAATTAAATACGGCATACTTCCGCAGTATCTACAAGAAAAAGAGCTGGTAGGCGGTAATGCTTTAATTGAGATGGGGACCTTTTTAGCCATACTGATTGGCACTATTGTCGGTGGTAATTTAATTGCCATTGATAATTTTGGACCCGCTATTGTTTGCATAGTTATTGTTGCCATTGCTATTACAGGTTATTTAAGTGCACGACGTATTCCAAGTGCAGAAGCCGTTGCCCCTCAACTGACAATTAACTGGAACCCTGTTACTGAAACTTGGCGTACCTTTTCATTTATGACCAAAAACCGAACGGTATTTCTGTCGGTACTGGGTATTTCATGGTTCTGGTTTTTTGGCGCCACCATACTGGCGCAAATACCCACATACGCCAAACACACCTTGGGTGGAGAAGAAAGTGTTACTACGTTGCTTCTGACCTTCTTTTCATTAGGCATTGGTATTGGCTCACTTATTTGTGAACGATTGTCTGGTCGAAAAGTTGAAATAGGATTGGTGCCTTTAGGCGCCTTTGGAATGACACTGTTTAGTATAGATTTATTTTTTGCCAATCATGCAACAGGCGCATTACCTGAGTTATCCGCATCAGAGTTTTTGCAACACTGGAGCAACTGGCGCGTATTAATTGATGCCAGTCTTATAGGTGCATTTGGCGGCTTGTTTATTGTGCCGTTATACGCCTTGATCCAACAGCGATGTGATCGTCAATACCTTTCACGTGTCATCGCCGGGAATAATATTCTAAATGCATTTTTCATGGTTTTATCTGGCACTATGGCGATGATATTAATTTCTTTCAATGTCACTGTGCCAGAGATCATTTTAATCACTGGCGTTTTAAATGTAATTGTTGCAATTTACATTTTTACTCTGGTACCAGAATTTATTATGCGCTTTCTGGTGTGGATTATGGTTAATACCCTTTACCGCATAAAACTGAAAGGACTGGATAAAATTCCTGAAGAGGGAGCCTGTGTTCTGGTCTGCAACCATGTCAGCTTTATGGACGCGTTAATAATCGCTGGGTGTTGTCGTCGCCCGGTTCGCTTTGTTATGGATCACCGGATTTTTAAAACACCGATTCTCAGCTTTATTTTTAGAACTGCCAAGGCGATACCCATAGCATCGGCTAAAGAAAACCCCGAGCTAATGAATCAAGCGTTTGATAAAGTTGCCGAATATCTGGAGGAAGGGGAAGTGGTGTGTATATTCCCCGAAGGAAAAATTACATCAACCGGTGATATGCTTCCGTTTAGAGGCGGTATTGATAAGATTATTCAGCGCACACCGGTACCGGTTGTTCCCATGGCATTAAGCGGTTTGTGGGGCAGTTTTTTCAGTCGCAAAGATGGTCCTGCCATGGGGACCATTCCGCGAAGATTCTGGTCAAAAATTCGTTTTACCATTGCCGAGCCTGTACCGGCTGATAAAGCAACATCAAACTATCTGTTTAACAAGGTATTTGAACTAAGAGGACAAACACCTTAGTAAACAACCGTTTTTACAAAAAATATTATAATAATATCGAGTGTAACTTATGAAAAAAATAATTCGAACCATACAGGTTTTGACGGCGCTGATTTTAATTTTCTTTAGCATTGGTGCTTTTATAGAAGAATTTGATTACCAAACAGAAACCTTGGTCAATGCAGATCGAAACACAACCTTCGCTGTTTTTAGCGATCCGAGTAATACCGCCAAGTGGTTACCCGGTTTTATTCGGTTTGAGCCAGTGAAAGGCGCGCCAATGACCGAGGGCAGTCAGTGGAAGTTGGTCATGATTCATAACGGAGAAGAAATGGAAATGCTTGAAACCGTCAATACCATTGTACCCGGTAAGCAGTTTTCCTTTACCTTAGAAAACGAAATGCTTGTTAACGAAGTGGATATTCACTTTAAGCAACAACAAGATAAAACACTTATTGTGTCGAACAACACCGTTAAACCCAAAGGTTTGTTTTGGCGTTCACTGTTGCCCTTATTTAAATTTTCAATGGAAGGTCAAACCAATTACAGTTATCAACAACTGGCTAACCTGGTGGAGCAACAAAGTGCCCCGACAAAAGCAACTCAGGAATAAAACAGATAACTAAAGCAGCACTTAAAATATGCTGCTTTAGCCAATATGATAGTTGTTTTATGAAAGTTCTTTAGATGTGAATCTTTAGAGTAATCTGACTTCTTCAGATTGTATTAGAAGCTATGTCAAAAATGGCTGTGATGATACAGCGTTAAACTTCGACTCAAAATATTTTTTTACTGTGTGTAAACACTGCTTTCTCGAACCTGCCTTGTCTCACCTTCGCTCGCTACTTTTGAGCAGTCTTCTAGTCTTTATTAAACAAACCTTTTATTTTTGACTTCCAGCCTGACGACTCAGCTTCGTCAGATTCATGATGAGGATCGTTATCCGCACTTATGCTGTCACTATTCGATTCTAGGTCGTCTTTTTTCGAGACTATGTCGTCATTATCAGACTCAAAAGACTCATCGGGTAAAGACGTATGCTCTGAATGGGCACTGACGTGTTCTTCATCGGAAACGGATGCGGATGACCGCTGTGGAGCGGCTTGAAAATCTGACTCAATATCCTTTGCAACGTAGGACGCTTTTCCAGTTACACTTTTTTCAGCTTCTTCGTCGGTAGGCTCAAGGCTCCAGCTGTCATGCAGCGCATTTTTTTGTTGCTCAAGGATCACCAAAGCGCCACGCTTTTCAATCGCTTGCTTATATTGTTGCGCCACGGTTTCTTCAACATTTTTTTTCACGGCAACCGGCGCTTTATTCAGCAATGCATCTATCTGCTGCTCACTTTTTTTAAATAACTTAGACAGTGCAGCAACAACCTCAGCTTTTTCCTGACTCAGCTCGCCACTGAGTAACACATCATATTGTGCCGGTAGCGACATAATACAATCTCCTGACAAATAAATTTTTTTATAATTAATAGTATTGTTTGAACGGACGGAGGTTATTTAAACCACCGTTCAAAATATATAGAAGCTATCTCAAACAAATGAAACCCTAATCAGTATACTTTGATCTCTTCTAGCACTATTTAACTAGCGCTAAGGATCCACCTGTAACCAGAAAGTAACCGGGCCATCATTGCACAGAGTCACCTGCATATCGGCACCAAATACGCCCGTAGCGACCGGATTATGTTTCGCCCGACAGACTTCAACAAACTGTTCAAAACGCTGCTGACCCACATCTGGCGTTGCCGCAGAGCTAAAACTGGGACGCATACCTTTTTCAGTTGAAGCCGCCAGAGTGAACTGTGGTACCAATAACAAGCCGCCACCGATCTGTTGTAAATTTAAATTCATTTTACCTTCAGCGTCAGAAAAAATACGATAACCGAGCAATCGTTCCGATAAGCGTTTTATTTGCGCTTCCGAATCGCCCTTTTCCACACCAATTAGTGCCATTATCCCTTGGTCGATGGCACCTACCGTTTCTCCGTCTACCACGACGTCGGCGTTAGTCACTCGCTGAATCAGAGCAATCATGGGTCACTATTTTATGCATTTCTTTAGCGGCACGAACCAGGGCGTCGGTTATGCCAGGATCAAGGTTGGCGTGACAAGCGTCACGAATGATGTGAAGTTCGGCCTCCGGCCAGGCCTGTTGCAATAACCAGGAACAGTCGAGCGGGCAAAGTAAATCGAATCGCCCATGCACAATAATGCCGGGCACATCGCTTAACTGCTCACAATGTTGCAACACCTGATTCGGCTCAATAAAACAATCATGACGAAAATAATGCGCCTGGATCCGGGCAGTGGTACTGGCAACATGGGGATCATTAAAACGCTTAAGCCAGGCACTGGAATGATGCAACAGGCTACTGCGCGCATACCAGACGGCCCAACTCTTTGCCGCCGACATACGGGCCAGATCATCGTCGCCTTCCAGTCGATCAGAAAATACTTTAAGCAGATTTTTGGTATCACTGGCGTGCAGCGACTGGGTGAACTCTTCCCAGTAATCGGGCACCAGCCTTGGAACACCGGTTTCAAATATCCAGTCGATATCTTGCTGACGTCCCAGAAACACACTGTGCAGTATTAGCCCCAGAGCACGCTCCGGATATTTTTGTGCGTACAACAACGATAAGGTTGCGCCCCAGCCGCCGCCAAATACAACCCAACGATTAATTCCTAATTTTTCGCGAATGGCTTCCATGTCATCCAACAGATGTTCGGTGGTGTTTTGCGCTAAAGGATTTTTTGCTTTCGATAAGCCACAGCCGCGCTGGTCAATTAAAATAATGCGGTATTTTTCAGGATCAAAAAAACGACGGTGATAACTGACCGACCCTGTCCCCGGTCCTCCGTGCACATAAACAACCGGAGTACCATCTTCGGAGCCACTTTCTTCGTAGTAGATTTCATGGCCGTGTCCAACATCCATATGATGCTTGGCATAGGCTTTAATTTCCGGGTATAAGAGCTGCATATCTCTCCATAACACTCTGTGTGCGTATCAATCGTTGATGTGACAATGCCTTAAAGCGTTTCACTAATGTTAGCACGCAAATCTCGCAAATAGCGGATCCCGAACAAAATATCTCACTATGTGAACTTGATCGATAAAAACCAGAGAATGAAATGGAGGTCTGCATAAATACGAGATTTATATGAAAAGAATGGAACTTGTCTTACAAGGAATTGCACGACAGGCTTACAGATTATTATTTGTTCAGTCCCTAAAATGTGTAGTGTCAATCTCCTACCTGCAAATATTGACACAATTACCGGCCTCCCTGGCCGGTTTTTTTTGATTCTATGAAATTACTGACTGTCTGAAGATTGCTCGCTGGATGGTTTAGGATTTTCGATCTCTTCCTGAACCACGATAACATAACCTTCTGGGATGGCTTTGGGATCCAGCCCCTGAGTCACCCGAACCTGATCGTAGGCCAGCTGCACACAATTTCGAGAATCATCAATCGCCATACAGCGATTGTATTCTTTTCTTAATGACGTCATAACCGACTCCGCTTTTGGCGGTTCGATATAGCCAAACAACATGCGAGTCACATTAAGCGGTGTCACCGAAGAGTCGCTGGCACAGGCAAACAGTGTCAAACTCACTAACACACTGAACCCCGCTTTAAGACCTAAGCCGGTTTTAGTGTTCGCAGTACTCAATTGCTTGCCAAATAACGTCATAGTTTCTCCTTTAAGATGACTGACGTGAGGCGCGTTTGCGTTCGTGCTCCTTTAACCACTTCTTACGGATACGAATACTGCTCGGCGTCACTTCAACCAGTTCATCATCATCAATAAATTCAAGTGCCTGTTCTAAGGTATACACAATCGGCGGCGTTAATACCAGATTCTCATCAGTACCAGCGGCACGAACGTTGGTTAACTGCTTACCTTTTAATGGGTTTACCGTTAAGTCGTTATCGCGAGAGTGGATACCCAGCACCATACCTTCATACACTTCAAGACCATGGCCAAGGAATAATCGGCCACGTTCCTGCAGTGCAAACAGAGCGTAACTCAAGGCTTTACCCTGACCATTACTGATCAAGACACCATTATGGCGCTGTGCCAACGCACCCGGAATAGCCACGTCGTAACGTTCAAAGGTGTGATATATCAAACCCGAGCCCGACGTTGCGGTTAAAAACTCGGTTTGAAAACCGATTAATCCGCGCGATGGAATAATAAAGTCGAGACGAATTCGACCTTTGCCATCCGGCACCATGTTTTGCATTTCTGCTTTGCGCTCACCCAGTTTTTCCATAATGGAACCCTGGTGCACTTCTTCTATATCGATGGTTAAATTTTCATAAGGTTCCATTAATACGCCATCGATTTCGCGCATAATTACTTCTGGTCGCGAAACCGCAAGCTCAAATCCTTCCCGTCGCATGTTTTCGATCAGTACCGATAAATGCAACTCACCACGACCCGATACTTTGAATTTATCCGGATCATCGGTTTGCTCAACGCGTAATGCAACGTTGTGGATAAGCTCCTGCTCCAGACGCTCAAGAATTTGACGTGAGGTTAGAAACTTTCCTTCTTTACCAGCAAACGGCGAGGTGTTGACCTGAAACGTCATGGTGACGGTAGGCTCATCAACCGTCAGAGCAGGCAATGCTTCAACCGCATCCTGCGCACAAAAGGTATCAGAAATTTTTGGTGCATCAATACCGGTGATGGCGACAATATCGCCAGCAGTGGCTTCAGTTACCTCTGAGCGCTCAAGTCCCATGTAACCAAGAACCTGACCTACTTTGCCTTTTCGGGTATCGCCGTCACGATTAATAATAGTGACCTGCTGATTCGGTTTAACGCGTCCGCGCTTAATTCGGCCAATCGCAATCGCGCCCACATAGCTTGAGTAATCAAGCTGAGAGACTTGCATCTGGAACGGGCCGTCCAAATCCACCGCTGGTGGTTCAACAATATCGACAATCGCCTGAAACAATGGCGTCATATCGCCTTCAGTGGTTTCTGGATCATCACAGGCAAATCCATTTAATGCCGAGGCGTAAATAACCGGAAAGTCCAACTGCTCATCAGTGGCACCCAGACGATCGAATAAATCGAAAACCTGATCCATAACCCAGTCAGGACGCGCACCGGGTCGATCAATTTTATTGATCACAACGATTGGCTTTAAGCCCTGTGCAAAAGCTTTTTGGGTCACAAAACGCGTTTGTGGCATGGGACCGTCAACCGCATCAACCAGTAACAGTACCGAATCAACCATCGACATAATGCGTTCCACTTCACCACCAAAGTCGGCGTGTCCCGGCGTATCAACGATATTGATACGATAATCGCTCCAGCTGATGGCGGTGTTTTTAGCCAAAATGGTAATACCACGTTCTTTTTCCAAATCGTTGGAATCCATTACTCGCTCGGTTGGCTCAGCACGATCCGACAAGGTTCCGGACTGCTGCAGTAACTTATCAACCAGCGTGGTTTTACCATGGTCAACGTGGGCTATAATGGCTATATTTCTTAACTTCTCTATCACAGGACTTCTCTCATAAATTTCGAGGCGCGTATTATACGTGTTTCACACCGGAAAGGTGACTTTTTATTCACCAATTTGGTAATTAGTACCTAAGCGGCCGCAAAGGTAACACCCTTGCCAAGGCGTTCACAAACCTTTGCAGCCATAAATGGCAATATAAACAACAACCTAAAACCTGACTTTATGTTTTAATGGAACGGTCAAAAGTGGAGATTTACACATGAAACAACTTATTTTTTCTTTTATTTTGCTATGTTTATTCAGTCCTTTAACCTTCGCAGCCAACTTTAACACGGGCGACAAACAGATTGATCGATGGTTGGTCAATATTGACTATGTCGCCCGTAAAGATCAGATGCAGGCAGTAAAAGAACTGGCAAAACAATTCAAAGTATCTGAAAAAAAAATCATGAGATCGCGTATGAACCTGGAGTTATCGGTGGCCGATCTTTACGCAGTATTAGCCATTGAAAAAGCCACAGGTGATGATTGGGATAAAATTATAGAAAGCTTTATACAGTACCGTCGCCAAGGACTGGATGAAATATTAAAACTGGCGGGCATGCCCCCTCACAGTAATGAATTTAAACAGTTTAAGGCTCTTATTCAACAAGGCGCTCCAAAAGAAGATTTAGAAGCCGACAGTCGTAATATTTTTAAGAAAAAAAGCAAACCCTAAGCTCTATAAATACTAAACTAGCGGGATAGATAAATTAATCTATACTTATCAAAGTGTTAAATACTATCTGTCTCGCAGTGCTCAGGCTAAATATCAAACCATGATGCTGCGCTCATTAACCTGACTATAAAAATATAGACACAAAACCGCAGCCATGGAATTCAACTGGAGCCTAAAAAGTAAATTTTTATCCTTAACCCTTTTACTGGTAACGATTACCTCGTTAACCACAGTGGTAGTTGTTTCCTTTCAACTGACCGATCAACTGACCAATCAAAAATACAACGAGTTGCACCAGAGCTTATCCTTTATTTCCAGCAGTCTGAACAAAGACATCAAACAACTCACTGAAGACGCCCATATAATCGCCAACTCGCGACTGATAAAAAGCGTGGTTGCCAATAACAATAATATCGATAGTTTTTTAAGTTTAATTGAACAAGAAGAATGGAAAGAAAGCCTTACGGTGTTGTTCAACCAAATTCTGGCCGCTAACTCACACTACTTTAAAGTACGTTATGTTCGCTATCAAAAAGGCACCAATTTACCCAGTGCCAAAGAGTTGCTGGTGATAAGACGACAAAATAATAGTGTTATACAGTTGCCTGATGATCAACTGCAGGAAAAAATTCACCGCGGCTATATTCAAAATGCATTATCATTAAAACCCAACCAAACATTGTTATCTGAGTTGTCATTAAACCGTGAATTTGGTGTTATTAGCGAACCTAAAACAGCCACATTACGGGCGGTTGCACCAATTTTTCATAAACAAAAGTTACATGGCTTTATAATTATCAGCATGGATGTCACGCAAATGTTTCATCAGCTGACACAAATTATTACGCCTCCTAAACAGTTTTACGCATTACGCTCTGATGGTTATTACTTTCACCATCCTGATAACGAACAAACTTTTTCTTTTGAATTTAAAGACAAAGCCCAGTACACCCTACAACAGGATTTTACGGATAGCGAAGCACTGATTACTGTTCCCAAACAAATCAATCGAGAAACGGTTTACAAAACCGATAAACAAAAAATGGCTATAGTAACGGAACAGGTTTTTTTTGATTCGCTTAATCCACATAGATATATGCTTCTGGCACTTGTTCAGCCATATCAAGAAATTGATGAAATTACACAGAACATTAATATCAGCTTGTTAACCACTGGCTTTATTATTGCGCTTATTGCTGGTGCCACAGCCTTCTTAATGATGCGGACGCTAGCACAACCAGTAAAACAATTACTCAATAGCATGAAACAATTTGGCGATATTCAACAAGTTGGTGCTCTTCCTGTTCAGCGTCATGATGAGCTGGGCGTACTGGCACGACATTTTCATAAAATGTCGTCCGGCATTAAACGGCAAACTGAGCAGCTTAATCAGGAAATAAAAGTAAGACGGCTCACTGAAAGTCGCCTGAAAAAACAAGAAGTTGAACTAAAACGTAGCAATAGTGAGCTGGAAAAATTTGCTTACGTTGCTTCCCACGATTTACAGGAACCCTTACGAAAGGTTCAGGCCTTTGGCGATCGGCTTGCAGAACGGATGGCCGATAAACTGGACGACAAAAGCTTCGACTATTTGAGTAGAATGCAGCAGGCTGCCAGCAGAATGAGTCAATTAATCAGCGATTTGCTGGCTTTCTCTCGAGTAGCTACACGAGGGCGCCCTTTTACCCAACAGTCTATCGATAACATTCTTGATGGTGTGCTCTCTGATCTTGAAGTCGCAATTGAACAATCTAACACCCTCATTAAGCGAGAACCTTTACCAGAGCTCAGCGTTGATGAAGGACAGTTTCGTCAATTACTGCAAAACTTGGTGGGTAATGCCATCAAATTTCGACAACAAGATAAGCAGCACATTGTCAACATTTGGTCTAAACTTAGTCAAGATAACTCTAAGGTTTGTATCTATGTCAAAGACAATGGTATTGGTTTCGATCCCAAATACGCGGATCGCATTTTTGAAGTATTTCAGCGACTGCACGCCCGCAGCCAATACGAAGGCACAGGAATTGGTCTAGCCATTTGTCGGAAAATTGTTGAACGACATGGCGGAACCATTGATGTTATTAGCCAGCCCGGTGAGGGCGCCGAGTTTATTATCGAGTTACCAATACAATGGAATAGAGAGGATTTGTAAGTCAATGGAACGTTCGGAAAACTTAATCCACATCCATATGTGTGATGATGATCCTGACGATCGGCTGCTGTTTGAAGATGCCATCGCTGAAGCTAATTTAATAAATGACATAAGTTTTACCGAGGACGGTCAACAACTCATGGACTTTTTAAATCGTCAAGGTGACTATAAAAAACTGCATGACAAGGAGTTGCCAGACATTATATTGCTAGATTTAAACATGCCACGCAAAGATGGTAGAGAGGCACTAAAAGATATTAAAGATACTCCCAACCTTCGTCACATCCCCATAGTTATTTTAACTACCTCGAAGCATGAAGAAGACATATTCAAAAGTTATAACTTGGGCGCAAGCTCCTACATCGCCAAGCCAGTAACTTTTGAAAAACTGGTTGATTTAGTCAAACAGCTTTCGAATTATTGGTTTAAAATAGTGAAACTTCCCGAAAACTCATGACGTCACCAGCAACACAAAAAGACAACTCACAAGTCATTCAGCTATTACTGGTCGAGGACGATGAAGATGACTATGTGTTAGTCGAGTCTTATCTTGATCAGGCTTATGACGGTAATATCGTCATCACTTGGGCAGACACCTATGAAAAGGCACAACAATTTATTGCCCAATCCAGTTACGATATCTATTTGATTGATTATTATCTCGGTCAACAAAATGGACTGGATCTAACCAAAGAAATTACTTCCAGTACGTTTGTGGTCAACGCTGTAATATTGCTTACAGGTCTTGATGATCACAAGATTGATCTGGAAGCTACGAAATCAGGCGCTATGGATTACCTGATAAAGCAAGAGCTCAGTGCCTCTATGTTAGAGCGCTCCATTCGATACGCACTAAGTCGTAAATCCATCGAAGAAGAACTGATTGCCATGGCGCAACACGATCCATTAACAGGACTGGCTAACCGTGTTAAATTTAATATGGCTCTGTCCGATAAAATTCAATACGCCAGACGTGAACAAGCACAGTTTGCGGTATTGCTGCTTGATCTTGATAACTTCAAGGAAGTGAATGACACACTCGGCCATACAACCGGTGATACTTTATTAAAAGTAACCGCTCGCAGACTACAAAAAAGTTTAAGAGACATCGATATGATTGCTCGACTCGGCGGTGATGAATTTGTCATTATTGCCGAGTTCAATAATATTGCGGAAGGTTCAGCCAATATTGCCGAACGATTAATTGAAGAACTTGCCGAGCCATTGGAACTGGATTGCCATCAAATAAATACCGGAGTTAGTATTGGTATTGCCATTTATCCGCACGATGGCATTTCACCAGAAGCTTTATTAAAAAGTGCCGATCTGGCCATGTACAAATCTAAACGGGGCGGCCGCAGCACCTACCGATATTATGATCCTGTTTTCGAGCTGGAACTGACACAAACCAAGCAATTGCAAACCGAGCTGCAACTGGCCATCGATTCCAATCAGTTTGTACTGCATTATCAACCTATTATCGATACCGAATCCGGTCGAGTCGTTAAGGCTGAAGCTTTAATTCGCTGGCAACACCCCAAAAAAGGATTACTGCCACCAGCAATGTTTATTCCTGCGGCCGAAAAAAACTCCATGATTATCACCATTGGCGAATGGGTACTGCAGCAAGCGTGTCGCGATTGCAAACAGTGGCAAACCATCGAGCAACTGAAAGATACTGGCGTCACCGTTAATTTATCTCCTCTGCAGTTTCGTGATGAAAACTTAATCCCCATTGTCAGCAAAGCCATTGCTTCCATTCAACTTAATCACAAACATGTCACACTGGAAATCACAGAAACAACCTTAATGGAAATTGGCGAAGACGTGATTGAAAGATTGACCATGCTGGATCAGCTGGGCGTTGATATTGCGATCGATGATTTCGGTACGGGATATTCGTCGCTGTCCTATTTAAAGCAATTTCCTGTATCAACACTTAAAGTGGATCGTTCGTTTATATCGGATATTGATGATGAAGACGATGATAAAATTATAACCAAAGCCATTGTTAACCTAGGCAAGTCGCTTAATAAAAAAGTGATTGCCGAAGGCATAGAAAAAAAAGGGCAGTTGGAGATTGTGAATCAACTGGGCTGTCATTTTATTCAGGGCTACCACTTTACCAAAGCCATGCCTTTTGAAGAATTTACCGATTGGACCCAAAAATTCCATAATAAACATTCATAGTTAAAGTTTTAGAATCAAATTCATCATTTAGTGGCACATCAAAACCATGACCAATCAATTTTTCGACTCTTGTATAAGCTGCTTTGTCAATCCACCTAAGGTTTTAATGGCCATGTCTAATTCATTACTCCACTGCAGACCAAAGCTGATTCGAAAACAACGTGAGTATTTATTGGTTGGTGAAAATATAGCGCCCGGAGCAATACTGATATTTTTCGATAATGCCTGATGAAATAAATTGACCGTATCGCAGCCGCCTGGTAACTCTATCCAGAGCACACCACCTCCCTGGGGGTCGCTGACACGAATCTCGTTTGGAAAGTAACGCTTGATGCTCGCAATCATTCTCTCCTTATTACAACATAAGGTTCGACGCAGCTTGACCATATTACGATCGTAATCACCACTGGCAATAAACTCCGATAACGTCCACTGATTAATGAGCGATGAAGAACACGACAATGCCCGTTTATAGCGCCGGGCGCTGTCGTTGTACCTGGAAGTTATCATCCAGCCAACCCGATAACCGGGTGCGGCAGTTTTTGAGAAAGAGGCGCAAGTGATCACCAGTCCTTTTTTTGAATAACCCTGCGCAGGAATACAACGTTTATCGGTAAAATACAGATCGCTGTAAACATCATCTTCAATCAATGGAATATTCTTTTGTTCAAGGATCTCCACCACTTTCTGCCGGTTTTCATCGGGCATACAGCTGCCCATAGGATTGCTGATGGCGGTCGAAAAAACACAGGCGGTTATCGACTGTTGTTCAATGGCTTTTTCCAGATCCTCTATCCAGATACCATCGTCGGGACAAACCGGAATTTCATAGGCCATCATACCCAGGCTTTCAATAAGCTCTAATATGCCAAAATAACAGGGCGACTCCACGGCAATTACATCACCTGCCTTGGCAACGCATTGTAGTGCAATGGCCAGAGCCTCCTGCGCGCCATTGGTGATCACCAGATCATCAGGATCCACTTTTAAACCAAAATCCAGATATCGATAGGCCAATTGTCGTTTTAATGGGGCAAAGCCATCCATGGGGCCGTAACTGATGGCCTGCGTACCGGCCATCGCCATTACCCGGCGCATGGTTCGCGCTAAGGTTTTATCCGAGGGGAACGCTGCAACCGGATTGGCAATGCCAAGTGGCAACACGCCTGGGGTATGAATAGCGTCGTAAACCTGTTCAATTAAAGACTGGCGCTTAACTTTTACCGGCTGACGCGCCAGACGTATGCGTTTCGGCGGATGATGATCGGACGATGCAGCTTTCAGGTAATAGCCGGATTTTGGCCTTGCTTCAATATCGCCGAGCCGTTCCAGTTCCTGATAGCCCTGTTTTACCGTAGGCACACTGACTTTTAATTTATCAGCCAAGCCGCGCAGTGATGGCAGCTTATCACCGGGCCGTAGTGTTTGTTGGGCTTTCATATCCCGGATCAGGTTTATTACCTGCTGGTATAGAAAATCTTCGGTTTCCCGTTCAACGGCAAAGGACATAATCGCATCTCATTACATTACAGGTTAACTTATTACGTCTAAGTATAACGCCAATCTGTATAGGTTACATTTTTATTTTTCTGTATATGTTATATAAACAGAAAATCTCTACACTATACCTCTATCATCGATTAGTGGCTTAATCACTTACATACTCAATCACTGCCATAAAATAAATCGAAAAATTAATGACTGGCTGAAACCAGAATGAGTTTTCATTATGAAAAACACTTTGCTGTACCTGACAACGGTTTTAATTTGGGGCACCACCTGGTTTGCCATTGAGTTTCAGCTTGGCGAAGTGGCGGTAGAGATTTCTTTATTTTATCGCTTTGCTCTGGCGGCAATACTTATGTGGGGATTTTGCTGGTGGAAAAAAGTTCCACTTGCACTGTCATTAAGAAATCACAGTTTTATATTTTTACTTGGCCTGCTGAATTTCAGTATGAATTACCTTGTGCTCTACTGGGCACAAAACTACCTGACATCGGCCATGACATCCATCGCCTTTTCAACCTTACTGTTAATGAATATCGTTAATACCCGAATCTTTTTTGGTAAACCAATAGCAGGGAGAATTATTATAGGCGCCCTGCTCGGTATTATCGGGATCATTGCTTTGTTCTGGCAAGATTTACAAGACTTCAACATTTCAAGTACCGCCATAATTGGTTTAATGCTTACCCTGTTTGGTACCTTTCTGGCTTCTCTAGGTAATATGGTCAGTGTCCGCAATACCGCAAATAAAATTTCGGTGATCCAGGGCAACACATGGGGCATGTTATACGGAACCATTGCCTTATTAATTTATGCCTTAATCAATGGTTCAGAATTTACTTTTGCCAGCCAGACCAGTTATTGGGTGTCATTATTGTATTTATCACTGTTCGGAACCGTGTTTGCCTTTGCCTGCTACTTTATGTTGTTTCAAAACATTGGGCCAGAAAAAGCCAGCTATGTAATCGTGTTATTCCCATTGGTGGCAGTGGTATTCAGTACGCTTTACGAAGGATTTGTTTGGCATCAGTCGACCATTTTAGGTTTTATACTGGTACTCAGCGGCAATGCCATAGTGCTAACACCCTTTGAAAAAATTCTTCGGCTGATAAAGCCAGTCGCAAAAGTAGACTCTTCACCTCACCAACCATAATCTCCTTATCTGTTTTCAGTGTGTACTCCAACACTTTGGCTGCCTTCGGGCAGCCTTTTTTTAGCACGGATGATAAATTTAAGATAAGTAAAACAGTTATCGATGACAAGTGGATTTTCGATGGAATTGTGAGGCAAAGCTTAAAGAACGATTAAGTTAATCGCTCATAATGTTTTTTTAAAATTGCTTCGGTTTGCTCAGCCTGTTGGAAAAATGCATTGTGGCCACCACCCGTCAACCATTCAATCTGCATGGTTTTATAATGCTCACTCATGATTTCCACAAGGGGTTTTGGGATCACCGTTTCATCTTCACCGTGGATCACCAAAATAGGAATCTCTTTCTGACAAAGCTTTTCTCTTACGGTAAAGCCGGTCAGTGTCGATAGATTATTGTTACTGGCATGGGGCTGATTGTAACGACGATTAATAATCTCTAAAAATGCATCGTCCAGATGACGGTTTGCAAAGTAATCATAATATTTTTGACGCTTATACAACACCGAGCCAGAATTCATATAGTCATCCAGATACAGGGCCATACTCTGCGCTTGCTCGCGATTAAATACTTGCATGGCATCAAGAGGATTTTGATCCAGTGATCCGCACAGAATCAATGATCTGGCCTGAACTAAATCATTCGCTACAGCAGCAGCCTGAATCATTCCACCAAGAGAGTGGCCACCTAATATGGGCGATTGCAATGAATAATGTGCCAGTAGTTCGGCATTCAATTGGATTAAATCATTAAAATGGTAATGATCTGGCGCGGGTGCTGAACGGCCGTGGCCGGGCAGATCATAACAAAGAGTACTGTGATCGCGTTCAGCAAAAAACTTAATCAGCCCTTCGCCACAACTGCTGTTTTGTGTATTCCCATGAACAAACACAAATGTTGGCTTGTCCGGATCCGCTGGGCAATAGTCGATCGCCAAGTCGGTAATTGAAAACGGGAGGGTGTTGCCTGACATATTAACTCTGTCCTTGATTGATATTTTTTCTTGATAGATTTGCAAAGTGATAGCTATTTTAAATAGTTACCTTGATACTTATCTTAACTTTTCCCTTCAGCATTATATCTAACAATAGTTTCAATAAAAATAATATTGTGCATAACTTATAGGAAAAATGAATGGTTAAAAGTCTACTTTAGATTAAGCAGACTGGATTGATTCACTCTGACTCAATAGCTGTGATCTGTTTACTTAATAAAGCCTGCTCCACGCTTACCTTTTGATCAATTATCGCCTGTAAACTATCGTGCTGTTTAATGCCAGTATTTTCAAATAAACACCAGCGGTTTCTGCCTGTATTTTTTGCCCGATATAAAGCGAAGTCCGCCAGAGTTAATAAAGATGTCCATTTTGGCTCTTTTTCCGCTTCAGTAAAGAACGGATAAGCAACAGCGCCTATGGAGCAGCTGATTGAGTGTTTTTTTCCCGCAATATAAAATGGCTTCGAATTAATAGCAGTTAGTATTCGGTTTATGTAGTTTGATGTTTCCTGCTGATTGCTAACATTCCCAGCAATAACAAATTCTTCTCCACCCCATCTCGCTAGCAAATCGGTTTCCCTGATAGAACTATTTAACCGTGCTGCAAACTCTATCAACACTCTGTCGCCAGCATCGTGACCGTATTGGTCATTAAACGCTTTAAAATGATCGATATCCAGAATTATCAGCGCCAACCGTTGATCCGACTGACGATCGCGCGCTCTTAAAACTTTTGCCAGCTCACGCTCAATATGCTCATGAAAAAACAATCGATTACCTACATTGGTTAACGCATCTTTATAACTCATTTTCTGGTATTGCTCAGATAATTTATGCTTAACCCGTAATCGTAACCAGATAATCAAAATAATAAGAACAGCAATAACACTGGACATTTTTAACCATAAGTTTCTATTCGCAATTTTCAGTTCTGCGCTTCTATTTTGTTCCGCCAGCAAAGCAATCTTATGCTCTCTTAATTTGGCGTTATTTTTTTCTTGCTCAACCGCCAGTACTTGAGCGCGCTTTTCATTGAACACCTGCCCCATAAGATCGACATACTGCTTAAGATAGTCGATACTTTTCTCATGATCTTGCTGTCTTTCAGTGGCCCATATTAAATCTTGCAAGGTCACAAGCGCTTTATCGTACTTTTTGTTATCCAGATAAAAGCTAAGAGCATCCTGATAAATATCCAATGCTTTGTTAAAATTACCTTTTTCTAACAACAAGTAAGCTTCCAGTTCTTTAACTTGTTTTAAGTATCCTTGCTCACCTCTGTTCTCAATGCTTTTATAAAGATCCGATAAATAGCTTTCACCTAATGTTAAATTGCCATCATCAAGATATAAGTACGTCAGCCAGTAAAGAATATCGCTTTTAATTCGAGGATACTGTTCTAGTCGATCATCATTTTTTACGTCGAGTAAAATGGATTCAGCCTGATTGCGATAGAATTTTTTACTTTCACCATCGGAAGATATGTTCTTTTTTGAAATATTGTAGCTCGCTTGGTTTGCCATATTCTGGAAGTAACCATAAATAGACTCTTCTACCAGACTTATTTCTATCGATTTTTCATTGTATTCCATAGCCGTGTCTAAATCGCCAATCGCTGCATTAACCGTTGCAATATTGCCATAAACAACCGCTACTTTTTCTTTATCGCCACTCCTTTCATATATCTCCAGTGCATTGGTAAATCGCTCAATTGCACTGTCGTAACTGCCCAAGTCCTGCTCCGCCAAGCCTATGAAGTTTATTACATCAGCAATATCGGTTATATGAATGCTAAGCTCGCCCTGATCCGTCTTTTCTGAAAGATCTTGTACATTGTATTCTTGCAACAGGGCTTCCCCACGTTGAATTAACGATAGAGAATCCAGTTGATAAAACAGTCGGGTTAGCTCTAACTTCTCAATATAAAATTTGGTTTTTGCATTGTTATGCTGTCGGTAAAAACTTTTATACACCGCCAGCCAGTTTTGATACTCATCAAATTGTTGAGCATAGAGTAGGTTTAAAGCTCTTAAATATAATGCTTGTTCGGCAATATAAAGATTATTATCAAGAATCGCTTTTGCGTAAATAAACTTAAGTGATTGCGCCAACTGATCAGGAGAGTTTTCATGTTCCTCAAGCGCTGTGTTCAGTTCTGAAGACAAATCTGCATTTGGCATCTGTTGGGCCAGAGAAGCGTTCGACAAAGAAACGATTAACCCTGCCAACACAATGACCCTAAGCTTTGCAAAAAAGTCCGCTACGATAATGAGGGGCTCCTCGTGGATTAATTCGTCTTAAATTGATTGAATAAAATCAATATTAAGTATGGCTTAAACTGGTTAATTTATAACCTTATCAGACCAATAATCTCAAATAGAGAACCTTATCGCAAGCAAATTGTGCTTAACCCCTGACAAGAACAACAATGCTATTGTTCTTTAGCAGTAAGATTAGAGTATGCTTTTAACAGCAATGCTATCCCCAATGCCGATAGAATATGTTTAATGCTGTGACCACTCAAATACACAAACGCATCGTGAGTTTCCTTGTCGTAATATTCAAACACTTTGGATAGGGCGTAAAATGCAATCAATAACCAATAACCGGCTTTACCTGAGTATTCACTGTGAAAAAATATTAATATGACAGGTATGGTTAAAATAGGAAAAAACTGAACAACAATATAGTAGCGCAAATCGCCCACGCCATTGAGCTCGGTAACATACCAGTAAAGAACGGAAAAAATACCCAACACCAACAGTGGCAACAATAATATTCGCCCCAGTTTTTCTGACACAAACTCAGTAACAATTACAGAGTAAAGCGCCATAAATCCAATGGTCATGGGCAACCTGTCCCACACCAATGTTTGATTATTCGGACCCCAATGATAGTAAGCCGATCCTAGGCCGACCATAAAAATTCCGGCAAAGAAAATTAAATAACCTAATCGATTACTTTGTGCGATCCGACGTTGTTTTGAATTTTTTAACAGTAAAATTACTCCAATCGCACCGACCAGTACAAAAGGTATATTCGACAAAACATTCAGTGCATTGGGAATTGAGAAATAAATAACACTGTCTGAAAACAAGTGGTAATTCGGATCTTGTGCCAACTTACCCATTACAGCTAGAGCAATAACCGAGAGCAACAATAATAATCCTAATAATATCAGCCCGATCATTTGCTTGCGTCTTGCTAAGTCTTCGGTTGAAATGTTTTGCTTATCAAGTTTGTTTGTATTGTTTAACACAATGCTCACCTTCCTTAGCGTCTTTTAGAACAATTATTTCAGAGCTATCATTACAGAACAATCATTTCAGAACTATTATTTCTGAGCTGACGTTTCCGATTTATCACTTATGAGTATTCGCTTCAGTGTTTTCACTACACAAGTATCGCTATAGACCCATCGCCTGTTTAACTAACTGATTTTTTAATACCGGACTGTTATTAATCGTACTAACACCCAGGTTTCTTGCTAGCACAATGACTGGGTGTTGTTGTTGATAGACCCAGTTAAGTGCGGTCATGGCTTTTTGTGTCAGATGATTATCGGCTTTTCTTGCCCGTTCAAAAGGTCGTAAATTCAGCAGTAATCCTATGTCTTTATTATTACGGTGTAATTGACTGATTTGCTCCGCCAGTTGCGCGGCATCGGCAAAGCCCAAATTAACACCCTGTCCTGCAAGCGGATGAATGGTGTGTGCAGCGTCACCAATTAACGCCACTCGTGGCTGCAAATATTGGTGGCTGTGGCGAGCAACCAATGGAAAGGACTGACATTGTGTAAGCAATCGAACTTTGCCTAAACGATAATCCAGCGCTGCGGCAATGCGTGATTGCATTTTTGCTTCTGGTAACGCCAATAGTTCGCTCGCCAATGACTGACTGGCCGACCAGACAATGGAACATTGTTTTGTATCTGGCAAAGGCAAGTAAGCTATGGGGCCACTGGTTAAAAAACGTTGCCATGCGGTGAACTGATGAGGATGTTCCGTTTCAATATTAGCCACCAATGCCAACTGTTGGTAATCCTGTTCACTGGTTTCAAAATTAAATGCGTCCCGCGTTTTTGACAAAGCACCATCAGCGCCAACCATCAATGAGGCCTCAATCCGATCACCCGTTTCAAGCTCGGCCAGAACCTTTGAATCGGTTCTTTCAAATGACGTAACTTTAGAAGGCATCACCGTAAGCCCGGAACGTTTGTTCGCCTGTTGCATTAACGCCGCTCTCAATAATTTATTTTCAACAATGCTGCCCAGATTTTCCGCTGCAATCTGCTGCGCGCTGAATTGCAATGAAGCGCTGCCATTGGCCTCCCACACATTCATATTCTGATAAGGCGTTATGCGCTGTTCGGGTATTGCTTGCCAGGCTTGAGTTTTTTCCAAAATCTGTTGAGACTTTTTTGAAATAGCACTAACACGGCAATCAAACTGATCAGCCAAGTCGGTTAAGCAATCGTCTACCGACTTCGACGGAAAAGGCTCAATCACCAACACTGAGACTGACTCGGGTAATAAGTTAGCCAGCGCCAATCCAACCATACCGCCACCGTTGATCATCACATCCACTTTATGCACCAAGGCAAGACTCCTTTTTATGATCCTGGTTAAGCGATGACAATTGGCTTTGGGTGATTAAGCTATTTAAAACTTCGGGCACCGGCATTTTATGAATATTACTTAGTGCTAATCCCCTTGCCAGCATTGGCATATCGTTTCGCAGTCCCATGGCTTTTTCCGCAAACCGGTGTTTTGCCGGCTTAATAATATCCAGCCATTTCAAACTTAAGTTTCGGGCCAGTACCAGCAAACGATTGCGATTGGCGAACAGGTGCGCCAGGGCATCGGTTATGGCCAGTGTTTCATCAATGTCTTTCTGCCTTTGTCGCCAGAAATATTCCAGAAGAGTTTGATCAGCCAGAGGAAGATTATAATGCCGAGCCAGAGCAATGGTTTCTGCGAGCTGTGCCACATCACGTAAGCCCAAATTAAAACCTTGTCCGGCCACCGGATGCCCACTGTGCAAAGCGTTACCAATAAACACGGTATTGTGCCGATAACCGCGCTGTAATTTTTGCAGACTCAGAGGATAAATGATCCGCTTACCCACCTGCTCGATAATGCCCGCCCGATAACCAAAACGTTGTTGCAACGCCGCTTTAAAACATTCATCGTCCATGCTTTCCATCGACTGGCGTTGTTCGGCAGAAAAGGTCCAGACCACCGAATAGCGGTTTTTCGATAAAGGTAACAGTGCCAGAGGTCCTGTATCGGTAAAACGTTCAAACGCCCAACCACTTAAAAGCTGTGAGGTTTTTATATTGCAGATTGCCGCCATTTGCGGGTAATCGAACCGCTGCTTTGCAATGTTTAACCGTGTTGCCATTGGTGACTGAGCACCATCGGCAGCAATGATTAACGGGCTGGATAATTGAACCCTTTGTTGTTGCTGTTTTAACGTGATAATAGATAGCTTTGTATTTTGGCTGTGCTGTTTATGATCCAGAGCAACCACTTCGGCGGGCGCAATAATGTCGATGCCTCGTTGCGTCAACTGCTGATGCAAAACCTGACCAAGCGCCCGGTTTTCTACCACATACCCAAGGGCCTCTTGCTCATAGTCTTCTGCATGCAGCCGACACATCCCCATATGCCCTTTGTCTGACACATGAATATGCTCGATGGGTTCAGACACGCTCGACAGTTGCGACCAGATACCCAATGTTTCGAATATTTTTTTTGATCCGTAGGACAGCGCGACACTGCGATCATCAAAACTGGGAGAAGGCGACTGCTGAAACGCTACCGCATCCACCATGGCAATGGACAGTGCCTGATCGCCTTGAAACTGGTCGTCTTGATGTGACTGAACAGTCGATAGCGCCAGAGCCATACTGGCACCAATCATGCCGCCACCAACAATGATCACATCGTAATGTGTTGTATCGACTAAATGTGTTGGCTGTTCAACCTTGTTATCGGTCTGCACACTGTTTTCCTTATCCATACCCTACGATACTTTAACTCAAGAAATCTTTAACTCTGGAACTATTCAACGGCTATAAGGCTCTTGATACATTCTGTACTCTCTGCAAACCATTGCGACTGACTTAGGCACTCATAGACATAAGGGTTTCAATTTCTTCAACGGTTTTTACCACTCCCGCACTCAGGACTTCATGCCCGTCTGAGGTGACCACAATATCGTCTTCGATTCGAATACCGGTACCGCGGTATTTTTTAGCAACCGCCTCATCGTCTTTTGGAATATAGATGGCCGGCTCCACCGTCAACACCATTCCGGACTCCAGCATTCTGGGTTCACCATCAATGCTGTAATCGCCCACATCGTGAACATCAAGCCCAATCCAGTGACCGGTTTTATGCATATAATACTGTTTGTAGGCTTCCTGCTCGATCAGTGTTTGCTTGTCGCCTTCCAGTATACCAAGCCCGATCATACCTTCAGTTAATACATCCACCGCGGCTTCATGAGGCTGCATCCAGTGATTGCCCGGCTTTACGGTTTCAATGGCGGCAAGTTGTGCTTCCAGTACCAAGTTATACAGCTCTTTCTGTGCCGGGGTAAACTTGCCATTAATGGGGAAGGTTCGTGTGATATCCGAGGCATACCCCTGATACTCGGCGCCTGCATCAATTAACAACATTTCGCCATTTTTTAATTTACTCTGATTTTCGGTGTAGTGCAGAATGCAGGCGTTATCACCACTGGCAACAATCGAAGAGTAGGCCGGAAAACGAGCGCCCTGACGGGTAAATTCGTAATGCAGTTCAGCTTCAATTTCCAGCTCGGTCATGCCCGGTTTACACACTTGCATGGCCCGTTTATGAGCATCTGCGGCAATCTCCGCGGATTGTTTCATTAACTTCTGTTCCGCCGCCGATTTAATCAGTCGCATATCATGCAACGCATGGCGCAAATCGATAAATTCACCGGGAGGCTGAGCGCCTTTTTTCACCTGCGATCGAATTTTATTCACCCAACTCATAATCTGATTATCGAGTCCGGTATTCTTGCCCATTTCATAATAAATACGATGGCGCCCTTCCATCATTCCGGGCAATATTTCATCGATATCATCAATTGGAAAAGCATCATCCGCGCCGTATTTTTCACAGGCGGCTTCAGGCCCAATACGCCGACCATGCCAGGTTTCCTGCTGAGGATCTTTATCATTACAAAACAGCACAAACTCGCCATGTTCGCGACCGGGTATTAACGCCAGAACGGCATTAGGCTCCGGAAAACCACACAGATAGTGAAAGTCACTGTCCTGACGAAACATAAAATGGGTATCGCGACTGCGAACCAGCTCCTGAGATGAGGCCACTATGGCGATGCTGCCTTGTTCCATTGTTTGCATTAAATTATGGCGGCGACGGGCAAATTCTTGCTTAGTGATCACAACTGACTCCCAACAGATTGAGGATTATAAAGTTAATGAATGGATTGTTTACTGGATTGCATTTGTTGCAACGCGGCCTGCAGTTGACCACGGGTTTCCAGATAAATCACTTGCGACGTAACTCTAACGTGTTCAATAACCGTATACAAAGCTTGTTCCATCTCTTCGGTTTCTTCAACAGCCAGATCCACCTGTGAAATCTCCATCAGATCTTCCAGCGCTTCGTCGAGTTCCTCACTGTTAAGCTTCTGATTCCCCAGTTGCATACCATAACCCAGCAAAAATCCCTGACTCCACTGACAAATACTGTTAAGTCGCTCTTCAATGGATGCTGTTTCGGGCGGCATGGACAAATCGAGCTCAAAAATATCCTTTTCAAGCTGTTCACCGAGAAATTGAATGTAGTCATCCAGCTGTGACATAACAGGGGCAGGAAACAGCTTACCTTCGTTCAGGTGCTGCATCACAGGCGACTTCCAGCTTTTACCGTCGTTGCCCAGACCACCGGCAAATAAACCACAGATCATACCCTGAAACTCACTCGCCTGAGTTTCGCACTCATGTTCGGCCAATATGTCTTCCAAGTCGTCAAAAGTAAGTAATTGCTCACCAATCATAAATATTATTCGTCTCTTTTTGCCACTCTTCTGCGTTGAGATGCGATTATATCATTGACCCGAACTGCCCGTGGCTCTATATTTAAACCATTAGAAAAAACAACAGCTTGCTATGGAAAACTCAGAAATTTCTCAACTTGAAGGGCGCGTTGACCAGCTTTTAGAAAGGTTTCATCAAATTCAGCAGGAAAACCGCTCGCTGAAAGTGAAACAAGACGAGCTGATCGCCGACCGCGCACGCCTGCTTGAAAAGAACAAGCTGGCCACCGAAAAGATCGAGTCCATCGTTACTCGACTGAAAACCATGGAGTAGTCTGCCATGAGCCAAGACAAAAATTCCGTTACATTGCGCATACTTGAACGCGAGTATCAGTTTTCCAGCCCCATTGAACAACGCGATCAGCTGATGAACGCCGCGCGTTTTCTCGATGGTCGTATGAAAGAAATTCGCGACAGCGGCCGTGTCGTTGGTACCGAACGCATTGCGGTTATGGCCGCCCTCAATCTCGCATTTGAGTTATTAAACGATGATAAAAACACTTCATCGGCCGATAGCTCCCGCTTATCACAACTTAAATATCGTATTGAAGAAGTGTTGGCATCCGACAGCCAGTTAGAGTTAACATAGACACAGGCCTGTTGATTTAGGTTAACAGGACCGAGTGCTGCCTGGGGTGTTCGCAAGCGGAGAACGTCCTTGAGCCGATAATACTGTATCAGGGAGTCGGGCAGTTATTGGTGTTGTGCAAGTCCGGCATGTACCGGAAAGCCTGATCCAATACCAAGACACCCACCTAGAGCCATGGGTTCTAGGGCCAATACCTGCAACGGCATTCCGGGTAGCGCACTTTAAATTTCTCACCATAATTCAGAAATGAAGACTGTTCTCATTTATCATCTGTCGTTATTTAATTTAAACTTTGGTTTGAATGACTTTTATTAGTCTTATTCTAAATAGCAATACCGTACCTTAATATTTGCAATACAATGTCTTTTTCGTCAATGACTTGAAACGCTACCTGATTGAAACGCTACCTGATTGAAAAGTTATGACAACCATTGATTCGCTGACTCTGCAGGCCAATAAAAAATCCCAGCTGCGCAATAAAATGCGTCAGGCTCGCCATCAACTGACTCAGCAAGTGCAGACTGATCGCGCCAACCAACTTTGCGACAATCTAAAACAATGGTCAGTCTTTCAATCCGCCGATCGGTTAGCGATGTATCTGGCTCAGGATGGCGAGTTATCATTGGATCCATTAATAAAACACTGCTGGCATCTACAAAAACAAACCTTTCTACCGGTATTACGTCCCTTACCTCCCAATCGATTGTGGTTTGCTCCCTACCACCGCAGCACCAAATTGCAGCCAAATCGGTACAATATCCCTGAACCCAACAATACGCCGCAACTGAACTGCCGTGCCAGCCAGTTAAATCTGGTGTTATTTCCTCTGGTCGCATTTGATAACAAAGGCGGTCGCCTGGGAATGGGCGGCGGATTTTACGATCGTACGTTTGAACATTTAATTCATAAAAACAAACGCCCACTATTTGTGGGTATTGCCCACCCCGAGCAACAGGTTAGTGAGCTGCCGACAGAACAATGGGACATTCCATTGGATGCGGTGGTAACTTCCGAGAAGATATTTGAATTTAATACGCCAGCGCGTTAACTCTGTGGAATAAATTGAGCCGCCACATTTATCAATTATTTAATTGACGAAAAAGTCAGCCTGACTTTTATTGCCGTTCAAACTCACATCAATACGCCACCAAATGACTTACCGTTTTCTTTACAGGCTACCCACTATCCATTACCATCGCTGACGATTTTTCAATGTTAGGTAGGGATACCGATGAAGCTCGAGTACATTCACTCTTTTAGAGGCATTGCCATTGCGTTTATCGTGTTTGGACATGCACTCTATTTTCAATTCGATTGGTCAAACAATCAAACATTGTTTTATTTGCTTCAGGACATACTGAGTAATGGAACGGTATTATTTGTATTTATATCCGGGTATTTATTTCAGCACTTACACGGAAGACAAAGCCATTCACAATACTACAAGTCAAAATTCAAAAATCTGTTAATTCCTTACATTATATTATCGGCACCGGCTATCGCCTTTACGGTTTTGATTGCCCCCACTTACAGCGAGTTGGAAGTATTTCAATCGGGCAACTTGCTGGAACAAGTTTTGATGCACTATGCCCTGGGCGGTGCCCATGTCAATTACGCATTATGGTTTATGCCAATGATTTTGGTAATTGTATCTCTGGCTCCATTTCTCGCCTGGATACTACAAAAACCTTCTCATTATTGGGTATTGTTGCCGATGTTTGCTCTGGCATGGTTTATCCATCGCAGTCCGGTACCGATTGTCGATGTCATGCGGCAGGTGTTTTATTTTATCCCGGTATTCATAACCGGCATGTTTATTTCACAATACAAAACACAAATTGAGCCCTGGTTTGAAAAATATTGGTGGGTATTGCTGACTCTAGTAACAGTATTAATAATGAGTCAGTTTTTATTCAGTCATTACCACGGCTCACTGGTGACGAAAACCGCCTACAGTAGTGAAAAAGGCTGGTTTGATTTTCAGTTATTACAAAAACTCTTTATGTGTTTTCTGGTTATTGGCTTACTGCGAAGATTTCCAAACCTGAATGGTCGACTGCTGGATACGCTCGCGCAATACAGCTTTACCATTTTTTTCTGTCACATTTATTTCTTCGTTGTAATCGAAATCATTATTGGTGATCAAAAGGTTCCTTCCAGTTTAGGGCTCTGGTTTGCTCGTGGTGCCATTGCGTTACTGGCGTGTTGCCTATTGGCAAGTATTGGTAAAAAGGTTTTTGGACGCTACAGCCGACAACTCATTGCCAGTTAATCAAAAGACTTGTGACTTAACCGTTAAAAGGAAATATAAAGTTGTTTGCAAATTAAACTATTGCTTGATTGAAATTAATCCGGTTGAGCAGACATAAAAAACCCCGCGACTGCGCGGGGTACATCTTTTTAATTACTGGTCTATATTGGCGACGTGAACATTTTTCTGCTTGGCATTTTTTTGATTATTATCATTTGAATGACCAACGCTGGAAACTGCAATGCCCAACCCCAAAATTGCCGCCAGAACAACCAGTATGTCTGGCTTTTTCTTCATGGTGCTCTCCAAACCCTTAACTTGGGTTTTTATTATTGATTTACTCGAGCTCCCTTACATTGTTGTTTATCCCTAGTCACTAAACCTGATGACTATTGGTTCTATAAAAGCTTAACGCCTTATAACACCTTGTTTTTGTTCAAACAGTGCTCAGTGGGCAGTTACTGTACAATGAGTTGTATAGCCTTTGCAAGCACTAAAAATGGTCAATATCCATAAAAATTCATACCTTGTTATAATAACCTGAAGAAATAACCAACAAAATGTCTATGTATTCGCTCACAGGGGAAACCCATGAATTACTGGCTATTAAAATCCGAACCTGATGCGTTCAGCCTGAATGACTTGCAATCACGCCCCAACCAAACGGAACACTGGGATGGCGTACGTAATTATCAGGTAAGAAACATGCTGCGGGACGATATAAAAAAAGGCGATCAAGCGTTTTTCTATCATTCGAGTTGCAAAGTACCGGCCATAGTAGGTGTGGTAGATATTGTCAGTGATGGCTACCCGGATCACACTGCGTTTGATGCCCACTCAAAATATTTTGACGCCAAATCAACACCCGAGTCGCCCCGCTGGTATATGGTGGATGTGGCCTTCCATCGAGCATTAAAACGTGAAATACCCCTGTCTGAACTGAAACAACAAGCGTTTTTGTTGGACAGTGACTTTGCATTAACCCGGAAGGGTTCGCGATTGTCGATAATGCCAGTCAGTGTTGATCAGTGGCGATATATTCTGTCGCTGGAGTAGCCAGATAAGTCCGAGCAAATCAATAAGAAAGGTAAAACTAAACCCGCAAAGCCGTTATAATATGTACAACTCGTTGATCCAGTAAGCAACACTGGTTCTTTAAAACAATGATCACTCACTTAACCAATTTAAGGCCAGCCCATGACCCAAGATGAACTGAAACAGCTTGCTGCCGAACAAGCGGTGCAATACATAGAAGAAGATGAAATTGTTGGCGTAGGCACTGGTTCAACGGTGAATTTTTTTATTGATGCCTTAGCTCAGAAAAAACATCTTATTAAAGGTGCCGTATCCAGTTCAGACGCTTCCACCGAGCGCCTTAAACAGCACGGTATTCCAGTTTTTGAGTTAACCGCAATTGATCGTCTGCCAGTATATATTGACGGCGCTGATGAAAGTAACCACTTACTTGAGCTTATCAAAGGCGGTGGTGCAGCGCTGACACGTGAAAAAATTATTGCGGCAGTGGCGGAACGCTTTATCTGCATTGCCGATGAATCCAAGCTGGTCAAAAAACTGGGTAATTTTCCGTTACCGGTTGAAGTTATTCCTATGGCCCGCTCTCACGTTGCCCGTGAATTGGTTAAACTGGGCGGCGATCCTGTGTATCGACAAGGCGTTGTCACCGATAATGGCAATCACATTCTTGATGTTCATAATCTCGATATCATCCAGCCGATTGCACTCGAGCAAAAAATCAATCAAATCGTTGGCGTGGTGACCAATGGCTTATTTGCCGCTCGTGGCGCTGATGTATTACTGATAGCTAGCAAAGGCGGCGTGAAAACCATGACTTGCTGAGTTGCGAGTTGCGAGTTGCGAGTTGCGAGTTGCGAGTTGCGAGTTGCGAGTTGCGAGTTGCGAGTTGCGAGTTGCGAGTTGCGAGTTGCGAGTTGCGAAAATATAGTTTCTCACCGATTTATACACGTCAAGCAGTGCTTGGCGTTTTTTTTACTCGAAACTAGAAACTCGTTACTCGCAACTCATCGCCACTCTAGTACAAAATCCTAGTTTTTATCGTGCCTTCTATTGTCTTTAACTCTTCAAATGCTTTTAAGCTGGACGACTGATCAATATCGGTCACCACGTAACCCACACTGTCGATGGTTTGCAAAAACTGCGCAGAAATATTCACCGAGTTGGATGAAAAGATGTCGTTGATTTTGGCCAGTATCCCCGGAACATTGCGGTGAATATGACAGATTCGATGCTTGCCTTCGTGCGATGGCAAAGCCACTTCCGGAAAGTTAACGGAGGATAAGGTTGAACCATTATCACTGTACTTCGCCAGTTTTTCACTCACCTCAATACCAATATTGGCTTGCGCTTCCATGGTACTGCCGCCTACATGGGGTGTCAGAATCACATTATCAAACTGGCGCAATGGCGATTCAAACTCGTCCTGGTTTGACTTAGGCTCCACAGGAAACACGTCAATGGCCGCCCCGGCTACCTGCTTGGTTTCAAGTGCCTGGGCAAGGCAATCAATATCCACCACCGTACCGCGCGACGCGTTAATTAATATAGCGCCCGGCTTAAGCTGCGCAAAAGCTTCGGCGTCCATCATGTTTTTGGTTTGTGGTGTTTCGGGTACATGAAAGGTCACCACATCGGAACTGGCCAGTAATGCATGATAACTCTCGGCCGCCTGAGCATTGCCCAGCGCCAATTTGGTTTCAATATCAAAATATTGAACATTCATGCCCAGATTTTCTGCAAGAATACCAATTTGTGTCCCTATGTGGCCGTATCCCACAATACCCAATGTTTTGCCGCGGGTTTCATAGGAGTCCGCCGCTGACTTTAACCACTCGCCCCGATGAGCAGCGGCATTTTTTTGTGGCACGCCTCGAAGTAGTAGAATCATCTCGGCCAATACCAACTCGGCAACACTGCGAGTGTTTGCAAATGGCGCATTGAATACCGGTATGCCGCGCAGTTTAGTCGCTTGCAAGTCCACCTGATTCGTTCCAATGCAAAAACACCCTATGGCCGCCAATTTTGGTGCTTTTTCAAGCAATGCATCGGTCACTTGTGTACGCGAGCGTATACCTAAAAACCGGGCATCTTCTAACGTTTGCTCCAGCTCGTCTTTCGGCAACGACTTACTGGCTGTCACTATATTGGTGTAACCGGCTGAACGAAACACTTTCTCCGCACTGGCATGTATACCTTCCAACAATACAATCTTAATTTTTTCTTTATCAAACGAAGTGTTTTGAAAGCTCACCGATAAACTCCTGCAGGGTCATAGAACCCCTAGATTAAGAAAAAAGTGGCACGAATGGAATAGCCACCAACAATCCTTCGGTTATTTAGTCCTACATATGTGGAATATGACCGCAAGGGATAATTGGAAAGTGCAAAGCACGGCGGTAACTGATAGAATCGCGCCAAATTTGGTAGAAGACTTGCTTATGAGCTCGATTAACATTTCACAGACTGTCAGGCAGCAACTCATCGAGACTTTGTCACTCGACTTAACAGTCGATGAGCTAACCCACGATACGCCTTTACTTGGAAACTTCCCCGAGTTTGATTCTATGGCGATTGTTTCTGTGATCACAGGCCTGGAAGAAACCTTTGGATTTACCGCAGAAGACGATGATTTAACGGCTGAAATATTTGAAACCGTTGGCTCATTAGTTGAGTTTGTGGCTGAAAAGACCCAGTCATAAGCAATCGAAGTTGTCTGATTTGCAGCTAACACGGACGGCTGTAAACGGAACGCTTACCGACCGACATCTGGCTCACCCAAATTTAAGACATATCTCACTCACTTTTCGGTTAAGATTCAAACAGCTCTATTGACAGAAAATGAGTGAATCAAGTAGCATTATGCATCGCTTTTGTAGATATCTAAGCGTGTAAATGGAGTTACAAAGAATGGTATCTGGCAAGTGAATCACTTTCCTTTGTTGCTTCGTTTTACTCTCCAGCATCTACATCTTACTTGTATTTAAAGCTATACTTCGTTAGAGAAGTGCATAAGCCATTGCATGGTACATAAGGAAATTGATATGAAACTGTTGGCTGTTTTATTTTCGTTGCTATTGGTCGGGTGCGGCTCAAAAGCGGTGAATTTACCCTCCACTCTGCCCAATGTAGACAAAAACCAAATGCTGGTCGAACAATATTACATTGGTGTTGACGATGTTGTCTCAGTCAATGTATGGAAAAACCCCGATCTTTCAATTGTCGTTCCGGTACGCCCTGATGGCAAAATTTCGGTGCCGTTGGTGGGCGAAGTGGTCGCTGGTGGTCGAGCACCTGACGTTGTCGCCTCAGAAATCACCAGCAAACTTTCTCGCTTTATTCGAGACCCCCAAGTATCGGTAATTCTTCAACAACTTAACAGTCATGAGTTTTTGTCTCGTATACGAGTAACAGGCGCTGTAAGACTTCCTGTTTCTATGAATTTCCGACAAGGTATGACCGTGCTGGATGCGGTTCTAGAAGCCGGTGGACTGAATGAGTTTGCCGCAGGCGCCAGTGCAAAATTATTTCGGCGCACAGGCAATGACGTTAAAGCCTATCAAATTAATTTAACGGATATTTTAAGCGAAGGCGATATGTCCACCAACTACGCATTACAGCCGGGTGATATCCTTTCCATACCCGAACGCGTTTTTTAAATCATCGGACGATAAACATGAACCCAGAAACTCTCTCCATCGTACGCATTATTCAAAAAGAAGTCTGGATACGCCGACGACTGGTTATTGCTATTTATGTCACCACCTCACTGCTGTTTTTAGCAGCAGCATGGTTTTGGCCAAAAGTGTACACCTCTTCAAGCTCTGTGCTTGTCGATCAACAAAATATCCTACGTCCGTTAATGGAAGGCACCGCAGAAACAACTCGAGTTGAAAGCCGGGCTGCAATGGCGAAAAAAATTATTTTTAGCCAACGAACCATTCGCAAACTGTTGGAATCCGAAACTTGGCAACATCTGGTTGATGGTGAAATAACTTCTGAAGACATTGAATCAATGGGGCAGCGGCTTAGTAGCGCAACATCCATTAAAAACACCGGTGAGAATATAATTGAGATTGCCTATACCAATAAAGATCCGATTAAAGCCTATCAAACAACACAGTTAATGACCGATATTTTTATTGAAGACAGTATCACGACTAAACGAAAAGAAAGTCGCGATGCTTTTGATTTTATTGATACCCAAGCAAAATCATATCAAGAAAAATTAAAACAAGCCGAAAGCGCAATAAAAGAGTTTCGTTCAAAAAATATTGATGCTTCAAGCACAGCCAAACAAAATGCAACAGAACGCCTGATTGAATTAAAAAGAGAGCTTGAAACGGTCGAACTTGATTTATCGACCGCGGAATCCTCTCTCAGCAATTATCAAAGCCAGCTTGCTGGTAAAGCCAGTTTTACTGATCAAGCCAGTATAGCCCGTGAAAACCAGTTGAATGAACGTATTGCCGCACTTGAATCCAGGTTAGCTGAATTAAAATTAAATTATCACGACACCTACCCTGATATTATTCAACTCAAAGGTCAAATTGCGGACTTACAAAAACAGGTGGATCTTGAAGTTCAACGCCGCAATGCCGAACAAAGCACTTCCTCAGTATCAAAACCAACAGGCGAAACGGCTCAGTTTATTCGCTCACAAATTTCAACGGTAGAAAATACAGTGGCGTCTCTCAAAGCCCGTCAAAGACAGTTGTTATCATTAATGGATAACGAGCGTCAGACACTGGATAAAATCAGCTCCGTTGAAGCTGAAATAGCTGAGTTAACACGAGATTATGAAGTTAATCAGCGATACTACCAAAACTTACTTAATCAGCGTGAAAACGCTCGTATCTCTATGAATATAGATTTACAGAATCAGGGCCTAACTTTAAAAGTTCAAGAGCCAGCTTCGGTTCCTGTAACGCCAAAAGGATTGCACTTTTCACACATTATTTTAGCTGGACTGGTTTTAAGCCTGGCTATCCCAATTGCCATTATTTATGGTCTTACACTTCTTGACCAGAAAGTAAGAACTGAACTTACCATACAAAAAGTATTTGATATCCCAGTTTTAGCCAATGTATCTACGTTAAAAACGATTAAAGACAAGTCGCTATTAACCGCCAAAATAACAACCATGGCCATCTCTTTGATTGCAGTATGGAGTATTTATGCCGCCGCAATCTATTTGCGAACTCAAGGGTAAATTATGAGCACTGTAGAAAAAGCGTTTCTTAAATCGATTGCCGACAAAAAAGGCGATGATGACGCACACAAAGACTTAGCCGATGATTTGGATTTACCTCCTGTACCGCAAAAAAAGCACGATCCGAATCAGCTATCATCGTCACGCCGCAGTATCGCAAATATCGATCAACCAGAACGTTTTACAAAAGCTGAATTAACCGCTCGCAGGCTGATCTACAGCACCATGAGTGATCAAAAAACACTGAACCACTATAGAAACTTGCGGACTCGATTATTATCCACAACCAAAAAAGAAAATTTTGTCACAATGGTTACTCCTGTTGTGCCGGATAAAGAAGCGATGTTGGTGAGCGCAAATTTAGCCGCTACCTTTGCGCTCGATGAAGCAAAAACATCTATGTTAATTGAGGCCAATATCGATGATCCAGGTTTAAATTCAACGTTTGATATGTCAGGGAAGCAAGGTCTTATCGATTATCTGGAATCTGATGAGCTCGACTCGGGTACCGTTCTTCATAAGTCGGGGATCGCACGACTGGGTGTCGTACCCAGTGGTACTGTTCGAGAAAATGCAGCTGAATATTTTACCTCAGATAAAATGCAATCGCTTATTCATGAGCTGGTTAATCGTTATCCAGATCGCTTTCCTATTATAAATGCACCAAGCATTTTAGAATCAGCAGAAGCCAGAATTCTCGCAGAGCTATGCGATCAGGTTATTTTAGTTGTCCCTTACGGTGGATGCTCCGAAGAACAAATACTAAAAGCCTCTGTGCTTATTGGTGCAGAAAAACTGTCTGGCCTGGTGCTGAATAACTTTTGAAGACGATGAAAAAGTACTTTTTAATACTAGCTCTTGGCTTCAGCCAAACGGATATTTTAGCGTCTAACATTGAAGTTGGCCTGGGTCTTTCTGGCGGAACTAGCACTAATATATCCCAATTAAACAATGGAACAGAAGGAAATCTCTACGAGTCATTGTTTCGCTTTGAGCTTGAAGAAAATAATTATAGAAATTTTGAGCTCGATATAGACTCATCGATCAGTCGCTTTTACTACACGCCTGAAAACTTAAGTTCCGAAACTCAATACGAACTTGCCTTAACCAGTCGTTATTTTTTTACTGATATTAACTCTTCCGTTGGCGTTTTTAGCGATATATCCCAAGTCCCAATTAACCGCTTTCAAGCACAAGAAGTTAACAATCAAAGAGAAGCATCGACTTCCGCTATTTTTGGTAATCACTTTATACGATTATCGGGCAAAACTCAGTTTGGCTTTGATTATCAACATGCAAAATTTTCGGTGGACAGTGACGTCCCCACTTTTCGTTTACAGGATGCATCCAGAGAAGAGCAACAAGCGTTATTTTCACTCTCTAATAAGCTAAATAGCAATAATACTCTACAACTGCGTTTTCAAAAGAAAGATACCGACTTTAAAGATGAAAATAATTTGGAAAACTCCGATTATTTTCAGTATGACATTATTGCCTCCTGGCAAGGTGAAACCGAAACCACAACAATCAATCTGGAAATCGGTAACTCTAGAGTGAAGGATCTGTTAGGCAGACAGTATGAAGATGAAAATGGCCAATTAATTCTTAATCGACAAATTAATACTCAACAACGTCTAAGGCTCCAGCTCAATAAAGGTGTCGCCAGCTTATTTACTCTTGATCGCACCACCGGTGAAATTTTTGTAAACCAACAAAATGACTCCATATCACAAGCGCAAACAGCAGAAGGCGGTGGTATGCAATATGATATCACCATGGGACGGTTTGGTATTACTACCAGTTATTTTGAAAGTCAGCTCAAGGGTGTTTTTATCCCATCTCAGGAAGTAACCAGAAATAAAGGCTTGCTCATACAAATGGCACTAGGATCAAGCAGCATTCAAAACGCTCAAACCAGAATTTCCAGCTTTTTTACCCAGGATGAACTGGACGCAGAACCAGGTATATCAGTGGTAAATGAAAATTATGTGAAACAACACGTATTTACAGTTTCACACCAATTTTCGCCAGCGTTTAATACATCGTTACAATATGTGAAGCGCGATGCCTTTCAATACTTCTTTAATGGAAATAGAACCAATATCAACAGCGAAGCGATTATTTTAAGTTTTGAATATGTTCATAACACTATTTTTTAATCGTCCGCTACATTTTCTTCAGTAACTGCTCCACTTTTTTTAAGTGATGTGACTTTACATCGCCATGAACAGGTAAAGTAAAAAGCCTGCGAGAAAAGCTTAGAGCATTTGGATAGTCTTTAGAGTTACCCAAGTCTAAAGGAATATCATCAAACTCCGGCAAGATTTTACGGTACATTCGACTGAGTCCAAGTTTTGAAAATTCAGATTTTGACTCACAAAACTCCAGCTTAGCAGCATCATCCACAAGAAACGGCAACCTTAAATACTTATAGGAACGATGACTTATTAATTGACCGTTAAATGATATGGCTTTTGCCCAGTCGAGAACCTTTGTATTACACTCTGTCGTTTTATACTCTTTGATGCGTTCGATTAAAGCAGCCAGAGCATCAGAATTCATTGATTCAATAAGCGAACAGGTTTGATAGTGCGTTTGACCAATTGTTAGGCCGGGAAGTTGTGTGATCCAGAAATAAAGTCCTGGATGCATTAGTGTATTGTAAAGTCGGTGCTTAAAGGCAAACTTTTGGCGACTCAACATATTTTCAGAAAAATCAAAGCCTGTATCAAACGAAACAGTTGAATGACTTAGCACAGCGCCGCCATAAAATAAGTTAAGCGGCTTTCCTCGACCAAATGACAAGGTTACCAGATCACCCTGCCAATCATGTTTTGTTATATCACGGGGAAAATATTGAGCACTATCTTCAATAACAACAATATTTTTAGAACCTATTACATTTCTTAACTCAGGTATATCAATGGGTATACCTAAAAAATTAATCGCTATAATCGCTATCGTCTGGTCGGTTACTCGTTGCTTTAAGCTGGCTAAGTCATACTGTGTGGAATTTTCAGCAAAATCAACCAATACGGGTTTAACCTTGGCACGAACACAAGCACTAACCACATCAGGGCATGTATAAGCTGGAATAATAACTTCTGGCTCAGTGCAATCTGCTCGCTGCTTACGCACATGAAGAATAGCCGCCGCTAGTGCTTGAGTACCACTGGCAAAACCATGAAATTGATAATCGGGAATATTTCCCAATTCATTTTCATCACTAGCGGCAAAACGCAGTGGAAAGCGCTCACCTACCGGGCGTAATGCCGACAACATATTAATCTTCCTTGCAAGGTTGGTTTCTCTAATAGCTGTTGCTGTATTTATTCTGATATAATATCACGATAAAGCGTTGTAAAGGACTATAGCCCCATGCAAAACGTCATGACAGTTGATGTCGAAGATTATTTTCAAGTAGCAGCTCTCGCAGAATCAATCGATTATAACGACTGGTCTTCTATACCCACTCGCGTTGAACAAAACACTCATAAGCTATTGGATATTTTTGATCAACACAATGTGAAAGTAACGCACTTTGTTCTTGGCTGGGTTGCCGAGCGTTATCCGGAGCTGGTGAAAGAAATCGATAAACGCGGCCATGAGGTCGCCAGCCATGGCTTTAGCCATCAATTGATTTATCAGCAGACTCCGGCTGTATTTAAAGCAGAAACCTTAAAAAGTAAATCATTGCTGGAAGACGCAATAGGTAAACCTGTTTTAGGATATCGAGCAGCCAGCTATTCAGTCACACGAAAGTCACTCTGGGCACTGGATATTCTGGCTGAAGCTGGCTTCCAGTATGACTCAAGTATTTTTCCTATAGTGCATGATCGCTATGGCATACCAAATACCCCAACAGAGCCCTATTTTATTCGTACGGCTTCTGGCAATACTTTATTAGAGCTGCCACTGTCTACCGAGTCTATTTTAGGGCAAACATTGCCGATTGCCGGAGGCGGTTACTTTAGACTCTACCCCTACTGGCTGTCACGCTGGTTTTATAACAGACGGGTAAAGCAGAATAATCCCTTTATATTTTATTTACATCCATGGGAGATAGATCCGGATCAGCCCAAAGTAGACGTAAGCTGGTTTTCAAAATTTAGGCATTACAATAATCTGGATCAATGCGCTGTACGACTGCAAAAACTGTTGAGTCAATTTAGCTTCACAACCATGCAGCAATACATCAATACGTTAAACGTCGAATCATTACAATCAAGACCAGTTCAGTTTTAAATATGACACTTTATATTAAACCTTACACTTCAGATATAAACGCTCAATGGGATCAGTTTGTGATTGAGCAAGGCGCTCCTGTTTATCTTTTAACAGGCTGGAAAACCATCATTGAAAAAAGTTTTGGTCATAACTGTTATTATTTCTACGTCGTCGATGCCAATAATCAATGGCAGGGCATTCTTCCTCTGGTACAGCAAAAAAGCGCGCTATTTGGAAATTATCTCACTAGCGTACCTTTTTTTAATTACGGCGGCGTTTGTGCTAAAACAGTTGAAGCCGAGCAAATGCTGGTACAAAAAGCTGTGGATTTACAACAATCTCTTAATGCAAAGCATGTTGAGTTAAGACACTCACTCTCCTCAGAAAATAATCCACTACTTGAACAAGATAGATGCCGAACCGATAAAATCACTATGCTTCTCGACCTTCCTGATGAACCAGAGGCGTTATGGAAAGCCATAGGCTCTAAACGGCGTGCACAAGTTAAGCGTCCGATACGAGAAGGTGCGCATTTCAAAATTGGCAAGCAAGAGCTGTTACAAGACTTTTACGATGTATTTGCCCGAAACATGCGAGATTTAGGCACACCCGTCTACAATAAAAATTTCTTTAACAATATACTGAAACAATTTCCGGAAAAAGTTTCAATTGCCATGGCGTATGTGAATGATCAACCCGCAGGTGCTGGCTTTCTTGTTGATCATAACGGCATTAGGGAAATCCCCTGGGCTTCTACCGTCCGAGATTATAATCGTATAGGCATTAATATGTTTTTATATTGGAACATTTTAAGCCACTCCATTGAGTCCGGTTTGAAAACCTTCGATTTTGGACGATCTTCAAAAGATGCCGGAACGCTTAAATTTAAAAAGCAGTGGGGAGCACAGCCAACACAACTGTATTGGTATTATTTATTGAATAATAACCAGGCTTTGCCGCAATTAAATCACAGTAATCGTAAATATCAGATGCTTATTCAGGCTTGGCAAAAACTACCCGTTTCTGTCGCTAACGTTATTGGCCCACACATCATTAAACATTTACCTTAAAAGCCCATACCAATTCGCGCCAGTAACTTTTTCGGTGTATTGCTAATATCGTTGTGCAAACCAATTCTGTCGAGTCGATAAGGTGATAATGAGCTGAGCCTATTGATGCCCCGATGAGTCGTCACGGCTGACTGGTAATGCTGGGAAACTATCTCCGTGACTTTGTCGGTAAAGTCACCATTCGGATAGCAAAATAACTCAACGGGTTGTTCCAATTGCTGCTCTAATTGCTGCTTGCTCTTAACTATTTCACTTTCTGCTACCGCCAAGGGTAACTGAGCTGAAAGACGCAAATGCCGACAGGTATGAGCACCAATGTCGATTAATTCATTTTGCGACATTTCTGACAGTTGTGACCAATTCATCAGCACTGGAGATTCTGGCTCGCTAATACCCAGCGTATTTTCTGCTTCATCAAGCCAGTTGAGCAGTTGGTCATCTTGAAACGATTTCATCTGGTAAATAACACTGGCCGTGTACTCATTACTCGTTGCTTGCTGCCCATCGAGATCGCGAAGCAATGGTCTTAACCAATCCAGCTGTTGCAGCTGTTGATTTGAGCTTGTCAAAATTTTCGCTAACCGATTAGGCCAGAACGTTTGATGGGTACCGATCATATCAGACACTGCGTACAAAGTTATTGGCACCTGATGCTGTTGGATAATCGGATAAGCGTATTGATAGTTATCGAGCCATCCATCATCAAACGTGATCGCACAGGCTTTTTCAGGTAAAGGCCTGTCAGCTTGTACACGCTCAAGCCATTCACGTAATGAAATTAGCGTAAACTCTTGCTTTAGCACAGAAAAATGCATATCCAGTGTTTCCGGCGTGACCATCATACCGGGCTCTTCAATAGCATATTGAGAGTCTGTCTCGGGCAATACACGATGGTACATCATAATCCATAGACGTGGTGTGGTGTCTTTCTTTCGATGCTGGCCATAGCGAGCACCCAGCTCAACCATACCGGCTTTTATCATTCCCTTGAGCATTTTATTCATATAAAAATACTTCTCAAAACAGTGAGTTAATCCAATAAGGACTTTAGTAAAATCGCTGAATATTATACACTAGCAACCACTAATCATGGAATGACCGAGCAACAACTATCGCAATGATGCCACAGAAAATCCTGCATATTTTATCCGGTGACTTATGGGCTGGCGCAGAAGTGCAAGCTTATAATCTTCTGCTTGAGCTGAATAAAGAGCATCAGGTTATTGTTTGCTTGTTAAACGCTGGTGTATTGTCTCAACGCCTGGCTGACAATTGCATCAAAATTCACATCATTGATGAGTCTGAACATTCATTTTTTAGTATCATAAAAAGCTTAACCAAGCTTTTTATGCACTACAAACCGGATATTATTCACACCCATAGAACCAAAGAGAATATTGTTGGCAGTCTGGCAAACTTCTTTAGTACCAAAGCCCGATGCGTTAGAACCCTTCATGGTGCACCGGAACATACCAGTCATTTAAAAACCAAAATACTTAGAGTTATCGATGCAATCACCGGAAAACTCTTGCAGCAGCATTTAGTTTTAGTCGCTCCACAATTAAAAGAATCTTTAATTTGGCCACTAAACAGCATGCCTCAGTCGGTGATCTATAATGCCGTTAATGTCGACAACATTCAGCGAGAGTCATTGCAGTCCATTGCTCCTATTACTCAAAGTAATGCTATAAATGTTGGTTTTTTTGGTCGTTTTGTTTCATTAAAGCGTATTGATTTAATTTTAGATATAGCAGCAGGCGCTACCACAGACATTCACTTTCACCTATTTGGCGATGGACCTGAAAAGCCAGCAATAAAGCAGGCTATTAACGATAAAAAACTTAATAATACTGTTCATCTGCATGGACACATTGACAATATCTATCCCTTTATTAAGCAAATGGATTTACTTATGTTGTTATCCGATCATGAAGGCCTGCCAATGATTCTACTTGAATCTTTGGCATTAGGAAAACCAATGATCACTCGTGATATTCAACCGTTTAACGAGCTGAAGCTGACGAAGTGTATTTCTTTGGATGAAAATTTCGTCAATAAATGTCTTGATGCTATTCACAAAACGACTGAATCTGGACAAGTTGCTTTGCCAGAAAAATTCACAACCGCGTATATGACACAGCAATTGTCAAAACACGTTTATATGGGCACGGCGTAATCATGTTAAAAAACAGTTCTCTTTATGCCATAGCCATATACGCAAGAAGTGCCGCAAGTTTTTTAATGCTGCCAATTTATACGCAGTTCCTTACACCAAAAGACTATGGCCTTATTGAAATATTAAGCATGATCATCGATGTAGTCGCCCTGATTATTGGTCTGCGACTGGCACCTTCAATCATCCGGTTATTTCAAGAAAAACATGATCGTTCCGCCATTGTCACTACCGCATATCTAATGGGCATAATATCGTCAGCTATTGGCATGGGTATTCTTTACTTTAGTGCTACCAGTCTTTCTATCAAACTTTTGGGAACGGCTGACTATACGCTGATGCTGCAAATTTTTGTTCTTAGTCTATTTTCAATGATTCTCAGCGAAGTGTTTTTTGCTATTTTACGTGCTTCCGAAAAAGCTAAAAACTACTTGATATTCAGCATGATAAAACTAACCCTGCAAATATCCTTAAATATTTATTTTATTGCTATTTTAAAGTTGGGTGTTATCGGATTTATTTATTCTTCAGTGCTCACAGGGCTAACACTTATCCTTCTTCAGGCCTTCTATATCATCAAGAATTATCAATTCAAACCTAACTTAAATATTGCTAAATTTATCGTATCATTCAGCTTACCCATTGCACTGGGAGCAGGCATTGAATTTATTATTGCCTATTCAGATCGATTCTTTATACATCATTACCTGGATTTAAGTGCCGTAGGAGTGTATGCCTTGGCTTATAAATTTGGATTTCTTGTACTTCTAGTGTCATGGAGTCCATTATCCATGGCGTGGGAACCACTAGCCTACCGCGCAGTTAAAGAGCAACGAAGCAACAGTTTTTTTAACGATCATTTTTACCTAATATTTGCTTGTGTCTGCACAGTAATGCTCGGCATTGGTCTGTTTTCACCCATGGTGATATCAATAATGGCCCATGAAAGCTTTCATATTGCATCCATGTTTATCCCACTCATCACCCTTGCTTATCTCATACAGGCTTATGGTGATTTCTTTAAACTAGGCTATATGTATGCTAACAAAACAAAGTATCAACTCTACGCTACTATAATTGGTGCGATTGGCGCATTACTAAGCTACTATTTCCTGATACCTTCATTAGGTATTTGGGGTGCAGCATTAGGGACTTTAATTGCGCTTTCAATAAAGTCAATTGCTCAAACTTTTTTCGCCAAACAGTTTTTCCCATTAATAATAAAAACACTGCCCATGCAAATGGTAATTACAATCACTTTTTTGGTTTCTCAGACATACAGTTATTATTTATTTGAATTATCGTTAATCAATACAATCATCGCTATCGCTAGTTTCATTGTTGTCAGTTTATTTATTTGGTTAATTGTTATCAGCAATCTGTCAGAAGAAGGAAAGCAAAAGCTGCAGCTTTTTAAAAGTCAGATCAAAGCACGGATTGGTGTTACATGAGTTATCAATCAGAAAAGCCATTAGAGCGCATATTGTTTGTTGAATACGCTGTCGGATTTGGCGGATCACTGCGCAGCTTAAGTGAGCTCTATAAAGGACTTCAAGATTCTGGACTAACTGACAATAAAGTTTTACTTTTCCAAAATAGCGACTCTGTTAATGCCCTCTATCCTAAAGAGCATATAATTAATCGAAAACGCCGATTTAATTATTTATTGAAAAGTCGTTGGTTAAACTTTTTTAATGGATTGAAAATAATGAGAAAAGTTGGCGCTATAACCTACAGCTTTCTTGATTATTTATACAGCTATCTAATGAGTTATAAAATATACCGTGTTATTAAAAGCTATCGAATAAACCTTCTTCACTTGAATAATGGCTATATGTATGACGGTATTAGAGCCGCTGAGTGGGCAAAGATACCTGTAGTAATTCATTATAGAGGCTTTGCTTCTGAGTCTGACTTCAGCCGAAAAATCAATGAAAAAAATACAAAGATCCCTGAAAACTGCCTTTGTATTGGTATTTCCAATGCCGTTACCAAATCAATTCAAAGTGTTGGTATACCAAAGCAACAAATTGCAACCATTTATAACCCCATTACTCAGCCATCCATATCTGAGCAAGCCCGAGAGAGTATACGAAACAAATATTCCGTATCGGACAATGAGTTAGTCTATTCTATTTTTGGCCGTATTACGCAATGGAAAGGTCAACTCGAATTTTGTCAAGCCATCACCCCTATTTTGTTAGCCAATAAGACAGCTAAAGTATTGATTGTTGGTGATGCAACCGATTCAGCCGATGACAGTTATTTAAAAAGCATCTTGAGCCATATCGAATCAAATAATTTACAACAGCAAATTATTCTCACAGGGTTTCAATCCGATGTTTATTCCTACTATTCAGCATCCGATGTGATTGTCCATAATAGCTTGCATCCAGAACCCTTTGGCCGAGTGATTATTGAAGGCATGATATGCAAAAAATTGGTTATCGCTGCTAACGAAGGTGGTCCCAGTGAAATCATTAGTCATGGAAAAGATGGTTTATTATTTGAGCCTCGTGATAGCAAGTCACTACAAAAGGCATTGGAAAAATCGATTAACGATACTGAACTAAGACAAAAAATTGGTGATGAAGCTTATAATACTGCTCAAGAATATTTAACTGACGCCATAACACGAAAAGTTATTCAAGCTTATCGGAGCCACCTTTCGCTCAAGGTTGATGATCATGTTTATTGAGCAACAGTATTTAACTAATGATAAGTTCAGCCTAAAAAAAATAGTGAATACTTATTTTTCGCTTCCCTTAAGTTTTATAGTACTTACAATCTATTTTTTATTTGAATATGTAAGACCTCAATCGATTTATGCAGGGCTAACAGGATTTCCATGGTCTCAATCTATATTTATACTATTAGGTTTATTGTGGATAACAAGCCACTCTAAAGAAATTAAGAATAACAATGGTCTAGTTGTTGTATTTTTGTTGTTTTTTGTTTGTATAGCAAGCTCTATTTTTTCATATTATACAGATCATTCATTTGAACGATTAAAAGTCATAGTTAACTGGACATTTCTATTTCTATTTTTTATACGCCTTGTTGACAACAAATATAAATATTTTATTTTCCTTTGTTTATTCTTACTTTTTTCATTCAAGATGTCTCAGCATGCAGCCATTAGCTGGGCAGCACGTGGCTTTTCATTTGAGCGCTGGGGCATTGCCGGAACACCAGGCTGGTTTGGTAATGCGGCTGATTTAGGCGCCCAAATGTTGATATTTTTCCCTCTATCTCTTGCCTTTGTCTTAGCTTTTAAAAAATACATGCGTCCCTGGCAACTTGCCATTGCCAGCTTAATGCCACTTACGGGTTTATTAGCTATAGTCGCTACTGGACAAAGAGGCACCTTAGTTGGTTTAGCTGGCGCAAGCTTAATTACCGTGCTCTTACAGAAAAAGAGTTTTAAAATGATTTTACTGATCGCTGTTATTGGGCTTGCGATATACCAGTTGCTACCCGATGAATTTATTGCACGGTTTTATACGATTGGCTCCGACACAACCTCAGTATCTCGACTAACATACTGGGCACGAGGTATAGAGTTCTGGCAAGAAAACCCTTTGTTGGGTATTGGTTATGAAAACTGGGTCCCCTATTACTCTTCACGTTTTCCAGGTGAATCTTTACGCGGCCCTATTCAAGAAGTCGCCCACAGTACGCCTATCACCGTACTTGCTGAATTAGGTTCTATAGGATTCATTATTTATTACTATTTCGTCTTTAAAATATACAAGACTTGCTATCAACTTCAAAATAATACTGACAGTTACCAAGTAAAATTCTTAGCCTTAGGTCTAGGTTTTGGTCTAGTTGCCTTTAACATAGCAAGCTGCTTCATCAGTGTCGCCTACTACCCTTTTATATGGGTGCAGGCTATGTTGGTTTTTGCGCTAAAACACGTTTATGACGCAAATTTAGAGAAAGCATCATAATTTTGAGATATTGAGTGATGTGATAAAAAAACAAGCTAGAATTACTGTATTAGCTATCTAGCTTTAGGAGTGAACCATGAAATACATCAAACTAATGACATCATTAAGTGTTGCCTGTTGCTTTGCAAGTGCTACAACTGAATACCCAACACTAAACACAGGTTTTGAATCAGGCCCTAATAATGCTGTTATCAATGATATCGATGAGCCTTTTCAAACAATTTACAGTAATGAACAAGCAAAAGACGGAAGTTATTCCGCTAAACTCACCATAGATGGTGGTTCAGATGGTTGGGGTCAGTTTGGTTTTCGTGAAATATTGGATCCTAAACTCGATAAGGGAAGTGATATTTGGCTAAGTCTGGATATGTTCGTTCCCAATAGCTTTTCACTTGAGACAAACTTTTCCCTTAAATTCTTACGTTTTCACATCGCTACTAATGATAATCAGCATCTCGGTTACATTGATATTTATATCAATCGAGATGGCACTTTCCGCTACCAAAGCGAACTTTATGCCAGCCAAAAAGTTGTGATTAACGACTTTAATCCTGGAGCTATTTCTAACCAAGGTATCGTTGGCGCTGAGTCCGGACAAACTTATGACGTTTTTCGCACTAAAAAAGCCTTAAACTCGACCCAAGGTTCTTTAGTAATTAAGAAAAAAGGCGAAGATAATTTAAATCTGAGGGATGGTGAAGAGCTAACTTCGGGAGGTCAGCGTGTTGGATATGTCTCTTCCGCATCATCTAATAGCGTAGTAACACCGCTCGGTGAAAATTTTGACAATAACATTAAGACTGTACAAAAAGGTCAATGGGAAAATTATATTTTTCATATTAGATTCAGCGATGACAATCCGAAAGTTGAATTTAGAAAGAACTGCCACGTTTTATTTCAAACTAAGAGCGATCCTACACTAATTAATGCCTCCGATTTAGTGTATCATTTCTTATTGTTTACTTATTGGAATGGGCATGCACCACAAACACAGAGTCTATACATTGATAACTTTAGACTTAGCTCACAACCACCAACAAACTGCAAAACACCAAACGCACCAGACGCTAATTAGGACTTAAGAAAAAATGGAATTGTCTATTGTTATACCTGCGTACAATGAAACGCGCTATATTGAAAACTTATTGAAATCCATTCACAACTTTTCAATTCAAGAGAACGACGTTGTTGAAATATTAGTCATTGACAATGGTTCCACAGACAATACCAGTGAGTTAGCGTCAAATAATGGTGCAAAAGTCCATAAGCTGGATCGAGGTTCGATATCACGAGCCAGGAACACTGGAGTCGAAAAAGCATCTTATGAATTAATTGCTTTTATTGACGCTGATATTATTCTCACACAAGAGTGGTTTGATACGGTTAAATTAACTTGCCACAACACGCTCAGTGAATTTCAAGTTCTCGGCGCTAAGTATGCAATCAATGAAAACCCTACCTGGGTAGAAAGCTCCTGGTTTGAACCTCTATCTAAAAAACCCGCTACTTACATTAATGGCGGGAATATTTTGGTTAGTAAAACAAGCTTTTCTAAAATTGGAGGGTTTTCAGAATCTCTGGAAACTGGCGAGGACTATGAATTTTGCCACCGAGCAAAACAGAATGGTGCTAATATTGTATTCAATAAAGGATTGGTAGCCATCCATGATGGCTTTCCAAAAGATAGCGTAAACTTCTTTAAACGAGAAGCTTGGCATGGTAAAGGCGACTTTACCAACTTAAAAACTTTCCTATCCTCTAAAGTGGCTCTAATTTCGATGGCTTTCTTTAGTTTAATAACAGCATCAGTTGTTAGCTTACTACTTATGGCTTTTGAGCTGTCCGTAGCTTTTGCAGGCATGAGCTTAGGTTTAGTCGTACTTATAAACCTTATGGTTTTTAGAATGGACAAAAGCATCGGTAATTTTTTATTTCGTATACCCTTGTGTACGCTCTATCTTATCGCAAGAACCTACAGCCTAAAAAAGGTACTCTCAACTCGTTTTGGATAACTCGATCCAATTGTCGACACTTTCTTTAATTAGATCTAACGACGTTTTAACATACGCCTCAGACGAGGCATAGGGATCGTGTAAGTAAAGCCGAGGTTTATTTAAGTAAGCTGACAATATAGTAATCGTTGCACCTGGGAACCTGTCTCTCAGCGCTTTAAATTGCCAAGGCTCCATACAAACTAATATATCAGTTTCTTTATGTTGATAATCTTCAACAGCGGTGGTTAAGTGTGATGTTAAATCAATGCCAATCTGCTCTGACTGCTTTAAAATACGATTGTTAGCCGGCTTTCCTGTGTCCGTAATCAAACCAAACGAAATGACTGTATTCTTAACCTTACCCTTCATGTACCAGTGTGCAAATGCACTCCGACAAATATTGCCCTTACATACAAATACAATTCGACTTTTTGAGTTAAAAATTATTGTCTTTAATCTTTTTTGAGTAAAATAACCAGTAGCATTAAATTTCATATGCCTTAGGAAAGCCTTAATACCTCCATAGTTATTACGTATTTTATTTAACATGTAGCTCTACTCGTCTGAATATAAATTTCTTAGATTAAGCGTTTCTCTCAATAAATCGCAACTGACAACAAACCGACAATTTTAATGAGATTCTGCCCCTGCTATAAAATACCGCTTCATGCTGCACCGTAAAAATTTAAATACGACTGAATCATAACCGTTTCACTGTAGTACTGAAGAACCTGCTTTCGCCCTTCAGTATTAACGGTGCGTTTATCACCTGGTTTTATTCCCATCGTATTAAAGGCTTTCTTTAAACCCTCTGCGGTAAAGTCCCTTGACACGGTTAACAGATTGTCGGGGAAAAACTGCTCCACACCACAGGGTGTTGTTAAGATAGGTAACTCCATAGCAAGTGCCTGATTAAGCGCTAACGGATGGCCTTCGCTGGATGAGCTTAATAAAAACACATCTATTTCTGATAAGTATTCGGGTGTATCACTGATAAACCCCTTTAAATCAATATAACGAGTTATATTAAGTTGCTTGATATAAGCTAAAAGATCACTCGCTAGTGTATTTGTGTTATCCCCGGCAATTGAGAGATGGCAGTTAATCCCGGAATCCTGCAACAGTTTAATAAACTCAACCGCTAAGCTGTAATTCTTGGCTTTCCGCACATTACCCAGGCAACCAAATCGAATGGTATCAGGATATTGCTCACTATGCTGCTGTGCAGAAAATTTATCGGTATCTATTCCATTGCTGATCAGACTCAGTTTTTTATTACCAGTCACTCCCAGACGTTGTTGTAGCATTTCAAGTAAGTTATTCGAAACGGCAACAATGTGCGTCGAACCAAATTCAATTAATTTCATTTTTGCCCACAATGCCCGCTCTTTTTCCGAAACATCCACCAAACCGTGAAAAGTCGAAACCACAGTCACTTTTGTAAGCATTGCGGCAAGCGAGCAATAAACAGAAGAGCCCAACAAATGCGCATGAATAGTATCAATAGAGTGCTTGCGGATATAACCACGGAGAAATCGTAAATAGGAGACATTAAAACTCCCTTTACACTCATAATAGTCAACGTCAATACCGGCGTTTTCGAGCTGTTGTGATAGCCAACCTTTTCCACGCAATAAGGCTCGAGTTGGGTACCCTTGATTCTTTGTGGCTACGCACATGGTCACAAAGACCGTTTCTGCGCCTCCTGGGCCAGTGGTATCTATCACATGAAGAATATTTATTTTTTTGTGCATACGGCTGCTTCCTTGCGGTTTTCGTTATTTTACCCTAAACCAGATGAATCATTAAATAAGGCTAGACATGAAAAAGCATTCTGAGATACATTAATCATTGAAAAATTGGCTATAATAGGTACATTCAAGGAGTAGAGCACTGGGAACTCGCTTTTTATATGACTCAAGGACTGAAACATACACTAATAAACCTCTTGACCTCTCCACTTGTGACGTCAGCAACGCATCCTGTTCGGCGCAATAAAGTCCCGATATTTATGCTGCACCGCCTTGCTAATGTGGACGCAGGTATTAGAGGCCATAGTTTAGACTTAATCGAACAAGCACTCGATTATTGCCTGGCTAATGGGTATAAGATAATTTCACTTGAACAGGCCATACACCTCTCAAGACAACCCTATTTAAATCGTGAACGCTACGTTTGCTTTACTATCGATGATGGATTCTACGATCAGGGCGAGTACATTGCTAAACTATTCGAGTTAAAAAGCGCCCCATTAACCTTTTTCTTGGCCACCGATATGGTCGATAAAGGTCATTGGTCCTGGGATTATCAACTTGAGTACATCATTAATAAAACAACGTCTGATGAATTAACCATTACTATAAATGGGCAACCTCATAATTGGGCATTAACCGGTAGTGCACAAAAAACTTTGTGCAAACGCTCACTTCAAACACTACTTAAGAAACTGCCTATTGCATCAACGGAAAAGATTGTAAAAGAAATATCCGCTCATCTTAAAATAAATGTTCCTCAACAAGCTCCAGATGCTTACCGTACATTAACCTGGCCAATGGTAAAGTCACTCGAGTCGGACTTGATTCAATTTGGGCCACATACTCAATCTCATACGGTTTTATCACAGCTGGATGATGACAGAGCTTTTGCTGAAATTAACGGCAGTATGGAGCGCTTAAAACAAGAGTTAAGGAATCCTGTTAATATCTTTTGTTATCCAACAGGGCGTGAAACAAAAGACTTTGGCGAACGAGAAAAAATAATGGTTAAAGAGCAGGGATTTGATGCCGCAGTATCGGCTGATCCGGGGTACTTAAATTTAACCCGATCGAATGATCCTTTTGCTATTAATCGATTTAGTTTTCCGAATGACTTAACCACCTTTAAAAAATACGTTAGTTGGCTTGAGCTGTTACGGTCGTAAAAGCTGTATTAACGATTAAACGCTTGCAAATATTGCTTTAGCTCAATAAGGCCAGGTTTGAGATCGCCCAATCTGGCCACCTGATGCCGAGTATTTAAAAAGTCTGGCAATAAAAATATGAAAGCTACTTTCAACTTTTGTACAAATGAAAGCTCTGCATCCCGAAACGTAAGATAAAGTGAATCCAGATCCCCCAATAACCAACGCATTTTTTGACCAACTCGATACTCATCAGTGGCATTAACCGTTTTGTTTTCAGAAACTTGAAGCAATAACCACGGAAAATCTACGCCTGAATCAATCGCCAACTGAAGCGAACCCCAGAACCGAGTGTTCACCTCCATTAAATAGGCATTTTGTTGATTATCGACACGAAACTCCACCATAGCCACACCGTGCCAGTTAACATGTGTTAACAGTTTTTCCGATATCGTCTGCAGCTGTTGATTAATCTCTCTACTTTGACAAAGAACACTGACACCTCCCTGTGGCGGCTTTTCTCTTAACCGCTGGTGACAGAATTGAGCCGTTAGTTGCCCTCGGTCAAACAAACAAAAATAGCCTTCACCATGCCCTTCAATAAATTCTTGAAGCATAAAGCTATAGCTTTCAAAATAATCATAGCGCAGCAAAATATCCTCTAACTCTTGCTGAGACCGAGCAATGTGTACTTTAGTAGTAATCCATTCAGTGCCAGTCCATATTTGCGACAAGCTGGGTTTAACCACTATCGGATAATTTTCGACCAAAGCAAAATCAACTTCTTGCCTGCTCGCATAGTAGGAAGTATTGGGGATTTTAATATCGAGCTCACCTGCCAAGCTCATTAATTGCGACTTATTCGCAAGCTGCATAACCGTATTGTAAGGCGCAAAAGGAATGTTAACCTTGGGCAAATTTTTTAATGACATTACCAATAACTGACTAGTAGTTTCTGTACAAGGAAACACATAATCGTATTGACTGTCTTGTGTATTGTTATTGATCCAGTCTAAAAATTTATTTGGTTCTGTCTTTTCATCTGGACACTGTAACGATAACGAACAGTATTTTGACGCTCCACTAATGGATTCACTCAGCTTACTTGCAACATGAACCACCACTTCCGGATCGCTACCTAATGATCGGGTCACGGCTAAAGCACTTCGTTGCTCACCATCAAGAACTAAAATTGTTGTTGCCATTTCATAGCTACCGTTGTGACGGCTTCCAACGAGTAATTCGTTTTCCTCGAACAAACATAATTGTCGCGTGAAAAATCGCCAGATTAACCTGTGTAAAAAAATAAATTATTTTAACGACTGTGTTTTGCCTTAACGATTTCGATAACCAGCCCGTTAGAGCTATAAAATAAAATACAGCCTGTCCCATTAAAATAATTTCATAGATAACTGATTGTTCAAGTAAAGCCATATTAAGTGGGATCAATAACAATAAAAATACAGGCACCAGCCATCGCATTAACTTATGACTTATCACTAGAAACGAAAATACACCAAAGCGAAAAGGGTTAAGAACTTGTCGTTTTACAGCCAGCGCTGCCATACCTCGTAAAACGGTCCTAAGCTTGCGCTGATATTCTTTCGACTCATCTGAAATATTAGGGTAAAAGCCTAATAAGTTCGGAACGGTAACAGCCGCCATACCTTGTTCTACACAGGATAACGCTGTATTAAAGTCGCTAGGAACCGAAATATCCCAGTTATTGCATATCTGCTTGCGTGCCGCAAAAAAGGAGCCACTCAATCCAACTAAAGACTTAACTTGACTCTCTTGCTTGCGGAGCCACATTTCGTATTTAACATATGCACCCTCGCCAGCCACTTCGCCATGTTTAGTAATAAAACGATCTTCGCTGGACAGTGCACCAATACTTTTATCTTGAAAGGCACTCGCAATTATCAGTAGTCCAGTGGGCTCAATACGGGTACTAACATCTGAAAAGACAATAACTTCACCTTTTGCAGATCCAATAGCTGCTTTTTGAGCATTCTCTTTTCCCTTTTGCTCGGCAACATTTACCAGCTTGACACCTTTGCTTGAGTATTTCTCTACAATTGAATTGGTGTTATCCGTAGACCCGTCAGATGCAACAATAATTTCTAACTGTTGCTCTGGATAGTTCGCGAGTAGCGTATTCTCGAGTTTATCGGCAATGCCTGTTTGTTCATTATAAGCAGTAATAATAAAGGATAGTGAGGGCAGGTCACTGTCCACAGAAGCAGGTGTAACTGTGGTTATGCGTCTAGCTTTTGGAAGCAGCTTTAAAAATAACGGATACAGAAAATAACTGTAGGTAACGCCAACCATCACACACCAAAATAAAATCTCTTGCCACATTACTTTATTACCTTATAAAGAGACCTGTTGTTGTGCCATCGCTTCTCGAATGATGTCTGTCCATACTTTGTATCCTTGCTCACTTAAATGAACGCCATCTCCATTATGATAGCTTGCCTTTAAAAAGCCATTAGCCTCGGCCATTTTTGGATGAGCATCAATAAAATAAACACCTTGCTGTTCAGCTAAGCCAGCCAATTTTTGATTAAGTAACTGAATTCTTTTTGGCCAACCAATCCAGCGTTCAACTTCATCTACGGGTAATAGGCCATTTAAAAAAACCGGTTTATCGTTAGGTAGCTGTTGAATGATAGCCTTTATATTTTTGAGAATACCGTCATTATCACGACCTCGCCAAAAGTCATTAATACCTATACAAATAAAAATGGCTTCTGCATTTGCTAAGTGAGGGTAATCTTCAACACGTAACTTAAGTCCGTATGTCGTATCTTGACTGATACCATAATTTACACCGCGATCCGTGATATTAGTAATGGGCATTGCTTCAGTAAGACTATCGCCTAAAAACAGAATAGGTAATTCAGGTAAGCTTTTTAGTTCAGCCATATGTTGACCGTGTAATTTATGATAGTGATCCGTAAGTTCATGATCAAAGTTATTCTGTTCAGATGTACAGGCGGTAGTCGTTATCAATAAAATTAACGCGATAATCTTTTTCATACCGTTTGTTTCCTTGTTATTTTTTTAGCTAATTTTATAGAAGGTCTTTCAACACTGAGATAACTTATCCAAGATACCAACAATGTTCCTGATAGAGTGATTGCAAAAAAGCTTATCAGCTTTAACCAGTAGTCAATAATACCAAGCTGAAGCAACACAACCACGCTCAGACAAATAAATAAGCTGTGATACAAATAAATACTGTACGAAATTTCGCCTAAAAACTCCAGTGAAGAAGTTAAGCGGTTGGCTTTAAGTGTTTGAAAGTTGGTAAATAAAACCACCGCAACTAAAAGACAGGCAAACAAACCAAACATGTTGGTTTTTATACCAATAATTGGTAATGATTGAATCCAGGAAGGAAAGCTATCATACGTTTGGTTCAATACACTGAGAACGACTAAAACCACTGCCGATAATATAAAACCAGTGATTGGCAATAATCTAAATGATGGCAATACGTGTTTATATAGATACCCCAACCAAACGCCTGCACAAAATGTATAAGCCAACATCAATGTCCAGGCATTATCAATGTAATCTCTAACAGGCGTATGCAACATTGCATAAATCACGGCCGCTAATAAAATAGGCCCTGCCAAATTCAAATAACGCAGACTTAGTATAAGCAATGGAAAAATAAGGTAATACTGGAACTCTATCGGCAATGACCAATAGACAGCATTAAACTTGCCATAGGGTCCTGTAATATTAAAGGTGAATGTCAGATAATGAAATAAATCTGATAATGTATAAGCGGTATCAATATGCGCCTCAACCCAATAACCCTGGGGTGCAATTGTGTACCAGCTTGCAAAAAATGAGTTAAAAATTAAATAGATAATTAAGGAGCAGGCAAATGCTGGCCACACTCTAAAAAATCGTTTAGTAAAAAAATGGGATAATCGATTTTTTGTATCAAAGTCTTGATGATTCAAATAAAGTGTCGCACCACTTAATACAAAAAATAATAGTACACCAAAATCGCCAAAATCTATTGCTTGTAGCCAGCCAGGATCGACGACTGCGTCAGTTCCGGTATAACTGGGAGCCAATGCCCGTCGAATATGATACACCACAACAGCAAGTGCTGCGAAAGCTCTAAGCCACGCTAACTGCGGTAAAAATACTTTATTTTTTACCATTATAACGACTCCTTAGATTTTAACTGCGACTCTACGTAGTGTTTAGTCAAATGATCAGTCAATAATTCTATCAATCGTTGACGAGCGTGCATTTTTGAAAAGGTGTGATCGGCATTACTAATATGATGAACTATTAACGCCTTGTTTTTGGTTAGTTTTTTATACGCTTTTTTAGCTAAAAACCGTAACATTCCAAAACCAGGGTCACTTTCAGAAAAAACAAATGTTTGCTGAATATTTCTTTGATTGATTTTAAACAGTGTTCTGTTTATATCAGCATTAATCTCCCACCCGTTGTGATTTTTTGGCTTACTGCTTGATACTTGAGCCGGTTTAATAAAGAAGCGCTGTTGAATAGTTTTTAATATTGGCTTTATATTAACATCACCTTTTAATAGCTTTTTCCAACGATGCCAATCTTTCATTGACTTTAAGTACCAGTTCCAATGGCCAAATGTAACCGATGGTGAGTCATTAATTGTCATGCCCTGTTGCCAATAAAATGTTAAAGGATTTATTATAATTGACTCATCGATATTTATATTTTCAGCTTCTGCGGAAAACTTTAAACTATGATAAGCACCAGAACATAATCCAACCATGATCAGTGGCTTACTATGCAGCCCCATATTTTTTAACATTGATGACAAGGTTGCGACAACATTTTTAGGATAAGGTTTATTATCTTCGTTATCAATTTCTGCTGGCGTTTCACCTAAGCCAGGAAGATCAATACGAAAAGAATTAAAACCCAACTTAGCAAACTCTCTTGTTAGAGTAACATATAATCGATGAGGACCAACTTGATGGTTACTGCCTGAGTTTAAAAAGACTAAGGTAGGTAAATCATTGTTATTGATTAAAGAGTCCGTTTTAATCATATATTTTTGCTCATCATAGTGATAACTATCTTTATAGTTATCGCCACGACAGATCGACTTTGCCCTAAAATCTTCAAGCAATAGACTTGAAGTATTACCAATATCTTCATCAATAAAGTCGACAACAGATTGATTGCTTTCGGTTGCTAATTGACTTTCATGGGCATCAACTAATAAAGCAACCAATTCACTCTGTTCTTCTATAGTGACATTAATAGATTTTTCTTTAGCGTAATAATCAGCTAATTTATTTAGCTGTCTTTTTTGTCCGTCTTGTAAAATAAAAATATTTTTCGCAGATGGTTCACCAGTTAATAGATCAATATATGAAATAGCCTGTGATGTAGATGGTTCTATCGTCCAGCCTGATATATCAAGGCTCTCTGAAGACTCAATGGTTTGTTCAGATGCCTGCGCTAACATCTTAATTTCTCGTATAAAGCTTTTACCTTTCACAACCGGAGACCATAAAATAAGCTTATTAATCACTACCGAGTTAGCGGATAAAGCCGCCAATGTTGCGCCAAACCGTAAGCCAACAATATTTATCTGATTAATACCAACATCCTTTAACCAACTGTGTACGGAAGTAATACTGGAAACCATCGACTCTAACTGTTCTGTATCTTCAGCTTTCTCAGATGAATTGCCAAATCCGATATAGTCAAGATGAATAACCAGTTGTCCCTTATTGGCCAGTTGTTCTCCGAGTACCCGTAAATTTTGATAGCTATTGTTATAATCGGTACCTATTGGTGGGCAAATTATGGATGCACCAGATATATGTATCGTTTCATCGTCATGATTAGTCACAGAGTAACGCGCTATACAATAGACTTGTCCAGCATCACTATCTATTGTAAAAAAGTGCTTTTCAATCATTTCAACCAACCCAGTAAACGATGCGCAATATATCGATTTAAATTAAATTTTCGAGAAATAACAACTGTTCCATTGGCATGGTGAATATTAATACTCTTTGCCTTGTACTCGACCTCTCCATGTAAATCTGCTTGTTCTTTCTCTTTATAGTGAGACAAAACCCAATGAAAAGCAGGATCCGGCTTCTTAGGTAATAATGCCGTGTGCCATTGTTGATTTGCATGCAACACATGCCAAAACCTTCTGATTGAGACACTTTTATTCATTAACATCGAACGATATTTTTCGTCAGTAACTCGCCCAGCGTAGGGAGTCGGGCTTTGTTCAGGTTGCTCTTCCGTTTTTGAGTTTTCTTCAAATTGATTTAAGAATTTTAAAACGGCTGGAATAGCCAGTTCTGCAACCAAACGACGCTCAAGTTGATCAGCATCGGTTCCATACTGAATTTGCAAAGAACGTTGCTCTATAATTTTTCCGGTATCTATGCCTGAATCAATCCAGTGTAATGTGATACCACACACCATATCTTCATCATAAAACATCCAAAAAAAAGGATTTGATCCTCTGTATTTAGGTAACAAAGTAGGATGAATATTAATTGAACCAAATTTAGGTGCTAGAAATACCTCTTCCGGTAAAATGGGAGCTTGATGAGATAAAAGTAAATCGACTCCCAGTGCTTTTATCCACTCAACTACCTGTTCTTTATCTGTCTTCTTATATTCGAGATATGGTATATCTTTTGTTTTAGCGAATTCTCTTAAGCTTGTGTAGCTCGGCATGCCTTTTAACAATCGATTGAATTTAACAATTCTACGCTTAATTGGATTGTTAATGGTCGTTCTATCTTCAGATTCTATAACACCAACAATATTAACGCCTTGTTTAAATAATGGCTCAACGATCTCAAGATTAGTATTGGCGAATATAATAATATTCAACGTGTTATTTTGAGAAGTCATCAATACTCCTCATTAGTGTAAGTATTGCAAATATAATCAGTCACCATACTGATCATTCGTGTCATGGGTATATATTTTGAAAAAGTATGATCAGCTCCAGCAATTCTAATGCGCTTGATATATCCAGACTTTTCTAACCTTGATAATGAGGAACCACCAAGTAATTTAATGATTTCATTAGCGGGATCTTGTTCACTTAATAAAAAGGTTACCTGGCGATTATTATTAGCGAGATATTGTAAATCATGATCAAGTGCATTTTTTATGCTAGTTGCACTGGTAGTTTCTATCGATTTAAATTTATTGGTAATCTTTTTCGTTATTGCTCTGGATTTTCCTAATACAATTGAGCCTATATATTTAAAGTTCACATTTCCAGAAATTAACTTCTTCCATTTTTTGGGACTCTTCAGCTGCTCTATGTAATACAACCACCCCCCTTCTTGTGCTGCAAGATTAGCATTATTATTTTCGTTTTGATTGACATAAAACTGTTCAGGATTAATGATTAAACTATCAATGATTGAGTCATCTTTATTATGAAGCATAGCATTGTAAGCGTAGAATGCTCCACTACTGAGTCCAGCAAGTATAAAAGAGTGATAACCTTTTGATTTGAGTTGCTCGATCATTTCATAAATATAAACTTGAATTGATGGCAAGTGCTCTTTATTTTCTAACTCAGGATTATTGGTAATCGTATCTCCCAAACCCGGAATATCCATTCTTAAACTTGAAAAACCTTTATCCGCTAGTTGGCGTGCTAACAAAACATGTAATCGGTTTGATCCTACCCGGTGAATAGCACCAGAGTTTAACAATATAATACAAGGGCGCCTTAAGCCTTTATTGTCACGCTCAGTTAAAATACCAAATACACCGGATTGATCAGACACAACGATTTTTTCAGTAATGTCTGAAACATCCTTTAATTGTTCGTCTGTATATCGTTTATAATTGACTTTAATTTGTGACGATAATTTGCTTTTATTATCAATTAATTTATTCAAGTCTAGCTTATTTGTATCATCAACATTTAAATGATTTACCAAAGTATCAAAACTATTATGAGGAACCCGTGTATCCTCAGCTAACTTCAACATATCCACAGAGCCAGATAACGGCAATAACTCTACTGACAATTTCTCTTGTTGCCAGTGTTCATAGAACTTTGGAATTCGTTTAGAATCATCCCTGGGAATGACAACAATTTTTTTGGCAAGTGGCTTTAGATTGGTGAAGTCAATATCCGCTAACTGTTTTTGAGTATTATCCCAATAAACCATGCCCGCAGCTTCTAATTGATGAAAACTTGAAGATACTTGACTGGTTGCCTGAAGCGCTTTTATCTCTCTTAAATAGCGTTTGCCATTATCAATTGGTGACCATAATACTAATTGTTCTAGCTTGGTATGCTCACTGACCTTCGCTGCGATAGAAGCCCCAAACCGGAATCCCACCAATGAAAATGATTTAAAACCATAACTTAAATCTAACCATTTTATGGCTTCTTCGACAGAGTATTCTGCGAACTCTATGGTTTTATCTTGTTCAGTAAATCCACCAGAGTCTCCAGTACCATAATAATCAAATCGCATACAAAGAAATCCAGCAGTTGCAAAATAATCCGCGAGATACCGCATGCTTCTATAGGCGCTCATGTAATCCAACGCTAATGGCTGACACAGTATAATAGCTTTACTTGACACTATGCCTGTAGGCGGAAGGTGTAACCAACCCAACATAGGCTGGTCATCGGTACCAAAATATACCGCATGCCGGTTAACATTCATTTCCTTATGATCAGTCAAAATATTATCTCTTATTACTTCTTTGATAATTTAAGTCGCACATTGTCACTTAACCCTGCGGCGGATAAAAAACCTTTAATACGACTCACATCACTAACTTGATGTAACTGTATTTTGGTTACCCTGTTCGGTAGTAAACTAAAATAATTATCGTTTGCTTCGTAACCTGATATCTGAACATCCGCAGCATAGATAAATCCGCTCGACTGAATACTTAACTCAAGTCTATCATTTGTTAACTGCTCCAGTTCAGCGGTAATTTCGGGCGTGCCTAATGCTAATGGTATCTTATCAGGGTAATAAAAAGCACGACTCAGTTCCTGACCATCTTGAATAAGTATTGCGCAAAAAACTTGAATCTTTTTGGGCCCAAATCGGTATACATTGGTTATATCAAAAAACTGATCTAATGCTTCGTCTGCATTAATTGCTATACTTTGATTCGACGATAACTCGATATTCATTTGATGATCGATGATCGGATTATTAAATTCATTTAGAGCAACTAATTTTAACGTTCCTTGAAAACTTTGTTCAGTCTCATTGATCAAATTAATATTTACCCCATGAAAAAGCTCATCGGTTATGGATACATGGATTGGTTGCCACGCTCTTTTTAAATAATAGTAGGTCGCCTTTTTCTGATTATTTGAGTCAATAATTCCCCATCCAGCTCCGGGTATTAAATCCTTATAGAACCATATTAAGCCGCCACTATTGTTGCTTTTTTCACGGCGCCACTCATCAAAAACTTGTGACATTACTTCACCGCTAGTGACAGTAGAAAGTGCTAAATACTGCTCTGGAGAGCTGTACCGAATTTCATTGGGGTCATTACCAAACAGTTGTTTAAAGTAAAAATCTCTGATGTCGTCAAAGTCCCAGCCAGTTCCACTATCTCTGGGGCTACCTAATTTCCACCGAGGATCATGAACCACAGGTAGATCACCGCCAAACAATTCGGACAGTGTTGATTGATGGGGGACATTAGCAAAACCAAGCGTTTCAGCTGCAAATCGAACATCGTGCCTTCTCACTTCAAGCAACGGTCGTTGATAAGCGCCTATTCCGTAATAATGAGAAGGCCCGGCATTTAAATGGAAAGGCATGGCGCCGCCCGTCGGTGTGCTTGAAATATAAGCAGTATCGCCGGCTATTTCATTTATTATTGTTGGCAGAGTTTGATCAAAAAATTCATTTGACGATTCATCCGCTGAAAATCCAAGCATTCGCACTTGCTGTTCAACTTCGCTGTTGCCACAAAACAATGCCAAACAGGGAAACTGTGCAATACGCGCACTTTGAAATTCAACTTCCCTTTTAATAAAAGCATAAAATTCTGGCTCATTTACCGGATAATCCATATTGGCAAACATAAAGTCTTGCCATACTAACAAACCCAGACGACTGCAAGTTTCGTAGAAAAAGTCAGACTGATAATCACCGGTTCCCACCACGCGAATCATATTCGCACCGGATTGCTGAACTGCTTTTAATTGACTTAGCATCAAGGATTCGTTCTGATGCCAGGTGTCCATCGATGAAATAGTCCAGCAAACACCTCGCACAAATACGGGTTTATGATTAACAACAAACTCAAATTTATCGGAGCTTTGATCGACATTAATTTGACGAAAACCAATAGAGCCTAAATCAATTTCTTTTATCTCGCTGCCCTGGCCAATTTGCAGTGTTATCGAGTAACAGTGAGGCGAACCATGGGTATGGGGCCACCAATACTCAAAATCATCCAGTTCGATACTACTGTCTATTCGGATAGTTGATTTTTCTTGGGTAAACTCTAAATCGAACGTTTGCTGATTAACTAATAATTGAAGTGAACTGATCTTTTTTCGACTGAATATTTCTGCAGCCAGTTCAATAAAACCTTTGGACTGTTTCACTGTTGCAGAAATGGATTTATTAACTACTTGATAATCTGCTCCAATTGTAATTGGGCCTAGTATGCCCGCAATGGGCTGCTTTGGCGTCCAGGCAGGTATATGTCCTAACAAACTTGTACGGAACCAACGCAAAGTTTGTTGTTTCACTAACTTTGTTTTCCATCGAGGACGAGGCAGTTTTTGATTAAGGTAATTTGATAATCCGCGTATACAAATAACCAAGCGGTTTGTTTCTGAAAATTCACACTCGGCAATCGTATTCGAAATAAACATAGATTGAGAACTCAAAATATGTCGTTCATTTAACCAGACTTCTGCAATTGTCGCGATAGGAGGAAAATCAATTAATCCGTTACTCAAAAAGTTTATCGCTGGTTTATCGAACTCACAAATAAACCACCAATCAAAATCATTATGATTGCTTACATAGGAGTCGAGCTTGGTATTTTTAAATAGATTAGAAAATGCACCTAATGACTCAACCTGACAATTGTCGAGTGAGCTGGAGTTTCGATTAAAGTCTTCCAGCTCTGTAAACTCTAACGGCTTAGAGACATATACTTGCCATTGGTTTAATGAAATCGAACCCGTCATATAAGCATTATTCTGAATGAACCATTTTCTTTAATTTTTCGATCGCCTTCAGCCACATCTCTGCCATGTTATCTATAGCATTTAAATCAACCATTTTTTTTCGATTTAACGCTCTAGCTAATTGAAACTGATAAACTTTAGTTGCGCTCGAAATACCAGAAAACTGCTCTGCAATTGTTGAGTACTTTTCCGGCGCTAACCAATTCAAATAATTCGCGGCCAGCTCGAAGCAGGCGCCAAACTGTCGAAAAGTGACAAATGCGTATTCGTGAAATGTTTCGATGGGTTGCTCAAGTAACCAGGCAAAATCACGCTCAAACTGGTGACGAAATTTTTCAAATGGATTTGCTTTTGGTAGTTGCGATAATTGCCTTGCTAGTATTACTTCTGACTTACTGCGTAAACTATCTTTACTTAGCTTTTTAATACCGTCGAGCTTAACAAATTCGACATAAGGTGCCAGTGTGAGTTGATTATTTGCTTCAGGTAGCGCAAATGCTTCTATAAAATCAGTACCGGTTAATTCGTAATAGCCTTGTGCATGAAAATAACCAAGAATTTTATTTTCTCGATCAATTTTATTTACTGAAACCGTCGATTTAACATGTTCTCTTTGATACGCCGTACCGGCTGTATCAGGCAAAAACATTGAATCAAGTTCAACCAATACCGGGCGATTTAATTTAACTTGCTGCTCAACGTTATCAAGTAGCGTTTTCCAAATAACCAGCTCTTGAACTTCTAACCCGTATAAATCATAAAGATCGTTAAGCTGAAATTTAAAGAAAGTCCATTGATCGCCTTCAAAATCAGGCGTAACAGAAAACGCCATTGACGCCATAGGATCCAGTCCTAATGCATGCAACTGTTCAATCCAGACATCAACATAACAATTGGTTTCGGCCCAATCGCGTTCTTGAAGATGAATGGTGTGGCGCTGATAAGATTCTGGTGTTAAATCAAGCACCTGATGCATAACTATAATTCCAGCTGTTGTTTAACTTCTGATGGCCATTGCTCAGGATCCAGGCCATGAGTTTTCAATAACGCTAACGTTATACGCTCCAGACCGAAACCAATGCAGGCTGTGTGCGCAAACTCGCCATTTTCTGTTGTAATATTAAATTCTTTACCAAAATGATCCAAATGGCAATTACTCGATGAAATAGCCGTGAGCTTCTCTTCACTGGCAACGGCAACCACCAACTCAAACTTTAACTCTTGTTCTTTTTGTGTCGCCGCCATTACTTTTCCGCCGCGGCCAAAAAATGGGTCGTTGGCTAACTCGGCTTTTACCGGTAACCCAAGAGCCGTAAGCATTTCTTGACCTTTGCCTAGCCAGTAATCCCGGTGGGCATGGGCTTGCTCTGGCGTTCCCAGTCGAACATATTCTCGTTGCCGAAAAATTTGCATTCGTGCGGGATCGGGCGATGGTTCATGACGAAATACAAAAGATCGTAAATCAACTAATCGGCCTTCACTGGGTAGCACAGTATTCGCTGCTGTTGGATACAATGGGTAACAGGCTGCCGGAATCATCATGACATCAGCAGGCGCTAAACTACGGGTCCAATCTTCGCCCTTGTTCATTTTATCCACCATATCCAGATGCTCAAGTTGCGAGCCTTTAAACGTATGGATGGAGCCCATTAAGTCAGGCATGGTTTCTATATGATCGGTGGACAAGTAGGTTTTACGATTCAAGATAGGTGGAAACCGGACAACTTCAGGGTTAAGTTCAGCACCAGCTCGGGTTACATAGCGCTCAAAGGCTTCAATGATCCCTTCAAAGGTTCCACTGAGTCCGTAAACCCCTTGAACACCAGACTCCAGCAACAAACCGGCTTCTATCAATTCTGTACGATATTTATCGTAGGACGCGACTAACTCTCCATGTAAATTACACATTTTTTACTCCTTATGCATCACTACCAGCGATGAATTGTGCATGATAATACGATCATTATTAACCATTAACGAAGCGCCATAAGCATCACGAATATGACGTGTTAAAGATAAATCGTGATTGTTGCGATAACTTGCGATACCACAAATCATCATGGCTTGACCCACAATATCAATTAATAATTTTGAACTGTTAATTTTTAAATTATTAGTACGAATGGTAAAACCAAAGTTTGTAAATGAATCACTGTCGTTCTTATCTAACAAGCTTTGATAATCGTCTATTGCCGCAAGCACATTGTTACGCATGGTGTGTAACTGGGTTTCTACTTCTGCCAAGCGAATGGACGATATAGGCGGCATATTAGGATTTTTGCGCATGGCATTTTTAGTAAATAGTCGTGCTTTTGCTACCGCCGATGCGGCTATACCAGTCCATAAAGAACCCCAGACAATATGCGAAAAAGGATGCATTGTCTGACTTAATACTTCGGTAAATGGTACAGGTGTGATTTGTTCTTGTGATGCTTTCGCCGTAACAACGTATCCGGAACTGCAAGTGCCTCGAAAACCCAAGGTATCCCAGTCAGAAATTGGCTCAACCTGATACTGGCTTTTACTGACCAATACACCAACCTGATCGCTTTTAGCCGCATCAGGACTTCGACGAGCCGTTAACAATAAATCATCGGCGTAATCGGCGTAGGATATAACTGGGGCTTTCTTTTCAAGCGTGAAATCACCATTTTCCACCTCTACTGCGCAAAAGCTTGAGAGTAAATCGCCGCCTTTACCAATCTCAGTGGTTGCTGATGCAATCAACCGCTGCTCGTTTACCAGCGTTTGAACATAATCCTTAAAATAATCCACCTCGAGGCAGTGATGAACAAGACAGGCCACCTGTATTTTATGCATGGCATAGACCATTGCCGTGGAACCACAGTATCCACCCAATACTTCACATACCTTGCTTACCTGCTTCAAGCTCAAGCCCATACCACCCAGCTCAGCTGGTACATAGGCGCTCATCAACTTCAGTGATTTAAGAGCCTCGATACCTTCTTTGGGAAATCGCGCTTTTACATCGACATCTTCAGCATTAGGAGCAACAATTTCACCACCAATACTATGAACTTCTTTAATGAGTTGAGAAAATTCGTTCTCGCTGACAGTCTGCTTGGTCATTTTTCACTCCTTGAATGGCCGAATTATTCTAGTAGGTCGTCTACAGTATCCGCTATTGCCTCAATACTACCAAATGTTTTTCGGCTTAATGCCGAATCGGGGAACTCAATATCAAACTCATCCTCTAAAGCCAGCATCAAACCTACAGTGGCCAATGATGTTAAGCCGGCCTGATAAAGGTCACTGTCATCTTCAAGAGAGTCTACAGGAGTGGTCAAACGACCATGAGTGGATAATATGTCCCTTACTTTTTCTATTGCCATAGCTTTAGCCTATTAGGTTCCGTCTAAAAGGCAAATTATAATTTAATTGTGAGATGAATCCTAGACCCAGAATTCATAAGTCATTCAGAAAAGGCGTAAATTTTACCGTATGGTGTTGGAGACCTCTTGAGCAAAGCCTGTCGAACGTCTCAAATTAATCAAACAAGGTTATTCAACCACCCTAAATGAGCTTACTGCTGACAACTGACTTTCAATACCGTACTGATTAATAGCCCTTACCGCATAATAGTAAGTTTCACCAACGATCAGATTTTCCAGTAATGAACTGCTCGATGAGCCATTAACTATTTGATATTGATTTAAATTGTCTTCCGATTGCCCTAACTCAATTTTATAACCAGCCAAATCATTTAAATTAGAGCCATCCGTATTTAACGATGGTGGTACCCAGTTAATGGTCGCAAAGCCTTGTGATATACGAATTGTCAATTCTATGGAATCACTTGATGAAGCATTATCAGAATCGGTGACAGAAGCGGTAACAGTGTGTTCACCAGAACTCAAAGACGCGCTAAATTCGCTACCTGAACCGATAACGCCATCCAAATTTGAGTTCCATTCGATATCGCTACCAATATCGCCGTCTTCCGTATCAGATGCGGTTGCTGAAAATGTAATCACCGATTGATCGGAAAAACTTTGGTTAGCTTCAGGTGAGATTATGGTCAATGTTGGTGTGCTATTTTCGCTACCATCGTCACCGTCATCAGGCGCTTTATCCAGACTATCAACACTACCGCCACCACAGGCGACCAGCATCAAGCAGACTATAAGCGCCAGCAAGTATTGGTACATTAGGGTTTTAATCTGAGTCATAGCACGACCTTAAAACATTATTTCAATTTGAGACAGGAGATCTATCGGCACAGTTGCTAAATCTTGATAAGCAATAATAAAATCTGAGTACTCCATCGCACCAAGAGTGTGACTTAAGTCACAATACTTGCCGTCCTTGCATCCTATTAAACATATTTTTAATAATTGAAGGCACTTTAGTGAATACACAATAAAAAAACAATACTGATTCAAACACTTATTAAGACCAATTAATTATCATCTACTGTTTAAAGGTTTCTGATCATGCATTCACAATAGACTGCATAAAATCCAGCTCCGCTTGCTGGTAAATGGTATTTCTATGATTCTGCCAGAGCGCCTGGATTTTATCCTGATTGCATACTTTTCGATCCACCAGTACTCGCGTATTAAGTTCTCCGCGTGGTACTGAGCTTGGGCATTTGGCGTAAACAAACTCATTAGTGATTAAATCCATATAAGGCCCACACTTACTGGTTGGCATAATAAATACCAGCTGTAGACCCAGAGAATCGGTTAAATACTGGATCACTTCTCGACTGCGAGTTTCATCCATTTTTGAGAAAGCTTCATCCACCAATACCATTCGAAGGTGACTTTTACCTTCACTAAAACGAAAAGCGCTGGTGATGGCCGCAGCACGAATAATGTACGCAGGGGTTTCTAATTGACCACCAGAGCCTGTTCCGTATTCCGATAAAGGAATAGCGGGTTTACCTTCCACTTCCTTATAAATTTCATAGCGGTGATAGTTACGATAATCGGCTATTCTATCCAAGTCACGCAATGCTTTGTCTTCATCGTCATCCAGTAACATGTTCATTAGACGATCGCGTACCTGTTGCGACGACTTGGTGAGTTTTGCCTCAAACAGAGTTTGCCCATCGCCCAGTTCTGGGTTACGAATAATTTCCTCAAAAAACTTTGAATACTCTTTGTATTCGGGTAGCCACTCAAAGTCAAAGCGGAAGGTTTCTCGATCATCACCAAATTTATGAAATTTCAGCTCATGGTTTAACAATTTAATCTGTCGCTTTCCATCATTTATGGCCTGATGGATGGAGTGACATAAGTTGCTGACAAATGCATTGTTAAAACTGTCTTTTAATTTTTGCAGTTGACCATGCTTTTCAACCAAAATATTATTTTTCAATCGATTATAAATCGAGTCCATCTGCCGTTGCAGCTGACAAACAGTTCGAAATAACGCCTGATTATATTCGCCATTAAATACATCGTAAGCAACGGAATCACCTGGCAAAGCATTTTGATTATGCGCTTTAATCGACTCATCCAGTTTACGCTCGGCAGTATGCAACTGCTGTTCAAATGACTCTCTTTGCTGATATGCCAGCGCAATATCAAGTCCTTTAATTTGTTGATCAGCAAGCTCTAAGCGTGCGCTAAAATCAATATCGGGCCAGTCTTCTGATATTTTCTGTAACGATTGCTCACAGCGTTCAACCGTATCCTGTGTTTTATCCTGTTCATCCGCTATTTTATTAATGGCTTTTTTCAAACTGGATAGCTTTTCTTCGTATTGCCCAATTTGTTTTATTAACTGATCTTCGTTTTGTCTTAATTCATCTTCTTTTTGTTTAAACTCGTTCAGTTTATCCTCAAGTTCGTGATGATCGCCCAAATCAATTTGTTGTATTAGGTTCTCGAGCTTTTGCAGTTCACGATGACAACTCAACATTTGTGCCAGCACATGCGCTACATTTAAATGCTTTAATGGTTCGATCAAGTGTAATAATTGTTTCAATGATTGCATTCGATCATTAGCCATCTGCCACTGCTCGGTTAATCGACTTAACTCGTTTTGTTTCGCTAAGGTAGCGCGTTTTCTTGCCTCAATACCAAACACCAGATCGGATTCGTCAATGTCACAACGCCACATTGAATAATTACCCGATGCCAAACAGTTTTGCGTCACACCTCGTCGTGTCATCTTAAGCTGCTCGGTATCCTCAACACATAAAACAGCACCATAGCTGGCAGCCACATAATGCTTTGCCGTTGCATGGGAAAACTCAAGCACTCCTAGAATGCTGTTATCATCAAGCGATAATCGTTCGTAATCGCGCTGCGCTTTATCGCCCTGAATAATACGTGCTTTACTGGCGCGTCCTGGCAATTGTCGAATGATTCTAATGGCATCGGCTTCGTATTCAGGATGGACGATGATTGAGAAGCGAGCACCGCCCATATAACCTTCGATGGCGGCTTGCCAGCGCTCATCGGTCACCTCTACATGATCACACAATACTCGTGGTTCGGCATGTGGCAAACTATTGCGAATTGCATCTATTGCCCTGACCACATAGTCAGGATAACTGACCTGAGACTGATCCAGCTTATCAATTTCTTTTTGTTTAGTTTGCCGCTCTCTGGCAATCCGTTCGTAATCCATTTCCAGCCGGGAAAGTTTTGCAGAAACTTTCTTCATCATTGACTGAGTATCATTTTTCCCGAATTGCCAAAAATTAATCCATTGGTGCTGTTCACTTTGTAATTCACGCACCGCATCCAGTTGCTTTTCCAGCATCTGAATATCATTCATTAAATCCTTGCCTAACAAAGCCTGTATATCTAATGCATCTTGTTTAATAAACTTTTCAAATTGACGCGTTAATTTTAAGGCATTGCTGCTAACCAGTTCTGGCATGGCTTGCTGTAGCGATTGCGAACGCAGAGCGTTCATAATTTTTTCACACGCACTGGCGGATTGCTGCAACTGTTTATCTTCTATCAATAATCCCTGTGCCAGTCTTGATAACTGCTTTTCCTGCTCTTTGATCCGTTTTGCCAGCTCGTCTTTTTCCTGAAGCGCGCTGATCCCAAGGCGCTGTGCTTCTAATGCTACTCGTTGCTCATGCATTTGCTCGCGTCTGTCACGAGTAATATCGATGGATTGCTGATGTTGTTTAATTTGATCCTGACAATGTTGTTGCTGCTCTTTGTTATTAAGATAGCTTTTTTGTCGAGTATTAAATTCATATTGAGCAATCAAATAATGTTGAAACTGCAACTCACTCCAGTTATCAATATAATTTTGTGCGTAGCCACTCGATTGCTGCAATATATCAATCGATGCCGTTAGACGAGCGGCATCTCGCTCCATTCCATGTATCGTTTTTAGTTGTCCGGAAATTGAACGAATGGCCTCACCCAGATCTTTTTTCTCCAGTATTTCTTCGGAAACAAAACGATCAATACTTTGCACCGGCTTATAAGCCATAAATCGGGAAAATGCTTTTGCACTGTTTAATGCTTCACTCTCTGATACGGCGTCTTTTTTACCTCGTAATGCTCCGTATAAACGACGAAGATAAGCCCGTTTAGTATCGTATTTTTCGACGTTGTTATTGCCAAATTGTTGAATAAGAGATGTGTAACAATTTTCAATGGTTAGAATACTTTTATTATTCCCCATATCTAATATCAGATGGTTAAGTGATAATTCTTTGTTTTCAAATTGGTTGGTCACTATGTAAAACTGCAGGCTATCCTGTTTTGCTAATTTATGTTGCCCAGACTTCTCTACATATGCCCTAACCGATAGCATGGCGGCAAAAGGTGCATTATCTTCATTGTCGGTGGGATGAAAAATTCCAACTATATACCCATCTGTGGGATTAAGACGGGCATAACTGCCATCATCACACCCTAAAATATAGGATGCCAACGTCCGTACTTTTTTACCGCCTCTCCCGCGCTGGGTCGTTTCATCTTGACCAGGGTTAAACTGAAACAGGTTTTCGTGAGCTGCCGTCATTAACGTTTGTATTGCATCCGCCGCGGTTGTTTTTCCTGAGCCATTGCCGCCAGAAAATAAATTCAGCGGACCAAATTCAAACTCAGAGTTGGGTAAGTTACCCCAGTTAACCAATATCAGTTTTTTTAAATACATATTTTTAATTCACTTTTAAAATCACTTTTTTAAATCACTATCAGGCTTGGCGCTGAATTATTTATTATTCTGCGTCAGATGCAGTTACACTCTGTAGCTTTCTGGATTCATTAGTCTTATCCAGCTGACTATCTTTTACGTCATCCAGTGATTCATCTGTTGTTTTTTCGATTAAAACGTCAAGTGCATCCTCATTGACAAAACTCACTATCATTGGGTGTATTTTCACCCAGGTTTCTCCGCTTTCAAATTCTTCATCCTGTCGAAATTGAATCAATCGCAACTGACGCAGCCGTTGAAACAATCGCTTTCGATCGGTTAATTTTTTTGGCAGTGGTCTTCGTAACATATTTTTCATGGCAATGGATAATGACTCAAGAGATTCAAGAGCAAAACCCATGTCATCTATTTTTCCTTCTCGTAGGGACTTGTCATACTGCAACCGCAGAATCAATACTAATGCAACTTCACTTTGATTCAGTCGTTGCCTCAAGCTGCCACTGTACTGAGAGTCATCGGGCTCTTGAATACCTGGTATTTCTGATCCGGGTGGAAATAAACGAATGTATTGAAAATGATGATCATGATGTAAGCGAATATGGGCTATCGCTAAATACTCATTGATCAGCTCTTCGACACGAACAAAACGATCATACAATATCTGCTCTGTTGCACTTTCATGTCGACTTAACACGGTATAGTTTAAAAGCCGAACAATTAATTCTTGAAATTCAGCTAAAGAAACTTTTTTATCGTCCAACGACTGTTCTAGACTATGGGTTAATTTCATAACAACTTAATTATTATTTTCGACTAATTGATCGGTGGGTTTAGTTTGATTGCTTATCTTTTCAACACGAATAGTAAACTCATCCGCTTCAAAATAATCATCCACAACACGCTTGCCGGTATCTTCAACAATAAACTGATACTCACTGGATTGCCGTCCGGCGGATCCCACTTCAATGGCGTGTGCTCTCATCAGCAATTCTCGAGCAGTGTTGACAGGCAATTGATGGGAGTAGATACGATGACCACTGCCTAATGATTTAAGCAGATAGTCGGCCATATCCTGATTACTCAATGCAAAGGCACGTTCAACCGACTGACGTATGTACAAATCTTTGCGTGCTGACTCATCCATGCTGCCAGATTCTTCGGCACGTGAATCCACCACACGTTTTTTATGTCGTTGAAACAGTCGAACCTGTTGAGGATCAAAAAAGCCAACATTAATTTGCGCCAGTACATTCCCGGCGGCTTCTAATTTTTGATCAACCACTTGTTCTGGTTGTTGTGAAAGCGACTGACAAATTTCGGCAATATCACTTTGTCGACCTTGTGCCGAAAAACTTAATTGCCTCATAATAATATCAGCACGTCGGGTAAAACCATGCAGTGATTGACGCAGTGCCGGCAACATAATTTCTGATGCACGGTGGATGCGCTGTTCTATACGTTCTAATAGATTTAAGAAAACCGATGTATTGTCTTGTTCGATAAGTTCAGGCGCGACTTTTCTTAAACTTGTTTCAGCCTGTGTTTTAAACTCTTTGCGCTTACGTCGAGCTTTATTGATCGACTCCTGTATTTCATCACGCCATTTTTCAACACTGTCTGCTGAAAGCCGAATTGACAAATCCGGCATAAAGCGTTTTTCCATAAACTCAAAAAATTCTTCGCTGGCTTTTTCCACCAACTGCTGTGCTTCTACCTCTTTCACCAACTGTCGTTTTCGCTCATCCAGTTCCGCTATCGTGTCACTGAAGTCTGAAATAATTCGTTCCGAATATTCAAAAGCGTCAAGCAAATCATATACATCGCCCTGCTCAACAAACATATTCAGCGCATTTCTTACATTACGGGTATTACGGTGCCTGGTTCGATAGGCAGCGCCGTTTGTTTCAACAATCGCCTGAGTAAACAAACGCCCTACCCGGGTAAATGCATAAGAGCTTTGTAACGTGGCTTCATCTACCTGTTTTTCTAGCCAACCATATTCCAATAACGAATTCATAACCCAGTTAGCCTGTTCCCGATCACTTTTAGTGGGTAGATTAGTATCGTCTTCCAGATTACTTTCTATAACTGGCGATCGCGTTACGGTTTCCTGAAACAGCGCAATAATTTTTTCACGGGTATTGATGGATTCGTAGTCAGCCTGAATGGTGTAAAGCTGAGCGTATAAAGCCTGTAAACAATCGGCAATTTGCTCCCGGTATTTACTAATAAATGGCCGAAAAAAATCTTTTTGTTTATGCTCAAAAAACATTCGTTATGGCTAGCCCAACTAATATGAGGAACGCAATTATTTGCAATAATGAATAGCAAAATTTAACAGATGCGATCGGCAAATGCTTGCATTAATTTGGATTTTTTCCAGAGAACAGGCTCAGAGTTATTAGCATCATCTTATTGTTGCTTTTTTGTCTTACGATAGCCTATTTTATAATCAAAAATGGCGTCTTCCTGCTCTCTTGAGAGCCATCTTGTAGCACTAAAGGCTGCGACCACAGCGTTCACTAAAGAAAGGGCTATTATCGATGAATCTGTATCAAAGACGATAACAATGACACTGGCTATTATCACCGTAACGGCAGCGCTGGCGAGGCGATGCACTTTATCAATCCCACGCCCCATAAAAGCTGCAAATAAGCCAATAAACAATCCGGGAATAAAGTAACCCAGTACTGCGTAGAAAGGGAAAGACAAAAGCCAAAGATATATGAGAAAGCCGGGGACTGCACCTACTAATGAACCAAGGATGGTTCCAAATATATTTTGCTCCGCAATTAGCTTTTGTTCGAGAGGGATCTCGGTAGTTTCGGTACTTTTATAAGGATCGAATGAATCCATTAATACCACCCATCCATCAAGCTTTGCAGCAAAAGAAATCCGACCATAATAAGTTTATGGTCGGACATATAGTAATAATAAATTAGTTAATTTTAGGAGCAAGCTCGCCGCTGTCGTAACGACTTACCATTTTCTCCAAAGAAATCGGTTTGATCTTATCGGCATTACCCGCGGTACCAAATGACTCGTAACGGGCAATACAAATCTCGGTCATCGCTTTGGTTGCTTCGGCAAAGTATTTACGCGGATCAAAGTTGCTGGTGTTTTGCGCCAGATGACGACGAATCGCACCGGTTGACGCTAAACGTAAGTCAGTATCAATATTAACTTTACGAACACCGTACTTGATACCTTCAACAATTTCTTCCACAGGCACACCGTAAGTTTCCGGAATTTCACCACCAAATTCATTGATGATGGCCAACCAGTCCTGAGGAACCGAAGAGGAACCATGCATAACCAGATGAGTATCCGGAATTCGATTATGAATGGCTTTGATACGCTCAATCGCTAAAATATCACCAGTGGGCGGACGAGAAAATTTATACGCACCGTGCGATGTTCCAATAGCAATGGCCAATGCATCCACTTGAGTTTGTTTAACAAAATCTGCCGCTTCATCCGGATCGGTCAACAGCTGATCGTGAGACAATTTACCTTCAGCGCCAACACCATCTTCTTCACCCGCTTCACCGGTTTCAAGTGATCCCAGACAACCCAGCTCACCTTCAACGGACACACCGCAGGCATGGGCCATTTCAACGGCTTTCTTGGTGACTTCAAGATTGTATTCATAACTGGCCGGTGTTTTACCATCTTCACGTAATGAACCATCCATCATGACTGATGAAAAGCCTAATTGAATAGAGCGCTGGCAAATCGCCGGGCTGGTGCCATGATCCTGATGCATAACCACAGGGATATGAGGAAACTCTTCGGTTGCCGCCAAGATAAGATGACGCAAGAAAGGTGCTCCGGCGTATTTACGTGCGCCAGCCGAGCCTTGCACAATAACCGGTGAATTGGTTTTGTCGGCGGCTTCCATGATCGCACGCATTTGTTCAAGATTGTTTACGTTAAACGCCGGCACACCGTAACCATGCTCGGCGGCATGATCCAGTAGCTGTCTCATTGAAATTAAAGCCATCAGATTTTCCTCTCTTCCTGAAATTAAATGTTCAAATTATCGGTATTCAAAATACGCTGACGATTATTCGGCAGCGCGTTGTTCCAAGATCGCAACGGCGGGCAGTTTTTTACCTTCCAGAAATTCCAGAAAGGCGCCGCCTCCGGTTGAGATGTAAGACACTTTGTCTTGAATATTAAACTTATCCACTGCGGCCAGCGTATCGCCACCGCCTGCGATTGAAAAGGCATCACTGTCTGCGATCGCCAGTGACATCGACTTGGTGCCTTCAGCAAACTGATCAAACTCAAACACACCCACCGGTCCGTTCCAGACAATGGTTTTAGCGCTGGCTAAAATATCGTTTAATTGTTTGGCAGTCTCTGGACCTATATCAAAAATCATATCATCGTCGGCTACGTCAGAAGCGGACTTTAAAGTAGCGGGGGTTGCTTCATCAAAGGCTTTTCCCACCACAACATCCGTCGGTACCGGAATGCTGCCACCGCGAGATTCAGCTTGCGCCATTAATCGCTGCGCTTCCGGGATCAAATCTTTTTCGTACAAAGAGCCACCGACATTGTGCCCTTTTGCAGCAATAAAGGTATTAGCAATACCGCCACCGACTATCAGCTGATCAACCACTTTTGATAAGGCGTCTAATACTGTGAGCTTGGTTGATACTTTAGAACCACCCACAATAGCCACCATAGGTCTCGCCGGGTTATCCAGAGCTTTACCCAATGCATCCAGTTCACCCGCTAAAAGCGGACCGGCGCATGCTACAGGTGCAAACTTGGCGACACCGTGTGTCGATGCCTGAGCGCGGTGGGCAGTGCCGAACGCATCCATAACGAACACATCGCATAAGGCCGCGTATTGTTTTGCCAGAGCATCGTCGTTTTTCTTTTCGCCAAGATTACAACGTACATTTTCAAATAACACCACTTCGCCTTCAGTCAGCGAAACGCCGTCGAGATAATTAGGCTCTAACCGTACCGGTGCGTCCAGCAGTTGGTTTAAATGTTCTGCGATAGGTGCCATGGAGTCATCACTCGACAACTCGCCTTCGGTGGGTCGGCCACGATGTGACATCACCATGACCTTGGCGCCTTTTTCCAGCGCCAGTTGAATGGTGGGCAATGCGGCTCGAATACGAACATCGGAAGTCACTTTGCCATGTTTAATCGGCACATTAAGATCTTCCCGGATTAATACCCGTTTTCCCTGAAGGTCAAGATCAGCCATTCGTAATACGGACATGCGTTATAAACCCTTATACGTCATCAAGTAGGATTGAAAAATTATGCGCTATTGTAACTGAAAACGGCGGTTTTGTGGCGTCTAACCGTCGTCAACAACAGTCATCAGACAAGTTTTCTGTTGTAAAACCAGAAACGGCGCATTAAAGCGCCGTTTGCAGGAAAGCTGATGGATTATCAGGCTTTCATCATCGCTAAAGCGGTGTCGATCATGCGGCAACTGAAGCCCCACTCATTGTCGTACCAGGTCACAATTTTCACCAGGTTTCCGCCAATCACTCGGGTTTGTGTTGCATCAAAAATACTCGACGCAGCGTGATGGTTAAAGTCGATAGATACCAGCGGCTCATCGTTGTACGCCAGCACATTTTCATCCGCAGCCTGTTTAATGATTTGATTCACTTCTTCAACCGTTGTGTTACGGCTGGCGGTAAAGGTCAAATCAACAGTCGATACATTAAGTGTTGGGACTCGCATGGCGAAACCGTCCAGTTTGCCGTTCAACTCGGGCAGTACCAGACCAACTGCTTTGGCAGCACCGGTTTTAGTTGGGATTACCGATTGCGCTGCTGCACGGGCACGGCGCAAATCTTTGTGTTGGTTATCAATGATATTTTGATCATTGGTGTAGGCATGAATGGTATTCACTAAGCCGCTTTCGATCCCCAGACCTTCATGCAACGCTTTAGCAACCGGCGCCAGACAGTTAGTGGTGCAGGATGCGTTGGATACGATATTGTGATCCGCAGTCAGTACGTCATCATTCACACCAAACACAACCGTGGCATCGATATCGTCGCCACCGGGTGCGGAAATTAATACTTTTTTGGCGCCGCCAACAAAGTGCTTCGAAGCACCGGCTTTATCTTTAAACACGCCGGTACATTCCATCACCAGATCGACACCGTGATCACTCCACTTAATGTTTTCTGGATTACGATCGGCGATCATGGCAATTTTGTCACCATTAACGTACATATGGGAATCATCACCAGTCACATCAGCTTCAAATCGTCCGTGTGTAGTGTCGTATTTGGTTAAATGAACATTGGTTTCAATTGGGTGCGACGAATTGATCGCCACAACTTTAATTTCATCCTGACGGTTTAATTCATAGATGGCGCGCAAAACCATGCGACCGATACGACCATAGCCATTAATGGCAACTTTAACTGTCATTGTGTACCTCACTGTTATGACTGGCTGAAGCGAACAGTCATTCGCCTCATAACTTGTTGCATAAGCCGTTGCTCAATGGCCTTAATAAATTAATTATTAAGTGGTAGATGCCAAAGCAGTGCTTAAGCTTGTGTTTTGAAATTGGTTATTGGTGCAACACCAAGTGCTGCTCAATGGTGCCAGTCAAAAAAATCGACCGACACCACAGATATCATCTAACGAAATGTGTTGCTTTCGAATTACGCTTCGTTGTCCGATAAAAACTCGCTAGCCATGGCGACTAACTTATCCGTTGTAAAACCAAACTCTTCGAACAGATCACTGGCCGGGGCTGACTCGCCAAATGTCGGCATGCCCAACACTTTGCCATTTAGTCCAATGTACTTGTACCAGAAGTCGGGGAAGCCGGCTTCAATCGCTATGCGACTGGTGATCGCCGAGGGTAATACGGTTTCCTTATACTGGCTGGACTGTTGATCGAAGGTATTGGTTGATGGCATGGAAACAACACGGATTTGATGACCGTCTTTTTCCAGCTCGCTGGCAGCTTTAAGTGCCAGCTCTACTTCTGAGCCGGTAGCCATTAATATCAGTTCTGGCGTACCGCTGCAGTCACGAATGATGTAACCGCCTTTGGCAACATTCGATAATTGCTCCTGCGAGCGCTTTAATCCGGGTAACCCCTGACGCGAAAGCGCTAATGCGGTTGGACCGTCTTCGCGTTCTAAGGCGCTTTTCCAGGCAACGGCCGTTTCGGTTGCATCACAAGGACGCCACACCGACATATTTGGCGTGGTGCGTAAACTGGTTAGCTGTTCAATGGGCTGATGGGTTGGGCCGTCTTCACCCAGTCCGATAGAATCGTGGGTAAACACATAAATAGCGCGCTGTTTCATTAATGCGGCCATACGACATGCGTTACGGGCGTATTCCATAAAGATCAGGAAAGTGCCGCCATAAGGAATGAAACCACCGTGCAGGGCAATACCATTCATGATCGCTGCCATACCAAATTCGCGCACGCCGTAATACAAATAATTACCGGATGCATCTTTGGCATCGATACCCTTGGCACCACTCCACAATGTTAAATTAGAGCCAGCCAGATCCGCTGATCCACCGAGCAATTCCGGTAACTCGGCAGCAAAATGTTCAATGGCATTTTGCGACGCTTTACGCGTGGCCACTTTTGCAGCTTCCGCCTGAGTGGCATTAATGTAGTCCATCGCTTTGCTTTCAAAATCAGCAGGCAGTGAACCATTCAGTCGCCGCTCAAGTTCCGCCGCAAGTTCCGGGTGCTCATCACGGTAAGCAATAAACTGGTTATTCCAGGTTTCTTCAAGTTGCTCGCCTTTGTCGCGCGCATCCCAGCCCTGATAAATATCTTTCGGGATCTCAAACGCTGCGTGATCCCATTTTAAATTTTTGCGAGTGCCAATAATTTCTTCATCACCCAATGGCGCGCCATGGCAATCTTCTTTACCGGCTTTATTGGGGGCACCAAAACCTATGGTTGTTTTGCAGCAAATCAACGTTGGTTTAGACGTTTCTGAACGCGCTTGTTCGATGGCGGCTTTGATCGCATCAGGATCGTGCCCATCAACCGCAGAAATAACCTGCCAACCGTAAGACTGAAAACGCTTAGGTGTATTGTCGGTAAACCAGCCTTCGACTTCGCCATCAATGGAGATGCCATTGTCGTCATAAAACGCAATGAGCTTGCCTAATCCCAAAGTGCCTGCCAGTGAGCAGACTTCATGAGAGATACCTTCCATCAAACAACCATCGCCCAAAAAGGTGTAGGTGTAATGGTTGATCATCTCAAAGTTAGGACGATTGAATTGACTCGCTAATGTTCTTTCGGCGATCGCCATACCAACCGCATTGGCAAGACCCTGACCTAAAGGACCGGTAGTGGTCTCAACACCGGGGGTGTAACCGTATTCCGGATGTCCGGGTGTTTTTGAATGCAGTTGACGAAATTGTTTTAAGTCATCAATGGTTAACGCGTATCCAGTCAGGTGCAATAACGAATAGATCAACATGGAGCCGTGACCATTGGATAGCACAAACCGATCACGATTGACCCACTGTGGGTTTTTCGGGCTGTGGTTTAAGTAGTCGTTCCATAAGACTTCGGCAATATCTGCCATGCCTAATGGAGCACCGGGGTGGCCAGAATTAGCTTTTTGCACGGCATCCATGCTAAGCGCACGAATAGCATTGGCTAAATCAAATCGGGTTGGCATATAACACTCCTGAGCTGGGGGCCCATTTTGAAATGGCGCGTATTTTCTCAAACAGACGGGGCAAAAATCAAACCATTTCGCGTATTATTTATTCAAAGTTGCCGGTTTTTAACGAAAAACGCGATCCTTGGTTAGCGCTTGTTGCTGCAACCCTGTAACGACTGGCCCAAAACCTATAGGCCATAGCCGATAACAAATATCTAACTCGTGAAGAAAAACTCTTTTAGTTACATTAGGTTAGTTACGGCTTAGTCTAAATATCGACGCAAAAATGGCATCACTTCGGTCGCGTCATACAACTTCAACCCTTTGTTTTTGAATAATTCAAGATCATCGATTGTGGGGTAGCTGTAATAATGACCGGTATCGGGTTGTGGCCTGGTTATGATGGACTCAGATTGCTCAATCCGTTTTACCGCCGTAAGAATCGCTTCGCATCCATCGGGATACAATTCTAAAAGATGCCATAAATATGATTTATTATTATCGATTGCTAACTCGGTACTGGCAATAATATCCCCTTCATCAATTCGACTGTTCTGGATGTAATGCAAAGTGGTACCTGCATAGGCTTCGCTGTTTAACATGGCCCAAAATGTTGCCATCACCCCGCGGTAATCCGGCAATTTACCCGAGTGCAAATTCAGCACACCCAGTCGAGACTGTTGAATAACAGCGTTATTTAATATCACGCCATACCGAATGCTAATAATAAGATCCGGCTGACACCTGGCCAGTGTTGCCAAGCCATGCTCAGATTTTATGTCGTTTAGAAGTTGCGCGGGAGATTGCAACCATGGCGTCATTTGCTCAAACGAACGCATTAATCCAGAGCGCTTCTTCGGTATATCAGTGTTAGCAGGATCAGCCGTTTGTTTTAATAACGGAGATAACAACTCGGTAAAAAGCTGTTGCTCAAAAAACTTTAGTTGCCTTAATGCAAAAGGGGGCTGCTCGGTTTTTCCCACCGATGACGACATAAACAGCCAAATTTTATGGTGTGAAAGAGCGGGTAAACAATGATTAACAGCCAGGTTTGCGGGTAAATCGCGATTCACCAGAAAGACTATATTCATGGCTTAGCATTTACCTTGTTAAAATAGTCTATGGAATTATTCGATGACAGTAACACGATTTCGACCATTTTCCTTGGACTGATACAAGGCTTCATCGGTACGTTTCAGCAGACTGTTTTTATCATCCTCTTTTTTAACTTGGGTGACACCTAGACTCGCGGTTACGTTCTTTTGGTCCATATCCTTAAACGATAACGAATTTATATTTTCCCGTATCCGCTCAGCAACTGACTCGGCTTCTTTCAAATGAATACCGGGCAATATAACCGCAAACTCTTCGCCGCCTACTCGCCCCATTAAATCATAAGGTCTTAGTGCATTCATCATTGACCGACAGACCGCAACCAAAACATTATCACCAGCGTCATGCCCATACTCATCATTAATAGATTTAAACAAATCAATATCCAGCATTATCAGACTGAATACACGATTTTCTCGACTAAATAACGACAACTCGGATGACAATAACTCGTGGAAACGACGACGATTATTCGCGCCTGTTAAAGAATCGGTTCGCGCTTCGTATTGAGCCTTATTTCTCTCCGTCTGTATATTTGCGTTTGCTTTGGCAAGCAACGTTTCAAATTGAATTCGATTATCAATTTCACGCTTTAATTTTCGATTCAGTCTCAAGACATATAGTGTAATGAGTGACAAAGATGCGATTACAACAATGGCATAGTAAACAATGTACCAACTAAAAACAGGCTCATCTACCAAGCCCCACTTTAACTTGAGCGAATCACGTTTTGACTCTGGAGTTAACACAATGGCATTTTCAAAAAACAGGTTAAGCTTAGGCATATCATTACGTGTTGCGATGGCTAAATGATAACTGTAAGGCGAACGTCCCGCTATTTTAATATTATCGATGGCCAGTTTATTCATATAATAAGAAGCCTTGGGGGCATCAACAATGGCTATCTCAGACTCCTGATTAGCAACTTGTAATAAAGCCTCACGTGCCGAGTAAGCACCATTGACTGATACCCCTTTTTTTACCAGCCGAGTGTAATTCGCACTGTCTTTTGACGCGACCACTTGAGCTTCATTAAGGCTATTAGGTGCCACTTTTCCAATGTAGCTATCATGAACTATGTAATGATTTTGTACTGTGATTATTGGCCGGGTAAACTCGAAATATTCCAGTCTATCGGCCGTTTTTTGCGCTAGGAAAATAGCATCAACTTCGCGTTTTTTTGCCGCTTGCAGTAACTCTGACCAACTGTTGTACTCTATATAGTCAAAACCAGCGTCATGATGCTTTTCCATCATGCGCAGTAGCGACATCATAAAACCTTTTGGGGGATGATCGTCGGGTATAATGATAAATGGAGGCGTTTCGGTGATACCAATTTTTATCGGGCGTTCTAAATCAGCACGTAATGACCTGCCATTAACCGCTTTAATATCGGCAAAAGCATTAGCCAAATAAAAACAAATTAGAAGTAGAATGCTAAATCGTTGCAACAGGACGCGGTATCGTTTGAATTCTTTCAATGAGTATAGACCAGTTTCATCCCGTAATTCGATGAATTGTCATAGTTAAATAGAAAAGCCGGAATAAATCCGGCTTTTTAGACTTTCATTGAGTGAGGTTAACTCATTGGTGAAAACTTTCGCTAAATATATTTAACCTCAACAATTTCGTACTCTACTTCACCGCCAGGGGCACGAACCACCACTTCATCGCCTTCACTTTTACCAATCAATGCTCGGGCAATTGGTGAAGAAACGGAAATTTTATTGATTTTTAGATCGGCTTCATCGTCACCAACAATTTGATAACTGACTTCTTCTTCAGTTTCAATGTTGACCAGATCCACCGTTGTGCCAAAAATCACTTTGCCATTATTCGTCATATTGGCAATGTCGATAATCTGCGAATTCGACAATTTGCTTTCTATTTCCTGTATACGACCTTCAATAAAGCCCTGCTGCTCCCGGGCTGCGTGATATTCAGCGTTTTCTTTCAAGTCGCCATGTTCACGCGCTTCTGAGATAGCGGCAATCACTTTTGGCCGTGCTTCCATTTTAAGGTGCTTTAACTCGTCACGAAGACTATCAGCCCCTTCTTTGGTCATTGGAACTCGAGTTTGCATTATGACACTACCCTTTTATGTAATTCCTGAACAGACTCAACGGTTTCACGAGTTTGTCGTTTAATTGCCTGTGTGGTGGCTAAAGCGCTCGCAAGCGTGGTTGTATAAGCAATTTTATGTTGCAACGCCGAGCGACGGATCAAAAATGAATCGGCTATGGCTTTATGCCCTTCTGTGGTATTCACAATGTAATTCACTTCTTCATTTTTGATCAGGTCAACAATATGGGGACGACCTTCATTAACCTTGTTTACTTTTTTGCATGGCACACCGGCTTCAACCAGCGAACGCGCCGTGCCAGATGTTGCCACCAACTCAAAACCACAATCGATTAATGCTCGTCCAACTTCGGCAAGTTTTACTTTATCGGCATCACGAACACTGATAATCGCTCGACCACCTTGAGGCGCTTGTGAACCGCCACCCAGTTGTGCTTTATAGTAAGCTTCACCAAAGTTGTCACCAACTCCCATGGCTTCGCCGGTTGATTTCATTTCGGGTCCTAACAGTGGATCCGAACCGGGGAATTTATTAAATGGGAATACCGGCTCTTTCACCGAATAAAACGGTGGAATAATTTCTTTGGTGATCCCTTGCTCTGCCAGTGAGGTGCCAGCCATGACTCTGGCGGCTACTTTTGCCAGTTGCACACCAGTTGCCTTGGACACAAATGGCACCGTACGCGAAGCACGTGGGTTAACTTCCAGTACGTAAATATCGTTTCCTTTAATGGCAAACTGGGTGTTCATCAAACCGCGTACCCGCAGTTCTTTTGCCATTGCCGCAACCTGTTTACGCATTTCGTCCTGAATCTCTTTGCTCAAGGAATGAGGCGGGATCACACAAGCCGAATCACCCGAGTGAACACCCGCTTGTTCGATATGCTCCATAATGCCGCCAATTAAGCAGTCTTTGCCGTCGTAAATGCAATCCACATCCACTTCGATGGCATCATCCAGAAAACGATCCAGCAGTACCGGTGATTCATTCGATACACTCACCGCTTCGTTCATATAACGTCTGAGCTCTTCTTCGGTGTAAACAATTTCCATGGCACGGCCACCCAGAACATAGGATGGACGAACAACCAGAGGGTAACCAATTTCATCGGCCAGGCGAATGCCTTCTTCCATGTTACGCGCCGTGCGATTTGGCGGTTGCTTAAGACCAAGCTTGTCTATCGCCCGCTGGAATCGCTCGCGATCTTCAGCGCGATCGATGGCATCAGGAGAGGTACCAATAATGGGAACACCTGCTGCTTCCAGAGCGCGGCATATTTTAAGCGGTGTTTGTCCACCGTAATGAACAATTACGCCTTTCGGCTTTTCTTTATTCACAATTTCCAACACATCTTCCAGTGTTACCGACTCAAAATAAAGTCGATCGGAAGTATCGTAATCGGTAGAAACCGTTTCTGGATTACAGTTCACCATTATAGTTTCGTAACCGTCTTCACGCATCGCCAACGCCGCATGAACACAACAGTAATCAAACTCGATACCCTGACCGATTCGATTAGGGCCGCCACCAAGCACCATGATTTTGTCGCGATCCGAAGGATCCGACTCACACTCTTCTTCGTAGGTGGAATACATATAAGCCGTGCTGGTTGAAAACTCTGCTGCACAGGTGTCCACGCGTTTATAAACCGGGTGAACATTCAATGAATGACGCAGCTTTCGAATTTCTTTTTCTGAAACACCAATCAAATCACCGAGGCGAGCATCGGAGAAACCTTTGCGCTTGTATTGATATAAGATATCGCCGTTGACATCACCCAGCGACAATTTGGCAAACTCAGACTCAAGGTTAATCAACTCTTCTATCTGTACCAGGAACCAACAATCGATATTGGTTAATTCAAAGACATCATCCAGACTGTAACCTGCACGGAAAGCATCGGCGACATACCAGATACGATCAGCACCGGGCACAATTAATTTTTGTCGCAGAATGTCTTTCTCTTTTTCATCACTGACATCTATTATCGGATCAAAACCTGTGTTGCCCTGCTCCAATCCTCGTAATGCTTTTTGCATCGACTCTTGAAAAGTTCGACCAATCGCCATTACTTCACCAACCGATTTCATCTGTGTGGTGAGCGTTGCGTCTGAATTAGGGAATTTCTCAAAGTTAAACCGAGGAATTTTAGTGACCACATAGTCAATACTGGGCTCAAAAGAGGCCGGAGTTTTGCCACCCGTAATTTCGTTTTGCAATTCGTCCAGGGTGTAGCCCACAGCCAGTTTCGCCGCTACTTTGGCAATCGGGAAACCCGTGGCTTTGGAGGCCAGTGCCGATGATCGCGACACTCGTGGGTTCATTTCAATCACGACCAATCGGCCGTTTTCTGGATCAACCGCAAACTGAACATTGGAACCGCCAGTTTCTACACCAATTTCTCGCAATACCTGCAACGAAGCATTACGCATAATTTGATATTCTTTATCCGTTAACGTTTGTGCAGGCGCTACGGTTATCGAGTCACCCGTGTGCACACCCATTGGATCAAAATTTTCGATGGCGCAGACAATAATGCAGTTGTCGGCTTTATCACGCACCACTTCCATTTCGTATTCTTTCCAGCCAATTAATGACTCATCAATTAACAGTTCATGGGTTGGTGATAAATCGAGACCGCGAGTACATATTTCTTCAAATTCTTCCCGGTTGTAAGCGATACCACCACCAGTGCCGCCCATGGTAAACGAAGGACGAATAATACAAGGGAAGCCAACATTCTCCAGTACTTCATTGGCATCTTTCATACTGTGAGCGATACCCGAGCGTGGCATATCCAGGCCAATTTTGCGCATGGCTTTGGCAAACAAATCACGATCTTCGGCTTTATCGATGGCTTCACGATTGGCGCCAATCATATCAACGCCATGAATTTCCAGTACACCGCGAGAAGCTAAATCAAGCGCACAGTTGAGTGCCGTTTGCCCGCCCATGGTTGGCAGTAAAGCATCAGGCTTTTCTTTTTCAATAATCTTTGCGACGACTTCCCAGTGCAGCGGCTCAATGTAGGTTTTATCCGCCATTTCCGGATCAGTCATAATGGTCGCCGGGTTCGAGTTCACAAGAATTACTCGAAACCCTTCTTCTCGCAGCGCTTTACAAGCTTGAGCACCTGAATAGTCAAACTCACAAGCTTGACCGATGACTATTGGACCGGCACCGAGAATCAGAATACTTTTGATGTCAGAACGTTTTGGCATAGTGTGTTACACCCCTGAATTTAATTCGTTGTTCAATTACGTGACCTGTGAAACGACAACCGTAGAATTAACGGTTGGCCTGCATCAGTTCGATAAAGTGATCGAATAATGGTGCAGCGTCGTGCGGTCCCGGACTGGCTTCAGGGTGTCCCTGAAAACTGAACGCTGGTTTATCGGTACGATGGATCCCCTGTGATGTGCCATCAAACAGCGAAACATGGGTCGCTTTTAACGTGTCCGGCAAAGTATCCGGGTCTATGGCAAACCCATGATTTTGCGACGTGATCATCACACGGTTATTTTCTAAATCTTTCACCGGATGGTTGGCACCATGGTGACCAAATTTCATTTTCATGGTTTTAGCACCGCTGGCGAGCCCTAATAACTGATGACCCAGACAAATACCAAATATGGGAATGTTTTTATCAAGAATGGTTTTGATGGCTTCGATGGCGTAATCACAAGGCTCGGGATCGCCCGGTCCATTGGATAAAAAGACACCATCAGGATTCATTGCCAGTACATCTTCAGCAGGCGTTTCGGCCGGTACAACCGTAAGATCACAACCGCGCTCCACCAGCATGCGTAAAATATTGCTCTTGGCTCCAAAATCGTAAGCCACAACTTTATACGACAACTCTGGCGCAGCCTGATAACCCTGCTCAATGGTCCAGGTGGAATCTTTCCACTGCGTGACTTCTTTTTGCGAGACCACTTTGGCCAGATCCATACCTTTAAGGCCTGGAAAATCTTTAGCCGCCTGCAACGCTTTTGCTTCATCAATATCGCCTGCCATGATGGCTCCGGCCTGAGCGCCTTTTTCCCGCAAAATGCGCGTTAGTTTTCGTGTGTCGATATCAGCAATACCCAAAATATTGTTATCTTTCAGGTAATCCTGCAATGATTTCTGGTTACGCCAGCTGCTGGCCAGTATAGGCAAATCACGAATGATAAGACCCGTTGCCCAGACATTGGACGACTCTTTGTCTTCATCATTGGTGCCTGTGTTTCCTATGTGCGGATAGGTCAGTGTAACCAGCTGTTTCGCATATGAGGGATCGGTGAGAATTTCTTGGTAACCTGTCATGGCAGTATTAAATACGACTTCACCAACCGACAAACCTGTCGCGCCGATGGCAGTGCCTTTAAACAGTGTTCCGTCTTCCAGGATGAGTATGGCGGGTTGACTCAAAAGGGACCTCCAGTAATGCTCCAGATACACAAAAAGCGGAATTCAAAAATTGGATTCCGCTTTTTAAAAGAAAGTTCGTACTGAAATTGCCCGCTTTGGACAAAATCAGTGTATTTTAAGCGATCTGAGGCTCATTTGTCCATTTGAGACGGCAGGATTCACGATTTCTTTTCGCAAATGGAAGGTCAATTATTCTGCAGAGTTAACTTGACTTAAAATTAGCTTGGCATAAAAAAAGGCGGCCTGAGCCGCCTCACTATCCTTTTTGTCTTCGTCCTGAAGCCAATGTCCCTGTTACATCCTTGCCGAGTTATCCGTCACTCAATCCTTAATCATCCATGAGGACTTATCCAAAAGTCCTGCGTTCCTAACCTATAAAGTCCATACTCAGTCTTCCTGACCCAATCCTTTGCAGCCATTCCGTGCCGCATGAGTTAAATACTACGGAACTGAGGCAAACCAACAAGTGTGTAATATTCACCTTTATGATTAAGACGAAAAATCAAAGACATAATTAATTGATATATTTCAGTAAGTTACCAAAATACTCAAGTTGGCTTTATCGCATCTCGGGCTATACAGCTCGTCGTTCTCTTTAGCTGGTTTGAGATATCTCTTACACGGCGATGCGACAATCTCAGTAGTACTTAGCACTATGGAAAGCTGGCATTACTGTTTTAGACCCAGCACATCCATCATGTCGTAGCTCCCGGGAGGTTGATCAACCAACCATCGTGCCGCGCGAACCGCACCCTGAGCAAACGTTTGGCGATCGCGTGCCTTATGGGTTATTTCAATTTCTTCCCCGGCAAGCGCAAACAACGCCGTATGTTCACCTATGATATTACCGGCACGAATAGCGGAAAAACCCACCGAGCCTTTTTCACGAACCGCGTCTTTACCGCAGCGATCAAAGGCTGCTATTTCACTGAACACCTTTCCCAACCCTTTTGCCACAGACTCACCCATTCTGAGCGCCGTGCCGGAAGGCGCGTCTTTTTTATATCGATGATGCGACTCAATGATTTCAATGTCGGCATCATCACCGAGCGTTCTGGCAACGCCTTCAAGCAGAGAAAGCATCACATTAACCCCGATACTCATATTGGGTGCCATTAATACCGGAATTTTATCGGTGAGGGTTTCAATGGCCTGTTTTTGTTGGTAGCTAAATCCCGTGGTACCAATAACCACCGGTAAACCCAAGTTTGCACAAAGTTTTGCGGTTTCCACCGAGTGTTCGGGCAAACTGAAATCAATTAACACATCGGCTGACTCAGACGCCTTTGACAGATCATCCACCAATGCAATATTAGTTTTAATATCAGGAAACTGCTGACTGACCGGATCACCTGTCCAGTTATGGCCTTTCCTTAATAATGGCGCAGCCAGTTCACAGTGACTGTCTCTGTCTACGGCGTACATTAATTGTTGTCCCATTCTTCCGGTACAGGCGTTAATGGCTATGCGTGTCATAAATTTTTCCGTTTGTTCGTATTAACAATATTGATTAAACCAATTGTATCAAATCTTAATTTTTTATTTGATAACAAGAATGAATAGTGCCAGATACTATTAAATAACCGTTACCCTAGAGCGTGTTTATGTTTCGTTCTAGACTTAATTACAAAATAAATCATCATGAAAGTCCAAGCGGAAGGTTAGCGTTTTATGGCTTCAATGGCGTAAACCATGGGCAACTTGCCTTGCAAAGATTCTATCTGAAAGCCTTGTTGTGTTTCGACACAACCTTGAAAACAGTTATAGGGCGAATAGTCGAACTCTTCGAACTGTTGCAATTGCAACCCACTTTTTTTAAGCGCATTAAACACATCGCTTAAACTATGGTTCCACCCATATTCGGTTAATGGCTCGTCGAGGTCACTGCCATCGGTGTAGCTGTCGGTTACCTGCTCAACAATCGCCTGTCGATTAAAATAGCTGTGTTCAATATGATTGAATGTTGCATCGAACATCCAGAGGACCGGATGAAACTCTACCAGAACAACTCGTCCGCCAGGTTTTAATAACTGACTTGCCACCTTAAACCAGGCGGTAATATCCGGGTGCCAACCTAATACTCCATAAGAAGCGAACACAATATCAAAGGCTTCTTTTTGACCTTGATAAGTTAAGATATCACTGCAATAAAATTCAGCATCAAGTTGGAGTTGCTGATTTAAGTTGTTGGCTTGTTCAATCGCCTTTTCCGACAGATCCACACCGGTTACTTTTGCTCCCATGCGCGCCATGGACAATGAATCTTGCCCAAAATGACATTGCAAATGCGCTATGGTTTGATTGCGAATATCACCTAAAACATCCAGTTCTATTTTATTTAAACTGTTTCGCCCTTTTAAAAAACTATCATTATCATAAAAATCGGACGCCATATGCGCTTCAACGCGCCCATCCCATATTTTTTTATTGGCCGATAGATAGTCCATGTTTTTTGGTTTCCAGCAGAATAGGTATGAATAAAATAATAATTATTAAAGCTAAAAAAGATCGCACTCGAGCGAATAAAGTTAGCGCAACAGTTTATTGCATTAACTGTTTAATTTGAAGATGTCGGTAAAAGTCATCCACGGCCATGGGTTTTGCCCATAAAAATCCCTGACCAAAATCACAATGTCTATTGGCCAAAAATGCCAGTTGCTGTTCCGTTTCGATGCCTTCGGCAATCACCTGAATATTTAATCGCCTGGCCATAACTAAAATAGTGTCCACTAATGTTTCTGCCGATGAGTCAACCCCAATCGCACTGACAAACGCACGATCAATTTTGATAATATCAACAGGAAACTTAACCAGATAACTGAGCGATGAATAACCGGTACCGAAATCATCAATGGCGATTTTGACATTCAGCTCTCGCAACTTGGTCAATACTTCCACCGCTTTTTCAGACTCATCAGTCAATAAGCGTTCGGTTATTTCAACGGTTAAATCAAAATGCTGACTGCAAGATTCAACGGTATTGAACCATTGCTCTAGTGCTCGATCTTTTGTCTGGAACAAACGCGGCGATATATTCACTGATAATCCCATTGTGACATTATGCTGCTTCAACTGCTCAAGCAATTTAACGGAGTTTTCAAACATCTGCATGTCGATACGATTGATCAATCCAGACTCTTCTGCAATGGGTATAAATTCATTGGGTGAAATCAAAGACCCATCCTCTTTAAACCATCTTGCCAGTGATTCGCATTTCACCACTTTATTATTGGCAATATCGTAAATAGGCTGAAAATAGGTATGGAGCTCTTCTTTATTAACCGCATCAATCAAATTGGTTAATAAGGTGTGTCGATACTCGGATTTTTTTTGCATTTCCCGGGTATAAAACTGCCAGCCGTTGCGACCGGCACGTTTTACTTCATACATGGCTTGGTCGGCTTTTCGTAATAAACTATTGGCATCAAGACCATCTTCCGGAAAAACAGCAATACCAATACTGGCGCTGGTGTACATTGAAAATTTATCAATGGTGTGCGATGAATCCAGCTTCGCTAAAATCAGTTCCGTAACTTTAAGCGCATCATTAAAGTCTTCAATTCCCGGTAGAATTACGCCAAATTCATCACCACTTAACCGTGAAACCGTATCACTCTCTCGTACACAGGTAAGCAGAGTATCGGCCACAAGTTTTAATATTTTATCGCCCACATGATGACCAAAGTTGTCATTGATGGGCTTAAACCGATCGAGATCCACAAATAACACCGCGACTTTTTCATTATCGCGACACGCCTTATCGATAGATTGCTCCAGTCTATCGTTGAACAAAAAACGATTTGGCAATCCGGTAAGTGCGTCATGGGTCGCCTGATACTCAATGATTTTAGAACTTTTTATTTTGTCACTGATATCCTGAACAGTTCCGGTAATCGCCGACTCATTACTTTCAATAGAATAGTTGCCGATGACCCGAATCCACCTATCAGCTTCCATTAACTCTAATTCAATATCAAAGGAACGTTTATCTTCAAAAGCCGTTTCAACATGTTCAACCCAGGACTCCAGACTACTGGCCGTAATATAAGTATTTAATTCATGAAGGCTGGCCGGACTGTAATTTAGTGGCCGACCTATAACCCGAGAAGTTTGCTCTGACCAATGCAAAAAATTAAGCGCGGGATCCATTCGCCAGCCACCAACTTTTGCCACATGTCCAACTTTTTGCAATAAATTCTTATTATCAACCAGTTCGTTTTGTATGGCGCGCTTTTCTCTCTCCTGTCGATAGCGAATAACCGCATAGAACATAATAAGCAAGGTGGTAAATGTAATTATCCCTCGAATGATCCAGAGCAATGTACTTAAGCTTTGAGAATTCAACTTTGGTTCTGCCGCAATTAACCAACTGCCACCACCTACATTTATCATCAAGCTGATGTGATTTGGCGACTTGAAAATTTCATCTTTGCCATAAAAGACATTACCTTCCCGTCCCAGAGAATCATAACTTTTAATCGCAAGGTGTATATCGGATAAATCATCCCGAACGCCCGACTGTCGAAACAATGCACCCGCATCAATCGGTGAAGAAATTATTCCCCAAAGTTTACGGTTACTCGCCGAGCCAGTAAAAACAGGCGCCCGTCCAATAAACGCCACTCCACCTTGTATCAGATCAACCGGACCAACCACCATTAGCTGCCCAGTATTAACCACCTGCATCACCATGTCTGATTGGTCAGCATTAGATTTATAATCGAGGCCAATGACTTTTTCATTGCCTTGTAATGGATAAATGTAGTTAACAACCAGATCTTTAGCCGCCGCAAAATTAATCAGCAATGTTTCTTTCTTATATATTTCACGCGCATAATTTCTAAACTCCTGCTCGGTCAGCTCAGGGTTTGCCGATATAAACGCAGCAAATCCCCTTAGCATGGATAAATTGGTTTGAAGGTTGCCTTTAAGCTTTGCTGAAATGGAACTTAAATGCCGCATTGCATTTAAACGCTGCTCCTGAACATGATCACTTTTAATCCGCAATTCAATTTGATAACAAATTAAAATTGAAAGACCAGCAATTGACAGTAGTGTTAGTAGTAATTGACGCTTACTCCAAAAAACAAAGCTTAAAACTAACAGTGTCAATACAAGTATCGTATACACGTAAATATTAAGATATTCATTATCCAATGCAAATGAGTCATAAAGCACTTCGGATGGCTCATGCTCAGTATTGATCAAACCAATTTTCTTTAACTGAGTATTCATATGCATCCAGCGCCCAACATTTAAATCACCTAGAGCGACTGCCGGATAACGTAAAAGATCATCTATTGCCCGTGCAAAAGAAAGATTGTACGTCAGCTGGTTATTAAACTTAAAACGATGGCGCGGCAGAGTATTGGTAATTTTTTCTGCCAATTCTGTTTTGTTCGCAATGGCGTATTGCCAACCTTTAAGGCTGGCCTTTACAAAACGACTGACCAGTTCGGGACGCTTAATATTTAATTGCTGAGACGTGTAAAGGGTATCGCCGTAAAAATTAATGCCATAATCTGACGGATAAAGCTCATTTAATTCCACACCTTTTTCGCGGGCTTCAAATTTTGCAGACACACCATAAGTTGCAATCGCATCAGCTTTCCCTGATACCAAGGTTTCAACAGTGACGGGCTCATCCACCAACTTCAACTCATTCAGATCAAACCCGCGAGACTTAAATAACGCTAACAGCTCATACCGAGTGGTGTCGTTTGGGCTGGTGGCAATTTTAAGCTTTGCCAGTTCAGACAAGCTTTCAATTGACGTGTCCTTCAATGAAAATATGCCCGTCGCGCTACGCTGGAATATCGGCGCCAATACCGTGAGTCCAACACCTTGATCCTGTGCAATCAAAATATCCAGCGCGCCCACTGCAAAATGGGCACTTCCATTCGCGACCTCTGCAACCGGATTCACAATAGAGCCGTCTGGCCGTGTGACCGGACGGATCTCGACATCAAGACCGGCTTCTTTGTAATACCCCTGCCACTGGGCGGCATAATACCCGGCAAACTGAAACTGATGCTCCCACTTAAGTTGAAGCACCACTTTATCGGCGGCAAAGGAAGAAGAAATAAACAGCAGGCTCGCAATTAAACGACTAATTATTATTCGCATACAGCCCAGTTAAAATGAATAGGTTGGATAAGTCTAGCCCAAATATTTGTAGAAGTGGGGGAAATTTACGATGACAATCTCACATTTGAGTGTCTTTAAAACATAAAAAATGGCGCATTAATGCGCCATTTTTTATGGTGTTACTAAAATAATTCTTAAAAACCTACTTGGTAATGCCTTCCCAAAAATCTTTCACGCCGTCAAACCAGCTTTTTGATTTTGGGTTATGTCGACTGTTGCCATTCTTCAATGATTCTTCAAACTGACGCAAAATATCTTTCTGCTCTTTATTAAGATTCACCGGGGTTTCTACCACTACCCGACAATACAAGTCGCCAGCGTGTCCACCTCTCATCGGCATAACACCTTTACCTCTTAACCGAAACAGTTTACCCGATTGAGATTCAGCAGGGACTTTTAGGTTAACCCGGTTATCAAGGGTTGGCACTTGCAGCTCACCACCAAGACAGGCAGTTGTAAAACTGATGGGAACTTCGCAATAAAGATCATTACCATCCCGGGTGAAAATAGCGTGCTCTTTGACATGAACCTGAACATACAAGTCACCCGGCTGAGTGCCTGGTCCACCCGCTTCACCTTCACCGGAAAGACGAATTCTATCACCAGTATCCACACCTGCCGGAATTTTAACAGATAGTGTTTTTTCCTTGCGGACACGCCCCTGACCACTGCAACTGCCGCATGGATCTTTAATCATGGTGCCCTGACCATGACATTGTGGACAGGTTTGTTGTACCGAAAAGAAACCTTGTTGCATCCGAACCTGACCGGCACCACCGCACATGTCACAGCTGGTGGGGGAGGAGCCTTTTTTCGCACCATTACCGTTACAAGTTTCACAGGTCACATAAGTGGGCACATGAATTTTAGCCTGAGTGCCGTGAACCGCTTCTTCCAGAGATAACTCAAGGTTGTAACGCAAATCGGCGCCACGACGAGCACGATGGCCACCGCCTGCACCGCCACGGCCACCAAAGATATCGCCAAAGACATCTCCAAAAATATCACTGAAGCTGGCACCGCCAGCGCCACCACCACCAAATCCGCCTTGAGAGGGATCCACACCGGCATGGCCAAATTGATCGTAGGCTTGTCGTTTTTCTGCACTCGACAATATTTCAAAAGCCTCTTTGGCTTCTTTAAACTTGTCCTCTGCTTCTTTGGAATCAGGATTACGATCGGGATGGTATTTCATCGCCAATCGACGATAGGCTTTTTTAATGTCCTGATCGTTGGCAGATTTATCTACCCCTAATATTTCGTAATAATCACGCTTCGACATACCGCTTTGTCCACTTCAGTTCATGCAAAATTCTGTTGATACAAAATAGATTCTGTACAGACGAAGACGCGGACAACAAGGTCCGCGTACTTCTTACTCGATAATTAGTCGTCACTAATTACTTTTTCTTGTCGTCCACTTCTTCAAACTCAGCATCAACAACGTCATCTTCACCTGATGCTTTTTGTTCACCTGAAGCGTCAGCGCCTTCAGCGGCCTGCGCTTGCTCTTGTGCTGCAGCGTACATGCGCTCTGCCATTTTCGCAGAGGCCTGAGATAGTGCTTCTGTTTTTGCTTCGATTTCTGCTTTGTCGTCGCCTTTTATAACTGCTTCAAGATCGGTAATAGCGGCTTCGATGGCTTCTTTCTCACCATCTTCCATGGTGATGTTCTCATCGTTCATGCTTTTACGAGTCGCATGAATAAGACCGTCAGCTTTATTACGAACATCAATCAGTTCTTCGAACTTTTTATCTTCATCGGCATGAGCTTCGGCGTCTTTGACCATTTTATCCACTTCATCATCCGACAGACCCGATGAAGCTTTGATCACGATGGACTGCTCTTTGCCCGTTGCTTTGTCTTTTGCCGAAACATTCAGGATACCGTTGGCATCAATGTCGAAGGATACTTCGATTTGCGGAATGCCACGCGGTGCAGGTGGAATGTCCTGTAAATCAAATTTACCCAATGATTTATTTTGACCGGCTTGTTTACGCTCACCTTGCAGCACATGAACCGTTACCGCAGTCTGATTGTCTTCTGCCGTAGAGAAGGTCTGCGATGCTTTTGTCGGGATCGTGGTGTTTTTCTCGATAAGCGAAGTCATCACGCCGCCCATGGTTTCAATACCCAGAGACAGAGGCGTTACGTCCAGTAACAATACGTCTTTCACATCACCCGCTAGAACAGCACCTTGAATAGCAGCACCCATAGCAACGGCTTCATCAGGGTTAACGTCTTTACGAGGTTCTTTGCCGAAGAATTCAGTCACCGCTGATTGAACTTTAGGCATACGGGTTTGACCACCCACCAGAATAACGTCGTCGATATCGGACACATTCAGTCCGGCATCTTTTAACGCTACTTTTAATGGCTCAAGAGTGCGCTCAACCAACTGCTCAACCAGAGACTCCAATTTTGCACGGGTCAGTTTAATATTTAAATGCTTAGGGCCAGTTGAATCTGCCGTAATGTAAGGCAGGTTCACATCAGTCTGCTGGCTAGAAGACAATTCAATTTTGGCTTTTTCGGCCGCTTCTTTCAGACGTTGCAATGCTAGTGCATCACTGTGCAAGTCAATGCCACTTTCTTTTTTGAACTCTGCCGCCAAGTACTCGATAACACGAAGGTCAAAATCTTCACCACCAAGGAAAGTATCACCATTGGTCGATAACACTTCAAAGGTATGCTCGCCTTCAACTTCTGCAATTTCAATGATGGAAATATCAAAGGTACCACCACCCAGATCATATACCGCAATGGTGCGATCGCCTTTCGCTTTATCCATGCCATACGCTAATGCCGCAGCAGTTGGCTCATTAATAATACGTTTAACTTCTAGCCCAGCAATACGACCCGCGTCTTTGGTTGCCTGACGTTGTGAATCGTTAAAGTAAGCAGGAACCGTGATAACCGCTTCGGTAACTTTCTCACCAAGAAAGTCTTCCGCGGTTTTCTTCATCTTCTTTAATACTTCAGCTGAAATCTGTGGTGCGGCTTTTTTCTCGCCTTTTACTTCAACCCAGGCATCACCATTGTCCGCTTTGATAATTTTATACGGCACCATTTTGATGTCTTTTTGTACGACGTCGTCTTCAAAACGACGACCGATCAAACGTTTTACCGCAAACAGTGTGTTTTCAGGATTCGTTACAGCCTGACGTTTTGCCGACTGACCGACCAGCGTTTCACCGTCATCAGTAAAGGCCACAATAGATGGTGTGGTACGTGCGCCTTCGCTGTTTTCAATAACACGCGCATCTTTACCATCCAGAACCGCCACACAAGAGTTGGTGGTTCCTAAATCGATACCGATAATTTTACCCATGGTACTTCTCCAATCTTTTACATTAAATTTAAAACTGAGGGTTACTGCCCGGAGGCTGATGAATCAGCGCTAACAAAAGCAATAACCGGATAATTTGTCTTGTTTCTTTATCTTGGGGCTTTTTTGATCAATTCAAGCGCTAGGATTTCAACTTTGTTGCCGTTATTTTTCTAAGCCCCCGGTTAATTTCAGGTTCTCAGATAAACCACTGCCTTGAAAAAATCTAAACCTTTTGATCAATGCTTGGCGCTTTACCTTTATTCACCACCACTCGAGCAGGGCGAACCAGACGACCATTTAGCGCATAACCTTTCTGGAATACCGCAATCACAGCATTGGCTTCAAAATCGGCGTTTTCCTGCATCGACATGGCTTCATGCAATTCCGGATTAAATGACTCACCAACGGGATCCAGCTGCTCGACATTCTTTTTGCTTAAAGTATCGAGGAATATTTTAAGCGTTAGCTCCATGCCTTCTTTCAAGGCTTTTGCTTCTTCTGATTCAGCCGGTTGCGCCAGACCTTGCTCAAGGCTATCAATCACTGGCAGCAATGACTCAACAAAGCTTTCCAGAGCAAATTTATGCGCACTTTGAACATCACGTTCTGCTCGTCGGCGAATATTGTCGGATTCGGCGTGCGCTCGAAGCACCGCTTCTTTCTGTTCGGTTAATGAAGCTTCAGCCTGTTCTAACTGAGCTTTTAACTGCTCAACCTCTGAACCGGCAGTCTCTGATTCTGACGGTTGCTGACCGGAGATATCTTCGGCTGCGGTTGTATCAGTATCGGCTGATTGCTCCTCTACCATTTGCTCCTGTGCATTTTGCTCAACCGCTTCATCTGCTGTGCCTGCGGCAGTATCTTTTTGCGTTTGCTCTGACATAGTGTTACCCCGTCTGCTGATTGTCAGAATGACAACTTGTCTCTTAATAAAAAGAGATATGAAAATTTGGTTGGGAGGTATATGGGGGTAACTCAGGGTGATTCAAGTGTAAAATATGTAAATTTACCGATTCGGCGAACAACCCTTATACAAGAGTAATAATAACACTCAGCGATTGGCCAATTGTTTAAACGCTTAGCCCCCTTGACGGCAATCAAAACACAACGAACCCCTTGAATTGCCTAGGGTTTAGCGGTTAGAGTGACTAAGACTTTGTGCTTAACAGCACGCCTTTACAATGGACACCTCATGAACAGCAAAGCGCGCGTTTTTCAAAATATTGGTATTGTTGGCAAGCCGCAAAATCCACAAGCCGCAGAATCGATACAAACATTACACGATCATCTCGTTGCAGAAGGCTGTGATATCTGGGTGCAGGACTCGCTCGCCAGTGATTTTGAATCAGAGGTTGCGAAATTTTTACCGCGTCAGGAGCTTGGCAAAGAGGTCGATTTGATGGTTGTGGTTGGTGGTGATGGCAGCATGCTAAATGCTGGACGCACCCAAATACAGCATCAGGTACCCACCGTTGGCATCAATCGCGGTCATCTGGGATTTCTAACCGATGTACGACCGACCGAAGTGGTTGAGCGCATCCATGAAATTTTGCACGGTCAATACACCGAAGAAAAACGCTTTATTTTAAATGCCGAAGTGATACGCGACGATAACATTATTGGCGACTCTGCGTCGGTCAATGAAGTGGTTATCCACCCCGGCGAAATTTCAAAAATGCTTGAATTTGAGCTGTTTATTAATAATCAGTTTGTTTACAGCCAACGCTCCGATGGTCTTATCGTCTCCACACCTACCGGCTCTACCGCTTATGCGCTCTCTGGCGGAGGCCCGATAATTTCGCCGCAAGTCGATGCCATGGTACTGGTGCCAATGTTTCCTCATACCTTATCCAGCCGTCCAATTGTTATTGATGCCAACTCCGTGGTTGAGCTGGTTATCGCTCAGGACAATCGCCATTCCCCCATGGTCAGTTGTGATGGTCAGGAAAATATGGGACTGGCACCGGGTGATCGCATCCGCATTAAAAAGCATCCGTTACCACTGCGCATTTTACACCCGACAAACCACGATTATTACAAGGTGCTGCGTAATAAACTGGGCTGGGGGCATAAGCTCTAGAGCGTGTTTATCTTTCATTCTAGGTAAAGTTATTTCGGCTGATCGCACCGTTTCATCAAATAATGGTTGCACTTTCCCTGACAACTACTTATATAGTTAGTAAAACAACTGACAATTAGTGGTTAAGCCTTTACACTGGCAGACACATTTAACGGCAAAATACATTATTTAAATAAAATCCATCATTTGAATAATAATCTCGGCAAAAAAACTTATGCTCGCATCCATACAAATTAAAAATTTTGCGCTTATTGAACAGCTTGAGCTGGATTTCCACACCGGCATGACGGTTATTACCGGTGAAACCGGTGCCGGTAAATCGATTGTTATTGACGCACTGGGTTTGGCATTGGGAGAACGTGCCGATGCCGCCTCAATCCGATTTGGTGCCGAAAAAGCCGACATATCTGCCAGCTTTACTATTGCTGCTGACTCACTGGCTAATCAATGGCTGGCACAACAGGAGCTGGATGATGGCAATGAATGCATCTTACGCCGTGTGATCGCCAAAGAAGGCCGCTCGCGATGTTTTATCAATGGTCGCTCAGCAACTCTGTCAATGCTGCGTGAACTGGGTGATTTACTAGTGGATATCCACGGCCAGCACGCTCATCAATCTTTGTTAAAACCCTTGCAACAGCTGTTGTTACTGGATGAGTTAACTGACGATACCGCGCCACTACAAGAGGTCAAATCTTTAGCCGCCGAACACCGAAAAATTGCCAGTCAACTGCATGAATTACAACAGGATACTAGCCAAAGACAGGAACGATCCGAATTACTGGCTTATCAATTACGCGAACTTGAAGCCCTGTCTTTAACGGAATCTTCCATTCAGCAGCTGGAACAGGATCATGCTCGAGCATCCAATATGCAGCAACTGACCCAGTCTACCCAGCAGGCGATGAACGATATATTTGATCAGGAGCCAGGGTTATTTGGTCAACTACTGCATTTTCAGGAACAATTTAAGACCCTGTCGGAAAAAGATCCGGCGCTTACTGCTGCCTATGAATTACTGCTTTCAGCCAACAGCAATCTCGAAGAGGTGAAGTCGGAGCTCAGACATTATCAGGATTCACTTGATATGGATCCTGAACAATTGAATGAACTGGATGAACGCTTAACCGCATTATTTGATTTAGCCAGAAAGCATCAGGTGGATATGGCAGAACTTCCGACCACCGAACAGCAGATCCGAGATGAGCTCACCCAACTTGAGCAGGCCAGTGAAAATACCGAAGAGCTTGAGCAACGACTGAAACAGATTGAGCAGGAATATCGGCAAGCAGCCGAAAAACTCACCAAGCAACGTAAGCAAATTGCCAAGCAATTGTCAGCGGATGTGACCAAGCGTATGCAATCACTCGGTATGGACGGCGGGAAACTCACCATTGAATTGCAACCGCATAACGAAAACTTTTCTCGTCACGGCAATGAGCAGGTGGCTTTTCTGGTCACCGCAAATCCGGGGCAACCCCTGCAACCTTTAGCAAAAGTGGCTTCTGGTGGTGAACTTTCACGCATCAGTCTGGCTATTCAGGTTATTACCGCTGAAAAACGGGTGACGCCCTGTCTTATATTTGATGAAGTGGATGTGGGTATTGGCGGACAAACCGCCGATATTGTCGGGCGTATGCTGGAAAATATATCACAACACGCCCAGGTCATTTGTGTGACGCATCAGGCTCAGGTAGCCGCTCGTGGTGCACACCATCTTCGAGCCATAAAAACCCGTCACAAGAACGCCACAGAAACCGCTATGGCGTCGCTTGAAAGTCAATTAAGGATCGAAGAAATTGCGCGAATGGTCGGTGGTCAGGATATAACCGACTCCACCTTACAGCACGCTAAAGAATTGTTGGCCGGATAGTTAACGCAGCTGTCAATTAACTACCCGACAATCGCTCGAACGAACCAACCGATTCTGAGCGAATCTAATCACACGGCGGTTAGTCTTTTGGCTCCACATAGAGTACCAGAGAGTGATCCACCAGTTTATAACCGTGCTCTTCGGCAATGTCTTTTTGCAGCTGCTCTATGATTTCACTATGAAACTCTATGACCTTGCCAGATTGCATACACACCATATGGTCGTGATGATCGCCGCGCTCCAGTTCAAAAACAGAATGACCGCCTTCAAAATTATGACGAGCTACCAATCCGGCCTGCTCAAACTGTGTCAACACCCGATAGACAGTTGCCAGACCCACTTCTTCTTCAGCCTCCATCAATGCCTTATAGACATCTTCAGCGCTCATGTGCGGATCTTCACTGTTCTCTAAAATCTGTAAAATCTTGACTCGAGGCAGGGTGATTTTTAACCCGGCTTTTTTAAGTTGTTGATTATCCAAGGATCGCTCCAAACGTTAACAAGTAATCTATGTCTTCAAACGGAAATTACGGATATAATACGCAGATTAGTGGTCGAAGCCCAAATGAATTTATTAAAAAGAGTAAAAAATGCGAATTATTAATTTAATCGTGGCAGCGATTGTTTTGCTGTCACTTTCAGGTTGCTCCATTTACAAAATCAATATTCGTCAAGGCAATATCATCGAGCAAAAACATGTCTCTCAGATCAGAAAAGGCATGACCAAAGCTCAGGTTCAGTACCTTCTTGGCAAGCCATTGGTCAATGACACCTTCGGCGACAACAAGTGGCATTATGTGAATACTTTTAAGAGTGGCCAAACCGGTGAACAGACCCGTACCCAATTATTCATTACCTTTGACAACGACAAGGTCATTAACATGAGCGGTGACTTTGAGCTACCAGAAGGGTTTAATGGCTGACACTGGCTATAATATTGTGAAAGGTCTCTGATGTTTACAGCAAGTAATTGAAGAGACCTAGATCGTGGAATCTGACTTCCCGTTATTTTTTACCACATTATCACCGTTCTGTTTGTCGTCCTTCTGTTTAACGTCCTGTTGATTAAAATCTGTTTGCTCAAAATCATCCAGTAATTGCCGTTTGATGGGTTCCGGCATTGTTTTACGTGTCATCCATATTTTTAACGATTGACTGGTGACCCTCATTTTCTGAGCATAACGGCGACAGCGTACACACATCATCAAATGTAATTTAAAACCAACACGGCGCGCCAGAGGTAAATTCTCATCCAACTGCAAGCTACTTTGCTCACTTACTTTTTTACAACTGGGCAATCCTAACATTTTCCCTCACGCTCAAACCGTTCAATAACTTTTAATACTTTGTCCCGTGCTCGATGCAACAAAACTCTTACATTGGATGATGAAACCTCTAAAATGTTACAGATCTGTTCTAAAGTGTAAGCTTCTGTTTCCTTCAGCATTAAAGCTGATTTTTGATTATCCGGCAGTTTCTCAATGTGTTTTTTAATGCAATCTTCCAGCTCAATTGCTTGCATAAGTTGATCAGGCGAGTCGGAATGCCATTGCTTTGAGGTCGATTGCCAGTGGCCGTTTTCGGTAAAACGGGGATCCGACGACCAGCCATCGTCCATTTGATCCAACGAAACGTTACGCGACTCCTTGCGACGGCGGGTTTTTGCTTCGTTTGCCAAAATACGCATTACCCAGCTCTTTAAGCTGGAACGCCCTTCAAATTTAGGCAGAGCACGCATCACCGAGACCCAGGTTTCCTGTACGATTTCATCGGCGATCGCTTCCCCGGCAATGGAAGACGCCACATAAAACATGGAGCCATACCAATGATCCATTAATAACTGGAATGTGCGCGAATCTTTCAAAAGCAATTTTTTGATCAGCTCCTGATCATCTGGAATTGATTCTGGCAAAAACTATCCTAGGTTGATGTGGTATTGTGTATTTAGATTTTAAGCAAAATTTTGCACTAAAAACAATTAATTAGCGTTATTTTTTAATTTATTTGCAACATTTAGCCAATTGATTCATCTTAACTGAACAGACACACAACATTGAGAACGTCATGATTAGAGATAAACTCAACAGCATAATAACAACCTATCACTCTCTGATAACAAAACTTCAACACTTATCCGGGGTTGCGCCACTGGCCATTCGAATTTACCTGTTTTTGCCTTTTTATCTGGCGGGTAGTAAAAAATTTGGTGCCATGGACAATACTATAGCCTGGTTCGAACATTCACTTGAGTTGCCTTTTCCTGAGTTGATGGCTTATCTGGCGGCCACAACAGAGTTTGTTGGGGCATTTTTACTGATTGCTGGTTTTGCCACACGCTTCATCGCGATCCCGTTGATGATCACCATGATAGTCGCGGCTGTAACCGTACATTGGGATAATGGTTGGTATGCCATTGCTCAATCATCGGATCCGGAAGTGGGTAACCGGTTGGAGGCTGCCCGATCTATATTGCAAGAGCACGGAAAAATGGACTGGCTAACCGCCAAAGGTTCTTTTGTGGTATTGAATAACGGAATCGAGTTTGCAGCCACTTACTTTGTAATGTTGCTATCGCTACTGTTTACGGGTGGAGGCAGATACACCAGTGTCGATTATTGGTTAAATAAACGATTTCAACAGCAGTAATTCAAAAAAGCTCTTAACAAATTCGTTTTAAAAATCACTTTGTCTTAAGACCAAAATTCAACTTGAATTTTGGTCTTGCCCTCTTACCTTTGACTGATTTTTGAGCTATATATTAAATAAGGTCTTCGGGTAAGGGGAATCATTATGAAACAACGCATTCGATTTATTTCGGTATCGGCATTAGCGGTCACAACTCTATTACTTATGGGTTGCGTTAACTCAACTCCTGGTCAAAGTTATGTCGTAGACAGTGATAAAGTTTATGCCATAGAGAAGGCTGCAAAAACTTCTTCAACCAATGTTGATGTTATTTGGGTTAACCCTCCCCGAAAACGCGTTAAAATTGACTAATATTAAAACTTAAAGCATTAATTTTCTTTTGATTTTTGTCGCCTTACTTTTAACACAGTAACGCCGACAAAAATCAGAAGCATGCCGATCATACCACTATAAAAATGTTGATCGAATTGCTTCGTTGACGCTTCAAATAATAAATTGGGCGCTACCAATAATAGAATGCCGGCGAACATCAGCGCACGTGCCAGCCAAATGATTAAGCCGCTTTTATTGCGAACCATAATAGCGCTGCCCATCCCACTAGAAATGCCAAACCTCCCAATGGAGTAACCGCACCCAACCACTTAATATTGGTCAAAGCTAAAGTGTATAGACTTCCTGAAAAAATAATAATGCCAATTAAAAAACTTACTGCCGATACTTTTAAAGATTGCGCAGCGCTAAATTGAGCTTGAGAAAGTAATAAACCAACAACCAGTAATACCAGTGTGTGAAACATCTGGTATTGCACAGCGGTTTCCCAGATCCCTTTGGCGTATTGATCCAACCGGTGCTTTAAGCCATGTGCCGCAAAAGCCCCTAAAACAACCGTGAAAAAGCCGGACAGTGATGCAAAAATTAATGCCCATTTAGCCGTCATAAAATTACCACACACACTCTTTGGTTAAACGTCGCTTGCTACCCTTTAAATATTTTCGGGTTTGACCAAGCCCCATCATATCGTCAAATACCGAGCCTGTATCCAGGTATGTATTGTTTGGGTAAGTTTCAGTTAATTTATAGATCAGCATATTACTCAGCACACCGGCACAAAAAATAAACACATGATTTTGAATGTTGTTGTCTTCAATAAAGAGGGTGATTTCTTTCAACAATCGATCAAAGTCTTCGGTCCAGGCATTTTTTCCGACTCGAAAATCTTCTGTCACCTTAAACGGCAAGTCATCAAACGTTGCCTGTTCATGACACACCATCACCACCTGTCGATCATTTAATAAGGGAAGGGTCGACTCAAGAAATCTTGGGTAGTTTGCATTCACAAACAGGTTCGCCCAGGTAAGCTGCGCATCAGGCTGTTGTGACTGAGCCCTCAGTCGCTCACAATGTTGATCACCCACACAACAACGGCAAGGCAAACCAATAAAATATTGCGGATGACGAAACAGTAACGATTGCTCCAAAACAGAACGATAACTTTCGTCACGCTCATCACCCGGAGTGTATTTGTGTTCGCCGTTGCACTTTTCAGACAGATCAACCGCTTCACCATTGATCACCAGCATTTCACCATCACCAAAACGCACCAAAGAAAAGGATTGATGATCCGAAAGTTTTTGGTTGAACCACTCCAGTTCGGTTTTAAATTGTCGTTGCCGGGTATCGGATTTAGAGACCCGTTGCCACACCTGTTGCCAACCATCCGCCAAATATCGATTAACAATTTGCGACCGTGTATCACGATGATCCTTGGTTTTATAAGTCGCCACTTTCATTCGGCCAACGGTTTTGCCAAAATCTGGACGGCAACTCCATAAGGTTTCATCGTGCTCGGGATGCGGCGGCACAAAGGTTTCAACACCACCATGCTTTAGCGCCATGTAACTTAAATGTATATCTTCGCCGTTATCCCAAAATGCGGGCTCTTCTCGCCACATAAAATTGATATGACGCTTACGAAAAAACCATGCATGGCCAACCAGATCTACCACCTGAGTTTCGGTAGAATGCAAACCATTCCAGCCAGCTTTTTGTTTACTCGAATAACCACCAGACTCAGGCAGTAGAACTCCTGAGCCGCCCAAAATACCATCGTTGCCCGCCTTAATGGTGTTTAAACAATTTTCAAACCAACGTGGTTGCGGCAAAATATCATCGTCGAAAAAAGCCACAAATTCGGTTCTTACCAAATGCGCCAACGCAAAGCGCCCCCAGAATAACCAGTTGGTGTTGGAGGCAACCACCCGATCAGCTAATTCGGATACATCGAGTAAATCTTCTTCACTTTGATTCGACCATACCCAAATTTCATCTGGCGGTACGCTCTGATTTCTAAGTGCTTTGATTTGATCGGCCAAATATTCAGCTCGACGATAAGCCGTTAAAATCACAGTAATACCAGAGCTTTTCGCCTCAGGCATAGGTGTAGCTTTCTGATTAAACTCGACAGTACCTGCACTGGCCAACTTTTTGCGCTGTGAAGCGCCGCCAAGTTTAACCCGCCACAAGCCCATTACCCGGGTATTCCACCACCACTTAATTCGCTGAGCGATTGTTTTTCGTTGTTTGTTGGTCATAATAATCTTGTCTAAATGGTTGCAAACACTATTCCTGCAGGTGCCTTATTTTGCTGCGCAGTTCAGATACTTTGGAATTTTCTTTGTAGCGGCCTTTCGACACATGCCGGATTTGAAACACATTGGGAATATCAACTGGTGTTCCACGGCTACCCAATAACCAGCGGAAAACTTTGTCTTCGTAAGTTTTACGCCAACTGTGTTCTTCGGTTTGATACAGACGTATTTTGTCGCAGTAGCCTATGGCACGGGCGACATCACCGTGTACTATTTGAAACGCACCTTTGGCTTTATCTCGACTGTGCTGAGTAAAATCGGAAGTATCAATATCCACTACGGCAGGTTCTGCACCCTGCTTTAATAAGGGATTATCATCATCCAGCATCGAAGTAGTGCTTTCATGACGAGGAAAAACAAGACTTGTTGTCACGTCTTGTAACTCTTCGCTCAGCGCATCAAGGCAGCCTTCACGGAACAAAATATCGCAGTCGGTAAACCAGATCCAGTCCGCTTTGGTGTGCTTTGCGGCATGATTGCGGCCAATACTGCGTCGAAACAGTTGTGTTCGGCTCAGAGGTTGCCAGTTCCAGGTCACATTTACCACTTCTTGGGTACTAAAAAAGTTGAGCAGTTTTTCAGTAGCTTTATCTTCCGGACAATAAAAAACAGTAACCGTTAATTGAGTTTTTGTGGGGGGAAACAAACAATAAGAGCTCAACTGGTAAGCCAGCAAATGAGAGTAATTCCAACAATGGCTAACCATTTCAAGAGTTAATGGCCCTGACACTTTGCTACGTTTTTTCTCTGGTGGAAGCGCATCTCTAAACCATGACGGTGGCAAGGTACCCGCAGAAGCAATACGATAAAAAAGACTCGCAGCTTCATCGTACCAACGTTTTTTAAATGACTTAATTTCAGGCATAGGTGTATTCGTCATGACGGTTGTGCAAACAATGCTCGCATCATACCATAAGCCTTAATATCGATATATCGAAGTTAAGTTCTATAAATCCGGCATTAAAGAATATTGTCTTTACGATATAATCAACCACAGTAAATAATTAATACGAGTTATCAATGACTCGTCTCTATGTGAGAGATTCGGTGAGTACAAAGCAAAATAACAGCAAACCTTTCTGGTCGCCTGTCTATTGGCCAAGCCAACTGTTCTTTTTAATTATGCGACTGCTGGCTTTTCTGCCTTATCCTGCGATCCATCGGCTCGGTATTTTAATGGGTAAAGCCATGTATCGACTGGCTAAATCACGCGTTAGAATTGCCCAGATTAATATCAAGAAGTGCTTTCCGCATCTTAGTGAGGTTGAACAAGAAAATCTGGTAAAACAAAATCTGATTTCCACCGGTATTGGTATGTTAGAGACCGCCATGCTCTGGTTTGGTCCTAAACGCAACTGGGATAACCGTCTGATTATTGAAGGCATGGAACACCTTGAACAAGCCAAGGCGAATGGAAAAGGCGGCCTGTTATTGTCGTTTCATTTAACCAGTCTGGAAATAGGCGGTTCTCTGCTCGGTACACAAATGGAACTAGCTGCCCTTTATCGTAAAAATGAAAAGGCCTTGATTGAACATAAAATGACAAAAGGTCGTGGACAATACGTTCACCCTATTGCACGGGAAAATACCCGGGCAATGGTTCGATGGATCAAAAAAAATGGGTTTGTCTGGTATGCGGCCGATCAAGATTATGGTCGGAAACAAAGTATTTTTGTGCCCTTTTTTAATATACCAACGGCCACCATTACTGCGACAACGCGTTTCGTAAAATTAACCGGAGCACCGGTTATTCCTATGACCCAGCAGCGGATCGGTAATGGCAAAAAAATTAAAGTCACATTGCACCCACCGCTCGAAAATATGGGTACCGATGCCGAGCAAGATGCCATAACCATAAACCGTTTTCTGGAACACTACCTAAAGCAACACCCTGAAGATTATCTCTGGATACATCGTCGTTTTAAAACTCGACCAACGCTGAGCTCACCCTCGTTTTACCCGAAAAAGAAAAAAGGCCGTCAAGTCACACCTAATCGCTATCGAGATATCATTGAAGCGGCTGAATGGATAGAAGAAAAAGATGGAAAGCCTTATCGACTTAAAGAGAAAGAAGCGCTGATTTATTTTTACTACCGTAAAGAAACGCTGTTTGCAGATAAATTGGGAAAACACGCTAAAGCCTGGGGTGAAACACTGGACAGTGAAACCATCGACAACCAGACATTCAAATTTCAGGGCTTAACCCGTTATTGTCCATCGCAAAAGTGTGATTTGGTTTATCTGGAATTATCATCTTAAAGTTAAACAAATCTTCTTTAATATAATTCCAGATAAACGAATTATTACTTATCTTGGTTTCAAGTATTAAGAGAGTCGTTAAGAGCGAATGATTAAATAGTCTTTAACCATTTGCTCAATATTGTACTCGTAACCTTCTGTTGGATTTTCCATCGACTTACTAAATATAGCGTGCCGTCTGCCCTGAGGATCCACCAAAAATATTTTAGCCGTGTGATCCACAAGATAGTCTTCGCCTTCACCGACTTTATAGTAGATAGCGCCAAAACTTTTCGCAAAATCTTCCAAAATTGTGTGCTCTGCCGTAGCGCCGATAAAGCGCTTATCAAATGCGTGTGCGTATTGCTTCAACTGCTCAGGCGTATCACGTTCCGGATCCACAGAAACCAGAATAATCTGAGTATCTTGCTGTGTTTTTTCCGGTAAATTATTCATAAACTGCTTTAGCGCCGACATAGTAGTAGGGCAAACATCCGGGCAATAAGTGTAACCGAAAAAAATAAAGCTCCATTTACCCTGTAAGCTATTTAAACTGATAGTTGCATCACCTGATTTCAATTCGAAATCTTTTACAGCTCGAAACTTAGGATATACCATGGCATTTTTTGGCTGCTCTTTTGGTTTCTCAACAAAAGAGTAAGCAGCCAGTCCTGCTGCGATTACAGCAACGGTTATTAATGTATAGAGAAGTGTTTGTTTTAAATATTTCATAAATAAATCGTGTAATAGTGATCAATTAACATAATGACAAACAGCAGCATCAGATAGACAATCGAGTACCCAAATGTCTGCATCGCCAACTCAGGTTTATCGGCAAATTTAAGACGTAAAGCATAGATCAAAAATATCACGCCAAGTACGGTTGAGCCTAATAAATAGATCAGGCCAAACATCTTAATAAGAAAAGGAAGAATGGTCGCCAATAGCAATAAAATGGTATAAAAAATAATATTGGTTTTAGTAAATTCAATCCCATGGGTCACTGGCAACATGGGAATGTCAGCTTTCGCATAATCATCACGACGATGTATGGCTAACGCCCAAAAATGCGGTGGTGTCCAGACAAAGATAATTAATACCAAAAGAAGAGCTTGTGCTGGAATTTGACCATTATCGCCGGTCACACTAACCCAACCCAATAATGGTGGAATAGCACCAGATAATCCACCAACCACAATGTTCTGTGGCGTTGCTCGCTTTAGGTACATGGTGTAAACAAAGGCGTAGCCCACCAGACCAAAAAACGTTAATACCGCAGTTAGTAAATTAACCCATATGGCCAAAATTGCCATAGAAGCGGTTGCTAATATTGCACCAAAAATTAATGCTTTTTTCGGATTAATCGTACCCGTTGCAACCGGTCGATTAAGTGTTCGGGCCATTTTCGCATCAATTTGGGCATCCACCACATGATTGACCACAGCCGCGGCACCAGAAGCCATTCCAATACCCAGTGTACCAAGAATTAAAATATCCACTGGCACCATTCCAGGTACAGCCAGAAACATACCTACAATGGCGGTTAATAAGATAAGCGCAACCACTTTCGGTTTGCATAACTCAAAGTAGTCTTGCCACACAGCACGAGAAGTTGAAACATTAGACATGAGCAGGCTCCGTCTTGTTGGTTTCATTCACCCAGATTAATGCGCGCAATCCAACCAAGGTTACTAACAGAAAAGCAGCAACCAGATTATGTGCAACAGCGTTTAACAAAGGTAAATTCATAGTCACATTGACAACGCCCAGTGTAATTTGCAGAACGAGCAACACAAGTAATGCGATTGAAAATGTTTTTACTGTTTTTGTTCGACTTTTACGGAACAGTATAAATAAGATGCTCAATAGAATTGCCGTCACCACTATTGCACCAATTCTATGCGCGGCATGCACAGCAATTTTTGCCTCATTACTTAATACACCGTACTGATAGGTTTCTGCATTATGTCCCCACAAGGTGAAACCTTCAGCAAAATCGGTATGTTCATACCAGCCTGCAAAACAGATCGGTAAATCTGTGCACGCCAATGCCGCGTAATTGGCACTGGTCCATCCGCCAAGGGCTATTTGTATCGCTACGGCAATAATACCAATACTAATAAGCCGTTTACTGCGAATAACTTCTGGCGCAATATTTATATTGGGTTGATACAATCTTAAAGTTAAAACAGCTAATAACGAGAATGTAGCAAAACCACCCAGCAAATGGCCCATCACCACAACCGGATGTAATTTTTCAGTAACTGTCCAGGCACCCAGTGCCGCCTGAAAAGTGATAAGAATCAATAAACCGGTGGATAGCTTGACGCAGGCATCACTATATTGACGACGTTTCATTGCGATAATAAACAAGGCGAATACCACTAACCCAAGTGCACCGGCAAAATAGCGATGCACCATTTCTGGCCAGGCTTTTGCTAATTCATAAGGTTGATCCGGAAACGCCTGATTGGCTTTTTCGATGGTTTCGGCTTTAAGTGGGATCCCCACAAATCCATAACAACCAGGCCAGTCTGGACAGCCCAGGCCGGCATCCGCCAACCGGGTAAATGCTCCCAGGCCAATCACCACTACCACAAGTACAATGGCGGCCATCGTTAATTTTTTTTGCATCGCTTTATTCATCTTTAACACTAACCCCTAAAACTCGCATAACACGGCTAATGTCCGAACGTAAATCTTTACTCTTTAATGGCGCCTGTTGTTTATTGGTGATTAAATCGTAGCGCATAAATATATTACCCAGAGGATCCACAAGATAAATACCATTTACCGGCATTGGTTTTGAGTTGAATCCTTGTAAATCACCTTTGTTGAGTAAAATTCGCTGACCACTCATTTCTGTCTGCATAACATCTATTGATGCCCACTCACCTTCAAGCTCCAATTCTGAATCATTTAAAACCAGTAAAAAGTTATTTTTCTCAACATTTTTAGCAAGACCCAAGTGCGTTTGCTGCAATAAAAACCAGTTAATTTGGCACTGCTCCAGACATTGATTGTCATCCATTACCAACAACCAGTTCCATTTGCCCATATAAGGACTGTCTACCCATTTACCAAAGTTGGAATCGGTGACTCTTAAATCATCGATATGCCATGGCTCGGCAATGACTTCACCTTTACTTTTACTGCCACCTTGAAACCAACCACCAAAGTAGGCCAAATAAGCAAATAAAACAGGGGCTATAAATACAACGGCCAACGCCAGCAGCGTTATCTTATTTTTGCTGTTGTTAGCAGCTTCGTTTTTTTCGGGCGCTTCGTTAAAGTCCATACTCGGTATCTTTTCGTTTCACAGTTAACAATAATAAAATAATAAACAAAGTAGCGGCCAGTCCGAACCACTGCACGGCATACGCCAGGTGTTTATCTGGAGGCATCGAAATCAAAGTCCATTCACGTATAAAACCGTGGTCAGACTCTTTGGAAAGGCGAATTATAAAGGGTAAGGCACTTGATTTCCTAGTCTTCAGTACACTTGATAACAAGTCATAATCCAGCCCTTGAATAAGCCATTGATTTTCTTCTACTTCTAAAAGCGCATGATCAAATAAAATAGGATCGCCTTTACTAAAATAAGCGTAGCCATTACCTGCCCATCGCTCTGGCAACTCCGAAATTTCCGGTAACTGACGCCTATCGGCCAATGCAGCAACCCAGCCACGGTTTACCCAGACAATTTTGCCGCCAGGTAACTTAACCGCCGATAAAATATGATAACCATCTCGTCCTTTGTAAGGCTCATTTGCCAGATACACCTGTAATTCAGATATCGGCTCACCCTGAAAGGTTACTGGCTGATAATCATCAACATTTAGATTAGTTTTGGACAAGTTTACCGGTTGGTTTTTTTGTAGTTGCTGATAATTTTGCTGTAATTGACGCTTTTGCTCAGCCCGATCCAGTTGCCAGAAACCTAAACGAAAAAGACCGTACTCCATAACAATAAAAATCAACACCAGCAATACATTGAAGCGGAGGCATCGCTTCGTAAAGGGAATAGGTATGGTGACACTCAGTTTGTTAAGGTGTTTTATCATTTAAGGCATCGTATAATAAGGCTAAACTTAACATTCAGGAAAATTGTATGCTCGGCAAGATCATTATCATTGTATTACTTTTGGCAATTGCTTTTAACCTGTTTCGAGGATTGTACTTTCTGGTTAAGGATCAGGATCGAGGCAGTAAGCGTGTTGTAAACTCTTTAAGCTGGCGTATTGGTCTTTCAATAGTGTTGTTTATCTTGATTTTCGTGCTTAACTATTTTGGCATTATTGAGCTACATTCACTGCCTCAAGCACCGGTTGAAACTAACGGTTGATCGACTCCACAGTCAAAATAAAAGCTGTAAATCGATTTAGTAATACCTATTAGTTTTTACAACAGCAATAAATCTTTAACCTCGTTCTACTTGCAACTCTACTCATCGTACATGAGCAATAAAAAAGCCGGGGATTACCCGGCTTTTTTTACTTACCGTCTCTTCGCTTACAGTGCGTAAACAAAGATAAACAAGAATACCCAAACCACATCAACAAAGTGCCAATACCAGGCACCCGCCTCATAGGCAAAGTGATTCTCGGGTGTAAAGTGACCTTTGGAACAACGAATTGATAGGATAATCAGAAAGATAGTTCCTACCGTTACGTGTAATCCGTGGAATCCTGTCAGCATAAAGAATGTGCTGCCGTAGATCCCTGAACCCAATGTCAGACCCAAGTCTTGATAAGCATGAACATACTCCAGAGCCTGTAAACCAAGGAAAATAATACCCAGTGCAGCGGTGATCCAGGTGAACAAGATCAAGGTAGGACGATTTTTCTCGATTAACGCATGGTGCGCAATGGTCAATGTCCAGGAACTGGTAAGAAGGATTGCCGTATTAATAGCCGGTAAACCCCATGCACCCATAGTTTCAAACGATGCTTTAAGCCCCTGCTTTGCTTCTTCCGGTGTGATGGTTAATGGCCACAACGCCTGAAAACCCGGCCATTCGATAACGGACGTCATCGCTTTGTGTCCATCCACGCCTTCACCACCTAACCAAGGCAATGCGAAGGTTCTGATGTACCAAAGCGCGCCAAAGAATGCAGCAAAAAACATTACTTCAGATGTTATAAACCATAACATGCCATAACGGAACGACCGGTCCATCTGGTGGCTATACAAACCATTCATCGACTCGCGAATCGTAGCGCTCCACCAGCTCCACATCATATAAATAAGAACCGCAATACCCGCAGTCATAATCCAGCCGCCCATGCTACCGAATGGACCAGGTGTTACAACATCAGTGGTATTGTGTATAAAGTTACCTGCACCAAAAACCGTTAAAAACAAGCCTACTGATCCAATAAACGGCAGCTTGCTTTGTTCTGGTACATAATATTTAGTTGTTTTTTCAGTCATTGTTTGTCTCCCTCAAGACTCTAATTAGCGGCAACTGAATCAGAGCCTTTGGACGTTGCATTAAACAATACATACGACATGGTTACCGTGTGTAAATGCTCTGGAAGTTCTGGATCGATATAAAACTTCATCGGCATTTTTATTTCTTCACCGGGTTTCAATGTTTGTTGATCGAAACAAAAGCATTCGGTTTTATTTAAATAAAACGATGCCTGACCGGGTGCAACACTTGGTACCGCCTGTCCTGTGATGGTTTTTTGCGAGTAGTTACGCGCGTAAAACATCACTTCTTTTAATTCGCCCGGATGCACATCAATTTTGTTGATGGTGGACTTAAATTCCCAAGGCATTCCGCGATTAATGCTGGTGATAAATTCAATGGTTACGGTTCGGTTGGTATCCGTTTCAACTTCGTCATACAAAGCTTCACTCACCACTACCTTGCCATTGATCCCAGTAATTTCGCAAAAAACGTTATATAAAGGCACCATCGCAAACGCAAATACAGTCATTAGCGCTGTAATACCAATAGCCTTAAATAAAACGTTTTTATTATTTGCCTTACTCATAATGCCATCCGGAACAACGGCCTCTTTCGAGGCCACAAATTATTTAACTTCAGGTGATTGCTCGAACGAGTGGTACGGAGCAGGTGAAGGTAAGTGAGTAAACTCAAGCCCTTCTGCGCCTTCCCAAACTTTATCCGTCGCTTTACCTTTGCCACCTTTAATGCAGTGGATCAATACACCTAAGAAGATGATTTGACCAAAACCAAGCATAAAGGCACCAATCGAAGACATCTGGTTAAAGCCTTCAAACATCATGTTGTAATCTGGAACACGACGCTGCATACCTGCCAACCCGGAGAAGTGCATCGGGAAGAACGTCAGATTAACGGCAATGATGGAGAACCAGAAGTGGATTTTGCCCCAGAACTCGCTGTACATATTACCAGTCCATTTAGGTAACCAGTAATACACCGCCGCAATGGTTCCAAAAATAGCACCCGGGAAGAGTACGTAATGGAAGTGAGCAACCACAAAATAGGTATCATGATATTGCTTATCAACCGGTGTCATCGCCAGCATAACCCCTGAAACACCACCCAATGTAAATAACACAACAAAGGCCAATGCAAATAACATTGGAGTTTCAAACGTTAACGAGCCACGCCACATAGTGGCAACCCAGTTGAAGATTTTCACCCCGGTTGGTACCGCAATAATCATGGTAGCAATCATAAAGTAAAGCTCACCCGCCACTGGCATCCCGACGGTAAACATATGGTGAGCCCATACGATAAACGACAAGAATGCAATAGAAGCGGTCGCGTAAACCATTGACGAGTAACCAAACAAAGGCTTGCGACTGAAAGCCGGAATGATATGCGAAGCGATACCAAATGCCGGTAAAATCATAATATAAACTTCAGGGTGTCCGAAGAACCAGAAAATGTGCTGGAACATAACGGGATCACCACCACCGGCTGCATCAAAGAACGATGTACCAAAGTGACGATCGGTCAGCATCATGGTTACCGCACCGGCTAATACTGGCATAACCATTATTAGCAAGAATGCCGTGATAACCCAGGTCCAGACGAACATAGGCATTTTCATTAACGTCATACCGGGTGCACGCATATTAAATACGGTCACGATAACGTTAATGGCTCCCATAATGGATGAAATACCCATTAAGTGAACACCAAATATAAAGAAGTCAGTACTCGGTGGACCAAACTTGGTTGATAGTGGTGCGTAGAAAGTCCAACCAAAGTTAGGTGCGCCACCTTCCATAAACAACGAGCTTAACAATAAGCCAAAAGCAAAAGGAAGAATCCAGAAGCTCCAGTTGTTCATCCGTGGCAGAGCCATATCTGGCGCACCAATTTGCATTGGAATCAACCAGTTAGCCAAACCAACAAAGGCGGGCATCACCGCACCAAATACCATGATCAAACCATGCATGGTGGTTAGAGTATTAAAGAAGTTTGGATCCCAAAATTGTAATCCTGGCTGGAACAACTCAAGGCGTATGCCCAGAGCCATTAAACCGCCAATCAAAAACATAATAAATGAGAACCATAAATACATAGTACCTATGTCTTTATGGTTAGTTGTGAATAACCAGCGTGAAAGGCCGGTTGGATGATGATCGTGTGCCATGATTCAGTCTCCTTATTTACCGGCTTTGAGTTCAGCTATACGACCCGGCTGTACCGTGTCGCCTGTGTCATTACCCCAGGCATTACGCTCGTATGTGACTACCGCAGCTAAGTCGGCATCAGACAGCTCTTCGCCAAATTTCGGCATAGCGTTTAAACCTAAAATAACCAGTCGGGCGTGATCGTCAGCAGAGTCAACCGTTGCGACTTTACTGCCTTTCAACGCAGGGAAAGTACCTAAACCTTCACCATTTGATTGGTGACAAACGGCACACTTGGCTTCATAAACTTCTTTACCTTGAGCCATCAGATCTTCCATCGACCAGCTTCTTGCAGCGGCTTCAGCAGCTAAACGCTCGGCCTCAGCTTTTTCGGCCAATTTCTTTTCAACCCACTGATCGTATTCTGCTTGTGGTACCGCTCGAACAACGATGGGCATAAATCCGTGCAAACGACCGCATAATTCAGCACAAACACCACGATAGATGCCAGGTTCATTTATTTTTGCCCATGTTTCATTAACAAAACCCGGGATTGCGTCCATTTTGACGGCAAAGTCAGGCACCCACCAAGAGTGGATAACGTCATCTGCTGTAATTAAAAAACGAATTTTTTTACCAATTGGCAGAACAACTTCGTTATCCACTTCCAACAAATAATTTTCGCCTTTTTCTGCAGCATTACGCTCATAATCGTTGTATTGCTCTGCAGGAGTCGATAACGATGAGATGAACTCAATATCGCTATCCAGATATTTATACTTCCATTTCCATTGAATGCCCGTTACCTGAACGGTCATATCGGCTTTAGAAGTATCTTCCATATCCAACAACAAGCTTATGGCTGGCTTGGTCAAGTAAATCAGGATTAACATCGGAACAACCGTCCAGATGATTTCCAGAGTCGTACTGTGACTAAACTTTGCTGGATTAGGATTTTTCGACTTACGGAAACGGATTACGGCAAATAAAATTGCTGCAAACACTAACGCGGCAACCGCAAACATAATCACAACGACTTCCATATGAAGATCGTAGACTAACTGCGAATTGTCGGTTACTCCGGGACGAAGATTAAGTGTGGAATATTCAGGCTCGGCTGCCCATAAACTGCCCATTATCATAGAAACGAACAGCACCAAACCTGACATTACTTTTTTGAGTAATGACATTATGTGCTTTCTCCATCAACAACCCTGGTCAGGAATTGACCATTTTTATATTGTAAACAAGATGATTTTATTGTTGCCCGAACGGATTTCAGACAATGCGTAACCATACATTAAAAGGGGGTTCTCTGGCTATCCCCAAATGGCTTGATAAGGCAATTTTATCCGCTATTGATGGATTTTTAGACAATTTAACCGATGTTTTTTATCGCTATTTTAAATACGGCCGTACCAAAGCGCCAATAGGGTATTCAGGATACTGCTTGGTAAATTGCTGTAATTCGGTGTTCATTTCATGAAAATCCCCTTGCTCAGCCATCAACAATATACGCGTTATCCAACGATCCCGTTGTGTTATGTTTGCCTCAGAATCTGTATTCGATAACGCCAGAATGGGCTCATTGCCTGGCATTAGTTGCTCTGGAACCCGTAATGATGTGTCTTGTACATCCGTTAAAGCCATCGTTTCTGAAGGATCGGTGTCACGATCAACATCATCTGCTTGCAATAATTGCTGCACACTCAATTGAATATCGGTGATCCTTTGTTGTGCAGACTGCTTTGAGGCCTCAGAAATGGCTGAGTCAGCAGAAGGGTTAATCATCGGCCACATTACATGGGCCAAGGTAACGGTCATCACCAAAGCTCCCATAAATGAAACGGGGAGTCTCATATAACGCCATATTGAGCTATTTTTCCAGACGTTGGCAGCATTTTCACCTCTGTTCGTCGTTTCATCCTTACTCACTTCAAGTGAGCTCCGGTGCGCCGCAGCGGCTATCTGCTTATTAATATCTTGATCAGGCTGCTCGTTGGATACTTGCTTATAGAGTGCGAGCAACTTGTCATTGTCACTATAAGCATCGTTAGATTGGATCATGATGCTTTCTCTCCTAATTGTTCACGCAGCTTTTTCATGGCATATCGCAAACGACTTTTAATGGTTTCTCGGGTGGTTCCGGCTATTTCGGCAATATCATTTAGCGATAAATGGCCTTCTTGCTGCATAAGAAAAGCTTCGCGCTGTTCAAAAGGCAACTCGGCAATTGCCACTTTTATTTGTTGGTGTACTTCCATTTGTTCAAGCAGGGTCGTCGCCGAATTGTTATCGCCGGAACGTTCAACCACGGCCTGATTATCGCCATCAACTCGAAGTGCGTATTGAGATGACCCCATGTGGCGATAATGATCGATCAAACGATTATGAGCGATGCGGTATAAATAAGTGGTGAATTTTGCTGTCTTTTCATAATGGTGTCGCGCATTAATCAGCTTTATCCAGACATCCTGAAACAGCTCTTCGGCTAATTCTTTCTGTCCGCACTGTCGCAAGAAAAAACGATAAAGGCCGCCTTTATGTCGTAAATACAACGAATCAAATGCTGCCGTCGAACCTGAGCAGTACCGGATCATTAACGCTTCATCACTGTCTGGATCGACCTGCTGTTCCATGTCACCTACATCGGCAGTAAAAGTATTATTGATTTTTAATAATATAGAATTCACCGATCAGTGTCTTCCTGATTTAATAATTAGCACTCACTGTCATAGCTCAAAACTATCAATGGCTATGGCCCTATACACCCACTCAACTAACAAGCTAATTTCTTTTTTCGATCATCCATACAAACGACCATTAATAATAAGAGGGGTTAATCGATTAACCGTTGGATTTTATATTACAGAATAAATAGAGCCTCATATTCAATTAACCTTGCGCGCATCATTCACTTCACTCGCTTGATTAGTATCGAACGCTGGCTCAGGAATTCCAATATTTATCAGCCGGTATTAAATTTAACGAGAAACGAATAAAATACCGCTAATGTAAATATGTTTATGAGTAAGTTTATGGATCCCATCAATTATTGGAATACCACTATTCATCAGGATATTCCTGCGACGAAATTATTAGGCATTACAATACAATCATTAAGCGAGCAAGCCATTCAGGTTACCGCTCCTCTGGAACAAAACATTAACGGTCATCAAACTGCATTTGCTGGCAGCATTTATACCTTAGGAATCACATCGGGCTGGACGTTAATTTCTGCTTTTTTGAAAAGCAACAATATAAAGGCCTCAGTGGTTGCTGGTCAGGCCGATATTTCCTACAAACGACCCATCGCTGGTGATTTAATTGCAAACTGTCAGTTTGATAATCAATCGCCACTCATTAATTGGCAGCAATCATGGTCACTCAACAAGTCCGCAAAACAACCTTTAATAATAGAAGTCAGTCATGACGCTATTGTATCTGCCAAAATAACAGCTACCTTTTATATAAAGAAAATAAGCTGATGCCATCTATGAAAGTATTAACCACTTTGTTTTTAAATTGCCTTTTCTTACTGCATGTAACTTCTCTTTATGCGGCAGAGTCCACCAATCAATCTAATTCAAGTACTACCAAACCACTGCCCAGCAGGGAACAACTAATTGCTAGTAATTACCCGGACGAACAAGTTATCTGGCTAAATGCGGACACTCAACAAGGGTTATTAATACATCACCCAAACACATTTGAAAAAAATTACGGAAAAATATTGGTAGTATCCGATTCTGGCTCAACCACCAAAACACCTGGATTTAATAAAAAGATCAGTCAGGATCTACCAAGTTTAGGATGGAATGTGTATCACTTATATCAGCCTCAAACGGATCAACTCGACAATTCATCAATATCCAATCAAGTAGATTTTAAGGTTCAAATGAACCAGGCACTTAATATTGTGTTGCAGTCTTCAAACTACAAAACCTATATTCTGGTAAAAAACGATGCTATTACAGCTTTTTTCTCTTTAATTGATAGTCAGCCTACAACAATCGATGGCGTTATCATCGTCGCTTCTCAATCAATGGATTTTTCAAGCGAAAAAAACCTTAATAACCTGATTAAGCTAACGGTGCCTATTTATGTTTATACGCCATCGAATACTTCAGATCAGACAAAGTCCTGGCTGATTAATTTGAAAAAACGCAGCAAGCAGCCATTTACTCATTACAAAATACCAAATCACTATTTAATTGATTCAGATGCCGCTTTCTTTGCAAATAGAATTCATGGCTGGTTAAAAACTCAAACGCAAAGTTCACAATAGAATTGATAGTTATTGCGATCGCGTACCATTAAGTTTTTTGTAAATTGGTAATTCTTTTCTTTGTTATTTTTCGTGCCACTTTTTGTCAGTTTCTGCATTACTTGCAGTAAAAAGTGAAAAAACAAAAAAAATAGTCACTTTTTATCCCTTTTTAGCTTTTTTTTATTGATTTTTTTTGAAATTCACATACTTACGCTATAAACTTTGTTTTGAGCTCGTTCACTCATTAATTTTGGAGGTTAACAATGGCTAAAGGTGCTATTAAAAAGAAACGCAAGGTATCTGCGAAAAAGTCACCCAAAAAAGCAACGAAAAAAGTTGCAAAAAAGGCGACTAAAAAAGCAGTGCGTAAAACTAAAGCGGCAGCAACTGGTGCAACAGCAAAAGCATTAACTGCAGCAGAAAAAGTAGCGGCAAAAGCAAATGCGGCTGCTCAAAAAGCTGAAAAGAAACTGGCCGACGCACAGAAGAAAGCTGACTCTGCAAATAAAGCGTTAAAAGCAAAGCGTGATGCAGCGAAAAAGCGTAAAACTGCAGCGTCAAAAAAAGCAGCGGCTAAAGCAGTTACTGCCAAGAAAAAAGCAGCTGAAGCAGTAAAAGCAGCTCGTGCAGCAGCTAAAGCAGCTAAAGAAAGCTCTAAAGAAGCCAGTGCTTCTGTTAAGTCCATTCAAGGCGTAGCCAATAAAATGGACAAAGCAGCGGCTAAAGCGGCTACAGCGGTTGAGAAGTTCCGTGCAAAACAGGATGCTCAACTGGAAAAATTAGAAGCTAAATTAGTTAAAGCGGCTTCTAAGCCTAAGAAGAAGAAAGCACGTCGTAAAAAGAAAGCGGCTGCTAAGAAGAAGTAATCCTTCTTATCTTCCGACATTAAAAAAGGGGCTTTCAGCCCCTTTTTTAATGTCTAGTCTTTTTATCTGTCTTTGCCACTTACTGCAATGATTAATACATCCAGTCATTTAATCCGTTAAAATCGAATACAGCCGCTGCATTTCCTGTCTTGCTTCTCGTGCGCCGTATAAATCTAGATCAAATACCGTCTTACCTAACGAAATGGCTCTTGAGTAAATACTCCTATCTTTAACCAGGAAAGCACCTTCAGAATACATTCGCATCGCCAACATTCGTTCATCCTGTCGTCGTACATCCACAGCATTAACACATTTAACAAGGCGTTTATGTCGAACATGACGTATCGCTTTATTAACCGCCCGTATATCAAGAATACTTGCCCTTAATGGTATTAATACGATATCCCCGGTTACGTCTATATCTGTTCGTGGTGGTAAATCAAGAAACATTACATCCGCTCGTGGCGAGACGGGAGGCATGCCTTTTAATACAGTGAAAGACAGCTTTTTATCATTAAAAACATCAACCGCTGATTGCTGTGGATCCAGATCACATAATATGGCTTTATCGCCATTGGCGTAAGCTGCTGCTGCAAGGTTTAATGCCAGAGTGGTTTTACCGACGCCACCTTTCGGTGACCATAATGCAATGGTTTTCATTGTTGGCTAACAACTACGGCTGACTCTATACTCACGCTTAACAACACTTTTAACTGCTTTGCTCTATGATTCAAACTGAATAATATCCTTATTCGAGGCAGACTGAGAAATTCCCAAAGTAATCGTACCGTCACCCAATAAAGGCAGTTCTTCACGGCGCAAATAAATTTCCTGAGCGCCATCGGGTTGGATAAAAGTGCCATTGGTGCTGTGATCGATCAAAACAAACTTACCTCGCCTATACACAATATGGCAGTGATCACGCGACACTAGCTCACTATCAATAAATAGAGAAACCTGCTTGTTATTTCGACCAATGGTAAAAGGGGTATCGGATGGATGTATCACAAAACTCTGGTTGTTCGCTTTTAACTTAATGCAGTTATCATCGATATGATTGCTCATGTCATGTGACGAGAAAACCTGAGTTTCTGAAAAACCAGCTGAAGGTGTTTTCCAGAATAAACGATGTATGGTGGAATGATCGAGAGCGCCTTTTATTGCCACCTGGTCAAACTTTTGAGTCGCATTTTTCAGGTTTTCAGGGAGCTGGCTAATTACACTGTCAGTCAGTAATATTTGTGAGCTTTTTGCAATGCCTGTGACAAACGCGGCATCGTTGACGGCTTCACCAAACAAATCCGATCCTTCTTCCAAAGTTTTGCCATAGCCAATCCCAATGCGCACACCCAACGAATGAGCTTGAACAAATGCTTCTGCTTCAATTTGCATTTCCATGGCAGCCTGACAAGCTTTCTCGCTATCGTCAAAACAAGCCATGATTTCATCACCAATGGTTTTGACCACTCGACCTTCAAATTTGCGAGTGTAATACTCCATGATACTGATTATTTTATCGATGGTCAGCTTAGCTTTTTCATTACCTGCGGACTTATACAGCGCGGAGCTGCCAGATACATCAGCAAACAATATGGTGCGCTTTTTGCCCCGAGTGAACAGCATCGATTTTTATACCCGTTTAAATTCTTATAATAGTCAGATAATTGACATGTTACATCGAATTTAACAAATCCCTGTTTAATCCGCTATAGCCGATAGCCTTTCAGTAGCAGTTTTTCTAAAGAAACACCTTCTATTATCATCTATAGAATCACGGCAACTTTCTTTATGGCAAAAAAAAGCCCCGAAATCGGGGCTTTTTTAAGACTTGATGAGTAGCGACGATTACATCATACCGCCCATGCCACCCATACCGCCCATGCCACCCATATCTGGAGCAGCTGGCGCATCTTTTTGAGGTAACTCAGCAACCATGGCTTCGGTAGTGATCATTAAGCCTGCAATGGATGCCGCGTGCTGTAGTGCAGAACGCGTTACCTTAGTTGGGTCAAGGATGCCCATTTCAATCATGTCGCCGTACTCACCAGTTGCTGCGTTGTAACCGAAGTTACCTTTACCACTAACAACTTTATCCAGAACAACTGAGGCTTCGCCGCCAGCGTTTGAGGTAATTTGACGCAAAGGCGCAGTCATTGCGCGTAATGCCATGGAGATACCGGCGTTTTGATCTTCGTTGTCGCCTTTTAAGCCGTCAACTTTAGATACCGCGCGAACCAGCGCAACACCACCACCAGGTACCACACCTTCTTCTACTGCAGCACGTGTTGCATGCAATGCATCATCAACACGATCTTTCTTCTCTTTCATTTCAACTTCAGTGGCTGCACCAACTTTAATTACAGCAACACCGCCGGCCAACTTGGCCACTCGCTCTTGCAGCTTTTCTTTATCGTAGTCGGAAGAAGTCTCTTCAATTTGCTTACGGATTTGGCCAACGCGACCTTCAATGTCTTTCGCATCACCAGCACCATCAACAATGATAGTATTTTCTTTTGTAATGGATACTTTTTTAGCGGTACCCAGATCATCCAGAGTTGAGCCTTCAAGCGACAGGCCAACTTCTTCAGAAATCACGGTTCCACCAGTTAAGATAGCAATGTCTTCTAACATGGCTTTACGACGGTCACCAAAACCAGGCGCTTTAACAGCAGCAACTTTAACAATGCCACGCATGTTGTTAACGACCAGAGTTGCCAGAGCTTCGCCTTCAACGTCTTCAGCAATAATTAACAATGGCTTGCCAGATTTGGCGACGTTTTCAAGAATCGGTAACAAATCACGGATGTTAGAAATTTTCTTATCGAACAATAAAATGTATGGGCTTTCCAGCTCAACAGACATGCTGTCCTGATCGTTAATGAAGTAAGGCGACAGGTAACCGCGATCAAACTGCATACCTTCAACTACGTCCAGTTCATTTTCCAGACCAGAACCTTCTTCAACCGTGATAACGCCTTCAGCGCCAACTTTTTTCATTGCTTTAGCAATGATGTCGCCAATCGCTTTATCGGAGTTTGCAGAAATAGAGGCTACTTGCGCCCATGCTTTTTCATCATCACAATCTTTCGATAATGAACGCAATTCTGCAGTGATTTCAGTAACGGCTTTATCAATCCCGCGTTTTAGATCCATTGGGTTCATACCAGCAGCAACCGCTTTCATGCCTTCGGCTAAAATGGCCTGAGCAAGAACTGTTGCAGTGGTTGTTCCATCACCGGCCACATCAGAAGTTTGAGACGCAACTTCTTTAACCATCTGCGCGCCCATGTTTTCAAACTTGCCTTCCAGCTCAATTTCTTTTGCAACAGAAACACCGTCTTTGGTAATCATTGGTGCACCGAATGATTTATCCAGTACAACATTACGGCCTTTTGGGCCTAAGGTTGTTTTTACTGCATTTGCTAAAATATTGACGCCTTCCACCATTCTTGAGCGAGCGTCGTCTCCGAATAGAACTTCTTTTGCAGACATTTGGTTATCCTCTTAAAAATTCGTTTTATAACTGAATACGTTTCTATAACTGTTAGTCAGCTATAACTTACTCAACGATGGCCATGATGTCGTCTTCACGCATCACCAGCAATTCTTCACCTTCAACTTTTACTTCGGTACCGGCAAATTTACCAAACAGAACTTTATCGCCTGCTTTGACTGCCAGGGCACGAACTTCGCCGTTATCCAGCGGCTTACCATTACCTACCGCAATGACTTCACCACGACTTGGCTTTTCTTTGGCATTATCTGGAATAACAATACCGCCAGCTGAGGTTGTTTCTTCTTCCAAGCGACGGATAATCACTCGGTCGTGTAGTGGACGAATGCTCATTGACTCATCTCTCCTAATAAATGTTGGTTGATAAAAGAACTAATTATTGTGATGGCGGAATATATGGGGGCAATTTTTTAGCACTCAACCCATAAAACGCTAAAAATTTAAAAATTTCTGGCAGAATTTTGTTCAGAAAAGAGCCAAGGCAATTATTTGTCGTCCAGTCGACCGGATGAAGGCTTATCTTGTTCCTGATAATCACCTTCAAAGGTGCGTCCCGAGTCATTCGTGGGGCGATTGTTTGATGACTCCTGTGAGGTGTTCGTTGTGTGGTATGAGTGAGCAGAATATACCGTTACTCTGTCTTTAAATCGTCGCATAATGACCGTAAGTATGAGCTTTCTGGTGACTGGAATAAGGCAGAACAGACCAATACTGTCGGTAATAAGCCCGGGAGTAATCATTAATGCTCCAGCCAGCAGAATAACGATGCCATCGGCCATTTCTTTTGACGGCAACTCCCCTTGTGATAACTTTTGATTCACCCGCTGCCAGGTCGCGAGCCCCTGACGTTTAAATAGTTGATAACCGACCATCGCCGTAGTGATAATGAGCGCCAGTGTAGGAAAAACGCCCCACGCCGCGCCGACCTTTAAAAGTATCATTAACTCGGTAAATGGAATGACGATAAAAAGCACTGGCAACCATGGCATAGAAACACTAACCTTAATAATTCAAAAGATATTGATAAAAAACCAAATTTACGACGCAGTCGATAGCTAATGGCACTACGATCCTATAGAAATACGGCTGCGATGACGAGCAAATAAGACGACTATATTGTATGACTGAATCATTGACCGAACATTCCAATGCCGACTTTAAAAAAATCATATGTCGACGAGTGCCGATCAAATTACAGCAATTTGCCCGACTGCTGAATGATATTACAGAAACCGATATTGATTCGGTGCGTATCAAGGCAATGCAGAGCCAAATCCGAAAAACCAAAGAAACCTGCTTTGAATACGGCGTGGAATCTACTGGTAACCTGTTATCGCGGATAGAGTCGCAATTGCAACTTGATGAGGAAACCCTGGACTCTCAAAAGCCGCTCATCAAACGTTTCACCCAGCGACTGCAAAGTCATGCTGAACGATTAAAATTGGGGCAAATAGACTCAGGTTCAACCCAGGCCATCAAAGAAAGCAAACAAGAAGCAGATCAGCTCGCTGAATCTGCGCCTGAAACGGATAGTCAGCCTGCTACTGAAAATAACAACACCTCTGGCAGCCAAACAGAAACACCCGACCCTACAACAGCATCCTCTTCGGCTGCACCAGAAACGAAAGCAGACGACATGGAGAGCAAAGGCCAGACAAACCAAACAGCAGCTTCCGATCACTATCAAGATCAACCGATTGCGTTTGATGAACGCTCTACATCAGCGGTTATAGAGCCTGAATATGAGTTTAAACACAGTATTGTGGATGATGTTTCCTCTGCTCCAACGATTTTTGAATCCAGCAGCGAACTGATCATCTACTGGTGCATTGACGACGCCAATGCCCATACACGGCTAAAAGAACAGATGCAGGATTTTGGCTACGAAGTGGAAAATTCATCCTTAGAAAACGCCATTGAACAAGCTTCGGGTAATTCTCAAAAAGTGGTGATTACCCGACTGGAAGATTTTGACGACAATATTAGCGAACCGGTGAATGAAACCAGTTATATGATAGTACTGGCGGAGCACGATACGCTGGAATCACGACTTAAGGGCATTCGGCTTGGCTCCACCCTGTTTTTTGCCGAACCCATTGATACCATCAAACTGATGGAGCAACTGGATCAACTGGAGTCCTGCAGTAAAATGGAGCCGTTTCGAGTCGCGGTTATGGAAGACTCCAAAGCACAGGCAAAGTTTAATGATAAAGTTTTATCAACGGCCGGTTTTGAAACCTGCATTATAATAGAGCCAACCGAATTGCTTAACTCGCTGAGTAATTTTGATCCGGAAGTTATTTTTATGGATATGCAGATGCCGGGCTGCAATGGCATTGAACTGACCCGCATTCTGCGTCAGCAAGAGCGCTTTCAAACGGTTCCTATTGTATTTTTATCGGCCGAAGAAAATCACGACAAACAACGTGAGGCCATGACATCCGGTGGCACCGCTTTTATCGAAAAACCGGTAAAAAAAGATCAACTGCTGTTTACCGCCGAGCTTTATGCTCGCCGTTCCCGTAACTTACAACCTCATCTGGCCCGTGATTTCCAGACCGGACTTAATTCGTCATCGCTGCTCAAAGAACAGCTCACCATTGAAGCCGAGCGCGCGATGCGCCAGAACGACTCCATGTTTCTGGCGTTAATTGAGATGAATGACTTACCAGAACTCAACCAAACCCATGGTTACGCTTTTGGTGAACGTGCCGTCCAACAATTGGCCCGACTATTAAGACAACGCTTACGAAAAACCGATTGTATTGGCTTTTTTGATAGCCACCGCGTAGGTGTAATACTCAGCCACTGTGCCGATCAAGAAGCCGAATCCGTAATGAGTTACCTGACACAAACCTTTGCCAATACGCCAGTCGCCTACGAGGGCCAGCGTATTCAAGTTTCATTGTCAGTGGGTCTATCCAGACTCGGTAAAGACTTTGATATTCAGCGATTGGTGAAACGAGCCGAGGCCGCCCTGTCAGAAGCCAAAAATCACGATACTTCGCATTTAATCTGGGCCCATGAAGCGCGTTAATTGGTTATAATGTGAGCCATTAGAATGAAGCGATTGTTTCAATGATATAGTCTGCACTGTACCGTTTTAAAAAAGTGGCCAATTAAATGCAACAAACCGACGCCTTTGTCGTCCTACTCACCACAGTACCTGACGCCAACACGGGTGAACGATTGGCGAAAGGATTAATTGATCAAGAGTTTGCCGCCTGCATAAACCTGCTCCCAGCCATGACATCTTTTTATAAATGGCAGGGAAAAGTTGAGTGTGACAGCGAGCAACAGTTGCTGATCAAAACCCGTCGAGACAAAATCGACGCGATTGAACAGTGGCTGACTGATCATCACCCTTACGATGTACCTGAACTGATCACCTTGCCCATTTCAGACAGCAGTCAGGATTATCTACAATGGTTAAACGATTCAATTTAATTATGAAGCAATTATTTTTAGTTCTACTCTTCTCGCTTAGTAGCTTGTCATTACCGGCTCAACAATCGGTTGATCTTAATAAACTGTTTGGCCAAAGTGATGAGTTTCTCGATGTAGACGATGCATTCCAGTTATCGGTGGATGTTTTTGATAACGAATTGATCGCCAGCTGGAAAATAGCTCCCGAATATTATCTGTACCAACATCGGTTTGCGGCGACATTTAAAAACGCAACCTTAGAGCAGCCTTTTTTGCCAGACGGCAAGCGGAAAACAGATGAGTATTTTGGTGAGGTAGAAACCTACACCAAAGCGGTACAAATTAGTCTGCCCTACCAAAGCAATAACGATAGTTTTGTTGTTGAAATAGAATTTCAGGGCTGTGCTGACGCCGGACTATGTTACCCGCCCACCAGCCGTTACTTTAATATCGATCGCAATAATGGCAGCGCCGAAAAAATTCAGCAGTCTGACTTTGAACAAGTTAATGCCGCGCAAACCGCTCGCTGGACAGCGCCACCGCTTGCCAGCGCAACCTCTCAACCATCAGCCGATTCCGCCGCTAATGAACAATCATCCGGCACCGTCAACAACCAACAAAATAGCTCACCCGAAACTGACGCAGAGGCGACACAAGACAAACAAGCCTTTGTTTCGGAAAAAGATAAAATCATTAATACGCTGAATGACTCTTCCGTCATCATTGGCTTTTTCTCACTCGTCTTGCTCGGCATTGGATTGGCGTTTACGCCCTGTGTTTTTCCAATGATGCCGATTATTTCCAGCATTATTGCCGGACAGGGCAAAAACATTACCACCTCTAAAGCTTTCTTTTTATCACTCACTTATACGCAAGCGATGGCGATCCCTTATGTGATCATCGGCTTTATTGTTGCTGGTGTCGGAGCCAGTGCAACAGCCACTCTGCAATCACCGCCGTTTGTTATTGGCGCTGCCGTTGTGTTTTTATTGCTCTCTCTCGGTATGTTTGGCTTTTACGAAATTCAGCTACCGACTTCGGTTCAAAATAAACTGAATCAGGTCAGTCAAAAACAACAGAGCGGAACCTATATTGGCGCAGGCATTATGGGTGCAATATCCGGCACGGTGGTTTCCCCGTGCGTCACTATTCCATTAATTGCGGTACTTACCTGGATAAGCCAGGTTGGCGACTCGGTAACAGGCGCCATCTACCTTTATGGCCTGGCAGTGGGCATGGGTATACCGCTGATTATGATTGGTGTCGGCGGCGGAAAATTAATGCCCAAAGCTGGTAACTGGATGAATGCAGTAAAAGCCGTGTTTGGTGTGCTGATGATAGTCGTCGCACTTTACATCACAAAGCATTTGATCCCGGGTCAAATAAATCTGGTGTTATGGGGTTTGCTGGCAATTATCAGTGCCACCTATATGGGCGCGTTAAGGCAAGTTGAAGCAGGCTGGCCTACACTTTGGAAAGGCGTCGCCATTGGTTTGATGGTTTACGGTGTGGTGTTAATCATTGGCGCCGCTCAGGGCAGTCAGTCGTTAATGAAGCCCTTAGCTTCAACACAATCACATTCGCAACCGGCTTTGACTGGCAACCGTGTTGCTAATACGACTGAGCAACAACAAAATGCCTCCATCCACGACGGCTTTATACTTATCAAAACCACTGATGATCTGGATAAATATCTGGCACAGGCAAAGGCAGAAAACAAAACCGTGATGCTGGATTTTTTTGCTGAATATTGTGCGGCCTGTTACGAGTTTGCCGAGCTGACCTTCCCTCATCCCAAAGTACAGCAGGCGCTTGCCAATACCATTTTACTGCAAGCCGACGTAACCGAAGGCGATGCCGATGATCGCGCCCTGATGGAACGCTTTAAAATTTTTGGCTTGCCGTCGATATTATTTTTTGACCGTAATGGCAACGAAATAACCAGCCTGCGTGCCGAAGGGTTTGAAGACGCAGAAACCTTTGCCACACGAATTGATGCCGCTATTGGTGATTAACGGTCTAGCTACAGTAACCCAAAAACAACTATCTGTTTAAAATAACTTTCCAGCTCTGTCTCTCCGACAGAGCTTTATCTTCCTTTCAATATGACAATTGTCATCAAATATTAGTGACAATACTTTCTACTTTTTAAATCGGGCATTGGCGATACTGATGCAACACAAAACGAAACCGTTCCGATAAAAAGGTGGTAGATAATGACTGTTCAAGACAGCACTCATCCAATTATTAAAGCCTGTAATATAGAAAAAAAGTTTTCTAACATTAAAGCCTTAGACGGCGTTTCACTTGAAGTTTTTCGCGGTGAGGTAGTGGCTCTTCTTGGTGCCAATGGGGCTGGCAAAACAACCTTAATCAGCCATCTATTAGGTCAACTTACACCCGACTCTGGCGAACTGTCGATTGCAGGTCACACTCCTGGAAGTTTAGCGGCGCGACAAAACATTGGTGTCATCTTACAATCCGCACAAATGCCCGGCAATCTTACTGTTAAGGAGCACATAGAACTGTATCGACGCTATTATCCGGCTCCTCTTTCGCTTAAAGAAATCCTAAGTATTGTTAAATTATCCGATTTACAACACAGAAAATTTTACACACTATCCGGCGGACAAAAACAGCGACTGTTTTTTGCTTTAGCGATTTGTGGCCAACCTAAAATTGTTTTTCTTGATGAGCCAACCGTGGGTCTTGATGTAGAAGCCAGACGCGATTTTTGGCAATGTATCCGTCAATTAAAAGCAGAAGGAACCAGTATTTTACTGACGACCCACTATCTGGAAGAAGCCGATGCACTGGCCGATAGAATATTGCTATTAAACAATGGAAAAATTATCAAACAGGGACGAAGTGAAACAATAAAAAGTCAACTTGGTGGTAAGCGAATTCGCTTTAAAACAGCCATGGCTGATTGCCATTTTAAAGCGTTAAGTTTTGTCACTCAAATTCAGCACCGAGGTGACTTTACTGAACTGTTTTCCAGCAATGCCGAAGAAACTCTTAAAGATCTATTTACTCAACAATTCAAAATCCGTGATTTATCAGTTGAGCAGGTTTCGCTTGAAGATGCACTTTTATCTTTGTCGAATAATAATCCCACTACACAGGAGTATGCTGCATGAAAACGGATAGCGCACTTTACACAAGTAAAACTCATCTTTTCGGTATTTATTACTATGAAACCCGTGCAGAATTTTTGAAAGCCATGCGAATGCCTGCGTTTGCCATTCCCAGCCTACTATTTCCATTGATGTTTTATATTTTCTTTGGCCTGATATTTAATCAATCGGCAATGAACGGTCAGATGCCCAGTTATTTAATGGCAACTTATGGCGTATTTGGTGTTATTGGTCCTGCACTTTTTTCATTTGGTGTGGGTGTTTCAATTGAAAAGGATCAGGGCTGGTTAGCCATGAAACAGTGCAGCCCCATGCCAATCTCTGCCTACTTCATTGCCCGCATTTTAAGTGCAATGGTTTTTGGTGTTTTAATCATCCTGGGGTTATTTTTATTAGGCGCTATATTTGGTGATGTTGCTATGCACACTTGGCAATGGCTGCTCACTATGACGGTTTTGTTAGCCGGCATGCTACCTTTTTGTGCACTAGGCTTATGGTTCGGGCTGTTAGCCAAATCTCAGGCGGCACCGGCTATCGTCAATTTAATCTATTTACCAATGGCTTTTTTATCTGGGCTCTGGCTACCAATTCAATTATTTCCTGAAATAATGCAGAACACTGCCTGGATGTTTCCGGCATTTCATTTGGCACAGTTAACCCTGGCGATCCAAGGTCTTGACTCTGGAATCGGTGTACTCTGGCACTTGACGATTTTACTTGTGATGACAGTGATTTTCTTATTTTTGGCGACTCGCGCATTTCGCCATCAGGCAGAAAAATAACGAGGTAATATCATGAAAGGATTAATTGCTATGGCCGCTTTTATATTAATCATTGTTGGCCTTCTGCTGGCGCTACCAACGCCTCCCGATGTGTCATCTACAGATGCTTTGAACAAACAAGTTATATCCAAACAAAACCGTTTATCCAACAATAAGTCAGATGACAGCCAGTTAAGTCTTAATGAAAAAAAAATTAACCATCAATTGATCATTAAAGGGGCCAGTTGGTTTGATGGTGATACGTGGCATCACGACTCACCACTTATCGTCATTGATGGTCGGGTAAATTTTTCTTCCGATTTCTCAGAAGAGCTAAGCGATTTACCCGTTATTGATTTTTCTGGAAAATATATCATCCCCGGATTGATTGATGCACACACCCATACCTGGGGCTCTGCATTACAACAAGCAGTAAGATTTGGCGTAACCACCGAGCTCGATATGTTCACCCAGCCAACATTTGTTACCCAGGCCAAACAACAACAGTCCGATGTTGCTGATCGACAGCAGGCCGATATTTTTTCTTCCGGTATTCTGGCAACAAGCGAAGGCGGGCATGGCACCGAATATGGCATTAACATTCCAACCATCGACTCACCCGAACAGGCGCTTGAATTTGTTAAACAGCGTCTGGCTGAAGGTTCCGATTACATAAAGATTGTTTACATACAAGCCAATAAAAAAACACCCTTTACATCAATAAGCCGAGACACTCTAAATGCATTAGTTAAAGCCGCTCATCAAATGAACGTGATGGCGGTGGTGCATACGTCTGATTATGAGTCGGCATACCATGCGGTTTCTGCCGGCGCCGATGGGCTGGTTCATGTGTTTCATGATCAATTGATAAGCAATGATCTTCTGTTATTAATGAAGCAGAAAAATACCTTTGTTATTCCAACACTTTCGGTTATTTCATCCATGTTCGGAAAAGCCGGAACCAACTTTATTCTATCGAATAGTCCATTACAGGATCGATTAACCCCAGCAATCATTAATCAACTGGAACAATCTTTCGATGCCCATACTCCATCAAAAAATGCGCTTAATATTGCTCAAAAAAATGTTCAGTTAATGCATCAAGCTGGCATTGATATTTTAGTAGGTACCGATGCTCCTAATCCAGGTACTGCACACGGCGTCAGTATCCATAATGAAATGCAGTTACTCCAACAAGCCGGGATGCCTGTATTATCCATCCTGAAAGCAGCGACTTCATTACCCGGAAAATACTTTCCTGTGGCAAAACGCGGCCAGTTAATTGACGGGGCTAGAGCTGATTTTTTAGTGCTTTCTAAAAACCCTATGCAATCCATTAACAACACTCAATTCATCGAGCACGTGTATAAGAATGGTTATCCAATAAACGTTAACCATACAGAAGCGTCTAACATAAAGTTACCGGCCAAGCTTGCCGATTTTAAGCACGACTTATCCAATCAATTAACGTCGAACCCATTCTTTTCAACCAGTGATGATAGATTTCAGGGAAACTCCGCGGCAAACATTAAATGGCAAAATATAGGCTGCGACACTATGGGTTCCGCATTAATAACAGGCTCTATAGGACAGTCTTTCCCGTATCCCTGGGCAGGCGCTATGCTAACCTTCAGCGAAAATATGGAAATACCCGTGGATTTAAATGCCGACTATAAGCAACTGGAATTTAACGTGTCAGGAACGCCAGGGCAATATCGGTTACTGGTTTTCACCCAGGGACTGCAAAGACCAGCAGAAATAAATTATACCATTTCACCTACCGATAATACCTGTCAGCAAATATCCGTTGTGTTTGAACAGCATTCATCGATAAACTGGGAACTGGTAACCGGCCTTGCCTGGGTCGCCAATAAAGAACATAAAGCATTTGAGTTTATGTTAGACGATATTCATTTCAAAGCTAAAACTAAGAAGCATTGATTGTATAACCATGAATAACCCACTTATTAAATTGCATCACTTTCTATTACCGCAAGAGAAATCACTCGGGTATATGCCGTATTTATGGTTATGTTACTTATTGATTTTCTTTTTCAATTTTATTTTTATGCCTCCCAGTAAAGAAGTTGTGATAGCCACATCAATTGCTATTCCTGTTTTTTTATTGGTTTATTTTTCTGCCTTTCATCGCAGTCAAGCAGGCCTTTTTTTGCATATATTTCTTATTTATCTTATCGGTGCAGTTATGGCCCATTATCATTTTGGTGCCAGCGTTTTCTTCGTTTATGCCGCTTCCTTTTGCGCTGGACTAGACAGCATAAGAAAAGGTGTCATTACAATTGCAATACTTATTTTATTGATTGCCGTGCAAGCTTATATTTTTGATTTTAAACCCTACTTTTATTTTCCCGCTATATTTTTTAGCTTAATTATCGGGCTATCCAACATTTATATGAGTGAGATAGGCCGAAAAAACAAAGTTATTAAGCAGTCGCAACAAGACATTAAACACATGGCCGCGCAAGCAGAAAGAGAGCGTATTGCGCGAGATTTACACGATATTATTGGTCACACTTTTTCCTTGATCAGCAAAAAGTCAGAGTTAGCTGCTAAATTAATTGATCGCTCGCCTCAACAGGCAAAAAAGGAGATTGCAGATATAGAACGAGAAAGCCGAGAAGCATTAACACAAGTACGCGAAGCTGTTTCTGGTTATCGTAAAACTGACTTTGTATCTGAATTAGCATCCGCTAAAGCACTCTGCCGTGCAGCTGACATTACTTTTGATCACCAGGTTGATCAGCAAGCTATCAATAATCTTAACAATAACCAGCTTAACCAGTCGCTCGGGTTTATTGTTCGTGAAGCCATGACAAATATCGTTAAACATTCTAATGCTGATCATTGCAATGTCACACTTAAACAAGACTCTAAAGTACTTTATCTTTCCATTGTTGATAATGGACACTGTCCAATTATCAAGTCTGGTAACGGACTCAATGGCATTAAAGAGCGAGTTAAAAACCTGTCAGGTAAATTAACGATTAATACGAATAAAGGTGTTAGTTTATTAATGGAGTTTCCGCTAACATGAATTCATCCATATCAATACTTATTGCAGAAGATCAAACCCTTTTGCTGGGCGCATTAAAAAGCTTACTGGAACTGGAACCTGACTTTAATATTGTTGCCACAGCAAACAACGGCAAAGACGCCTTATCTGAACTGCAACACCATCAACCTGATATCTTGCTAACCGATATAGAAATGCCAGAAAAAACAGGTTTGGATTTAGCCGAGTATATTAAACAACAAGACCTGAGCACCAAAGTCATCATAATGACCACTTTTGCACGATCAGGCTATTTACGTCGCGCTATGGATTCAGGTGTCAAAGGCTACCTACTAAAAGATTCCAGCAGTGAAGAGTTAGCCAAAGCTATTCGTCGCATTCATCAGGGAAAAAAAGTTATTGACCCAGAATTAATAACAGAAGCCTGGGATCAAGTGGATCCTCTTACCGATAAAGAAAGACAGGCACTTAAACTTGCTTCCGATGGCTTCTCGACCGAGTCCATTGCAAAAAAAATGCATTTATCTCCCGGTACAGTTCGTAATTATCTGTCTAATGCTGCCAGCAAATTAAATGCAAAAAATAGCATTGAAGCTGCACGAATTGCCAGGCAAAAAGGCTGGCTGTAATAAACAATACTGATGATAACGGACTAACTTGGAGTTTTTAATTCTGTAAAAATAAAGGATTTCTATTTTGAACGCAAAATAAGACTTTATGCTTAACGGATATTAAAAAAAACCCGCCTTGCGGCGGGTGATGTGATTAATGCTCAACTAAACCAGGGAGAATAGTGGATTGTTTATCACGAACAGAAACGGGTTCTGCAGAAGTTTCTGAAAGAGGGGTCTCTATCATCTCCTGCTCTATAAATACTGTCTTTTGCTTCGGCTTACTCTGACTAACAATGACACCAGCCAACACAATTAAAGCGCCCAGGTATTGCAACATGGTCAATGTTTCATCCAACAACAGCCAACCAAAGAACAAACACGCTAGCGGCAACAAGTTTAACCAGGCACCTGCCTGACTGGCGGGCATTTTACCGAGCGAAAAGTTGTAACAGGTAAAGGCTATAATATTAACGCCCCAGGCTAAAAATAAAATCGCCATGGCACCATCCCAACTCACCGATGCAGGAATAGTATCGCCACTTAGCATCACCGCCGGCAAGAAGAACACACTGCCGACAAATGTTTGAATGCCGGTTAAAAATAGCGGCGAATACCGATGCATCAATCGACGCGCAATAATGCTGTAAGCAGCTGCAAAACCTATCGCAAAGAACTCCAGTAGATTACCCAGCAAAGGATTAGGCGCACTTTCAGAGGCTTCACCGGTTACCGACAATAAAATAGCGCCAGCGACGGCAACCAGACATCCGGCAATCAGTCGTTTCGATACTGATTCTTTCAACAAGTAATACGCAGCGACGGCAACCATCAAAGGTTGTAATGACGTAATCATGCCCGCTTCAGAAGCCGTTGTGTAGGTAAGCGCCAAGCCCTCAAACACAAAGTAAAGACAAGGCTCACACAGCGCTAACGCCAAAAACCATTTCCAGTCACCCTTGTGATAGGTTTCTTTTCGAAATACCGGAATAAAAAAGAACAGTACGGCACTGGCTAATATCATGCGCAAGAAAACCGTTAACATAGGGCCAAACTCGGCGACGGCAATTTTCATATACACAAAAGAGCTTGCCCAAACTAAAATGGCAACTATCAACGCTGGCAACGCCATTCGCTGTGCAGTATTAGCGGTCATAGATATCACCCTCCTGTCTCTTTTGTTACGTCCACTGACGCGATAAGTAATTCAATTTCAGAGCGGTGATGATATCGATATGTGATGGATGATTAAAACGAAACTTTCTAGGGTTTATCATTAGTTAAACTAATGCGAATCTATGTAGACTTGTTTATAACAATGTCGAAAAGGCCAGGTTTAATAAGCACTGCAGAGATGTACAAAAAATCGAGAGCAGAGACAACCAATAAAGTAGGTAATAATTTTTTAATCTATAACCATGCTTTACATTGCTGAAGTTAAGCGCCCTCCAGATAAGGATTCAATATACTAAGCTATTGAATCGTCGGATATTTTCTCAATAAAGTGTTTCAGTTGTGTCGCCACCCAGTCGGGATCATCCTGCGTTAAATCATGACCGCCCCAGGAATGCACATAACTGGGGGCATTTAGATAAGCCGCCATAACTTCACTGCAACTGGGCGATACCATTCGATCACCCTTGGCATACATAATGGCGGCCTGCGGAGAATGTGTTTTATTTTCTTTTAAGTTATTTGCCAAGTTGACTAGATTGTCAGGCAAACTAAACCCAAGTGCGGCATAGGCCTGTCGGCATTGATTTAAAGGACTGACAGGATGTCGTTTCTGAACGTCGACCCAAAAGTCGATGGTTGACCAGTCGATAGGCCGAGTATTGCAGGTCAACTGGTAGACCGCGGTTTCCTTCATACGTTTTGACAATCGAAAAAAGATTCCCGGGTATCGAAATACTTTATAAACAAATAGCCGTTTTAAGAAGAAACTTAAATTACTGCTGCTGTTTATGGTAATGGCATGAGTGAATTTGTCTGGGTATTTTGACGCCCAGGTTAACGCCAGCATTCCGCCCAAAGACAGGCCCATCACAATGGCTGGTTCGTTAGAATCACTTAGCTGATGTTCAAGAAAAGGCAGGTAGTCATCTAAAACCAGAGGGCTTTTTTCCCGATGCAGAATGCCAGTGCCAGGTAAATCGGGTGTCTCAATATGAACACCGGGGAAAGTAAGTTTGAGAGATTTTAACAGCGGTGCCCAATGGAGCTGATCACGACCCAGCCCTCTAATTAATATAATACGCATTTTAGTACAAAATTATCCGTTAACAATCCGGTAACCGGATTAGTCATTATTATTGTCGTTTATCTGACTGGCATTTTCTGGCTTTACCAAAGATAGCGATGGTGTTTGATAAAATTCTATTCGGTTACGACCGTTTTTCTTTGCCAACAATAGCGCTTTATCAGCGTCATTAATCATATCACCAAAATCTTTGTGAGATGAATGTAATACTACCACGCCAATACTCACTGTTAGTCGTATGCTCGTTCCATCACAGCTCATGGGATTTTCATTCACCACCTTTTGGATGCGACAAGCGGACTCATAAGCACCTTTTTCATCATTATGAGGCAGTATTAATACAAACTCTTCACCACCAAATCGTGCAAAAAAATCAACTTTTCGAACTTCTTTTTCAATCGTACGACATAGGTGAATCAACACCTTATCGCCCACCATATGACCGTATTGATCATTAATATGTTTAAAGTGATCCGCATCAATCATTAACATGGCAAAGGGCTGATGATGTCGGTGCGCTCTAGAAAACTCCATTTCACCACGCTCGAATAATGCCCGCCTGTTCGGCACCGATGTTAGCGAATCCGTATTAGCCACCCTTGTTAATTCTCGGGTACGCTCATCAACAATCTTTTGCAACACATCCCGTGTGATTGTATTCTCTTTTAATCGCTCACTCATACGATTAAACTTCATTAAAATATCATACACTTCATCATTACTGTCTGTAGTTGTTAAATCGATTGATTCAAAATGTCCCTGTTCGATTTTATTAAGCCCTTTCATCAATAACTGTGTCGCATGCTGAATCCAACGAAAAAAACGGTGCGATATAAAAATTAGCAATATTAAGCCGATTGACAACATGGTCATAACATACATTGTTTGATTAAATAAAATATTACTTAAGCTTTGCCGCGCCAATAAAGCCAGCTCCTGACTGTCTTCCTGAATAACCATAACCTGAGCACGCAACCGTTCTTCCAGATGACGAATAATGGATTGATTGGCAAGACCTGAGTTTAATGCGTTTAATCGTTCAAACAGAACCACAGCACTGGTATTGTTTCTAACAATACTGTTGAGTAGTGTTTTTTGCTCCGGAGATAACCCAGGTGGATCAGCAAGAATTTTTCTTAATTTAAACTGCAGCTTTTCCCAGTTTTCAATGGCCGCTGAGTTTTTATGAGCTTCCAGTTCATGCAACTGTTGCTGTAGCTCGAGTGTTATTTGGCTCACATTATTCGAAAACTTTTCTTTATCGAGCGCTTGATTAATTTGTCGCCAAGAATAAAGCAATGTCATGGCAACCAATACCATCAAACCAAACGATAATATTGAGAAGAGATAAAATCGCTTATTAACTTTCATTTATTGACGTCCCTATCACTGCGCTAGTTATCCACTTGAAGACTGGCAGATATAGCAGAAGGCTTGACTGAAGTTAAAGCGCCCGGATCCAATAGCTTTTTGAAATTTGGGCGCTGTTGGTTTTTTGATAACTTGTTTTCGATGATCCAGTCAGCCTGATTGTTCAATGTTACCAGTAACGACTGATTGAGCGACAACTTAAAAATATAATCATTCCAAACCCAACGAATAAAATCGGGCTCTAATTTTAATCGTTCCATTAAAATCGACTGTGCCTTTTCTGGTTTTTCCGATATAAAATTAATAGCTCTATTTAAACCCGCCATAACACATTCTGTTAATAGCTCGCGGTTCAGTACAAACTCCTGCTTTGCAATTAAATTAAAGGTTAAGGTGTAAAGGTTTTTTGTTGGTAATAACTTGGCACTGCCTTTTAATGATTTAATAATTTCATAACCATAAGGCTCCCAAGAAACAACAGCATCTGCATCTTTTTCTGATAAAATTTGCTGCATTTTATCAGGCGACTCATTTATTACTTTTAAATTTTCCAGCTTCACCCCTTCGAGAGCTAAAAAGGTCGTTAAAAAATATTCACTGGCTGAGCCTTTTACTACAGCAACTCGCTTATTGATCAGATCATCCGAGGAATAAATTCCACTGCTTTCCAAAGCAATGATTTTTACATCGTTATCCGACTGAACAAAGGTAGCCAGATTGACAAAGTCATTCCGTGTAAAAGCATTAAAGGCAATGACGGAGTCGGATACGGTTCCAAAGTCCGCTTCGCCATTCATCACCTGTTGAAAACTATTTACCCCGCCGATAACTTCGTTCAGGGTAATGTGGTTACAACTTGAAGGGAACAAGTCCAGCTCGTCGGCAATGTATACCGGCGCAGACAATGGAGTTCTGGAAACAGCTATGGTCAATGAAGGAGTATCTTCCTTTTTACCGTAAAACTGGCTTCCCAGCCAAAATATCAGTACAAAAAGCGCAGCGACAGCAGCGCCTGCCAACAAATAGTTAAATCTATACACCGACAACATCCTCTACAACACTTCAAAAAGTATAGATTATTATTTTTCCTTTCGCTCAACTATAATCCATAAGCTACGGTGTCATTATGCAAGCTGCGCTATCTCAGATAATGCCTTTTCAATTTCCAGTTCATTATTAATTAAACTGGGTGCAAACCGGGCATAAGTTTTGCGATACGGTGTGTTACTCATAATTATGCCCTTTTTATGCATGTGTTTAACGACATTTTCTGGGTGCATACCCTTAACATCAAAACAGACCATGCCGGATGACAAGTTTGGATCCATCGGCGTTTTTAGCGTCACATGACTCATTTTGGCCAGTCCCTGTTTTGTTTGTGTGTTTAACTGATGAATCCGCGACTCAACATTCGCCTTACCCAACTGTAAATGTAATGCAAACGCCTCCGGTAACGCCCAGCGATATTCAAAAGAATGAAAGCCACCGGGAGACATGTGCTCACCAATAGGTACCTGATCTTGCGTTGAATTACCAAGCCAGACATCGTACGAACGACTAAAGCTTGGAATGATGGCATTGCAATTATTCCAACCTTTGTCCGATCCCCAAATCACTCCGGTGCCTCTTGGTCCAAATATCCATTTATGTGTCCCGGCGATAAAAAAATCACAGCCCAGTGTCGACACATCAACATCTTCAATGCCAAATCCATGCACGCCATCAACACAAAAAATGATGTGATCCGCCGTGTCCCTTGTGGCATTAATATCGGCAATCACTTTTGACATCATTTTAATAGGAATTTTTACACCCGTGCTGGAATGCACCCAGGTTACGGCAACCACTTTGGTTTTTGGCGTAATGCCTTTTTTCAGGCGCGATAGTATCTGTTCCGTCGATGCCAGTGCCGGGTCATCGTATAACGCAATTCGCCGCACTTTCGCACCGGTGCGTTTTGCCCGTAGCTCGAGCGACAAATCGGTAGAATAATGATCGTGCTCTGTCTGAAGCACTTCATCCTCAGGCCGAAGTGCTAACCCACTGTAAATTAACCCCAATCCCATTGTGGTGCTGTCCGTCAATGCAATCTGGTGCGCCTTGCCACCCATATAATTGGCGGCAGCCTGGGTTATTTTGCCATCAATGGTTAAAAAGTTTTCGTGCCAATAATCGGCTGGATTATTGTCAAACGCCTGACGATGTCGATCAATAGCTTCGCTCACGGGCCTGGGGTGCGAGGCCAAAAGAAAAGTTGCCAAATGGATATACTGATAGGTTAAAGGAAATAATTTTCGTAATCCGCCCCAGTCGGCAGGTTTAACGCTGTGACTTGCTGAGGTTAAACTCAGTGCACTGGCCGGTGTAACCGCCGCTGCTCCCAGCGCTGCTCCAGCACTGTGAATAAATGCACGTCGTTGCATAGAAACTCCCTCCTGTATAAATCGACTGTTCTGCTCAATAGCTGAAGCAAAATGTAACCAGCTCCTGACCATTTATTATTAAACATCAACTCTCTTAGTTAACGTCAGCAGTTAACGCCAAACCAATGTAAAGCACTTGGCTATATTTTGTCCAGCAACAAACACTTAACCTGCAGTAAATACAATATCGCATGACAAAATAAGCACTCAATGAGCACTTACATTCACATGACTATTCGCTTATATTGCGCCTGAGCAAGCCTATTGTTAAAGGAAAAAACCATGAATAAATTAATCATCGTCATTAGTGTATTGCTGATGAGCATCACCCAGCTGCAGGCAGAGCCCACCAAGGTAAAAGTTACCGTGTTGGCGAAAGACGCAAAGTTTATTGGTAGCAGTATGGATGGCGCACAAATCACCATTTTAAACAGTGATACCGCCGAAGTACTGGCACAGGGGTTAACCGAAGGCGCCACCGGTGATACAAAAACCATTATGCAAACGCCTCACTCACGACATCAGGTGTTAAGCAGCGACAATTCTGCCAGCTACCAGACCACTTTAAATATTACCAAACCGATCAAAATTAAAGTTACCGCTCGGGGTCCCATGAACCTTGACGACAATAGTTCGACGGTTTCTGCCGAATACTGGCTTATTCCGGGGAAGCATCTGGATAAAAATGATGCCATAAAATTGGAAATGCCCGGATTTTTCATCAAAAGTAGCCTAACTCATGATAAAAACAGCTCTATGATAGCGGTAACCAGTGAAATCAGAATGATGTGTGGCTGCCCTATCGAGCCCGATGGCCTTTGGGACGCCAATCGCTACGAAATTGTCGCCTATTTATTAAAAAATGGTGAGGAAGTTGCGAGAAAAACCATGGATTTCGTTAAAACCAGTGAGTTTTCGGTTGAGTTTAAATTATCGGATAAGGGTAACTACCAGATAGTTACTTTTGCCTACGATCCACACAACAGTAACACGGGTGTCGATACTCTTTCTTTCACCCATTAAGTCAAAACTGCCGGGTGCAGCGCATTTGGCAGTTTCGAAACGACACTACAATGGTGACAAGTGGTTATTATTTAGCCTAGAAAAGCTGTTTACTCACTGTAAAGCTTATTCTCTATTGCTCATCCGACCACATATCGCGATAAAATGCGGCTATTTGTCGCAAAATACCAAAATAAATGCGATTTCTTAAGAATTACCCTAGACTTCATCCCATCCCTTGTGCAAAATTACCATCAAGCTCAAATTGAGCGGTTTTATCGATTATCGGCGCATTTTGGCGTATTTAGTTCAACAGAATAAAGCTATGATTAAATTTTTACTGCTCAATGGACCCAACCTCAATCTGCTTGGCAGCCGTGAGCCAGAAAAATACGGTCATAGTACGTTGAGCAGCATTGAACAGGCGACCGAGCAGTGCTTAAAAAGCTACCAGATAGCGTTGGATTGCTTTCAGAGCAATGCCGAACATTCGTTAATTGATAAGATCCATGCCGCTAAAAATAACGATATTGCTTATATCTTATTTAATCCGGCTGCTTACACCCATACAAGTGTTGCTTTACGTGATGCGTTACTGGCGGTTGCCATCCCCTTTAGCGAAATTCACTTAACGGATCCTAAATTACGTGAACCGTTTCGCCATCACTCGTATTTTTCGGACATTGCTCACTCGGTAATATCCGGACAAGGCGCAAAAGGCTACGAAATAGCCGCAAAACAGGCAGCCGAATATATATTGTCGAAGCAAGCATTGTCGAAACAAACATTATCGAAATAAATGGATCGCAGCAGTCGGGCGATTAAGAAACATTAAACCCTTTACTTAAATACTCGAATAAAAAGGTCATCATTATGGACATTCGTAAAGTTAAAAAGCTCATCGAATTACTTGAAGAATCTGGTGTTTCAGAAATTGAAATAAAAGAAGGCGAAGAAAGCGTTCGCATCTCGCGCGGCAGCTCTGTTGTTCCAGCAGCGCCTGCACCGGTTGCCGCACCTATGGCATCAACCCCTACTCCGCCTCCAGCAGCTGAAGCGGCAACTCAGGCGACTCCAGCGAGCGAGCAGGTTCCTTCTGGTGAGCAAGTTAAATCGCCAATGGTGGGTACGTTTTATCGAGCACCTTCTCCAGGCGCCAAACCATTTGTTGAAGTTGGCGACAAAGTCAGCAAAGGCGACACGCTTTGCATCGTAGAAGCCATGAAAATGATGAACCACATCGAATCGGAAGTCTCTGGCACCATCAAAGCGATTTTGATCGAAGATGCCGAACCAGTGGAATATGATGAAGTTTTATTCATTGTCGAATAATTTAGCGCTCAACCAAACGAATTAGGTGGACTCATGTTAGAAAAAGTCCTGATTGCCAATCGCGGTGAAATTGCGCTAAGAATATTGCGCGCTTGCCGTGAACTGGGTATCAAAACTGTGGCCGTGCATTCCACAGCAGACGAAAATTTAATGCACGTAAAACTTGCTGATGAATCGGTATGTATTGGCCCTCCTTCGCCAACGGATAGTTATTTAAACATTCCCGCAATTATTGCTGCCGCCGAAGTGACCGATGCAGTTGCTATTCATCCCGGTTACGGTTTTTTAGCAGAAAATGCTGACTTTGCCGAGCAAGTGGAAAAGTCAGGCTTTACCTTTATTGGACCTAAAGCCGAAACCATTCGATTAATGGGTGACAAAGTATCGGCCATCAACGCCATGAAAAAAGCAGGTGTACCTTGCGTACCCGGTTCTGGCGGCCCATTAGGCGAAGATGAACAAGAAAACAAAGCCATGGCAAAGCGCATTGCTTATCCGGTAATCATAAAAGCATCCGGTGGCGGTGGTGGTCGTGGTATGCGCGTTGTGCGCAGCGAAAACGAGCTGATTTCTTCCATCGCGTTAACCAAAAATGAAGCGCGATCAGCGTTTAACAACGATATGGTTTACATGGAAAAATTCCTTGAGAACCCTCGCCATATTGAAATTCAGGTGCTGGCAGATAACCATGGAAACGCTATTTATCTGGGTGAACGTGACTGCTCAATGCAACGTCGCCACCAAAAAGTAGTGGAAGAAGCTCCGGCACCAGGGATCACTGAAGAAATGCGTCGTCATATCGGTGAGCGCTGTGTTCAGGCCTGTAAAGAAATTGGTTATCGCGGTGCTGGCACCTTTGAATTCTTATACGAAAAAGGTGAGTTTTTCTTTATTGAAATGAACACCCGGGTTCAGGTGGAACATCCGGTTACCGAGCTGATTTCCGGTGTCGATATCATCAAAGAACAGCTTCGCGTTGCCGAAGGTCAGCCGCTGTCGTTCAAACAAGATGACATCAAACTGAAAGGTCACTCCATCGAATGCCGAATTAACGCCGAAGATCCCGAATCGTTTATACCCTCACCCGGTACAATTGCGACCTATCATGCACCTGGTGGTCCTGGTGTGCGTTGGGATTCACATATTTACGCCGGTTACAGAGTACCGCCAAATTACGATTCCATGATTGGTAAGCTCATAACCTATGGTGAAACCCGTGAGGTCGCCACCGCTCGTATGCAAATGGCACTAGAAGAAGTGGTTATCAGTGGCATTAAAACCAACATTGCATTGCAAAAACGCATTATGGCGGATGAAAACTTCCATAAAGGCGGCACCAATATCCACTATCTTGAAAAGAAGCTGGAAATTGAAAAAGAGTAACCGAATACTCCGCTAGCAACGATAAAAGGCAGGCACTTATAATGCTTGCCTTTTTTTATTCAATCTTATATTTTCACCACAAACTTCGACAGTCGTCATAATTGGCGAGCACAATGGCTTTAATTGATAGTTGGCTCAAACTTTAACTAAAAAATTTTAGCACCCTACATTGCCTTTCTCTAAGGATGTTTCCATGAAAACAATAATAGGCCTGATAGGCGCTCTCTGTATCAGTAGTTCTCTGTTGGCCGCAGAAGACGCCGAAAAAAATCAACTGACCGAGCAGGATTTAAATGATGGCTCAGCCGGTCTGATTAAACACAGAATGGGTGAAGAACTTAAAGCTTATAACAACACCTTCTCGCTGATCCCCCACAAGATTAATTACATACTGCCTTTAACCTATCAAAATGATCCTAATGAAGCACCGTTTAGCCAAAGTAACCGCAACTTGATGAACACCGAAGTAAAATTTCAGGTTAGCTTTAAAGTGCCGGTAACCAAAGAAACCTTGTTTGAAGACAATGGCTATCTGTTTTTTGGTTACACATCGAAATCCGTCTGGCAGGCTTACAATACAGATGAGTCGAGTCCGTTTCGAGACACCAATCATGAACCGGAAATCATGCTGATGTTTACAACCGACACCGAATGGCTAGGAGCAAAAGTACCCTTGGTTACCTTTGGATTTTCTCATCAAAGCAATGGTCAGCAAGATGGCCTATCACGCAGCTGGAACCGGTTATACATGGATGTGTTAATGGAATACGAAAAATTTTATATCAGCTTTAAACCCTGGTACCGCATTCCTGAGCGAGCTAAACGCGACGTGTTTGATGCCAAAGGCGATGACAATCCAGATATTGATGATTATTTTGGATATTTTGAACTGAGAGCCTTTCGTAAAATAAACGATAATGAGCTTTCGATTATGTTACGCAACAACCTTCGATCCGATAACCGGGGCGCCATTGAAATGAACTACAGTTACCCGTTTAACAAAAAAGTTCGCGGCTATGTGCAATTATTTCATGGTTATGGTGAAACATTACTGGATTACAACCACAAAAACACCCGACTGGGTATCGGCTTTATGCTGAACAACTGGTTGTAAAAAATACCAATCAACTAAAGCAATACGCAAACTAAACCCGTATTGCTTTAGAATTGATTACCAACGTGACCAGGTCGATGGATTGATATACCAGAGGTCATCTTTTTTATGCAATCCAATCGCAAGAATGCGTCGTTCGCCGTTATTAAACTCAACCTTTATACGAATTCTGGCACGTCCTTTATTCACATAACGATCGGTAACTGAAATCAGGGCAATATCACCACGCTTTTTTCGTGTATTACTCTTTGCAGTAGAATCCTTACTGATGAATAAACGATAATCTTCGTTATCATCGTAATCACTCTCTTCCACCACCATTTTAAATCGCGGTAAATTGGCAAAATACACCGACTCCACATATTCGAGAGCAACCGCTTCAGGATCACTTTGATCCATGCCGCAAGCGGATAACAGTAACAGCCCGATATAGAACAGGCCATGTTTGCAGTATTTCAAAATCTTGTTAGTCATCATAACCTTTAGTTTAGAGGATACTACTTAAAAAATCTCAAAAATAGTATATTGGTTTACCACTGGTAACACTTTACGGTTTGAAATGGCTTTTGGATCCATTAAGCTATCTTTGCCATTAAATTAGTGCGCTGGGGAAAATAACCCCAGCTTAAGACTCGGCTCGTTTACACAGTACGTTTAAATTGGAATTCTATCATGTATCGCTTATTGATTACTGTCCTGCTACTCACAGGTTCGCTATATGCCACTAGTCAGGACACCAACAGCAATCAGGAAAAGCTCATCTACATTATGCCGTTGCATAAGGGGTGGGAGCTGGTAGAGCAATGTACCCGAAGTGTCTATTACCCGGACAGCTTCTGGCGTGTCACCGAAGGTCAGGTGAGTGCCATCGAAAAACGGCTGATAAAAAAAATTCAGCAATTACGAGAACAAAACGCTCCATTTGTGCCTGAGGATCTGTCCAACTATAAGCGACAGTACATAGGCTTTGAAATGGATGGCCAATCCTACTATTACGGTAATTTTTTCCCTAAAACGGCCTCGCTGGAATTTGACCCATCTCAAAAAGGCGTAGTGACCTGTCGCTCAGATAAACGCTACTGGAGCATGCTGTTTAATATTGACAGCTTTAAATTTGAAACCATTGAACGCAACGACAAAATGGTGAAACCTAAAGGTGCCATGGATCCCCGCTTTTACGATGAGGAGCCACCTGAACCAGAAAAATAATGGTTAACCGATCACTGTCTTTGACTGTTTACTTTTAATACCCATGAATCAAATTAAACCTTTCGCTAATTTGACTGATGAAAAAACTGCAACAAGCTCTGACTCATCTGTTGCAATATGCGCCTTGTTTCAAGTGAAATTAAATTAACCTTTGCAGTTTTATTATCAGAATCACCTTCCGTGGCTTTATCATTAACAAAAAGCTGACTGGCGTATTGTTCCAGATTTTCAGTGGCAATAAATTCCAACTCAATATCAGAGATATTGCTCACAGGCTTGGATGATTGAGGCTCTACTTGTTTATCTAATAACTGCCGTTCAATAAACTGAAAAATCGCCTGCTGCATTTCTTTTTCCAACAACAGCTCAGAATTTAACAGCGCATCACGGATCGGATGAGAATGCTTACTTTCTTTTGCTGCGTCTGTGACGAGTAGTTGCTCGATAAACGCACGGCGAAACTTTCGAAACTTATCCACCTGCTGACCGTAACCTTTTACAGCCTCAAGCAGTTCAACCAGCATCGATGGAAATAACAGTTTTTTCTCTGTTAGAGAATACCACAGCAAAAACAGCAGAATATTAACGTTCATAGCATGATCGTCTTGCAGCTTGAGGCAAAGTGTTTTTACCTCAGGCTGTTGATAAAACGCCAAACTGAATTGCCAAAAGCTGGCAAAGTCAGATCCTGCTGGCTGTTGTTGCGTCATTCCTACCTCTAAGTGTCAGGCGATTACTTTTTTAACAGATACTTTTTTAACAGTTGCTTTTATACGCGTCTCATTCAGTTTGGATTTGCCATATAGTCCAGCGTTAATTGCGTCATCACTTCAACACCCAGTTTCATACCGGATTCATCAATAAAAAATTCCGGGGTATGATGAGCCGGCGCTTCACTAATCGGTAAATCTTTGCTTTTTCCACCGATAAAAAAGTAAACCCCGGGTATTTTTTGCTGGAAAAAAGAAAAGTCTTCCGCACCGGTTATTGCGTCCATACGATTGACATTATTATCTCCAGCCACTTTTTGCATCACCGGCAATGCCCAATCCATTAACTCAGGATCATTATAAGTAATGGGGTAATGCGTGGTATAAGGCAGCTCCAGCTTTGCTGTTGCTCCCATAACCGCTGCAGAATGTTTCACCACATTGCGCATTTTTTCATGCAACTGCAGACGCATATCCGGATCAAGTGTTCGAATCGTTCCGACCATCTCAACGGATTCGGGAATAATGTTGGAACGAACCCCACCATGAATGCTGCCAACGCTGATCACCGCTGCATTTTTGGTTAGTGGCAATTGTCGTGACACTATGGTTTGCAAATCGTTAATAATTTGCGCCGAGGCCACAACAGGATCAATACCGTCCCACGGAGTAGAGCCGTGTACCTGTTTGCCACTGACCGTTATTTTAAAGTTATCAACCGCAGCCATAATGCCACCATGCCGATAACCAATGGTGCCCACATCCATTTTTGATGATATGTGCAACCCAAAAATCACATCGACTTCAGGATCGGTTAGCACGCCCTGTTTAACCATTAATTCGGCACCACCTTCTTCCCCTTTGGGCGCGCCTTCTTCGGCTGGCTGAAAAATAAACTTAACGGTACCGGCAAGCTCATCGCGCTGCTCTGCCAGTAGTTCTGCAACCCCCATCAGCATGGCAACATGGGTATCATGACCACAGGCGTGCATCACCCCTACTTTTTGCCCGTTGTATTCGCTGGTGGCTTTTGAAGCAAAGGGTAAATCCACACGCTCGGTAACCGGTAACGCATCCATATCGGCTCGCAGAGCAACCACCGGGCCCGGCTTTGCCCCTTTTAACAGACCCACCACGCCAGTATGGGCGACTTTGGTGGTAACCTCTATCCCCAGCTTTTTAAGATGCGCGGTTATAAATTTGGCGGTGGCAAATTCACGATTGGATAACTCAGGGTGTTGATGCAAATGCCGACGCCACTCAATCACTTGCTGCTCCAGATCGGCACTTATATTCACGTCCTGAAGGTTAACTTCTGAAGCCCTTATTTCCGACATCATTACTGCTTGAATCATAGCGCTTGTGAGTAACACAAGTGTGCTGTTAATCATCCAGTTTTTTATATTCATTTTTTTGATCCTAGTGTTGATAATTGTGATGCTCAGCGAGTTTAACCAGCCATCACATTCTTCTGAACCTATTATTATAGCGACATTAACATACCATCGAATGATGCTAACGGGGAATCTTTCCGCGGCATCTTAAACAATAGCATGTCAACAAATCGAACCAGGATACCGTAGCAATTCAAACCGGCTTTCGATATCGTATTAACTGAATCTTGAATCAAATAAGGAGTGGATAGTGGGCGTTTGGAAATTCTGGGTTGATCGCGGCGGTACCTTTACCGATATTTTGACCATTACTCCGGATCAGACCATCGTCTCTAAAAAGCTCCTGTCGGAAGATCCCGACCACTATCAGGATGCCGTGGTAGAAGGTGTTAAACGCATTACCCGGCAGGCACCTGAAGCCGTTGTTGAACAAATCAAGATGGGCACAACCGTTGCGACCAACGCTTTGCTGGAACGACGCGGCGAAGACACTCTGTTTATTACCACCGAGGGCTTTGCCGATCTCCTGACCATCCGTAGCCAGCATCGTCAGCATTTATTTAAGCAATCCATCGAAAAACCTGAGCCGGTGTATCATCAGGTTATTACGGTTAGCGAACGCCTTAACGCCGATGGTGAAGTGATACGGCCGCTCGATATTCAGGCCGCCAAATCAAGCCTACAACAAAGCTACGATAACGGCCTTCGATCGGTCGCCATCGCTCTGATGCACGCCTGCATCAATCCAGAACACGAACAGATGCTTGGAAAAATCGCTCGCGACATTGGGTATCAGCATATATCCCTGTCACACCAGATAAGCCCTTTTCCTAAACTTCTGGAACGCGCAGAAACCACCGTGGCCGATGCCTATCTGTCGCCCGTGCTCAACCGATATCTGTCGCAATTGCAAAACCAGCTCGGCGATACTCCAATGCTGTTTATGCAAAGCAACGGTGACCTCACCGAAGCCGCCGAGTTCAGCGGTAAAGACGCCGTACTATCAGGACCCGCTGGCGGAATTGTCGCCATGGCACGAACTGCAGCCAAGGCAGGCTTCGATAAGGTCATCGGATTCGATATGGGCGGCACCTCCACCGATGTGTCGCTATTTACCGGTGAATTTGATCTGTCTCAAAATAATGAAATAGCGGGCATTCACTTACGTGTGCCCATGCTTTCGGTTCACACCGTCGCTGCCGGCGGTGGTTCAAAACTGTGGTTTGACGGTCAGCGCTTTCGTGTCGGTCCCGAATCAGCGGGCGCCTACCCGGGGCCTGTCAGTTACGGCAAACAGGGGCATCTGGCGGTTACCGATATCAACGTGCTCTGCGGTAAAATTCAACCGGAATATTTTCCAAACGTTTTTGGCAACGATGGTCAGCAACCTATCGATGTTAACGCGTGCCAAACAACATTTGAGCAACTGGCCGAATCGGTCAATCAACAAACCGGTTTATCACACACACCACACAGCCTGGCCTCGGATTTTTTAAACATTGCCGTAAACAGTATGGCCAATGCGATAAAAACCATTTCCACTCAAAAGGGCATTGAGCTCGATGAGTTCACATTAAATGCCTTTGGTGGTGCTGGCGGTCAACACGCCTGTCTGGTGGCCGAAGAACTGGGCGTAAACCGGGTCTTTGTGCACGCGCATTCCAGTTTATTATCCGCCTATGGTATGGGCTGCAGTTACATAGGCAAGGAAGACGATGTATTTTATGGCAAACCGCTGGAACAGTCGTTATTAAGCCAAATCCAGCAGCAGGCGAACACACATCTGGCGGATCAAAAAGCGTTTTTCAGCTCAGCCAAACCTGAAGAATTAACCAGCTCGATCACTCTGTATTTGCATTATGAAAATTCGGAACAAACTCTCAGCGTCGCGCTTGATGAGTTAGACAAGGTTAAGTCAGCGTTTGAATCTCAGCACGAACAACAGTTTGGATTTATTAATCAAGAGACACCCATTCTGGTAAAGCAGGCGGTATTTAAAACCACTCAGGAACAACCCCTGTTTGAAGAGCCCTTTAATGAGCCAGTACAAAAGCCCTCAAAAAAACATGCCGTCTGGTTTGGCGATCGCTGGTTAGAGACAGAATTTATTCCCATCGAATCGATAGCTTTAAACAAAGCGATAAATGGCCCAGCCGTTATTTATGACAGCAACACAACCTTGGTAGTTGAGCCTGGCTGGCAAGCTGAAAAAATAAAGGGTAATCATTTTGTGCTGACCAAATTACAGCAGCGTCAACCAAAGCTAAAAAATGACACCCAACTAACACCCACACGTTTGGAAATATTCAACAATCTCTACATGCACATTGCCGAGCAAATGGGTGCCGTTTTGCAGCAGACAGCACACTCGGTCAACATAAAAGAACGGCTTGATTTTTCGTGCGCGCTGTTTAATCAACAGGGTGATTTAATTGCCAACGCACCTCATATGCCGGTGCATCTTGGTTCAATGAGTGACAGCGTACGCCATATTATTAACAGCAATAAACATATCAACGCTGGCGACTGTTTTATGATGAACTCGCCCTATCATGGCGGCACACACCTACCGGATATTACGGTGATTTCACCTGTGTTTGTAGACGATAAGATTCACTATTGGGTCGCGTCTCGCGGTCACCACGCCGACATTGGTGGCACCACACCCGGCTCGATGCCAGCGTCCAGCAATCATATTGAGCAAGAAGGCGTTATCATCGAAAACTTTAAGCTTATTGATCAACATCAATTGCAACGGGACGCGTTAAAAAAATTATTAACCGGATCTGAACATCCGGTGCGAAATTTTCACCAGACGCTGGCGGATCTGCAGGCGCAAATTGCCGCTAATCAACGCGGTATTCAGGAATTGTTACGGGCTGTTGAACAATACGGTAATCAAACCGTTAAACACTATATGGAGTACGTGCAAGATAATGCCGAACAAGCCATTATCAATGCGATTGAGCAACTTGCTCCGGGTAAGTTTAGCTATCCGATGGACAATGGCGCGACCATAAACGTCAGCATTGAAAAAACTGAACAGCAACAATTGTTATTTGACTTTACAGGTACCAGCGAACAACAAAATAATAATTTTAATGCGCCGCTTTCTGTGACACGCGCGGCAGTATTATACGTTTTACGTTCGCTGGTGACCGACGATATTCCTTTAAACGAAGGCTGTTTGCGTCCTGTTTTACTCAAGGTCCCGCAAGGTACTTTGCTTAATCCAAAGTTTCCGGCAGCGGTTGTCGCGGGTAATGTTGAAACTTCGCAGGCGGTAACCGATGCCATTTTTGGTGCGCTACAATGGCAAGCCGCCGCTCAGGGTTCCATGAATAATCTGACTTTTGGTGATCAACAATTTCAATATTATGAAACCATTTGCGGTGGCTCTGGTGCTGGCAAAGATTACCCAGGTACTGACGCCATTCAAACGCATATGACGAATTCGCGCATTACCGATCCGGAAATAATTGAACAACGTTTTCCTGTTATTCTGGAGCAGTTTTCTGTACGCAATAACAGCGGCGGCCGAGGACAATTTTTTGGTGGCAATGGCGTGATACGACGGTTTCGGTTTACTCAGCCCATGACCGTTTCTATTTTATCCAACAATAGAAAAAACCAACCCTTTGGCATGCACGGCGGCGAACCAGGTAAAGCTGGCATCAATCGACATATCAAACTGGATGGTAGTCGTCAGCAGTTAGCCGCCTGCTGCGAACTTAATGTTAAAAAAGACGAACAAATAGAAATTGAAACGCCCGGTGGCGGCGGATACGGTCTATACTCTGAACACTAAACACCTAATATAAAAACAAATACGGATTTCGAATGATGCAACCTTTATTGAGTCAGTTATTTAAGCAAGCTTCTCTGTTAAAACAATTATCAGCGGTCTGTGTACTGCTGCTATTAAGTGCCTGTGGTTCAAAAACACCTCAGGTTTCAACCGGTCCTTTATACCAAGATAACTTATCCTTGTTTACTTATGGTGCTCACGATAAAGCATTGGAAAAAAAATTAAGAGTGATACACGGCCGTCAACTGGCTGAATCTCTGGCAGCCAAAAATTTGTTCAACAACACCGAGTATCAGGGCGACAGTCGGGATATTGCTGGACACGACACCCGGCTACGCATTACTTTTGTTTATGCGCAGCAAGAGACAACGAGTTGGCCCCTGGAAATAAAAGCACATTATCTTCTGGAGCAAAACAATAAAACTTTGTTCAATCAGGTTTATCAGGTTAAAGCAACGCCTTATAGCGCTAACAGTCATTGCCAAGGTTGCAACTCAGAACAAACCGCACTTGCCATGTTAAACAATAAAGTTCTGCCTGAACTGGTTAAAGCCCTACAAACCCATTAACTTTGATACGCGTACACACGAATCATGCCGAATAATCGCGACTACACTATCAGAACGGCCAGGCCCGATGAGTTTAAACGAATTGGTCACTTAATGATTCAGGTTTATTCTCAGCTAAAAGGTTTTCCTAATAAATCAGAGCAACCCGATTATTACAAAATGCTCGCCAATATAGGCGACCAGACAAAACACCCGGCGGTAGAAATACTAGTGGCCATTTCACCCGACAATAAGCTCGACGGCTCTGTTGTTTATTTTGATGATATGGCGCTCTACGGATCAGGCGGCAGTGCAACGGAAGAAAAAAACTCGGCAGGTTTTCGACTGCTTGCGGTAGAACCTCGTGCGCGTGGTAAAGGGGTTGCAAAACTTTTGACGTTAAAATGCATCGAAAAAGCGCAACAACAAGGGCGTGATCAAGTGATTATTCATACCACCAATGCCATGAAAATCGCCTGGAGCATGTACGAAAAAATGGGCTTTGTTCGCTCTGAAGATCTCGATTTTCAACAGGGCAATTTGCCTGTGTTTGGTTTTCGTTTGCCATTAAACTAAATTTATTTGTGTTTCGCTTGCTGGCTCAAAACTTTTTAAGACTCAATTAAACTTATGGCCTTAAGTCTGCACTTTACTGATTTTCCGCCAATAATTACCCATCGTGGACTTTCTGCAGTGGCACCAGAAAACACCATGGCGGCGTTTAATGCGGCCCATCAAAATGGATTTCGATGGATCGAAACCGATGTTCGTTTAAGCGCTGATCGTATTCCGATGATTTTTCATGACGCGACGCTTGATCGCACCACGGATCATCACGGTGACTTTTGTAACTACCCTTATTCCGTGCTCAGTAAAATGAACGCTGGCAGTTGGTTCTCCTCAAACTTTGCCAATGAATACATTCCATCGCTTAATCAGTTATTGGATTTCGCCCTACAAAAAAGCATGGGCATCAATATTGAAATAAAACCCAATCTTGATGAAGACAGCTTAACCGTTGATTGCATCAGCCAGCTAATTGCTGAGCGAGCAAGCAACCCGGATATTCTATTTTCCAGCTTTTCTGTGGAAAGCTTACAACACTGCCAGGCATTACTGCCCCGTATCCCTCGCGCACTGGTGGTCAATGAAATTGATAGCCACTCACCACTTGAAATTGTTCAGCTCACAGAATCGCTTGGTTGTACTTCGCTGCATATCCATCACTCACTCATTTACTCTGAGCTGATCCAGCAGTGTTATTATTCGCCGTTTGATTTAATGTGCTACACGGTTAATGATTTGGACACGGCAAAAAAATGCTGGCAAGCAGGCTGCGCCAGCATTTTTTCCGATAATGGTTTGTTATAGTGGTTTTCTAGGAGATTTACATAAAACCATTAAAACTGAGCTTGAGCCGATAAGCTTAACGTATCAACATCTTCTTCCTGCCCAGGGCCAACATCAATTGAAGTTGTACGATAACGAATACCTACCGAAAAGCTATCATTAAAGAAATGCTGGCCTCCAATTTGGACTGACTCTTCATCATCGATATTAAGCAATATTGAAGAGTAGGGAGAAAAATAATAGTTGGCACCCACCCCCCAATACCCACTTGAGTCAATGTTATCATCATATTTTGAATAATTTAACGATAAAGAAACATAGTTATCATTTTCAAGTTGAGAAAAATATTTACTCGATATTTGTTTGTAATCCAGATCATCAGATAATGCCATTGAAACTCCAATATAGTCACTTGCATTGATTTGATGATTATAAGAAGACATTAATATTGTTTGGTCGAAGTCATTGTCAAAGCCACTGGAAGAAACTTCTACTTTAAAGTTATCCGAAAATAAATAACCGAATCGAACGGTGTTATAATCAGAACCAGAACTAAAGCTTTGTTTTGTTGCGCCAAGTATGAAATTAGATGCTATCCAGTCACCGGAAAGTGCATATATGTTCTCACTATCATCTAAATTACGAGAAAATCCACCGAAAACATTTGAAACTGTATTGATATACTCAAATTCACTTAATGGACCCAGAGCCTTCTTAGTATCAAAAAAATGCTGTGCGCTAAAACCAATTAAATCAGCACTTTCATTATCAAAATCAATAGTATCGTAGTTTGTATTTAAAAATGTCTGATATTCATTGGCAGATAGTGCTCCAGAAATTGAAATTAGCATGGTTACACTTAATTTTTTAATCATAATGATCCCTTTTAAAGTAATTAAATATTTTGAACGACTATTTCGCTCGACTAGTCAGTCATTGAATATTACTATTTATTACATATAATATTTATTACAAAATATTTCATTGCTTTACTTGTTGCATCGACTAGTAAACCTTTAAGAGTATCGCCGAGATTAATTAGCCACGGTTAACTTTATACAACCTTTTACTTTCTGCTTATTGCGACTGTATTACTCATCAATACCCAGGCTTTTTAAATATTCTTCGTAACTGCCTTTAAACTCAACCAATCCTTCTGGGCGCATATCTATAATTCGAGTCGCCAGAGATGATACAAACTCTCTATCGTGGCTGACGAAAAATAAAGTGCCGGGATAGTTCTCCAAAGCCAGGTTTAACGCTTCAATTGATTCCATATCCAGGTGATTGGTTGGTTCATCCATTAACAGAACATTGGGATTGATCAAACTTAACTTACCAAACAACATTCGACCCTTTTCACCACCGGATAAAACTTTAACGTTTTTCTTAACATCATCATTAGAAAACAGCATTCTGCCCAAGGCGCCACGAACCAATTGGTCATCACCCGTTGTCCATTGTTTCATCCAGTCAAACACTGTCGCATCCTGTTCAAAATCACTGGCATGATCTTGTGCCACATAACCGATTGCCGCTTGCTCCGCCCATTTGATACTGCCTTTATCGGCGGGCACTTCACCCAACAGACAGCGCAGCAGTGTTGTTTTACCCGCACCATTTGGACCAATGATGGCAACCCGTTCACCGGCTTCAACTTGTAGATCAAGATCGTTAAATAAATTCTCGTCGAACGACTTTGATAATCCTTCAACGGTCACTGCCTGACGATGCAGCTTTTTATCTTGCTCGAATTTAATATAAGGACTAATACGACTCGATGGCTTTACATCTTCCAGTTGAATTTTATCAATTCGACGCGCTCGGGATGTGGCTTGTTTCGCTTTTGAAGCATTTGCCGAAAAGCGACTGACAAAACTTTGCAGTTCCGCTATTTGCGCTTTCTTTTTGGCATTTTCATTCAGCATTTTTTCACGGGCTTGAGTTGCCGCTGTCATATACTCATCGTAATTACCGGGAAATAATCGCAGCTCACCGTAATCCAGATCCGCCATATGAGTACATACGGTATTTAAAAAATGTCGATCGTGCGAAATAATGATGATTGTGGAATTACGTTGAACCAAAATTTGTTCAAGCCAGCGAATGGTATTGATATCAAGGTTATTGGTGGGCTCATCGAGCAATAAAACATCGGGATCTGAAAACAGCGCCTGCGCCAATAGCACTCGCAATTTCCAGCCAGGGGCGATATTGGTCATTGGGCCAAAATGCTGCTCCGTTGGGATCTCTAATCCAAGCAATAATTCGCCGGCTCTGGCTTCTGCAGTGTAACCATCCATTTCGGCAAACTTTACTTCAAGTTCGGCCACTTCCATGCCTTCCTGTTCACTCATTTCAGGCAAAGCATAAATGCGATCTCGCTCTGACTTTATCTGCCAAAGTTCCTGATTGCCCATTAATACAGTGTCCATTACGCTGTAGTCTTCAAACGCAAATTGGTCCTGCCTCAATTTACCAAGTCTTGTTTGCGAGTCGAGCATCACCTGGCCAGTGGAAGGCTCCAAATCACCCCCCAGTATTTTCATAAAGGTTGATTTACCACAACCATTAGCGCCAATCAGACCGTAACGATTGCCGTTATTAAATTTTACAGAGACATTTTCAAACAGAGGTTTAGCGCCAAATTGCATGGCTAAATTTGCGGTAGAAATCACGAGTACAACACCAGAGAGTCGAAATGGGTGCGCAGTGTAACGGAAAATGAAAAGCGACGAAATGACAAATTTCAACCAGCCCTAGCATCCGCTCGAGCTGGTGGCAAAGGTTTAAAAATTTAGCAGGATTAATTAACCGGTTTTACCGTGGACTCGGTGGAATAACGCCAACGCTCAAGACTCGATATGCGATCAAGCAGCTCTTGTCGCTCATTAGTTAACTTATTGATTTTCTGTGTTAATTCATTCACGCGACTGCTCGACACTTGGGTTTTAACAAGCGATGAGAGTTCCGAGCTCAGTATTGTGAGCTGTTTTTTCTGTAGTTCCAGTTGCTCTTTTACAATATCAACCTGAGTGCTAAAAACTTCAACATTGGAGCCAACTGCGGTTAATTCGTCGGATACCATCGCCATTTTCTTCGTCAACTGACTCGACTGCTCGGATACTTTATCGTCCAGTGCTTTTATTTCAGACTGGTTTCGTCGCCAGGCGGAAGCCCACAACTTATCCATTTGCGTCCATAACTCATCGGTTTTTTTCGCAAGCTCTGTCACTTTAACCTGCAAAGCCACCGCCGACTGATCCATCTCTTCACCTGTGGCCGAAAGCCGCTGCTCCAGTTCTGCAATTCGCTCGTTAGAAGCCAAAAGAGCCGCTTGTTGCGCCTGATTTAAGTTATAAAGCCAATAACAGGCTGCTCCAGAGGCAATAGCCAGTATGAGTGCAATGCTTAACAATACTCGGGACATAGCCCCAGCTGGCGCTGGCTCGCTATGACTTTGCTTTTTTGCAGAAGAAGCTTTCCGCTGCGGTCGAGAACCAAAGTCATCTCGCTCCGGCACAATCTCGGGTAATGGATTATCTTTATCGTCTTGGCTCATAATAGTGATATTTTTAAAGTTAAATGAATACAGACTCTAGGTGATGTAAATAATAACACCGCTTAGCCTAATCAGACTATATTAGCCGATGATAATTCAATTTTTGTAACATTTGAGCTTGCATAACTTAGTCTTTTTATTACGACCGTATAATCGATAAATGCTTAAACAATCGTTACAAAGGACACTTTATATTTAAGCTGCAACACAGCAATGTGTTTCATCGTCATTAAAAAATAGTGTTACTTAACCTCAGATCTGCATAAGATTTAAAGCCGAGTTACATTGATGCTCGGCTTTTGTTGCTTAAATGTATAAGCAATCAACCCGGCGATTAAGTGCACCATAAACGATATACAGCTACGATGCCTGGTGTGCTCAATTTGAGCTATATTTTTTAACTGGTCAAAGACGGTTTCAAT
>NZ_QGGU01000001.1:4742-503300 GCF_003148745.1 Pleionea mediterranea | reverse complement strand
GTACTGGTTGCCATCACGTTAGTCATTCACGCATCATTGACCTACCCGACATTACTGACGTTATTTACTGGCTTAAATCCACTGATGCTAATTAAGAAAATGCGTCCTGCATTGCTGTTCGCTTTCACCACATCATCCAGTGCCGCCACCTTACCGGTTACCATGGAAGTTGCCCGTAAACGCCTTGGGGTTGGCAAAACAACCTCGTCGTTTTCACTGCCCCTAGGCGCTACCATTAATATGGATGGCACCGTATTCATTGCACAGCTTTACGGCGTTGATTTATCGTTGGCGCAGTACCTGACAGTTATTTTAATGGCTACACTGGCATCCATTGGCACCGCAGGCGTTCCTAGTGTTGGTCTGGTGATGCTGACCATGGTTTTAAATCAGGTTAATCTGCCTTCGGAAGCAATTGGTATGTTACTCGGCATTGATAGATTTTTGGATATGATGCGTACCGCTGTGAACATCACCGGTGATGCCACCATTGCTTGCATTGTCAGCAAATCGGAGCAGGACTTTGATGAAGATATGTTCAACGATCCCAAGGCTGGATTAGATTTTGAGGGTCAGGACTTTGACAAGGAACAACTGGAGCAAAAAGTTAACGACAATCAAGCCACTTAAAAAAACTAACTTTCCCTTCTTAATATAAAGGCCTTAAGCATAATGCTTAAGGCCTTTTTTATTGGTTGATAAATCTAGAGCGTGTTTATCTTTCGTTCTAATGGGAGACCATTAAATATTCGAAGCAAGGCTTAATTCACAGTAATCTTTAGAATTTTCAAATAAAAACTTAATTCCGACTCAAACGCGCGAATGATATTATCCTGTTGACGAAAGCCATGAGCTTCTCCTTCAAACTCAATGTATTCGTAAGGAATATCTTTTTCATCTAATGCTTTTGCCAACTGTTGCGACTGTGCCGGAGGCACGACTTTATCCTCACTGCCTTGCAAAATTAAAATGGGACAGGAAAGCTTATCGGTATTATTAATCGGTGAGCGTTCCTGATAAATGGCTTTTTGCGCCGGGTAATCACCCACCAGACTGTCCAGATATCGCACTTCAAATTTATGACTGTCGGACGCTAAAGCCTCCAGATCGGCAACGCCGTAACGTGACATGCCCGCCGCAAAATCATCGTGAAAGGTTAGCGCACACAGGGTGGTGAATCCGCCAGCGGATCCGCCACGGATCAACAAACGCTCGCCATCCACCAGACCATCATCAACCAGAAACCGGGCCGCGTATAAACAATCATTCACATCATTTATACCCCAGTGCCCCTTGAGCAATTCTCTATAAGCACGCCCATATCCGGTACTGCCACCGTAATTCACATCCACTACTGCAAAACCGCGCGATGTCCAGAACTGAATGGCCAAATTGAATGCACTGCTGGCAGCGGCGGTAGGCCCGCCATGGGATAAAACAATCAGCGGAGGCTTTTCATTTTTAAGCCCGCAATAATCAGGGTTTGATGGCTCATAAAAATAACCGTAAGACTGGTAACCGGCTGCTGAAGTAAATTGAATTGGTTTTGCGATGGAAACCTGATCGCTGTCAATGGGTATGGCTGGTTCCTGTTTTATAGAAACATACTTTATTGTATCAAGCTCAATCGCAAACAGCCCCTGAGCAATGACAGGGCCACCTGCAACCACAAATAAACGCTTATTGGAATAATGCAGTTGCCCGCTATATTCGGTAAATGGCAGCTCAAGTGGCTCAACATGACCACTATTCACATCAATATGAACCAGCCGTTGTTCGCCCTGCTCAAACACCGATAAATAAATATTTTGGCTGTCTGCAAAACAATAATTGCGGCTGCCAAAATTCCACTGCGGTAATCCACAGTCATTATCCGTTGGCATTAAAGCATTCATTACGCCATCACGAAATGAATATAGATTCCACCAGCCCGAACGATCCGAGACAAAGTGCAGCACACCATCGGGACTCCACTCCGGTTGATAAATCGACTCTTCCGTCCCACCACATACTTTGTGTTTAGCCGTTAATGTTCCATCTTTGTCGATATCAGCCACCCATAGCTCGGTGCCATCCCAGGGCATTTGAGGATGAGACCAACAGGTCCAACAAAGCCGATTACCGTCTGGCGATACACGAGGATAGCTGTAAAAATCCGCCCCCGTTTCAACGACTTTTACGGCTCTAGAATGGCTATCGATGACAACCAACTCGTTCAGTACCACCGGTTTACCGGTTGATTTATCCTGGGTATGGTTTTCTTGTACGGCATAAATCCAGCGATTGTCTGGACAGATACTAAAGTCCGTATAGCGCAGTGACTTTGCCACTTCCGGTAACTCTGTCATCAAACTTAATTCATCTTGATGATCCAGCAGATAAACACCTTGATCATCGGCATTACAAAATAACAATCCAAGTTCGCAAACCAGAAAGTCGCCGCCGCCATATTCATGAGCTTTGGAACCTACGCTAACCGACTTAGGCGATACGTCAGTCACTTTCTTGCCATCCCAACAAACGATGACGCCGCGGCCTTTTTCTGCCGGTCGTGATTCTAACCAATAAAGTTTACCATCAAAGCTTTGCGCATGACCCAGCCGGGTACCTTTTGCAGCTAACTGCTGTGCAGAAATGGGCGATGGCCAACTGCCATATGGCCGAGGTTGTTTATCTGTTTTTACCGCGCTGGTTGATTCCGAATCTTTGTCCATCAAAAGTTACCTGCAAATAATGAAAGATTAGTTTACTTTAAAACAAAAACGGCGCTAATAAGCGCCGTCAATAGTACTGGGTTACTTAAACATTTTATGAGTATCGGCTTTTTGTAAAAAGCTCAGTAAAGAGTTTTGTAAACTGCCAAAGATCGCCAATGGTAAACGTTCGGAAAGTGGCTTTTTAATTTCATACTTCACTTTAAACACATCCCCCTGTTTAGCACGCTCAACCACAAAGTCATCACTGGTTTTAATTTCATCCACCAAATTAAGTGCTTTGGCCTGAGTACCGTACCAATGTTCACCTGTAGCCACTTTATCAATATCAAGATCGGCACGGTTTTGCTGAATAAACTCTTTAAACAACACATGGGTTTGTTCCAGCTCTTCGCGAAATTTTTCACGAGCCTTGTCGTTATTTTCACCAAACATAGTTAAGGTTCGTTTAAATTCACCGGCGGTATGTTGCTCATAATCAATTTTGTTGTGTTTCAGTAAACGACTGAAGTTAGGCAACTGTCCCAATACTCCAATGGAACCAATAATGGCAAAGGGTGCGGCCATAATATGCTCGCCAATACAGGCCATCATATAACCGCCGCTGGCGGCTACTTTATCCACTGCAACATGCAGCTTAAGGCCATTGCGACGCACACGCTCAAGCTGCGATGCTGCCAGCCCATAAGAATGAACCATACCTCCCGCGCTTTCCAGTCGAATCAACACCTCATCTTTTTCATTAGCCACACTCAATACGGCCGTCACTTCTTCGCGCAAGTTTTCAACCGAAGACGCCTGAATATCGCCATCAAAATCAATCACAAACAAACGTGACTTTTCTGTAGATGAACTCTCATCATCTGATTTTTTCAACTGTTTCTTTCGCGCTTTCTGCTGTTTTTTGTCCTGCTCTTTTTTTGCTTTGTGATACTGCTTATATTCATCTTTACTCATGGTTTCTTGACGAACATCGTCTTCGAGATCGTCCAGCTCATCACTTAAACTCGATACCTGTATTTGTCCCGACTGTTGCTGATGCTTATTTTTTAATCCAGCGCTAACGATCACACCAATTACCACAACAATAGCGACGACAATGGTGACGGTTTTCGCCAAAAATAATCCCAAATCAAGTAAAAATTCCAATTCTATTCTCCAAAAACAACACAACCGGGTTTACTGCAACCCATCATTTAAGCGCTCAAAAAAAAGCCCCCGCCGATATGGCGAGGGCTATTGTACCTAACTAAACCGGAGATCAGTCAAGTAATGTCGGATCGGCTACCTGAACAGCAGCACCATCAGAAGTAATAAAGCTAACAATATGGGTTTGCATCTCGGTAGTCACATTCAGGTACTGTGTCGCACCCTCCGGACCAGCCGGTGTTAATACCGTCGAATGCAATCCATCGTTAATGCGAGAGATTTGACGCTCACCCACCGATAAATCACCAGGGTTTTCTGCCGTCACAGGTGCTAGTTGCAGATAAGCAGCCAAAGGGTCAGTACCCGATAACGGCGCCGTAGGTGAGTTGTTTGGCACAACACTGTCGCCTTCATTGCGCAACATCAACGTCGGAATATCGTTACCAAGAGCAGCCATGGTGGTATTAATAGGATCACCACTGTCGATGACTGTTTGCGCCGCAAATAAGAACTGCTGATACAGAGCTGGGAAAGCAGGATCAGTGGTTGGAATACCAGCACCTGCCGCTACGCCACCTCGAACAACTGGTCCGAAAGTATCCGAAGCATCCAGTAATCCGGCAATGCCGCCACCTGGATTAGCCAAAACAGACGTTTGCACCAGATCAGAATAGGCAACAAAACTGGAGCCTACTATCCCACCTAAAGAGTGACCCATAAAAGAGACTGACTGAGAATCGAAATCTGGAATTGTATCGCCATCTACATCCATCGCCGGGATCGCTTTCTCAAGTGTTAACAGGTCGAAAATAGCCTGACGAATATTATCTCGAGACACCAGCAGATTTGGTAAGTTGATGAAGTGGGCACCAGAGCTATCAACCATGGAATCAGGACCTGGCGCTGAAGTGCCATTATCAACATAATCAACACCGAATGTACGCTCTCTCACATCGCCTGAGTCATACCCAGTGAAGAAAATACCGCCGTTATCAGCATTAACACCATGCAATGGTAAATCCATCGAAACAATAGCGGTACAAACACTTGCCATAGCATCAGCGATGCCTAACATAGCGGTTCTATTCGAAGTAATACCATGCTGGAAAATCATTACCGGATAAGGTTTTGGGCACTGAACATTCGACGGTAAGGAAACCAACAATGGAACCGTCTCAATGCCGTTTACCTGAGGTAACTTATTGACATAGGTTGTAAAACCACCAGCCATTGGGTTAGGCACCATACCACCATTAGGTCCTGGTACCATTTCAGCACCGCGCCAAAAACTATTAAGTGGCGCCGTAGGATTTTCCATAGTCGGAGCAGATAACATATAGTTAAGTGAAATCTCACCAACACTGATTAATGCTTCACCCGACAATGCTGGATTCACCATATTTGAAGGAATGTTTAATGGTGTGAAATCAGTGGCTGGGAATTGCCCTTGAGAGAAAGGAAAGTCCACATAGAGACCTTTTGCAGCTTGAACAACCGGACCAACCGATTGTGTGGTGAAAGCAAAGCTGATAACAATATTATCTTTATTAACACCACCGGCTGCAGCCAGATTTTCATAAGTGTTAACCAACTGTCGTACAGGTTCCAATGCTGCCAAAGAACCGGTTAACTCAACACCTGAACTAACAAAGTCATACTGGGCATCTTTAGTAACATTCACGCCATTACTGTCCATAATGCCGTTTGTCGCTAAAACCACATATGTGCTACGAGGGTTAAGCGGTTTGGTTGGAATGACAACAACATCCATTCCTTGTACCGACACTGCGTATTCAGTCGCTGGTACTTCACCCACTAAATCGTATGGCGCAAAGGTTGGCGCATCACCAAATAAAGGATTATTAAAGTCGGTATCAGCCAATACTTCAAAAACGCGAACAGTACTGCCAGCGGCAACGCTGGAAGCGTCTAGCGTTACAGTGTCATCTTCATGTTGAAAGCTGAACGAAAATGGTGCAACGGTTGACCAACCATCCAGCGATGAAATCGCATTTTGGGGGTCAGAGAAATCTTGAGGATCAGCAACTGGAATATTCAGTGTTAAATCTGCTGTGCCACTGAATAATAAGTCATTAGGTACCGGAATGTTGCTTTCAGCAGGAACATAGGTTGCGACCGCACGAACAGTTATTGACTCTTCGGGATCAACCGTTTCGTCACTGCTACACCCTGCCAGAACCAAACTTCCCAGAGTTAACACTCCAAGCGTGAATTTTTTCATTTAACTCTCCCAGTTAGGTCTATCACTTTTGGCTTACTACCTGATTATAAAAACACCTGTTGCACTTTAGAAATTAGAGTTCTGTAACAGATGTTCCAAGCCAGCGAATGCACCGTTTTTGTTTTATTAATATTAAATTCAAATTATTGTCCGCTATCAATGCTAACCACAGTTGAAAAGCAACGCAAGTGGGCAGACCAGTTTATTACATACCTAAGCTAACTCTTTGAAAAATATGACGTTAATTATCTAAAAGCCGCAATTATTTATTTTGCACTGCAACATTTATTATTTATCAATCCTCTATCGAGTTAATTTTGAACACCAATAGACAATTTTTAACTTATTCAAAGGATTTATATACCAAAAAATCATTTATTAACTAAGCTTAACTATAACAAGATTGATTTTAGATCCAACTGGGCAAACAGCCATAGCAATTGCTTAAAAAATTAAAAAAATAACGGCTTAATAACAATAATTACCGGTTTGTCGGTAAGGACAAAGGAGATTGAAAATGAAACGCTAGACGTTTGGTGAATTAACAACCAGACAAACATAAATAGAGGTGTGAGATGAGCATTTTTGATAAATATCAGCAACGTTACGACGATCATCAACAAGAAGAACTTTCGTTACAAGAATATCTCAACTTATGTAAAAGCGACCCACTGACCTATGGCTCATCCGCCGAGCGAATGTTACAAGCCATTGGCGAACCCGAATTAATCGATACAGCACAAGATCCAAGACTGTCACGTATTTTCTCCAACAAGGTTATTGCCCGCTACCCCGCTTTTGAAGAGTTTTATGGCATGGAAGACGCCATCGAGCAAATTGTTTCCTACTTCAAACACGCCGCTCAAGGACTAGAAGAGCAAAAACAAATTTTATATTTACTGGGCCCAGTTGGCGGCGGTAAATCATCCTTAGCAGAAAAATTAAAACGACTGATGGAGCAGTGCCCTATTTACGCGCTAAAAGATTCGCCAGTCTTTGAGTCACCAATGGGACTGTTCGATCCTGAAGAAGACTGGGAAATTCTACAAAATGAATACGGCATTGCAAGGCGTTATCTGAATAAAATCATGTCGCCCTGGGCAGTTAAACGGTTGCATGAATACGGCGGCGATATTTCCAAATTTCGAGTGGTAAAACTGCAACCTTCAATTCTTAATCAAATCGCCATTGCGAAAACCGAACCCGGTGACGAAAACAATCAGGATATTTCGGCACTTGTCGGTAAGGTCGATATACGAAAACTGGAAGGTTTTGCACAAAATGATCCTGATGCTTACAGTTATTCTGGTTCTTTATGTCGTGCCAACCAGGGCATTATGGAATTTGTCGAAATGTTTAAGGCGCCAATAAAAGTGCTGCACCCACTTTTAACCGCCACCCAGGAAGGTAATTATAATAGTACAGAAGGATTGTCAGCTCTGCCGTACGAAGGCACCATTTTGGCCCACTCCAACGAGTCGGAATGGCAAAGTTTTAAAAATAATAAAAATAACGAGGCATTTCTGGATCGGGTATATATTGTCAAAGTACCCTACTGTTTACGTGTTTCAGAAGAAATTAAAATTTATGACAAGTTATTGTTAAGCAGCTCTCTTTCCGAAGCACCCTGTGCGCCGAGTACATTAAAAATGTTGGCACAATTCAGTGTGTTGTCCAGACTAAAAGAGCCAGAAAACTCCAGTATTTATTCTAAAATGCGCGTGTATGATGGTGAAACTCTTAAAGACACCGATCCGAAAGCTAAATCCTATCAGGAGTACCGAGATTACTCGGGTGTTGACGAAGGCATGAACGGATTATCCACCCGTTTTGCATTTAAAATACTGTCTCGCGTGTTTAACTTTGATCAAACGGAAGTGGCAGCCAACCCAGTTCACTTATTATATGTAATCGAGCAACAAATTGCTCGGGAGCAGTATCCTCAAGAAGTTTACGACAAATACCTTGAACACATTAAAGGATTTCTGGTGCCTAATTATATCGACTTTATCGGCAAAGAAATTCAAACCGCTTATTTAGAATCTTACTCAGAGTACGGACAAAACATTTTTGATCGCTACGTTACCTACGCTGATTTTTGGATACAGGATCAAGAATATCGCGATCCAGAAACTGGCGAAAACTTTGATCGAGCTTCACTGAATGAAGAGCTGGAAAAAATTGAAAAACCAGCGGGCATTTCCAACCCTAAAGACTTCCGTAATGAAGTGGTTAACTTTGTGCTTCGCGCAAGAGCCAACAATAAGGGTAATAACCCAACCTGGACCAGTTACGAAAAACTTCGTTCAGTCATCGAAAAGAAAATGTTTTCCAATACTGAAGATTTACTACCGGTTATTTCTTTCAGTGCGAAAGCGTCGGAAGAAGACAAAAAGAAACACAAAAACTTTGTCTCCCGTATGGTTGAAAAAGGATATACCGAGAAACAAGTCCGTCTGTTGTGCGAGTGGTACCTACGCGTAAGAAAATCCTCATAATGTAATTAAGCGGTAACGGGAGGAATCTATGGCACAACTGATTGATCGTCGACCCAATGCGAAGAATAAGAGCACGGTAAATCGGCAGCGCTTTATACGGCGTTATAAAAAACAAATAAAGCGCGCTATTGCCGAGCAGATTGGTAAGCGCAGCGTTACCGATCTCGATAAAGGCGAGAAGGTATCTATCCCTTCAAAAGATATAAAAGAGCCAACTTTTCGTCAGGGAGCTGGCGGTCGAAAAGAGCGTATCTATCCGGGCAATAAAGAATTTGTTCCTGGCGATCAAATAAAACGCCCTCCTCCTGGCGGCGAAGGCCAGGGCGGCAGGCGTGCCAGCGATAAAGGCGAAGGAGAAGACGATTTCATCTTTGAAATATCAAAAGATGAATACCTTGATATTTTATTTGATGATCTTGAACTGCCTAACCTGAAAAAAAATCAGTTAAAAAAAATGACCAAAACCAGAACCGTTCGGGCAGGTTATACCACCGATGGCGTTCCCACCAATATTAGTATTGTTCGTTCATTACGTTCAGCAATGGCTCGCCGTATAGCCATGTCAGCCACACCAAAACGAGAGCTGGCAGATCTTAAACAAACACTTGAAACAATGAATCAATCTTCATCGGTTACAGAAAACGAAAAGAAAGCGGTTGAAGAAAAAATTATTGTCCTTGAAGAAAAATTAAGAAAAATTCCTTTTATCGACACCTTTGACCTGCGTTTCAATAACTACGCAAAAAAACCGGATCCCACCTCTCAAGCGGTCATGTTTTGTCTGATGGATGTTTCTGGCTCCATGGATCAGGCCACCAAAGACATGGCAAAACGTTTCTATATTTTGTTATACCTGTTTTTAACACGCAGCTACAAAGATGTTGATGTTGTTTTTATTCGACACCACACCCAGGCAAAAGAAGTTGATGAGCAGGAATTCTTCTATTCGCAAGAAACCGGTGGAACTATCGTTTCAAGTGCTCTCAAACTAATGGATAAAATCATCAAAGAAAGATACCCCGTTGATCAGTGGAATATTTATTGCGCTCAGGCGTCTGATGGCGATAACTGGAACGACGACTCGCCACTTTGCGGCAAACTGTTACGAGAAAGCATTTTACCGTTAGTGCGTTACTTTGCTTATGTGGAAATTACTCAGCGAGAACACCAAAGCTTATGGCACCAGTACGAGCGGATATTAAGCGAATTTGATAATTTTGCCATACAACAAATTACCGAACAAAGTGACATCTACCCTGTGTTTCGAGAGTTTTTCAGGAAACAAGCCGCATGAGTCAGCGACAAAAGCCAATTTCAACCTCATCCGAATGGACATTCGATTTAATAGAACAGTATTACGATGTTATCGAGAAAACCGCGGAAAAGTTTGAGCTCGACACTTATCCCAATCAGGTTGAGCTTATTACTGCAGAGCAAATGCTGGATGCCTATGCGAGTGTCGGTATGCCCATCGGTTACAATCACTGGTCATTCGGTAAACATTTCATATCGAATGAGCAGCAATACCGACGTGGTCGAATGGGCCTTGCTTATGAAATTGTGATCAATTCGAATCCCTGTATTGCCTATTTAATGGAAGAAAATTCCATGATGATGCAAGCATTAGTCATGGCGCATGCCTGCTTTGGTCATAATTCATTTTTTAAAGGCAACTACTTATTTAAAACCTGGACCGATGCCGAAGCCATTATTGATTATCTGCTATTTGCAAAAAACTACATTTCCAGATGTGAGCAGCGCTACGGGATTGATGAAGTGGAGTCGCTATTGGACTCCTGTCACGCATTAATGAATTATGGGGTTGACCGCTACAAACGCCCCTACCCAATATCCATGCGTGAAGAAAAGCGCAGACAAAAAGAACGCGAAGCTTTTTTGCAATCGCAAGTGAATGACTTATGGCGCACTATTCCAAAGAAAAAACCATCGGGAGAAGAAGAAACTCGTCGCTTTCCACCCGAGCCGCAAGAAAATATTTTGTATTTTATTGAAAAGCACGCGCCTTTATTAGAACCCTGGCAGCGTGAAATTATCCGCATTGTGCGAAAAATTGGTCAGTACTTTTATCCACAACGACAAACTCAGGTAATGAATGAAGGTTGGGCCTGTTTTTGGCATTACACATTAATAAACGATATTTATGATCAAGGACTGGTCACCGACGGCTTTATGATGGAGTTTTTGCAAAGTCATACCAATGTCGTGTATCAGCCAGAGTTTGATCACCCAGGTTTCTCAGGCATTAATCCTTACGCATTAGGCTATGCCATGATGCAAGATATCAAACGTATCTGTCAGTCGCCCACCGATGAAGACAAACAATGGTTTCCTGATATTGCAGGGTCAAACTGGCTTGAAACCATGAACTTTGCCATGAAAAACTTTAAAGACGAAAGTTTTGTCGCGCAATTTTTATCACCTCGTTTGATACGGGAGTTTAAATTATTTTCGATTTTGGACGATGATAAAGAAGCTCATCTATCGGTTGAGTCTATCCACAACGAAACGGGTTATCGGGCAATTCGAGAAATGCTTTCAAATCAATATAATTTGAGTATGAACGAGCCCAATATTCAGATTTATAATGTTGACGTCAGAGGCAATCGAAGCATTACGTTACGTCATACGCCGCACAACAGGGATACTCTAGCAGACTCTAAATCCGAAGTGCTAAAACATCTGCATCGACTTTGGGGGTTTGATGTTAACCTGGAAACTCTCGATGAGTCCGGAAAGCCCTATATTCTCGAAAGCGTTCCGCCGAAAAAAGAAGTGGAAAAAACAAAGGTTTGATGAAACGAGTATCAAACCTTTAAGATTTTATAAAGTAAAAGACCCCATGGTCATATTTTGGACTCGCTATTAAGCATCTTTATCCAACTCACTGAGCGTTTGAAGCTTTTCACGCATCTGCTGCCAGATGGTGCCCGACTCATGACCGTATTGCCACAAGCGTTCAATTAGCTTTTCAATATCGCCAGATTGAATGATGCCTGTTAATTCACTGTAAAACGCTTTAGCCAGCTTACGGGCCACTTCATTCGAAAAGTAATACTCGCCAATTCTATAGTAAATCGTCTTAAATCCGTTCAGCATCAAAGTATAAACCGGATTGCCTGCCGCAATGGTTGCATTGTGGTGAAATACCCAGTCAAAATCGATGTAGCCTTTTGCGGTGTCTTTCACCTGCTCAAGCTCTTTCAGTAGTTCTATCACTTTTTCAGGATTACTTTTAACCGCAAGACGTAAATAAATGGCGCTCATATTAGTGCGGGCATTTAATAACTGATCTGCAATGGTTAACGAGCCTTCGTCATCAAGTCGAACAATGGTATCGAGTATATTTAATCCGGCCGTTTGCCAGATATCATTCACCTTAGTCGGCTTACCATGTTGAATGGTTAACCAGCCATCGCGTGCGAGACGCTGCAACACTTCACGAAGTGTTGTTCGGGTAACCCCAATGAGATCGGAAAGCTCACGCTCGGCAGGAAGAATACTGCCCGCAGCAAACTTGCCACGCCAGATAGACTCCACAATGTACTGCTCGGCAAACGCAGCCGGACTTTTCGCCTTGATAGGCGTTGTCATATGGTAGGTAACTTTATTTTGATTATCGGTCATATTTTTTACTTTCGTTTGAAGCCCTGACGACTGACGGTAAGCAGTGTCGATCCTTTTAAAGCTCAGCCAACTGGTCTGAGTTCTAACCTCATTCTGGAAGGATAACCCTTTCGAGCACATTTTGAAAGCAACAAGACGACTATACAAGCGTTCTTCAAAGAAAATTGATAAACTAAATAACCTTTAATTACGGTCGCAGATCTGGGCAAAACAAACATTTCAGTCTAGAATTCCCTTTACATCTGCTACTTGCATGAATTTAAACGAAAAATAAACAAATAACAGGATCCTGTAATGTCAAAATCGATTCGTGTCGCTTTTCTTGATAACTTTTTGGGTAACGCACCTGATTGGTACAAGATCACCATTGTTGCCTTTCTTATACTCAACCCCATCATCTATTTTGGAGCAGGTGAAGCTGGCGCAACCATTGCTGGTTGGGCACTGATTCTTGAGTTTATATTTACTCTTGCCATGGCATTAAAATGCTACCCACTGCAACCCGGTGGTCTATTGGCACTTGAGGCATTATTCATAGGTCTTACTAGCGCCGATACAGTAATATACGAAATTCAGTCAAACCTTGAAGTATTGTTACTGCTTATTTTTATGGTAGCCGGTATCTTCTTTATGAAAAGCCTGCTGCTGTTCTTATTCACAAAGATTCTGTTAGAAGTACGCTCTAAAGTCTTATTATCTTTGTTGTTCAGTTTTGTTGCTGCCGTTTTATCCGCCTTTCTCGATGCGCTTACGGTAACGGCTGTGGTTATTGCCGTGGGTGTTGGCTTTTATGGCATCTACCACAAAGTCGCTTCCGGTAAAAAGTTCGAACATGAACACGATCACAGTGAAGACCATGAAGTCCACGAGTACCATCGTGATGACCTGGATCGTTTCCGCTCATTTTTACGTAGCCTGCTAATGCATGCGGCAGTGGGTACAGCACTGGGTGGTGTTTGTACACTGGTTGGCGAACCACAAAACCTGTTGATTGCTGGCCGTGCTAACTGGGAGTTTGGCGAGTTTTTCTTACGCATGGCGCCTATTACCATTCCGGTGTTGTTCACAGGTCTTGCTACCGCCATTCTGTTGGAAAAATTGAAGTGGTTTGGTTATGGCGAACAACTGCCCGAAAATGTTCGAGCCATTATGGAAGACTTTGCGAAAGCCGAAGAAGAACAACGAACCACCAAAGATAAAGTCGCTTTATTTATGCAAGGTGTTACCGCCGTATGGTTGGTGATTGCTTTAGCACTGCATTTAACACAGCCTGGTTTGATTGGTTTATCCGTTATAGTACTGGCAACAGCATTCACCGGTATCATTGATGAGCACAGTATCGGTAAAGCTTTTGAAGAAGCCCTGCCTTTTACTGCATTATTAACGGTATTTTTTGCGATAGTTGCGGTAATTGCCGACAACCAGCTATTTACGCCAATTATCAATGCCGTGCTTGAAATGGAAGGTACCGATCAAATTGCCATGTTCTATGTGGCTAACGGCGTATTGTCCATGGTCAGTGACAATGTGTTTGTTGCGACGGTTTATATTAATGAAGTGGCAAAAGCAGCGCTTAATGGCACCATTGACCGCGAAACCTTTGATATGCTGGCCGTTGCCATTAACACTGGTACCAATATTCCAAGTGTTGCAACTCCTAACGGTCAGGCGGCGTTCCTGTTCTTATTAACCTCAGCTCTGGCGCCACTTATTCGCTTGTCTTACGGCCGCATGGTCGTTATGGCATTCCCATATATGGTTACCATGAGTATTGTTGGATTGATTATGGTTTACACCAATTTGGAATCCTCAACCAAATCCATGTATGAATCTAACTTGATCAAACACCACGACTTAAAGTCGCTTTGTGACTCAATGCAAGGCACTTGGGAAAACGACAAATGTGAGTTAAAAGCGAAAAAATCAGGTGGTCATTAAACCTGATATTCTGACTCGCACAATCTAAAGTCATAAAAAAAGCCCTTGTTCAACAAGGGCTTTTTTTTCGCATCCAGTAAAAATAAAACTGACTAAACAGAATGTCCTTACGAAAGCTTATCCCATATGGCTTCTCCGCCAGCTGCTTTTCGAATGGCTTCGAGTTGTTCTTCATGTTGCTTTTGCTCATCATCACTGGCTTTAATAACTTTTAATGGTGAGCTTTTTCTTATACGCCGAATGCCAGCCGACTCTTTACTCTGATTTAAAAAATCCTGATGGGATGACAGCGTTAATGAGGTTTGCCCACCGGTCATCAACAAATACACATCGGCCAAAATCTCAGAATCCAGCAATGCGCCATGTAAGGTTCGGTGTGAATTGTCTATGCCATAACGACGACAAAGTGCATCAAGATTATTTTTTTGACCCGGAAACATTTTTCGGGCCAATGCCAGGGTATCCAGCACGGTACAATAATCACTCATTGCGCCTTTTTGCTGCCCCAAACATTTGAGCTCCCAATCCAGAAAGCCAATATCAAAAGGTGCGTTGTGAATAACCAGCTCTGCACCATCAACAAAACTTAAAAACTCATCAACAATGGCGTTAAACCGGGGTTTGTCCTGTAAAAACTCATTAGTGATCCCGTGAACATCAATTGCCCCTTGATCAATCACACGATCCGGCTGAATATACTGGTGATAATGTCGACCGGTTAGTTTTCTATCCACCAGTTCAACACAGCCAATTTCAATGATTTTGTGCCCTTGTGATGGCTCAAGACCGGTGGTTTCTGTATCCAGAACAATTTGTCTCATAAATATCCGACTTTCGTTAATTTAAGGTTTGCATGGTTTATATGCGCACTGGATTTGATGACCCAGGCGCTGAGCTCTAGCCACAGTTCAAAAATCAAACAACCTGTTCAACACCGCGATTGGCCAATTGATCAGCCAGTTCATTTTCAGGGTGTCCACTGTGTCCTTTAACCCAGTGCCATTCAATGGTATGTTTTTGCGCCAGTTCATCAAGCAGCTTCCAGAGGTCCGCATTTTTCACCGGCTTCTTGGCAGAATTAATCCACCCTTTGCGTTTCCAGCCCTCAAGCCACTCGGTAATGCCTTTACGCACATATTGCGAATCCGTAGTCAGGTCAACATGACTGGGACGCTTAAGCGCTTTTAACGCCTCTATGGCTGCAGTAAGTTCCATCCGGTTATTAGTGGTGGGGTTTTCACCGCCAAACAGCTCTTTTTCATAACTGCCACTGCGCAAATAAGCCCCCCAACCGCCTGGTCCGGGATTTCCTTTACAGGCACCATCGGTAAAAATTTCTATTTTAGTCACGTGTCTTCCGAATTAGTTTAACTGCGAATTATTTGTAGATTTAATGTTGTGCTTTTTTCAACTCTCGTTCAACCAGTCGCTGCACGCCCGGTTCGGCAAAACGAGCCGGCACAAGCTTTTGATTGGAGTGCCAACTGGGTCTTATGGGTGTCATTGTCGACACGCACTTTTTGGCAATTATAAAGTAATGACTGTTAAAGTGAGAAGTCATGGACTGCCATATTTTTTGCTCTTCGGGCTCAACGCCAGGCTGTAAGCCACCGTAAATGTCTATTTGAAAGCCCAGCAAAAGCAGCCAGTCTTTCAATCGGGCTAGCCCCACCAACCGCCTTTCCTGTCGCTTTTTGCGCGACATTTTAGCCCCAAGATAACGACAACCATACCAACTGACAGGGTTAATGCCCGATAATATCAAGTGGCCATCAGGAATAATCACTCGCTCAATCTCTCGCAATAACGAATGCGGCTCCTTAATAAACTCCAGAAGATGCGGCAGTAAAATAACATCCACACTGTCGGAAGCAATCGGTAGAGCATCATAATCGGCCAGCACGTCAAAATCCTTAGGCGGATCAAAACGCTTTTCAGAATCTAGCCCACCTTTAATAGTACCGCGCTGTTGATTCGTTGCGTCAGGTTCAGAAGGCAAAGAGCTGCCTAGTGAATACCAATAGCGAACCGGGCTGGCATCGAGTGAAAGCGTCCTGGCTAAAGGCCCCAATGCTAACCCGTAATAGCCAAAACACTCTGGCAATTGTTGAGCCAGCACCCGCCGTAACTGGGTGCAAGCCTTTTCACCACCGATCAATGACGACCACTGTTCAGGTGGTGTGGTCAGGTTGTTATGCCTATCGGGTTCCTGATACATTATTGGTTCACCTTTTCGCGAAACACTCTTTAGTAACAATAAGGAACTAAGATGCAGGTCGACAGAATTGCTGCCTTCTCTGATAACTATATATGGGCTTTACGAAATGATCGAGCGTCTTGTTGCACTTTGGTTGATCCGGGCGAATCAGAGCCTGTGGAGCACTATTTAGCACAGAATAACCTGTCCCTTGCCTCAATTCTCATCACTCACCACCATTACGATCACACCGGTGGTGTTGAAAAGCTTAAACAGCAGCATCAATGTAAGGTCTACGGCCCTGATAACGCAAAAATAAAAGGGATCGATCAAACCCTGAAACAGGGCGACTCGATTACTTTAAGCGAAATTGATGCCTCTTTCGACATTATAGAAGTACCGGGGCATACGCTGGATCATATTGCTTATATTCTTAAGGATCGCATTGGCGAAAACCGTATTGACAAAAAAAGTGTATTTTGTGGCGATACCCTGTTTGCGGGCGGCTGTGGCAGACTGTTTGAGGGCACTCCAGAGCAAATGTGGCACTCTCTGCAGAAGCTAGCCTCACTGCCAGCTAACACAACCGTTTATTGCGCTCACGAATACACCGAGGCCAATTTAGCCTTTGCTCGTGAAGTTGATAAGCATAACGCCGACTTAAAACGTCGCCAGGAACTGGTAAAACAAAAAAGAGCAGACAATCAGGCCACCGTTCCCAGTACCATTGAAGAAGAACTGGCCACCAACCCATTCCTTAGAGCAAATCGAAAAGAAGTTGCCTCGGCTGCTGAAACTTTTAGTGGTCAGCCGTTGTCTACTCCTGAGGATGTTTTCGCGGTCATCCGTCAGTGGAAAGACAATTTTTAAAACTCGCCTAAAATTGACAGATATCTCTCATAAAAATATCATGAGCACCCGATATCGTTGGCAGACTTATCCAGCGAAATAACTCAAGTAGTGATTTTCGATAAGTCTAGATAACAAAACCCTGCTCGATAATTTTATTATCCAGCAAATCAAAAGACCTGCATCCGACAATCTATGATCAAATATTTTTCAGCAATTACATTTATCCTTGCCCTGAGTGGCTGTAATACACTATTAGCACCCACTGCTACAGAGTCTACCCACAAAGGTGAACTGGCCAATCAGCAAGTGACTGAGGTGGAAGCCAACGACATCGAAGCATCGGAGCAACTTGCAGCAGAACTTGAAGCAGAAGTGATCAGCAATGAATCAATGCTTGATGAGGTTGCCGAAGTGGACAACCTCTGGTGGATGATTCGAGATGAATTTACCCTGGCTATTCCTGAACGACGACGTCTGCAATCACAGCGAAACTGGTACGCAAAACACCCCTCTTATATTCAGCGAATGTCCGAGCGAGCGAGTCCTTACCTATTTCATATCTATTCGCAGTTAAAGCAGCGCAAAATGCCCATGGAGCTGGCACTGCTGCCCATCGTTGAAAGTGCTTTTGATCCATTCGCTTATTCCCATGGCCGCGCTTCGGGCATGTGGCAATTTATTCCCGGTACCGGCAAACGATTCGGGCTGAAACAAAACTGGTGGTACGATGGCCGACGTGATGTCTACCATTCCACCATAGCTGCACTGGATTATCTTGAGTATTTACACAGACGGTTCGATGGCGACTGGTTACACGCCATAGCTGCCTATAATTCTGGCGAAGGTAATGTCTCTCGAGCCATACGAAAAAATAAAAAACGCAATAAGCCAACGGATTTCTGGTCGCTCGACTTACCACGGGAAACCGAAGCTTATGTACCTAAATTGCTTGCACTGGCTGATTTATTAAAACGGGCTGAGCACTTTCAGTTAAGCTGGACACCTATTCAGAACGCTCCCTATTTCGCCAAAGTCACCGTTGACTCACAAATTGATCTGGTGGTTGCTGCCGAATTGGCACAGATTGAAATGGATGACTTTTATACGTTAAACCCGGGCTTTAATCACTGGGCAACCGAACCCAAAAAGCACAGCGATATATTAGTACCGTTGGAAAACGCCACTTTGTTCAGCGAAGCATTAAGCAAAACACCAAAAGAGCAGCGCATTGCCTTTAAACGCTATGTCATAAAATCCGGCGATAGTTTATTAAGTCTGTCGAAAAAGTTTAATACGACGGTTGAGCTGCTACGCTCAACCAACGGTATTCGAGGCAATATGATCCGGGCTGGTCAAGCATTGCTGATCCCCACTGCATCATATAAATCTGGCAGCTACGTTAAAAGCAGCAAAAACCGTTTAACAGCAAAGCAAAATCGAAAGCGCAGCGGTCAAAAAGTTAACGTTTATGTCAAAAAAGGCGACTCCTTCTGGTCGTTATCGCGCGAATACAAAGTTGGAATGCGTCAACTCGCTGGCTGGAATAATATGGCGCCCACCGATCCATTACGAATCGGTCAAAAGTTGGTGGTATGGACTGAAACCGCTCAAGCGGCAAGCACCGGTGGCATAAAAAATAAAACACGTAAAATTCGTTATCGTGTTCGAAGCGGTGATTCAATTGCCCGCATTGCAGGAAAGTTTCGAGTAAAAGTGGCCGATGTTGTGCGCTGGAACCGTATTAATCCAAAGAAATATTTACAGCCAGGGCAGAGACTCACACTCTACGTTGATATTACTCGTCAATATTAACAATTCACTTAAAGTATTTAGAGCGTGTTTAACGATTAAAGTTATTGATGGTCTATTTATCACACCTGCTGATGAGTTTTTCAGCAGGTTTCTCGCTGTTTAAAATCATCATAAATTTCCGATGTGTTATCCCAGACCGCATGAATATCTTTAACACTGGCATTTTCAGGTCCTTTATAACACCAGTCGAGTAATTGCTTGAGCTTATCTTCATCACCCACTGCGACAAGTTCGACACGACCGTCGGTTAGATTTCGTACCCAGCCATTCAGTCCGATCCGCTTGGCTTGTTCTTCGGTGCTGGCACGATAAAAAACCCCTTGCACTTTGCCAGAAACAAACGCATGCAATCGATGGTTTTGAATGGTCAATTCAGAGCCTCCTTTTAAAATAATTACCACAAAGTATTCATATTCTATTGTCAACAAAATATTGAATAAACGACTTATCCATTAGTTTAGCAAAGATTTTTTATTTGTACCGACAAAGAGAGGAACTGTAAAACAGTTCCCACATAGAGAAAGTAGTGATTGGTGTATTTGATTTAATACCAAATAGAAAAATAAAAACGGGTTACCGTTGCATCGTATGCGTATAAGGGCTCAGAGCCAACAGCGTATTCTCCGGGATTGGTATCGTGCACTAATACATTACGGAAGTTTTCAAAATCGAATTGAAAGTAGTCGACAAATAAATTAACACTGAATTTTTTAAAAAAGCCCGTTGTCTTAAACTCACGCTCATAACTGACACCCAAACCAACAGAATAATCTGAAAAAGCGCTCATCTCTTTATCACGGGCAACAAACTCCGTATTCTGTTCATTATTTAACGGATCGATTAAATCACGATAAAACTCTGCCTGAGTTTGATCATAAAGCCGGTATTTCCCTTCTATAATCCAGTGATCACCGTATGGGTGTATATAGGCAAACTCATAATTACTCGCCGAAATATCCCAGGTATCCGAATAGGTGCGCGCTTCAAACTTAATCGAGGCCCGGTAGGGTAAATAGTACATGCTTCTTAAGGAAACCGCCGTGCTAGTGCGAGTTTCTGGGTACACTTCGGTCTGATAGCGAAAGCCTCTTCCCTCGGTTGGATCGAGATAACGGACAACCCGGTAAGGATTATTTAAGTACCCCTGATCGGTCACCGTTTCAAGACCAAGGCTGGCAATCCAGTTTTTGGTTATTACCTGCGTCCAGTCAAGTTTATAGTTTTGTCGATCGGCAAACTCTTCAAAATCCGGATCACCGGTTTTCATTACCGAATCCCAACCACGAGAATAACCAATGGAAAGCGTCGACAGATCGCCAAAAAAGTCTTGTGAAATACCAAAGTAAGCGGTGTTGGCCAGGTAATCATTTTCTTTACTGTTGGTATAACTGGTACTGACGGTGGTTTTATTAATTAAATAATCAAGCCCTAATGAATACTCTTGGCGCTTTTCAATATAAGGGCTCGCGTTGGCAAGCACATCAATTGATGCGGCACTTACATTATCAACATAATAGTTCGCTGACGCAGAAAACTTTTCCAGAAACGATTTACGCACTAAAACAGAGGGGCCATCAATAACCATACCGCCGCCTTCGTACTTATGGTACATGGCATCGGATCGATCTTCAGGCAATACAGCGGACTGTCCAGTCAAAGAGTAAGTTATCAATAGTAGAACTACTGCTTTGCAAAAGATAATCTTCATTTAATTACACCCACAGCCGCCACCAGAACCACCTTCTGCACCCCGGCCAGCTTCTCTGGCTTGATAAACATGATGCATGTAATTTTGTGATATGGCATCTCGGCTCAATTTCATAATAGGATCAGCAAGATTATCCCGCTCATAAGGCTTAACCCAGGGCTCTAGAGCACAACTGGATAATAAAAACACAAGCCCAACAAGTACCGTTCGCTTTAGTACAAAAAAAGTATGCTGCACAGAATTACTCACGCATTAATTTTTTCATTAGTTTTTTATATTGCTGCTCGTCACCCGGCTTGTAACCTCGATGAACAAATCGAAGATTGCCACCTCTGTCTACTAATACAGTGGTTGGCATAGCATCCACATCATACAGCTCACTGACTTTATTGGTGTTATCATAAAGAATTGGAAAAGTAACAGGGACTTCTTTTAGATAGCCTGCGGCTTTTGACGAATCTTCTTCAACATTCACGCCCAACAAAACAAAACCGAGCTTTTTATATTTTTTATAAAACTCATCCAGTAAAGGCATTTCTTGTCGACACGGGCCACACCAGGTTGCCCAAAAGTTAATCATGACCACATTACCCTGCAGCTCGCTTAACTTTACATTTTCACCAGACATGCTCTTTAGAGTAAAATCTGGCGCCGGTTGATTCATTTCTTTTGCGTTAATGCCACACACCGAGAAAGCCAGCACAAATAATACCGAACGCATTAGTTTCATAAACATTACCTTTTACAGATTAAATTTAATAACGAACTCTTTTTAAAAGAACACCGATAACGACATACTAAATTCAAGATTATGAGTGGCTTTAACTTCGCCTGCAGGATACTCGGTATTAAATCGATGATTACGAGTATCCACTGAAAAAGCCAACCAGTCATTGATTAAAGCGCGATAACCCGCACCATAAACCAAAGTAAATTCTTTGTTATCCAAAAATGACGTGGTTCCTGCACCCAGTACAAAATAAAATGAAGTATTAACCGCGATATCGTCGCCTAAAAAAGCTTCGCCAGGTAAAACATTCCACCCCAAATTAACGTCATAATATTGATAATCTTTATCGTTAGAGATTACAGCGTTACCTGGAAAAAGTTGCTCTGCACTCGACAACCCGGCTTTAGCACTGCCTGCATTTGCCTGAACAAAAAAATCTTCATTGATAAAATAATTAAAGCGTAAGCCATAGAGTTCGGAGGCACCAAAATCTTCAATACTTAATGTGCCAAAAAACAAACCCAACTCGAAGTCTTCATCATCAATTAATGCTTCATCAATTTTTTGCCGCTCCAGCTCAGGGTTATAGATATCCTGTGGCTTATTTGAAGGCTCACGACTCTCCCCAGACTCCGCAGGAGAATCAAATGCAGTTTTCGCTTGAGCAAATGCATCAGGCGACATAATGAAAACCGAGGTTAAACACAGGGTTAGAAAAATACGCTGAATCCGACTGTCCATTCTTCAATATCTTCGTTGGTTGCTTGGGTTGTTAAAATCACATAGTTGCGATATTCAACTCGAAATAAAAAACGATCGGTAATGTATGTCTTTAATCCGGTCGTTGCAAATAAGACTTCATCTTGCCGATCTACCTCTTGCACCAGTGCGGCACTGGGGATGACTTTCACAAGCCCGCCACCGATACCAAAGTAAGGTGAAAACTGCCATTCTGGAAAAGGTGTATTGGTAACATTAATTGTGGTTTGACGAACTTCAGAAAAATCCCCCAAACCTTGCCCTACAACAAGCTCTGCCGCAAGGTTTTCAGTAAACTGCCAGGCTCCCGATAGCGCAAGAACATTTGCCCCACCAAAATCACCAGCCCGAAACCCTAACTCCCAGTCACGCTTAACATAGTCACGCTCTGTGTAGGAAGTAAATTGAACATCGCTGCCATCTGGATTTTTTGTTTTAATAATTTCTTCCAGCGGAACCCAGCCGGTTTTACCGGATTCATTGGTTACATTGAACCAGTTATACTTTCGCTTCAATATCCACAAAGACTGTTTTTGCTCAACAATATAGAAAACCGGAAAACCTCTTCCCGGCCCTGTTTGTAAATTGATAAATGGCTCAGACACAACTACCCGTTGAGCCTCTGCAGGAATAACTGGTTGCTCAGAGTTTAGCTCGGCCGGTGGTTGTAGATTTTCTGCAGGACTGTTTTCATCCTGCGCCATACTATTGTTCGCAATAAAAGCGATAGGTACAAGACTTAACATCAAATAGCTCTGTCGGCCAAACTTACGTACTTCAACAGTAACGCTCTGCAATCGAATAACCATTCGCAAACAGGCTTTAAGCCAGAATGACCACGCTAATCCATTAAAATTAAAATCAACATTGCGCAACAACCGCATCAAACAAACCTTTTTGTTATTAATTTTCTGGCGCTAAAAATGGATTATTAAAATATTGCCCACCAATATCAAGCCATTCTGTGATTAATCGTAATTCCGCATCGGTCAAACGCCCCTGATGAGATCCGGTTCGGAACAAATCGAAGAACCGCTGACTCTGTACAACGCCTGCTGAACGTAAAATGGGTGCACCATTTACGGGAACCGTTTGCGTAACCTGATTCGGCTCTGGAACCGGAATCGCAATGGTCAGTGGAATCTGGTTACCGTTGCCATCGTCTTGTGCCAGTGGGTTACCATTGGCATCCGTTTGCTGGATCACACTACCATCAGTATCGGACAACTCGGTGGGTAATCCGGTATTGGGATCTGGCTCATAAATGAACATGCCGTCATCATCAAGAAAAAATACAATCTGCCCTGTACCATCGACCGTCTGATATAAAAAATCGCCTTCAACCACAACCGGGGCTTGTCGATCAACCACCGTACCATCAATCACCTCAACTTCATTGTCACCAAAAAACAGCTCTCGATAACCGCGCATATGATTGGGTTCATCGGCTGATGGCAAGCTGGTTAACTCCAGTTGCCCTGCGGGGACTTGCGCCATATTATCCGCAGGATTAACCAGACTGTGGCAATTGGTACAAGTATTATCTTCCAATACGGTGGTGCCATCGTTATCAAACACCTGCCGCGTTAATTCAAAAATGGGTTGAATATGCGCTTCATAATGAACCGTAATTCGACAGCCCGCATGCCATTGACTGGCGCATGCATTAGAAATAGGTGCTGGCGTACTTAAGTCTTGGTAGAGATATTCAATATCCGGTAAAGGGGTCGTGACCGCAGGATCGGTCCACACATCTGAAAATTGAATGTCCAGATTCGGCTCTGGCACACCATTAATACGCGTATAAGCCTCGGCCATGGTCTCACCGTCTTCAGCAAACAAGTTAGGATCGGTGTTAGGAAACGTTGTATTACCCAGCGAACCTGGGTATACCGATGGCGGCTCAGCATCAGCACGGCCGTGAGGCAGTTCGCTGTTGCGGGTGTGACAGCCCGTACATTCTCTTTCTTCGCCGAGTCGTAATTGCATCCAGTTTTGATGACGAGGCGAAATTCGCTCGCCGTTTTCATCCAGAATGCTAATGGTAAAGGGTACATTTGCTGGCACTTTTACCTTTACCGAGCCATCAGGCTCAATCGGCACGTACCCCAAAACTTCTCGCATTAACTGGCCACGACCACGACCGAAAGCGGAGTTATCAAAGTCATAAACATCATCGTCAGGAATGGCAACGCCTTTAACCAGTTTCAAAAAACGGGCTGGTCGGGCCGCATAAGACGGATGGGCAGGATCGGCTATGGCAGTAATTCCGGACGATGTTGTATCCACACCGTCAACGTCGTACACACTGCGGATATGCAGCACACCAACGTTATCGGTAACCAGTGATTGATCCAGATCCAGTCCGGGCACGCCATCAGGAATAAAATTTAGATTGCTTAACCGCTGCTGAAACACAACCGGCTCCGTCATCCAAAGCCCTTCTTCTGCGACCACTACAGGGTTTAACGTATTTTCACTGCGGTTCCAGAGCCAGATACCGTAACTGGGTGTGGCGGGTAGCAATTCGCCATTTTCAAATCGCTGTAAATTCTCGTCGGTACAACTTAAGATCAACTCTTCCTGTGTATTTGGGTCCACTTCTCGCACCATACAAGGCGACCAACTGATGATCACCCGATTATCGGTACTGTCCCATAAGGGTGAGCCACTGTGAAATAAGCCACCTGGCGATGGCGTATTATCAGTATTCACAACATCCGCTGCGATCGATTGTTGTCCGACGCCGGTCGTGCCGTCGAGCATCAAATCCTCTTCAATAAAGTTTTCGTGATCGATCACCACAGGATCGCCACCATAATTTAAACTCTGCATCGGCTTGCTTAATACTAATAACTGGCCATCCGGCATTGCCAAAGGTTTTGTAAACAAGGCTCGAACACCATTGTTACCGGTATTCTGACTGTGATAACCATACAGTCGCTGTAAATTCTGACCATCGGGGTTTACCGCATACAATGAATGAGCATTAGAGCCCCCCATGTTGTCCCAACGTAAAAAAGCAATTCGGCCATCTTCTATCATGGTTGGGTGAAAGTCGTGACTCTGGTTAAAGGTAATCTGTTTTAAATCAGTGCCGTCATCCTGCATAACGTGCAATACAAAAGCATGGGTATTCAGACTTTCTTCCTGACCACTGAACTGCGGCTTACCTTCATCCAGCAAAATGGCTTTTGCACGGCGCTGACGAGTTGAGGTAAAAACAATACGGCCATCCGCCAAATAAGAAGGCATCAGATCATGACCATCTTCGGCAACGATATCCGAGGTAATGAGACGTTGCAGCGTATCGATTTCCAAAATGTATTGCCAGATATTCCAGGTAGGCTGCTCATCCTCATCGGCGTTTGGGATCTCGGGCGCACGCATGGCAAACACCAGCCGAGTGCCATCGGGTGAGATAGACAAATCTCGCACATCGTATAATGGAGTGGTATCTGGATCATCCGGGTCAGCAAATGCACGACTAGAAATATCTTGCTCTGCGGCACTGGGTAAAGCCCGATCTTTTAACCATAAAACGGCACCGGGATTAAACGCTTCGGGTTCATTAATGTCTTCAGGGACGGGATTACCGTCTTCATCTACTGGTACCGGGCGCTTTATATAGGCGATAGCAAAATCAGAAACGGTGGGATCGGGACTCTGCGAACTGTCAGCAATAGGATCATCACTGTTGCAACCGACCAGCAATCCTGCCGAACATATAAATGCTGCCCCTAACCAACGCAGGTTGCTTAGCAGCGAAAATAAAAGCTTTTTGCGCATTTTAAACTCATTTAATAACATTTAAACGCCAACTGTCGTTAAAAACACTCATTTTTATAAACACCAAGCACTTTAATTAATTTTTCGAATTCAAATGCCAGTACATGGCTTGTCTAAGACAGTATGGCAACAATAACGTCATTATGAACTCAATTCTTTATAATTCTGTGGTCAATATCACGAAATAACATGACTGGAGCTACTACAATCATTAACATCATTTAACATTTTAGTCACATTTCACTTAAGAGGCCGGTTATGTATTCCTTTCGTCAACCAGCACGCCAGTTAAAACCTGCCGATAACCTGATTGCATCAAATAAACCCTTAAATACATTAAAGTCTGTTTCTGCATCGAAAACATGGCTAGCGCTCGGTATTGTATTTAGCCTGGCTTCAACCTCTGCCTGGTCCGGTGCTCGCGAGCAGGCGAAACGCATTCATGATCGACTGGCCGGCACTCACCCAAGTGAGTCGGTATTAAATAGTATGGAGAGTGCCATAAATTCGGGCACCCCCATGGCGGCGGCTAATCTTGCCATGGAAAACGACGCTTTCTACAACGTCACCCTTAAAAACTTTATTACGCCCTGGACCAACGAAGCACAAACGGTCTTTGCGCCATTAAATGATTACACGGCAACGGTTATTGGAATTATTCGTGATGAATCGGATTTCAGAACCATATTATTTGACGATGTTATTTATACTGCCGATAGCTCGGTTGGCGCGCCCGCTTACCAAATGAATAATAATGATCATTACGAATACCTCGAAGACAATAACGTTAGCCTGAAAGATCAACTGGTACGCAGAGCTCAATCTGCAATTACTGGCTTACCCTCTGACGCCACTGCTGGTGTAATGACTACTAGAGCCGCGGCTAAAGCCTTCTTTTCAGCCGGAACCAATCGCGCTATGTTCCGCTTTACTCTACTTAATCATATGTGCGATGACCTGGAAGCTTTTAAAGACGCTACTCGCACACCGGATAGAATTCGTCAGGATGTAACGCGCAGCCCGGGTGGTGACAGCCGTATTTTTCTAAACAATTGTGTTGGCTGTCATGCAGGCATGGATCCAATGGCTCAGGCATTCGCCTATTACGAGTGGGATTACAATTTTGAAACGGATCCCGAAGCTGAAAATGGTCAGCTGGTGTATAACCAAGCTGGCGACATCGATCCGGAAACCGGCACTCGGGTGCAGGCGAAATACCACATTAATGCAAACAACTTTAAATACGGATATGTCACGCCCGATGATCAATGGGATAACTACTGGCGAGAAGGCCAAAATGCCATACTGGGTTGGGACGAAAGTTTGCCCGGCTCTGGCAGTGGTGCCAAAACAATGGGTCAGGAAATGGCCTACTCAGAAAGATTTGCCCAGTGCCAGGTGAAAAAAGTATTCAAAGCCGTCTGTTTAAGAAAACCAGGGGATGCTGCCGATCGTGGACAAGTCGACTCCATGGTGAGTAATTTTATTGCCAGTGGCTATAACCTGAAACAAACTTTTGGCGAAACCGCACTTTACTGCATGGGCAACTAAGTTGGCAAAAAGACGATTGGAGAACCTTATGACCTCAAAAAACAAATCATCTCTTGCCAACACTCTGAAACTGAGCTCGGCAATTATAATTTCTCTGGCCTTTTTGCAAGGCTGTACCGATGGCGGCCCGAATAATAGCCCCGTCAATGAACTGCCTGATAACGGGGGTGGCAATAATTATTCTGGTCCCCCACCAGCAACCGATGATGTGCAACGATTTCAAACCCACTTCTGGAACAATGTTCTGGATAAATGTGGTAATTGTCATAATGAAGGCGGCCAGTCGCCAACCTTTGCCCGTCAGGACGATGTTAATCTGGCGTACGCGGAGGCGAATACTGTCGCCGATTTGAACTCCCCCGTGGATTCACGACTGGTGGCTAAAGTCGGTGGCGGTCACAATTGCTGGTTATCCAGTAATCAGGCTTGTGCCGATACCATGACCTCCTACATCAGCAACTGGGCTGGCGATACCGCCAGTGCCACTACCGAAATTGTATTGACCGATCCACCGACCTTATCGGATCCCGGTGCGACCAAAACATTTCCTGATGATCCCGCTTTATTTCAGTCAACGGTTTACCCATTGCTCGAACAATACTGCGCTGGCTGCCATGCTGATTCAGCGTCTACCCCTATTTCGCCGTTCTTTGCCAGCAGCGATATCAATACCGCTTACAGTGCGGCAAAAAGTAAAATTAATCTGGACACACCTGCCGACTCACGTTTTGTGGTTCGTTTAAGAAGCGAATTCCACAATTGTTGGGACGATTGCACCAGCGACAGCAACGAAATGGAAGCCGCTATTCAATCTTTCAGTGACAGCATTCAAGTTGAAGAACTTGACGCTGAAGCAGTTCACAGTAAAGCACTGACGTTACTCGATGGCATTCCAGCCAGCTCAGGTGGCCGTTATGAAGCCGATGCTATTGCTACCTGGCAGTTCAAAGCTGGATCTGGCAGCACCGCCTTTGATACCAGTGGTGTTGAGCCTGCACTTGAACTGACACTCAATGGTGAATTTAACTGGGTCGGCGGCTGGGGTATTAACCTTAACGGCGGCAGCGCACGTGGCAGTACCGCCAACAGCAGCAAATTGCACGATCTAATCAAGGCCACCAATGAGTACACTATCGAAGGCTGGATTGCTCCGGCCAATGTTACTCAGGAAGGTCCCGCCAGAATTGTCACCTACTCTGGCGGCAGCAACACCCGTAACTTTACCCTTGGGCAGACGCTGTATAACTACAATTTTCTTAATCGCAGCACCAACAGTGATGCAAATGGTCAACCAGCGCTATCTACAGCCGATGCCGACGAACGTTTACAGGCAACCTTGCAACATATCGTGGTTACTTACGATCCGGTCAATGGTCGACGAATTTACGTCAATGGCGAATACACCGGAGACGTTGATGGTGTAGAGCCCGGAACCTTAAACGACTGGAACGATACCTATGTATTAGTACTGGGTGCCGAAACAGACAACAACGATAAATGGTCAGGAGTGATCAAGTTTTTAAGCATTCATAACCGGGCATTAAATCAGGAACAAATCACGCAAAATTTTGAAGCCGGTGTTGGCGAACGTTTTTATCTGTTGTTTAACGTGTCAGAAGTTATCGATCCAAATGACACTGATCCTGGCGTAAATGACGCTTACATCGTATTTGAGGTGGCACAATGGGACAGCTACAGTTATCTGTTTAATGCGCCTTTCTTCATCAGTCTCGATGACAGTTACACACCAAACAACATTCCTTTAATTGGCATGAGCATTGGTATTAACGGTAAAGAAGCCACTGTCGGACAAGCCTACCGTAACATCGACATGGCACTCGATTCGGCTAACTACAACGCCGACTCAGGTCAACCTGTGTCAACGTTAGGTACCGTTATTGCTCTGGAAAAAGGCTCATCCAGCGATGAATTTTTCCTAACATTTGAGCAACTGGCGGATCAAACCAATGTTCGAATTGAGGCAGAACCATTACCACTGCCAACACCACCTGACGCCAATCCTGTCAGCCCAGATATTGGCGTTAGAACTTTTGAAGAAATTTACGCCACCCTGTCTCAAATAACTGGGGTCAGCATGAATAACGCCAATGTTCGTAATGTGTATCTGACGGTTAAACAGCAGTTGCCGACCAAAGAAGATATCGAAAGCTTCTTATCCTCGCATCAGATGGGTATCACCCAGATGGCGATTGAATATTGCTCGGCACTGATGGATGACACCAGCTTACGAAGTTCAACATTCCCATCGTTTGACTTTAACGGCACCGTTGGCAGCGCTTACGATTCGGCTGGACGTGATGCTTTAATTGACCCTTTATTAAGTCGGGTGATGGGAACAGGCCTGGCAACTCAGCCAGTAACCGCCGATGTTAAAACAGAGTTGAATGCTCTGATTGATCGACTGACAAGTTGCGCAGGCTCCTGCGAAGCTGGACGAACCGTAAAAGTTGCAAAAGCCACCTGTGCCGCTGCAGCTGGCAGCGCCATTACGCTGGTTCAATAATTAAGAGGTGAGGAAATCGCTATGACTCGTAAACAAAAAACACTTCACCCAGATGCACCACTGCTGCATGCGGCCCATAAACGTCCGGTCAAACGGCGTGACTTAATTGCTCAGGGCATGCTGGCAGGCACCGGCAGTTTGCTTGGCACTTCGGTTCTGAGTGTTCTGTCTAACCCACTGTACGCCGACTTATCGCCAGATGTTGCCGACTTACGGGACAACCTGTGTGGGCTGCGTTCTCAAGGCAACGGAAAAATACCCTTTATCTGTTTTGATTTAGCGGGTGGCGTCAATATTTCAGGTTCAAATGTGCTGGTTGGCGGTCCCGGAGGTCAACAAGACTTTCTCTCGACAGAAGGTTATAGCAAGCTTGGATTACCTGGTGATATGGTGCCTAATTTGGTGAACCCTGATTCGCAAACCCGTGAGTTTATCAACAGTGAGCTGGGGTTATCATTTCACAGCGACAGCGCCTTCTTACGCGGAATCCTGGAAAAAGTATCCGTGGGTAACCGGGCCAATATTAATGGCGCAGTTATTCCAGCCCGTTCCGAAAATGATACCGGCAATAATCCGCACAATCCCATGTATGGTATTTACAAAGCTGGCGCTGGTGGTAGCTTACTGGATCTTATTGGCTCTCGCAGTTCTCAGTCCGGTGGCAACTCAATGGCGCCAATGAATCTGATCACACCTGCGGCTCTGCCCACTAAAGTTGACCGCCCTACCGACGTTACCGGCCTGGTGGATGTGGGTGATCTGCTTAATGTTCTGAGCAAAGAAGATGCGGTCAAAGTCATGGAGTCAATCCAACGGGTTTCTACCATGAAGATGAATCAGGTCGACTCTCAAGTGTCTCGTGAACAAACTATTGATGACTCGGTAACCTGCAGCTACGTTAAAAGTGCCGATCTGGCGGATCGCTTTGGTAATCCTGCCACACTGGATCCAACCCTCGATACCGATATTGTTGGTCCAACCGGTATTTTCAGTCAGCAAGAACTCGACGGTGATCGCGAATTCCAAAAAACCGCATCGGTTATGAAAATGGTAATCAATGGTTACGCGGGTGCTGGCACCATTACCATGGGCGGTTACGATTACCACACGGGCGATCGCCGAACCGGTGAAGTCAGAGATCTTCGCGCTGGCCGCTGTATGGGCGCCTGTCTGGAATACGCCGCACGAGTAGGAAAACCATTGATGATGTATGTTTTCTCCGACGGCTCTGTGGCGAGTAATGGCATGATTGACGATTCTGAAGATGGCCGTGGCAAAGGCCAATGGACCGGTGACAACTCATCCACCGCGGCTTCATTCTTCCTGGTTTTTAATCCGGGTAGCCGACCACAGTTAATTGGTGCCACACCAGAAATACAAGCTCAACACCAACAGCTGGGTTACATGCGTTCAGACGCATCGGTGGAAACCAACGCCACCCCTGCAGCCAATAACGTTAACCTGCTAGTAGAAACCGTTATATTAAACTACATGGCTCTGCACGACGAAGTCGGTCAGTTTGATAGCCTGTTCCCGGCTCATGGCCTTGGCAACTCAACCATTATCGACAGTCTAACGGCGTTTCAACCTATCGTTAGTGGCAGTTTAAACAGCTAAAAAGCTGTCTAATAAACCCAAAGGGATCACAATTGATGATTGTGATCCCTTTGTAAATCTCTACAATACACAGCAGACAATAAACCGATCCGACGCTGTCGTTATTTATGCTGATTATCTTTCCGACTCAAGTTCCTTTTAATCCGGCACGATTGCCCTATTTAACCCTGTGCCTGATGATTTTCACCACCATCAGTTACTTTGTATTTCAGCATGATGATGTTGAAGAAGAGCAGGCGGCGATTGAGTTTTATCAAAGCTCTGGCTTATTTAATTCCGAAATAGACTACTTTAACAACTATTTAAAAACCGACACGGCACTGTCTGATTATCAATCCCTTTCCGACTTTGACACTCAAGGCCCAGCACGACTTTACTACATGGTGTTTGATCAAAATTTTCGCCATTACATCGAGTCACAAATTCAGCAATCCCCTGCAACCATCGAAACCCAGCAATGGCGTGCCATGCATAATGAGCTGGCATTAAAAAAGCAACAAGTCACGTATTTTAACTTTGGTGCCAGACCCGATAACCTGATGGAGCCTGGGCTAATTACCCATATCTTTTTACACGGCGGCATCATGCATCTGCTGGGAAACATGGTGTTTTTATTGCTGTTTGGTCTAGGCGTTGAAGCGCTTTATGGCAAAGCAAAGCTTCTCGTTATTTACCTAACTTCCGGCGTCGTAGGTGCGATTGCTTTTAACTTTATCGATGGTAAATCCTATTCCGCTCTGGTTGGCGCGTCTGGTGCAATCTCCGGATTAATGGGTGCCTATGCCGCCTACTTTGGAACTCAACGAATACGATTTTTTGCCTGGTTTGGTATTTATTTCAATCAATATAAATGGCCCGCTGCCATCGTTCTTTTGTTCTGGTTAGGTAAAGAGTTTTTTTATCAGCTGACTGACTTGGAAAGCAACACGGCTTACATGGCACACTTTGGTGGCTTACTCGCCGGTGGGCTTTTAGGCTTGCTGTTTAAAAACTTACCCTTTAATTCACAAAATTTAGAATCGTCCCAAGCAGACAGAGCTAACTCCAACCTAAGTGAATCGACATCATCAACCAACCATTATCAAACAGCACTGGAGCACATCCGTAAGCTGGAAATTACCGAGGCTCGATCAGCTTTAAATCAAGCTCTTGAGAATAACCCTGGTCACTTGCAGGCTCTGCAAAGTTTATACAACCTGGAAAAAGTAAACCCTAAACTGAATAGTTATAACAAGGTGATCAATCAGGTATTTGCATTCGACTTGCGAAATACCGCTGCGGATGCGTTTATTCTCTCGGTAGCCGAAGACAGCGTTTCTAAAACTATTGGAATTGATCAACTTAATATAGATGCCTTTTTTGGACTATTGCACCGTCAGTTAAGAAATGACCGACTTCAAGCCAGTACACCGCTTGTACAACAGGCTAAAAAAACCTTCTCTGAGAATGACAAACTGCCCAAACTGCTATTTGAATGGAGTAAAGCCTTAGCAAAACACAATAAAATTCGCAGTGCCTCTATTGAGTTAAACTATCTGGCAAATTACTACGGTGAAACACCATTTGGTCGTTCGGCACGGCAACAATTGAAAGCGTGGCGAGATTAATCTCATGAAGCGCTTTATGGTAATCCCAATAGCCGACTAATTGAGCAGGCCTGACAGCTGTCAGTTTTTGTATTATTTTTATTGACTTACCTAATCTGGGAGTTATAATTTCCAAAGCTTTAAAGTAACCTTATTTATTGCCGCCATTTCGAAGATCGACAAGTATCCATCGTCCTGTTGTTAATAAGTAAAAGTACCACTTGCAAAGCGTTATCAATCTTGGCAACAAGATTAAATTTACTATTAACAATGAGAGAATCATTATGTCTGATAAAATTACTGGAACCGTTAAGTGGTTCAACGAATCTAAAGGTTTTGGCTTCATTCAACAGGAAAACGGCCCTGACGTTTTCGCACACTTCAGTGCAATTGTTGGTGACGGCTTCAAAACTTTGGCCGAAGGTCAAAAAGTTGAGTTTTCCATCACGAACGGCCAGAAAGGTCCTCAAGCGGAAAGCATCGTAGCTTTATAAGCTATGAGATATTTTTTGAGAGAGTTTCTCTCAAACAAAAAGGCGACTCATTTGAGTCGCCTTTTTACGTTATGCAGACCACTTTTTTCTTATAACCCTCTAATAATCTTCTAACTCATATTTGTTCAGTATTATGTCTTTATTGTCTTTTGAATGCCTGTGTCTTTAAAGGCGTTTTTTCAAGTCAAACGAGTCGTTAACTGCTTTATTCAAAGATACTCCACCATTATCGTTCATCTTTTAATGATCCTATTTTTAACGCCACTGTTTTATCAACTTTATCATCGCTGCATTTCAGAGATGCTAAATACTCTGCCAGCTTTCTGGCACTGTCGGCGTAAAACCATTCAAAACGACAGCCGAGTATCACGGATGTCATCGACTGCCGCTGCAAATAAACAACACCCAATTTAATCTTTATTGAATTCATGTTATCTGGAATATCAATCTCTATATCCAGAGGTACCGTATCAATTTTATCTTTTCGATCAGCATTGGGTAATAAGACAGGTAACAGCGATGGATCAATCATCACCTGAACCCCTGACACGGACACATTTGATACAGTGACAGTATTGCTGACGAGCTCTAACCTATCTGATGGTGTATTTTGATTGGACTGGCGATTACTATTTTTTGAGTTCGTGTTGTAACTGACATCTTCGTTGTTATGCAAATTTCCATCGACTTCAGCTGAGTGAAGGTCATCGTCATCAACGATTGGTGTTGCGCTTTTATCAGAAACACAACCAGACTCTGCAGGCATAACCCGTGCGGTTAAATTTACGGAATAACGCTCTGCAATCCTTCGCTCAACCAATACCATTGTCGCTCACCATTCTCCGCTCTCCAATAAACAAAACACGTTACATCAACAGTCAAAGCTATGACTAACTAATAGGTAAAAAACCCGCTTTTGTCGCGCTTTGAGATACGCAAATAGCGTTTTAAGTTAAAAATGATGAACTGTGACTCATTTTACCCAGCAAAAAAGTAACGCCGGATACCAATAACCACGCCACCGGAATACTCAAGCTGAGCGTCTGATGTCTGGAATTACGAACTTGAATTACGAACTTGAATTGCAAACTTCAACCGTTCATTTAATGAAGCCAAGGATAAAGTCGCACCTCCCTTTTTTATTCATCATCTGAAACATAACTTCTATCAGTTTGCTTTACCTTGTTAGTGATAATGAGTATCATTCATATTTGAGTTATCACACTGGAATGACAATATTATGAAACTTTTATCGTCTCGTTACTTAACGCTTATTTTATTGCTGACTGTGGCGTCAATAACGGCCTCTCGACCTGTTGTAGCCAATGGAGAGGTCGGTGAACATGTCAATCAATTACAAAGCAATCTCGACAACTACAGCAAAGAGGTCAACTGGTTGCTGACAAAAGTCGGTGGCATTGTTGATACCTATGAAAAGAAAGGTGTGAAGGCGGCGAACCCTGATGCCATTGTTGATCACTGGGAAGCGGTTGATTTTCACGCCGCCATCGAAACCAGTTACATCCCGGTCTATGCGTCGATCTGGCAAGGATTATTTGGCGTTAAACAAGGCATAGAAAACAAAGCCTCAATTGCCGAAGTTCGGAAACAGCAGAAAATGTTGGAGCAAGCATTGTGGCAAGGCCTTGGTGCGGTTAAACTTGCTGCCCAATACCAGCAACAGGGGCTTTTGGCTAAAGTTAAAACAACTCAGGACAGTCCAAAAACACCTGGCGAAACGCTTGATGTCATCAAGCAAAAACTGGACAAAGTTGTCGCAAAATTTGCCGAGCAATTACCCGACGAAGCAACCACCATTGTTCACGATACTTACCTGAATCTGTTTGAAGGGGTTGAAGGTGTGCTGATTGAACAAGATGCCGAGTTAGTGGAAGATCTTGAAAAAGATTTTAATGTGACATTGCCAAAATCTTTAAAGAGTAAATCCAGCGTAAACGATGTTCGCCAGGTTGTTGATGTCATGAAGCAGAAACTGGACAAAGCCAAGTCAATGTTGCAACAAGCGAGTAAAAATAGAAAGGACGTGTTTTAAGTGCAACGACGATCGTTTATTCAGCATTTGGCAACATTAGGCGCCATGGGTGCTCTACCCATGGGCGTCACCCGCGCGTTAGCGGCTAAAACCATTCCTGCGGTTTCCGTGGAAAAGCTGCCCGCGCTTGAAGGTGACTTAACACTTTATTTAGGCCGCGGTGAAGGCGGCTTGTACGAAGATGTCCTTAACGCCATTCGCAAACGAAATCCAAAGCTGAATTTAAACGTTCGACGTGGTCCCACGGCGGCTTTAGCCAATGCCATCGTTGCAGAAGCCAAAGCCGGTATTCGCCGCGCCGATGTGTTTTGGGCTGTCGACTCAGGTGCCATCGGGGTTGTTTCCGAAGCCGGGTTAGCGCACCAACTTCCCGATGAGTTAACCCATCAATTAAAAGCGGGGTTTCAATACAAAAACTGGACGCCCATTACCGGACGACTCCGTACCTTGCCGTTTAATACCCAACGACTGACGGCGCAACAAATTCCCAATAATCTTAAGGATTTAGCCGACAGCGACTTAACCATAGGCTGGGCTCCTTCCTACGCCTCATTTCAGTCTTTTGTTACCGCCATGCGACTGCTCGAAGGAGATAAGGCCACCGCAGCCTGGTTACAAAAAATGAACCAGCGAACCAAAAGTTACGCTGGCGAACTGGGCGTTGTTATGGCCGTTGAGCGCGGTGAAGTGGATGTGGGTTTTGCCAACCACTATTACACATTACGGCTTAAATCCGGTAAGCCCGACGCCAACATCGACTTGGCATTTACCCACAATGATGCCGGCTGTCTGGTCAATGCATCCGGTATTGTTGCGTTAAACAATAACGATACCGCCATTAATTTCATTCGTTACCTGTTAACGCAGGAAGCGCAATCTTACCTGTCCAGCGAAGCCTACGAAATTCCACTGGTCAATGGCGTATTGCCCCCTAAAGGTTTGCCACAAATTGACAGCTTGTCACCCCCCGATGTTGATTTGGTCAAACTGGCGGATCTAAGACCCACATTAAAATTAATGCGTGACGTCGGCGTACTATGACCGGCTGGTCAAAATCTCATGTCATTGCGTTTCTGGTAGCGCTTCTGGCACTGCTGCCAGTTGGCGTATTGCTGGAGCTTGCGTCTGGCGCCGACACCTTTTTTGATAGTTATAACTTAAAAGTTCTTGGCAACACACTAGCGCTTATGGTGCTTACGGCACTGGGTGCGACCCTCATTGGGGTGCCGCTTGCGCTGCTTACGGCCTATGTTCAACTGCCGTTTCGCCGCGTTTGGCTGATCGTTCTGGCCGCTCCTTTGGCAATGCCCAGCTACATTGGTGCTTTTACCCTCTACGCCGCATTTGGTCCGGGCGGTGAAATAAGCAATTTGATTGGTTTTACCACACCTTCGGTTAACGGCCTGGCGGGCGCTACTCTTATTATGACGCTCTACACCTACCCTTTTGTATTGCTGACAACGCGTGCCTCCCTTTGCAGTTTGGACGCCAGCCAGATCAATGCCGCTCGAACTCTGGGCATGTCCTTATTCGCCAGTTTCTGGCACGTTGTGTTACCTCGCGTAAAAAATGGTATTGCCGCAGGCAGTCTATTGGCTGCTCTGTACGCGCTATCGGATTTTGGCACACCAGCCATCATGCGACTCGATACATTTACTCGTGTGATATACGTGGAATACAACGCCTTTGGCCTCAGTCAGGCGGCCATGTTGTCATTACAATTACTGGTCATTGTTGGACTGGTGTTATTTCTTGAGTCACGCTTTAGCGGCACCCAGGAACGCCCCGGCCGCCCTCTTGCGCTTTGGCCAAATCGCTGGCAAGTGTCGGCCATGTTCTTAGCAACAGTACCGGTTATTTTATTGGCGATCATTTTACCCTTATTTATTTTTGGCTTCTGGCTGATCCGTGAAGGCAGCGGTAATTTCGATATCAGCTACGCCTGGAATTCCACCTACGCGTCCATTTTAGCGGCGTTTGTTGCCGTCATTCTGGCGGTGCCGGTTGCGCACGCAGCGCTTAATGGCAAAACAGGTCGCATCATGGAACGCATTACCTATCTTGGCTTTGGTGTGCCCGGCATTGTCATGGGTACGGCACTGGTGTATCTGGGACTCAAACTTCCCTTTATCTACCAGACCCTGGCCTTACTCGTACTAGCTTATGTGATGCGCTTTTTACCCTTAGCCGTAGGCACCATTCGCTCCACCACAGAGAGTCTCGACTCCAGCTTAATCAAAGCCGCAAGGGTGTTGGGTGCAAGTCCCAGAGAAGCCTTTGTCCGAATCACCCTGCCCCTGACCATGCGCGGAATGATTGCTGGCGCAGCGCTGGTGTTTCTGGAGGCGATGCGAGAATTACCAGCAACCTTGATGCTGGGTCCAACCGGATTTGAAACCCTGGCCACCTATTTATGGCGCGTATACGAAGCCGGTTATTTTGGCCGCGCCGCTATACCCGGACTACTGCTGGTGTTAATGTCCGCACTGGGACTGGCGTTAATGTTACACGGTGAGCGTCGGGCTGATTTTGATATAACAAAAGGTTCAAGTCGTTAATGCTTAAGGTAAATAACTTATCCGTAAACTACGGTGATACCGATGTGGTAAGCAATCTAAATTTAGAGCTGGCAAAAGATGAAATACTGATGCTGGTTGGGCCGACCGGTTGTGGCAAAACCACCATTCTGCAAGCATTAGCAGGACTGATTCCTATTTCCAGTGGCGATATTAATCTGGGTCAATGGCGCGCCACACCAGAAAAGCAAATTCCGCCAGAAAAGCGCCACGTCGGAATGGTGTTTCAGGACTTTGCCCTGTTTCCTCATTTAACCGTTGAGCAGAACGTTGCTTTTCGTCTTGCCGACAAACAACCGGCCGATCACTGGATCACCCTATTAGGACTAGACGCTTTCAGACAGGTTAAACCCTCTACATTATCGGGCGGTCAAAAACAGCGAGTGGCACTCGCCAGAACTCTGGCCCACAAACCGGCTTTTATTCTGTTGGATGAACCTCTCTCAAATCTTGATGCTGCATTAAAAGACAGCTTGCGTTGGGAAATACGCGATGCATTAAAAACCGCTGGCGTACCGGCCATCTGGGTAACCCACGATCAGGAAGAAGCCCTATCCGTTGGCGACCGTGTGGGTATTTTAAAAAATGGCAAATTAGAACAACTCGATACACCGGAAACCTGCTTTTGCGAACCGGCCAGTCGATTTGTTGCGCGCTTCCTAGGTGAAGCCAGTTTTCTACCAGGAGAATTAAACCCATCCGATAACAGTGTCAAAACAGCACTCGGCACAGCACCCGGTATTCCTGTTAACAATGCAACCGGAAGCGTTGATTTATTAGTACGACCAGACGATGTGTCTTTAATTCTCGATGACACAGGCAATGGCGAAATAGACTGGGTACGTTACGAAGGCTGCGCACGGTTTTACGCGGTAAAACTGGATGACGGCACCTTGGTAAAAATTCGCGCCAGTCACGAAAACAAAGCCGAGCCCGGAGATAGGGTTAAGCTGGTGATCACCACCACGCATCCGTTGGCAGTTTTTCAGCGACAGTAAAATCAGGTAAATAAGAATTAATAGTCGTTAGCGCTTCAGGCTGTGGCGACCAAACACGAATACAATGGACGGTTGGGCGTTACGCATCTTGGCTTGTTAACCAATTATTATTTACCACTCGTATTATATTTCGACTCTGCTTACTCAAAAAAACTTTTTAGAGTCAAGGCAATAACAACTGAACTAGTGATGGTATTTACTGCATGTACAACTGACCTACCAGACTTCTCCACTGTTAGCGAAATATAGGCCAAATAGTTTGTAACACGTACCACGTCCCTCTAAATTCGTTTCTCGTATTAATCATTCAACACGTTTACAACGTTTATGCTTCGATTTTTCAGAAGACCGCTCTCCTTTTTTCAAGCGAGAGACGTCCTTCTTTAACTGCACAATTTCACTAATTTACTTCCTGTTTTTTTGTGTTCTGACACGACCTACTCGCCTTTTTCGCCACCTTGAAGTTTCCCTCATGATATTCTTTTCTCCATCTTGATAACATATAGGATATCAATCTCTTGTAGAATTTGAAGCTGTTACTTAACTAAGGAATCCGAGAAAACAGGTCAAGATAGCATGCCATATAAATCTCGCATAAAAAAAGCCCCGGCTAATAGCCAGGGCTTTAAGGAGAATGTTTATTAACTACTTTAATCGCTCAAGTAGTCGCTTAGCCACACCCTCTGAACTTGCCGGGTTTTGTCCGGTTATCAATAAACCATCTTCAACCACATAGTCGCTCCAGTCGTCGCCTTTTGTGTAATTGGCGCCCAGCTCACTGAGTTTATCTTCAAGTAAAAATGGAACAACATCAGTTAACTCTACAGCGGCTTCTTCTGAGTTGGTAAATCCCGTGACCTTTTTGCCTTTAACCAGTGGATCATTATTATCCAGGTTGACATTAACCAGCGCCGCGGGCGCGTGGCAAACGGCAGAGACAATTTTATCTTGTTTAATAAAGCTTTTAATCAGTGCGATGGAGTCCTGATCGTTAGCCAAATCCCACAAAGGGCCATGACCTCCAGGATAAAATACCGCATCGTAGTCGTCAGCAGAAACGTCAGACAACTTTAGTGTTTTCGCAAGATGCTGTTGTGCCTCTGAATCTTCTTTAAATCGACGAGTTGCATCGGTTTGAGCGTCTTCTGAATCACTATTGGGATCAAGAGGAGGTTGACCGCCTTTGGGTGAAGCCAATGTAATGTCAACTTTGGCGTCCTTCAAAAAATAGTAGGGTGCGGCAAATTCCTCCAGCCAGAAGCCGGTTTTATGATCGGTGTCACCCAGTTTATCGTGAGAAGTTAATACGAATAGTACCTTCATTGCTCTGTCTCCTGTGCGCCTGTTCAATAATGGATAAAGCATGTGATTAGTGAGCTCACTTGTAAGCCTCTAACAACGCATTTTTTGCGTCTGTCTTTATGAAAACAGTGTAACTGCACAAAAATTCAATAACTAGACAGTGAAAATTGAACTTATTGTCAGTATAATTTTGACAATGAAAGACTCTATCGCCTCAGAATTGCGTGGTATGCTGGTTTTTGCCCGTGTTATCGACAGCGGAAACTTCACCAGAGCAGCCAAAACCCTCGGGATCAGCCGTGCAGTAACCAGTTATCAGGTTAAACAACTTGAAAAGCGCCTTGGTGTACAACTGATTAATCGCAGTACCCGTGCTTTAAGCCTGACCAGTGCCGGCAAGCTTTATTACGACAAGTGCAAAGTCATCGCTGAGCAAGCCGAGTCGGCGCATCAAATGATTGAGAATTTAAAAGCCGATGCCGTGGGTCGGTTATCCATCTCCTGCCCGGTGCACTTGGGCCTGCAATGGGTTGTACCACTGGCAACAGCGTACCGGCGGCGCTATCCACAAGTGGAGCTGGAACTTAATTTATCCGAGTCCATTTCTAACCTGGTACAAGACGGAATCGACCTGGCCATTCGCTCAGGCCCTTTGGCGGATAGTGAGTTACGCTCAACTAAATTGGCAACCGTAAGCCGACACATATGCGCCTCTCCGGATTATCTGAATCTTCGCGGCTGGCCTCAGTCTTTAAATGAACTCGATAAACATGAATGGATTGTCTATCACCGATTAGGCAATCAACTAACACTGACTCGTGACGATAAAGATTACTCAATTAAAATGACGGGCACTTTACGAACCAATAATGCAGCGGCACGGTTGCAGTTTGCCCTTTCTGGAATGGGACTCGCGGTATTGCCGCATTACGATGCCGCTAAAGCATTTAACAGCGGTCAATTGGTTGAATTATTTCCTGACTATCATCTGCCACCGCTGGAATTGTATGCCGTATTTCCGGATGGAATCGAAAAAGTAAAAGCGTCACGGCTGATGATCGATATGTTGAAAAATAGCCCGCCCTGATCTTGATTTAAATTAAGCAACCAATCTTTCTCAACCAATCTTTTCCTTCAAATCTTTTTCTTCCAATCTATCTCTACTTTCTATCTCTACTATCTTACTCAATCAAGCCAATTCCAAAAACTGGATCAGGCCCTTTATCCCCTAAATCAAGCACACTTTGAGCCAATTGATTAATAAGTTCGTCCACGGTTAAATCACCTTTAAAACCATGACAAGCAATAGCCGCGGTGACGACCGGTGCCGCCATTGATGTTCCAGTTTCAATCCCAAAGCCGCCGTTTGAGCGCGCAGTAAACACCGATACACCAAGAGCTGCAAAGTCAATATATTCGCCCTGATTGGCCCAGCGATAAATGTTCTGCTCGTTATCGACAGCGGTAACGGCAATAACCTTTTTATACCCTGCCGGATAAACCGTCGCTGCTGCTGGTCCTTCGTTTCCTGCAGCGGCAACAATGATAACGCCTTTCGCAATCGCCGCGTCAATGACCAGTTTTAACAGTCGGTTATCAGGCCCGGTAAGACTCATATTAATAACAGGAACCTGTTGGTTAATAAGCCAATTAATCCCCTCTAACAAATGTTGCAACGCTGCTCCCTGAGTAGCGTTTTCCCGACTGTAAAAAACCGATGCGAGTTTAACATTAGCGTGGCTTGCTAATGGAGCAGTCTGCCTGAATGATCCGGTTAAAGCAGAAGTTTCAGGAGACTCAGGTTGAACATAAAAACGCCCCACTACGGCGGTTCCATGACTGGTAGGCTCAACAGCATCCTTGGATAAAAATATTTTTTGCTGAATATTTTTATCCTTAAATAACTCGTGATTTAAATTTATTGCCGTATCAATCACGCCTATATTGACCGGTTTATCGCATACAGTTCGATTACCCTGTATTGATGTATTTTTATTTTGTCTATCAACAACTGATCGATTAGCCAAAGTCTGACTCTCAGTGTTAATCGACGCCTGTTGTGGTCTATACACATGATTTCTATCCAACGTTTGCATTGCCTGCTTTGAAAAAACTACCGACAAAGATTGACGATCATCCATGGCACTCGATACTTTAAAAGTGACCAATGTAGTAGCTAACGCATTGAATCTTTGTTGACTGACAATATCAATTGGCCACTTGTTTTTTTCAATCGACTGCTGTAATTGGAAAACATCATTTTGGTTCAACATGACTATCCATTGATGCTCAACAGCTCGACTACCATCCTTTAACGTCACTTCTTTAAATATTGGGTTGCCAGATTTATCCAGTACTTGGGTTGTTTCTGGCAATGCATCGGTAATAGACGGTAGAGGTTTATTGATCACCTGTTCAATTTTATTGGACACCTTATCCAACGGTTTTTTAATGGCAGGTTTTATGGGTAAGCGTTTTTGAACCGGTAAGTTAGGTACGGCGAGAGCTTCAAAGTATAACGCTTTGGCATTGAACGATATTGATGAGGCCATTAACAGGATCAATATTTTGACCAGTAAGGCATTCAATCGGCATAAAGTTATGGTTTTCATCGGTATAAAAAACCTTAAAAGTTGAATCCATTATAATGGGTTTCGTGAGCACTGGAAAAATTCATTGTATAAATGAATATTTTCAGACGCGCCTAACTCAATCACAGTATCAACTCATTTGAACAGTGACCAGTGATAATCTAATACACTGTTAAAGACATACCACAGCAATATAAATTAATAAGTGCTAAGGTGTATATCTAACATATATCGACAATAGATGCTGCTCAACACTTGTCTTTAATAGGGTAACGATTGAGCGAATAAAAAAATTCCAATTTTTTGTGAATAAAGTTGAAAGGTAAAACGTCACCATAGTAACCAATGAGGAAATGTTGATGAATCAGATACCTGAAAACACGACACAAACTAACGAAGACACTGCTCCGCTAAGCTCTGGAGTCAGCTCAAGTGCGAGTAATAAGTCCAACCGTTCTTCGGCTTATAATGAGTTGCAACAAGCCCTCGCTGAACGATTGCCCATGATTCGACGATTTGCATACTCGCTGACAGGCTCAATGGCTGATGCAGACGATCTGGTTCAAAACACCATTGAACGAGTATTAACGCGCAATCGACCAGAAGATGTTGATTTAACCAAGTGGCTGTTTCGGGTGTGTCGTAATTTATGGATAGATGAATATCGCTCACAGAAGGTTCGTCAACAAGCCACACAACAACCCGAATTACAGCAAATACAAAGTGTTGATGGTGAAAAAGACATCCACAATCAACTGACCGTTGAACAAATTATTAAACAGATGGATCAGTTGCCCGACGATCAACGCTCTATTTTAGCGCTTATTGCACTTCAAGGGATGAGTTATCAGGAAGCCGCCGATGCATTGGCTATTCCTAAAGGAACCGTCATGAGCCGCTTATCAAGAGCCCGACAATCCATTGCCGATTGGTTAAAACACAATAATGAAGGAGTGCTGGCATGAATCAACAGGCATCCCCAATAAACCTAGATGACGAATTGCTGTCAGCTTTTCTTGATGCCGAGTTGTCGGAGTCTGACATGGAGCGTGTGCGCCAGGCCATTAATGACAATGAAGAACTGGCAAATCGGATAGCAGAGCTTTCCATGGCAGATACACTGGTGCAACAAACATTTTCGGAAATTGATAACAAGCCTGTACCTGAGGCCATTACCCAGCTACTGACGACTGAGCCTAACACGACAACAGAAAATGATTCATCCCCTGAGAAGCCGAATGACAATGTGATTCAATTTCCATGGTGGCAACGCACTGGCCAAAAGATTAAAAATGGTCTTCAGCAAAACTATGGTGTTGCCGCAGCCATTGCTCTGACACTGGTTATAATTGGTACAAGCCCGATGTTTACATCAAGCGATAACCCATCACAACAATGGGCAGAGGTTAATAATATTTTAACGCATCAACAAAGTGGCACCGAAGTAACTTTGGATGATGGGCAAATCATACAACCACAAGCCAGTTTTATCAGTAAAAACAACCAGTTTTGCCGTCAGTTTTATCGACAACAAAACGCTAACGCAACCGAAAATATCGCCTGTCGTGAGGATCAACAATGGCAACTGGTCGCTTCCGTTACGGTTGAAAAATCTTTGTCGGGCACCCAGTACAATACTGCTAGTAACGACAAGGCTTTGGAAACAACCATTGACGAACTTATAAAAGGCCGATTTTTAAATGCCGCCGAAGAATCACAGGCAATTAACAATAATTGGTCAACCGAACACCAATAAACAGGAGTACACACTATGAAAATATTATTCAGCACACTTGTTTTATTATCGTTACTTACCGCTTGTGCGTCACAGCCGGTTTATCGGGCTGCTGAAAGCAATGGTTACGGTTACAAAGAAACCGCCATAAGTGACACTCAATATCGTATTAATTTTAAAATGCGCGGCGAAGATAATAGCAAAGCCAGTGATCTCGCCTTACTAAGGGCAGCCGAATTAACCTTATTAAAAGGTTATGACTGGTTTGAAGTGGTGAATCGGGAAACAACCGTTGAAAAAAAATCGCGACCCGACAGTCATGTAGGCGCAACTCACGGAACAGAAACTACCCGTCGCTGTGGGCTGCTTGGCTGTGAAACAACCACACGCCCATCAACCCATTACACGGTAGGTGTTCATACAGGAACAGGCAGTGATAAAGTAGAGCGCTCTTTACAAATTGCCATGGGTAAAGGTGTTCGCCCCGATAAAGGCTCGGTATTTAGCGCCGAAGAAGTCCGTAATAATATTAAAAGCAAGTACGATATAAATTAAATACTTCTATCTTTTTATGATGCAAAGGTAGGTAACAGATCTTTTAACTTGTCATTAACTTTAAAGCGATTCGCTTAACATTGGTTCATTAAGCTTGTTCTTTAAAAGATGTTCTCTATACAATGTTATTGTTACCAGCCTTTTGCATCAAATAGAAAAAAGCCTTTCGAATGACACTCGAAAGGCTTTTTATTGAAAAACGCTTATTTGTTATTTATCTTGGTTTCAAGTATTTTTAATCAGCTCTTAACTTGCGAAATTAAATAATCAAGTCCCCCTGTTACCGCTGCTATTTGCGCAAGGTTGCATTCTTCATTGGTTACCTTGGGTGAGTCAGGATAAACTTCGGTAGTCGTCGCATAGTCACAGCGCGTAAATCCTCCACACAAGTTTAATTTAAACATATCGTAATTGATGACGCCCTCCTGCTCCGGCTTAACACCAATTATTTTTCCATCGCTGTCTGGCGGTGCGATATGGGTTACTTTTTTGACCGAATCGATAATCGCTTTTTGAAACGCAGGTTGTGGATTGCTGGTATTGCCGACCGTATAAAAGCCATCCGGGATATTCCAGTTTTTATTCACCACACCATCGCGTGCCGCTAATGCGGGCCTGAAGGTTGTGTTATCGGTATCGGTGGTTTCGTGCAGATCAATATGCGCAAGTATATCTACCTCTAATGACCGCACATAGCTCATCACCAATGTAGCTTCCTCCGATGGACTATCGTCACAAAAAGAACGATTTGGATCCACAGCATAAGGGTTCCAACGATTAATGGTTTCGTAGCCCCAAGGACTGATGCAGGGTGTGATCACCAGATTAAAGTACTGGCTGTAATGTGTGGCTTTGGTTTTAATAAAGCCCAATGCACCATGAACACCACTGGTCTCATAACCGTGAACGCCACCGGTAATTAAAACAGTTGGCAATTGTTTATCCCAGTTGCGTGTTCGAACGCCAAATAGCGGAAAACGTTGAGAGTCGTAACTTAAAGAACCGTACTGCTCAATATCAAAGCTGTGTTTTAATTCATTAATCACCGTTAAAACATCATCGGCGTAGGAACGTTTTACCGTCTGTTGCGCCAGCCAGTTATTTTTTTCCTGTTCACCCCAGGGTTTGCCTGCTGTTTCGGTTTTATTATTCGTCATCGGCTTGTCCTTTTAAACATCAATATTGAATAGACTTATTGTAATCGGCTGGTTAATACTCTTCAAACTCCTTAAATTGCTCCGCCAGTTTTTCCACATCAGCGTCAAAGTCGGGTTGCAATAAAGGATTATGGTCATTTAAACGAGATTCTACATCCGGTAGTTTAACCGAAAATAAAACCCCGGTGCGATCAAGCGGGCTTAAAATCACTTTAAACTCATCGCGTTTTTTACGGGTGGTTAACTGCCAGCCCGGCATAAATGGATTAAAGGGATCAAGAAACACCTGTTTTTTATCGGATGCATCCAGCTCAAACGTACGCGTAGTCTCATGACGCGTTTCAGACATTTCAATACTGACCACTGGAACAGCGTATTCCCATTCAAGCACAGCAGCACTCTTATCGTTGTTTGAACTGCCGTTTAAGCTGCTTTTAGAATTGTTATTACCTAACTGCGCTCGTTCCGAAGGCAATAAAACCTGAGTCTGATCGAGTGGCTTATCTTCAATAATGGCCAAATGACCATCATGCTCTTCTATATGGATCACCTTGGTGATCACCACGTCATTCGAAGTTAACATACGTAATGTTAAAGTCTGTTTAATATTACTAATGTTCGTCACGTCAATCCGACCTTCGTAACCTTTAACTATTTCGTTAACAAAGAACAGACCCAATCCTTTACCGTGATGCTCTTTTGCCCGACGTGTTGAATAACCCAGTTGGAATATCTGCTCTTTCGCATCGTCATCAATATGTCGCCCTCGATTGTAAACATTAATATCCACAAAACCTTCATGTTGTGTTAACTGTAATGCAATTTTATCCGTGGCTTGCTTATTGCTGCGTTTACCATGAAAGTACTGGCTATTCTTGATTAAATTCTCCAACAACAAAACACTGTGATTCTGATTGCCAAGCAACTCCCGAGTGTCAGAAAAACCGAAACGATAACCATCAACCTCTATTATCGAGGCTGACGCTTCAGCAACTTGTAAACGGCTATGTAGTTGATCGTAATCGTCTCGTTCAAGAATACCCTGCAGACTATTCAATACTGCATTCAACGGCAAATAAGACGGTTTAAAAGGCACTAAGGATAATGTGTCAGACGGGCGATTTTTACTCAATTCTTGCTGATAGTAATGTTCTTCACAAGCAATGATATGATTCGCAATATGCAGCGCAATATTGTCTGCAGTGGATAAGTCCAGTAAATCCCAAAGATACTGCATCGCCTCCAATGCCTGCTGATACACTTCTTTTGATATTGCTTGCTGTTCTTGCAACACAGACTGGCTTTGGGATAATTCACCAGTAGTGGCTTCATCGTTCAACTGGCTGTCATCAGAATTAGAATTCTTGCTGTTGCTCTGGAAATTATTTTGTTCGCTGATATGACCGGATGCATCACTGGATTCTAATTGCGTCATTGCATGTTTTAATGCTGTTTTTATTTTATCGTAACTGATGACACCATTATGCCTAACTTCGGCTGCAATACTTTTAAAGTGTAAAAACTTTTCATCGTACTCAATATACTCAAGCAATTTATCACTGATGAAGAGTTTTAATTTATCCGCATGACTGGAAAACACATGGGCTTTTTGCTGAATTTTCTTTTTACTTTGCCAAAGATCATCAATTTCATCTTGCAGATTGGTAATGGCCTGCTTTAATTTTTTTTGCCGACGAATGAAATATAAAATATCCGTCACTAATAAATAAAAGAACACCGCCAAAACCGACCATTGAAAAGTGGTTGTGGTGACCTGTGGAATTAAGTAATAAGGTTCTATCAACTGCGGCTGCAGTAGCATAAAGTAATAAACTACCAGGGCAACCGATGCGATCAAACTAATCCAGGGGAAATGAAAGTTTAACCCCTGCTTAATTTTTTTGGCCTGTTTATTCAGAGTTTGCTCGTTCATCAATAACTGCTCTTATAAATATTTCTTTAATACTGGTTACGCATGTCATTTATATCAATCTTTTGGCTATATCACTCAAATAACCTTATGGGTCAATCCAGCAATAAGCTTCTTCATCACCAAAGGTCGCAACGCCTTTTCCTTGTTTGCAGTGCGTTAAAAAGCTGGTCTGTTGCTGTTTCATGGCTGCCTGATCAAACGAATGACGCAAGGTTTTTATGTGCTGCCGATAACTGGCGTAACTTAAACTGTCCATACTCAAGCGCTCCGCCATTTGTTGCGTGGATACTGGCCTGGGCGATGCCTCAACCAGTTCCTTCAGCATTTTACGAGGGGTTGGTGCAAGTGGACGCAGCTGATTATTCGGATTCATTAACCGTTCGCCGTGCCAATAAACGTGCCAATTGGTCAAGTCGATGGTGAGCTGTTTACGATGAATGGCATCTGCTGGCTGTTCATTTTTTTCAGCCTGTATAACTCGGTGCCGCAATACCGCTTTAATACGCCAACAGAGTACCGCCTCGACATTCTGCTGATGTTTGGCAATAAAGTCCTGAGTGATATTTTCTTCAAACGCCTGCTGTTCAATTGCCGTTCCACTGTGTTCGGATAAATAGATAATCGGTAGATCCGGCCACTTTTGTTTTAAAGTACGTGATACTTGAAATCCGGCATTATCATTGCCACCCATATTAGCATCCAGAATAGCCAGATCTGGCGCTTCATTTAAAGTATGCACTGCCTGACAAGCGGCTTCAGCAAATTTGTAGACGAGTACCTTATTTGGCAATGCACCATCGCCAAAGTCTGATGATTGCAGCACTTCTTTAAATTTATTGACCCAATGGGATTGATCTTCCACCCAAAATAACGTCGCCATGGCTAAATACTCATTTGAACCGACAAACTTATTTGCTGATTTATTATTAACGCATATACAGTTTATCCACCATTGATACCACTGTGTGTTAATTACGTCCAGTTTTAGAGCTTCGACTAACAAGCTCTCATATCAACGCTCCCTTTCTATAGCCCTTTCTAGTACTGACATTGAATAAACTCACCAATAACCAGGCAGATCAATTAATCCCTTTATGCTGTATTCATTGATTCATAGATACTGACAGGCAACAAAATATGAACCGGTTCACAGAATTGAAGCATCAGGGCCTTATTTAACGTTTTTTGTTTTGTCATTGGATTTTTCTCACCGATTTTTCACCAACTTTCAAGATACTCGCCCCATCAACATTGTTTATAGCAACGACTTATCGAAATTTTAATTCGACCCGGAGGTGGATTATGTCTAACGAACTACTTTACTTATGGTCAGATAATCTGACCGCATCCGTCAGCATCTGGTTTATGCTGATTGTTTTTGTGCTTTACTTAGGCCGACAGCAGGCGCACCAGCTGTTCCGTTCAACCGGACGTGCTGTATTCAGCAGCTTGCGAGTTTGGGGTATGACGCTGCATAAGCTTGAACAAAAGCTTATGAAACGAAACCGTGAAATTCTGCTAAACGAAGGGGCAAGAGCCGCAGAAAAATCCATAGAACGAGAGTTTTCACGAGTGAATGATCTCGTGCAAAGGGATTTAAGTCAGTACCCCAGTTTACATCGGGAAATTACCGAAACCATCGAGACGATCGAAAAAGATTATCAAAATTCTTCCGATGTTACGCCTTTGCCACCTGCGTGGGGTGAAGTGGTCGAAACCATTTCCAACTTGCCCAACAATGGAGACTCCACCGTTAATAAAATTTTAATGAACATTAAAAAAGCCGTGGAGGACTCCCATCAACAAACCCTTAAAGCTTATAAAAAAGCCGCCACAGAACGTCATGGATTACTCGCATCCATGCAACCGGACTGGCGTAAGCTGAGTAACAAACTTGGTAGCGTAAATGAAAAAATCACTGGCCTGGATGAGCGCACTAAAGCCATCGATAGCCAAATGGCAAACTATAAAGCGATCCGCGAAGAAACCGATCAAGCGGTCAGTTCACTGGGATCATCCGCTCTAACACAATTTTTCATCTCTGGTCTGGTACTGATTGTCGCCGCACTCGGTGGTTTAATTAACTTTCAACTGATTGCCATGCCCATGTCAGAAATGGTTGGCGGCACCAGTTACATAGGCGATATGAAAACATCCGATATTGCGGCGCTGGTGATTATTTTAGTTGAAATAGCGATGGGACTGTTTCTGCTTGAATCTTTAAGGGTGACTCATTTATTTCCAATGATTGGCAGTATGGATGACAAAATGCGACGTCGTATGATGATCATCAGCTTTACCATACTGTTTATTCTTGCAGGAATTGAAGCATCACTGGCTTATATGCGTGACTTACTGGCGCTCGATCGTGAAGCGCTTCAACAATCACTAACGGGCATTGGTGCCACAAACGCAAATGCTGAATTCCGCTGGATACCATCCATCGGCCAGATGACCATGGGCTTTATTTTACCTTTTGCGCTGGCATTTATTGCCATTCCACTGGAGTCATTTATTCACTCATTACGAACGGTATTAGGATCACTGGCGATAGGTATGGTTCGAGCGTTACGAGTGATTGTTCGGATGACTGGCGGCATTATTAATCATCTCAGCAAAATGTTGGTAAGCCTTTATGATTTAATCATTATGTTGCCGTTAAGTGCAGAACTGATCGTTAAAAAATATTCAGGAAAATCATCCCCCGATGATAATCAGAACGATGAGTCGACTAACTCATATAGCAAAAACCGCCGCGGGAACAAAGAAGTTAAAGCCCTTAAAAGTAGTACAGGCAAAGCCGCAAGTGACAATGCCTAACGCATGACTGAATAACCTTTTGATGCTTAATTAATAAAACATCGACGGCAAATTCCTTTAGGGGTCCCCGTCGATGAGGAGAAGACACCATGAGAATTTTGAAACCATTATCCATGATTATTGTTATCATAGGTCTGCAACTGTTAATTACTGGTTGTGGAAAATCCAAACCCAATAACCGAGCTGTTTATTTCTTAATAGATACCTCTGGCACTTATACCGAAGAACTAAACAAAGCCCAGGCCATAATGAATTACCTGTTGGCAACACTCGATAGTGGTGACTCAATAGCCATGGCTCGAATAGACAGCGGCAGTTTTAGTGAAAAAGATATTATTGCCAAAGCTAACTTTGATGCTCGTCCTAGTACTGCAAACGATCAGAAACGTCTGTTCAAACATAAAGTAGATGACTTTGTGGCCAACATAAGTCGCGGCTCAGCCAACACCGATATTACAGGTGCGGTGCTACAGGCAGCAGAGTTTGTTAATGAAGCCGGGGCAGGTGAAAAATACGTGCTTATTTTTTCGGATCTTGAAGAAGATCTGCAAAAAGGTCACATCAGGGACTTTCCAATTGATCTTAAAGGCATCAATGTTGTTGCGCTAAATGTCACCAAATTACGCACCGACAACATAGATCCCAGAGACTATCAGGAACGACTGAGTAATTGGCAGCAGCGTGTGGTTCAAGGGGGTGGTGAATGGCGCGTACTCAATGACCTTGAGCGTCTTGAGAATTTAATAGTTATGCGGTAGTTTATTTAAGATTCTTCTACAGAAATGACACAATTAACGTGCTAACTCAGTAGGATGCCTTGCAACAAAAGCGCTTAAGGTTATTTAAACCTTAAGCGCTTTTGTTTGTCTTAGGATAAATTTTCGTATTTCTTTAAATTATTAACCAATACTGTGTAATAAATTAAGACTTATTGATACTTCAGCTTTGATTATCGTAAGTTCATTTTTAATCGAAGTGATTTCCTATAGAGTTATTCTATATGATCAGAAATCAAACTGATTAAAAATCAATCATCAACCCAAGTAAAATCTCTACATAATTATCAAAGGAGCCATACAATGAAAATAATACTATTAAGCCTGTTAATATTATCCACATCCAGTTCTTTTGCAGGTAATAGTCAGCAACCATCTTCGAAGAAGAAAGAGATTGATATCACTAAGTTTTGCTATTACGCAGACAAAGAATATTCAATTGGTGCCGAGATGTTACAAAATGGAAAAAAGAAAAAATGTGTACGTAAGCCTCAATCAGACTCATCATCTAAAGAAAACTCTAAGAAACCGTTAATCTGGGCCACTGTAAAATAATATCTTGGTTTCAAGTATTATATGTAAAGGCTAAGATTACTTTTTATTACAACGTTTACAAATCTATAGTTTAACTCGATTCAATTTAAGTGTCTGATGCATTGGATTTTTGTTGCTTTAACCAGTTCGAGATGTTGTCAAAAAATCCTTTGCATCGCTTCCAATTGAAAGGTTTTAAATCTTCAAAATAGGCACCGGTTTCAGCTTTAAACATCAAGTGGTTACATTTAGGGAATACCGAGACAGTCAAATGATCATTTTCACCTAACGATGATTGATATAGAGATTTAGCACTTCGCCAGTCCACTTGAGAGTCAAGCCCACCAAATAAAGCCAGAATCAGGATATCGAAGCTGCTCAACATTTTTACAAAATCAGGAATAACGATTTCCTGTCCAGTATTTTCACCAAAATTATGTTTCTTTGATTTAAAATAAGCCTGCATGCCAGTGTATTCTTCTTTTGATGGTGTACCTATGTTCATACGCTATAAAGAATAGATCTTGTGCTAAATAACCTGTGCTTTTAATAAAGGTTTTATAATCAACCGAACTTATCAGTGCGCGCCAACCAAAATCATATTCTGCCATCAGTCTTTTAACTTGCTCGGGTATTCTTTCTTCCAGCGCGAAGTTTGTCTTTAACAAGTAGCGAAAAGATTCAAGTTGAACAGTTCCACTGACAGATATCCAGAAATTAATACTTTTATCATCAGCTACCACTAGCAGCAATTAGCTGAAATTTAGTTTTCAGTCACACAGACAATATAAACAAGAATAACAATTATCAATATTTTTTATGTTTATTATAAATATTCGATTTCCTTAAAATACTAACGCACCATCCAGAAACACAATATTTTTAACTAAAAATATTGATTTACTAAATAATTCTTTCAATTTGTATGGTTAGTCCACTCAAAAAAATATTTCCACCTAAATATCGACTCCTGCTTCTTATGAAGGACCATACAATTGCTGCTCCGAGTAATGCAGCTGCAACTGTTTTCGCTCTGACTTTTTAAGTGATTTAACTACCAGACCAAATGAGTTGTCGATCATGCGCTTAATTTCATTATCTGGAACAGAGCCATCCAGCTTTATGGTATTCCAGTGCTTCTTGTTCATATGGTAACCCGGGATCACCGATTCAAAAATATCCCGCAGCATAAGAGCTTCCGTTGGCTCACACTTAAGATTCATTCGTCCTTCATTATTTTCTTCTGCCAATGTTGCAAACATTTTATTTTTGACTTTAAACACCGCAACCTCAGGCCCAAATGGGTAGCCTTTATAGGCTTCTGGCTTGCTCATTAAATATTGCTCTACATCATTATCAGTCATCACCCAGTCCTTTATTAATTTATCGGATATAAAGTATATCCCAGTGGTTGCGATAATTTTAAAAACTTTGTGGATATATTCATCATTTTGATAATCGGCAATCTCAATCCTCTACTTTCAATTGCACCGTATAGTTAAATCGCTATGCTTAAATTTAGGGATAAGTAAATACAGCAAAGGTGAATAATGACTCAGGTAAATATTGAAAGCGCGGCACAAAACGTCGCCAACTCGATGGCGAGCAGTGTATTAGTTGGCGAAAAATACGATAACCTTCCGTTGGAAGATTTAATTGAGCAAGCCTGTACCATGGATGAAACCAAGTCATATTTTCAACAGCAAGGAATCGACCTTGAAGACGACACCATACAACTGGAAGCGCTCTGTGAATTCCAAAAGGCTCTGACGGAAGCGATTATTAATCGATAATTTTTTCAGTTGCAACCCGAACTATTAACGTTAAAAAAGCCAGTGACTTCTAGCGTTTAATAGGATAATTAGGTGGTAGTTTTAGCGAATCTCTATGTCAATTTGTACATTGGCGCAGTCTTTGCTAATTTTACCTTTCCTAATCCTTAATAATTTAAATAAAATGATTAAAATTTCAGCGTATTTTATTGTAATAACGGCCGTTACGCTCACTCTCACTGCCTGTTCCGAAAATCAGACAACAACTTCTGAAGGACCTATATCTGCCAGCGGTATCTGGACCGGCACCCTTGAGTCTGGCACAGGACAACTTGAGTCCGTTCATGCCATATTCTATTCAGAGTCAGAAAACGGTAATCATGAAGGAATTATCTATTCCGACAATGGCTTTGCCATATCCGGAACATTTTCTTCAGTCGTATATTCATCGGCTAACCAGAATAATGAGATGGTATCCATTAATACTGTCTACCAAACCAATGGCTATCAGTTTTCGGGGCACAGTGACGGAAGTATCATTGGTTTTGAACTGATGGTTAATCATCAACAAAGCATTAATGGTCGTTTTGATTCAGCTCAAAATGATGGACGATTAAGTTTACGTTACCAGGCAATAAGCAACCGAGAAATAACTGAAGCTGATATCAATGGCTCCTGGGTCGAGTTAGCTACAGGAGCATCGGTCACTGTAGAGCCCATAGATGACGCTCTAGAATTTTCCAGCGACAGCCTATTTGATTGCCAGCTTACAGGCAATATTGCATTTACAGAGCCCGAATATAATGTCTTTCCAGTAGACATGGCTCTTAATGATTGCTCTATTGAAGGAATTTTTCAGGGTTTTGCATTTGTTTCCGATCGCGTAACTGAGGGAGATAATCTGGAACTGACTTTTTTACTGATATCTAACGAACAAGTGCTTAAATTAAACTGGGTACGTCAATAATCTTAAAATTAATATTTCGCCTGAAACATTGTACTCGATATTTCAGGCGAGTTTAATTATCTAGATCAATGATCGTATTTAAGGCAAGTGGGGTTTCGCCAAATAATCGTGGGACTGCATTTCCTGCAAACGACTTAACGTGCGTTTAAACTCGAAGGCTAACGATGTGCCGGTATAGATGTCCGGCATATCCACTTCTGCTGCTATAATCAACTTAACATTTCGCTCATAGAACTCATCCACCAAACTAATAAAACGTCGCATGGCATCGTTGTTATCGTTGTTCATCTGCTTTAAGTCGCTTATCAAAACGGTATGAAAACAGCGCGACAGTTCAATGTAATCTGAATGACTGCGAGGAGTATTACAAATGGCCTCAAAATCAAACCAGACAGCTCCTTCGGCTAGTTTAACAGTTGCAATATTACGCCCTTCAACTTCAATACTGCGCTTGTCTTGCTGAATTTCAGTGGCCAAATGGTCAAAGCTAAAATTTAAATTATCAATAGCGGCCTGATCCAGTGGGTAGTGATAAATTTCAGCCTGTTCGAGCGTTCTGAGTCGATAGTCGACTCCACCATCCACATTAACCACTTCGGTGTGTTGTTGAACCAATTTTATTGCCGGTAAAAAACGATCTCGTTGCAAACCATTCCAGTACAACTTTTCGGGTGGGATGTTAGATGTTGCAACCAGGGCTACCCCTCTTGAAAATAGCGCTTCAAATAAACCACCCAATATCATGGCATCGGTAATATCACTGACAAAGAATTCATCAAAACAAATAATTAGCAAGTCACTTGCCATTTTATCGGCAATTTTATCCAGTGGGTTTGACTCACCTTTATGTTGCTTTAACTGATGATGCACATCGTGCATAAATCGATGAAAGTGCAATCGTTTTTTTTGTTTAAAAGGAAGACAATCGTAAAACGTATCCACCAGATAGGTTTTACCACGACCAACACCACCCCAAAAGTAAAGTCCTTGCTCGGGTTTTCGATCACTAAATATTGAAGTGATGCGTGCCAACAATGAGGTTGATTGCTTATGTCGTTTTATCAAGCGATGGAATAAATCATCCAGACGTTCTACCGCATCTTGCTGCGCAGAGTCTTTTTGAAAGTCTTCTCGCTTAAGATCCTGCTGATATTTTTCAAGTGGTGTTATCATTTAAATAATTATCATTTAAGTAGTTTTCATATTTTCAGGTTTTTATTGAATCAGTAATAATCAATATCGTTATCGCATTTAAAACATTGATGTGTTTAAACTTCTGCTAATGCGTTAGCTTTAACTGTCAGGCTTTTCTCAAGTATTTCGCGCAGCTCTACCAATCGGCTGTGAAAAAAATGACCCGCACCTTCCATGACAATCCAGTCAGGTTTTGGGTGCAACGATTCTATCCAGTTTTCGGTTGCTGCAAAACTAACCACTTCATCTTCGTCGCCCATAACCGCTAACCAGTCACAATAAGGATGTTCCATATTTTCAAATACGCCGCGTTCAACGGGTGGAGCAATACTGATCAGCTGGTCCACATCATACTCATGAGCAACCATTGCTGAAATCCAGGAGCCAAAAGAAAAACCCGATAACCATAAGCTATAATCCGGATACTCTTGTCTAACCCAACGAATGACGGCCCGCAGGTCATCCATCTCCCCTTTTCCCTGACCGTATTCGCCGTCACTTTTTCCTTTGCCACGAAAATTAAAACGAACCGCAATTAGCCCTAGGGAAACTTGCGCACGGGCTAGGGTATAAGCCACCTTATTGGTCATGGTTCCGCCGTGTTGTGGATGGGGGTGACAGCAAATTGCAACGGCCTTTTTTGCACTGTCATTCGCAGGATAATCCACCAGAGTTTCCAGTTTTCCAGCTGGCCCATCGATAAACATTGCGTCAGTTTTAGACGGACGAGACATTAGTTGCTCCAGATTGGTTTTAGATTCGTAAGTTTGGTGTATTTTCTCACTTTTATATCGCTCAAACAAATAACTCTGTGCTTGATAATCGCTTTTTTCAGCACAATACTAGAATAACCCTGTGGTTGATAATATAAGGAACGTTAATTATGGCTGTACGTCCGTTATTAAGAATGGGTAATCCGCTGTTGCTAAAGCAAGCTTCCCCCATTACCGAGTTTAATACACAACAACTGGACGACCTGATCGAAGACATGTTTGACACAATGGCTGCTAACGACGGAGCTGGTTTAGCGGCGCCACAAATTGGCGAATCGAAACAACTGCTAATTTTTAGCGTTTCGGAAAATCCGCGCTATCCAGATGTCGAGGATGTGCCAACAACGGTCCTGCTGAATCCTAAAATAGAAGTTTTGGATAATGAAATGGAGGATGGCTGGGAGGGTTGTTTATCGATTCCGGGGATGCGAGGTTTGGTGCCCCGGTATAAAAAAATTCGCTATAGTGGCCAAACGCCAAAAGGAAAAGATGTTTCGGTGACCGCCGAAGGATTCCATGCTCGGGTGGTGCAACATGAAGTGGATCACCTGCTGGGGATTCTTTACCCTCACAGGATCACAGATTTACGATATTTTGGCTTTGAAAACGAACTTTTCTAATGTTTGCAGTCGTAATTTATAAAGATTTTAACTATCATAGAATTAACTAACTATTTCACTAGGAGATACATATGGAATGGGTTGCAGGCATTCTGGTGCTGGCCATTACCGCTGTTGTTGCATTTACTCTGGGAAAGGGTCGCTCGGCGTCGCAACGTAAAATTGATGAACTGGAACAACTTATCATCGATAAAGACAGCGAGTTGCAAAAGTATCGCCAGCAAATCAATACGCATTTTGAGAAAACCGCCAATCTTTTTGGCAAGGTGACTCAGGAATACCAAAACTTATATCAATATATGGCGCAAAGTTCTGATGTGCTGGCCGATGCTCAGCCATTTAAACACTCTCTGGAACACAGAAAAAACCAGATGAATGTGGGTTATCAGCCTAACGATATGCACGCAGACAGCGATTTTCACGGTGAAGACACCTTCAGTAATGAGAGCTTTTATCGAGCCCATGATTATCGCAATGAACAAGATGAGGCTGCGGCAAAAGAGAGTGACACTGAAGAAACCAGTGACAATATTATTCATCTGGATCAGTCAAAAGATGAAGCGAAGCAGAGCGAAAAGCAAGCCAAGAAAGCGGCCAATGATAATGACAAAGAAGCCCCTCCTCTGGACTACGCGATTAAAGACAAGGGTGTCATTAATCACAACAGTCTGGACATGGATAATGTGAAAACCTGATCAGTTGTTATCTGTCTAAAATACGGCTCAAGACTGCATCAATCGCTAGAAATAATAAACACTCATTTTCAAACATCCCGCTCAGCGGGATGTTTTATTTCAGCAGCACAGCCATCAACTCCTCTATACCACCTACTACAAATACCTACTCCTGATATCATCTCGTTAGCTTGTTACACATAAAGCCGATTTCACACCATCAGCATTAGCATCAAACTTGAGCGTTATAGTCTGACGACGTTTTTACCGCTATTAAAGGCTTGAAATCAGACAAAGGAACCCTAAATAGAAAATTCGGTCTGACTGAGTAATCAACCCATCCATGACAGTTACACACTTGATTAAGGGAGAAATTAGCCTGATGTTTCGCCGTCTCTGGTTTTTATCACTTATAGTTCTACTTGGCTTTGCTTCAAGCCTGAATGCACAATTGCCACGCCAAGTGGGTTCAACTCCCTTGCCAAGCCTGGCGCCTATGCTGGAGCAAACCAATCCTGCAGTGGTTAATATAGCCACCACAGCAACCATAGAAACGCCTCTGATGCGCGATCCCGTGTTTGGCTTCCTGGTACCTGGCCCCAAGCAACGTCAGGCCAACAGCCTTGGTTCTGGCGTTATCATCGATGCCGATCGGGGACTTATCTTAACCAACCACCATGTTATTAGCGGTGCCGATGAAATTCAGATCACACTGGAAGATGGTCGGGAGTTTAGCGCCGAACTGCTGGGCTCCGATGAAGAAACCGATGTTGCCGTGTTAAAAGTTAACGCTACCGGGCTCAGCGCAGTGCCCCTTGGCGACTCGGACAAATTAAGAGTTGGTGACTTTGTGGTGGCAATAGGCAACCCTTTTAGTCTGGGACATAGCGTGACATCGGGTATTGTCAGCGCCAAAGGCCGCTCCGGACTGGGTATTGAGCGTTATGAAGACTTTATCCAAACCGATGCCGCGATAAATCCCGGTAATTCCGGCGGAGCTCTGGTCGATTTGAATGGCCATCTCATTGGCATCAATACCGCTATTTTAGGCCCAAAAGGCAATATAGGAATTGGTTTTGCCATTCCCATTAATCTGGCAAAAACCATTATGCAGCACCTGCTCGATTATGGCGAAGTACGCCGTGGGCTGCTGGGCATTTCAGTACAGGAGCTGACACCTTCATTGGCGCGCGCATTGGGTGTTCAGCACAATAATGGGGTTGTAGTAACCGAAGTCAGCCCTGACTCTACAGCCGCTAAAGCCGGCATTCAAACCACCGACATACTGCTCTCAATCAATGGACGCAAACTAAAATCTGCAGCCGACCTGCTTAATCAGGAAGGATTATTGCCAGCAGGCAGTGAAATATCACTGGAAATGCTACGTGACAATCAACGCTCGACCATTCAGCTGGTGCTTGCCGAGCCCAAAATCACCAAGCGGCAGGGTCAACAATTCCACCCTTTACTGCAAGGTGTTGAACTCGGGCAAAAGTCGGGCGTTACCAGTGAACAAGCCGCGCTGGAAGTCGTCTCGGTCGATAAGCGCTCTCGTGCCGCTTATTATGGCCTTCGACCAGGCGATAAAATCAACGGTATTGGACGATATCGAGTCCGCAACTTTGACGATCTTTCAAAAATCATCCCGGCTACTAATCGCAGCTTACCTCTGAGAGTAGTACGAGATGCCGAGCAATTTTTGTTAATTCTTCGTTAAATCGAAGTCGCAAGAATAAAAACACAAACATATCAGCTTAATTGTTGCCTTAGCTCTCATTTCTCCTGACATTATTTGTTATTAAATGAGAGTAAGGTAACATGCTGCCTATTCGATATTGATAAGACTGATTATTTTGAAATTCTGGATTAAATATATAGCGCTCGGGCTATCCTTGGCACTGCTCTATTTACTGCTCTGGTCGAATTCCCAGGCCAGCGTTGATTTACGTCAATGGTTAGCCGGACGCCTGTTATTACAGTCACCGGCAAGTACCGTTCAATCAGAGCCAGTAAAGACAGAAACACCTGCCAGTTTTGCTGACGCCATATCACGCTCTGCCCCTGCAGTGGTTAGTATTCAAACCGTCAGTAAAGGCACCTTATCTAAAAACCCAAACCCCACCAGTGTAGAAGATCGCTATCTGGTCAATGTTGGTGTCAACATTGGTTCTGGTGTAATTATAGATAGCCGGGGGTATGTGGTTACTAACTATCATGTGATCCACGAAGCGGAATCCATCAAAGTACAACTTTCTGATGGCCGACAAAAAATAGCCACTGTCATAGGCTCCGATCCCATGACCGATTTATCTTTACTGCATATTGATTTGGAAAACCTTCCAACCGCGCTCAGTAACTCCGAGCGAGAAGTTCGTGCTGGTGATGTGGTATTTGCTATAGGTAACCCCTACGGACAGTTTGATCAAACCGTTACCATGGGCATCATCAGTGCAACCCGCTCAACACGATCCGATTTACCCATATACCAAATTGATGCCGCAATTCACCCTGGCAACTCAGGAGGAGCTCTGGTGAATGCACACGGCGAATTAATTGGCATAACCACTCAGCAGCTAGCGGCAAAAAATCAGGGCGCAGCACAAACAGGTATCAGCTTCACGATTCCTTTCCCGGTGGTTCAGGACATAGTGAAAGATTTAATGGATGATGGAAAAGTCAGTCGAGGCTGGCTGGGATTTTCAGCAAACCCGGTCAATCAACGAGGCCATAAACTGTTAGCTCCGGATCATATTCAACACGGCCAAGGCTTTGCTATCACAGAAGTCAACCCGGAAGGCCCTGCCGATCAGGCAGGTTTGCAATACGGCGATTTTGTAACTCACATAAATGGGGAGTTAATTTCATCTTTTAAACAGGTTTATAACATCACCTCTGAGTCGAAGCCTGGTGATACGGTTGAGTTTAAGTTTTATCGAGAAAAGCAGTTGATGACCGTAAGCTTAACGGTTGGCGAAGCCCCAGTGAGCCTCTAATTTTAACTGTAAAAATAAAAACTGTTTAAGAATACTAGAGTGTGCTTATCTTTCGCTCTAGCCAACTGAATAAATTAATTACGATAGCGGCTGCTTTCAGATTCTCTGTTCCATACCTGAAACCAGCGCTCGAATTCATCGATAGGTTTAGGGCGGCAAATGCCATACCCCTGAAATCCATCAACACCTAACTTTTCTAACACAGCCAAATCTTTTTCGCTTTCAACACCTTCTGCAATAAACTGTAAACCTAACGCACTGGTCACTTCCTGAGTTGAGCGGCAAATAACTTCCAATAATGGATCAAGTGCAATGCCATTGACCATTTTAGCATCAAGCTTAACTTCATTAAGCGGCAGGTTTTTTATTTGCCCTAAATTGGTAAAGCCAGCACCATAGTCATCCAGTGAAAGTTTAATGCCATTAATTCTTAAACGGTTTAAGTTTTTTAACTGTGCCTGTGTATGCAGTGCCTGATGCTCTGTAATCTCTAGCATCAACATCTCTATTGGGAATAAACTTTTCTCAATTGCATTGTCAATTTGATACAGTAATTTATCGGAATTTAACTGGTTCGGTAAAATATTTATCGATAAAGGAGACTTGGTATTATGAGTCAATGAAAAATTAACATAATCCTTTAATGCTTGGTGAAGTAACAACTCAAAAAACTCATCGTACAAACCAAACTTTTCAGCCACAGGAATAAAGTTATCCGGAGAAATACGCCCCCTTCCGGTAACATCAATGCGAGCCAGGCATTCAACGCCTAACATGGTATCAAAGCGGCAATTAATTTTCGGTTGATAATAGGGAACAATGTATTTGTTTTTCAAAGAGTCGACTAATTCTCTTCGTTTTATAAAGTCTGCTTTTGGATAGGCTTTATTACGAATGTATCGTATACGTTTTACCAGAAAAGCCAGAACGGACAATGAAAAAGGTTTTGTAGCAGTACCCAATAATTTCAGCTGTGTTGTTTTGATAATATTTTCAGCCAAATCAATAATCTTTTGATCAAGACCAGAAATAATTATCACACCTCCGCGATAATTTAAATTATCGAGCTGGTGCATCATTTCAAGACCATCCAGACCGGGCATATGAAGGTCGATAAAAACGGCATCAAAAGCCGTTAAGTCATTTTTAATTTGAGATAATGCTAAAAGAGGATCATCACAAACACTTATATTATCTAAGCCCAGCTCAATAAGGTATTGCTTTAAAACAGAACTTACCGATTTTGAATCGTCAACTATCAACACAGAAGGAGACATCACATATTCCTTGTGAAGCATTTAAAGTTAATTAAAGCATAACATATGAAATATATTTATCTACGCGCTGGCTCAAAAAATTCCATATAAACATCAGCACGTTGATAATGAGAGTCTCCATCAGGTTTTTTAATATGTTTAAAACCTGCCGACTCATAAAGTTTTAATGCGGGTTTTAACTTACTGTTTGACTCCAGAAACAACCTTGTTTTTCCACTTTTTTTATAATACTCGATGGTTTTTTCTAATAATAATCGACCAATACCACTCCCTTGCACACTTTCGGTCACAGACATCTTGGATAGCTCCAAACTATCCTTATCTGCAGCGATGAGTGCAGCAGTACCCACAGGCTTGTTATCTTTTAACGCAATAAAAATATGGCCGCCCGGCTTCAATATAAACCGGTCAGGATCCGATAACACATCTTCATCAATCTGTTCGACATAAAAGTATTTTTCCAGCCACTCAATATTTAATTGTTTAAATATGTTTCGATACACCGGGGTATAGTCGACCACCTTTACAGTTGTATTTTGTAACAAACTAATCGACTGCAAAGCTCTCGATTGAAAAGCCTGCTCAATATGAGATTTTTCAAATTGCTGTAACAATTTAATCAACTGTTCACCTTCACCATCAATCATTTGATCAAGTGACTGCTGAATCGCCCTGAAGTACTTATCCATTCCATCAAGATACTCATAACCTTTTGGCGTTAAACTGAGCAGACGTTTCCGTTCATCATCGGGATCGGGCGTATCAAAGATAAGTTGCTCTTTTAACAACTTGCGACTCATTTGGCTAACGGCAGAATGCGTTTGCCCAAGTTTGCTGGCCAATAAAGTAATAGGCACCTGACCATTATCTTTAATTAATAATAAGCAAGGGACAACCCTTGACGATAGCTTAAGACCCGACTTTGTGTAGATCTCATCAACACTCTTATAAAGAGTATCGCTTATCTTGCGCAAATAACTGCCCAGCGTCAGCAGCCCATAATCGGTCAGTTCGGACATACTATAAATTTCTGCGATATGCGTAACATGTTACGTAATGTACAACAAACCATTAAACATCGCAATTGCCGAAGTTTACTAGGTTATTGAGTATTTCGTTTTAGAATTATGCGTGGTGTTAAATACAGAGGATATACTGACGTAAAGCGCAAGCTGGGGCTTCCCAGCTTGCGCTTACAATGGATAATTTTAACTAGCTGCGAAACAAGACTGCCTCGCGATTAAACCAGAGATTACAGAAATACAGTAAAACACCGGCTAATATTGTGGTTGATAGGAAAATAATGCCCATCATTCCGTAATCAACGGTCCCTTTTACAATTTCTTTGATCGCCAAGGATACATTGGTTAAAGGTACCCAGGCCCAAGTTGAGTTTAACTGCACACCCGGTAATATGGAAAATACAATAGGAATAATCGAAAACATCATAATGGGCGACATGTAATTTTGCGCTTCTTTGAAGTTTTTAGCGTAAATTGAAGCGCATAATAATAAAGAAGCAAAAATGGCGGCTACTGGGGCAAGCATGGTGAACACCAGCAATACATCAGTAAAGGCAATCACCTCGGTTAACTTTTTAATGGCTTCCACTGCAAAGACATTCAACGCAACCAGACTCCAGATAACGAGGCTGGCCAATGTTAAAAACACCGTCAAGAATCCGGTAGTAAAAATAACAAAGAATTTTGCAAACACAATTTTCGTTCGACTCACTGGTGTTAGTAATAAAGTCTCCAATGTTCCTCGTTCTTTTTCACCGACGCCCATGTCTAATGCAGGGTACATAGCGCCCGTCAGAATTAAAATCATTAAAGCATAAGGCAATAACCAGCCAATTTTCTCTCCGGTATCTTCACGCTTATCCGCCGTATTCACTCGCTTGATACTAATGGGTCTTGTCAGCCCCTTTAGCGTTTCTTCATCAAGATTAAACTTCGCCAGCAAGCTTTTTTGTTGTGTCTCATTTAAGTCATCAATAGCGGATTTAACCCGTTGATAAATTTTATTGGTTAAGGATGCATTATTAAAATGAAGCTCTATTTCAGCTTGCTGCCCCTGCTTGAGTAACGCTTGCCCTTCTACTGGTAACACAAGAGCAAATTTAAACGCCTTATCCTTAATATTCTGCTTTATCTCTTCCGATGATAATTCATTGATATTATCAACTGAAACCAGCTTAAAATTTTCTTGCTTTTTTAACGCTTCAACAACGGCAGGCATCGCTTCTTGATTTTGAACAATAAAGGTTAACTCTTCTTGTTGCGCCTTTTTATTCATTTTGTCCATAACAAAGGCTACACCGCCAAAAATGGCTGGCATGATCAATGTTGGCAATAATACGGTGAATATAAGCGTTCGCTTATCTCTAACCAACTCCAAAAATTCTTTCTTATAAATTTCCCACATAATCAAGCTCCTACAAATGCTTGCTGCTTAATATCTGACTGCTCAGACTGGCTTGAAGACTCATCAACTAATGCCAAAAACGAAGAATAGAGATCGTTACCATTTCCAATCGCTCTAAAGTCAGCAACATCACCGTTAAACTGTGTTACTCCTTTATCAATTAAAGTAACCTGGTCACACACAGACTCGACTTCATGCAAATGATGGGTTGAAAAAATTACTGACACATTACTGCCCCGATAAGACTCAATAAAATCAACGATGGTTTTAGCGCTGATCACATCAAGTCCTGTTGTAGGCTCATCCAATACCAGAACTTTGGGATCGTGAATAACTGTACGAGCAATATTGGCACGTTGTTGCATACCGGTTGATAAGTCTTCAGCTTTTTTATTGGCAAAAGAGTGTATATCAAGCAAGTCGAACACCTTATCAATCTTCTGCTCAAGCGCCTTCCCACTTAAACCGTGTAACTTCCCAAAATAGGCCACATTCTCTTTTACGGTAAGTCGTCGATATAAACTGGTCTTTCCTGATAAAAAGCCAATTTGCTTGCGCATGGTGAGAGGACTGTCGATCACATTGGTGCCATCAATAAAGATACTGCCTTTCGTTGGTGACAATGCCGTCGATAACATCCGTAATGTGGTGGTTTTACCCGCACCATTAGGTCCCAAAAGCCCCAGAACTTTGCCAGGCTCGCATTTGAAGGTAACATCTCGTACAGCATGAAAATGACGGTTATCTTCACGAGGATCAATATTCTGCCTAGACTTCTTCTTACGCTCTTTCAGAGCCACCTTATCGTACCGAAATGACTTGGCTAAATTTTGCACTTCTATCATATTATTCAGACTCCTGGTCTTTTCCTTTCACGGGAACTACACACTCAGTCAGATCAATCACTAATAACTTACATAAAACTTGTTGCATTCTTTTTGTAATAAATTAAAACAATGGGTTACTAAGCGAAAAACAATCATAACTCAAGGGGATAAAAATGGACGAGCAAACCACTAATCAAGATACGGGGTTACTAACGGTAACAACCAATATGTTTACCGCTCCAGCAAAGGCATTCGAAGTCATAAAAGATAAAGGGGCCGGATGGTTTCCGCTGATTTTAATTATTATTGGCTCAGCACTTGTCAATACACTTTATTTTCAATCGGTAGACTTAAGCTGGTTTATTGAGCAAAGTGCCGCAACTGCCGCAAGTCCGGCAGAAAAAGAAGCCATGATCAGTTCAATGTCAAGCATGGGCGCCACTGGCTATATGGCTTTTGGCATTGGAGGCGCTGTAATTGGAATTCCTATTGTTTATGCCATAACGGCCGTCCTTTACATTATCATTTCAAACATTCGTAATGACGACCTAACCTTCGGTCAGTGCTTTAACTTGGTCGCCTGGGCTGGCGTTGTAAAGTTACTGTCTATTCTGCTTGCTATTATTACTATTTCAATCAGCTCAAATGGACAAATAGCTCAACACGACATTAGTGGTTTCAATCTTAATTTGCTGATATTCCAAGTGGACAATACACATCCCTGGTACAGCATTTTGACGCAGTTTGATCTTGTGGGTATCTGGATTGCTATATTAGTCGGTATTGGCTACCGAACCTGGACCAATGCCTCGATTACTGCGTCGACCATCTTCGGTTTCTTACCGATCATTCTTTACTTTGGTATCTCAGCAGCATTGATTTAATGATGAAAAAAGCCGTTATATTACTCCTGTTACTCTCGTTAGTGATTGGCATTCCGGTACTTTTAAAGTACCGGAATGCCAATAGCAAAGAGGTTGAAGTCACCACACCTAGCGAACGTGTGATACGAACCTCTGTTCTGGCATCGGGTCGCCTTGCACACGATGATCAGGTGCGACTGTCCAGCGAGGTCATTGCAAAAGTTAAACAAGTTTTGGTTAAAGAAGGGGATTTTGTAAGCAAAGGCCAGTTGTTATTGATTCTGGATGATGAAACCTTCAAAGCCAATGTAGAACAGAGTAAAGCGGCTGTTCGAATGAAGCAAATTGCCATTGATCGACAGCTAGTTCAGCTTTCCAATCTTGAAAATCAGTGGCAACGAAAGAAAAAACTGCATCAGCAAAAGCTTCTGGACGATGATGCCTTCGATGCCTTTTCCAGTCAGCTTGAACTGGCAAAAATTGATGTAGAATCCGCCAAAGAATCTCTATTACAAGCAAAGGCGCAATTGGCTCAAGCTGTCGATCGCTTAAATAAAACTCGTGTCGTATCACCTATTGACGGAAAAGTAACCTCGCTTGATATTAAAGAAGGCGAAACAGCAATCGCAAGTACCACTAATATTGCAGGCTCTGCGCTAATGACCATAGCCAACCCTGAAAGTACTATAACGGAAGTGTTTGTGGATGAAGCCGATATTGCAGATATACGAATTGGGCAACCAGCAAAAGTCGTAGCAATAGCTTATCCGGATCACCCAATTGAAGGAGTGGTCAAATCCATTGCTTCTTCCGCAAAAACAGCTTCTGGTCGCCAAGGTCTAAGCTTTCTTGTCAAGCTGGACATCAATAAACAACAAGGCATCTCGCTTAAGCCAGGCATGAGCTGCCGGGCAGAAATATTCACTCAATCTACGGATCCCGTCCAGTCTATTCCGTTGCAAGCTATCATCACTGAAGAAAAGCGCAGTGAAAATTTGGTGGAACGACATGTTTTTGTGGTTGAAAACGGTTTTTCGATTAAAAAACCTATCGTTACCGGAATATCCGACGATAGCTTTCAGCAGGTAATTGATGGATTAACCTTAAACGCTCAAGTTATTATTGGTCCGGATAGGACCTTACGCCACCTGACTGATGGTGAATCAGTTGTTGTTAAGTAACCCTAATTTATGGCGTTAATTGAACTTGAGCAAATTTCGAAACATTATCAGATGGGAAGCCAGCTGGTAAAAGCCGTGCATAATGTTTCATTAACCATACATCATAATGAATACATTGCCTTTATTGGCGCTTCCGGCTCAGGAAAGTCTACCATGATGAATATTCTTGGTTGTCTCGATAGCCCAACAAATGGCCACTACCGCCTGAATGATCAAAATGTTGCCACACTTGATGAGTCTGCATTAGCGGATATACGCAACAGAGAAATTGGCTTTATATTTCAAAGCTTTAATCTGCTACCCCGTGCCACAGCGCTGCAAAATGTTATGCAGCCGCTGATTTATCTTGGCATACCATTCAATGAACGAAAAAATCTGGCAATAGAAGCTCTGGCCAATGTTCAGTTAGAGGATCGAAGCGATCACCTGCCTAATGAATTATCTGGTGGTCAAAGGCAAAGGGTTGCCATTGCACGCGCACTGGTTACAAAACCTTCAATCTTGCTCGCAGATGAACCAACAGGCAACCTTGATAGTCAAACATCGGTCGAAATTATGAGGCTGTTTGATCAGCTCCACAAAGATGGGCAAACCATTATAATGGTCACCCATGAGGATGACATAGCGTCGCATTCTAATCGCCAGATAAAAATGAAAGATGGAAATATATTGAGGGATTCCAGTGCTATTTAGTCTGGCAGAAAGTTTTCGTTCAGCATTATTGGCGATAAAAGCTCACGGCTTTCGCTCTTTTTTAACCACCCTTGGTATCATAATCGGAGTTGCTAGCGTTATTGCCGTGGTATCCGTAGTGCAAGGATTAAGCTACTCTATCAACGCCGAGTTTGAAAATCTTGGAACCAACACTCTGACCATTCGCGCAGACACCCCATTTAAAGAAGCGTTAAAGGGCAAGATTGCCCGTATTACTCTCGATGATTACCAAACCATCAGCGACAATGTAACCGGTATCGACTCCATGACACCGACTTATCAAGGCTTTGGTCGAGTACGTGAAATCAAATTTGGTTCTCAAATGGAAGTTTCCAATGTCTTAGGCACTACCGCGTCTTACCGCCAGGTAAACTCCCTATATATTGACCAAGGGCGCTTTATAACCCTTGATGATGATAAAAAAAGCCGCAGAGTGGTTGTGATTGGCCCCTCCCTGATAGAAAAGTTAAATCTTCCTAGTCAACCATTGGGCCAGTTCATACAAATTGCCGGTGAGTGGTTTAAAATTGTCGGTGTAACCGTTAGTAAAGGTGAGCTCTTTGGAATTGATCAAGACAACATAGTTATCATGCCCTTTTCAACCATTCAAAGCTTAATTGGCCGTCAGACAAAACCACAAATCACAATACAGCTTTCTTTATCAAAGAATGCCGATACCCATCAAGTGGTGTCAACAATTCGCCGATTACTCAGAAGCAATCACAACTTATCCCATGAACAGATTGATGACTTTAAAATACAAACACCAGAACAACTGAAAAGTTCATTTACCAGTATTATTGATGGGATCACCATGGTGTTGGGCGGTATTGTCAGTATATCTCTACTGGTGGGAGGTATTGGCATAATGAATATCATGCTGGTATCAGTAACCGAAAGAACCCGTGAAATAGGTATTTGTAAAGCCATCGGCGCCAAGCGACACCATATTTTAATGCAATTTTTAATTGAAGCGGTTGTCTTGTCACTGCTTGGCGGCTTGATTGGAATAGCATTAGGCTTTGGATTGGGTGTGCTAGCCTCAATGGTTATACCAAACTTTCCCCCTGCAGCAGTCCCCTTATGGGCCATTTTGATTGCCTTTGGCTTTTCCGCAGGTGTTGGCGTTGTATTTGGGATTATTCCTGCTGCTAAAGCGGCTAACTTAAAACCGATTGACGCGCTTAGATACGAATAACAAAGCTAAAATATTCTCGAACTATAATTAAATTCTCGCAGGCAAACGGCTACTTAACTTTAAATAGCTCAAAATATGGCAATTGCTAAACGTATCATTACAAATTAAAAATTTTTAGGGTAATGTTTAAACGAGCATTAAGAGTTATTTACTTTAAACAGTTGTCTCCTGCCTGTAGATCACAAGTCAATACAATTTAACCAACTTCTTAATATTTAAAGCCCTTAATCGATTTGTAACTCTTCAATTGTTTTGTAAGCAGCTCTCAATTAAGTCATAGCTAAAACACAACTGCTCACTTTATAAAGTTAAAAGAAGAGAGACATCAAAATTATTAAGCTAAAGTTCTGATTGCAATCCTATACGCTTAGAAAACGTTAACTATAGAATGAAAAAAGCCCAAGCAGAAACAACTACTTGGGCTCAGGCACGTTTAACAAGATTGTTTAAACGAAAGTAGGAAGTAAACTAATTTAGGGCAAGTTCTTCAATAGTCTGCTTACGTCTTTCAATATAGCCTGCCCATTGTGCAGCTTTATTTCTGACGCTTTTATATTTCTTTGCATCATCTAATGTTGCAATTGCAGCATCAAACTCCATCAGATAATACTGAGCAATACCCTTATCATAAATTACTTGGCCAGGGTCATCTAGATTGCCACGTTTTAAAGCTCTAGAGTAGGCATCTGCAGCCTTTTTCCATTCATCCAAAAAGGCATACAACTGACCTTGCTTTGCTTCATACCCCCCATGCTCTACATGCTTAGCTGTTTCGACATACGCAGCTATCGCATTACGTAATTCATATGCTGCATGATAATTTTGAGCAACAGCCTTCCAATTCAATTCATTTGACTCTACAAGACCTTTTTCAATACCTTCTTTAAGACGCTCAGCCGCTTCAAAGGGTACTCCTTGCATGGCGTATAAAGAAGATAACTGAGTATAATCTTCCTTCTTATCAAACATATTTTGCCGATGCATCAGTTCAAACACAGCCAGAGACTTAGTATAGTCATCAGCGCCAGCGTATAAAGAACCTAACATACGCCAGTTTTTAGCTTGTTCAGGCCATATTTCAACCATAGCACGAGCAACTTTAATTGTCCCAGGACGGTCTTTAAGTTCATTGTGCGCACTTAAAAGCAAAGTAAATACACTCCGCTTATGATCATCAGATGTTTGAATGGCTAAATAAGCAGGACAAACCGACTCACGCATTTTACCTTTTTGCATATAAATCCCTGCAAGCAGGGTGTAGCCAGTGCTTTTAGGATTGGTCTCATACTTAAACCAATCTTGAATCAACCTTAGAGACTTATCAAAGTTTTCTTCTGAATAATGGAAACTTGCCAAGTTTAAACGAGCAGACTGCTCACGAGGAATTTGCAATGCCTTGGCATCCAAAGCAATCTGGAAGTAACGCATAGCTTGTGCGTTTTGATTTAAGTTAATATAAACACTACCCATATTTAATGCGATTAATGCTTTAACATAAGGGCGGTCTTTATTACGCTCATACAAGCCTTGTAAAATTTCTAAGGCACCACTCATATCCTCGGCTGCCATTAACTCCATAGCTTTATTCATTCGCTTATGAATACCTTGAGGTATGGTTTTAAAAGGGCGCTTCTCTGGCTCTTTAGTTGCAGCCAAAGATTTACAAGAGCGAGTATATTTGGTTGATATATCAACCTCTTTTTTCGGAGGCTTCGACGGCTCATCTTTTTTCTTATCTTCAGCCGCCTGAACGCCTATCGAGAGCAAACTCACTGTAAATGTTGCTACTAATGTGCTTTTAAAAGTCTTTTTCATCAATCTGACCCAATCAAACTTTTACGTTATTGTGCTAGTTTGAACTCTAGCGTGTAATACATATTTGGCTGCTCTACCGCTTTACCATCGACAACCCGGGGCTTAAAACGCCACTTATAGATCGCTCGTCGAGCATTTTTATCAAATACACGGCGTGGATTAGCATCAACGATTTCTACATCTTTAGCATAACCATCTGCCTTAACAGTGAACTTAAAGCGGACGAAGCCCTCGATTCCCTCCATTGCAGCCTTCCTAGGGTATCTAGGCTCAATAATCACCATTGGAATAGCTTCGCCATCTTGGTTCATCATTGCCGACATATTCCCTATAAACATGCCTGTGTTACCCACATTCACATCCAGTTTAGACATTTGAATATTCATTTGCTGAACATTTGGGTTAGTCACCTTGGATACTTTTTGTGTCTCAGGTGGTGGAGGCTCTTTGGGTGGCGGCGGCTTCTTAGGAACACGGCGTTCTTTACGCTTAACGTCTTCTTCTACTTCAGTTGAACCATAATCAACTACTGGATACTCTTTCTTTTTAAAGTCACCATCACCGCTTGATACGAGAATGGACATTAAAATGAATAGCCCAAACGTTATGCCAGCACCTAGTAATAGACCTATCAGTACTCGTTGCATGATCAGTTCCTCGTTGCAGCAACAGAAACAGCTTTAACACCAGCGCCTTTCGCCGCATCCAGAACCTTCATAACAACACCTGCTTTGGAGTCTCTGTCGGCTTGAATGACGATTGAACCTTCTGGAGTTTCCTGTTTAATCCGTTGGATTTCAACTTTAAGCTTGTCCACATCGATATTTTTATTATCGATGTGGACTTCGCCTTCTTTGGTTATCGCGATAAACACATTTGCATCTGGCCTGGCGGTAGCAGTTAACCCTGCGGGGTTATTTACTTTTACCCCAGCCTCTTTAACAAATGAAGCGGTCACGATAAAGAAGATCAGCATGATAAACACGATGTCGAGCATCGGTGTCATATCGATTTCTGCATCTTCCTCTTTTCTTTTAGCTACTTGCTTTGCCATATAACAATAACCTTAATGCTGCGGCATTTTATCAGCCAATTGCTCGGCCTTTACTTTCGCCATAAACTCTAATCGCGTCGATATAAACAGACCAGATAACGCAGCAACCATGCCTGACATAGTTGGAATAGTTGCTTGTGTGATACCCGATGCCATATCTCGTGGATCGCCCGTACCAAACAATGCCATCAGCTCAAACACAGTAATCATACCGGTGACGGTTCCTAACAAACCTATCATCGGACAAATTGCAACCAGGGTTTTAATAAAGCCTACCCCAGCGTTGAGCTTCTCAGACATTTGAGAAATCCAGGCCTCACGAACTTTTCGTGCTTGCCATGAGGTGGTATCCGCTCGATTGTCCCACTCTGCAACCATAAGCCTGGCTTCTTTTGGAAACACAAAAGAAAAGTACCAAACACGTTCAAAAATCATGGTCCACATAACGAAGAGGACAATAGCGACCCAATATAATATTGGGCCACCTGCTTCTATAAAGTCATTAAAAAGGTCTAACAACCCCATAATTACTTGCCTTCTGTGTGTTGTGCTACCAACCCGGCCGATTGCTCTTCAAGCATATGAACCAGATTTTTAGACTTACCAGAAACAATTGCGTGCAATAGAATCAAAGGAATAGCCGCAACGATACCTAATACAGTCGTGATCAATGCTGACGAGATACCGCCTGCCATAACACTGGTGTCACCTGCACCGTATAAAGTAATGCCCTGGAAGGTTTCAATCATACCGGTTACCGTACCAAGAAGCCCCATAAGCGGTGAAACGGCTGCGAAAATCTTAATAATAGAGATTCGAGCTTCAAGCTTAGGCAACTCTTTAAGCACAGCTTCATCCAATTTCAGCTCAAGATTTTCAAAAGAGTCGTCTTTGTTTGCCATATAGACAGACATAACACGCCCTAATGGATTATTCCCAGGAGTAGAAGACTTCGCCTGCTTTTTCATTTTAGCACCAGTCGCACTTAATACACCTAAGCGTTCAAGGGCTATGATTAATCCAATCGCTAAAACAACAATGATGGCAAAACCGACAATACCGGCGTAATTTTCAACACGCTCAGGCCATGTTTCACGGTTTTTCTCAGTATTTACAATGGCACCTTGTGATGGGTCAATTGGAAACAATGAAAAACCACTAGCAGAGGTGTAATCATCAATAATGCTTAGAACGCCCGTTGGCTTTTTCGGCTGTTTGGCGATTTCTTCAACATTATTAGTTCTACGATTATAGTTAAGATACTCAGTGTCACCAATCAAGTTAAAGGTACCAACTCGAGTTACAGGTTTAACAACTTGTGCACCTGTTTTATCTAACAGCTGAGTTTCAAAAGTAACCACTTTTCCTTGCTCGGTCATTTCTGTTTGCAGTTCTAACCACAAACGACGCAACTCAGGAATAGTTGGAATTTCTTTTCTTCCAGCAAGCTCCGTTAGTACTTCTGCACGACCTGGGTATTGAGCACTCACAATCGAGTTAGAAATAGTCGCGGCAGCATCTGCAGACACCTGACGAACAACACCAACAGCTTCACCTAAATTTCCCAGCTTAATTCTGAGTTGTTCAGCCATTTCACCAAGTTGAACTTCATTGGTATCAAACTGTTTTTTCAGCCTGTCACTTCGCTCTTCTTCACGAACCAACTCAGCTTTGGCGTCATTTAGCAGTTTTTGCTGTTGATTTTTTTCTGAGCGGAATCGCTGAATTCTCTGTTGAGTCTCTCGAGACTCAACACGCTCTGCATTTTTAACAATGTTAAGCAGTTGATCCAGTGAGTCAGCTTTTTGTACTTCTGCAGCTTGAGTCAAAGAAAATGCCGCAGTCAGTAATGAAGTTAGGATGACTTTATTCATTTTCATTATCCTTTCTCCGGAGTTGCTACAGGTACAACAATTAATTTTTTAGTTTTCAGACTGATATCTTTAATCGCTTTTTTAACAGCGTCAACTTGATCGCCTTCAAGCCATTTCCAGTCGCTCGCTTCTTTACTCCAGATAGCCGCTTGAGTGTTTTCTCCACGAGTTGCGAACATTAAAGCTGTTCGACCAAACTGAAGATAATCCACTTGCTTCTCTTCATTACCAATCATTTCCATGCCTTCGTAAACATCAACAGAGTTACCCTGATTGATCTCTGAAACATAAGCACCAAGAATTTGACGATATTTTTCTGAAGTGGTGACGTCAGCACGCAACATAGTGGTGCGCAGTCGGTCAATAGTATTTAAACGATCTTCTTTTTTGAATGGAACATCCATCTCAACAAATTGAGCCAGAGTCTCGATCATTTCCTCCATTAGAGGTAACAAGCCGCGCTCTGTATCATCGATGGTGTTCATTTGCTCTTGCAAAGAAGCCATCTCTTTTTGTTGTTCATTGATAGACATTTCCAAACGCTTATTATATGCCTTGAACTGCTCAATTCGAGTCAGTGTAGACTTATACTCAGCGTTCATATCGAGCGTTTGCTCAGACAGACGATCAATTTGCTTTTGAGCCGCCTCAGCTTTTTTGTCGATACGAGTCTCAATTTTCATTGAGGGCTCTAATTTGCCTAAGGCGAAAGTTGTCCCTGAAAAACAACCCAAAAGAGTTGCCAGGCAGACAGCGAAAACACGAGAAATATTTTTATTTAGCATGTGACTTCCTGAGTTTGCTATGAAAGTTATGCTGGATATTACAGTTTGCTATAAACCTCAAACTGCCCCAATTTTGTCTAATTTTTAATCAAGACCTTAAATCCAGCGGTTTCTGACTAAAATTCAGACTATTTTCTTTATTCTAAAAAGAAAATAGCGAAGCTCGAGCATGACGAGTTTCGCGAATCGAATCGAATATAAACACTATTAACCTCATAGTCAATGAGCACAATAACGAATCAATCGACGAATTTAAGCGGTTAACCGCGCCTCATATAATCAACGAGGGGGGATATAGAAAGGGGTTAGAACTATGGTCAGACCAGAATTTCTAGATGAGATTACTGGCCTTTTTTCATTTGTTGAAATTCTTTTTCCAAAATATATTGTTTGGAAGTCACAAAAGCTTCTATTCCTTCGACGCGCTTTTTTACAGTCAGTAACTGTTCTTTAATCTGACTTGCACTTTTGTTTTGTTTCGGCTTGCTTTTTATATTAGATATGGTTTCTTTGGCTTCTTTGACGCGATCGGAGAAACGAGAACCGGACTCTTTCATTCTGCGTGCAGCAGAGGGCTTAGGATCCAATACGAAAAAAGCGATTAAATATCCCATACCAACCAAGGTAAAACCCGTCAAAAATGCACTAACTAATACAATAGCCCGAACAAGCCAGGTGTCCCACTCACCGGCTTCAGCAATGCCAGCACAAACGCCAAAAACTTTGCCTTTTTCAGGAATACGGTATAGAGGTTTCTTAAATAAAGTATTACTCATACTTTTTTCTCCAGTCCGGAGACTCATTATCCAGAATAGACTCCAAATTAAGTACTCTTTTATTCAGAGAGTCTGCCAAATCAGACAATTCATTTAATTCCTCAATATCCTGATTTGAATTATTTTTCTTATTCTTCTTATTAGCATTGTTTTTATCGCCGTAGTGTAATTTAAGCCAGTAAGGCACAACACAAACAGCAACTATGATTCCCAGTACAAATAAAAACACATCGTCCATTTTATCCTCCTGTAACTTAAGAAATTTTTAGTGCTGCTTGTATTATTGCTTAGCTTTGCTCTTTAATGCCTCTAGCTCACTGTTGACGCGATCAGAAACTTCCAAATCTTGAAATTGAGCTTTCAGGTCTTTTGAAGACTGATAACTGTCAGCCTCAGCTTCCAGTTCATCCAGCTTACGCTCAAACTGTTCGAACTTCTGCACCACACTTGCAGATTCAGAGTCATAGAGTTTACGATTTATTTTGACCCTAGAAGATTGTGTTGAAAATCGCATTGATATGGTCTGCTGACGGGCTCTCGCATCAGTCAACTTATCCTGTAGCTGGCAAACTTCTTTGGTCAGCTTGCCTATAGACTCATCCAGCAGAACAATCTGGTTTTGCAAATCTTGGCTGTCTGCTTCCAACTTGTGTTTTTCACCAAGTGCAGCTTTAGCCAAATCTTCACGACCTTTTTCAACAGCCAGCTTCGCTTTCTCTTGCCAGTCATTAACTTCCGAAGTCAGCCAGTTTAGTTTTCTTTGCAGCTCTTTTTTATCCGCCAATGTTTTTGCAGAAACTGTACGCACTTCAACCAGAGTATCCTCCATTTCCTGGATGATCATTCTGATTAACTTTTCAGGGTTTTCAGCTTTATCCAAAAGTACATTGATGTTCGAATTAATAATATCGGCAAATCGAGAAAAAATACTCATCGATGAATTCTCCAGTTTTGTTCCTGCTGAGTAATTGGCAATGGTTCAACCATTACTTTGACAGGATTCAAAAAATAGCTTAAATAATCAGGGGTTATCTCGTCATCTAAAATCGCTGACAACCCAAACACCATCAAACCAAAGGCGGCTATAAAGATTTGAACACGACCGCGAGCAGAACGACGAACACGTCGCTTTTCAGGTCGTTTAAGGCCAAGTGTGTTCATTATAATCTCCCTTTATGTCTTTAAACCAATCGTTTAGCTCAAATACTTAGTAATAATCTAACAATAAGCGTGCCAGAAATTACTTCTAGATAAGTCTATGTTTAATAAAGTTTTTTCTAATTATCGCTGGTATTACGCATAGATATAGCGTTAAATTAACTAAAATTTCGTAAATTTAACCAAGACGTTCAATTATCTATGAATACAAAAGATACCGACAACCTGATTGGCGAATCATCCAGTTTTTTGGAATGTCTCGAAAAAGTGTCGCAAGCGGCAACTCTGAATAGACCATTGCTGGTGGTTGGTGAACGAGGTACCGGCAAAGAGTTGATCGCCTCAAGACTCCACTACCTCTCACCACGTTGGGATAAACCCTTTGTTAAGCTAAATTGTGCAGCTATCAATGAAAACTTGCTGGAGTCAGAGCTGTTTGGTCACGAAGCAGGCTCTTTTACAGGCGCCAAAGGACGCCATGCAGGACGATTTGAGCTGGCGGATCAGGGCACATTATTTTTAGACGAGTTAGCCACATCATCACCGCTGGTGCAGGAAAAGTTGTTACGCGTTATAGAATATGGTGAGTTTGAACGTGTTGGAGGCAGCTCAACCATACAGGTTGATGTGCGACTTGTGGCTGCAACCAACGAAGATTTGCCGACACTGGCAGAACAAGGCAAATTTCGACATGATTTGCTCGATCGACTCGCTTTTGATGTGATTACTCTTCCACCACTTAGACATCGTAAAGAAGATTTGATGTTACTGGCTCATCACTTTGCCATGAAAATGACGCTTGAGCTTGGGATTCCAGTATTCAGAGGATTTAGTCAGCAAGCTGAACAACAGATTGAAGAGTATCAATGGCCTGGTAATATCCGCGAACTGAAAAATGTTATTGAACGAAGCATCTACTTACAGACAGACGATGCGCCCGTGGATTCATTAGTTCTGGACCCGTTTCATTCGCCTTTTCGGCCTATAGCTAATAATGAAATAATACCTTCCAGTACATCAAGTGTCAGTCAAACCGATAACATTGAAAACACTTCTCATGTCCAATTTCCGTTAGATTTGAAAGAGCAAATGCAACAAACTGAAATCAACTTAATTAATACGGCGCTTGAGCAGGCGCAGTTTAACCAAAAGAAAACTGCAGAACTGCTAGGATTAACGTATCATCAACTCCGTGGCTACTTAAAAAAATATAAATTGCTCGACGGTTAAAAACTAAGCACGTGTAATGCAAAAAAACTTTACTCTTTTCGCTTTATTAAATCTCAGAGACTCTTGTCAAACTCTGTTTGGACTCACTCTGTCCATAGCCCTTCTGTTACTCACTGGTTGTGAAAAAGCTGCGATTGATTTGGATGCCTATAACTCAACCCTGGTTTACTGTTCTGAAGGAAGTCCTGACAGCTTTGATCCTCATACAGTGACAATCGGTACGGCCTTCGACGCCTCTGCCCGTCAAATCTACAATCGCCTGGTCGCTTTTAAGCCTGGTACAGTGGAGATCACGCCATCACTCGCAAAGCGTTGGAAAGTGAATGCTGACTCAACGGTTTACACTTTTTATTTAAGAAAAAATGTGTCCTTTCATAGTAATGAGTTCTTTACACCCACACGCTCGTTTAATGCAGATGATGTTTTATTCAGTTTTAACCGCCAAAAAAATACCAGCCACCCTTATCACCGTGTCGGCAACCGGGATTTCGCCTATTTTAACTTCCAAAGCTTAAACACTCTGATAAAAGACATTCGTAAAGTGGATGATCACACCATTCAGTTCGTATTAACTCGACCATACAGTCCATTTTTATCCGTCTTGGCAATGGAGTTTACATCCATCATGTCGGCTGAATATGCAAAAGCACTTACCGATTTGGATCAAAAAAATAACATTATCCATCATCCAATTGGTACCGGCCCATTTCAGTTTGTGCGCTATCAGGCTGACGCTTATATCCGTTATCGTGCCCACCCCGATTATTGGCGCGGAAAAGAAACAATAGAGCATTTGGTTTTTGCAATTACACCGGATCCTTCTCTGAGGTTTGCCAGAGTTACCGCAGAAGAATGCGATGTAATGAGCAACCCTCTCCCAATACACTTAAAAGCACTTGAACAAACTCAAGCAACGGATGTTATCAGTCAAAGAGGTCTTAACATTGCCTACTGGTCATTTAATACCCGCAAACCACCACTTGATAATAAACTGGTACGTCAGGCTTTAAATTATGCAGTTAATCGAAAAGCTATTTTAGAAGCGGTTTATTATGGCTCAGCGGAAATCGCAAAAAATCCAATACCGCCTGACATGTGGTCTTATAATGACAATATTCAAGGCTACGACTACAATCCGCAACTTGCCCGAAACCTGCTTTACAAAGCAGGTTTACCCGATGGCTTCAGCATCGATATATACACATTCCCCGAACAACGTGCTTATAACCCCAATACCATAAAAACTGCAGAACTGATCCAGCAAGATCTCAAAGACATTGGTGTGACGGCACAAATTGTTACTTACGAAGTCGGCACATTTTTACAACGAGTCAAATCGGGCGAGCACGATACATCACTACAAGGCTGGATCGCTGATAATGGTGACCCAGATAACTTTTTTGGTTCATTACTCAGCTGCGAAGCAACCATTCCCGGGCAAAACTCGGCTTTTTGGTGTCACGAAGAATTCGATGCCATCATTCAGGACGCCAAAACCATTTCAAAAAAATCACAGCGGGCAAAACTTTACAAAAGAGCACAGGAAATTTTTAAAGAAGAAGCCCCCTGGTTAACCATTGCCCATACCCGACAAAACCTTATCGTCAATCAACGGGTAAAAAACTTGGAAATGTCGTTATCTGGTGGCATATTTTTTAGCGGTGTTTCGCTGGAACCACAAGTGGCGGACGATAAACCATTATGATCCGTATCATTTTCCGCCAGCTCACAACCCTCGCATTAAGCTTTCTTGGCATCACTCTGATCTTTTTTGCTTTAACGCAATTGATACCTGGCGATCCGGTTATCATCAATTACGGAAATCTGACACCAGGTAGTGAAGAATATTTGGCAGCGGTCCATGCTATGGGGCTGGATCAATCTTTATTCCAACAATATCTAATATATGTCGACAATATTCTCCATGGTGATCTGGGTCGCTCGAATATTACAAATAAACCGGTATTGAGCGAGTTTTTTACTTTTTTCCCAGCAACCTTTGAACTGAGTCTGATAGCCACTTTAATCGCTCTAATATTTGGTGTTTTAGCCGGTGTGCTGGCTGCAGTAAAGAAAAACACCTGGGTCGATAATCTTGTTATTAGCAGCTCTCTGGTTGGCTATTCCATGCCTGTGTTCTGGTGGGGTATGTTACTGATATTATTATTTTCATTAAACTTGGGGCTTACCCCGGTTGCCGGCCGTATCAGTTATGTTTTCGATATAGAACCTGTCACAGGTTTAATGTTGGTCGATTCATTATTGGCATACTCTAAATATGAATTTGCGGCATTTTTTGATGCCCTACGTCACTTAATATTACCTTCACTTGTTTTAGCCACGGTACCTCTTGCTGCCATTGCCAGAATGACACGATCATCAATGATTGAAGTGCTGAATGCCGACTATATTCTGACGGCTCAATCAAAAGGCGTTAGCCGCTGGAAAATAATATGGGTGCATGGTCTTCGAAACGCCATGATCCCTCTGGTGACGGTTATTGGCCTTCAGTCGAGTGTTTTGCTGACCGGAGCTATTTTAACCGAGACGATTTTTGCCTGGCCAGGGGTCGGTAAATGGATGGTAGAAGCTATATTTCGCAGAGACTTTCCCAGCATTCAGGGCGGCGTTCTGCTCATTGCATTTTTTGTCATATTCATTAACGCCTCCGTTGATCTGCTTTATGCGGTAATAAACCCTCGTATGAGGAGACCGAAATGAGCGAAGTGAAGATATACAAAGACACACCTATTCCGGGACGCTGGCAACAGTTTTGGCAACGCTACCGCCGCCACAAAGGCGCCATGCTGGGATTGATGTTTTTATTGGTCATTCTTATGTTCGCTCTGTTCAGCCCTTTACTGGCACCGCATGATCCAACCGAACAGTTCTCTCAGTTTTTACGCTACCCACCAGCCTGGACAGAAAAAGGCATCAATGAGTTCTTATTGGGTACCGATGACTTAGGTCGCGATTTATTTTCACGAATCGTTTACGGCTCACGCCTGTCATTGGGTTTATCGGCTGCCGTTGTGCTGATAGCCGCACTGTTTGGTATTTTGCTGGGCGCAATAGCAGGATTGAGCAAAGGCATCATCGAATTTGCCATTATGCGCATTATGGATATTATTTTAGCGGTGCCATCACTGTTATTAGCCATTGTAATTATTGCAATCATTGGCCCCGGACTGCCCAACGCTATCTACGCAGTAGCCATTGTCCTTATTCCACACTTTGTCCGCATTGTTCGAGCCACTATTAAAGAAGAAATGAACAAAGATTATGTGATTGCGGCCAAACTGGACGGTGCCAACGGCGCTCGACTGTTTACCCATTCAATTTTGCCAAACATACTGCCACCCTTAATTGTTCAGGTGAGTCTTGCATTTTCAACGGCAATCGTTGATATCGCAGCTCTCGGTTTTCTTGGGTTAGGCGCACAACCGCCAAATCCTGAATGGGGTACCATTCTTTCCCAATCAAGAGATTTTATACAGTTAGCGCCCTGGACGGTTACCATCCCCGGTCTTGCGATTTTAATCACAGTATTAAGCATTAATCTTGTTGGTGATGGTTTGAGAGACGCACTCGATCCCATGGAGAGTCGAGGATGAAGTTACTTCATATTGAAAATTTAAGCGTGGAATTTCCGACACATAAGGGTAATGTGCGGGTACTAGATAAGATTTCATTGCGTATGAATCAAGGTGAAGTGTTAGGTGTTGTGGGCGAATCAGGTTCCGGCAAAAGTATGCTCGCCTTAGCCATAATGGGTCTGCTCTCTCCCAATGCAAAATTAACCGCGGACTACCTGAGCTTAAACGGTCAGGATTTGATGAAACTGAATCTTGATCAACGCCGAAAATACATTGCTCAAAACGCCAGCATTATTTTTCAGGAACCGCAAACCAGTTTAAATCCCTGCTTTAATATTGGTACCCAGTTGATCGAAACCATCGAACTGCATGGCATTCGTCGACGTAAAAAGCAACGTCAACGAGCACTGGAGCTGCTGGAAGCTGTTGGTATTACTGAGCCAGAACTCAGGTTAAAGCAGTATCCGCATCAACTGTCTGGCGGAATGAACCAACGCGTTATGATCGCTATGGCCATCGCAGCAGAGCCTGACTTATTGATCGCAGACGAGCCAACCACAGCCCTGGATGTCACCATACAATCGCAAATAATTGAGCTTCTGTTAGAGCTAAATCGAACCCGGGATATGGGGCTAATGCTGATCACCCATGATTTTGCACTGTTATCCGAATCCACTCAGCGCGTCTGTGTGATGTACTCTGGTCAAATCATGGAAAATGCCAGTACCGATAATATATTGTCCAGCCCAAGGCACCCCTACACCAAAGCGCTACTCGACAGCATTCCTCATATCGGTGAACGCCATCATATGGGACAACGATTGTATTCATTGAAAGGTCGGATTCCAGCGATTGATCATTTGCCTGTCGGCTGCCGGCTTGGGCCCAGATGCCCTCGTGCAGCCAAAGAGTGTGTTAAAACGCCGCGTCTTGATATGATTAAACAACATGGTCTGGTTCGATGTCACTTCCCTATTCCGTCAAGCACCCAAGTAGAAGGTGAGCGAAATGACTGAACCTGTGCTGGCAGTTGAAAACCTGACCAAAACATATCGTGAGAGCGGCTGGCGATATCGAAATCATGTAACTTACGCTCTGAATAACATCAGCTTTCAACTCAATCCGGGTCAAACATTAGCGATTGTGGGCGAATCCGGATCAGGTAAGTCATCGTTAGCCCGTCAACTGGTTGGCAGCGATCAGCCCACCAGCGGTAAAGTGCTGATTGACGGAGAAGATGTATACCAGCTCTCGGCATCGGAGCGAAAAAAGAAATTCAAGAAAGTCAGAATGGTGTTTCAAAACCCTTATAGCTCGTTAAATCCTCACTCAAGAATAGGCTCAACTTTAGAAGAACCATTAAAAATAAATACCTCAATGAATAGCCGTCAACGAAAGGAAGCGGTTCATAATGCTCTGCAGCGAGTTGGCCTGCGCTCTGAACATGCCAGCCGCTTTCCTCATATGTTCTCGGGTGGGCAACAACAAAGGATCGCCATTGCCAGAGCGCTTATTCTGGAACCCGAAGTTATCGTCGCAGATGAGCCTCTCAGCGCACTGGATGTTTCAGTACAGGCTCAGATATTAAACTTGTTGATGAACTTACAGGAAGAGTTACAGTTATCCTATGTATTTATCTCCCATGATCTTGGCGTAGTCGAGCATATCAGCGATCAGGTTTTTGTTATGTATCGAGGGCAATTGATGGAATATGGAGAAGTTGATCAAATATTTGATCAATCGATGCATCCCTACACACGACGACTGCTATCAAGTACACCTACCTACCGCCATACGGTAGAGTATTTAAACAAAGTTAACTCACCTGAATTTAAAAAGCTGGCAAAAAAAAGTAATGGCTGCCCTTTTGCTTCACGCTGCCCTTACGCTGAGCAAAAGTGCCTTGATCAAATGCCTAAAACTCGAAATATTTCAGGTCAAAGAGTCACTTGTCACTGGCCATTACAGGACTAACATCAACCAGCTGTCAGATAATTAAATATCTTAAAATGACGGTTTTTAAAGTATTGGTTACTTAGATTTTTTTGAATAATAATTAGGTTTGATGGAGTTACGCAGCGAATTTTAATGTGGATAAATCAAAAAGCCAATAAGCAAGCATTATAAACTCACCTATTGGCTTTGTAGTAATTACTGAGTTATATCAAATAAGTCAGCAACTTAATAAAAAATAAACTGATCTGTTTTATGAATTAAGACCAGCCCACCATAGGATCAACATCGGCATCATAATCAACATTGTCGATTCCAAAGCCAAACAACCTTAAGAAATCCAGATGATAACCGGCATAATCACCCAGCTCATCAAAGTTCTCGGTGGTAACCAGTTCCCATTTCTGTTTGATTTTTGACTGAATTTCATCGTTGGTTTCAACGGTGTCCATTCTTAACCGTTTCGCTTCATCAACCGGAGGATTGTCCGCCAATAACAAATCATTAAACAATCCATAAATTTGTTCAATAACGCCTTCATGGCAGCCTTCATCTTTCATAACCTGATACATTAATGAAATATACAACGGCATGACAGGAATCGCCGAACTGGCCTGAGTCACAACTGCTTTTAGTGAAGAAACATAGGCTTTTAAATTTAAATCACTGTAGGAATGATTTAACGCAGAAGCGGCGCGATCGAGATCTTCTTTTGCTTTACCAATGGTTGCATGACCGTAAATGGGCCATGTTAACTCTTTACCAATATAAGTATAAGCGGTAGTACGACAATTCTCAGCAAGTACACCAGCTTCATTAAGCGCCTTCATCCAAAGCTCCCAATCTTCGCCACCCATAACCTTGATTGTATTGTCTATATCATCCTGGTTAGCAGGTTCCAGAGTGACATCGTGGACAAGTTTTTTCGATGTATCAAAGGTTTTGGTGGTGTAAGTATTTCCAATGGGTTTAAGCGATGAATTATAAACAGTGCCATCATCGGGATCGACACGTCGTGGTGAAGCCAGACTGTATATCACTAAATCGACACTGCCCAAGTCCGATTTAATTAAATCGATTACTTGTTGTTTGCACTCGTGAGAAAAAGCGTCGCCATTAATGGTTTTACTGTATAGGTCATTGGCCTTTGCGGCTTTATGGAAGGCAGCTGTATTGTACCAGCCAGCGGTCGCTGTTTTCTTTTCGCTGGGTTCTTTTTCAAAACAGACACCTAGTGTTTTGGCACCAGAACCAAATGCAGCGGTTATTCTAGAGGCTAATCCGTAGCCGGTTGAACATCCAATAACCAATACATTTTTAGGGCCGTCTATGGGCCCCTTTTTCTTCACAAATTCAATTTGTTCCTGCACGGATGCTTCACAACCGACGGGGTGTGCATTAGTACAAATAAACCCACGAATTTTTGGTTTAATAACCATACTTTCATCAACCTCTTATGCCTTAGGCGAAATAAGCCGCATGTTAACCCGCCCTCAAAAAATTGAAAAGTACTTATCAAGAGGTCTGCTAAGTTGTTAACAACTTAGAGCGGATAATATTTACATCGGCTTCCCAGAAACAACAAAGCCGGGAAAACCCGGCTTTGTTGACAAAACGAAATAATAATTACTGAACGCGTTCTTCGAACTTAACCACATCCGCATCTTTTCGAGTCGCTTTGACTAGTGCAGAATAGCCTGAGTCCCCCATACTACGTTGAATTCGCGAAACTGCCTGCTTTTGCTCTGCATCAGAAAGCTTACTTATATCAGGAGTATTTACCTTGGTCACTTGAACCACGGCAAAGTCACCGCTCATTAGCTCACTGCCCATAGCTTTTGCAACACCATTTGTTGGCTTAGGTGCTTTGAATGCAATACGGGTAATATCAAAACCCAGCTCTGAAGAATTGCGTCGAATATTCGAGGCCTCTTTCCATTCAATGCCCATGTCCGCCAACTTTGCATCAACAGGTTCACCGTCATTCAGTTTCGCAACCAATGACTGACCAATTTCAGCTGCCGCTTCTCTCGCCTTCTTACGCTTTAACGCAGTCGTCACTTGAGATTTAACTTCTTCCAGTGATTTGGTTCTTGCAGGAATGTGTTGGTTGGCTCTTAAAACAACCGCATGATCTTCTGAAACTTCTATCGCAGATGAGTTCTTTCCATCAACCAGTACATCTTGACTGTAAGCTTCTTTAATCAGTTCTGCATTAGCAAAAATACCTTGACCACCTTGAGGTGAGAAAGGTTCACTGGTTTTGATTTCTAACTCTGTTTCAGCCGCTGCAGCAGTCAGTGAGTCGTAGCGATCAAAGGCCAGTTGTGCCATTTTATCTTTTTTAATGTAAAACGTTTCTTCCGCTTTATCATTTTTAAGGCGTGTTTCGATTTCACTTTTTACTTCTGCTAATGGTCGAACATCACCGTCTTTTATATCGAGTAGTTTTATGACATGAAAGCCAAACTCTGACTCAACAACGTCAGATACATCGCCAACAGACTCAAGTTCGAACATGGCTTTTTCAAACTCGGCGTCCATAACACCTCGTCCGGCAAACCCCAGATCACCACCTTGCTCGGCAGAAAAATCTTCGGACTCGGCTTTCGCGACTTCAGCAAAATCTTCACCACTGGCGATGCGAGCAGCGATGGCATCAATTTTGGCTTTCGCTTCGTCTTCGCTTTTATCTTCTGTATTAACCAGTATATGAGCGACCCGGCGTTCTTCTTCTGCACGGTATAAATCTTGGTTGCTGTCATAAAACTGTTTGATTTCATCTTCTGAAACGTCGATATCAGCAGCGAGATCATCCATGGTCAACTCGATATAATCCACTGTCAGTGTCTCAGCAACTTTATAGGAATCAAGATTGGATTGATAATACTGCTCAATTTCTTCATCAGAGATGCTAACAGTATCCAGGAATTGCTCAGACTTGATAGTAAAGGCTTTTACAGTCCGTTCCTGTTGTTGCAAAGCAATGCGTTGTTCTACTTCGTAGGGCATTGCTAATTCTGTATCGGAAAAAATTTGGATGAACTGGGATTGCGCAATGTCATCGCCAACCATTTGTCGAAACTCTTCTCGTGACCAGCCGCGTCGAACCAGTAACTGATCCAACATTGCTGTAGAAAACTTTCCATCCACTTGAAACGCTGGAATATCTTGTACCTGAGAAACCACCTGTGAGTCGGATGCTCTCAATCCCAGCTCTTTGACTTCTTGGGCAACCAGCTCACTATTAATCAATTTATCCAATACGCTCAGTCGAAACTCACGACGACGTTCGTCGGTCGGAAACATGGCATTGAACTGCTCACCATAACGCGCCGCTTCGGCTTGTACAGCAGCGTTTAAATCGTTTGCAGTGATATCATCATCATTCACCGTGGCCACAGCGTTTGGATCGCTGCCTAATCCTGAAGATGTGAAATAGCCTGCGAAGACAAATGAAATAACGACTATCGCAAGTAAAAATTTGATCCAGGGCTTCTGAACGCCCGTGCGAATACTCTCCATCATAACGAGATACCTGAGTGATTCTTTAAGTTAATTATTCTGATAAAAAAAACGCGCCTAATTGGCGCGTTCGTTTACTGGCGGAGCGGACGGGACTCGAACCCGCGACCCCCGGCGTGACAGGCCGGTATTCTAACCAGCTGAACTACCGCTCCTTATTCAGTTTCTTAATTAGTAACTAATTAAGATTTCCCACCGAAAAAACGTGGTGGGCGCTACTGGGCTCGAACCAGTGACCCTCGCCTTGTAAGGGCGATGCTCTCCCAACTGAGCTAAGCGCCCATCAAAGGCGCGCTAGTTTACCGCGTCTTTTAGAGCTTTACCAGCTTTAAATGCAGGAACAGTTGCCGCTGGAATTTGAATCTTTTCTTTTGTTTGAGGATTAAGGCCAGTACGTGCAGCACGCTGTTTTACGCTGAAAGTACCGAAGCCAACTAATGCTACCTGATCGCCTTTACGCAGTGATTCTGTAACGGCATCAAGAGTTGCATCTAACGCTCGTCCTGCTGCTGCTTTTGAAATATCGGCACCAGATGCAATTGCATCGATCAATTCTGATTTATTCACTCAACTTCCCCTTGTAATTGTTGTGTGGTTGAACGCCTGCAGCCGCATTATTCACTTTTTACCCTGCAGACAGGTATGCGAGCGAACTTTATACCAACTGGACAAATTAGCTGTCAAGCAACTTATGGTATGAACCCAGTATTTATGCGGCCTAGCGCTTACTTTTTCGACATATTAGATGTTTGTTTAACCAAATAACGGTTTTTACTCGTTAAATGTGATAGTCCACTTCATTTTTTTGAATATAGCAAAAAGTGTATTTTTGACGACTTAAAGAAAAAATAAAACCAATAGACGCATCTTATTTAACGATTCAAGAGCGTCTATTTTTCAATCAGTTAATGGGTATCAGTGAGCAGGATTTATATTGGCTGATAAATCCTCATCTTTCGATATAACCGTTTCGGCTGCCACAGATTCATCGTCTATGGCCACAGGTGATTCAGCAAATGCTACTTCTAGCACTTCATCGATCCACTGAACCGGAATGATCTCCAGATCACCAATGATATTCTTTGGTATTTCTTCCAGATCCCGAGTGTTATCTTTAGGAATAAGCACTTTGTGGATCCCCCCTCGGTGCGCTGCTAGAAGCTTCTCTTTCAAGCCCCCGATGCGCAGCACCTCACCCCGTAACGTTATTTCGCCTGTCATGGCGACTTCTGACAATACGGGTATGCCCGTCAGGCTTGAAACCAGAGCCGTACACATGCCAATACCGGCACTAGGACCATCTTTTGGAGTAGCACCTTCTGGCACATGAACATGTATATCCAGCTTTTCGTAAAAGTCTTTAGCGATCCCCAACCGGCTTGCCCGGCTTCTCACCACCGTCATGGCAGCTTTGATGGACTCCTGCATCACATCGCCAAGCTGTCCGGTGAACAATGTTTTACCTTTACCCGTTGTTGCCACGGCTTCAATGGTTAGCAAATCTCCGCCTACGGATGTCCAGGCCAACCCTGTCACCTGGCCAACCCGATGCTCATCGGATGCACGACCATAATCAAACTTTTCAACGCCCAGATACTTTTCGACATTTTTTTCCGAAACAATCAACTTTTTATCCCGTGGTGTCAGGGTCAAGTTTTTAACCACTTTACGACAGACCTTTGCAATTTCTCGTTCAAGCGAACGGACACCTGCTTCGCGAGTGTAGTGTTGAATCATTTTTCGAATCGCTTTCTTCTGGATCGACAACTCAGATTTTTTTAACCCGGCATTTTCAATTTGCTTTGGTAATAAATACTTTTCTGCAATTGCCAACTTTTCATCTTCGGTATAACCCGGAATACGGATCACTTCCATACGATCAAGCAGTGGCTCCGGAATATTCATGGAGTTTGCCGTACAGATAAACATGACTTCTGATAAGTCATAATCGACTTCGAGATAATGGTCGTTGAACGTATTATTCTGCTCAGGATCAAGCACTTCGAGTAATGCTGAAGAAGGATCGCCGCGCATGTCAGAGGCCATCTTATCGATTTCATCAAGCAGAAACAGTGGGTTTTTAACCCCGACCTTACTCATTTTCTGGATTATTTTACCGGGCATAGATCCGATATAGGTTCTGCGATGGCCTCTTATTTCAGCCTCGTCACGCACCCCCCCTAAAGAAACGCGAACATATTCCCGTCCGGTAGCTTTAGCGATTGAACGCCCCAAACTGGTTTTACCTACACCAGGAGGCCCTACAAGACATAGTACTGGGCCTTTAATTTTGTCGACACGCTGTTGCACAGCAAGATACTCAAGGATGCGTTCTTTAACTTCTTTTAATCCATAATGATCATCGTCCAACACCTTTTCGGCACCAGCCAGATCTTTTTTAATGTCGCCTCGCTCACTCCAAGGGATACTGATCATCCAGTCAATATAGCCACGAACTACGGTTGCCTCCGCTGACATGGGCGACATCATCTTCAATTTTCTCAGCTCGGTTTCCGCTTTTTCTTTGGCTTCCTCAGGCATTCCCGCCTGCTGGATTTTCTCTTCGAGCTCAGCAAGTTCTTTTCCAGAATCTTCGCCGTCTCCCAGCTCTTTCTGGATCGCCTTCATCTGTTCATTGAGATAATACTCACGCTGACTGCGTTCCATCTGTTTTTTAACACGGCCCCGAATGCGTTTTTCAACATGCAAAACATCGATTTCACCTTCCATCAAGCCCATCAGGTGTTCTAGCCGCTGCTTAACATCGTCAATTTCCAGGACTTTTTGCTTTTCTTCCACTTTTAACGTCAAGTGTGAAGCAATCGTATCGGTTAGACGGGCAATATCAGAAATACCCGACAAGGCGGATAAAATTTCAGGCGGTATTTTTTTATTCAGCTTAATATAACTCTCAAATAACTCGGTTGCTGAACGCATTAAGGCCTCGGCTTCTGCAGCCTCTGGCGTAACGTCGTCAAGTCGACTGACAGTAGCGCTTAATACATCGTCAAGCTCTTCAAACTGTGTTACTTGAGCGCGATATAAACCTTCCACCAACACCTTCACATTGCCATCAGGAAGACGCAGCATTTGCAGTATTTTGGCGACACTGCCGCTGGTGAAAATATCTTCCTGTTCAGGCGAATCCGTGGTGGCATCTTTTTGAGCCAGAAGCAAAATTTGTTTATTACCTTCATTAGCCTGTTCAAGCGCCTGAATGGATTTACTACGACCTACAAATAAAGGAATCACCATATGTGGGAAAACCACAACGTCGCGAAGTGGTAACACAGGTATTGTGCCTTGCGGATTTACTGTCTGTTCAGATTTATCTTGGGTATCGGACATAACAACCGTTGTCTCTTTGCTTAATTTAGTACTTATATGGGGGTAAGCTGCTGAGATTCAATTGAATGACAGAATAAACCTGCCAGCAGCGCTATTCAGAAACAACAAAGGCCAGAAACCTGGCCTTTGTTGTGATTATATTAAGAGCAAATGAGTAGAATAACTTCACTATTCCTCATGTTCATTAATGCACCTTCGAAAAGTCAATCTATTGAAGCTGGATAAAACATCATTCTCCAACGAAGGTACTAAACGTAAGATAAACAGGCTCTCAAGTATTATTTATCGGACGATGCCGCTTTGTTGCCAGACTCATTTTCAAAAATGAGTAATGGCTCCGACTCACCGTCAACCACTGCCTGATCAATAGCCACCTTGGAAACACTGTCCATGGACGGCAACTTGTACATGGTATCAAGCAATACTTTTTCCATAATGGAACGTAAGCCACGAGCTCCTGTACGGCGCTCCATACCTTTCCGTGCAACCGCTTTAAGTGCGTCTTCACGAAACTCAAGAACGACATCTTCCATTTCAAATAACTTGCTGTACTGCTTGGTCAATGCATTCTTAGGTTCTTTTAAAATTCGAACCAGAGCTTCTTCATCCAGCTCTTCGAGCGTCGCAACAATTGGAAGACGACCGACAAACTCAGGAATCAAACCGTATTTCACCAAATCATCCGGCTCAACGTCTCTCAAAACCTCACCAACGTTTTTACTGTCGTCTTTGGCTCTAACTTCAGCACCAAAACCGATACCGCTTTTCTCCGAACGATCGCGAATGACTTTATCGAGGCCAGCAAAAGCACCGCCACAGATAAACAGGATATTTCGGGTATCGACCTGCAAAAACTCCTGCTGAGGGTGCTTTCTGCCGCCTTGAGGAGGCACAGATGCAACGGTTCCTTCAATCAATTTAAGAAGCGCCTGCTGTACACCTTCGCCCGATACATCACGAGTAATCGAAGGGTTGTCGGCTTTTCGTGAGATTTTGTCAATCTCATCAATATAAACAATACCTTGCTGTGCCTTTTCAACGTCATAGTCACAACGCTGTAGTAACTTCTGAATAATGTTTTCAACGTCCTCACCGACATAGCCGGCTTCCGTTAAGGTGGTTGCATCAGCGATGGTAAAAGGTACGTTTAGAAGCCTTGCCAAAGTCTCTGCCAACAAAGTTTTACCACTACCCGTTGGCCCGACCAATAAGATATTACTTTTACCGAGTTCAACGTCATCCCCTTTACCACTAGTGGATGAATTTAAACGCTTGTAATGATTGTAAACCGCAACTGACAGAACTTTCTTCGCTTGAGCCTGGCCAATGACATACTCATCAAGTGTTTCATTGATTTCCTGAGGAGCAGGCAATTTAATGCCTTCAGACTCTTGAACAATATCTTCCACTTCTTCGCGAATAATATCGTTGCATAGTTCAACACACTCATCACAAATAAACACTGAAGGCCCAGCGATCAGCTTACGAACTTCGTGCTGACTTTTTCCGCAGAAAGAACAATAGAGCAATTTGCCACTATCGTCTTTGCCACCCGTGCCTTTTTTATCACTCATGAACTATCCTCAAATTCGGTTAAAAACACGTAGCCCACGGCTACTTTAATCCGATATACCTATATGTTAGCTGTTTTTGCCGTTTTGTCATAATTTCACTCAACGGATACCTTTATGCAATATCCCTTATAGCTAAATGAAATATATAAAGCCGTCAATTACTGCCGGCTAGTAATGACTTTATCAATAATGCCGTACTCTTCAGCAACACTGGCACTCATAAAGTTATCACGATCGGTGTCTTTCTCTATATCCGACAACTCACGACCTGTGTGGTGCGCCAGAATTTCATTTAATTTAGCACGCATTTGTAAAATTTCTTTGGCATGAATCTCAATATCAGAAGCTTGTCCCTGAAATCCACCCAATGGCTGGTGGATCATAATACGTGAATTTGGCAGTGCAAATCGCTTCTCTTTGGCTCCACCAGCCAGAAGGAAAGCACCCATGCTACAGGCTTGGCCAATACATAAAGTACTTACGTCTGGTTTGATAAACTGCATGGTGTCGTAGATTGACATCCCTGCAGTAACAGAGCCGCCCGGAGAGTTAATGTATAGAAAAATATCTTTTTCTGGATTTTCTGACTCCAAAAATAACATCTGTGCAACCACAAGGTTCGCCATATGATCTTCTACCGGGCCAACCAGAAATATAACTCGTTCTTTTAACAAACGAGAGTAAATATCGTAAGAGCGCTCACCTTTAGCGGTTTGTTCAACCACCATTGGCACTAATGCAGCCGCAGTTTCTAGATTCTTAGGGTCCAGCATGTTTTCTCCTATTGATTTCGCGCAGGACAGCAATTACTTGTTATCGGGGCAGTGTTCAATTAATCAACCCATAATGAATAATTTAGTTGTCTTAATAAAATTACCCAAATAAAAAGCCCGGATACCTCAACTATAGCAGCATTGGCTCCGGGCTTGTATTTTTTTAGTTAAATATTAACCACTTACAGTGAAGGGTTAATAGTTAACATTGTTCGTTATTATTGACCTTGCTGGTTCATAATCTCTTTGAATGTGGTCTCTTTGTCGACGACTTTAGCATCAGCAAGTACGCTATCGACCACTTTTTGCTCAAGAACCAGCTGTTCAATTTGAGACAGACGGGATTTGTCTTCTTTGTACCAGTTAATCACTTCTTCTGGCTGCTCATATACAGAAGCCATTTCTTCAAGCTGATTATTAATGTCTTCATCGTCAGCTTTAAGTTCTTTAGATTTGATCACAGAACCAATGATTAACCCCAGTTTTACACGACGTGTGGCTTGCTCTTCGAACATGGACGCAGGCAGATTCGCTGCCATGTCTTCGTTGCCACCGTATTGTGAGATCATTTGTTTACGCATAGCATCAATTTCACCATCGATGGCCGACTTTGGCACATCCACTTCGTGGGCTTCAATTAACGCATTCATCACTTGTTCTTTCACTTTCGACGTTAATGCATTTTTAAGTTCACGTTGCATATTCGCTTTAACGTCTTCTTTCATCTTGTTGATATTACCGTCTTCCACACCCAGTGCTTCTGCCAACTCACCAACTTTTGGTAACTCTTTCTTGTTGACCTTATGAACCGTGGTTTTAAACACAGCTTCTTTACCCGCTAACTCTTTCGCATGGTAGTCTTCAGGGAAAGTAACGGTTACATCTTTTTCGTCACCGGCTTTTGTATCAACTAACTGATCTTCAAAGCCAGGGATCATCGCGCCTGAGCCAATTTCCAGCTCATGATTTTCGGCCTTACCGCCAGAAAACTCTTCGCCGTCAATGGTGCCACTAAAGTCGATAACAACCTGATCGCCTTCTTTCGCTTTACGTTTTACTTCACTCCATGAAGCGCGCTGCTCACGTAATGTATCAAGCATTTCATTCAAATCTTCATCACCAACCTCAGCAGTAAACTGCTCGATGGTCACTTTTGACATATCCTGAGCTTCAATTTCAGGGTAAACCTCGAAAGTTGCGGTAAACTCTACGTCTTCACCCTCTTCGTTTTTAACAGGCTCGACGAAAGGAGCGCCTGCTGGGGTGATTTTTTCCTGAATGATGGCCTGGTAAAAGTACTGCTGCATCATTTCGCCCAACACTTCGTGTCGCACACTGTCACCAAAGCGCTTTTTAACCACTTTAAACGGTACCTTGCCCGGTCTGAAGCCGTTTAACTTCACATTTCGAGCGAGCTGTTGTAGGCGCTTTTGCGCTTCAGTATCAACGTTTTCGGCCGGAATGCTGACCGTTAACTTGCGCTCTAGCGCTGAAGTGGTTTCGACTGAAACTTGCATTGCAATACTCCAAAAAGGTTCTTGTATAAGTAGCAAAAAAAGCCGCCTAAGAAAGCAGCTGAATTATGCATCAGTAACTATAAACAATGCGGGGGGCTATTTGGCAAGATACATTTAAAGAAAACTGGTGCGAAAGGAGAGACTCGAACTCTCACGCCTCGCGGCACTGGAACCTAAATCCAGCGTGTCTACCAATTCCACCACTTTCGCGTTTTCTTTAATATCCATGACATGATGTGGTATCGGCCCTATGCTCACACCACCCTGCATGGTTTACACCGAATACTCACTTTAATAATAAAATAATGAGTTAATTATTCGGCCTAAACTGGGGTGAGTGATGGGATTTGAACCCACGACAACCGGAATCACAATCCGGGGCTCTACCAACTGAGCTACACCCACCATAAACACTTTAATGCTTGTGTCGTATACGGTTCGTCTGCACTGAGCAACACCACCGTAAAACTGGCGCGCCCGGCAGGATTCGAACCTGCTACCCACGGCTTAGAAGGCCGTTGCTCTATCCAAATGAGCTACGGGCGCTTTATAAAACCTAACCCATGAACACAAGCACAATTGTAAACTGGTCGGGGAAGAGGGATTTGAACCCCCGACATCCTGCACCCAAAGCAGGCGCGCTACCAGACTGCGCTATTCCCCGATAATGTACTCAAAGGGCATTGCCCTCCGAAGAGCGCGCATAATACTGATTTCACTCGAGGGCGTCAATAAGGAAAAACATTTTATTGAGTGATTTTTCGGGCTTTCAACCTTCTCCGTTTCTTGAGAAAATACATCTTATACGAATCGGTTATTTACTGGGCAGCTTTAAGATATGACAGCAAAAATTATTGATGGCAAAGCCATCGCCAAAACACTCCGTCAAAACATTGCCAGTAAAGTGGCTGATCGAGTGGCACAAGGTAAAGCGAGACCCGGGCTTGCAGTGATTCTGGTGGGTGATGACCCGGCATCATCAATCTACGTCAGCAAGAAGGTTCAGGCCTGTGAAGAAATAGGCTTTCGCTCCCAGAAGATAGAGCTGCCAAGCTCCACCAGTGAGCAAGAACTGTTATCTACCATCGATACGCTAAATGAAGATGATTCGGTTCATGGCATTTTACTGCAATTACCGATTCCGGCTCATATTGACTCCAATAAGGTACTGGAAAGAATTAACCCAGCCAAAGATGTGGATGGCTTTCATGCTTTTAATTTAGGCCGACTGGTTCAACGAAACCCACTACTTCGCTCCTGCACTCCAAAAGGGATTGTCACTCTGCTGGAATCTCTGGAGGGCGTCGATATTCGAGGAATGAACGCCTGTATTGTTGGCGCATCAAATATTGTCGGTCGTCCAATGGCGTTAGAGCTGTTAATAAAAGGCTGTACGGTGACCGTTACTCACCGCTTTACCCGTGACTTGGCGGCACAACTGGCCAATGCGGACTTGGTGGTGGTTGCAGTAGGCAAACCCGGAATCGTAAAAGGCGAGTGGATAAAGCCGGGAGCGATTGTGGTTGATGTCGGCATCAATCGACTGGAAGATGGCTCCATTGTCGGTGACGTTGATTACCAAGTCGCTGCTGAACGTGCAGGCTGGATCACACCAGTACCGGGCGGTGTAGGCCCAATGACCGTCGCATCGTTAATGGAAAATACCTTACTGGCAACCGAAATTGCCGAACAATCTTAAAAGATTGCAATTAACAAACTGAGTTATATCGCTGGTTGTTTAGTATCAGTCAGTTTAATGTAAAACAACGGCTTCATTTTGAAGTCGTTGTCTATGCAACTTAGTTTCATTAATAAACTAGCTAAAACTCTGTTCTAGCTTTCAGCAATCGCAAAAGCAATCGCCTGATTTTCTTCATCCGAAATGCTGATATGCAGCGACACAACACCCAGCTCTGCCATTAAGTCGTGCGCTTTACCACCAACATCCACAACAGGCTTGCCATTTTCATCGTTTAAAACGGTAAAATCATCAAATCTAACACCTTTTGCCAGTCCGGTGCCCAAAGCTTTCATAATGGCTTCTTTCGCAGCAAATCGTTTCGCCAGAAAATGAGCCGGTTGTACTTTAAACTTTTTAGAGGTCAACTCATCATTCGACAAAATACGCTCAGCAAAGCGCTTGCCAAATCGCTTAAAGGATTTTTCAACCCGGCTTATTTCAACTATGTCAGTACCTATGCCAACTATGGCCATTGCCTTGCCTCTACAATTAATCGCTTCATTTCTGTTACAGCCTGCTGCAGTCCACTGAATACCGCCCGAGCAATAATTGCATGACCAATATTAAGCTCTATGATTTCCGGTATTTTCGCAATAGGCTGAACATTGTGGTAATGCAATCCATGCCCGGCATTAACCTGTATCCCCATGTTATGGGCATAAGAAGCAACTTGTTGAATACGTTTTAACTCTGTCACCTGCTCCTTTTCAGATTGAGCATCGGCATAGCCACCAGTATGCAGCTCAATCAGTGGTGCGCCACATCGTTTGGCAGCATCAATTTGTGATGTATCAGCGTCAATAAATAACGAAACCTGTATCCCCACATTAGCCAAGCGCTCACAAGCATTACTGATAGCTGCCTCATTAGCCACCACATCAAGACCGCCTTCTGTGGTCAACTCTTCACGCTTTTCTGGCACAAGACACACATAAGTGGGCTTCACTTTTTCTGCAATGGATAGCATTTCATCGGTTACCGCCATTTCGAGATTCATGCGTGTTTCCAGAGTTTCTTTTAACAAAAACACATCACGATCAACAATATGTCGACGATCTTCACGCAAATGAATAGTGATACCATCGGCCCCAGCTTGCTCAGCAATAGCAGCGGCAGTTACCGGCTCTGGATATGTGGTACCACGAGCGTTTCTAAGTGTTGCAATATGATCAATATTCACACCGAGTAAAACAGGTTGTTTCATATTTTAAAATCTCCAAATCAAAACGTTCAGATGTATTGACTGAACTTATTAATCTTTAGAATTTAGCCAATCGCATTTGCCGCGATAGATATTTTCCAGCTATGCCTTATTATTCTGCATAGATAATGATGCTTTTTGGGTTTGTTGATAACGCCCATGCCATTTAAGCCACAACTCTCGACTGTTCAGCTTTGTTGTACCTAGCTGTGCATCGATCAGTCGACGATTAATGTACTTAACAGTGGATAACACGGCAGCATCGGATAAATATTGTCTGGAAATAGCTAACAGTGCTTCGCCTTTTAGTGGCACATGTGATGACCTTGATTCGACATTTTTATCATCCATAGCGACACACTCAAAGCCATAAAAAGGCGTAAGCCGATAAAATTCATTTGCATCAATTGCATTACCATTTACGTCTTGCTCATAATCAACATTAACGCCCATTTCCGTTAACAAACACTGCTCAAATAAACGAATTGATAACAGCGTATTCTGACGTGTCGAAATGGCTTTAAAGCAATTCAATATTTTTGAAAACAACGATGGGTGAGGATCTCCGGGATGGGTTAGTTTAATCAGCAACTCGCTGATATAACTGGCCATGGCAAAAGACTCCCCATAAAAACCTGCCGTACTCTCAATAACTTCAGGACGGACGAGTGACTTTATTTCACCACGTCCGGTAACACAGGCTTCAATCAACACGCCCATCTGTAATTGCGCGCGTAAACTTTGTTTGCCCGTTCGCCTGGCACCTTTTGACAATACTGGTATACGCCCCTGGTGTTCAGAAAAGGTTTCAATAATTAAACTGGAATCACTGTATGGGCGACTATGCAATACAATAAGCGGTATGGCGGTTCGCTCACTTGTCATTATTGCTCATCGTAGCCTAAGGATCGCAGTGCTCTTTCATCATCGGCCCAGCCATCTTTTACCTTCACCCAGGTTTGCAAAAACACTTTGCCATCAAAAAGTCGCTCCATTTCCTGACGTGCATCACGACCAATGACTTTTAGTTTTTCACCTTTATTGCCAATCACAATGGCTTTTTGACCTTTACGCTCCACCAAAATAAGACCACTGATGTGCATGGTACCTTTTTCATCGTACTCAAACTTCTCAATCTCTACGGTAACAGAATAAGGAATTTCATTACCCGAGTGCCGCATAATTTTTTCACGAAGAATTTCGGCTGCCAAGAAACGTTGACTGCGATCGGTCACATAGTCTTCCGGAAAGTAATATTCACCTTCTGGCATACGTTTAAACAAAATACTTTCTAGCAGCTCTACGTTATCGCCTTTTTCTGCAGAACCAGGGATCACTTCAAGAAAGTCGTATTGACTGCCCAACTGTTGCAAGTGTGGTAGTAATTCTGTTTTGTTTTTTACATTGTCGATTTTATTAACAAATAATATCGCTGGCGCTTTCGACTGTTTGATAAAATTTAACGCCAAGTCATCGTCTTTATTCCAAAGTGTGCCATCCACCACCAGCACATTAATATCAACTTCTTTGGTTGATGAGCTGGCGGCTTTATTCATCAGTCGATTAATCGCACGAGTCTCTTCAACATGAAGCCCTGGCGTATCCACATAAATCACTTGAGTATTATCTTTTGTATCAATACCCAAAATTCTATGACGAGTGGTTTGAGGTTTTTTTGACGTAATACTGATCTTTTGTCCCAGAAGTCGATTTAACAGCGTTGACTTACCAACGTTTGGTCGACCTACTATGGCAACATAACCACATCGTGTTTTCTTATCAGTTGCCATGTTTGATTTGCTCCATCATTTTTTGCGCAGCAGACTGTTCAGCCTTTCGTCGACTTGAACCTTGTCCTTCGGTGGATAAGTTAGCTCCGGCAACAGTACACTGAACCCAGTAAGTTCGATTATGATCTTGTCCTTCGGAACGGGTGACTTCGTATTCAGGCAAAGATTTTTGCCGTCCTTGAAGCCACTCTTGTAACTGTGTTTTAGGATCTTTTTCTGCCATCGATAACGACAATTTTTGATAACGAGACTGGTAAAGAGAGTCGATAACCTGATTCACCGATTTAACGCCACTGTCGAGATAAATAGCACCCAGCAAAGCCTCAAATGCATCGGATAAAATAGAAGCGCGACGAAAGCCACCGCTTTTCAATTCACCACCACCAAGCGATAACAAGTCACCTAATGATAATTCATTGGCAACTTCTGCCAGTGTTTTTTCTTTAACCAACTTGGCGCGTAAACGCGTCATCTGCCCTTCGTCTGCGTTGGGAAAGATCTCAAACAGTTTTGCTGCGATAATAAATCCCAAAATGCTATCACCTAAAAACTCAAGGCGCTCATTATGAGCGCCTTTTGCACTTCGGTGCGTTAAAGCCTGTTCTAATAAAGTGTTGTCATTGAACTGATAATTCAATTGCGACTGTAATGCTTCAAGAGCTTGGTGTTGGCGCATAAAATACTCAAATGATTAGTTGTTCAATAACAAACATAAGGTAGGTGTTAAATTACGATTTTATTTCGAAACTCAACTAAAATAAACAAATTACTGATCAGTGGAACTTTCACATCATAATCAATAGACACTTCCATCTTGCCACTTCTTAATGGCTTGAACTTGATATTTTCTTCACCGACGCGATCAACCTGATCAATTTGAAATTGCGACAAGATTTTATTTTTTACTTCCCGCTTGGTTAATGCAGTACCAGCGCTTTCTACATTTTTAAGTGCTTTTTTTACACTCATACTTTCTATATATACGGGTGTTAGACTCATGCCGACATAAAGAAAAATACCAACCATGCCACCAATAAACAACCACTGCCAAAAGGTTGCGCCTCTTTGTTTCTGATACATGATTGCTCTCCTGTGTTGATTATTATTTTAGTTTAGCAGAATGCCTGTTTTTTGTTACTTAATGGCGCCAACCCGGTCAAAGTTAACGCCGGTTGGAATATAGCTTAAAATACCGCCTTTTTCTTCAAACCCAAACTCCAGATGCAACCATATGGCTTCGGCTTTTCCGACCATCATGGATTCAGGAACAAAGCCCCAAAAGCGAGCATCACTGCTGTGATTACGGTTATCCCCCATAACAAAAAAGCTATTTTCAGGAACGACAACACCTTTTTTCCAGTCTTCGTAATATGCACCAACGGAAGCGAATAATTGACGTTTGTTTACCTTTTCACCAGCTCTTACTGCATCATTATAACGGCTGACAAACTGTGCCGAATATCGATCAACACCCTTTGCTTCTGGTTCAATTAAAATATCATGACTTACACCTGCCAAGTTTTCCTGATACACATCCGCCCCTTCAAAGCCACGTGCTGATACCAATGTCTGTCTAATTTTATTTTTTACACCACAGGTTAAATTGGCTTTTTTCGCAGCAGCTATAGCTTGCTCAGTTCTGCAATTGGGTTTAATAAACACTTGCTGACTGGGTGTGTAATAGACCGTATCGCCCGGCAATGCAATAAGACGTTTAATGTAATCTTTTTCAGGTTCATGGGGCGCTCTAAAAACAACAACATCACCACGTTTAGGCTTAGCACCATCTGTTAGCTTGGTTTTAGTAACCGGCAAGCGCAACCCATAGGCAAATTTATTGACCAATATAAAATCATGCACCCAAAGGGTTGGCTTCATTGAGCCAGAGGGAATTTTAAAAGGTTCATAAAAAAATGAGCGTAACGAAACAATAATTAACAATAATGGAAAAAATGACCAGCCATAATCAATCCACCAGGGCATTTTAGAAATGCTCTGCACTTCTTTTTCGTCGGGATGAGAATGTCGTTGATAAAGCTCATGCACTTGTTGTTTTTTCTTTTTCTCAAGATACAATTTTTCAACCAACGTAATAACAAAGCTTATGCCTAGCGCAACAACCAGAATAAGTTCAAAATTTGGCAACATTAGCCAAACAATGGCGGCAACACAGGTCAACACAAACATCGAGTCCGAAAACTCAACCCAGCTTGGCTTGGCTAAAATTTTCTCAGCCGTATCAAAATCAAGGTTACGCTTTTTCTGTTTCGCCGCATTCATTTGATCTCGGCGCTGCTTCGACCATACCCACTTATCCAGTCCACTGACAATAGTCGATATAACAAACGCAACAACTAAAAATGTTTGAAAGTCCATATGCAAATTAACTCACCTGTTTATTTTATTCTTTGCCTACTTGAAGCACTGCTAAAAAGGCATCTTGTGGGATCTCCACACGTCCTACCTGCTTCATGCGCTTTTTACCTTCTTTCTGTTTCTGCAATAATTTTTTCTTACGGCTGACATCACCGCCATAACATTTTGCCGTTACGTTTTTACGTAAAGCCTTTACGGTTGAGCGAGCAACAATTTGATTGCCAATGGCAGCTTGAATCGCCACCTCAAACATTTGCCGCGGGATCAGCTCTTTCATTTTTTCAACCAGCGCACGGCCCCGATAAAACGCTTGCTCCCGATGCACAATCATTGCCAGAGCATCAACTTTATCGCCATTAATCATAATATCGAGACGTGATAAAGATGCCGGTTGGAAACGAATAAAGTTATAGTCGAGTGATGCATAGCCCCGGCTAACCGACTTTATACGATCAAAGAAATCCAGCACTACTTCGTTCATCGGCAGCTCATAAGTCAAAGACACCTGATTGCCCGCGTATTGCATATTTTTTTGAACGCCACGCTTTTCAACACACAAAGTAATAACATTCCCGAGATAATCTTGAGGAACCAAAATACTGGCTTCAACAATGGGTTCTCGCATCTCAGCAATATCACCCGGCTCAGGCAGCTTGGAAGGGTTATCAACATAAACCACTTCACCACTGTTGGTTTCAATTTCAAACACAACGGTTGGCGCGGTAGTGATTAAATCGAGGTTGTACTCTCGCTCCAGTCGCTCCTGAATGATTTCCATATGCAGCATGCCTAAAAAGCCACATCGAAAACCAAAGCCCAAGGCCGTTGAATTCTCTGGTTCAAAAAAGAGTGACGCATCATTCAAACTTAACTTGCCAAGCGCATCGCGAAAGCTTTCGTAATCATCGGATGATACGGTGAACAGTCCCGCATACACTTGCGGCTTCACTTTTTGAAAACCGGGCAGTCGCTCTTTCGATGGTTCTTTAACCAGAGTTAAGGTGTCCCCAACAGGAGCACCATGAATATCTTTAATGCCAGCAATCACATAGCCTACTTCTCCGGCTCTTAAGGTACCGGTATCTTTGCGCTTGGGAGTAAAGATACCAACCTGATCTACGAGATGAGATTTGCCAGTCGACATAACCAGCATTTTATCGCCACTGTTTAATGTGCCTTCCATTACACGTACCAGAGAGACAACCCCCAGGTAATTATCAAACCATGAATCAACTATAAGTGCTTTCAATGGCGCTTTATCATCGCCTTGAGCAGGTGGAATCTTGGCAACAATGGTTTCCAGAACATCTTCAATACCGACACCGGTTTTTGCAGAGCATTTCACCGCATCAATGGCTTCAATGCCTACAATGTCTTCTATTTCCTGACTCACTCTTTCCGGATCAGCGGCGGGCAGATCAATTTTATTCAGAACAGGAATAACCTCAAGATCTTGCTCTATTGCCGTATAGCAGTTGGCCACGGTTTGCGCTTCTACGCCCTGTCCGGCATCAACAACTAAAAGCGCACCTTCACAGGCGGCAAGTGAACGTGAGACTTCATACGAAAAATCCACATGTCCGGGGGTATCAATGAAATTCAGTTGATAAGTATTTCCGTCTTTGGCTTTGTAGTCGAGGGTGACACTCTGTGCTTTTATGGTGATCCCTCGCTCTCGCTCAAGATCCATAGAATCCAGTACCTGTTCTTCCATTTCACGATCACTCAGACCACCACAAAAATGGATAAGCCTGTCCGACAAGGTCGACTTACCATGGTCGATATGTGCAATGATAGAAAAGTTTCGAATGAATTGTGTGTATGACATAGTGTTGGATAGCCCAGAAACGTCTTAATAACTGCGATGTAGCGACTTCATCAGCGCCAGCCCAGTATTTGGTGCATCAAAAGGCGCGATTCTACCGCATTTTACACCACAAAGGCAGAGGAAGCTGCAGCAGATATCAGGCTATTCTGCTGCAGCCATCGTTCAGGGCTAGTTTTGTTCCAGTTTTAGCACCAGAAATCGCGGGCCATAGCCTCGGCGATTCACCAACACAGCGACAGAGCCGCTTTCAGGCAGTCGTTCCAATGCAGCCTCATAATCGTCAAGATCCGCAATACGCTGTTGGTTAAGCATCTGCAAGATATCACCTTCGCGGATACCGGCATCTTGTGCAGGTCCCGCTACAACACGGCGCACCAGCACACCATAATCGACATCGGCCGCTTCCTGTAAACGATCGGGCAACTCGGTCACATACAATCCTAATGACGACTCGGAGCTTTCACCGGGCCGTCTTTGTGCCGCTACTTCAGCATCTGGACGTTCACCCACTGTCACTTCAAGTGTTTTTAACTTGCCTTCTCGCATAACCACAAGATCCACCTCTTCACCGGGGCGAATACGACCCACCATAAAGGGTAAGTCTGCAGCATTTATCAGTTTGTGATCATTCACTTCAAGTACTATGTCACCCACTTCAAGACCACCTTTTTCTGCAGGCGAATCTGGCGAAACCGCGTTTATAACAGCGCCTCTTACCTCTTCCACACCAAGGGCTTTGGCCAGATCATAATCCAGCTCTTCATAACCAACGCCAAGATAACCGCGACTCACCCGACCATCTTTTCGCAACTGTTCGCTGACATCTATTGCTAAATCCATGGGAATAGCAAACGCCAGCCCCATATTGCCGCCGGACATACTGAATATCTGGGAATTAATGCCAACCACTTCACCATCGGCATTAAACAGTGGTCCACCTGAATTACCGCGATTAACAGCAGCATCTGTCTGAATAAAAGGCACGTACTGCTCAGTTCTTAGACTACGCCCCTTGGCACTGACGATGCCGGCAGTTACCGTATGTTCCAGTCCAAATGGCGCACCATAAGCCAATACCCAGGCGCCAACTTTTAGTTTTTCAACGTTTCCTACGGTCACTTTTTGCAGGTCAGGAGCATCGATTTTTAACAAAGCAATATCGGTACCTGAATCCTCACCAAGCAGCTCTGCCTTATAAATTTTCTTATTCACCAACTGTACAAAGATGGATTCAACACCATGAATAACGTGTCGATTGGTTAATACATAACCGCCTTCATCGATCACAAAACCTGAGCCCGATGGTCCAGGAGCCTTACGCCCACGACTTTCCACTTCGGTCTTGATCACAACGACAGACGGTCGAACTTTTTCAACAACCTTGGAAAAATCGGGATAGGCCGCCTGAGCAACCGTGGAAAGCATTAAAAAAATTGAAATAGAAAATGCCTTTAATAGTGTCACCGTTAAATTCTCCTTCAAATGGGTTGACGGTAATAACGACAAGGATCACATTGATCCGAAACTAGAGCGTGTTTATCTTTCATTATTTGAGATGTTGAAAGTTAAAATTAAGCCAGTCGCGGCGTGAATTTTGAGGTTTAGTTACTCTAAATAAGAAATTCACAACAAAGAGTGGCTTAATTTTAGCCTCAACCCTTCGGGCAGGGGTTATTTTATGACACAACTGCGTTATCGGTCATTTAAATAGAATAACTATTCATCACTCCCTCTGCCTTGTTGTGTCATAAAATAACCGCCTGCATCCCAAAGAATGAAAGATAAACACGCTCAAAGCTAAGACTCTCTGCAAAAATAAAAGTGCTGAAATTCTCTTTAAGTCGGCTGTTCTATTTGTAACACCATGTTAGGTTCAACCTTTGCAAGCAAGGTGATTTGTGAGGTTGCCCCAGTTTCCAGACGTTTGCAAAGCAATCGGGCCACCGCAAAGCCAGCCAGCAAACCAAAAATAGACCAGAGAACCACCCATGCCTCGGACATAAGCATACTCTGTGCAATAACGGCTGTTACAAACATGGCAAATACAGGAAACAGATAGAGTAACAATGAAGCCATTAGCAGGCTGCGCTCTGGGATGGAAATCAAAACATCATCACCCGCTTTAACCCCTAAAGTATTTTTAACTTTAAGATAAAACCGTCGACGACCAAACAAATGACTCAATAAGCCTGTTCCACACACCTGATTAGCGTCACAAGAATGACAACCACTCCGGGTTATCGATGATAGCCAGACATAACCATCACTTTCAGACACAACATGCGCAGTTTCTTTGTGAAATGAAGATTTATCGTATGAAGATGCCATCACCGGATGAGTCCTGGAGCATTATGCTAAGTCGTTTAATTTACACAGAGTAATAAGAGATTTTTTATCATAATCTTATCATTGGGATAAATTCGTAAAAACTCAAGTCAATAGAACTGACTATCCCAACAAAAATCTACACTAAACTCGTTCCTGGAATAAACCTTGTCATGATACACGTCAATTCTGAGTAACCACTGAGTAACCATGAAATAAGCAACTATAAATATAGCCGTTCTAAAACAAAATCGGCGCTGCAAAATTGCAACGCCGAAATAATAAGTTTAATTAATAATGATGATAAGACTGAAAAATATCAAGGACGACCGTTTTGCAACTCCTGCTGAGCTTTTAGCTCGGCTTCGCGATTACGCTTTTCAAGCTCAACCATCACCTGACGAAATTGTTTGGGGGTCATGCGAAAGGTTTTAACCTGCTCACCACTAACCAGTCGCACATAGGGCAATGACTGCTGTGACGACTGCGATACATTACTGATTTGCGCATTAGCTGTTGAACCATTTTGCTGGGAATAACGGCTGAAGATAGTATTGATTCGATCTAGCTGAGCTTTTTCTTCTTCCGTAACATGGTATTCGGCTAACAAGGTATCATTTGCATTACCTTGCTGGGCACTAGAGTTATTTTGAGCTCCGGAATGATTAAAATCATCACTGATATCAGCGGTAGCTGGTGAATCGACAGCGGTAACTTCTGGATACCATTGAACACCAACCACTACGGCTAAAGCCACAGATGCGGCAACTGCCCAGCCGGTAAATGTTTTTCTAACATTAGAAACATTTCGAGGCGCTAAAATGGCTGGTTCATCGGCTATTGCCGAAGCAACTCTATCGCTGAAGCCCGACTGCCAGTGCGCTGAAGTTTCATTTTGCATCACGGCACGGATAGCATGATAAGACTCAAAAGACTGCTTTCCATCAGAAGATGAAGCCAGTGACTGATACAAAGCTTCAGAAGAATGCTCTGAAAGCTCATCGTCCATCCAGGCGGACACCTTCTCATTTAATTCATTTTGCTTCATCTCAACCAACCCGTTGTGACACATTAAAATCGTTTCGACGCTTTTAAAAGCGTTCTAAAGTAGTATTGCTCGATTCATTCTAGTGACGGCCAAATTAACCATCTCTAAATTAAACAACTAGTGATGCATCGTTTAAATTGTAGCTAAAACTTGTCGATGAACAAAATCTTAAAGCTTAACCACAACTGAATGAGCGATATCTTATTGACGTCGTTGAATTCAGAAAGTTCCTCAATTCAGAAATAATTTAATACACTTTCTAATGATAGCGAGTAAATTTAGCCCAACCCACTGCAACTACTTTTTATAATAACTCCCGAATACTGCGATCAACCGTTTCTCGGGCGCGAAAGATACGTGAACGTACTGTGCCCACAGGACAGTTCAGCACATCGGCAATTTCTTCGTAGCTCATGCCTTCCATTTCACGCAGAGTAATGGCTGACTTTAAGTCTTCTGGAAGTCCATTAATGGCTTCGTCCACCCGTTGCTTAAGCTCGTCTCGCAGCGCTAACCGTTCTGGTGAACCCAAGTCTCTTAGCGCATCAACACCACTAAACTGCTCGGCTTCACTGGCATCAATATCCGAATCTGGGGGTCTTCTCCCCTGAGATACCAGGTGGTTTTTTGCCGTATTCACAGCAATACGGTACATCCAGGTATAAAAAGCACTGTCCCCTCGAAAGTTGGGTAACGCTCGATAAGCTTTTACAAAAGCATCTTGTGCAACATCGGCAATGTCGGCAGGATCTCGCACCAGTCTTGAAATTAAACTAAACACTTTATGCTGGTATTTTTTAACCAATAGATCAAAAGCCTGCTTATCGCCGCGTTGTACTCGAGCAACCAGCTCTTTATCGTTCCCGGCACTCATAAATACCTCCTCCTGAGTGTCAGGTTGTTGTTATTCATTGTCATGTCTGACCTTATGCCCCAACATTAGTTCGTGTTGGCGATTAAAATTTTTTATAATTATGACAATCTGCTAACAGAAACGCTAAATTTTCTTGATAATAGTGCGTTTTTGTCGACAAGCACTTGATTGTGCTTAATTTTTAATCAAGCAATCTGCAGGTTTAACGGATTGCATAGGAACCATTATGGCGCAGTTTACGCACGATGTTCTGGTAATTGGCAGTGGTGCTGCCGGTTTAACCGCCGCACTCCATTTAAGTCGACTGGGTAAAGTGGCTGTTCTGTCAAAAGCGGAACTCACTGAAGGCTCTACTTTCTATGCCCAGGGAGGCATTGCAGCAGTTCTGGATTCCAAGGACAGCATCGACTCTCATGTAGATGATACATTAATTGCTGGTGCAGGACTGTGCGATACAAAAGCGGTTCGCTATACTGTTGAGCATTCAAAGCAGGCCATTGAATGGTTAATCGAACAGGGCGTTGCCTTTAGTACCGAACCACCCGACACCAATGGCGAAGTTAAATACCATTTAACCCGTGAGGGCGGCCACAGTCATCGTCGTATTATCCATTCTGATGACGCCACCGGTCGAGCTGTGTCGACCACACTGGTTGGCGCGGTAAAACAACAATCCAATATCACTTTATTTGAACGCTATAACGCCATCGATCTCATCACCGATAACAATGACAAGGGCAATCATGTCGCTGGAGCCTATGCGCTCAATCTGGATAATGATTCGGTTGATGTTTTTAATGCCCGATTTGTTATTTTAGCCACCGGTGGTGCCAGTAAAGTTTACCTTTATACCAGCAACCCTGATGTCGCCTCAGGTGATGGCATCGCCATGGCGTGGCGGGCAGGTTGTAGTGTTTCCAACCTCGAGTTTAATCAATTTCACCCCACCTGCCTGTATCATACCGGGGCACAATCGTTTCTCATTTCAGAAGCTTTGCGTGGCGAAGGAGCCATACTGATTCGCCCTGACGGCAGCCGTTTTATGCCAGAATACGACGAACGAGCTGAGCTGGCACCACGCGACATAGTCGCCAGAGCCATCGATCATCAAATGAAAAAACTCGGCGTTGAATGCATGTACCTTGATATTACTCACAAAGGCGCTGAGTTCATCCGTGGTCATTTTCCAAATATTTATCAGCGCTGCCTTGAGCTGGGGATCGACATTACGCAACAGCCTATTCCGGTAGTGCCTGCCGCCCACTATACCTGTGGTGGTGTCACCGTGGATTTAAACAGCCGAACCAACGTAAATGGACTCTATGCCGTGGGTGAAGTTGCCTGTACCGGACTTCACGGGGCTAACCGAATGGCAAGCAATTCATTACTCGAATGTCTGGTGTTTGCCAAAGCAGCTGCCGAAGATATCGAAGCAAAATTTAATCAACCTTTTCAACAATCTTCCATTCCAGAATGGGATGACAGTCGCGTCACTGATTCGGATGAACAAATCGTAATAACCCATAACTGGCATGAATTAAGACAGGTTATGTGGAACTATGTCGGAATTGTTCGAAGTGACAAACGCTTGGCACGCGCGCAACGGCGGATTGAATTACTGAAGCAGGAAATCCACGAGTATTACGCCAACTTCAGAGTCACCAACGATTTACTGGAATTACGAAATCTGGTTCAAGTTGCCGAGTTAATGGTGCAATGTGCGATGCAGCGGAAAGAAAGCCGCGGCTTACACCACACTATCGATTACCCGGAAACCGGCCAACAACTTATTAATACTCTACTATCGCCCAAACTTTCTTGATAGTGAGCTTATGGCAAAACGAAAGGTTGCAAGCTATCTCATAAATAGCGAACGACGGTGAAACAAGGCAAGTTTTGAGATAGCTTGTAACACTTGATTAACAAACAATCGGTGACACACCTTATCCCGTGTTCAGGTTAAATAATTTTATCCCGCTCACTGGCTTGAGATTTGCGACGTAAAAAGAAATACTGCTGCAGCTGCCGGTTTAACTGCCTGAACTGATGATCACCAATCACATCAATCCAGATAAACGCATAGTGCTTATGCCGTTGTTGGGTGCGAAACACAATCATTAAAACATGGGGAAATAATCTGGACGACTCCAGGGGTTGTACTGGCTGATAACGTTGCTCTTTTGATGATCGATAACCCCAGACGCCTTCACCAAAAGCCAGAAAACCATGCCTCTGTTTACGCTTTTGCCAAAACAACACGATGACAAACAGAATCAACATGGTCACCAAAGCCATCATTAAAAATGGTTGTTGTTGAACTTGGCTGTGTTGAATGATCCAGCTTGTTGAAATAGCGTATAAAAATGCCATCAATAAAATCTGTATCAAACACAGGTACCCTATCCAGTAAGCCCCGTATGCCGTTGAGTACTCATGATGACGATTCAATGATGGCATCGATCAGATCCCGACAGACTCGAGTTGAACTCTGGGATGTTTGAAAAAACATTTTGCATACAGCCTTTGATTATTCCATTAATCATTTTTGCCAGCCTTAAACCTGTTATGAAACCTTCATAACCTTACGAATATGCTCAATTAGAGAATGCCACTTTGCTTCAACAGGCATTCCATAGCCCATAATCCAGTTAAACAAATCCGGATCAGCCTGCTCAAGCAGCTCAACAAATAATTGCTTGTCCTCATCAGACAAATGTTCAAAATGTTGTTCGGCAAATGGGATCAAAATAACATCCAGCTCCAACATTCCTCGGCGGCAGGTCCAGATGATTTTTTTTCGATCAAAAGTTTCACTCATTTCGTTTAAACTACCACTGTCTGTTGAATGGCGCTTAAATTAATGTAAGCTTGCTCGCGACGCAAGCGTCCTTTGCAATTTGAGGAGATTAAATGAAACAACAATGGCTTGATCAGGTTAAACAGCGCTTAAATACTGCTAAAGATAACGCTACTCATTCGGCTGAGCATAACTCTAGTACACTTTATGATCTCAGTAATTATGGTGTTATCCGGCTAAGTGGAGACGGATGTCGAGATTTTTTACAAGGTCAGATCACTGCAGATATTAAGAAGTTATCCGCAAATAAGGCCCTGTTTACTGCAGTCTGCAACCCTCAAGGCAGAATTTACTCTCTATTTTTATTAATTGAACACTCAAAAGATGAATTGCTTTGTCTGCTTCCAGCATCACTGGTGAGCAGTACAGTAGAGCGATTAAAAAAGTTTGCGGTATTTTATAAAGCGGACATCAGCGATGTGTCTGCTCAATGGGCTATCACCGGCACCCACTTATCGCAAACAGACCGAGATAAATTTACAGTATCTCAATCTGATAACGCGATAACCGTTCAGATTGACGATCAACGGTCGATACAGCTGTGCAGTCCAGAAACTGCGTTATCCCAATGGCAAGAAGAAACATCTGAAGTTAAAAATTATGAACTTTGGCTTCAACAAGATATTGAACAGGGATTGCCGCGACTTTACCCAGAAACCATCGAGACCTTTTTGCCCCATAACCTGAACCTGATTGAAATGGGAGCCGTCAGTTTTGATAAAGGTTGCTATACTGGTCAGGAAGTTGTTGCTCGGATGCATTATAAGGGTAAGCTAAAGTCCCACATGCGAATTCTAACAGGCGAGTCGCAACAAGCCCCAGCTCCGGGCAGCCCACTGTATGGCGATGAGAAAAAAATGGGCGATGTCATTTGTGCCGTGAGCAACGAAATGGGCATTTCAGTTTTAGCCTTATGCAAAGATAAAATGGAAAATGCCACAAAAATTCAGTGTGATCCGAAAAATCTGCCTATACTAAAGTTAACGACTTGAAAACATTAAACAAAAAAGAAAGCTTATGAGCCTGGAACAAACGTTTTTAGCCGAACTATTAGATGCCATCAAGAACGACCGTCTGACCTTGCCAACCCTGCCTGAAGTGGCGTTGCGCATACGTGAGGCGGTAGAAGATCCAGAAGCCACGTCTTCGGCCATTGCCAATGAAATCGCGAAAGATGCCGCATTAGCAGCACGCGTGATTAAAGTGGCTAACAGTCCTCTGCTTCGAGGACGAATTGCTGTTGATAACCTGCAACTAGCTATTACCCGAATGGGTATTGCATTTGTTCGAAACCTGGCAACAGGACTGGCCATGGAGCAGATGTTTCAGGCAACCAACGATCAAGTGGACGCCAGACTTCGAGAAACCTGGGAGCACTCCATCGAAGTGGCCTCAATTTGTCAGGTTCTGGCCAGCCATTACACCGATTTGAAGCCCGACCAGGCCATGTTAGCCGGACTGGTACACGAAATAGGTACTTTGCCCATTTTAACCTGCGCAGAAGATACGCCCGATATTCTTGAACATAAAGGCATACTGGAAAAAGTCATTCATCGTTTGCATCCTAAAATCGGTGCTGCCATTTTGAAAACCTGGGACTTTCCACCCGAATTGGTGGCTATACCAATGGGTTATCTTGATTTTGAACGCACCCATGAAGGACCCGCCGATTATGTGGATTTGGTCACGGTTGCCAATTTACAAAGTTACGCTGGCTCAAACCATCGGCTGAGTCAGGTCGACTGGAATACCGTCCCTGCATTTAAAAAACTCGGCATGTCTCCTGAGGTAGATGTTCATGATGTGGATGAACTGGCGGAAGATCTTAGTGTTGCGCGCAGTGCATTAAGTTAATAACAGCTTTGGGTTAATTATTGTCATTAATGAGTTAGATACTCCTCTGGATCACCTTTAATTCAACCCAAAAATACCTTCACCGAAGGTATAAATTATATTGCCACTTCTGCTTTTTTTGTCATTTTCATCATTTCAAATATCTTAACATTCTTAAATAGCTTATAAATCAAAGGCCTATCATCGGCAAACTCATGCCTTTTAGTGCTCATTTTTAAGCAAATATCGCCATTGTATGTATAATCAAAATGATACTGCTGTCGATGAGAGTTAATCCAAGACGAGTATTAACCTAACAAACGACTACCGGGTAGTGAAAATATGATGCGTTGGTCAATTATTTTAAAATCAGCCTTAATTTTGCTTTTGTCCATTTATTCTATGGCCGCGCAAAGCGTGATTATATTTTCTGATGATTTCGAGACTCTTCTGACTCAATGGACTGTCAACAGCAGTGGCGGCGATGCCAGTATCGGCAATGAAACCTCTAACTCCGGCAATAACTCTTTAAGACTCCGTTGGGACACGGTTACCATAACCAGTAACACCATTAACGCCAATGTTTCTGCTGCTCAAGTCCGAATTTGGGTGCGTCGAGGCGACGATAACTTTAGTGAAAACCCCGAAAACGGCGAAAATCTGACGCTTCAATATTTAAACAACAGCAATAACTGGATCACACTGGATACTTTTTTCGGAGGCGGATCTCCAGGAGATATATTTGATCTTGGCTATAACTTACCCGCAGACGCCTTACACAGTGGGTTGCGATTGCGTCTTAATTTAAATACAGGTAGCGGGAACGACTTTGATTATTGGCATGTAGATGATGTGGTTGTGGATAGCATTGATGCCACTGCTCCTACAGGATTAGTGGCCGAATGGCGCTTTGATGAACTGACCTGGAATTCTCAGGCTTTGGAAGTGCGCGACAGCAGTGGCAATTTTTATCACGGCATCGCCTTTAATAGCCAGCCAACCACTGGTTTTGTCTGTAACGCGGCAGACTTTACCGCCGCAGGCACCGATGACTATATACGACTGAATCACGAATCGCTTAATGGCCTGGACGACTGGAGTATATCGGTTTGGGTCACCAGTAACCGTAATGCAGCGCAAACCATTCTATCCGCATCAAAAAATGAGACAGAATTAAACGAAGCGGTCATGTACTTTAATGACGCATCAACCTTCTGGCCGAGTGTTCGCAGCAACCCTTTTTTCGATAACAACACGCAACTAGCACTACCCTACGCCATTGATGATGGCAATTTTCATCATTTAGTCTGGACTCGTGACAGGGCGAACTCAGAAACCTGCCTTTATCTTGATTCAAACATAGTTGGGTGTACCACACACACTGACGGTGGCAATACCATGGATGTGATCGTCGATGGATTGGTCATCGGTCAGGAACAAGATGTCGTTGGTGGTGATTTTGATATTAATCAGGTTTGGGTTGGACTGATTGATGAACTGGTACTGTTTGATAATGAATTATCGCCCGGTGAAGTGCTATTTATTTACAACAATCAAACAGCCGGTCGAGGCTGGGATGGTTCAGACCGGGTATGCCCGGAAGCATTACCACCTACTGCCGCCTATTGGCGCATGGATGAAACAACTTGGGATGGTAGCCCAGGCGAAGTAATAGACCTTTCTGGCAATGGTTTGAATATGACCTCCTATGGCGGTGCCAGTACTAATAATATCGATCCAGCGATTGTGGGCGATCCTGGCACCTGTGGCTTTGGTGAATTCGATGGTTCAACCACTTATCTCGAAATCGATCACGACCCCTTGCTCAGTTTTAGTACCAATATGTCCATCACCTTGTGGGTTAAACCTAACTCGCTCCCCCTCTCCGGACTGCACAGCGTGTTATCCAAAGATGAAAACTATGAGTTTCACCTGACACCTACCAATGAAATTTTCTGGTGGTGGAATCAGGGTGCATTAACCACCAGTGGCGCCAATATTCAACCCGGTAACTGGTATCACATTGGACTGACCTTTCGATCGGGTGAGCAAATAATTTATGTCAATGGCATAGAGCGAGGTCGGCAGAATTTCAATGGCACTCTGCCTCAGAACACCGATCCTCTGCAAATTGGGCAGGACCAGTTAGCTGCCGGACGCTTTTTAGATGGTCAGGTGGATGAAGTTAAAATTTTTCCTTCGACCTTAAGTCACGGTCAGGTTATCCAGTCCATGCTGGAAGTTCATCCCTGCACCTCATCGTCTACCTGCCCTTACGATTACACCGATAACTTCAGCGTTCAGTCCTATGGCAATAACGACGGCAGCAATAACTTTTCCGGAAACTGGCAAGAAACTGGCGATAATAATTCTCCGGCTTCGGGCAGTGTGGGTATTGCCGGTGGTGAATTGTACTTAACCAACCAAAATAACAATGAGCCCTCCATTTCTCGCTCGATGGATTTGTCTCAGGCGCTTACCGCGGAACTTCGGTTTGAAATGCGTACCTCCAATACATTGGAAAATGGCGATCGTGTCGCAATTGAAGTCTCAGCAGACGGCACCAACTACACTGAACTTCAAGAGTTTAGAAATGATGTTGTTGGAGTTTTTACCTACGATATTGCTGGTTTTATTAGCGCTAATACCAGTATCCGTTTTCGCATTACCCAGGGCTACCGCCAAAATGACGAGTATGTCTATTTCGATGATGTGCAAGTCAACATTACTGAATTTTGCGGCATTGGTTTCTTTGTCATTAATCACGATGGTTCGGGTATCAACTGTTTGCGCGAAGCGGTTTCGATTACCGCTTATGACACTGGCGGTAACTTATTAACTGGCTATAACGGCTTAGTGTCATTATCGAGCAACACCTCAAATGGCAACTGGTTTAATACCGACAGCAGTGGTAATAGCGCTGATTTGTCCCAGGGAACTTTAAACGATACCGCTGGTGATGATAATGGCGCAGCAACCTATCAGTTTAGTCCGGCTGATCAAGGAACCGTTACCCTCTATTTAGAAAATACCCATCAGGAATCGATAAATGTAGCGGTTACCGAAGGTGCCGCCGCCGATGATAATAGCGAAGGCAATATTGTATTTCGGCCCTTTGGTTTTGTCGCCACGCCATCATCGATCCCAACACAAGTCGCTGGCAGACCATTTAACTTGCAACTGGCTGCGGCAGGTCAAACTCCGTCACAACCTGAATGCGGTGTTATTGAAGAATATACCGGAAACAAAGATATCCACTTCTGGTCAAGCTACACACTGCCTAACAGCAGTCCAACTCCAGTAACCATCAATGGTGTTAATGTTGCGGGAAGCGAACCTGCAGCAAGTTCTCAGCCCATCACCTTTAACAATGGCATTGCCGATATCCCGGTTCAATACAACGATGTTGGGCAAATTCAGTTTTTCGCGAAAGACGAAACAGGCATTGGTGATCCGACAACTGGAAATACCGATGAAATCATTGGTGGTATACCGCCCTTTGTCGTGCGGCCTTTTGGTTACGATATCAGTGCTCAGGGAAATCCAGATGCAACCGGCGGCGCATCGCCGGTCTATGCAGTCGCTGGCAACGCATTTAATATGACACTAAGAAGCGTTTTATGGCAGGCAGCTGACAGTGACGCCAATGGTGTGCCTTTGCCAGGGGCCGATCTATCCGATAATGGCGTTACCCCCAACATCGTAAATATACCGTCGAGTGCACCCGATATAGATATAACACTCACCCCCACCGCGCAAGTGGTGACCAACTCTGACGGCACACTTAGCGACCCAACCATCAACTATAGTAATTTTTCAGCGGTTGGTAGCGCAGCACAAGGGACACTTACTCAGTCACAAAGCTGGTCTGAAGTTGGGATTTTGACTTTAAACGCCAATACCCCAGACTTTATGGCAACAGGTGTTGGTGTGACAGGATCAAAAAATAATATTGGCCGATTTATTCCATCCTATTTTAGTGTTCAGGTGGGCGATAATTTCGAAGCCCAATGCACAGGATTTAGTTATTCTGGGTTTAATAATGGTTCGGCTGGACTGACTAAGATTGGTCAAAGTGATAACTTAACGATTGATATTCAAGCGTTTAATGCCAACGATGAAACTACTCAAAATTATGACGCTGATTTTGCAAAACTTGAATCAGGCACCATCAGTACTTCTGGGTACGATGAGACCAATGCCGCCCCTGCTCCCGGAAACATCGTCACCGGCACCGTCGGAACGCCAGTTTTTGATACAGACGGATTCGCTCAAAATGTTTCGATCCCTAATGTTTATTACCAATACGACAACTTTGCAGCGCCATTTGAATTACGTATTGATATTGATGCAACGGACGTTGATGGAGTGAATGGAACAGCAAGTTCAAATAGCGTTGAGCAGCGACTGGGACGTTCTCGTCTTGTTACTGCTTATGGTCCTGAAGTGGAACCACTGAACATTCCGCTATATACCGAATTCTTTAATGGCACCGACTGGGTGATCAATACCGCGGATAACTGCACCAGCTACATCAGCAGTGATTTACAATTTGTCACCGGTACCTATCAGGGCGATCTGAATGCTGGTGAAACAAGCATAACATTGCCTGCCAGCAACACTTTGTTAACCGCTGGTGAGTCGGGCGTTAATCAAGGATTTGGCCTGACAGCTCCAGGTGTTGGCAACTCAGGCGAAGTCAATGTTGAGCACAATCTAAGTGCTCTGGACTGGTTAAGATTCGACTGGAATGGCGATAACAGTAATGATAACCCGCAAGCAACCGCTGGTTTTGGCCGATATCGGGGCAGTGATCGGGTGATTTATTGGCGCGAAAACTAGAACGTGTTTATTTTTCGTTCTTAGTCTTTGAGATCCAGGCGTTTATTTAACGCCTTAGCAGCAATCGTTAAAAAGATAGAGACAGTCGATTTAAACTGTCTCTATTATCTGTTTTAATAGCCTCTCATTAATTAATAACACCTTTGACAACCCTAACTTTAAAAAGCCGGAGAGTTTTGTGCGAATTCTAACTATTCTAATTTTGGCGGCATTAAGCTTTGCTTGTGACAATAGCGACTCGTCGAACAATAAATCTAACGCCGAAACCAATAAAACAGCGTCTCAACAACCTGAGGCCAATTCAACCAATGCAGACAAATCGAATGAAGACGCATCGTCAACAAACACCAGTGATGATCACAGCGGTCACAACCATAGCGTTGCTGAACATTCGGGTGAAAAATACAAAGAAGTAGACGTTCAAGACAATTGCTCACAGCCAACGGTTATCGAGTTTTTTGCCTATCAATGCCCGCATTGTTACACACTGGAAGAGCATGTTGCCAAGTGGAAAAAACAAAAAGATGACAGCATAAAGTTCATTCCGGTACCAACTGATCTGGGCCGCGAAGAATTCACAAAATTTGTCGTCACCCACCATGTTGCTGAACGCCTTAATGTTCTGGATGAAATTAAACCTCAACTGTTTGCCGTATTGCATGAGCAAAAGTCGATTAATAATATTTTAGAAATATTTACAGAAGCCGGTGTTGCTGAAGCCGATGCAAAAGCAGCATTTGAAGATATGGAAACCATCAAACAAGATTTAGTCAATGGCTTTGAAACCATGCGTGATTATAAGATCACCGGAGTGCCCGCGTTATTAGTTAATTATCAATACATGATCAATGTTACTACAGCAGGCGGTTACGATAAGGTATTTGATGTCGTTAATGAAACACTCGACCTGCCCGCTAAATGTAAGACTTTCGAAGCTAAATGATCAAGAGCTGAACCTTAAAGTACGATTTGAAGGCCGATTTGAAAGGAGAGATGAAAAGTCATCTCTCCCGCTTTCTTACTCTTTATTTTTATCTTTCTAAATGTTTAAACATTCCCCGTACTCTAGAATTTAACTTATCGAACTGCTTTATTAAATCGCTCTGCTAACGCCAAGCCTGGCTTTATTGTATGAGCCTGATACGTTTGCTCCACCGCTAACAAACGATCATCGGGTAATGGGTGGGAATTAAATAACAGTTGCAAGCTTGAATCTTCTGGATTGAGTGCCGTTAACAACTGAAGCACCTGGGCTAATGCGTAATGATCATAGCCCGCTCGTGCGAGTAACGTCACTGCATGAGAATCCGCCATAAACTCATCTTCTCGCTCTAATCCTTTACTGTATAAATCAGCGGTTGTGTTGATCAGTTTTTCGGCCACCGCTCTGTTCCGATAAAAATCATCGCCTATGGCAGCGGGTTTTCTAGCACGATAAACATCACTGGCTAAAAAAGCCAAGTCACTGACCAGAGATAAAGCATTATTCTTTTCTAATGCCATCAGATAATGCTTATCGGTTACATGGGCTATTTCATGAGCGAGTACTGCCGCCAGCTCGGCTTCTGATCGCAATAACTTCAACATGCCATGGGTTACTAAAATATACCCGCCTGGCATAGCAAATGCGTTTATAGAACTGGTATCAATAATCCCAAATTGCCATTGTATATCTGGACGCTCGCTTTGCAACGCCACCCATCGCCCAACTCTGTTTACATATTGCTGCATTGCCGAATCATCCAACAAAGGAGCACTGCCCAAAACAATAGCTGACATTTGAGCGCCCATTGATTGCTCTTGCTCCAAAGTTACCTTATTTGACGTTAACACTTTTTCACCAAAACTCACCGCGCGTCCCAAATCAACGCCATTTATCATCATGGTTTTGCATCCAGCTATTGTTAACAGTAATAACAACAGTAAGGCACAAGCACTTAATCTATATAGACTCATCGTTAATCCCTCGCCTTGCTAGTGGTTTAATTGTTGACCTTCGGGTAAGATATTTTTTTAGGTTGTAATCCGGCATCTTTTGCAAACTTTTTGCTTGAACGAGTAGATACTTGTAATAAGTACAGTTGCTTTAACGCCTCAAAATCTGGCTTAGATGACTTTAGATCTTTCTCATTAATACCACGAACCCCTGTTGTTAATGTCAAATCACTGTGGGGTTTTCGTGTGCTACTGATTAACGAATTTAAACCACTTTTACTCTCTCTAACCGGCACTGCATTAAAACGCAGTAAAAACATCTTCACCCAGCCGGATGTTTGAGACTCTTTAACCTGATACCAACCACCCTTGCGTTTAATAATCGAAACCGTTTGCTCCTTTTTAAGAGGCATTTTTGTGCGTGATGATAAACTGGGCTCAGAAAACAGATGGGTGTCTTTTATCACTCGGGCCTGATCATTAACAGCAGAAGGCGTTACAGCCTCACTGGCGGTGATATCCGTTGTCATAAATGAAAATAATAAAAAAGCAAATGGATAATGTTTTTTAAGCGCTTTTAAATTCTGTCGTTTCATATTCACTCCTTTGTCTGGGTTAAATAAACAACTTGATTTGGCTATTGCTCTGTCTGAATCAACATGCCTTTTATTGAATAAACATTTACCGGTTCGCTTCGACCTTTTACAGAAAAAGATCCCATCGGGATCCAGTTGAAGGTCGAACGACAACTATTCTTACAGGATTCTGTTAACAATATACGGGCTTTATTTTTGGTAAGGCCTTCTACACGACTCGCCAGATTAACCGTATCGCCAATAGCGGTATAATCATAACGCTGCTCAGAGCCAATCATGCCAACCACCGCTTCACCGGTATGCAGACCAATCCCCACATCAAAGTCCTGTAAATCATCAGGCAGTGACTGCCTGAACTCAATCAAATTCTCAGTCATTTCAATCGCTGCTTTCAATGCATTCTCGGACTGTAACTCATCTTCAACAGGTGCACCCCAAAATGCCATGACCGCATCACCGATAAACTTATCCAGAGTGCCACCGTACTTAAAAATCGTCGCCACCTGCTTTGAGAAGTACCCATTCAATAAAGTGACCACCTGCTCTGCCGAACGACTTTCAGATAAAGTTGTAAAGCCTCGAATATCTGAAAACAAGACCGTAACTCGACAACTCTTACTTCGTGTTGAAAGTTCTAGCGATTGCTCATCAATTAATTCGCGTACCAGCCGAGGATCGATAAAGCGGCTAAAGATGGTGAGTAACTTTTTCCTTTGTTGATACTCTCTTATCCCTCGAAACATAGACACCGTAACAACCGTTATAAAACTGCTCAATATTAAATAACCCACTGAAAATAAATAATCGTTTAATGCAAGAAAATAGCTCGTCAAAAGCAGCAGTAAACTTATAACAAACCACGCTGGCCAGATAATAAAAAACACATTTCGAAAATTTTTAATAGCAAGTGAGCTCGCTGTAAATAACAATACGACCAAACAAAGTGCTAATATCTCTGCCCAGATGTTTACTGACGTAAAATAGGACTGATTCATTAGGTTTTCAGTTGCTGTTGCCAGAATAGATACGGCAGGATAATGATGACTGATTGGAGTAACCCGTGAATCGTAAAGGCCAGACGCCGTACTCCCGACAATAATTATCTTATTCTCTATTTGCTGCTTTAAATGATGGTAAGCGGAGCTATCCTTTGATGCCTCTAGTATTTGAAAAACATCAACATAGCGTTTACTCGCAAATGGTATCAGCTCATTGCCGATAAAATTCAGTTTAATGGACGATGAGTTTGGCAGTGAATAGTTTAACGACGACGCGACCTTTGCTGGCAAACTTAACCAATGCCAGCCATTGAGGTTTCGGTAAACATCATAATGTCGCCCGACGCCATCCCGCTCAGTAGAAAAATTTATACTGCCTACTCGCCAATGCTCACGTTTCACAATCCACGGAAGTACCAAACTACTTAAGGCTTGAGTAGAAGTGTCATTGTTTTTTTCTAAACTCAGAGCTTGTTGATAGTCCTTGAGCTTAATGGGAGTCAGCATACTATTGGATGACACTTCGACCCCGGCCAAATAAACGTTTGAATTTTGTGCAACAACATCAGAAAAATAAGCATCCGAATCCGGTCGATATATATCATGCTCAGAAAATAAAACATCGAACACGATTGCTTCAGGTTTAAGCTCTGAAAGCCCTTCAATCAAATGTGCATGTATGCTTCTTGGCCATGGCCACTTACCCGCTATCGACTCCATCTGCTTTAAGCTGTATTCGTCAATATCAATAATAAGAATATTATTCGGAGGCATTCTCTTTGTAGCCACCTGTTTCACCAGAATATCTGAAACAAACCTGTTAGCGGTAAATCCAATATCAGTAAACAGTCCTAAAGCGACAATAACAGTCGCCATCAAACTCAGCATGATACTTGTCTGGTTACCTCGCTCCAAAATATTTCCTTTTCAACACCATGGTTACAAGTTATCCGGTTACTTGTGCTGTATATTTATAAATACCCGCATCAATAAACAGCTGCACTAGCTGGCTGTCCAGCTTTCCTTCGTTGGCTTCGTTTGTCAAAATAGATAACGCTCGATCTTGAGACAGTGCAGACTTATAGGGCCTATCTGATGCAGTTAGCGCATCATAAATATCCGCGATAGTCATCATCCTTGTTTGAATGGGTATGTCTTTTTCGGTTAGTCCAAAAGGATAGCCACTACCATCCAGCTTTTCATGATGAGCACTGGCTATAAATGGTATATTTTGCAAATCTTTTGTCCAGGGTATGCGTTTTAAAAAATCGAATGTGTGATTAACATGTGACTGTATCTCTTGACGCTCGCCTTCGGTTAAACTGCCTCGTGTTACCGACAAAGACAAGAACTCCTGATCCGACAATAAAAATTGCTCCTCATCACCCATAAATACTTTAAAGTCTTTCAACTTTTTTAGTTCGCTGTAATGATCCGAGTGCAAAATGCTGGGTTCATTGGCTTCTTCAACAATGTTTAAGTAAAGCTCAATTTGCTCACATTGTTGCTTATAATTTTCATGCTGTTGTTCAATAAGAGCTTTTGCCTGCTTATCATTTGCTAAAGTGTTTTGATAGGCGAACTGATAAAAGTCTGCTTTGAGTTTTTGTTGAAACCAACTGAGCCTGAGACGGATCATTTCAATTTCAATTGGCGACAATTTTTTTGCTTTTTGTAAAATATGTTCACGCACACCAACCTTGCCAAAATCATGCAGTAAAGCCGCATAACGCAACTCTCTCATTGCTTGAACGGTTAGTGTTTGCTGATTTAATGATGGATGATGTTCCAGCTTTTCAGCAATGCCACAGGTGTATTCCGCCACTCGGAATGAATGACCACTGGTTATAGGGTCACGGGCTTCAATGGCATTTACGGCAGCCGAGACAAAGCCTTCAAATAAATCACGAATATTTTCTATCAATAAGCTGTTATCGATGGCCACGGCAGACTGGCTTGCAAGTGCTAATAAACGCTCGCAGGTTTCATTATCAAATGGTTTAAACTGTTTCGATTCATTTTTTAAATTCAAAAACTGAAGAATACCTATAATTTCATCACTTCGGTTCTTCATGGGAAGAGTCAAAACTTCTCTGGTACGATACTGATAGGCTTTGTCAAAGCCGTCATCAAAAACATATGGCTCACTTGGTTTTATGTTATACACATCAGGAATATTAAGAATTTTTCCCGTTAAAGCCGTATGTCCGGCCATGGAGTAATGATCTAATGGGTATCGTTTTTCTTTAAAGGGCACATCCAGCTTTTCATTTTGAAACAACATAAACTTTAGAACGGGTTTATCCGTTTCCTTATGATCCACAAGGTACAGTGAGGCAGCTTCACAGTTAGCCAGTTTTCGACCTTCTTTCACAATCATATTGAGCAGCCGCGGCAGCTCTTTTTCTGCAGAAAGCGCAATGCCTATATTGGTCAAATCATGGTTTAAGAGTTGCTGCTGTTGTAATTCTATTTTCTGCAGCGCCAGCTTGGTCAGGATCCCGCAGGCTTGTCGCCAGTGAGTCAATGTGAAGTTATCGGGCAGAACAATATCAACTGACTCAAGGTCTCTGTCAGCAATAATCAAAAGGCTGGGATCTAACGAGTATTGATTCACTAACGCTTGGGTAGCATCCGTTAGCAGAACACCAATAATATTTTTTGATGTGGCAAGGTTATCCTCCAGCAGCTGACAAGCTCCACCAGCACCTAATAGAGGCGTTATTTTTTCTTTATTTTTCAGTGTATTAGTTAAAACACGCCACTCTGGCATCTCTCACTCCAATATCACATTATTACCTAAGTGTACCCCACACAGGTAAAATTGCCATACGAAATGAGATATTCCGAGTCGATAATCGAAGTATGAAATTCGGGTCAGTCATATCCGCCAAGCCACATGAAAGGATTTAAGTCAGATTTTTATATACAGAAGGTGATGAAACGAGGGTTAAAGTTTGTTTTTTAAATAAATCGCCAGTAATTTAGCTACAGTAACTTAAGAACTGTTTCTCGTGCTGGACGATCCGCCTCTTTGATTAATCGTGCTGCTTCTAATTTAATCTCTTTAGTCAACATCTTACTTAGGCTTACTTTTGGTAACCATTTTAGATACTCCTCTAGTGACATAGTCGCTTATTTTTAGTACCCGTTTTCCTGGAGAAGTCACAGGGTGCCACTGTGTATTCGGCTTGAATAAGCGCAACCAATTAGCTGTGCTTTTTGAAAAAAAACGAAAGACGACTAATTTGATTCCTCTACCAAATCAACAGTAATTAACTCTCTGCTATGTGGATTAGATAAGCTAATTTTTCCATTTTTATAGTAGATATAATCATTACTCAAAGGGCTTTTCATCGCCGTTATTTTACTTAAACATGTATCAACTTTATTGCTACAATTATTAAAATTTAGCTTAGCTTTTATTAAAAAGGTCCGAGTAGCCGTTTCTAAAAAGTCAACTTCAAGAGCAATAAATTTTGGGCTTGCAACTTTGAGTAACACATAACCAGCCCAATTATTCCAGTTTCTAAGTAAAGAAACCTCATCGTTAACAGAGTCGCCTAAGTTTTCAGGCCACTGTTCCGCAGCTTGATTAAGTGTTTTTTGTAGTCTAAACGGCATTTTTGATTCTGAACTTTTGATTCGAGTGTTCAATGCTTCTGTTAATGATTGCTCAAGCGTATAAAGTTGAGCCCACCTATGAAAATCGAATGCTGTATCAGGTGTAAAGGTAATCAATAGTGAATTAGTAAGTTTACTTACGCTTTCACTTCTAAAGATATTCAAGTTACTCTCTAATCCTTTTAATAAGTATCTAACTTCCACTAAATTTTGAACTGACAACCTCAAGCTGTTTGTTTTGCTAGCAAGGCTCATCCCAAGCCTGATCCTATCAATATACTCACTGTCACTTATCTCCCCTGTTTGAAGTTGATGAACACTCCACATTGCATATCCTATACTAAATTCATTGTATCGAACCAATTCAAAGCCACGTGGTATAAACACATCACCTCCTTCTTCAATGTAGATCGAAGGTGATATCTTAGGAGAAGGGTTGGTTAGCTTGATTTTCAAGTAATTTTTTAATTCTTGTTCGCACCTATCGATCGTCTCCACAACCGCTTGACTTTTGCTGATGTAGCTCGCATATGCCTCTTCAAACGAATAGTCAAAGTCGTAGAAGCAAGACTTCTTCATATCAACAATATAGTTACTACTCACCGCCACGGAGTCTACTAATGTTGAGTATTTTTCCACGTCCACTTTGGAGTAATATGAAAAAGATGCATGGACCTTAAAATCTAACCATTCTGACTCTGAAACATCTGGTGCTGTTACAAATCTTGCAAAGCGCTCTGAAGGCTCTTCATCTTGAAAGAAAAAATAAACTAACATTGTCATTAACAAACATATTAAAGAAAGTATATATTTAATCATATTTATTTTTTATTAAAGCCCAGATTGATATTAATTAAGTTCTATTAAAACATAGGGGGGGGGTGGTTTATTCCTTTATATTAAGCAATTAATATGCAAGTTACATAATGACAATAACTTAAAACTTAATATTGTGCCATTTGTTTAACGAATTTTTTACAGTTACAACTGAATTATTGTGAAGAAATAGTTTAATTATTTCTTGCTCGTTTATGCAGCATAACTTAGGCTCAATAAATACTACCCAATCCTATCAAGCACCAAAAACAATACCGTCAAATTAAAACTGCTGTGCAAAGCGATAACCGCCCATAAATTATTACTGTACAGCCTAATTGCACCTAAACTTAATCCAAACATAAACAACAATGAAAGCTCGCTCCATTGGTATTGCCCATGTATGAATACCCAAAGCATGCTTGAAATACCGATTGAAAGCCAATTAGGTACTCCGTTCTGAATTAAAAATGACTGCGTATATCCTCTAAATAAACACTCTTCAAATATTGGTGCAGCAACAACCACTGCCAAAAGCAGTAATATCGTTTGATAAAAAGAGCGATTATTTGAAACGAGCTGTGCAACATAAGAACCACTGCCCGTTTCCTTTAAAACTACTATAGTGAAACTGACAACAATAGCTAAGCCAATACCAATGAGCAAATACACCAGCCAGTGACGAGCTCGCAGTGAATTAAATCCCATTACGCTTTTGTAATGATTTTGATTGTGAGTTTGGGCTAGAGATCGTCCGTAATGCTTCAAATGCAACAATAATAACAGTAGCGCAGCAATGGCAGAAAAAATAATTTGTAACGAGAACAGAATGCCTCGTGGCGATTCCATTAATTGATTTAACTCAAAAGAGTAAGGGCTTGATTGAATTAAACTGATTAGCCATGCAATTAATGGAACCATTAACGAATAAGTCAGGCTCCAGATTGCAATAATAAGTATTGTCCAGCCGATAACCGACAGAGCTGGCTGGACTTGGATTTTATTACTGATGACTCTCAACCGGCAACCCAAAAGCGGTACGCCCTTTGTCCGAACGCAAGTAACCGCGTACACCTATCAGATAAAAAATTACCAACAACTCCAGTAAAAAAAATAATACTCCGGTCAAGGTTAAGAGAGTATCAATCGACAACATTATTCGCATTCCCTGAAGCAGCGCAAGGGTATAAAGAAGAACCAGCGTGAATCCATACAAGCTTTTTATTTTTGCCAATATGATCAGTTGCAACATAGCAAAGCCACCCAGTGAAACCACATCTATCCATAAATAATAGGATGAAGACTTAATAACGTCTGTGTCTTGTGCCCATGCAAGCACATAAGGATGGAACAATAACAGTGCCCAGGTCAGAATAAGTACCCAGTTTACTTTTGCGATGAACTTCATGATTTTACTCTTACCATTGCAGTCTCAAAAACTTCCGTTCTAAAAAATTAGCGCAGTATTCCTGCGCTAATCATTATCTACTGGCCTTGAGGGCGCATATGAGGAAATAAAATAACATCTTTAATGGTTGGTGAGTCGGTAAACAACATAACCAATCGATCAATACCTATGCCCTCTCCCGCTGTTGGCGGCAAGCCAAACTCCAACGCTCGGATATAATCGTCATCGTAATGCATGGCTTCATCGTCGCCAGATTCTTTTTCTTCAACCTGTTTACGAAAACGAGCCGCTTGATCTTCGGCGTCGTTCAGCTCGGAGAAACCATTTGCCAGTTCACGTCCACCAACAAAAAACTCAAATCGGTCGGTGACAAACGGATTGTTATCGTTACGTCTGGCCAAGGGCGACACTTCCCATGGGTATTCTGTAATAAAAGTAGGTTGAATTAACTGATGCTCTGCAGTTTCTTCAAAAATTTCTGTAATGTATTTACCGGCGCCCCATACATTTTTTTCTGGAACCGTTACACCAACCTGTTTCGCATAAGCCTTTAACTGCTCGATATTTTGTTCGGGTTGTTTGAAAACATCCGCTTCAAATGTTGGGTTATATTTTAATACCGCATCCACCATAGAGAGACGATCGAAGGGTTGGCCAAAGTCATAATTCACTTCGTCTACAACCTCACCCTGATCATTTTTGGTGGTATTTCGAACCACCGTGGTACCTAAAATATCATTAGCCAGAGTGCGCAACATATCTTCGGTTAAGTTCATTAAATCCTTGTAATCCGCGTAGGCCTGATAAAATTCCAGCATGGTAAACTCAGGATTATGCCGTGTGGATAAGCCTTCATTTCTAAAATTCCGGTTAATTTCAAATACACGCTCAAAACCACCTACAACCAGACGCTTCAGGTAAAGTTCTGGCGCAATGCGCAAAAACATTTCGATGTCCATTGCATTATGGTGCGTTACAAACGGTTTGGCAGTTGCACCACCGGGGATCACTTGCAGCATTGGCGTTTCAACTTCCATAAAGTCGCGTTCCGCCAAATAGCGACGAATGCCATCAACCACTTTGCTTCGCACTAGAAAATCTTGACGCGTTTTATCACTGGTGATGAGATCTACGTAGCGCTGACGATATTTCAGCTCTTGATCTTTAAGACCCGCATGCTTGTCAGGTAATGGACGCAATGATTTGGTCAATAAATAATACTCATCCATTCCGACAAAAAGATCACCTTTACCAGAACGCTTCAGAGTGCCTTTCACACCAATGATGTCACCAATGTCTAACTCTCCCCAACGCTGTTTTATGTCTTTTTGAACCTCTTTACCAGAATACACCTGAATTTGGCCCTTCATATCCTGCAACACATAAAAAGGCCCACGCTTGGCCATAACCCGACCTGCAACACTGACCTGTTTTTCCAACTCGGCTAATGCTTCTTTAGATTGCTGTTCAAATTCTTGCTGCAAATCACCTGCGTAATGTTCTCTACGAAAATGATTAGGATGAGCATTGGAAGGACAAGATTGACGAATATGCTCAAGCTTGCCGCGACGCTCAGCGATTAATTTATTTTCATCGTGTTGAATAGGATCAGTCATAGTAAGTCTCGGTATTTAAATTCAATTACAACCCAGCTTTTAAGCTGGCTTCAATAAATGGGTCCAGATCGCCGTCTAACACTGCCTGGGTATTTCGGTTCTCAACGGCCGTTCGAAGATCTTTAATGCGAGCGTCGTCTAATACATAGGAGCGAATTTGACTGCCCCAACCGATATCGGATTTTGTATCTTCCAGCGCCTGCTTTTCCTCATTTTGCTTCATCAACTCAAGCTCATGCAGCTTGGCTTTCAACAGTTTCATCGCCTGATCTTTATTCTTATGCTGCGAACGATCGTTTTGGCATTGAACAACCGTGTTGGTTGGCAAGTGCGTCAATCGCACCGCAGAATCGGTTTTATTAACGTGCTGCCCACCCGCGCCACTGGCACGGTAGGTATCTATACGCAAATCCGCAGGATTAATATCAATCTCAATGTCATCGTCCACTTCAGGATAAACAAACGCAGAAGCAAACGAGGTATGTCGGCGGTTGCCCGAATCAAACGGAGACTTTCTTACCAGTCGGTGAACGCCGGTTTCAGTTCGCAACCAGCCGTAAGCGTATTCGCCAGAAAAGCGGATGGTGCCACTTTTAATACCAGCCACATCACCATCAGAAACTTCTATAAGTTCGGTTTTAAACCCTTTGGCTTCACCCCAGCGCAGATACATACGCAGTAACATATTTGCCCAATCCTGCGCTTCAGTGCCTCCTGAGCCTGCCTGTATATCCAGATAACAATCCGCTTCGTCATTAGGGCCAGAAAACATGCGTCTGAACTCCAGCTTCTCCAACTGCTTTTCAAGATCAGCCAGTTCAGACTCCACTTCCGTAACGCTTTCGGTATCGTCTTCTTCAAGCGCCAATTGCAATAACTCTTCGCTGTCACTCAGCCCCTGAGCGAGGTTTTCAAAGGTATTGACGATGAGTTCAAGAGAAGCTCGCTCTTTACCTAATGCCTGAGCAACTTCAGGTTGATTCCAGATGTCCGGATCTTCAAGCTCTCGCTCAACTTCGATTAATCGTTCGTGCTTCGTTTCGAAGTCAAAGATACCCCCTGAGCTCAATATTTCGAGCTTCCAGATCTTTGATTTTCTCTTTTATAGCATTGACTTCTAACATAATAATGATAACCGGTTACTTTAATTGGTGGCGAAAAGGCGCTATTGTACAAAAACAGCCCGAAATTAGACAGGGGCAGTACAGCATAAGGAGTGTAAATAAGTGAAATTTCATCGTTTTTTTCTATTCTCCGGCCTGTTTACCCTTTTAATGGCCTGCACAAGCTTTACCAAAACAGAAGTTGACCAGCAATTGTCTCAACTCAACCAGTTATCACTGAAACAGATGATAAATCTGTTAGGCGTGCCATCAAAACAATATGAACTCGACGAGCAGCTTTATGTGGAGTGGCACAAGGTCAATGCTTCAAATAGTGATACCCGGGTATCCATAGGTTCATCCACGGGTGGCAGAAACTGGTTTGGTGGGCTGGGCTTTTCATTCCCGTTCAATAGCGAAGAGGAAGTGTGCATCATTAGGGCAACGACTGATGACAACAAGGAAAGTATCAGTAACCTCGACTGGCGTGGAAACAAAGACTACTGCGGTGAGCTTCTTACTGAAATAGCGCCAGAAAACAAAGAGCCAATATCTGCAAACAATAATGCTTCAACTGAAAATAAACAGACATCCGTCAAATAGAGCGGATACATGTTATATACTTAACAGCGCTTCCATTATTTAAAAAAAAGCAAGCTTTAAATAAGCATGTCTAAAAAAACATGCCTTCTTCTATGAACTCACTGGCAGCTTACCTCCCAACTTCTTTTTGTTAAGTCAGATAAGCTCTATCCTTGACTGTTTTTAAAACTTAATAATGACCAATAAAAAGTCATCTAAGTTACAAAAGATGTCATTCCCTGAATATTCCTATATTTGTTTACAGCTATTGAAGGAAACTTGCCCTTATTAAGCCGATACTGTGATTATCCGAATTGCTTTCACAAGATTTATTTAGTCACGATGAATTTCCTGAAAAAGTTCGGTTAACTTTTTATTCGCTAGATATTTTCAACAATTAAAAAGTTGTCGCTGTTAATAAATTAGGAGTCTGTTATGAAAAAGTTTGCTGCCATTCTATTAGTCGGTTCTTCGGCTGCCGTTTTTGCTGCCGATACCGTGGAGTACAGTATTGAAGAATACTGTGCACTTAAAGCTACAGAAAAAGGATCGATTATCCAGAAGAATTATGTAAAAGCCTACCAAGAAAAACTTGGCTTTAGACCAACACCTGAGCAGTGTTTAGAAATAAAACAGTTAAAACTCATTGCTTTTAAGCCATTCAAAAAAGAGTGGAATTACTTCCAAAATAAGCCCTATAAAGGTTCCGCAATAAGGCTGAGTCCAAACCAAGTAAAAATGCTAAGAGCAGCAAAGGTAAAGTCATCAGAGCTAATGCGTGTTTATACACAAGTGGATCAGTAAAATATAAAGTTAGTTAACTCCATACTCAATTGGTTGTCCATAAACCTTGAGAGTATGGATTTACTCTAATGGTAGTAACATTTAATCTGAACTTCGTCATGCAAGTGAGGTTATTAAAAACATAGCTACTTAAAAGCACTCAACTGCACAACAATCAATTGAAGCGATGTATTCCCTCTAAACTCATTGACACTCAATTTATAAACAAGCTCCACATGATTTAAAGTTTCTGATAGACATTGTTCTGGAGCAAAGAAATAAATGGCATCCACTATTAAATCTTGATGCCTATTTTGAACGACTAGCTTCAAGTGTTTATCGGCCAATATACGCTGCTGCACAACTTCAAACTCACCGTGAAAAATAGGTTCAGGAAACCCTTGCCCCCAAGGACCTGACTGCTTTAATAGTTCAGCGGTTTGCAAACTGCATTCACTTTTATCTAGCTCTCCATCGGTTATCAGAGAATCATCGATAATCTCTTTTCCTAACCAATGATTGACCTCTTCATCAAATTTCTTTTGAAACTCCGATAACTGCTGTTTTTTAATGGATAAACCGGCAGCCATTGCATGACCACCAAACTTTTGCAGCAACTCTGGATATTTAGACGCGACATTAGCTAGAACATCTCTCATATGAACGCCTGGAACACTGCGCCCTGAGCCTTTTACAGTCAGCTCATCTTCTGGCGCGAATGCAATAACCGGTCGATTCAGTTTTTCTTTAATGCGCGAAGCAACCAGACCAACCACACCCTGATGCCAGTCATCTCTGAACAGACACACTGAATTTGGACGATGTTGCTCCAAGTCTCCAATTTGGTCAGCTAATCCTTTTAAAGCATCCTCTACCATATGAGACTCTATTTCACGGCGGTACTGATTAAGGCTGTCCAATTCAAAAACCATAGACTGAGCTTGCTGTTCAGACTTAGCCAATAAACACTCAATGCCAACCGACATATCTTCTAATCTGCCCGCTGCATTTAAACGAGGCCCTACAGCAAAACCCAAGTCACTGGCTTCCACTTTTGATAATGTTCGTTTAGCAACTTCAAGCAATAATTTAATGGCCGGACGACACTTTCCCGCCCTAATTCGCTTTAACCCCTGCGCCACCAATATTCGATTATTCACATCAAGCGGAACCACGTCTGCAACCGTACCTAACGCAACAAGATCCAGCCATTCTGCCAGATTAGGCTCTGTTATATTCATACGATTAAAATAATCTTTTGCACGAAGCTCTGCTCGAAGCGCTATTAAAATATAAAACGCAACACCAACGCCTGCTAATGCTTTGCTAGGAAATTGATCGCCTCTCAAATTAGGATTAACAATCACCGCTGCTTCTGGCAGTGTTTCTGCGGGTAAATGATGATCGGTAATTAATACTTTGATCCCAAGCTCATTAGCGACACGGACACCGGCATGATTCGATATGCCATTATCGACCGTTATGATCCAGTCAGGCTTATCTTTTGATACTTCCCGAACAATTTTTTCTGACAATCCATAACCATATTCAAATCGATTGGGCACCACATAAGATAAGTGCTTCAACCCCATCGCCGGTAAAGCTTCCATTAACAGAGCGGTACTGGTAGCCCCGTCAGCATCAAAGTCACCGACAATAATGACCTTAGCATGGGTATTAATCATCTCTACCAGTGCAGCAACTGCAGCATCAATATTAGAGAGCAGTTTATAATTCGCCAATTGACTTAAATCATACTGAAGCTCAGCTTTGCTTTGCACACCTCTACTTTGATAAATACGATTAAGCAAAGGAGAGTCAGCTAATGCATTTCCTGCATTAGCTTCCAGTTTAGACGTGTTTGCCGCTTCTGTGCGCGATATAATTTTTTTAATAATCATTATTCATATGTTATCGATTGGATATTCTTGGGTTGATGTTGAATCAAACAGTTAGTTAAGTAAAAGAGCTCAGCTTTACTGCTAACTTGATGCAGATAAAACGTTTCCTATCTTTCTTTTAAGCCAGCTACTCGTTTTAAGTTTCCAGGTATTATGCTCATCGTATATCAGATGATTTCGGTTATTAAATTGCTGATGCCTCACAATACTCAGCTGTTGATCCAACCAGCTATCCAGCTGCTCAAAATCCTGTTGCAAATAAAGCATAATACCTTTTTTTTCTTCATCCAGCCTGAGCCAAGCAGGAACGTCACTTAACCATATACCGTTACAATTTTTTTCAAATAGGTCGACCGAAGCTGTTGGTTTAGCTAATAGTTTTGTATTGTGTTCAGTCAACAACATCTGCACTTCGTTTAATAGACCAAACCAGTGCATGTGCTCCTTATTACGGCTAATGACATGAAACATATTGGTACCCAGCACATTCACTATACTGTGCCAGGATTGCGGTAGTGCGATTGTTGATGATAGAAAAATATCATCCCTTTGAATAAAAAATACAATATCAGTGCAACCAAAGTGACGATTAAGCAAGTCAACGAATTGTTCTCGCTGTTCACACGTCAGTTGAACTTGTCGAGCAATTTTCACCCCAGCCTGATCCGGAATCAAACACACCGGATTACACCAAATTAATGCACGCTTCTTGTCCCCGGAATAATTAACCTTCATTGTTGTCTCTGAGTTTACTGTACTTGAAAAATTATCAACATCAGATACTCTTGAAGCATTAGGAACATCAAGGTTTCTTTCAGGAATTTTTGCTGGTTCAGATACTTGCTTACAATACCGCTGAATATAACGCTGCCATTGACGTGCTGATTCAGTCTCAACGGATAGTAAGTCTCTTAACCTGGGAATATACGTCATGGATTTCAATGCGCCGTTTAATTAGGTACTATAATAAATGAGTTTTCCTACATTCCACAAACAATCAGACTTTTAACATGCAAATTCAACTGGACAATGGCCAACAAAACATTCAAATCATTGATTATTGTGATGATCATGTTGTCATCAATAATGAATCTTATCGATTGCCCTTGCTCTTAACACGAGACGAAATAGTTTCGTCAAATTTTCCCGAGTCACCATCTTTGCTAACGAAAGACCACTTACTATATCTATTTAATCTTGAGCCTGAAGTTATTTTACTTGGCACAGGGACTAAGTCACAATTTTTACCGACCGAACTGGATTCATTCTGCCATCAGCACAACCAAGTTATTGATTGTATGGCAACTGACGCGGCTTGTCGTACGTTTATGCTATTAGCATCAGAGCAGCGAAGAGTTATTGCACTACTCTTTTAACATATAAGCCCACTCCCAAGATCAAAAGCCATCGATAAAAATAAAGCGGCCAATGCCGCTTTATTCGAAAATTTAATGTAAAAAGTAATTTAGCCGTTTTTCTGCTTCAAATGTTTAAGCAGTTTTTCCGGCTCAAGAAAACCACTAATAAGCTCACCATCCGATAAAATTAATGCTGGCGTTCCGGTCAGCCCGAGCTGGCGGGTCATAGTGTATTGATCAGCAACAGGGTTATCACAATCTTTAGGATCAAACTTGGAATGTAACTTAGCATCATCCATCGCTGACTGACGATCACTCGAACACCAGACAGAGACCAGTTTATTGTAAGCACCGGAGCCGACACCAGCACGTGGAAATGCCAGATAACGTATTGTTATGCCGTTTTCCAGATAGCCGGCCATGTTTTGGTGCAATCGGCGGCAATAAGCACAATCAACATCGGTAAACACATTCACCACATATTCTTCTTTGGGCGATTGAAACACCACCATATCCTGTTCTTTCACGCCTTCTATCAGTTCTGCGCGCATTGGTGCTTTTTCCATATCAAGACGTCGCAGGCTATTTTGAGTCAAATTAACCAGCTCGCCACTGGAAAGACTGAGTAGGGGTCCAGGAAACAAAAAGTCGAGCTTTTCACTGATATAAATAATCTGTCCTTGAGCGATTACTTCGTAATAACCCGGCATCGGGCTCACCGCGATTTTATCAATAGGAATTGGTCCAAGCTTTTGATGGATTGTTTCTGTGATTTTTTGCTTAATGCCAGGCTCTGCTTCAATACTGGAAACATTTTCAGCTTCAGAAACCGGTGCCGAAGCTTGCTTTGCATCGTCCTGTTGCTGGCCAGTAGCACCGTTGCAACCAAGTACCAGTGTCACCAGGGCTGCTAAAGAAAAGGTTTTGCTGTAAATACTGTATTTCATAAAATCTCACATAAAATTAATGGGTTACATTGGTAACTTGTACACTCAAGACTCTTTATACCCTTTAAACGTTACAATTGAGTATACCATTGCTACGGATCACTAAAAATCCATCCGCCGCACACTTTTGTGCCATTTTGTGAAAAAAGCCGATAAACGGCAAATAATCACTCACTAACCCCGTGGATGATGGGTCTGATGCAATTGTTTTAAACGTTCTTTTGCAACATAGGTGTAAATTTGTGTGGTGGACAAGTCTGAATGCCCCAAAAGCATCTGCAGAGTTCTAAGATCAGCCCCGTGATTTAACAGATGTGTTGCAAAGGCATGTCGTAATGTATGAGGTGACAGGTGCTTTTTAATACCCGCCTGTTTGGCGTAAAATTTGATTCGATGCCAAAACGTCTGACGTGTCATCTGCTTCGCCCGTGTACTTAAGAAAACCACATCGCATGTCTTACCCGACAACAACTCTGGCCTTGATTGCGATAAATAATACTCAATGGCTAACAGCGCATCTTCGCCAATAGGAACCAGCCTTTCTTTATTGCCTTTTCCTATAATCCTTAAAACGCCCTGTCGTAAGCCCATTTGACTCATTTCCAGACTGATAAGCTCGGTGACTCGAAGTCCACTGGAGTACAGCAGCTCTATCATTGCTTTGTCCCGCGCGCCAATGGCGGTTTCAATTTCTGGCGCCTGGATCAAGCGTAATGTTTCCTGCTCGGTTAAGGAATGAGGTAACGATTTTCCTAACTTGGGAGAAGTAATGTTTAACGATGGATCCTGCGACATAAGATTCTGCTGGACACAAAAACCATAGAAACGGCGGATGGTTGATAAAAAACGTGCCGTAGAACGCGCTGATAGTTGCGACTGATAACGCCAGGAAAGATAAGCCTGTAATGTCGATGATTCTGCGCTCAGTAAGTCAAACTCACTATTAGTGAGCCACTCACTGTATTTTTTTAAGTCGGTTCGATAACTGCTCAGCGTATTATCGCTCAGCCCTTGCTCGACCCATAAAAACTCAATAAATTGTTCGACGGTATCCATTTAACGATCTCAAATACATTCACAGCTATTCTACAAATCTACCTAAAGTTGTAACAGTAAAATAAACAAATAACCTGTATTTAGGAAATATAATTCTGTTACCGGAAATAGATACTGAAGGCAACCATACTCACTAGCTCATCTTTGAGATACGACTGATCGAATTCATAACGACGTGCTTTTGCGGTAAATTGTAAGTTATCGCCAATATTCAGTTGAATACCCGCTTCTGGATAAATTGAAAATACGCTGTCATGATCGCAATAACGACGCTCATAACGATCACAATAACTGATTTGTCCTGAGTAAATACCCAGCCCGATATAAGGGGTAACCAATGATTTACCCGGATGAATCAATAATCCGGCTTGTGTGCCGTGTACCACTACGCGATCGGAATAAATATGATAGCCATTATCTTGAGCCACATTTAATCGGCCATAGCCACCATAAATCGACATATAACGGCTTGCTCGACCCACGTAATTTAGCTCAAACACCGACATTTCCGTATCGGTATGATCAGTATCACCACCAATAGAAATGCCGGAATAGTTATCTGCATATACAGCAGATGAGAGGAACAAACTCAGGTAAATCAGTCGATATCGCATAAGGCTCTCCTTTAATCAAACTCAGAGTACCTTAATTTCGATGAACCAGGACTGAACTAAATCATGTTATCTTTCGCGATTAAAGATGCTCTAGTCGATGTCAGATACGGGAAAACTGATGACTGGTGTTGAAACATCATCGGTTCTCACACGTGCTTTAATTTTGCCCTTTTTTACCACCTGATTCGACGAACGATGTTTAACGTAATACATCATTTCCGAAATACCATGAAACATATCAATAGCCAATAAATCGATGCGGGTGCTTTGTGAAGTATCGGTAGCATTAATAAATGGGATCGATAAGCCAAATACATCCGAGTCCGTTGCAAGGCTGGTAAAAAACACATGCAGTTCAACGTCAGCAACCGAGATATCGTCCACTATGGTCAAATTAAATCGACGCAAAAGATCGAGCCTCAGCATTTGATCCGCATAATTAACCACAGGACCATCAACAACAAAATGGCTCTTAACAAACACTTTATCCTGAGAAAATGCAGAAAAGTCCTGTTCGGGTAACTCAGCGATCATTTGCTCGATGCTGTAAGTAATAAGACGCTGCTCGGTAGAAGAGCCCAGCTTATGGCTCACCTGTCTGGTTGTGCAACCATTTAGGATAATAGTGAGCACTAATGACAACGTAACAACAGCAAATATTCTCATGTCAGTTCCTTGTTACTTTTATCAAGACATTAAAAAAGGCGCCATTGGCGCCTTTTAAAGAAACACTAGATTTTATTTATTATCAAGTTTTTCTTTGATTCGAGCTGATTTACCAGAACGCTCACGTAAGTAGTAAAGCTTGGCTTTATTCACTTCACCACGACGCTTAACTTCAATGCTGTCAACCAGAGGGCTGTAAGTTTGAAATGCACGCTCAACACCAACACCGGAAGAAATCTTACGAACGGTGAATGATGAGTTTAAACCACGGTTACGTTTAGCAATTACAACGCCTTCAAAAGCCTGTAAACGCTCACGCTCTCCGTCTTTTACTTTAACTTGAACAACGACAGTGTCACCTGCACCGAAAACAGGAATTTCTTTACCTGCTTGTTCTTTTTCCAGTTCAGCGATGATCTTACTCATGGCCCACTCCTGATTTACATGTTTAAAAAATTCAAAAACTATTTCTGTTTTAGCTCAGCTTTAAATTCATCAAGTAACTTTTTTAATTCATCACTTAATTCTAATTGAGCCAATAAGTCTGGACGTTTCAACCATGTCCGCCCAACAGACTGCTTTAACCGCCAGCGTTTTATTGCCACATGGTTACCGCTCAATAAAACCTCTGGCACACTCTTACCCGATAATACTTCTGGTCGAGTGTAATGTGGGCAGTCCAACAAACCGTCCACAAATGAATCTTCTACTGCTGAGTCCTGATGACCCAGTGCGCCTGGCACCAAACGTATTAATGTGTCCATTAATGCCATTGATGCCAATTCGCCGCCACTTAAAACAAAATCGCCCAGAGAAACCTCTTCGTCGATTTGTGTTTCAATCAACCGTTCATCGATACCTTCGTATCGCCCCGATACCAACACAAGATTTTTCTTTGCCAGTAACCGTTGCGCCAACTGTTGATTAAGCGGTGCTCCCTGAGGCGACATATAAACCACATGGGCTTTCGCATCAGAGCTGTTTTCAATACTTTGTTTGGCTGTTGTGATTGCTTTTGCCAGAGGCTCAACCATCATCAACATACCTGGACCACCACCGTATGGGCGATCATCCACTGTTCGGTGTTTATCATCGGTAAAATCCCGAGGATTCACCGTGCCCACCTCAACCAGACCATCATTTATCGCCCGGCGAGTGACACCATAATCAGTAATGGCGCGAAACATTTCAGGAAACAATGTCACACAGGAAAACCGCAAACTTGCCGTTTTCGTTGATTCAGGTTGCTTAGAAATCGGCATCCCACTCAACATGCATGACTCTGTTTTCTGTATCAACGTCTAATACAGCATCCGCTAAAAAAGGGATCATTCTCTCTTTTCGCTTTTTGCCCGACGCTTGTTCAGCCGTTTCACGAACAACCAGCACATCATTTGAACCGGTTTCGATTAAATGGCTGACAACACCAAAATCAACATTTTCAGAGTTGATGACTCGCATGCCTTCTAAATCACGCCAGTAAAATGAGCCATCATCTAACTCAGGCAATTGATTGCTGGTTATCGCAATCTTTCGCCCGATTAAGGCTTCAGCCTGACTGCGGTCATTCACACCCTCAAGGTTCACACCAATGGTTTTACCTTGTTGGCGACCACTCACCATTTTGACTGATTGCCACTGACCATCAACGTCCAATAGCCAGTCTTTATAATTCAAAATATTCAGGCGTGGCTTGGTGTACGAAAAAACTTTAACGCCACCTTTAACGCCAAAGACCGAAGTTATTTTGCCAATAACGACAATTTCTTCGGTCATAACCGTGCCTTAGACTGAGTTAAGCCGCTTTACGAGCAGTTTTAACTAAGTTAGCAACACGTTCAGTTGTCTGTGCGCCTTTAGCAACCCAGTGCTCGATGCGTTCCAGGTCAAGACGTAACTTTTCTTCCTGACCGCGGGCTACTGGATTAAAAAATCCAATACGCTCGATGAAACGACCATCGCGCTTGCAACGCTTGTCAGCAACTACGATATGATAAAATGGGCGCTTCTTAGAGCCACCACGTGCTAAACGAATGGTAACCATGCGTTCGAATTCCTCTAATGTTTTAGTCCGCCTCACGCGGGTTAAATCTGTCAATTAAGGAGACCAATACGACCCCTTAATTTAAAGGACGCGCATTTTAGCGCCAAAAGCGCCATTTGGAAACCTTTTTCCTAATTATTTCCACGGTTATTTCACCGGATTGGCAAAATCACCCTGTTTTGTAAAAATTATTGCTTTAAGTTAGTAGATGCTAACGCATACCGCCACCGAAAGGCGGGAATCCTCCACCTGGCGGCATCATTCCTTTCATTCCACGCATCATCTTCATCATGCCGCCTTTGCCGCTCATTTTTTTCATCATTTTTTGCATCTGCTTAAATTGCTTCAGCAAACGATTCACATCCTGAATTTCCGTACCTGAACCGCCAGCAATTCGACGTTTGCGAGAGCCTTTTATCAGATCAGGGTGTGATCGCTCTTTTGGGGTCATGGAGTTAATAATGGCTTCCATCTGATTGGTGGACTTATCGTTCATAATTTGAGATTTTGCCGCATCGGGAACTTGCCCCATACCCGGCATTTTATCGATAAGGCCGGCCATACCGCCCATACTTTTCATCTGAACCAGTTGCTCACGAAAATCTTCCAGATCAAAGCCTTTGCCTTTGATGACTTTTTTCGCCAGCTTTTCGGCTTTTTTCTTATCAACCTTACGCTCAACTTCTTCGATCAGTGATAAAACGTCACCCATACCAAGGATACGGGAGGCCACCCTGTCTGGGTGAAACGGTTCAAGAGCATCGAGTTTTTCACCGATCCCCATAAACTTGATGGGCTTACCGGTAATATGCCGAATAGAGAGCGCAGCACCGCCTCTGGCGTCACCATCGGCTTTGGTGAGGATAACCCCAGTCAAAGGCAAAGCATCGTTAAATGCCTTGGCTGTATTAGCCGCATCTTGCCCGGTCATACTATCGACCACAAACAGCGTCTCAACGGGTTTAATACCGGCGTGCAGCGTTTTAATTTCTGACATCATGGCTTCGTCAACCGCCAGACGCCCTGCAGTATCCACTATCACCACATCAACAAACTTTTTACGGGCATGCTCTATGGCCGCTTTGGCAATATCAAGCGGCTTCTGTTCGGTTGAACTGGGGAAAAACTCGGCACCCACCTGGCCAGCTACGGTTTCAAGCTGTTTGATGGCCGCTGGGCGATAAACATCGGCGCTCACCACCATCACAGATTTTTTCTCACGTTCGGATAAATAACGTGCCAGCTTACCGGTACTGGTGGTTTTACCCGCACCCTGCAGACCCGCCATTAAAATAACCGCCGGGGGTTGTGCCGCCAGATTCAGCGCATCATTAGCCTGCCCCATGGCTTTAACCAGTTCATCATTAACCACTTTAAGAAAAGCCTGGCCTGGCGATAAGCTGGTGGACACTTCCTGACCGAGGCTACGCTCTTTAACTGCGGCAATAAAATCTTTCACCACAGGCAGGGCGACATCAGCCTCCAACAGCGCCATACGGACTTCCCGTAGCGTCTCTTTGATATTATCTTCGGTGATGCGTCCTTTGCCGCTAATATTCTTTAAAGTACGACTGAGGCGGTCACTTAAGTTATCAAACATGAAAAAATCTCTTTGATTATTGATGATTGCAGATAAAGGCCGCTATTATATACGCAAGTAACGTCAAAATACATGAGCGGTACACATGCCTTTTCAAGTACCCAATATTAACTCAATAATAAATAAGTATTGAATGGAACAGTCGTTAACACCTCTAGTTATTTCCGGGATTTTTACTGTCTTTTTTTATGGACTTTTGATTATTTCGTCACTGATCAGTCTTAAGGCCCCTCAAGCGGCCTCATCGGGCTTTAATCTATTGGCAGTTACCGCCATCGCAGTGCACGGCTTTTTTCTTTACTTACTGATAGACACAGCCAACACTCAAAACCTGACACTGTTTAATATGATGAGCCTGACAAACTGGCTGGCCATGATAGTGCTGTTTTTCAACAGTTTTAAGCGCAATGTCACCTTGATGATGGTGATTATCAGCAGTTTCGCGCTGATCAGCTCGCTACTGGGCATGTTGTACCCGGGCGAAAGCAGTACCCAACTCAGCGGCCAATGGGCCAGTCTACTGCATATATTTTCAGCCATCACTTCCACTGGTTTATTAATGTTAGCAGCCGTACAGGCCATACTGGTGGCTTTTGCTGATAAGCGACTGCGCAGCCACCCAACCAATATGCCCTCTTTTTTCCCTCCCTTGCAGAGCCTTGAGCACTTTTTATTCCAGCTGTTGTTACTGGGTTTTATTCTGATGAGTGGATCACTGATCATTGCACTATTTTTTCTGCAGGAAAGTTTTAGCAGCCAGCCGCTGCATAAATCGGTATTATCGACCCTGTCATGGATCATCTTTGGGGTACTTCTAGCTGGCCATCAACTGAAGGGTTGGCGAGGAATGACCGCTGCAAAATGGACTCTAAGCGGCTTTGCCCTATTATCAATTGGCTACTTTGGTAGTAAACTGGTGCTCGAGCTGATTCTGTAACCGATTCGCGACAGCACAATTTATTCACCCACGGTAAATAATTGACCCACTAATCACGAGAGCTACTTTCCTTGGACGATCTATCAACGACCAGTTTAACGATCATACTGTTTAGCCTGCTGTTTTTATCCGCGTTTTTTTCCAGCTCAGAAACCGGAATGATGTCGATCAATCGTTATCGACTGAAAAACAAAGTCAAAAAGAAACATCGGGCGGCCAAACTGGTCAGCAAACTTTTGGAGCGACCAGACAGACTTATTGGCGTGATCCTTATTGGTAATAACCTCGTCAATATTTTAGCCACCATGGTAGCCACCATTATCGCTATTCGATTATGGGGTGAGTACGGTGAGCTGCTGCTGCCAATCCCGCTGACCATAATGTTTTTACTGTTTGCAGAGGTAACTCCAAAGACACTCGCTGCGATTCACCCAGAGCGCATTGCATTTCCCGCTTCGTTTATATTAACGCCACTACTAAAGCTTCTCTCACCTTTGGTAGTAGTGGTCAATTTATTATCCAACGGAATGCTGCGTTTATTTGGCGTCAGTTTAAACAGTCAAAATGGCGATGATCTTAGCTCCGAAGAACTGCGAACCGTGGTCAATGAAGCCGGCAGCATGATCCCCAAACGTCACCAGAATATGTTACTCAGCATTCTCGATTTAGAGCACGCAACGGTCGAAGATATTATGGTGCCCAAAAATGAAATTATTGGTATTGATCTGGATGAAAATCTGGAAGACATATTAAGCCAATTGCGCAATACCCAACACACCCGCTTGCCCGTTTTTGAAGACAGCATCGATCAGGTTAAAGGCATGTTACACGCAAGACACATCGCCAACCTGATGAGTCGTGATCCGGAAGACATTACCAAAGAAGCCATTCTGGAAATGATGACACCCATCTATTTTGTTCCCGAGGGGACATCGTTAAATACCCAGCTATTAAAATTTCAACGTAAAAAGCAACGGATTGGGTTAGTGGTGGATGAATACGGTGACATTCAGGGACTTGTCACCATAGAGGATATTCTTGAAGAGATTGTTGGTGAGTTTACTACTGACTTTGCTTCAACAACGTCTAAAGATATTCATCCGCAAGATGATGGCAGTTATATGGTTGATGGTACCGTCACCATTCGCGATCTGAATCGTACACTTAATATGCATTTGCCAACCGATGGCCCTAAAACATTAAGCGGTTTAATAGTGGAATATCTGGAAGCGATCCCACAGCCTGGTACAGGATTAAAGTTAGCCGATTGCCCCATCGAAATTTTGCAAATTAAAGGAAACCTGATTAAAAGTGTTAAGCTTTGGACCAAGTGGAAAACAAAACCGCCACTTGCCAAGCCAACAGAAACTCACTAAATCGGCAACTTTAATACTTACCATTAACAGCTTAAGGAATCCTTCATGCTAACGGATCTGTTATACCAGTGGAGCAGTTTATCCATATCTCTTGCGCTGCTTGTGATGATGGTGGTTGCCAATGAATGCGGTTTTCGGCTGGGTCGATTCATTCAAAAAAATACCGACGATGAAGTCAAATCCTTAACGGGTGCCATACAGGGCAGCATTTTGGGTTTACTGGCGTTGCTGCTGGGTTTTACCTTTAGTATGTCGATGCAACGCTATGACAGTCGTGTTATGTCGTTAGTATCAGAATCTAACGCGATTGGCACAACCGTGCTAAGGGCTCAACTACTGCCTTCACCTTATGATAATCAGTCACTTTCATTGTTAGAGCGCTATATCGATAATCGAATTGCCATCAGTGCAATCGATATCACACGCGATGAAGAGAGAATGGCTTTCGATAAAAATACCCAGCAACTTCAAAAGCAGTTATGGGATATAGCAATACAATCAGTCAAAATTGAACCTGTGGCCGTTACCAGCGGTAACTACCTCACCGCTTTAAATGAAATGATCGATGCGCAATCACAACGCAATGCCTTTTTAATCACCCGGGTACCCGATGTGGTATTAATTTTATTGTTCACGGTATTTTTATCTTCCGGCGCAATACTGGGCTATTCAAGTGGACTCAGTGGTAAACGTGTTTTAGCACCTACACTTCTGGTGTCTTTTTTACTATCCACCATTGTGTTTATTATTCTGGATCTGGACAGACCGAAACGCGGATACATTAAGGTCGATCAAAATAATTTAAAAGAGCTTAAACTTTTGTTTCAACAGACTGATATAAAATCCCTTTCACCAATAAAAACCGACCAGTAAGGCCGGTTTTTATTAACGGGTAATCTTAAGTAATCTAAAAAATAACTATTGGACCGTTAGCCTTGTACTGAAACAGCAATACTGGCTCCCGTTTTATTTGCTTTCGATAAATCAACTTCTCCTCGAAGCATCAAATCATCACAAGCGACTATTCGGGTCGATAGTATCTGATTAGCAATATTATAACTGGCCGGTAGATCGACAAAGATACGATGGTAATTGGGAGTATGGCCAATAAAGCGATAGTCGCCACTGTCTTGCTGGTGGGCATTACCCTCCCACATAACGTCGACGGTCTGCCCTATTTGTTGTTGCATTTCCTGTTTTTTTAATTCATCGGCTAACTGATGAAGTTGATGACTGCGCTGCTTTTTAATGTCTTTATCAATATGGTTGGGTAATCGAGCCGCCTTGGTGCCTTCTCTTGGCGAATAAGCAAAAATGTGAATGTGACCAAAGCCAACCTTTTTAATGTAATCCAGGGATGTTTGAAACTCTTCGTCGGTTTCACCCGGAAAGCCGACAATAATATCCGTGGTGACATTAAATTCAGGAATATGCTGTCGAGCCTGAGTCACCAGTCGTTCAAACTCTTCAGTTTTGCAACGCCGTGCCATTCTTCGTAAAACACTGTCAGCTCCGCTTTGCAAAGGCAAATGCATGTGTGGCATTACCCGTTTATTTTCAAACAGGGTAAAAAAGTTTTCTGGCAAATCCCAGGGCTCGACCGATGCAAAACGGATCCGGGGGATTTCGGTTTCATCCAAAATTCTTTGTACCAGAGTAAATAAATCGCAGTCGATATCACTGCCGTAGCCACCGACGTGAACTCCGGCAATAACAATTTCCTGAACGCCTTCTGCAACGTGTTGATTGACTTCATCAATAATAGATTCGGGTGTGCGACTGCGCTCATCACCACGAGCGACGGTAACGATGCAAAAAGTACAGCGATAACGACAGCCATCTTGCACTTTGATAAAAGCGCGTTCCTTATTACGAGCAAATAAAGCAGGTTCACCTGGATCCGTTGCCATGGCAGGCATGGTTGGTACATCTAAAACGGCCTGAGTTTGCGCTACCAGTTGATCTTTCTCAGTGTTGGGAACAACCAGATCAACACCCAGAATATCATTGGCTTTTTGCTCTTCGAGTGAAGCATAACAACCGGTAACAATCATTTTTGCAGCAGGATTTTTACGGTGATGCTTACGTATAACCTGACGAGACTTTCTGGCAGCCTCCCCAGTTACCGCGCAGGTATTAACAACCATCACCTGTGCATCGTCGGCCGACTGTGTAATTGAATAACCAATTGTTTGATATTCCTGTGCCCAGCGCTGCAATTCCGCTTCGTTTAATCGGCAGCCCAGTGCGGTTAAAAACACTTTACTCATCAGCTTTCGCTCTCATTTTTTTCAACCGTTCCCAGCTCATGTCCGGTCCAGCTTTTATAACGATCTTTTTGCGCCTGCGTCGCATCTTTCTGCACGCTTACCCGCAGTTTTTTGGCCGGATTTACTTGAGCGGTTACCTCAACCGACTGTAATTCGTCGCGTCGGAAAAAATGTATAACGACGTCACTGTCGGGTGACAGATTTTTGATTCGTTGCTTAATATTTTTTTCGGTTAACCGTAACTCATCCATAGACAATAAAATATCACCCTTGGTTAAACCTGCGTTCCAGGCAGGCGAATCTTTTTTGACGCCGGTTATGGTTAAGTCTTTATCAAACGATAATCCCAGGTCAATGACTGACTTTTCCGTTTCTTTACCAACCAGTTCAAGCCCAACATAATCCAGTAAAGCATCAAAGTCGATGGCCTGTTTGCCCCAAACATACTGCTGCCAAAAACTTGAAAAATCTTGCCCGGTAACTTCATTCACTGTCTTTAATAAATCCGCATCGGTAAAGCCTTTTTCTGTCGCTTTAAAACGTTGATAAAGCAGGCGATGCACATCTTCTGAAGACTTTTTATTATCCGTTGCCTGACGAATTTTAAAATCCAGTAACCAACTTACCAGTGATCCCTTGGCATAAATATTAACACTGTGATTAAGCGTAAAGTCGTTTGTCGACTCTATCCAGTTATAAAAACTTGCCTCGGATACCGACTGTGCTTGTCGACCGGGCCGGTTCAATAATTTTTCAATACCTTTCGCCAAATCCTCATGAAATTCTTTTTCAGTGGTAATACCGGCGCGTCTTGTAATTAGAGTATCAAAGTAACTGGTGCTGCCTTCTGCAACCCATAATAAACTGGTGTAATTTTCTTTCTGATAATCATAAGGCACCAGTCCCGATGGGCGATAAGCTTTAACATTCCAGGTATGAACCAACTCGTGCGCAGCGGTCGTAATAAAACTGATGTAATCCTCACGCGCAGCAAATCGATCACGCTGGCGCTGAATAATGGTTGAGTTAATGTGCTCTGTGGCGCCTCGTGGCCCAGTGGTAGCGTGGATCATATAAAGATATCGCTGATAGGGAAAACTGCCCCAGATTTTTTCCACTTCAGCATCCAGTTTTGCCAGATCCTTTATGGTTTGTTGCTCATCATAATTGCCACGTCCCCAGAACAGAATTTCATAGTCGCGATCTCCGGCTTCAAACTCATGGAAACTGTGTACGCCGGCTTCGATTGGCGAATCAATTAATACATCGTAATTATCGGCTTTAAACTTGTGCCGACCTGCGGAAGTCATGCCAGATCGTGAGCGCCATTGCCGAGGTACCGTTAACTTAACGGTTAACGGGTTTGCACGGAACCTTGGGCTGTACATAAATACACCCGAAGCGTCGAGAAAAGCATGGGAATCATCAATGTGACGGGTTCGGTTGCCCAGTTGATTGGCGTAAATTCGGTAAGAAACCGTTACAGGATTTCCTTCTGACGGAATCAACCAGGCAGCCTTATCTTTCATTTTCCAGTCCAGCGTTTTGCCTCGCGTCGATTCAGCAGCAAATTCCCGCACTCCATTGGACAGGTCCAGGATCTGATAGCGACCGGCACGCCATACGGGTAAACGAACTTCCAGCTCATCGGCATCATGTTCGGGAAACTCAATGGTCACTTTTGCCATATGATGAGTGGCCTGATCCACATTTATCCGATACTCAACCGTTGGTGCAGCCACAGAGCTCAATGAAAACAACAAGGCAAAACCAAGACAGAACAAAGACTTAACCATTTTTACTCCGAAGGTATAAAATTTGCGCGCTATTTTAACAGAATCGGCGATTAACGTCTTTGCCTGCCCGGTCTTCGATAAGCTCAAAAGTAGGCACAGCAGTTATAACGGACAGGACTCAACCGATAGAGTGTTAATAAGCACTCTAATTAACAAGAGGAGCGAGTGAAACTACTCGGCGCTTCGGCTTTTGGCTTCGATCCATCGAGACATAAACTCGGTGCTTTTCATGGAGTGATGCTGCAGCATGGCACCAATAAAATTGCCTTGCCGATGCTCATTTAAATGCATTAACAAATAGTCCATCCGGTGCTGCAAACGGGCTTCGATCGACTCAGCATTAAACAGAGTGGATAAAATAGGCGCTATATTCTGTTGTGCCTGATGCCATAACAATTCGTTTGAATAAAGGTTTACCGCATCTTCGACAAACGCATCATCACCTTCGCTAATAGCACCCGGCCAGGCCATTGGTTCTATAGTCATGCCCTCTGCACCAATATCACTGGTCACACTGGGTGTTCGAGTTAACATGGCATCAAATAATTTACCTTTGATGCCGGCGCCAAACCGCAGTGGCGCCAGTAATACACGCGCATTTGCAATAACTTCGGTGGCATCATCGGCACGATCTTTTATTAAAAACCCCATATTTGCATCGTGCAATGCAGTCGCCTTAGGCGGCGTATAGGCACCATAAATATGCAACTCGGCATTCGGCAGTTGCTTTCGGATCTCCGGCCATATGCGCTTTAAATAAAGCACTGAATCCCAGTTGGGTGCGTGCCTGAAATTGCCAATCGCGACAAAGTGCTGACGCTCTCCATAGGGCAACGATTCAGCAATGGGCACTAAAGGATCGATTAAAAATGGACAATGCAGTAGCAGTGATTCATCCACATTGAACTGTTGTTGCAACAACCTGTGCTCATAACTTGAAATAATTAACGATAGATCACTTCGAAAAATTGCGGCGATCTCACGCAGTGCCAGCTCGGAGTTAAAGTCGCTCTGACGCAACGGACGTTGTTGCTTAACGGCTTGGTGTCTTGCCTGTCGCAAACACTGCAGATCTTCCGTATCGAGTATTCGAATGGCGTTGGGGCAACTCTCAGCCACACGCCAACCGAATTGCTCTTCCATCATAAAACGATCAAACATCACCGCGGTGGGCTGAAGCCGTTCAATATAACGATTAAAGCTAGAACTGTTTAACTCAATAGCAACAGACTCTATATCTTCCCGGGATAAGTCGAGCATAAAGTCAGTGGTTTTTGCTGGCGAAGCAAAAACCACCTGCCATTGTTGCCGTTTAAAAAAACGTAACAGCGACATCATATGACGACCGGCGGCAGACGACGATGGCTCAGGCCAGACGTATCCAATAACAAGCAGTGTAGGCACGATTAACCCTTACTGGTACTAAGTTTTTAACGCCCAGTTAACGGTTTCACCGGCATAAAAAGGCACAATAGGTTGACCATCGGGCAGGTCAATTTGTTCGGGGATCTGCCAGGGTTGCTTCACCAAGGTGATGGTAGACGTATTACGGGGTAAACCATAAAAATCCGGGCCATGATGACTGGCAAAGGCCTCAAGGTGATTTAAACAACCCAGTTCATCAAACACCTGCGCGTATAGTTCAATGGCGCTCCAGGCACTGTAGCAGCCTGCACAGCCACAGGCGGTTTCTTTTTTGTGTTTGGCATGAGGCGCCGAGTCCGTACCAAGAAAAAACTTGCTCGAACCACTGGCCACCGCTTCACGTAATGCCTGCTGATGGCTGTTACGTTTTAAAATGGGCAAACAGTAATTGTGAGGGCGAATGCCACCCACCAGCAAATCGTTACGATTCATCATCAAATGCTGAGGGGTTATAGTTGCCGCTACCTGACTGCTGGCCTGTTTCACAAAATCTACTGCATCTTTGGTAGTAATATGCTCCAGCACCACTTTCAGTTCAGGAAAAGCATCAACAATTTTTCGCAGATGACGCTCAATAAAAATATGTTCACGATCAAAAATATCAATGTCACCATCGGTCACTTCACCGTGGATCAATAACAACATCCCTTCTTTTGCCATAACGTCAAAAACCGAAAACAATCGTTCAACTTCTTTTACTGCGGCATCAGAATTGGTGGTCGCTCCAGCCGGATATAACTTCGCCGCCAAAATCCCTTGAGATTTGGCCTCTCGAATATCCTCTTCTGTGGTGTGATTGGTTAAATACAAGGTCATTAATGGCTCGAAGTCACTGCCTTCGGGCCTTGCCTGTAATATCCGCTGTTTGTAATCAAGCGCCATGGCTGCATTCGTGATGGGCGGCACCAGATTAGGCATAACTATGCCCCGTTGAAAGCAACGCGCAGTAGCCGCAACTGTTTCGGTTAAAATGTCACCATCTCGAAAATGTAAGTGCCAGTCATCCGGCTTTGTGATGGTTAATTCGGTCATACAATCTCCAAACTTCGCAAATTATCTCAGTATCTACATTATAACAGCTTGCGCACAAATCTGATTACCGGTTTAATCACTATTCAAAAGAAGTGTTTATCTAGACAACAACTTAAAAGGAGTTAACCCAAATGGAATTACTTATCTCTGTTTCAAGTTTTATTATCATATTGGCCGCCATAGTTTTTTTACGAAATAAACACTCAAACTTAGATATTAAAACACCGGATATTATTGTCGCGATCCTTCCTGTTTTGATTTTTTTAATTGTTTCAGGAAAATTAAGTCGATTTGAGTTAAGTGAAAGCGGCTTAAAAATAGAAACAGCCATTACCGAAGCGGCTAATAGCCATATCGAAGGATTGGAAATGTCTTTGGATATTGAAAAGCTTCCAGTTGAAGTTATTAGAGCGTGTTTATCTTTCATTATTTGAGATGTTGAGAGTTAAAATTAAGCCAATCGCGGCGTGAATTTTGAGGTTTAGTTATTCTAAATAAGAAGTTCTCAACAAAGAGTGGCTTAATTTTAGCCTCAACCCTTCGGGCAGGGGTGATTTTATGTCACAACTGCGTTATCGGTCATTTAAATAGAATAACTATTCATCACTCCCTCTGCCTTGTTGTGTCATAAAATAACCTCCTGCATCTCAAAGAATGAAAGATAAACACGCTCTAGTGGTAGTCCAAAAACCGGAACGCAACAAATCCCTAAATTAATCAATAATAAAACCGAAGCTTTAACATTTCATATGGGTTATCGGGGATATGACGCACAGGCAATTTATCAGTATATTCGCGAGTTGACCGACAAACCGTTTTTAAAATACCTGGTTTTTTATAACGATAATGGCAGCTTTTATGCCATCACATCTGCTGCCAAATTTATCAAACGCAATCCAACACTTAATCGTACTTATCACCAGTTAGCGCAAGCTCTAATTAGCAACGACAAGTCCTTACTGGAATCCATTATTCCAGATCTGATCACCGCCAAAGAGTCACTTACAGTAACCACCAGTCGAAGTGATGCGTTAAGACGGATGCTTGACAATCATGTGGATGTCTTGCCGGTGCTGGATAAAAATGAACAACTTCAGGGTGTTGTTAGCAAAGCCAGCATTACAGGCAGTCTGCTTCTTGAAATTGCTTCCAAGGTTGAAAAATAATGGAAAGTGAGAGCCGCTTAATGAATATCGCGGCTCAATAACGCTGGTATTGAATAAGTTTATTATTTAATACCCATGCAATTCGCATAATAGGTTGTTGTCGCTGGCCAGTCAGAAAATACTCCCATCACGCCAACTTTTTTTGCCAATGCATGCAATACATTATAAGTATCGCCATCATTATTAATCAGTGACTGAACGCTTTGGTGATACCAGCCGCCGCCATTTGCTAATGGTCCATCACGTTCCAGTGTCCAGGTAATAATCTTTAAACCGGCCTGCTTGGCAAACTTTGCATAGTCAGAGGGAATAATGTCACCCGATTGATTGACTGTAAGCAAGGCCCACATGGGCGGTGCAATGATATTAATGCCCTTGTCTTTTAAAGACAGCATCCCTTCGAGTGACACTTCAAACTCAGCATCATTGTACATTCGGCTATCAAGATAAACGGCCTGCTTGCCAAAGCGGCCTTCGTGTTCTATCCAGTACAATACATCTTGCTGATTAAACGACTGCGGATAAACACGTCGAGGGTGTACCCCCATTTCTTTGTATTCATTAATCATTTGTTGGGCGTACTCTTGTTGCGAGTACCCGCCCTGAAATGGCATTTCCACTTGCGGCGCTTTTAACTCCGGGGTCATATCGGTGCCCAGTTTTTTAAATAAAGCAATACTCTCCTTGTGTGACAGGACTGTACCGCATTGGCTGTATAAATCTGTTCGCCAGTTTGCGGTTGCGGATAGATATTCTTCCACATTACTGGCATCAGGATTGCTCGCATCCATTTTGCCACACAGTGATTTAAATTCTTGCAGGGTTATGTCACTGGTACAACATTTTGCAGTCGCCTTTTGTCCGGTTAATGGATTTGCCGGTGTAAAGGGTACACTGCATTTTTCGGCTAATTCCGGTATTGCCAATATATTGGTAGTGGTGTGCAAATCACATTGTGAATGTCGACAAACCAGCTCGCGATCTTTAGTAAAGGTAACATCACACTCGATAATGCCTGCGCCCATTTTGGCGGCAGCCTCATACGACTCCTTAGTATGTTCAGGAAATTGCATGGGTGCGCCCCGGTGGCCAATCGAAAAACGAGTGGTTTTGTAAAACAGTTTGTCTTCACAACGCTTTAACCTGGATTTTAAGGGGCCTTTATCCATATCGTTGATTAAATAATAAGGACGCGGACCTAACTCATTTTGAAATGCTTTAATTCCCAAACCGTGTTTTTCTTGTGATTTATTGTCATGACTATTTTTTGCAAATGTCCAATCGCTATAAACCGCGATAAACATAACAAAAAACACTGCCACTTGACGCTTAACTGTCATTATCTGCTCCCGGAACTAATCTATGAATTTGTCGTATCATCATGTCGTTAAAAAATGAACATCGGATGTTGTTTTTGTGACAGTGCAACGGCAAAATCATGACACATCATAACCATTAAGTTTGGGGATAAACATAATTTCAACTATGTTTAATAACAAACACTATAAAACCTTACATCAGGGATGCCCATCAACTTATGAGAAAACAACCCGATATTCACCTGAACCTTAATGTGCGGGGATTGCCGCTATCAGCTACTCTCGCCATCAATGAAATCAGCAATGATTTAATTCGACAAGGCAAACCCGTTACCAAACTGGGGCTGGGACAAAGTCCGTTTCCTGTTCCTCGAGTGGTTGAAGAAGAACTAAAAGTTAATGCACATCAAAAAGATTACCTGCCGGTTGCCGGATTAAGAGAACTGCGCGGAGCCGTTGCCGATTACCATCATCGAAGTCATGGTATTTCAGCGGCACCAGAAAATATTTTAATTGGTCCGGGCTCAAAAGAGCTGATGTTTATTTTACAACTCGTTTATTACGGCGATCTGGTTATCCCAACACCAAGCTGGGTTTCCTATGCACCGCAGGCACATATTATTGGTCGGCACATTCACTGGCTGGAAACCGAAGCGAAAAACCAGTGGAAAGTCACGCCAGAATGCATTGAAGACTTATGTCATAAGGATCCCAATAAACCCCGGCTACTGATTTTAAATTATCCGGCAAACCCGCACGGCTACACCTATTCAGAAAAAGAATTAAAAGCACTGGCAAGAAAGTTGAAAAAATACAAAGTATTGGTGTTATCCGATGAAATATACAGCGAACTGGATTACGACGGCAGTCATGTATCCATTGCGCAGTTTTATTCGGAAGGCACCATCATTAGCAGTGGGCTAAGTAAGTGGTGTGGTGCAGGAGGTTGGCGACTGGGTACCTTTGCTTTCCCGAATAATCTGGATTGGCTTATGAGTGCCATGTCCACCGTTGCCAGTGAAACTTTTACCTCAACAGCAGCGCCTATTCAATACGCCGCCGTACGAGCATTTATGGGAGGTCTGGAGATTGAACGTTATCTGGCAAACAGCCGTCGTATTTTGCATTGTCTTGCCGAAGCCATTGTCACTCGAATGAATAACGCCGGGTTTGATTTGACCATGCCAGACGGCGCGTTTTATATTTTCCCCGACTTCAGTCCGTTTAAATCTGAGTTGCATAACAGAGGGATACACACCAGTCAGCAACTGGTAGAAGCCATATTGCAGGAAACCGGCGTTGCCATGTTACCCGGCGTATCCTTTGGCCGACCGGCCAATGAACTGACGGTGCGCATAGCCTTTGTTGACTTTGATGGCGCGCGGGCACTTACTGCCGCTGAACAGGTGCCACTGGATCAAACATTAGATGATGACTTTGCGGTTATGCACGGCGGCGGGTGCATCAGTGGTATTGAAAAAGTTATTCAATGGCTGACGTCACCAGACTCTTTTTCTGAGAATTAAGTTACTGAGAGCTATTTTACTGACACCTAAACGCTCTAGCGTTTAGGTGTCCAGGCCCAAATCATTTCACATTCAATGGGTTGCTTGCCTTCGCTATCGGTTACCGTTACCGGGATCAACATTTCGCCTTTTTCGGTATCGATAATGGTTTGTATTTGATCGCCGGTTAACTCAACCACCGCTCGCAAATCCCCTGTGGCGCGTTTTAAATAATTCACTTTCATTGATTTGATCACAGGGATCCTGTCATCGGGCACATTCATGCCTACCACCATGCCGGTTGCGGTTTCAGCCAACAAGCCCATGGCCGCTGCGTGTACGCCTTTAATATGATTGCGTACTTTCTTTTTATTTTTTAATGTCCAGATACTTTGCTCGCGAGTCAGTGTCTCGCACTTTACACCTGCCGTACCAACAAACTTAATGGTTGAACCTAGCAAGTAATTCAACAGCCAGTTTCGGTACAGCTTGGGTTTGTTATTAATCTTATCGACGATTCCCGCAAGAAAGTTCTTCTTCATATAAAGTTCTCTTTATGTTGAATGATGCAAAATGTATAGATGGTACTAAACCTGTTTTATCCACTCACTAAATACTTTTATATTCCAATAACTTTTTATGCATTGGCAAATAGAGGGCACAACGGAGATCACGAGATTCCATTTGTCTTATAACCGATGCATAGGTTGTTAGTTGATCCTGATAGCGCTCCAGCTCCGACTGATAAAACGACTCTAAATCACCACCGGCATGATACCCAGTTTTAAAGTCAACAATCCAGCGACTGCCCTTTTCGTCAATAAAGGTTCTATCAATCACAAATGTTTTAAATTGCTCGTTTAATCGGGTCGACAAAGAAAATTCTGATTGAGCCTTTTCGTGCCGACTCAATAACCAGCGTCCTGTGTCATCGTCAATGGCATTGTTAAGTGCTTTTACGCAGCGCTCAACACAGTAATCGATATCGTTCAACGCCACCTGCTGTTGTTTAAAATAATGCTTGAAGACCGGCTTTAACTGTTGGATTTTTTCCGAAGTCCAAAGCTCAATACCCTGCTCAGCAATTATCTGTAAATAGTCGTGTACCAGATTTCCTATCAAAGCTGCGTTATCACTTGCCCACTCAAAATCTGGCGACTCACTGTCAGAGGTTTGCTCTGGAGACTGCTCCGAAGCAAGAGTATCAACAGTCTTTGATATCGACAGTTGTACCGGCAAAAGATCAATCATCGCATCCAGTTTAATCCGATTCAATTGAGCTGAGGATGTCATTGCAACCGTTTCAGTGACATCGGGCTCATCGTAGGATTTAATCTGTTGCTCTATTTGCGATTCTACCGCAGGCCATAACTGACTTAATAAAGTTGATTTATCGGGCAGTGCAACCGACAACTCTTCACCGTTGTCTTTTACTTTAGACTGCGCCAGTAGATACAAGCGTTTTTTTGCACGTGTTGCAGCAACATAAAGTAACCGGCCATTCTCATAAATTTGTTTCGCTTTGTTTATATTGCCTAATAGCTGATACAAGCGATCGTCGGTTTGATCATCGGTTTTCATGGGTGCGACTAAAAAGTTGTCTTTTCGTTGACCGCGACTCGGTAACTCTTGCCACAAGACCAGTTGTGCGTCTTCATTTTTTGGCTTGCGCTCTAAATGCGGAATAATAACCTGATCAAATTCAAGCCCTTTAGATTTATGAATACTCAATATTTTTACTGCTGGGGTGATTGCAGACTTTTGTGTATGTTCACTTGATAGCTCGGTTGAGAATTCATTTGAAAGTTCAGTTGAGGATTCCTTTGAAAACTCCGCTGAAGGCTCCTTTAAAAACTTCGCTGAAGGCTCTGCAGCATCAATACTATCCGGTGAAGAAAACAGTCGCTCAACCAGTGAGTCAAGCTCAGCAACATTAATAACCGGTTTATCAGACACTTTATCGCTTAGTGCATTAAAAAATTGTTCGGCATCATTTAGATCACGCTTATTCGCGTGCATATGCGCCCCACCTAATGCATACCAGGCCGCCTTTACCTGAGTCACCAGTGGGTACTTTTCAACTTGACTGACAAATGGCGTTAACTGCTCATATAATTTGTTAAGCCGCTTTGTATCATCAACCGATAATTGGCTCAAAATTTTCTCGGCTGTACTACTTTTCGATTTTAAATGGTTACTTGTTGGTAATTCAAAACATTGACATAAACTTAGCCAGGGCGCAGTTGATTGAAACACTAACTGTAAAGCGCTTAATGATAGACCGCACCATTCGCTGCGTAATAATGCCGCCAGAGCAATGCCATCTTGCGGGTTAAGCAAAAACCGCGTCAGACTTTTTAGGTTTTTGATCATTGGCCGTTGATCCAGTCGCTCCATCTCTATTGCTTCAACCGGAATATTATTTTCTTTTAAAATCAGTATGGCTTCTTGCGCGTGACTTTTACTTCGAACAAGAACGGCGATGGTGTCTTGCGGCGACTCTTTACGAATAGATTTCACCAGCGACAAAATGGTTGCAGCCTGAAATGAGCTATCAGCATTCAGCTGATGAATAAACTCGACGGCTTTTTCCCGGTTATCATTTTTTGCATCGGCCAGACTCACCGGAACAGCGCCCAACATGGCGTTTTCTTTTTCTGGCAATACTTGTTTAAAGGCTCGATTAACCCAGTCGACAATTCCGGCTTCAGAACGAAAGTTTGTGGTTAACACCAGAGGCTTTAACGGAATGCCGGCCAATCCTGATTGACGACATTCGAGGTACAGCCCTACGTCGGCTTCCCGAAATCGATAAATGGATTGCATGGGATCACCAACCACAAACAGGGTTCGGCCATCATCCGGTTGCCAGCCCTGAGTTAACAAACGTAATAATTCATATTGTCCGTGTGATGTATCCTGAAACTCATCCACCAGAATATGCATGATTTGATAATCAAACTTCATAGCAAGATCAGTCGCACCGATATCGTCTTCCAGCGCATTCAGTGCTGCCTGGGATAACTCAATAAAGTCAACCTTCCCTTGTGTCTGAAATTCAAGCTTTAAATAACCCAGCAACAGGGTTAAACAATTATTCAAAGCTTCTACATTACTCCACTGCTGCTCACTGTAGGTCGCTGCGGGAAACTGTTTAACCTGTGCCAATAATTCGATAAATCCGGGATAACTTTGTAACTGCTCGTAAAGTTCCTGACACCATATTTTTTGTTGTTGTGCCAGTTGTTTGTCTTCTTTATTTTTCATTTTAGACGCAGGCAAAATACCTTCTGTCGCACGAAAACTCTTTCTGACCTGGCCTTTGCCCGTTAATAAAAACTCTGAGACCGCAATCCACTGATCAATGTTATCGCTATTGGCTTCTGGCCAATGTTGGCAATCTTGCAACCGCGAGACAGGGTGAGAAACCGCCAAGGGATTATCGGGTAATCGATCCTGATGCTGATAAACATGCTGCAGTAATTGAAAAGCAGTATCACCGGCTTGTTCTGGCGCTGACTGTTTAACGTCTTTAAGTTTATGACTCAAGTAATCACTCAATGCAGTTTCTAATGAGTGACGATCCAGCAATCGACTGTTGGTAACAAAATGCCGTATCCATTGATCACGCCTCGACAGCAATGTTTTAAATAAACTGATGAGCTTTTCAACCTGATTGTTCATACTCTTTAATAACTGCAGCAGGTCTGGCTCTATCGATTGGTGTTGTCGATGACGCAATACCGACGTAATAAATGCTTGTGATGCTTTTTGATAGATTTCATCGGCGTTTTCTTCAATACCGGGTTGTGCACCAAACCGGGCTAACAGTGGCATTTGTTTAACGATCGAAGCACTTAAGCTGTCGATGGTTTGAATTCTTAATCGCGCAGGATTATCAATTAACTGCCAGCCATTGGTTTTATCCTGCTCTAACGCTTGTTTGGCAAGTAACCAGGTTTTATGCTCGTGCGCTTTATCTGCAGTAGGCTCGAGTTCAGGATTGCGAATACTGTTTTGAGCGTACACCAGAGCTTCAATAATTCGTTCACGCATTTCGTTCGCGGCTTTGCGCGTAAAGGTGATCGCTAAAATATCTTCCGGATTTTTAACATGCGCCAGTAAATTTAAATAACGCTGAGTGATTAGTCCTGTTTTTCCGGAGCCGGCTGGTGCTTGCACAATAAACGACTCGGTTATATCAATCGCACGCTCTCGTTCTCGCTGGTCATTTAACGACATACTTTATTTACCTCTGTCATATCCCTCTATCACCAACGTCTGTTGAGCTATCATCAGGAAACTCTCCTGCATTCAGCTCGGCCACACGACAAACCGAATCAAACGGACAATAATCGCAGGCGTGCTGCTTTTCATTTGGCTTAACGGCGGCATACCCCTGCTTTATTTCGTCAGTTAATGTTTCAAGCTCCGATTCAATATAGTAAATAAAACTTTGCCAGTCGCTAATTTCTGTTTTTGCTTTTTCAATGGAGGGCACGCCAGGTAAAATACCATTTTCTTTTGCCACACCAGAAAAACTGACTTTTTTATGATGCAGTTGAGCAAAACAGATGGCTGATACATGCTGATGGTCGGCCATTAAATACAAAGGCAACTGTGGTTCGGCAATTCTATCGCCATACCATTTACTCGCATTCACCTGTCCGGTTTTATAATCAATAATCACGTCGCCATAATCGTCCACATGATCGATTCGATCAATTCGACTTTGAATACTTAATCCATTAACCACTATGTTTTTTTCTAACTCACAGGCGGTAACCGTAAACGACTGACGCTTTTTTTCCAGTTGCAATAAGTCAAAGATAAGCAGACTAAACTTTTCTTTTTCCAGTTGAGCAATTAAGTCGTCCTTGCTAAACCGGTCATCCGCACATTCGATAATGGCACGATTAATTAATGCTTTCAGTTCATCATCGGTGCTGCCAAGCAATGTTGACTGCTTTACTAATCGCTGCCAGATAACCTGCATCACTTTATGCACATAAACGCCACGGGTTCTTGGGTCCATTCCATTAACGGCAACTTCCTGCTCCATTAACCCAACTCGATGAGCCAAATAGCCTTGCATAGGACAAAGAGCCTGAGCCGTTAAAAATTGATTGCCGCTTTTTAACTGAGATTCCTGATAAGGCTGACCATAATCGTCAACAAAATATTCCTGCTCTGGTGGGACTAACTGCCACAAGCTGGACTCAATGGTCGTACTGCTCTGCCAGCTTAACTCTGTTTGCTCAATCGATTCACTTAAAGATTTGTTATAAATATCCGCAGGCAGAAAACCATGGGCACTCAGTCGCTGCAATATAAGTGGTGATGGGCTTAATTCTCTATCCTGATCCATTTTATGGTAACTGACGGCAACATTATCACTGGTAGCCAACAAACCATCAATTAATGTATTGGCGTACTCCAATTCACGCTCTGGCCCCGAGCCGGGCAGTTGATGTTGACGCGCTAATGACAGGGGGATAAACGGATTGGGGTTAGCGGCTTCTGGTAATACTTCATTCGATAAACAACAAATCCAGAGAGCATCGAACTCAAGTCCTACTGCTTCGTAAAGGCCCATTACCTGAATCGGTTCGCCTTTACTTTTTGGTTGAAAAACAGCGCCTTCAAGCAATGACCTTAACCAGGAAAAAGCCTGTTTAAAATGGCATTGTTCACCCAGAATATTAAATTGTCGCAGTTGTTTGATCAGCGACAACAGTTGATCCCGCAGTTGATACTGATAACTGGTTAAACTGCTTGTTCCCGGCCACCCCCACAGTTTTAACCAATTAATAAACAATTGTGACCAGGCTTCTGCACTCTGTTCTTTATTGGCGTGGCCGATCAGTTCTTTCATGCTGGTAAATGCACCAGCAAGTACTTGCGCTTCCTGTTCATCTAAAAATTTAGATCCCAGATACTGAATTCGATCCGTCATGGATTCAAATGAAGTTGTCTCTTCGCCTTCAGCCGGTAATTCAAATGCAAACTGTTTCAGTCGCCAATAAAATTCATCGGAAACATTAAACCTATTATCTTTGGCTTCCAGTTTGAAACATTGGCTGCGCAATATTTCAGCCCATTTTGACAACTCAACCGGCTTAGCCATTAACTCGAGAAGATTAAGCGCAATTCGAACCATGCCAAAGTTTGTCAGGGGTAATCCCACCGAAATGTTATAAACGGTTTTTTCAGGCTCACACTCAGACAAAAGTTCAGGGTGCAATTGTTGCTTTAATAAAGCCTCCACTTGATAGCGTCGCTTTTCCAGATCAGGCACCACAATCGCCAGTTTGGCATTGGCATTTGCCGTAAGTCGTCTGATGCTCCAGTCACATGCGTGCAGCAATTCTTGCTCGAAACTCTGACAACTTAACGCCATTACCTTAGGGTTGCGCGTCTGTTTTCTTGTGTTTTTCTCCGACGACGGCTGATCAAATAACGCTTTTGTCTCTCCTGAATTTATGACTTCTCGTATTGTCAGACCACATTGCATTAACGCTTTAAATAACTGCTGTAATCCGGGTTCCATCTGGTGAAAACCCAGCAATAACAATTGGGAGTTCAATTCCGTATCAAATAGTTTTAACAACGATTTAAGTGACGCTTCACTGTCAGCCGACTCCTGATTTAATTGAGAAAAATAATGCGTCAACCATTCAGGTAATTGCGATGCATCAATGGCCTGCATTTGATTGAGTCGGGACTGGTAATCTTTTGCCCAACGAATAAATGCTTCATGATCTTCGGTATTCGGCAGAACATCGGTTAATGCAACATTCCATCGATTTAATATTTGAAACGCATCCTGCACTTTACGCGCAGTGGCTTTAACCGAAATCAAATAGTCCGCCGCATCACTCTGTTCCAACACCTGCTGCCAGATGGAAAGGCTCTGGTTAGCGTTTAGTAAAATAGGTGCATCGGTATTGCGCGCACAGGCAAAAAACAATCGATTCAGCCAGGCTGTTATCGGCAATACATCAGCGCCAGGCCATACACCGGCTACCTGAGACTGTTGACGATGATATTGTTCAACCCAGTAACGGGACTGACGATTACTGGCCGTAATAAGACTCAGTTGTTGATCAGCCATCGCTTGAAATGTTGATCTATTCAGCATTTTTTCTCTGTAATTCAAATAGTTACAATTCTAAATTGAGATATTAATTAACCTATAGTCATTAACTTATTGTTCTATATGGTGTTTATTAATTAATCAATGAAATATTATTCGCCTCTGTTCAACTGGCGATCAATCAGTGCTAATCTTTGAGCGGCTTTGGTATTGAGCGCTATTTTTGGCAAAAAGCTGAAGCTTATAATAACAGGCTATCAATAAAAATAAGCCGTATAGCCGATATATTTGCAGTGTCAGCTACTTTTAAAGCAGTATGCAATAAATGGGGAGCCGGTTGTAAAGCCGGAAACAGGGGGACAACAGTGTTTTGGAGCAGCTGTTGTTAGTTTTCGCAGACACAAAAAGAATAATGCCACATAACAAAAAGAAACTGATTCAGCTGGTCAACTTGCTTGACCCTGCACTTGTTGATCGATCCAAAAACGGGCACAAAATTGATTTGGCCAGTTTATTCGAGGATGTCGCACGCGAGTATATAAAGCTGACTGACTCACCAAGTGCTTCTGTTCTCAACAACTCTGCTCTCAATAACAATGCCCCTGATAGTTTTAAGTCCAGTAGTTCTGAGCTTAGTAGTTCTGAGCCCAATAGCTCTAAACCAAATGACTCGATACAAAATGAGTCTATACAAAAAATCACTGACCAAACGCTTACCCAACGGGATCCACTGACAGAATTGCCTAACCGGTTATTTTTCAGCGAATACGTGGATCAAGCCATTAAGCGGGCCGCGCGCCACAATAAACCTTTTGCTTTAGTGTTTATTGATATCGATCATTTCAAAACCATTAACGATACCCACGGTCATCAAATTGGCGATTCCATTTTAATTGAACTGGCGCAGCGTATCGGTCATTCCATACGGGAAAGTGATGTACTGTGTCGGTTGGCAGGTGATGAGTTTTGTCTACTGGTTGAAGAGCTTGATAAAACCGACGCCATTTTACGCGTCATTGATTCCATTCGGCATCAGCTCAGTCGGCCATTTGAACACAATGACTTATCGCTGATTATCACCACCAGTATTGGGGTCAGTATTTACCCGGAAGATGGCAATAACTTTAAAGATTTATTGCACTTTGCTGATCTGGCCATGTATGAAGCAAAACGAAACGGTCGAAATTCCGTCAGTATTTTCACCCCCGAAATTGCCGAAAATATCCGACAACTGAATGGCCAGCAGAAAAAACTAAAAACGGCTCTTCAATTTAACCAGATTAAAAACTTTGTTCAGCCCGAACTGGAATTTGGCAGTGGTGCAATATGCGCCATACGACAAATTGCATCGGTGCCCGTACCCGGTCTCGACAGTGAACGGGCATTATTACAAACCGCCGAACGCGGTAACAAAACAGCACTACTGAATATTGAGTTGATCCGTTCTGCGTGCGAACAACATCGCCAGTGGCAAAAATCATTTCGTTACATACCCCGACTGGTGATCCCTTTGTATCAGGAGTTTCTTTGCTCTGCACGATGCGCATCGGTGGTGAGAGAACTGGTGGATCGTTACTCGCTAAAAGGATCCAGCTTAGAGTTTGAAGTTAATGAAACCGACTTAAATAGCCAATGCGATTACGGTCACGAAAGCTTAAAGAAACTCTATTATCTTGGCTGTAAAATCAGCTTAATTAATTTTGGCATTGGGCCATCTTCACTACGTCTATTGTCGTCGGGCTATATCCAAAAAATTAAAATTGATGGCACACTAATCAACAGTATTGAAACCGACAAACAATCCCGTCTTATGATGGAAGCCATCATTAGCATTTGTCGTAAGTTTAAAATTCGCGTGGTTGCGCTGGATGTTAGCAGTGTTTCACAGGTTAAATTACTGGAAACACTGAAATGTGATGGCATTCGCGGTGACTTTTTAAGCCCGCCAGTTACCTGTGAAGAGTTTACCGATGTATTAGCCACCTACAATCGTCAGAATAAAAATCATGATGACTTGTTTACCGAACAAAACTTTCTTGAGCAAAAAATTCGCCAGAGCGGCATTCCTCCTCAATGTTAAGCACTGTGTGATCAGTCTAAACTTTTATTAACGGTTGGATTCTAATTTTCAAATTTACTTACTGGTTTTAAAATTCACTTCTTGGTCTTATAGCCCCAGCGATCCATTAATTGATGATTGACGCCAAGATGATCCAGCACTCTGGCAACCATAAAATTCACTAAATCGTCGATGCTTTCGGGTTGATGATAAAAACCCGGCGCCAGGGGCATAATAGTCACCCCGGCCTGGGACAACTGAGTCATATTCTGCAGATGAATGGTGGAAAATGGCGTTTCACGTGGCATCAGGATAAGTTGACCGCGTTCCTTAATTACTACATCCGCGGCTCGTTCCAATAAATTATCACTGGCGCCTGTTGCAATAGCCGACAAAGTACCTGTACTGCACGGACAAACAATCATCTGTTTCGGCGCTGCCGAACCAGAGGCAACCGGTGACATCCAGTTATGACTGGAACATAACTCTATGGTGCCTTCACCCGGTATTTTTTGCTCCAGTAAAGCCAATGTTTTTGCCTGATTATCTGGCATTGACCAGCCAAGCTCAGTGGCAAACACCACTCTTGCCGCATCCGACAGTAATAAATAAGTGGTTTGATAATGCTGCCTTAATTGCTGCAACAATGAGACAGCATAAGCCGAGCCAGAAGCACCGGTGATCGCAAGTGTAATGGAATGATAGGTCATAATAATCCTTAACGGCTGAAAGACTGCTTTTGAAGCGTAGCCAACAATGTATCGTAGATACCGCCAAATGCGCCATTACTCATCAGCAATACATGGCTGTTTGATGTCACATAACGACCTATCTGCTGAATGACCTGTTCAACGGTTTCGCAAATAATGACGGTTTCATCGCTCCCCCAATCAATGTGTTGCGGGTCGTGAATAATTTTTACATCCGCGGCCTGCATCGCCGGAATAATGTTGTCTTTATGATAGCCCATTCGCATGGTGTTGGATCGCACATCCACCACCGCAATCATTGGCGAATCTTTGATACTGGCGCGCAGCCCTTGAACCGTAAGTTCGATAGCCGTTGGGTGATGGGCAAAATCGTCATAAACAGAAACACCATTGACCCGACCTTTTAGCTCCATCCGGCGTTTGACACTTTTAAACTGGTTTATGCCGTCAATCGCATCGGTAATGGTAACGCCAGCATGATGAGCTGCAGCAATTGCAGCCAGAGCATTATGGACATTATGCAGGCCAATCAGTTGCCAGTTAACCCGTCCCTGCACTTTGCCTTTAAAGGTCACATCAAAACAGGAACCATCGTCGTTGATTAAATCAAAAGCCCAGTCACCCTGCTCACCCATCGACTGACAGGGCGTCCAACACCCCCGTTGCAGAACTCGATTCAACGACTCGGAGTCTTGTGGATGTATCACAAGTCCATTACCCGGAATGGTTCTCACCAGATGATGAAACTGGGTTTCTATCGCCGTGATGTCATCAAATATATCCGCGTGATCAAATTCAAGATTATTCAATACTGTGGTTCTTGCCCGGTAATGCACAAATTTGCTGCGCTTATCAAAAAACGCCGTATCGTACTCATCGGCCTCGACAACAAAGAAAATGGAGTCGGTTAATCGCGCCGACACCCCAAAGTTTTCCGGCACACCACCAATTAAAAATCCCGGGTTTAGTCCGGCGTATTCCAGAATCCAGGCGACCATTGATGAGGTTGTGGTTTTTCCATGGGTGCCGGCAACGGCTATAACCCATTTATCCTGTAAAATATTTTCCGCCAGCCACTGAGGACCCGAACGATAATTTAAACCCCGCTCCAGAACATATTCCACTTCAGGATTGCCACGACTCATGGCATTACCAATCACCACGCAATCGGGCTCTGGTTGTAAATTTTCTGCCCGAAATCCTTCCTGTAATTCGATACCCGCTTGCTGCAGCTGATCGCTCATGGGCGGATAGCAGTTTTTATCGGAGCCTGAAACGACAAAGCCTTTCTGTTTAGCCAGCTGCGCAATACCACCCATAAAGGTGCCGCAAACCGCCGATATATGAATTTTTTGACTCAATTAATTCTCCAATAAATTGGCAATGCTACTCACAGCAATAATGTTAACCACGGTTAAAATAAACACCAGTGCCGCAGACTTAATCCAGCCAATGTCTAGGCTGAACTTATAGATAAAGGTATTGGCCATTAAACGCCAGGTGCTCGATAATAAAAATAACACCGCCAGAATAATATTTTTTTCCGTTGCATCAAACACCATCAGTGCAGTAAGCAGTGGCAATGAAATAATTAAATCGGTACCAAACAGTGCCGTCAGCCCCTGCACAAGCCGTTCTGATTTATTAAACAAGATAAACGGCAATACCCGGATCAATAACAATATAACAACCAGATAAAGCCATAAAAAACCTTGTTGCTCCGGCATCGACTGCTGTTTGGCAACCCACTGTGCCAGACAAATCAAACCCAGCAACAATGCTAAAAATACGCGAGAGTATTGCAGGCACTCGGGCGATCGCTGAAAGCAGGTGATTTGCCACAGTTTTTTTAACTCAGAAAACAGCACAGAAATTAGACACCGCAATTTATGATGGCATTAATTTGCTCTATAATAGCCGACATCAATCAGTGAACGCCAATACAAACCGAGGAACACAATGGCTCGCAAAAAAAAATACAATGCATTTTATGCTCAATCTGGTGGTGTAACGGCCGTTATTAACGCATCTGCCTGTGGTGTGATCGAAACCGCTCGTGCGCACAAAGACAAAATCGGCAAAGTTTACGCAGGCCGAAACGGCATTATTGGCGCCTTAACCGAAGAACTTATCGATACTAGCAAAGAATCTAAAAAAGATATTGCTGCTCTTAAATACACGCCTTCTGGCGCGTTTGGCTCATGCCGTTACAAACTGAAAAGTCTTGAGCAAAACAGAGCCGAATACGAACGACTGATCGAAGTATTTAAAGCCCACGATATTCGTTACTTTTTTTACAATGGCGGCGGCGATTCAGCCGATACCTGCTTAAAAGTGTCTCAATTATCGGAACAGATGGATTACCCAATACAAGCCATTCATATCCCAAAGACTGTCGACAATGATCTGCCATTCACCGACAACTGCCCAGGCTTTGGTTCTGTTGCCAAATACATTGGTGTGTCGATACGTGAAGCCGGTTTTGATGTGGCGTCTATGGCAAAAACCTCCACCAAAGTTTTTGTTATGGAAGTGATGGGTCGTCACGCAGGCTGGATTGCAGCCGCAGGCGGGCTGGCTGCAGAAAACGAGGGTGACGCACCGCACATCATACTGTTTCCGGAAATCGCATTTAACAAAGAGAAGTTTTTAAAGCGGGTTGATCGCTGTGTGAAAAAATACGGTTATTGCGCCATTGTAGTCTCGGAAGGCGCGCAATATAAAGATGGCACCTTTTTAGCCGATGCAGGCTCCACCGACGCTTTTGGTCATAAACAACTTGGCGGTGTTGCCCCTGTTGTGGCGCAAATGGTGAAAGATGAACTTGGCCATAAATACCACTGGGCCGTTGCCGATTACTTACAGCGCGCCGCACGCCATATTGCTTCCGCTACCGATGTCGATCAGGCTTATGCCGTAGGTAAAGCCGCTGTTGAATACGCATTAAAAGGCAAAAATGCCGTAATGGTGACTATTGATCGAAAGAAAACCAAATCTTACGGCTGGAAAATTGGCGAAGCACCCTTGGAGCAAGTGGCCAATGTGGAAAAGATGATGCCTCGCAACTTTATTACTCGAGATGGTTTCCATATTACCGAAGCGTGTCGTGATTACTTGCTACCATTGATTAAAGGTGAGTCTTACCCGCCGTTTAAAAATGGTCTGCCACAATACGTAACTTTAAAAAACAAAGCCGTCGACAAAAAGCTAAAGAAAAAGTTTACGGTTTAAACCATTAGATAGACGCCTATTACAGACAATAATCTGTTGGCTGTTACTCAACCGCTTTGGTCAATTCACCATGTAAAGCGGTTGAGTCAATTATCTACCTATGATTTACTTTTCATCAATTTGTAATACACCAACAACCCCACGCCAGCAGCAACAATAATAACGCCATAAGTCGACACCTGCTCAGATGATAGAGAGAGTATATCAATGATAATAAGTCCAGCACCGGTACTTGCAGATACAATGCCCCACTTTAAAGCCCCTTCTCGCTGACTACTCTGTTCGGATTCCAGCATTGATTTAACCACTTCATCTGACGCATGAGTTTCAGCAAGACGTCGCCGCACCCTATTGTCGGTTACCACTTTTATAATCGCTACCAAACACACAAATCCCACCATAGGGATTATCATTGAGACTATTTCTTCCATTCCACTCTCCTACTCACACCAGTCAATAGAACGACTTACAGGGTTAATAGAGACAACAAATCATTAATTGGTTGCAGTGCACAGAAGAATAGTTGTGTTATTTCGAACATATTTTGCAACCAGGATCACTATTTGAGACTCTATTAGACGAAACCGCAATCAAACAGTACATATAAAAGAGCGCCAAGCGTTTTGTGAATGAGCCAGAAAGGTAGGACGTCGATTGAGCAAAGTGGAGGACAAAGAGCTAGTTATGAATGTTTTGTCTGCCCGACCCGGTGCGTTTGCTCAACTGGTTCATCAGCATCAAAAATTAGTGTGGCACCTTATTTATCGAATGGTGCAACATCCTGAAGATACACGCGAACTCAGTCAGGAAGTTTTTATGCTCGTGCATCAAAAGCTGCATCAATTTCGATACGAAAGCGCACTTTCGAGCTGGATTGGCCGCATCGCATTTAATATTGCAAGCCGCTACCTAAAAAAAGCCAGTAAATGGCAGTTCCAAAACACATCCAATAATAGAGAAAGTGGTGAACAATCAAATGACACTGCTGATCCCATAACAAGCCTGTGTGATCAGGCCGACTTAAGCCGGGATCTGGCTGAATTACAAATGTATCAAAAAGTTGAGCAACTGATGCAGCAACTGCCACCGGTTTCAAGAACAGTGGTTTCGCTCTATCATCTGGATGAGTTGTCGGTGCCTGAAATAGCACAAATCACCGATATACCAGCGGGTACCATAAAAAGTCATTTGTTTCGTGCACGGCGAGAATTACGACATAAACTAAATAAAGAGTTAATTGGTAATAATGATAACCAGGATTGAGATAAATTATGCCGAGTGATAACAACACATTTTTCTGCGAAAGTACCGATACAGAGCAGGAGCAGATAGAAGAACAACGATATCAACAGTTGGCAGAAAGCGGTGCAACAACAACGACAACAACCGCTAATAACTCTGGTATAAATGAAAATATTAACGACCACAACATTCAACAGTACCGTATGCTTTATAAGGCCATTAAGCAAACACCTGTACCCGATATACCAGTGAACTTTTCAACCAACATAGAACAACTTGTTAATCAGAAGGAGTGCCATGCGTTACTTGAAAAGTGGCTGGTTCGACTAGCCATTATGGCCATGACAATCACTTTTATAGCCGTTCTTGCGCCTTATATCATCTTGTGGTTATCCACATTAAGTCAACAAACGACCGGTGTATTAGTGCTGATCTCAACCATTGCCAGTGTTATGGCACTAACGGACTGGCGAGCCAAAAATAATCGAATAAAAAATTATCAAAAAAGCCACCCTGAGCAATTGTTCTGACTCGGTGCGTAAAATAGTCAGGTAAATGTTTCACTCTTATATTTGTTACTGTATTTTTTCTCGGTAAAAATAATTACGGCACTCATCCTTGAGTGCCGTAATAATCGCTAAAACTTCCTTCGTTAATTATTAAATATTCAACTTACTGTAAACCGTCATCAATGGCTTTAATTAACTCACCATTGCTGGTATCGCCGGATAATTCCCAGAAAAAGGCACCACCCAGACCCTGTTGCTTCAGGTAGTTCATTTTTCCGTTAATAGTGGCTGGTGTATCGTAACTCCACCAGTTATTTCCACAGTAAGCGTAGGCTGTGTCGGCAATAACACCATTCGACGGACAGGTATTTTTTAGAACCTTATAATCTTCAATACCCGCCTCATAAGTCCCCTGGGCAGCACCCGTTGCCGAACCACCTGGTTCACTTTGCGATACTCCGGTCCAACCGCGACCATAGAATCCGATGCCTAACAAAATTTTATCCGCCGGTACGCCTTTGCTTTTCAACAATTGAATACCGTTATCGCTGTAAAATCCGTCAATCGGAATACCGTTGTAACTGTGCAATGGTGAATGAGGTGCTGTTGGTCCCTGCTTCGCCCATGCGCCAAAGAAGTCGTAGGTCATGAGCATATAGAAGTCGACGTACTGAGCAGCGCCGCCATAGTTAGCAGCGTTCAATTTCGCTTCACCAGCACCAAGGGCTGCGGTTACCAGCTTGTCGTTACCGAACCGCTCGCGCAGTGCCTGCATTAAATCACGATAGCCATTAAAACCACTGTTGTCGCAACTCAGTCCACATTCATTCGGGTATTCCCAGTCAATATCGATACCGTCAAACACATCTGCCCAACGAGAATCGTATACCAGGTCATAACATGAGTTGGCAAATTGCTGTGGATTCTCTGCGGCTTGCCCAAATCCACCCGACCAGGTCCAACCGCCAAAAGACCAGACAATTTTGATATTCGGATACATTTCTTTCAAGCGACGTAACTGGCCAAAGTTACCGCGCAATGCACCAGCATCCCAGGTATCAGCAACTCCATCGACGCTTTCTGACGCGCCGTAAAATTTATCGTATGCAGCGTAAGCATCACCAATGGTGCATTCACCATTTTTAACGTTACCAAACGCGTACATAATGTGGGTTAACTTTTCAGCGGAACCACTGGTATGAATATTTTTAACGTGGTAGTTGCGACCATAAACGCCCCACTCGGCAAAATAACCTATGACTTTACTTCCATGAGTTGTGTTGCCATCTCGAACCGTGACTAGAGTGGATGCTACTGCGGTGGCGCCTTCATTATCGGTAACCGTAAGTTGAACCCTGTAATCGCCGACACTGCTGTAGCTGTGTTGAGGGTTAGCGTCGCTGCTCGATTGTCCATCGCCAAACTCCCATAAGTATTGCGCAATGGAGCCATCAGGATCAGACGAGCCTGCACTGCTAAACGAAACCGCTTGCGCAACGTCTGTCACATAAGGGCCATTAGCATTGGCGACTGGTGGCTGATTTCCAGCCGCAGTAATATCGGCTGTTGTTGCTACTCTGGCTGTGGCACCCTCGTTATCTGTAACCGTCAAAGTTACGGTATAACTGCCTGCGCTCGTATAGCTGTGAGAAGGATTGGCCTGCAAGCTCGACTGACCATCGCCAAATTCCCAATTGAATTCGGTAATCGTGCCATCAGGATCCATTGATCCGTTACTGCTGAATGCAACGGCTTGATCAACCATTGCCGAGTAAGGCCCATTCGCTTGTGCAACCGGTGTTTGATTACCTGTATCCCGACACTCTCCAACATCGGTCCAGGCTTGTTGCCAATGAGCGCCAACACCCGGCTCATACGCCCAGGCAGAAGACGATGAACACCAGCCGGCAATATCACAATGATATTTTCGACCACCGTTCGCCACAACATCACCTGCCTGATACTGAGTACCGGCCATGTAGGAAGGCGCATCACAATTGCCTTGATCATCCTCGTTAATGCTTGCCGTGGTACTCGCTGAATGCGACAAACCGCCATCATCAATTACGGTGAGCGATACGGTATAAACGCCTGCTGCAGAATAACTGTGTTGTGGATCAGCCATGTTACTGGAAGCACCATCACCAAAATCCCACTGATAACTGGCAATGTTGCCATCGGAGTCGGATGAACCGGCACTACTGAAAGCAATGGAACTATTGACCAGTCCGGAATAAGGGCCGTTAACGTCCGCTACTGGTGCCCGGTTTTCACCATCGCCATCACAAGCTCCCAGTAAAGACCACTCCTGATATTGATCAGAATGCGACTCAGGGTTTTGATTTTGCGTCCACCAATTCGCCTGATAGGCATTTTGATTATGCTGAACCTGATCACCACCATTGTACACAGAGCTGCTTTGCCATTGCTCAAGGTTGGTGCAGTCGTAAGCCGCCACAGAGGCGGTGAAAAAAATTAAGCCACCAATAACCGGCAGCTTTATAAAGGACTTCATGACAATCTCCTCGTTTATTATTCAGTCAAGGAGTAATTCGATTAAATCATTTAGAATCCAACAGCCTTAAAGGATCCAGAATAAACTTCGCTCTTAACGAAGTAACCGCTTTTTAGTCGATTACTCTTTTAACCTGTTATTCATAATGAGTAACCTACCCAACCACGAAGCTTTTGAATGCTTTAGGTAGCACTTGCAACGTCATCATACTTATTAAAATCTTTAACAACATAACTAAACTGAATTAAGCCCAAGCTTTATTACTTTGATACCAAAGCTTTTTTGACAACGCTGTCATATTAATTTCACAAATAATGATAGCGCTGTCAAGTTTATCTGGATATTAAGAGCCAGGAAGGCGATCCTTACTCAATTCACCAACAAATAATTCTGCATTGAGATGTGCAAATGCTTTAGTTAGTGCTAATTTGTGAGTAAGAGACTTTAAGTTTCGGGGCGCTTTAAGAAAATAGAAGAAAAAAAAGTCCATTGATATCAATGGACTCTTAAGTAGTGCCGTGCGTTTGGTTAATGGATACGGCTTGAGTATGAGAGACTGAGTTTAAGAAAGCAAAATTAGAGACTGAACGTTAGGCCCTACCCTCTAAAAAGCACTGCAAGCACTAAGTAACATTAACAATCATGGTTTTGCTGTTAATGCCGACTCAATAACTCGCCCCTGTTGTTTGTAGAGCACGCCTTCTTTCATAACTAAATCAACATCCGCTAATAAATTAATATAACGAAGCACATCGCCTCTGACGGCAATAATATCTGCGTACTTTCCTTCGCTGATGGTTCCCACTTTGTCTGAAACGCCCATCATTACCGACGGCCAATAGGTTGCGGAGCGAATGGCGTCCATTGCAGGAATACTCATTTCATTAACCCAGATTGCCAGCTCATTCCAGGTACTTTGACAATGAAATTTTGTCGGAATACCACTGTCAGTGCCAACCAAAAATACCACACCAGTATCTTTGAGCTGAGCAATTTTACGCTTAAGAGTTGGTTTTCGAAGAGGCGTTAATTGCATATATTCAAGCTTTCCCGGCTCGGAAAGAGACGCTTTAATATCCGCAATGGTATCTTGCTTTAATCCACGATGCCAGCAGGTATCGTCTAGCTTTTCCGGATTATCGACCGTTAACTCGTATTGGAACAGACCTTCGACGGTGGGCGTCCAAAACAGAGGGCCGCCAGCAACACGGCCGGTGGCAGTGCGCTCTTTCAACAGGCGAATAATATCGTCCGGGTATTCAGGTGCTGTGGTTAATCCGGTGTGTTCAAAATTATCAACACCAATTTTTAATCCCCGACGAATTTCATCCGGACGATGTGAATGGCCAACAACTTTCAAATTATGCTTATGCGCTTCATCCACAACGGCCTGAGCGACGGCTAACGTCATTTTGTCTTGATCAATAAGCTTAATAATATCTACACCAGCTTTCGCAAGTTTATTCACTTTACGCTTGGCATCGCTGACACTCGAAACACCCCAACGGTAATGCTCGGTACCCGGATAAGGTTTATGTTGAATAAATGGCCCAGAAACATACAGCCGAGGTCCGGGAATTTCACCACGGTTGATACGTTGTTTAACCGACAAGGAAGGTTCCAGTGGCGCCCCCAAATCACGAGCACTGGTAACCCCTGCCAGTAATAACTGCACAGCACTGGCTGGCATTATTTCATCAGCCAGTCGATCAATATAAGTCGGCCGCCAATGCTCATAATCAGCGTGACCATTTAGCATTAGATGCGCATGATTTTCCCAAAGACCCGGTAATACATCCATACCTTCGGTGGAGATAACCTTGTAGTCATCTGGCACTTTCAATGTGCTCACGGTACCAACTGCTTTTATTACCCCATTGTTCACCAGAATAACACTGTCTTGCAATGGACGATGGCCAAAGCCATCGATAAGGCGGCCACCCACAAGCGCTTTTTTATCCGCAGCTATCGCGAAAGTGCTGATAATGGTCATGGAAATTACCAATAACCCATTAATTAGAAATTTCATAATCACCTCCCCTATTTATTATAATTCGTAATTTTTTTACTGAGTGCTCTTTTATTCTTTACTAAAATCAAATAGTAGCTGTTGCAACCGTTTTTTACTGTTTTATTTATGATAAAAACAACAAAGGCCTGAAAAACAGGCCTTATATTGCATCGATGACTTATTCTTACATGCTTACTCTAAATTATTCTGGCGGATCATGGCTTGTATTTCTTTAACATACTCTTCACGTCGTGTTGAGTAATTTAACAAGCCTTCCGCAAGTGCTTTACCTGTAACACGTTTACCGGAAGCAATCAGTTGCTGACGTTTTTCTCTTAACTCTTCATAAGCACTAAATGTATTTAAGTTCATCATATAACTTTTTATAGAAGCCTTTGGTGAGTTAAAAAATGCGACTTCATAAGTTTCTCCTTCCGGCCGGCTCTTTGGTACTATTCCGCAACCACTTTTAAAGCACCATTGTCCAAACAGATTATTTCCCTGCTTTGCAAATCGTGAACGCCCCCAAGCCGATTCATTGGCCGCCTGAGCCAGTACCAGAGAAGTCGGTAGCGGATGAATTCGTAGTTTTAACTCTTCCAACAGCTCTGTATTTTTACTTAGTGCATCGTCATCCATGCGATACTTTTTTGCCAGTTCAAAAATATCTTGCCACTGCGCGTCTGAAAGACTGTTATTTTTTTCAAAGCTTGAATAAAGTTGATCGAACTCTACTTTATCTTGTTTGATTGACTGATTAACCTGTTCTGCCAAAGGTTTCAGATAAGAGAAAAAAGCCTGTTTCATTTTTTTAATATCTTTATGTTGTGAAAAATCTGGTAGGCTTTCTGTTTTTTCTTTTTCAGAAGTAATAAAGTAAAGCGCAACAGCAACGACTAATACGATGACTGCTCCAATTAACAGCTTGATATTTGCCGATAATCCATTAGATGATTGGTTTGAGTTTTCTTGTGTCATAGATGAATTAATCTCCTCAAGTTAATTACCATTCACTTTAGCATAACTCGTTTAAAATATCAGTTATGGCTGCATTTGACTTAACTATCAGGTTCACTAAAAGTAATTTTTCTATTTAACTTTATGATTTAACCAATAACTAAACGTTTAATAATGTTTAGCTATTTGAAGTTGATCTTATGGTGGTATTTTCAATACAAGATGCTCATAATCGCCTTATTCAATTAGAGGTAAATTTAATGCATAAAACCACCGGACAATGGCAGCTTGGCTTGCTGTTATCTTTATTGACCGCAATGCTTTGGGGCTTGTTACCCATCGCACTTAAAGGGCTATTACAATACAGTGATCCTGTCACCATAACCTGGTATCGATTTTTAATCGCCGGAGTAGCTCTGTTTGGTTATCTCTGGGTAAAAGGTCGACTGCCCAAGTTGAGCAAACTCAAAGATAAATCACTGCTTATGCTGGCAATTATTGTTATTGCAGGCTTACTGGGTAATTACATCTTGTATATGGTTGGATTGTCTTACATTACTCCTGGTGCTGCTCAAGTTATGATCCAGACAGCGCCCATGTTACTGCTGATTGGCGGTCTTATTTTATTTAAAGAAAGCTTTCAATTTAAACAATGGATCGGTTTGATTACCTTTTGTTTCGGTCTGGTTTTATTTTTTAACCAACGACTTGAAGAGTTGCTGACAACGCTGAGTGATTACACCATAGGCATGCTATTCATTTTTACTGCGGGCGTGCTATGGGCAGCTTATGCTTTGGCACAAAAGCAATTACTTAAAGACTACGCTTCTGAAGAAATTATGGTCATGATTTATCTGGTAGGAATACTGGTGTTTTTACCGAACGCCGAGCCACTTACCATTAAGCATTATGATGGACTTGGCTGGTTGTTGTTACTGTTTTGTGGCGCCAATACGTTAATCGCATATGGCGCATTTGCCGAAGCACTGGATCATTGGGAGGCGTCCAGAGTCAGTGCAACCTTAGCCTTAACGCCCTTGCTAACATTATTATTTATGCAAATAACCCATTATTTTGCACCCGAGTTCTTACAGCCAGAGCCGGTCAACAACTTATCCATTATTGGCGCGTTATTAGTTGTTGCAGGATCGGCGGTCACCGCTTTAAGTAAATCCAAAGCAGTCCCTGTCGATGGCGCCGACGGCGTGCCCCGTCTTGATGAACCTGATGACGAAAGTAAGTCGTTGATTGTTGATAAATAAGCGAAAAAATATAAAAACCGTAAAACAAATCTCACGCCTTATCTTTTCGAAAGGTATAAAAAAAGGTGCCAGTTCGGCACCTTTTTAAAGCTTTGTTTTAAAGCTTTAAATCGAGACAGTTCTCAACTCATTTTTCTTAACGTATACACATTCTTAATGTATAGAGTGTTTTTGAGTTCGATTTACTTCTTACGTTTTGGTGGTAAGTCAGTACATGAACCTTCAATCACTTCTGCTGTAAAGCCCACTGATTCTGACAGGGTAGGATGCGGGTGAATGGTAAGTGCCAAGTCTTCTGCATCACAGCCCATTTCAATTGCCAAAGTTACTTCGGCAATTAACTCACCAGCGTTCACACCAATAATTGCGCCACCGATGATACGACCTGTCTGTTTATCGTAAATGGTTTTAGTGAAACCTTCTGTTCGACCAACCCCAATTGCACGACCACTTGCAGCCCATGGGAAAACAGCCGTTTCAACTTTAATGCCTTTCTCTTTTGCTTCTTTCTCAGTTACACCGACCCAGGCAATTTCTGGATCTGTGTACGCCACAGAAGGGATACAAAGCGGCTCAAAATAATGTTTCTTACCGGCAATAACTTCGGCTGCCACATGGGCTTCGTGCACGGCTTTGTGCGCCAGCATCGGTTGCCCAACAATATCACCAATGGCATAAATATTTGGCACATTGGTTTTAAGTTGTTTGTCCACAGCAATAAAACCGCGATCATCAACATTAACACCCGCGGCTTTGCAATCCAGCAAGTCACCATTCGGGCGACGGCCGACTGCCGATAAAATGCGATCGTATTTTTGTGGTTTCTCAGGTGCATTTTTACCTTCAAAGGTCACATAAAGTCCGTCTTTTTTCGCTTCAACCTTAGTCACACTGGTTTCAAGCATTATTTCATCCACTTGCTTGGAAACAAACTTTTGGTAAACCTTCATAACGTCTTTATCAGCCGCAGGAACAAGCTGCTCTGACATTTCTACCACATCAATTTTGGCACCCAGTGCACGATAAACGGTTGCCATTTCAAGACCGATAATACCGCCACCTAATACCAGCATTTTCTTTGGAATGTCTTTAAGCTCCAAAGCGCCAGTAGAATCCATAATGCGTTCGTCATCAGGTAAAAATGGCAATTTCACCACCCGAGAGCCCGCGGCAATGATACAGTTATCAAAGCTTACAGTTTGTTTTTTGCCGTCGCCGTCAGTAACATTTAGGCTTTTGTCTGAAGCAAACTTGGCTTCACCCTGCACAACTTTAACTTTGCGCATTTTTGCCATACCGGCCAAACCTTTGGTTAACTGACCCACTACACCATCTTTGTAATCGCGAATTTTATCGAGATCAATTTTTGGCTTACCAAAGCTGACACCGTGTGATGACATATGCTCGGCATCGTCAATCACTTTAGCGGTATGCAGTAACGCCTTAGATGGAATACACCCAACATTAAGACAAACACCGCCGAGTGTTGAATAACGTTCAACCAACACCACATCCAGTCCTAAGTCAGCTGCGCGGAACGCCGCAGAATAACCGCCTGGTCCAGCACCAAGTACAACCAGTTGTGCGTGAATATCACCTTTGCTCATGTGACCCTCTGTATAATTTCATTGCGTTAGCGTAAAAGTGTGCGAATTGTAGCGTATAGCAGCCAACAACCCCAAATTTAATGTCTAAAACCGGCGATTACCACAGGCTATAACAACACCCTGCGAATATCTGCCAATGTTTGCGATAAATGCACCGAAAAACGAGCGGCATCTGCGCCATCAATCACACGATGATCGTAAGACAGTGACGTTGGCAACATCAGGCGTGGCTCAAATTCTTTACCATTCCATACCGGCTTCATCTGATTTTTACTTAGCCCCAGAATGGCAACATTGGGCCATGCCACAATCGGTGAAAATGCAGTACCACCAATACCGCCCAACGACGATATAGTGAATGTACTGCCCTGCATGGCATCTGCGCCCAGTTTCTTATCTCGGGCTTTGGCACTTAAGTCGGCCAGTTCAGCCGCTATGTCGTACACGGACTTTTGATCCACATCGCGCACCACAGGCACCACCAATCCTTCCGGGGTATCGGCAGCGACACCAATATGAAAGTATTTCTTCATAATCAGGTTTTCACCGTCATTCGCCAGTGACGAATTAAATCTTGGGAATGCTTTTAGCGTATGCACCAGAGCTTTCATTACAAAAGCCAATGGTGTTAAACGAACACCGGATTTTGCCGCTTCCTCTTTCATCGACTTTCGGAACGCTTCCAACTCGGTAATATCGGCTTCGTCGTGCTGTGTAACATGTGGAATGGTGATCCAGTTACGATGCAAATTAACGCTGCTGATTTTTTGAATACGGGACAGTGGCTTTTTCTCTACCTCACCCCATTTGCTAAAGTCGATGTCTGGCATTTCTGGCATGGCAAAAGAACCGGTTGCTGCGGTCGCTTTAGGCCGAGACAGTTCGTATTTTACATACTTTTGCACATCTTCTTTTACTACACGGTTTTTTACACCGGTGCCGGAGACTTTCGATAAGTCGACACCTAACTCACGGGCAAATCGTCTTACTGCAGGACTGGCATGAACCAAACCTTCGGATTTTTTACGACTTTGTTGTGGGTAATCGGGTACCGGTGCCCGTTTGGAATTAGAAGACGACTGTTTATCGCTTTTTTCATCCGCTTTTTCAGAGTCATCTTTGTCGGATGAATCCTTTTCAGATGAGCTATCTTTAGAAGAACTGTCTTTAGAAGAATCATCATCAGAGGAACTTTTTTCAGAAGCACCGTCTTCCGATGAGTCGCCGCCGTCGGTTACATTCATTATGCAAATCACCGAGCCCTGACTGACTTTATCGCCTTCCGAGACTTTTATTTCCAAAACTTCTCCGGAAGCAGAAGAAGGTACATCCACCGTTGCTTTATCGGTTTCAAGAACAATCAAGCTGTCGTCTTTTTCAACCGTATCGCCTTTTGACACGCAAATTTCAATCACGTCTACATCGCTGGCGTCACCAATATCCGGAACTTTTATTTCCTGCTTGCTTGAGCCGCGCGACGATTTGCTTTTTGATTTCTCAGATTTGTCCTTGTCAGAACTCTTGTCGTCTGCATCCGATTTATCGGTTTTATCAGAGTCTGAATCATTTGAGTCTGAATCATTTGAGTCTGAATCATTTGAGTCTGAATCATTTGAGTCTGAATTATCTGAACTAGAGTTATCTGAACCAGAATCATCTGCATCGGAACCGTCTGATTCGGACTCATCTTTTTCGTCGTCATCAGAGCCTTCAGCATCATCATCGCCCTCTGGCTCTACCATTAAAATCACATCGCCTTGCGAAACTTTATCTCCGGTGGATACTTTAACTTTTTTCACAACGCCGGCTTCCGAAGAAGGAACATCCATAGTCGCTTTATCGGTTTCCAGAGTAATCAACGAGTCTTCTTTTTCAACTCGGTCGCCTTCACTCACCAACACTTCGATAACATCCACATCCGATGCATCGCCAATGTCAGGAATTTTCACTTCAACTAAATTCGTCACTTTATTCTCCAAACTTTTTATCAGACGCTTAAGCTGTTAGCGGATTAGGTTTGTTGACATCGATGTCGTATTTTTTCAACGCATCGGCGACGGTTTTTCGTTTAACTTCATCTTGCTCGGCTAACGCCATTAATGCAGCAATCGTGATGTAATGACGATCCACTTCAAAGAAGTCTCTTAATTTTTCACGACTGTCCGAGCGGCCAAAGCCATCGGTACCCAATACTTTGTAACAACCGGGTACCCAGTTTCTGATTTGATCAGCATAGACTTTCATATAATCCGTTGCGGCAATCACCGGACCTTGCTGCTTTTCCAGACTTTGCTCAACAAATGATTTCTTTTGTTTAGACTCCGGATTAAGCAGGTTTTCACGATCCACGGAAAGGCCATCTCGTCGTAACTCATTAAAACTGGTCACACTCCAGATATCGGCATCCACTTTCCAGTCTTTTTTCAGCAGTTCAGCGGCCGCTTCTACTTCTCGTAAAATGGTACCACTACCGAGTAGCTGAACACGGGGTTGCTTCTTCTTCGGCTTAGAGCCTTCTTTAAGCAAATACATTCCTTTAATGATGCCTTCTTCGGCACCTTCAGGCATGGCTGGCTGCTCGTAGTTTTCGTTCATGGTGGTCAGGTAATAAAAAACATTTTCCTGATTTTCATACATTCGACGCATACCATCACGAATGATTAATGCCAGTTCATAAGCGTAGGTTGGATCGTAGCTGACACAATTAGGAATGGTTGAAGACAGAACATGACTGTGACCATCCTGATGCTGTAGCCCTTCTCCGTTTAAGGTTGTTCGACCTGCGGTTGCGCCGATCAAAAAGCCTCGCGCCTGCATATCACCTGCCATCCACGCTAAATCACCGATGCGTTGGAAACCAAACATCGAGTAATAAATATAAAACGGGATCATGGGGAAGTCGTTGGTTGAGTAACTTGTAGCTGCGGCTAACCAACTGGAGAATGCACCGGCTTCATTGATGCCCTCTTCCAGAATCTGACCTTTTTTATCTTCACGATAAAACATGACCTGATCCGAATCGACGGGTTCGTATAATTGACCAAGCGAAGAATAAATACCGTACTGACGGAACATGCCTTCCATACCAAAAGTACGCGCTTCATCCGGTACTATGGGAACTATTCGGTCACTTAGTTTTTTATCTTTAAGTAACGTATTCAGCATACGAACAAATGCCATGGTGGTTGAAATTTCACGACCATTGGAGCCTTTGGTAATCGACTCAAACGCTTTCATTGGCGGAACTTCTAACGCTTCTGATTTAGGACGACGAACTGGTAAGTATCCACCGAGTGATTTACGTCGTTCTTTTAAATATTTAATTTCTTCGGAATCTTCTCCGGGATGATAAAACGGTACCTGCTCCAAATCTTCGTCTTTGATTGGAATATTAAAACGATCACGGAATAATTTTAGCGCCTCCAGATTCATCTTTTTCACCTGGTGCGAAACATTTTTACCTTCACCGGACTCACCCATGCCATAACCTTTGACAGTTTTGGCTAGAATAACGGTCGGCTGGCCTTTATGATTAACCGCGCGATGATAAGCTGCGTAAACTTTGGATGGATCATGACCACCCCGGTTAAGACGCCACACGTCCTGATCCGACATATTGGCAACCATTTCCAATAACTTGGGGTGTTTGCCAAAGAAGTTATCACGGGTAAATTTACCCCCTTTGGCTTTGTAGTTCTGATACTCTCCGTCAACGGTTTCTTCCATGGTTTTTAACAATAAACCATCGGTATCTCGTGCCAGAAGTGGATCCCAGTAACGACCCCAGATAACTTTTAACACATTCCAGCCTGATCCGCGGAAATCACCTTCAAGTTCCTGAATGATTTTGCCATTACCGCGAACGGGACCATCAAGACGCTGAAGATTACAGTTAATCACAAAAATAAGATTGTCGAGTTTTTCACGACCGGCCAATGATATGGCGCCAAGCGATTCCGGCTCGTCCATTTCGCCATCGCCAAGAAACGCCCAGACTTTACGGCCTTTGGTTTTCGCGAGTCCCCGATCTTCCAGATACTTTAAAAAACGTGCCTGATAAATAGCTGCAATAGGCCCAAGCCCCATGGATACCGTCGGGAATTGCCAGAACTCCGGCATTAACCAGGGATGGGGATACGACGACAAGCCTTTGCCATCGGTTTCCTGACGAAATGCGCCAAGCTGATCTTCATCAAGACGCCCTTCCAGAAAAGCACGAGCATAAACACCCGGCGAGGCATGCCCCTGAAAATAAACCAGATCACCGTCGGCATCACCACTGTCACCGCGGAAAAAATGATTAAAGCCAACATCGTACAAAGTTGCTGAAGAGGCAAAGCTGGATAAATGACCACCCAGATCCAGGTCTTTTTTGGTGGCTTGCAACACTATGGCTATGGCGTTCCAACGAATCAACGAACGCAACCGGCGCTCCATTTCTTGATCGCCCGGTATATGCGCTTCTTGCGAAGGCGGTATGGTATTCAGATAAGCCGTGGTTGCGTCATAAGGGACATGAGCGCCAGAACGACGAGCTTTATCGATCAGTCGTTCCAGAAGATAGTGCGCACGATCGACGCCTTCTTCTTCGAGTACCGCTTCAAGAGACTCTAACCACTCTTGCGTTTCAATTGGATCGACATCATTTTTTGCATCAACCGCCATCAACTGAATTCCTCTTTTATTGTTCATTTACACCTCAATGGGTGTGAATACAGGTGTAATTAAAGACCAAACTGTTGGTCATTGCTAACTGGAAGCACGACATTTGCCGAAAACGGCCTGCCAAATCGATGAAAACCGACATTGAGATGTTCTGTGACAGAGGCGTCAACGAGTGCATTTGTAGCCTGTTACAGGCTTTAGTCGTGCATTTTGGTGACGTATGATACCAGAGGCATGATGAAAAAGAAGGACATACCAGTTGATTTCTGTAATTAATTTACGAAATAAATGTAACTTACAGCCATCAACTTTCTAATTTTGGAATAATCTTACACCGAAGTTGTTATGCAGCACCAATAGAGTGCAACTCAAGCCCAGTTATCGTACTTTCATTGTCGGTCATTAAGAAACCTGAGTGACAGCGCTTCAGCGTACCATCACCCATTGAATTCATCAGCCCTTAAAACTTAACACCTAAAACTGAAAAAACGACACCAAAGCCACCAAAACCATCAGCAGCAACAAGCTACGCTCGGTCAGTTGACGAGCTTCCGATAGATAATCAGATTCATTGTCGAGCGTCAGTGATGATAAACCGGCTTCCTGCACCAGTTGGCTATTATCGTACTCGGCATCAAATAATCCCTGCCGAACCGCACTTAACCCCTTGGAAAAGTTACCCGTCAACATAAACATCAGGCAGGTCAGCCGCGACGGTATCCAGTCGACAACATAATAAACGGTTTGCCACAGACGGTTACTATTGGGTACTTCCTCATACTCGCTAGCATCGGCTTCATCGTCATTATTTATAGAGTCATTAGTTGTAACACTGGAACGACTGGCCAGAGTCGCCACCATTCGATAAGCCAGAGCTGCCACAGGCCCCAGTAAGACAAACCAGATAATCACACCAAAATATGCCTGATGCACATAATCAAACAGGGCTTCAGCCTGTTGCTGACCGCCTTGCTGTTCCGAGTCTTCGGTTTCCGTATCTTCACTGTTTGAACGGGTAAGGCTCTGATAATAAACCGCCAGACTTTGAGGCCCCAAACACCAGGTCACCACAAGCAATGAAAGCACCAACTCAAATAAAGAGCCAATAACGCCCTGCTGACCTTCAATAAGTACCGCCACTAATATCAATGGCGGTGCCAATACAATGGCCATCACTAACCAGGGGTTCAGTGAGTTATTTTTATCGAACAGCGCCTGCCACTTATCAGCGTAGCTGACTATATATTGATGTCGGCGCAGCTCTGAAATTTGAGTCCAGAATGTCTCCGTCACTAACACGGCAATTAAAATCAGCAATGTCATAAGCGTTCTCTAATTATTATTTATGAGACTACAGTTTACCTGCAGTCAGCAGCGAATGAAAATACTCCCAGTCAAAGGCTTCTCCCGGATCGGTTTTACGCCCCGGTGCGATATCACAGTGACCGACAATATTTTGGTTGGTGATGGCCGGAAACTCATGTTGCAGCTGTTTGGTCAATATCACCAGTGACTGATACTGCTCTTTGGTGTAAGGAATTGCGTCGCTGCCTTCTAGTTCAATCCCTATTGAAAAGTCATTACAGTTTTCTCGCCCTTGCCAAGATGAAACACCCGCATGCCATGCTCGTTTACGACAGTCCACAAACTGAAAGATTTTTCCGGTTCGATCGATTAGATAATGACTCGAAACCTGTAACTCTTTAATGGTGTCAAAATAAGGATGAATTGAGCAGTCCAGATTACCCTGAAAAAATTGATGAATGTAATCATCACCAAATTGTTCAGGCGGCAAACTGATATTATGAATAACCAATAAGTCGATCAGAGCTTCTGCCGGACGCTCATTATAATGAGGTGACGGACAGGACTGTATATTAAGTGTATTCAAAAGTTTATCCGACAGGAAATGTGAATCAGAATGTTAACCAGAGGAGTGTCTGAAAATCAATAGAGTGTTTCGGACGATGTTTAGTTATTAGTAGATATTAAGCGACTTAAAGACGGAACTATCAAGTCAGGAACTATCAAACCATGATCTATCAAATCAAAATCGATTAAACCAGCTCAGCTATGCTTCTTCAACTATGCTTCTTTCATAGCTCGTAAGTTGGTGATCACCGACTCTAAAGCCCGGTCAAACAAAGCGACATCATCCAAAATTGAAACCACACCTTGTTTCATCGCATCGGCCAGACTGCTTCGATTAAACTCGGCCACTTTCATACCGGTTCGATTAACAAAGATGTATTTATTCACCGACGCAATAAAAGCGGCCAGTTTACAACGCAGTGATGTTCCGTCTTGCTGCTCCAGTTCAACCCAGACACCTGCCTGCAAACCATCAATCTGTCCATAGACAGGATCATCCTCTGCAAGCTTGCTCGCTTCATTGGAACCGGAATCTGCAGCGTCACTCGATACGTCTGACGACTCCACAGGCAGAGCCAGTTCGGTTAATACCTGCTCCGTCACTTTTTCATGAACGACCGGAACATCCAGTTCAGCAGGCTCGTACTGCTCATTTGCTTCAACTTCCGGACTTTCAGAAGGAATTGGCAGCGATAAGATAGCTCTATGGCAATCCTCAAGTTCGGCAAGCAACTGGCTGGCTCGATAGGGATTAAAGGAAATTTTATCCATGCCCACTTTTAAATTTTTAATAAGGCTACTCATAACCTTTTTAAGTTTGGCACGAGATTCTTCTGTCGATTTTGGTTGCACACTCCAAACCAGAAACTCCGCCACTTTTAATGCTTTATTATAGGATTCATCACCACCTGGTTTTAGTTGCTCTAAAAATAAAACATTGGTCCAGGCTTCTTTTAATATGTGTTTCACCGGTTCGGCGATGACCCGACCATGACAAATTCTGGCAACTTCTGAATTAACCGTTCTTTTAGCAGATTCGGAACGCGCTTTACCCTCTTCCGCTTCGCGCATTCGTTTTTCGAGAATAGAAGCCCGGCGTTGATCAGACTCTTTAAATTGCTCAAGTTCTTGCAGCAGTTGATCAAACAGAGCAATATCGGATTTAAACTCATTGATTACTCGCTCAACAACTTGCGTCACTTTATTCAGTAGTGGATCGCGCGTTTCTGCCGCAGAAGGATTCCAGCCAATGCCAAGTTTCGCCAGCTCATTTAATAATTGCCTTGCCGGGTGACTGCGTTCACTGAAAAAGCTGCGGTCTACCAGTCCAACTTTTAACATCGGGATTTGAAGCCGTGAAATTTCAGCTTTGATGTCAGGGTGTAAATTACGATCCTCAAGCATCACATCAAACAACAATGTAATGATATCAATCACATCGTCGTTTACATTACCAATGGTGCCGCCGTTTACTTGCCCGCCGGTGGAGGGTAACAAACCGCCAATTACGGTTTTTATTTGCTGTGGCGTATTAAGATCTTGTGACGCAAAGCCTTGATCATGCTGTAGATTGGTAAGGGCCGATACCAACTGCTCGGTATTAATGGACGGTTGCTGTTGCGGGTAAGACACTTTTTTCTCAGACAACAGACTTTGCAGAGTATTAAACACTTCTTCGCGGATATCACTGCGTTCGAGTTCAGCACCAGTTTCTGCATGCCCATAAGATTCATCAGAATCAATATTATCAGTTCGTCTGCGTCGATATTCGGTGGATTTTTTTCTCGGCTTTAATTTGTGTAAGTCGGGCAATATGCCTTTTTCGGCAAATTCGCGATTAACATCATTATAAAGCTCTTCTAACTGATTCATCACAAACCGATCAAACAGCTTATAAACCACCAGCAATGATTCGATATCCAAATCCAGTAATTTGCTGGAGACTTTAAACGCCTGACAAATCGCTCTGGGATCAAGCGGGTTATTGCTTCCATCAACCGTCACCGTTGTGCAAATCGTATCAAGGCGAGTAGCCATATGCCGTAATGGAGTAGCATTAGCCGATCTGGCTTTATTGGTCATCGCATCCAATGCCAAATCTTCTTCCAAATCGTCTTTTTGAACCAAAGCGATATTATCCAGCTCCAGGCTTTCGATATTATCGTCATGGTTTTCAAGATCATTGGTTAACAGATGACTGGAAAAATTATTACGGAATTCTTGTTTAAAGGTGTTAACCAAGCCTTTACGCTTAATGCGGACAATACGCATGGCATTGAAAAAATAGACTTCGTTGGATTTATCCGCCATGTCAAACAGCTTGTCGTCGGCAGAATCGAGCATGGTATTCAGCAACCGCTCTAATTCAGCTTCTGCAAGTGACTCGATCTCCTTAAGCATCACCGGCAGCGTTGCTTTTGGCGTCGCTGATTCATCATTGGAAAATCGCACTATTTGCGGCTTTTTACTCACTGCTTTAAACCTTATTCACATGGCTATAATGGGTTTCTTCGGCGTCACTAACCCATTAGCCGAATTAACGGGCCGTTTGGGCCAAATCCATGAGAGTAAAACTAAGAAAGTCCTGAGTCAGCCATCACACATCTCTAATTCTGAACGATTCCCTGTTTAGTAACACAGGGCGCTCCAAAATGATGACTGTAAACGCATCGAGAATAAACTACCGTTAACTCTAGTCTAATCGATAAAGAATTGATGTGACCTGTCTCACGATCTAACCACGGAATGTACAAAAAATGTGAGATATTCCTTAAAACTGACAAAATTTGTCCCATAATTTCCGCTTCTAGTGGTTAGTAAGATTGCATTGGAGTCGCATTGGAAACACATTCGCTCTTCACACATCACTAAATATTGGATCAATCACGCAAAACGCCCTAAAACACTGCCCTACCAATTCCTTTGGTACCCATCGCGCTTTTCCTATGTCTTTCCCAGTCACCGATTAGAGCTTTGCTATCGAATTTTGCCGGGCGCTCGCTCGAAAGCTTTTTCGGCCTGTCTAGGGAGATACTCTCATTGGACTTATTACGAAAGTACCTCACGGGATATTGGAGATTTATCTTTACTTAAAGCACAGTGCTGAATATATAGTTGTTAGATATTTTATTTAACATTCAAAAAAATCTGTTAGATCGTTTTTCCTATAGTTATAATAATTTCTAAGCTCTTTATCTTTAATTTCAATCTTTTCACTTGCAAGATCGTTTCTATAGTTACAATTAGAATATAAAGCCCAAATATAATGCTTGAAATCTTTATTTTCTTTAAGCAAACCATCTTTTAAAAATAAATAATCTTTACTTCTCGACAAGTGACCAATATTAGTGATTGTATATGCTCTAATATGGTCTTCATCATGTTCAGTCAGCGTATACAAGTACTCAGATATCAACTTCTTATTCACATCATAATCATAGGTTTTTAATGAATATGAAACTTTACTTAACAACATCAAGTTTATAGTAATATCGTTGTTGTTTTTTGAGTTTTGATGATTTAGAAATTCATTATACATTTCAGTCACCAATTTCTTATTTGAACTACGTACTTTAAGCTTACTCAGTTCACTAATAGCATCTCGATAATGCTTTTTATACAAAGTAGAAAAATCTGCACCCAAACACCAAAAAGGCAGTATAAATAGAACGTATATTTTTCGCATACTTAGACACCAACAATCTCAATTATCCATCGAAGTTCGGAACTAATCTTTTCTAACCAAGGGGTACTTTGCCAAGAATAAGGTTCAATGTCTATCTCTTCATCACCACACCCGTTTATTTCTTTGCAAACTAAATCTCCATGTACATATAGGGCTTTTTTATGATAATAAACACTATTCCACGTGATAACTTTTGCTAAAAACCACTCAACTGCTAATGCGGGTCTAAAACTTAATCCTGGTGGCCTTAGCGTACTCCTTGGCATAAGATCATTATTATAGTCAAACCTAGGGTCAAGTGTTACGCCTGAGGGTTTTGGTAATGGTATATAGTATGAGTTTAAATTTTCCTCTGCATAAATGTCATCTAAAATTATCTCTCTACTATCAATTGGTTGTGATTTACACTTTCTTTTAAGTCCCCAAAAATCAAAACCATTTATTGGATCCGCACTTACATACCCATAAGTATTAACTCCAGCTTTCAACCCAATCGGATCACTCTCAATATATCGCCCAGTTTCAGGGTCATAATCACGGAAGTAGTTGTAATGTAAACCACTTTCCTCATCGTAATACTGCCCTGGGAATCGAATATTGTTTTCAATAACTTCAACTTCGATAGTTGCTTTACCAAATGGCGTATAACTGGCCTGCCAAACAATGTTTTGATTTTCATCGGTCATCATGTCTGGCGTACCCAAATGCGAGTTATGATAGTAATAAACATCATTACCAATAACTTGAGCGTAAGGTTGATGATTCAAGTAAATATATTCCTTGAGAACAACACCTTCACCATTTGCCTCAGCGATTAACTGGCCTTTATTATTATAGATAAAGTGTGTTTCAACACCATTAACAACTTTTACGCTACGCTCACCTTTACCGTTATAAAAGTATGTCGCGGTTATTTCACCATTCGTCACCGAGCTTAATCGGTTAGCAGAGTTGTAACCGAAAGCAATATCCCCCTTACGAACCGTGTTTCCATTAGCGTCGTATTCGAATTGAGTCTCTTTGGTTTTACTAGCTTTTTCATAAAGCAGTTTAATCTCTTCATCCGTTAATTTTATATCATAAATAGCAACATCATCTATTGTACCAGAGTAATTCCAGTGATTAATTGTTGTACTGCCACCTATGTAAAAATTACTCATTTGAACTTTTGAACTCATACTAAAGGTATAAACTAATTCACCGTCAAGAAATAGTTTTGAGCCATTTTCGACACCAGCATCAAAGACAATAGCAAGTTCATGCCACTGATTATCATTAACTTTAATATTAGTTCTTTTTTTGGAGATGCCATTATAGACACTGATATTATTGTAGTAGAGCATTAAACCTAAAGAACCTCGTGCTGTCACAAGGTAACGATTACCCCACCCAGCGTCACTCGTTTTAAAACGTACACGCCATGTTCCTTTTGGTAACTCTAAAGAGCTTTTATCAGTGAACTCAACGACACTGTTTGAACGCCCATTAAAATTATAGGCAAGATCACTTACTATCGAAGTATCACCCTGCACACCAACTTCAACACCTGGATATGCAATGCCTTGCAAGCCGTTAACGCCACTATCATAAACGACACCGCTACTATGCTCATCAAACTTGGCAAAAAATAAAGGCTCTATTTCTACGAACTCATTAACTAAAGGCTCAGTTTTTGCTACAAGTTGGGAACTATTATTGTATGTGTATGAGTCTGAATTTTTTAATAATCGATTACCAATTAAATCATAATCATATTCGAAAGAACCGTACTCTCCATTCGCGTTATTTAAACGACTGACAGGATCATAGACAAAAGTCTGATGACTAATTGGCTCTAATGGATTTTCTATTGAGGTAATGTTGTTATTACCATTGTACTGATATTCTCGCTTTAGCAACCCTGTCACTTGACTCTCAATTAATCTATAGTCTCGATCATAGGTGTTAAACAATGACAAACCATTTCCGAATGATAAAACATTCATTGGTCCAAACGGTAAGTAAGCTAGATTACTAGCTAATGCTGCTGTTTTCCCATCAATACTAGAGGTCACCTGTGATATTTGCCCCTGACTGTTATAACCATATGTTAATGACATACCAGTCGGATAGGTAATACCTGTTGCACGTCCTTTCGTATCATAGTGGTACTGAGTAACATATTGCTTACCACTAATTGTGTGCGTTTCTCGTGACACTTGTCCGAATATATTGTATTGATAGTTAATAGTACTAGTATTGTTGGTGATTTGTGTTAAATAGCCAATACTAGGGTTATTATTGCTTGTATCATCGTAAACAAAATCAATCGTTTCGACGCTATTACTGTAACTTATTTTCGTTAATCGATTGAGTGCATCATATTGGTAAGTGGTTGTAACATCACGAGCATCTGCTTTAGTTTTTAAATTACCTGAAGCATCGTATGTGTACTTGGCAATACCTGTATCAGGACTGTTTCGTTCAATTACTTCACCAAATGCATTGTACTTATAAGTGGTTGTACGTTTTTCTGCATCCGTTAATGACGTTAACTGGCTTAGATTATTATATTCCATTTCAGTTTTGCCATTCAAAGCATCAGTAACCACTTCGAGACGGCCTAATACGTCGGAGACCGAAGTTGTTGAATTGTTTTCACCATCCGTTTGCTGACTTATATTACCACTGACATCGTAATCAAACGTTTGAGCTTGATTACTAGCACCTGTCAGTTCGATCAACTGACCCATAGAGTTAAATGACTGACTTAATGTTTTTATAATATTATTATTAGCATCCAACACTTCGCTGGATAATTGATTTCCCATTAGATCATAAGTGTATTGAATACTGTTACCTTCGCTATCTGTGACAGTAGTCAATCGTCGAGCATTGTCGTATTTATAAGTAAGCGAATCTCCCGTAGGGGTAACGCTCTTAGTTAACAATCCAACTGAATTATATTCATATTTTGTCTTTGCATCATTAACTGATGTACTAGTTAAATTACCGTTAAAATCCCATTCAACCTCAGTATTTATACCATTCTTATCGGTGATAAGTATTGGTCGTCCATAATCATTGTATTCCGATAATTGAATTGTTTGACCTAATGGATTCGTTATCGATTGCAGATTACCTGTTATGTCATTGTATGTGTACAAGGTAATATCACTAATGTCGTTTCTTGGCCCATCAACTGATAACAAATCTCCTTTTTCATTATAGCTATAGCTCGTAACACGTGAGACTGAACTAGACAAGTCGGTTTCTGTTTTGGTAAGTATATTACCATTAGCATCGTACTCGAATGATATTTCCAGTGTACCTCGTGTAATCTGCGCTGGTTTATTGTGGTTATCATTCCAGACTGTTACGGTTTTCATTTCCCCTGGGCTATCTGCTAGTAAGGTACTTTCGACTAAGCGGTCTTCAACATCGTATACGTATGTTTCAACAGCGCCACTTTTAGTTGTTTTTTCTATTAAATTACCCTTTTCGTTATAAATGAATGATTCAGTTGCATAGGGTGTACACGTTTCACAATCTTGCCAATCGACACGAACCACACGGTTACTACCCGCAATAGGCTCATAAAAATATTTACGATAATAATACTTATTCTGAGATTGATACTCTTTAACCAATGTTTCGCCAATCACATCAAAGTTAAATTCTACTAGCTCGTTGCTGTTAGGATGAGTACTTGATATGGCTTGTCCATTAACATTGTAAGACCAGCTTGCATAGCGAACCCCTGACTCATCAATAATACCTGTGAGTGCATTTGGAAAACGAGTATCTTCAAACAAATATTTTTTTCTAGGGTTATCTGATATTATCTCCGGAGTACTATCCGGGTATATAATCTCAATTAAATTATCGTGCGAATCATAAGAAAAAAGATAATCGTTACCTGCAACATCCGTTAGCTTGTCGATATATCCACGTGCATTATACTCAAGTAAAACACTACTTCCGTTGCTAGCAATAATTTCAGAAAGCACTGTATTGCCATGCTCATCATTACTGTGTTTGTATTTAATTTTTCGCCCAGATTTAAGCTGTTTTTCTATAAGTTCTAGATCAGCATTAAACCTCCAAATTATTTTATTTATATCGGTATAAACTATCGAACCATCTGCACTTTTATTTAGTGATGATTTTTTAGCATTAATAAAACCTTTTTCCTCACTCTTATAAAAGTAATCATATCGAAAACCATGTTTGTATATACTATAGCCAAAACCACCATCAGCTTGTGACTCTCGTTTAATAGTAACTAAGCCTAAACCACCACGTAACTTACCAAAAACCCCTGTATCCAGTGCATCACTGTCTTCAGCTCTCAACTTAATTTGACTGCGCGAGTCGTAACGAGTGTTAAAACTGAAGTGCTTTGAATTAAAAAGTTTAGTTGTCTGGTACTTGGCGCCACTCAAGCATCCCACAGGATTACCTTCAGTAACTTCTTCAGGGCATGTTTTTCTATCAATATCGATATAACAGACACCTTTATCTTCGAGTTCGTAAGAAGACTGATAACCGTAAAAATGTACACGATCGATGCTTGATGATCTCCTCTCAATATACTCGTTTTTAGTTTTCAATAACAGTGACTGACCACTCCATACCTCATTACATTTTGGTTCACGCCAACATTGATCCACTTCACCATCACCATCAGAATCAACCTCAGTAGAGTAATCTTCACTGGTACAGATATAACCTGTGCGCTCTTCTTGATATGACCAGCTTTCCCACCTCTCATTAAAAGAGTCAGGCCATTGCTTATTATACGGAGCATTCATATTACATTCGTAATTAACTTTTAAATGCCCCTTTATTAAGGTATTACCTGTTTTCCAAGATTCAAAAGTACCTGTTGGAAGCGTATACGCATCGTAATTACACTGTGCATTCCAAGTGGGATGTTTATGTACTTTAGTGTAGGTATGGCCCTTACTAGCAACAATAGCACTTGCTAAAGCAGACCACGATTGTGAACAAACCTCTCCCTCAAAAAACTCTCGATTACCAGTACAATTAACTACATAATTTTCAACAAATTCTGGTGCAATATAGTCTACCGAGTCTTCTGAAAAACCAATAGAAGCAAGACACAAAAGAAAAGTGTTAAATAAATATTTCATAGAAAAGTTCCAATTTTAAATTAAACTGCGGCATCCAAGCGTCCACAAGTCAGAAAGCTGAAAATAAAAAGCCAATGCATTATATATAAAAAATATTAATTCGCAATTACAAGTTTGTTATGCGTAAAACACGTCACGCTTTCATCGATTATATTTTATTTTGAGTTAAACACGCTTCAGTTAACTAAAGTTATATATGACTTAATTCAGAAGTTTCTCTGTGCGCTACATCTATTTATACGCAGCTGATTGTATAACTATCGAACGGTCTTTACCGTTTATTCTTCTTTTACTCGTTACTGAAAAATACAAAAAGTAAATGCCAATAACAACTTTTACGCTATGCTCATCTTTACCGTTATAAAAAATATGTCGCGGTTATTTCACCATTCGTCACTGAGCTTAACCGGTTAGCAAAGTTGTAACCGAAAGCAATATCACCCTTACGAATCTTGTTTCCATTAGCGTCGCACTCAAAAGTCGTATCGTCGGTTGAAGAGACTAATGTTTAATATGATACTGAATTAGCCTGCTGTTATTCCCGACTTATACACTGTGCTTATCGTTGATGCTCAAATAACAAACAAAATCATCGGTGCCTACAAGTAAGAACCTCTTAACCTAGTCATACTTTTTCCTATGTGACTTTTTTTGTCGCCGAAAATTTTGATCCTCACTGAAGCATTTAAACCCTTTTCTTACACACAGCTTTAGTAAATGGTAAATATTGGATTAATCTGTCAAATCGCCCTAAAATAACGCCCCACCACATGAATCAGCTGTACAGATAACTAAAAATGCTCATTAGCCAAGACCTTAAAAATCATATCGACGCATCTATCAAGCTCGCTTTAATGGAAGATTTAAACGGTCCTGATGGCATTGATATCACTGCAGAACTGATTCCCGAACATACTCAGGCATCCGCCAAACTAATTAGTCGTGAACAGGCTGTGATCTGTGGTATCCCCTGGGTATCAAAGACGTTTAATAGCCTTGATCCTACATTAGAACTTCAGTGGCATATAAAAGAAGGCGAACGAGTCAAACCCGATCAATGCCTGCTGACCATAAAGGGCAACGCCCGCAGTATATTGACTGGCGAACGCACCGCCATGAACTTTCTGCAAACCTTGTCGGGCACGGCAACCATAACCGCAGAATATGTAAATCAGATTAAAGATACCCACTGCCAACTGCTGGATACCCGTAAAACCATACCAGGACTGAGATTGGCACAAAAATACGCGGTTAAAGTTGGCGGCGGCGAAAACCATAGAATCGGTTTGTTTGATGCGTTTTTAATCAAAGAAAACCATATTGCCACCGCCGGGGGTATCGCAGAAGCCGTACAAAAAGCGCGCGCCAACCATCCTTCAATCAAGCTGGAAGTGGAAGTTGAAACGCTCGAAGAACTGTCCCAGGCACTTGATGCGGGCAGCGATGTGGTCATGCTGGACAACTTTAACTTTGAGCAAATGTCGCAAGCTGTAAAACTTAACGCTTCTCATGTAAGCCCAGCAAAACTTGAAGCTTCAGGTGATGTGACCCTAGAAAGACTCCAGTCCATCGCCAATACCGGTGTCGACTACATATCCGTTGGCGCCCTGACCAAACATGTTAGAGCGGTTGATTTGAGTTTACGGGTGAGTTTACAGCCTATCTGACAAAAAGTGTCAGTAAACATTGACAATAAATGTAATTAGGCAATACTTCTAACGTATTATAATATTTATATAATGTTACAAAGCCTCATTAAATTAGTAACTTACAACCAATCCAGCATCTCTTGGCATAGTAGTTGCTTTAAATCATATGAACTTTAAACACTCTTTGGAGATTTACACATGCAAAAATCAAATGCAGGTTTTACCCTTATCGAATTAATGATCGTTGTCGCGATTATCGGTATTCTGGCAGCTATCGCTTTACCAGCTTACAAAGACTACACAGTACGCGCAAAAGTATCTGAGTTGTTAATTGCTGCGTCTAACTCAAAAACAGCGGTTTCAGAATTCGCACAAGCTGAAGGCACATTAATTGGTTCTGGCGTTGGACTAACTATAGGAACCAGTCAATACGTTACAGATGCATCTCTCAGCGATGACGGTGTAATTACTATTCAAGGTACCGCGGCAGCCCTTGGTGCAGATAGTACAGTCGAAATTGTACTTTCACCAACACTGAAAGCATCAGGTCAAGTTGGCTGGGCTTGTACTTCTAGCTCAGACGCGAAATACCTACCTGCGACTTGTCGATAACTGGCTACTCGTAGTGAAAGCCCCGCGATGCGGGGCTTTTTTTATAAGATGGAAAATTTATAAGATGGAAAAAGTTTCATCCAATCACTATATCGTTATCCTAGCCTTGGCGTCCTTGGCGATCCTGATCCTACTAACAGGACTAGGGGGCGGATTTATATTTGATGATATTTTTAATATCGCAGAAAATACCTATCTAAATCTCCCTGACTGGACGTTTCAAAACCTATTAGTGGCTGCCTTCTCTGGTGAAGCAGGACCACTTAAAAGACCTATTTCTTACGCCATTTTTTCAATTTTAAAAACTACGTTTGGAAACGAAGCCACCTCCTTTAAAGTATTAAATATTATTATTCACTTAATTAACGGTTTTTTACTGTTCAAGTTATTAATAGTCATCAGTGAAGCATTGAAAAAAACGATTACTCCAACAAACCAACTTTGGTTTCTTCTTTTAGTTTTCGTATGGCTCATTCATCCCATAAACACATCAAGTGTACTTTATTCTGTACAAATGATGAACTCGCTTGCAAGTTTATTTGTACTATGTGGTGCAGTGCTCTACGTTAACTTCAGGCTTAAAAAGCCCCGGGCAACTTCAAACTATTTTACAGCGCTTGCAATGGCTGTTTTATTTACTGGTTTAGCTGCATTAAGTAAAGAGAACGGGGTACTCCTGATACCATTAGTTCTATTATTAGAGTATGTGCTCATTGCAAACTCTAAAGCTATTTCACGAGTTAACACCTCAATAATACTTCTAGGTGCAGGTTCACTCCTTCTTGGGGCTTTTTATTTTCTCTATTTTGATACATCCATTATCGAACAGGCTTATGCGTACAGAAGCTACAACTGGCAAGAAAGATTAATTACTCAATTAAAAGTCATTGCATATTATGCTTATTTAATAATCAATCCTGCATCATCTGAGTTCACTCTTTATCATGATTACTTTCAAGTTTCCCAGTCAATTTTTGAGTCTAGATCAACATTTTTTTCTAGCGCGGTAGTATTAACTAGTCTTGTAGCAGCAATAGTCTTCACTTATAAACGATCGGTAGCCGGCCTTGGAATATTGCTCTTCTTTGTGTTTCACTCAGTGGAATCGACTATCGCTCCTCTCGAACTAGTGTTTGAACACCGAAACTACTTACCGCTTACCGGAATAATCATCTTTGTTGCCGCATTAATAATGGATAAAGCTGAGTCATTAAATAAAAAAACAGTCACATATTTATTAATAGCAATATCCTCTATTACGGCCCTAGGAGCAGTAAAAAACAATATCTACTGGAGCGATAACATTTTACTATTAAGAAAGTTTGTAGAAGAACACCCCAATTCAGTTCGATCAAACTACGAATTAGGATTACAGTACTTCAAAGCATATTTAGCTAGCGATAATGTTTTATTAGCGCTTGAGTCAGAGTACTTTTTTAAAGCTGCAATTCAAAGTGATGAGCATAGACTTTCCGGATATTTCGGATTAATTGCGCTATATGACACGCTCGATAAAGAATTTACTGATCAGCAGTCTTCAGACTTTTTTTACAAGCTTCAATCACAACCTATTGCAGCAAGCACGTCAAACTTTGTTGGTAGACTTACCTGGTGTGTAATTAATGGAAAGTGTGACGCTAAACAAGGTTTTATGCTCAAAATGTTCGACCAACTTGAATCAAATGATAAGACAATTAAATCTATCGCAGCACGGTTAGCAATATATAAAGGTGATTACCTGGGACTAAAGTTAAATAAGCCGGAAGCTGCGATTAAATATTACGCATTGGCTACAGATTATTATCCAAGTAACTTGCTTGCCCACTACCGACTATATGAAATGTACAGTGCGCTTGATCTAAAGGAACAAGCAAAGATTATGCAAGAATATATACAATCAAAAGATCTTTTAAATAAGTATAAGTTTCCGACTAACAAGAGCAAAGACTAATGAGTAGTGTCGCGATCATCATACCTGCAAAGAACGAATTTGACTCATTGAAAAAGCTGATACCTAAATTAATTAGCTCATTTAATGAATACGAAATTATCGTTGTCAATGATGGCTCTACGGATAAAACTAGTGAGCTGCTTAGAGAGCTAGACATTAAATCCATTGAGCATAAATACAGTAAAGGCAATGGTGCAGCAATTAAAGCAGGAGCAAGAGCGGCTAATGCAGAAGCTCTATTATTTATGGACGCTGATGGCCAACATCAAGTTAATGATATCAAAGGTTTAGTAGAAGAGTTCAAACAAGGTTATGATATGGTTGTTGGTCAAAGAAATAGAACTGGCCAGGCTTCTTTTTTCAGGTACTTTGCAAATAGCTTTTACAATTGGCTATCTTCTAAAGTTGTCGGTCATGATGTTAAAGATTTAACATCTGGTTTTCGAGTTGTCGATGCTAAAAAATTTAAACGCTTTCTATACTTGCTCCCTAATGGCTTTTCATATCCTACAACTATTACTATGGCTTTTTTTCGCAGTGGCTACTCTGTAAATTATTATCCTATCACTGTCAAAGATAGGATTGGGAAAAGCCATATTAATTTAATAAAAGACGGCTTCAGGTTTATTATTATCATTTTTAAAATAGGTACTTTATACTCACCGCTCAAACTTTTCACCCCCATTAGCGTAACATTGTTTTTACTTGGTATTGTTAATTACATTTATACTCTACTAGACAGTGGACGCTTCACAAATATGTCGGCAACCCTCTTAGTATCATCGATAATTGTATTCCTAATTGGCTTGGTATCTGAACAAATCAACAGTATTCAGTTTGAGAATAAAGAGGAAGATTAGTGAATCAAGAAAACTTCAAGAAAAAATATACTGAGAGCGGAATGATCGGACAGTATTTAATACGGAGTTTCTATCAAGCGGTCGGCTCAGTTACTCAGCCTGAAAATAATAATGAGATCCTTGAAGTAGGTTGTGGTCATGGGTATAGCACAAGCAATATTCAAGCCTTTTACCCTGATTCAAAAATAAAAGCATGCGATATAGACAACGGTTTACTAAAGGATGCAAAGTCTCGCTGCCCTGATGTAGAGTTTATAAACTCGTCAATATATAACCTTCCATTTAAAAACAATGCTTTTAAAACCGTTTTTTGTTTAGAAGTCCTTGAGCATCTTGAGTTTCCTGATCTGGCACTCAAAGAGCTTAAACGAGTCTCTAGCAATTACTTAATTTGCTCTGTCCCACGAGAGCCTTTATGGTGTGTATTAAACTTATGTCGCCTGAAGTATGCATCTAAACTAGGCAATACACCTGGTCACATTAACCACTGGTCTAGCTACGGTTTTAAAAAACTTTTAGGAACCTACGGTAAAGTTGTTTGTGTCAAGCAACCAATTCCTTGGACGGTCATTTTACTTGATGTGAGTTCTACTAAGTAACTTAACTATCATTATCGAAACTAGCTCGTATGAAATTTGCCAAAGCCTCATCATAAGAGCAAGTATTACTATTTCTTTTGCCTGAAATTGAATTCCTACTAACATTGGTAACTCAACTATTATCCACTCTCGAACGCCGAGACCCGCAGGAAAAACAAAGAAAACCAAACTGAGAGACCAGCCTATGCCAAGTAGACCAGCAACTTGCATGTTTGTATGTGCATTACTACCATTGTGCGAAATAAAATTCACCAGTAATAATAGGCCTATAACGAAAGTTATCGCTGCAAGTACAAGTATAATTTTACGCTGATAAAATATATCACTTATTCTACCATTCAAAGTCAAATACCATACTGCTAAACTAATAATAAGTAAGCTACAGGAAGATAAAAAAATTACCAAAGAGGACGACACCAGCAAAAAAACTGACAAACAAAGAATCATGGGTGTCAATAAAAACATAAAAACAACGTTAGCTCGTATTACTTCGCCCGGCGTCGAATCTTTATTGGATGCCATTTGATGAAAAAGTTGCCAAACCTTCCCTGGAATATACTTTGAGATTTGGCTCATCACATATGACCTAAACGCGCTATTAAGACGATTTTTTAAGCCCGAATTCGGTACAAGTACTATTGAAAATAGCCTAGCGAAAAACAAATTAGCTATGACTCCAACACCAATTAAAATAACTAGATCAAGTGTCGATAAGTTTGTAACCGTTTTAACCACCAAGCTCCAATGACCATAAATTAAATAACCCACATATCCTAGCCCAACGAGAAAGAGTATTATTTTCAGAATCTTCAGTATTAAATTTGAACTAAAAACTGTCAGTTTATCCATTCTTATCACTTTAATCAGCTTGTTGTAAATGGCCTCTTAACCTAACGTAGAGAGAGTATGTGTAAGTTTTTCTTATTTATTTATCAGCTAAACGTGCGTTATTGGCTTTTTCAACTAAAATAAGCATAAACTACTTGAATTTAATGGAAAATCATAGCTAAATGCTATAACTTACGGAAATTACTATTGTTTTTTAAATTTTGAGTTAAATGACATATGCAATCTAGCTCGGTTATTAGTGGACTTACCAAAAGACTTGTTAGTGAGGACCTACTCACTGAAGGTACCGCATCTGAAGCTGCTCAAAACGCAGCGAAGAATGGTATCCCAATAGTTAAATACCTTGTTGACAATGGACACATCGATGCAACCCTTCTAGCCAACATTGCGTCTATGGAGTTTGGGGTACCATTGTTTGATCTCGAAAGCGTCGATTACGAACTCATTCCAAAGAGTACTGTTGATGAAAAACTAATCAATAAACATCATGCACTCCCTATATTCAAACGGGGCAAACGATTATTCGTTGCAGTTTCTGATCCAACTAATCTTATTGCGCTTGACGAGTTTCAATTTCACAGCAAATTAACTGTTGATGCAGTATTGGTCGAAGATACTAAGCTCTCAAAGTACATCGAAAAGGTTATGGAGGAACAAGAGAGTCAGAGCCTCTCCGAATTCGATGACGCTGACCTTGATAACCTTGATATTGACGGGGGAGAACAAGAGCCCGCGGACGATGACAAAGCAGACACTGACGATGCTCCAATTGTTCGATTTGTAAACAAGTTATTGCTTGATGCGATAAAAAAAGGGGCTTCCGACTTACATTTTGAGCCTTATGAAAAGAATTATCGTGTTAGATTTCGAATAGATGGAATTCTTCACGAAGTTTCATCCCCTCCATCGAATCTTTCTAGCCGAATATCCGCAAGATTAAAAGTCATGTCAAGACTGGATATCTCAGAAAGACGAATCCCTCAAGATGGTCGAATAAAACTGAAGTTATCAAAAAACAAAGCCATTGATTTTCGTGTTAGCACCTTGCCTACCTTATTCGGCGAAAAAATTGTAATGCGTATATTGGATCCTTCCAGTGCCATGCTAGGTATTGAAGTTCTAGGTTATGAAGAGGATCAACGAGAACTTTACGAAAATGCCCTTTTTAAGCCACAAGGCATGGTTTTAGTTACTGGGCCAACAGGTTCAGGTAAAACGGTCTCACTCTATACTGGTGTCAATATGTTAAACCAGCCTGAGCGTAATATCTCTACAGCAGAAGACCCCGTTGAAATAAATTTAGAGGGCGTTAATCAGGTAAATGTTAACCCTAAAGCAGGTTTGGACTTTGCTTCTGCCTTGAGGGCATTTTTACGTCAAGATCCTGATGTAATTCTTGTTGGTGAGATACGAGATCTTGAAACAGCCGAAATTGCTATAAAAGCAGCCCAAACCGGCCATATGGTATTATCAACACTACATACCAACAGTGCTCCAGAAACCTTAACCAGACTGGTCAATATGGGTGTAGCACCTTTTAATATTGCAACCAGTGTTAATCTTGTTATTGCACAAAGACTTGCAAGACGCCTTTGCAGTCATTGTAAACAGGTAATAGAGATCCCCGAAGAAGCTCAACTTGACGCTGGATTCACCAATGAACAAATAGGAACTTTTCAAATTTATGAACCAGTCGGTTGTGATAATTGTACACAAGGGTATAAAGGACGCGTAGGTATATATCAGGTAATGCCTGTTTCAGAAGAAATGGGTAGAATTATTATGGAAGGCGGAAATGCAATTAATATTGCTGATCAAGCTGAAAAAGAAGGTATTAACGATTTACACCGCTCTGGATTGCTTAAAGTAATGCAAGGTGTTACATCATTAGAAGAAATTAACCGTGTTACCCAGGACTAATTGATTATGGCGACTGCATCGAAGTCTGTTGATAAAAAGAAAAGCAAAGCACCTAAAATATCAACCTTTTCTTACTCTGGAGTAGATAAGAAAGGAAATAAAATATCTGGTGAAGTAGTGGCCGACTCCCCGGCTATCGCGAAAGCACAACTACGCAAACAGGGCGTTATTCCCAAAAAAGTGACCAAAAAGTCTCAACCCTTATTTGGAGCAAACAAAAAACCGATTAAGCCAGTTGATATTGCTGTAATGTCACGACAATTAGCAACCATGATGAAGGCAGGTGTTCCTCTAGTACAATCATTCGACATAATAGGGAAAGGACACGATAATCCATCTATGCAAGATCTGGTTTTAACAATAAAGTCAGATATAGAGTCAGGAACCTCTTTAGGTGAAGCGCTAAGAAAACATCCTAAAAACTTTGACGATCTTTTTTGTGACTTGGTAGTAGCTGGAGAGCAGTCAGGTGCTTTAGAAAATATGCTTGATCGTATAGCCACCTACAAAGAGAAAACCGAAGCACTAAAATCAAAAATTAAAAAAGCTTTATTTTATCCAGTTGCAGTTGTAGTTGTTGCGTTAATAGTTACCAGCATCTTGTTGATATTTGTGGTTCCTCAATTTCAAGACATCTTTAAAAGTTTTGGCGCAGAACTACCCGCGTTCACTCAAATGGTTATTGGTCTTTCAGAATGGATGCAAGCCTACTGGTATATATGTTTAGGCATTATTGTCGCCACTATATTTGGAATAAAAAAGGCTGCTGAAATGTCAGAGTCTTTTCGTAATAATCGAGACAAATTGATATTAAAACTTCCCGTGGTTGGTGAGTTACTCAATAAAGCGGCCGTCGCTCGATTCGCAAGAACGCTTTCAACTACGTTTGCTGCTGGTGTACCGTTGGTCGAAGCACTAGAATCTGCAGCAGGTGCATCGGGCAACTATGTGTATCGTAGTGGGCTTCTAAAAATTAGAGATGAAGTGACCACTGGTATGCAAATGAACCTGTCCATGACCAATAGCGGACTGTTCCCAAACATGGTCAATCAAATGGTCGCCATTGGTGAAGAATCAGGTTCTGTCGATGCGATGTTAACGAAAATTGCCGATATCTACGAACAAGAAGTGGATGATGCGGTCGATGGATTGAGTTCGTTGTTAGAGCCTTTGATTATGGCTGTCTTAGGTGTACTTGTCGGTGGCCTAATCATTGCGATGTACTTGCCTATCTTCCAGTTGGGTGCTGTGGTGTAATGCAAATAATCGAATTATTCGAGCTCTACCCTTCTCTATTTATTTCAACATTATTAATTGCCGGCTTATTAGTCGGCAGTTTTTTAAATGTGGTTATTTATCGTTATCCGATTATGCTGTTTCGAGAGTGGAGTCAGATGGCGAAAGAAATCCTGACCGAACAAGGATTTAAGGTTTCAGGTGAGGCAAAGGATCCCAATATTAAAAATGAGAAGTTTAATATTGTATTTCCTCGCTCTCGCTGTTCCAGTTGTGGACATTTAATTCGCTCCTGGGAAAATATACCTCTTATCAGTTATTTATTTCAAAGAGGCAAGTGCACTCAATGCGCTGCTCATATTTCTCTGCGTTATCCATTTGTTGAGCTACTGACCGGGCTGGTGTTTGGCTACATCGCCTGGCGATTTGGTGTGTCCTGGCAGTCTTTGCTGTATATCACCTTAAGCAGCCTGTTAATTGTTCAAATTTTTATTGATATTGATCATAAAATTCTACCCGACCCCATCAATTATATAATTCTTTGGCTTGGTTTATCCGCGGCTGCTCTTGGATTAACCATTCCTCTTATGGATGCTTTTATTGGTGCATTGGTGGGTTATCTGTCGTTATGGGCCTTTTACTGGACGTTTAAAATATTGACCAAAAAAGAAGGCATGGGCTACGGTGACTTTAAATTGCTTGCCGCCCTTGGCGCATTCGTAGGCTATCAAAAGCTGCTGCTGGTCGTGATCATGTCTGCGGGTGTTGGTGCCATTATTGGTGTTTCAATGATTCTGTTAAAGCGCAGCAACCGTGAAACTCAAATTCCGTTTGGCCCTTATTTAGCGATTGCCGGCTGGATTACCTTATTCTGGGGCGATAATATATTGCGGCAATACTTCCACTCCATGGGCATTTAACCACTAATAATCATGTTAAAGATTGGATTAACAGGAGGCATTGGCAGCGGTAAATCAACTGTTGCCAACCTGTTTAAAGCCAAAGGTATTTCACTGATCGATGCCGATCAAATTGCAAAAGATGTGGTCAAAAAAGGTCAACCAACTCTTCAAAAAATTGCCATAAAATTTGGCCCGACTATTTTAAAGTCCAATGGAGAACTCGATAGAGACGCCATGAGACGCATCGTCTTTCAGGATCCTGAGGCGCTAGACTGGTTAAATAACTGCCTGCACCCCATCATCCGCCAAGAGATCAATAACCAAGTGGCGCTTGCAACCAGCGACTATGTGATTCTCGATATTCCGTTATTATTCGAGAATAAGCTACAACATTTGGTTGATCGCATTCTGGTTGTCGATGTTCCGGTTGAAACCCAGTTGCAACGAGTGATCAATCGCGATAATAATAATGAAGAACTTGTTATGGCTATCATCGACAAGCAGGTCTCACGTGACTTTCGGCTGGAGCACGCTGATGATATTGTTGATAACAGTGGTTCTCAGGATCAATTAATGGCACAAGTCGATAAACTGCATCAAGAATATAAGGATCTCGCAAGGCATGTCTGATCCCATTATTTTTGAATTTCCTCTAACGCAAAGTTATCGTCATTTTTTGCGCTTAGAAGCAGCATTTAAACATTTTGAGCAATTATTAACTCTAAATCATCGGGCTGCCAATCAGGCTTGTTTATTAAATCTTATAAACATACTGGAGTTTTTAAGTCGCGTTGAAATTAAATCAGAAGTGATCAAAGAACTCGAATACCAGACCAGTCATTATCAAAAGCTAAAACAAAACCCTGCCGTCGATACTGCAAAGCTCGATAAGTTTTTACAACAATTAAAAAAGCTTCACCAATGGGCTATTTCTTACCGTGGCCGTTTGGGGGATGATTTACGTGAACAACCCCTGTTAAAAAATATCTTGAGCAAACAAAGTATACACACTGGCGCTGCTGCCTGTGATTCACCAGAGCTGGCTCGATTTTGTCAGCTTGAGAATGAAAAAGCACAAAGCCATTTAATCAGTTGGTATCAGCTGTTTGACGGTTTAAAAACCAGCATCAATGTCATCCTTCGCCTAACCCGTGAGCTGTCGGTTTTTCAAGTGGCAAGCGCTCTTCTTGGCGACTATTTAATAGAGAAACCCAATCCCGGCAATACTCTACTGCGAATACAGTTAACCGCCAATGAAGAATTATTCCCCGAAGTCAGTGCCGGTAAACATCGTATATCGATTCATTTTTTTTCCTTGAATGATGGGCTGGATCGCATAAAATGCCGGCAACCGATAGATTTTAAATACGCCACCTGTGGCTGGAAAGAATAAATAGTTGTCCCTTATGAAAAAAGATATGGTCATCAGTTGCCCAAACTGTAAGAAATCCATTGCCTGGAATGATAAGTTTCCGTTTAAACCATTTTGTTCGGAACGGTGCAAATTGATCGATTTAGGCGAGTGGGCCTCAGAGAGTCATAAAATTCCGGGCAAACCGATTCAACAGTATCAGGAAGAAGACGATTTATCTTAAATTTGGTTTTATTTTCGATCGGTTATTATTTAACCTGAACTGCAAAAACTTACACTTGATTTTACTGTGACAATCAAAAGTGCACTAGACAAACAGACAATATAGTTATCGTCATAATTGGTTTTTCTGGCTTTAGAGTGACTCAGTTAAGCTCAAAATCACTGATACCGCACACATCCACTGGCATGGACGCCAGTGGAAGTTATTGTCAGCCATGGAAGGCTGTCAATAACAGTGTGTTGACAGGTATTAGTGATTTTGAGGAACCCGTAGGGCTTAATTGTTGGAGCGTAGGGCCTTTTGCCTTCTTTTTGGCTCTTGAAAAAGAAGGTCGCCTGAAAAGGCGAAACAGTGGTAATAAAATAAAAGTCGATGTTAAGCTGTTTTTGAATTCATATTTTTAAAATATCGACTGTCCAATTAAATTGTGTTCTTTTCATATTGCTGCCAAATTGAGTTATACCTTATACATAGAGCTCAAGATACTTAAATCAAGAAAGTTTTGGCGCGCGACGCCCGGTTCTGGACGATGGCGCTTGCTCATTCCGATTTTTACTTTTGCTTTTTGACGGTTTCGCTTTCTTTTGCTGCGCTTTAGCCAGCTTCTTCTTGTGCGGCTTCTTCTTTTTTGCAGCTACCAAACGCGTTTCGGGTAGGTTATGGTTCGGTTCAAAACCGGCTATTAATTTTCGTGGTAACAACTGTTTAATTAGGCTTTCTATTTTTCTTAACTGATCAACCTCATCCGCAGACACCAGCGAAACGGCGTGACCGGTTTCTCCTGCTCGTCCCGTGCGCCCTATTCGATGAACATAATCTTCAGCTATTTTTGGCAAATCGTAATTTACCACCTGAGGCAACTGTTCAATATCAAGTCCGCGAGCCGCAACATCGGTTGCAACCAGCACATTGATTTTGTCTAACTTAAATGACTCCAGTGCAGCAATACGCTCTTTTTGACTTTTATCACCGTGTATTACACCACTGCTTACACCGCCTTTTTTCAAATCGAAAGCCAGCTTATTGGCGCCTTTTTTAGTTTTAACAAACACCAAAACTTTGCGCCATTGATTATCGTTAATCAGTGCCAGTAATAAATCTGTTTTTGCTTGTTTATCCACCGGGTGCAGCCATTGAATAACTTTTCTGGCGGCCTGGTTGGGCGCATTCACCTGCACCGCCAACATGGACTGACTTAAGTTATGGGCCAGGGTTTTAATGGCTGGAGAATAAGTCGCTGAAAATAATAGTGTTTGCTTTTTTTCTGGCATAGTTAGAAGAAGCTGTTGAATGTCGGGTAAAAAACCTAAGTCGAGCATTCGATCCGCTTCATCCAGTACCAGTGCTTGCAATCGATCAAACCGCACTGCATTTTTGCTCATTAAATCCAGCAAACGCCCCGGTGTGGCCACCAGTAAACTGACGCCTGCCCGTAACCGCTTCATTTGAGGATTGATTTTTACCCCGCCAAATACCGCTTCACTGCGCAGATTTAAATTGGCTCCGTACTTTAAAATATTGCCATGAACCTGTATTGCCAGCTCTCGGGTTGGAACCAGAATAAGCGATAAGGCCTCATTAGCAGAAACAGTTTGCTCCGCCAGTCGCTGCAATAAGGGCAAAACATAAGCCGCGGTTTTTCCACTGCCTGTTTCTGCAGCAGCCATAACATCTTTGCCCTGCAAGACCAATGGGATAACTTTCGACTGAACATCAGTTGGCGTACGATAACGCTCAGCATCAAGCACTGTTGTTAGTGCATCAATCAAATTAAGTTTTGCAAAAGACGGCATAACACGACCAGAAGATTATTAAACGACTGATTATACCTTGATGCGCTGGAACTAACGATGAATAAAAGCGACAATAAGCTCTAAGCGGCAGTATTACTCGAACATCCGCAGCCATATAAACAAGACTTAACATTAATTCCTTTGCGACATTACTAACAAGACAACTTATTAACATTGAACCCGAATCCTCCTCAAAACAATGCTTACCAGCAATTGCTGGCGCACACCCGGCAAGACTCCACCCGCAGCTACAATGGCCGGGGTATTCTTGTGCAACGCTGCCTTACTTGTCAGCTTAAAAACAGTCATTGCATTTGCCATCTTAAATCCCCTGTTGATCAAGCCAATATGGATTTTGTATTGATTTACCATCGCGATGAGCTTTTCAAACCCACCAATACCGGAAAGTTAATTGCCGATATATTTCCTAATAATACCTATGCCTTTTTGTGGCAAAGGGTCGATCCTCCAGCGGAGTTAATTAACCTTTTGACCGATCCCAACCGATTGTGTCTGGTGGTGTTTCCTGCGGACGCAGCCTCAGGTCGCGCCATTGTTACGCAGCCTGCCATCAATACAAATAAACGACTCACACTTATTCTTCTAGACGCCACCTGGCGACAAAGCCGTCGCATGTTCAATGCCAGTAAATGGCTGACGGACATAGCTGCGCTAAAGCTCAATCCGAAAGATAAGGCAAGATATTCCACCCGTTCCGCGCATCAGGATGATTACTTATCGACGGTTGAATCAACGGTTTTAGCGCTAACCACCTGTAAGCAACAGACGTTAGCAACGCCCTTGCTTCAGCACTTTATCCATTTTGATCAGCAATATGTGGCGATGAAACAAAATAAAGCCTCCTGCTTACCGGCCAAACAGTAATATCACCGTCAAACCGAATAAAATATTCGAGGCGATTTAAGCCAGTTATCCAACAATATTAATACCAATAAGCCGGCTCCTGGCTGAAAAAACCATTAACATTTTATCGCTGGGGATTGCTGTTAAAAGCAGATAAACTAATGCCTGCTTTAACAACTATCCTATTATTGCCAAGCTGGGCTCTGTTACGGTCCAGCGGCAATTCAGGCACTTAAAGTGGGACGGTACGAGTGATGAGCTCTCACTCCATAAACATTGCTGGGTACAATAAGGACCAGTCCCCTATTAAAATGGGTCTAAAAAAGAGGAACAACCAAAATGAAAACAAAATTAACTATCGTCGCAGGCGTTGTTGCGACCGCACTGATTGGCTGCACTGAGCAATCCGACAACAATAAAGACACGGCTCTACCTGACACCCCAGTCGCAGAAACAGTTAAAACGGTATACGACAAGTCTACCCCATCCGAACAAAATACACTGCTGGCGGAATGGACCGGCCCTTATCAAGGTGTACCGGCTTTCGATAAGGCCAAACTAGACGATCTAAAACCGGCATTAGCCATTGGTATGGAGCGACAGTTAAAAGAAATTGATGCCATTGCAAACAATCCTGAGCCACCGACATTTGAAAATACCATTGTCGAAATGGAGCGAGCAGGCGATGATCTAAGCCGCATTTTCACCTACTGGGGCATTTGGAGCTCGAATATGTCATCGCCTGAATTTCGTGACATTCAACGGGAAATGGCGCCAAAACTGTCGGCTTTTTTCTCTAAGATCAATCAAAATGAAAAGTTATTTGAGCGTGTCAAAGCGGTTTATAACAGCGATGAAATGAAAACACTGCGCAGCGATCAAAAGCGACTGGTCCAATTAACCTATGATGGTTTTGCCCGTAATGGCGCCACACTGGATGGCGAAGCGAAAAAACGTTACGCCGAAATAAATCAGGAGTTGGCAAAACTGCACACACAGTTTTCCAACAATGTGCTGCATGATGAAGAAAATTATGTGCTGTTTTTAACCAAAGAGCAGCTTAGCGGTTTACCCGACTCTTTTGTAAAAGCGGCTGCCGCTGCAGCAGAGTCTCGTGATAAAAAAGGTCAGTACGCCATAACCAATACTCGCTCATCAATGGATCCTTTTCTGACCTATTCCGATGAGCGTGCGCTCAGAGAGAAAGTCTGGAAAACCTATTACAACCGTGGCGACAATGGCGATGAATACGATAACAATGCATTAATCGCCAAGATATTAAAGTTACGCCATGAGCGTGTGCAACTGCTGGGCTACGATAATTACGCTCAGTGGCGACTTGAAGATCGCATGGCAAAAAATCCAGAAAATGCGTTTGAATTAATGAAGTCAGTGTGGCCAGCAGCCATTGCCCGAGTCGATGAAGAAGTGGCCGATATGCAAGCCATCGCCGATGCAGAGTATCAGGCAGCGGGTAAAGAAAGCATTAAAATTGAACCCTGGGATTATCGGTATTACGCAGAAAAAGTACGTAAAGCAAAATACGCTCTCGATTCAGATGAAGTAAAGCAGTACTTACAGCTGGATAAATTACGTGACGCCATGTTTTACGTTGCGGGCGAACTGTTCAACTTTACTTTTACGCCAATCAAACCAGGAACGGTTCCTGTTTTTCATGAAGACGTTAAAGTCTGGGAAGTTACGGATAAATCCAGTGGTGAGCATATAGGCCTTTGGTATCTCGACCCGTTTGCCCGCAAAGGTAAGCGCTCAGGAGCCTGGGCAACCAGCTACCGCAGTCATACTACATTCGATGGTAAAGAAAATGTACTATCCTCCAACAACTCCAACTTTATTAAAGGCGCACCCGGCGAGCCGGTATTAGTCAGTTGGGATGATGCGGAAACCTTTTTCCACGAATTTGGTCATGCCTTGCATGCGCTATCATCGAAAGTTGTCTACCCTAGCCTAAATGGTGGTGTAAGAGATTATACCGAGTTTCAATCGCAGTTATTGGAGCGATGGTTACTGACCGACGAAGTTATCAATAACTATCTGGTTCACCATGAAACTGGTAAACCCATTCCGGCGGAACTGGTGCAAAAAATCAAAAACGCATCCACGTTTAACGAAGGCTTTAAAACCACCGAATACCTTGCGTCTGCCATGGTGGATTTAATGCTCCACACCACCGATCCTGAAAATATCGACGCCGATAAATTTGAGCGAGAAACCCTTGAGAAACTCAATATGCCCGGAGAACTGGTGATGCGCCACCGCACACCACACTTTGGTCATATCTTTTCTGGTGAAGGCTACTCGGCAGGCTACTACGGTTATATCTGGGCAGAAGTATTAACTTCAGATGCAGCAGAAGCCTTTGCAGAAGCGCCAGGCGGATTCTACGATGAAGAAGTCTCGAAAAAGCTGGTTAAACATTTGTTTTCTGTTCGAAACGCCGTTGATCCGGCCGATGCCTACCGGGCATTTAGAGGCCGTGATGCGAAGGTTGAAGCACTAATGCGCGATCGCGGATTTCCCGTTAAATAATAAAAAGAACCAGTAGTTCACACTCAATGCCCCTCATTACAGAGGGGCATACTTTTGTATAAATCGTATTGAATGAATTGTTCTCTATCGATCGTTTTGTAATGAATAATTTGTAAATACTGTTTTATAAAAACCGTCAACGTTTACCCCAGTACCCTATCGCACCTACCTTTGGTACACTCAACTAATAACAAAAGAAAACACAGGACAAATTTATGAATAAGCTACTCATTATTGCCTTGTCATCATCACTGCTACTGGCCTGCTCGAAGCAAAATGATTCAGCAGACAAAAAACAGGATGTTCAGGCTGATAATCAACAAACCACCAGTCAGGCATCAACACCTGAAAAATCATCGCACAGCCAATTACTTGCTTACCCACAGACTCGTCAAGGCGATGTGGTCGATGAGTACTTTGGCGAAAAAGTGCCTGATCCATACCGCTGGCTCGAAGACGATATGAGCGATGAAACAGCCGAATGGGTCAAAGCCCAAAACAAGGTGACCTTTGGTTATCTTGAGCAAATCAAGTTTCGTGAAGACATTGAGAAAAAACTCGAAAAATTATGGAATTACGAAAAAGTCAGTTCACCCTTTAAAGAAGGTAACTACACTTATTTTTACAAGAATGATGGCTTACAAAATCAGTCTGTGGTGTATCGAACCAATGAAAAAGGTGAGACAGAAGTTTTTCTTGATCCCAATAAATTCAGTGACGATGGCACAACCTCTCTATCTCAGCTAACCTTTTCGAAAGATGGCAGTATTGCCGCCTATTCCATTTCAGAAGGTGGCAGCGACTGGCGCAAAATTATCGTTATAGATGCCGAAACAAAAGAGCAACTGGAACAACCATTAGTGGATGTTAAGTTCAGTGGCATCTCCTGGAAGGGTAATGAAGGATTTTACTACTCCAGTTACGACAAGCCCGAAGGCAGTGAGTTATCCGCCAAAACCGATCAACACAAACTCTATTATCACTCGTTAGGCACTGAGCAAAAAAATGACCCGGTTGTCTTTGGTGGTACAGAAGCACAAAAGCATCGTTATGTTAGCGGACAGGTGACCGAAGACGATCGCTACCTGCTGATTAGCGCTGCAGTTTCAACATCAGGCAACAAGCTGTTTATTAAAGACTTATCGAAAAAAGATGCCTCTCTAGTAACGATTCTTGATCACACCAACTCGGATACCTATGTACTCGATAACAGAGGCAGTAAACTATATTTGGTAACCAATCTGGATGCGCCGAACAAAAAAGTTGTCACCGTTGATGCGAGCAATCCTACACCAGAAAACTGGCAAGATTTTATTAAGCAAACCGACAATGTATTGAGTATTAATACTGGTGCTGGCTTTATGTTTGCCGAATATATGGTTGATGCCATTTCAAAAGTGAAGCAATACGATTATGACGGAAAGCTTGTCAGAGACATCGACCTTCCAGGTGTTGGCAGTGTTGGTGGCTTTGGTGGTAAAAAAGAAGACGAGACGCTTTATTTCAGTTTTTCAAACTATATAACACCCTCAACCATTTATTCTTTTGATCCTAAGTCGGGCAGTTCAGATGTTTACCGTAAACCAGAAATTGCGTTTAATCCCGATAACTTTGAATCCAAACAGGTTTTCTATACCTCGAAAGACGGCACCAAAGTGCCAATGATCATCAGCTATAAAAAAGGTCTTGAACTCGATGGCAAAAACCCGACCATTCTTTATGGCTATGGTGGCTTCAATATTAGTCTGACACCCCGCTTTAGTGTCACTCGTGCCGTATGGATGGAACTGGGTGGTGTATACGCCGTTGCTAACTTGCGCGGTGGCGGAGAGTACGGTAAAGAATGGCACAAAGCAGGTACCAAACTTAGCAAACAAAATGTGTTTGATGACTTTATTGCTGCCGGAGAATTTTTAATTTCTGAAAAATATACCAGCTCCGATCACCTGGCGGTTAATGGTGGATCAAATGGTGGTCTATTAGTTGGTGCAGTGATGACGCAACGCCCAGACTTGATGAAAGTCGCACTTCCAGCAGTAGGCGTTCTGGATATGCTTCGTTACCATACCTTTACCGCAGGTGCAGGCTGGGCATACGATTACGGTACAGCAGATGACAGTAAAGAAATGTTTGAATACCTTAAAAATTATTCTCCGGTTCATAACGTAAAACCGGGTGTTTCATACCCGGCGACAATGATCACCACTGGCGATCATGATGATCGAGTTGTACCGGCTCACTCCTTTAAGTTTGCGGCTGAGTTACAAAAGCATCAAGTAGGCAGCAACCCCACACTTATCCGCATTGAAACCAATGCAGGTCATGGTGCTGGAACGCCGACGTCAAAACGTATTGAGCAAGCGGCCGATATATTTGCCTTTACGCTATACAATATGGGCTATCTTGAGCTGCCTTAATATCCGGAGTTTTTATAATTAACGCAGTTAATACTTTTAACTACTCGCAATTAAAAAGCCGACAAATGTCGGCTTTTTAATTTCTCCAAACTTAATCCCGGTAATAACATTATTTCTCGAAGCTAAAATTTCTTTCTGCTGTCACACTAAATAATAATCTTATACACAAAAAACTAGCAAACACAATTTCGTCCGGCTCGCTTAGCTTGGTACAGTTTGTCATCGGCCTGCTTAAAAGCCGCATTTATTTCATCACTCGTTAATGCCGTAGACACACCAAAACTACAGGTGATGTCTAACGTGGTACCTTCCATTACAAACGGACTAACTTCTACTGTTTGCCTTAACTTCTCCGATAACTTAAATCCAATACTTAAATCCGCTTTTGGAAAAATCACCAAAAACTCCTCACCGCCAGTACGAACTACAACATCAGTCTGTCTAATATGTTGTGTTAATAGGTGAGCAATATGCTTTAAAACTTTATCTCCAATATCATGGCCATGTTTATCGTTAACTTGCTTAAAATGATCGATATCCATAACCACACAAGTTACTGGAAAACTTTGCTCCTCCTGATTATGCAGGCGCGGAAGATAAACTGTTTCAAGAAATCGGCGATTAGGTAAATGTGTTAAAGGATCGGTATTAGCTTGTCGCTGACGTTCCAAATTAATTTCAGTGAGCTCAGTTTGACTACGATAACGAAAGTACTCACCTATTGAAGCCAATAATATTGTTGTAAATAATGAAGCTAAAAATCGACTTGTGTCATCTGATGAATAACTTGCCTGAATGTAATCTGGGTTTAATAGTAATAAAGAAACCAGTAAATACAGAATAGAATTAAAAATCAAACCAATCCAGTAACCAAGAAGTATAAATGAAGCAATTGGTAAAGGAAATATCCAAAAAAGTCCAGTATTGTTATACCCTCCACTTATAGTCAGGTATAACATAAGACCACCGTTAAGAAGTCCAGCTGTATAAAAAAAAGGCTGTTTTTTATTTACAAAATGAGAAAGAATAACATTGAGTAAAATTAAAAGTCCTAAAAAAAGTAACTGAGGAGAGAAGCTCTGAGTAGATATATGCTGTGAAGAAAAAAACAATGTAATTAAGCCGCCTGCATAGCTAGCTACATAAAAAACCAATTTGCGCCGTTTTTCTTCAATATTATATCCAGGACTACGTTCAAGAAAATTGTCCCACCATTTTTTTGCTATCATTAATATATCTTCGTTAAATCGATTAAAAGTATGTATTAAGTTATATCAGACTGCCTTTAAATCTAGTACACATAAGTATAAATACAATAATAAACATTAAGGAGTCAGTATCAAACAAGGCAATTTTCAAAAATACCTGATTTTATTGGTGCTAGTGTTTGCAGGCGAAATGATTTTCAGCTTGCCTTTTCATATAACACGTTTCTTCCGCCCGATTTTTCTTGATGTGCTTGATATCAGCAATACCGAGCTGGGTGATATTTTTGCCGTATACGGTGTGGTTGCCATGCTGTCTTATTTTCCGGGTGGCTTTATTGCTGATAAATTTTCCGCCCGTCATTTAATGAGTTTATCCCTGTTTGCCACCGCACTTGGTGGCCTTTATCTCTACACACTGCCAAATGCTGCTGGACTTCATTGGTTATTCGCTTATTGGGGCCTAACCAGTATCCTGCTGTTTTGGGCCGCCATGATTAAAATGACTCGGGTGATTGCAGGTCAACACTCTCAGGGTAAAGCCTTTGGCATACTCGATGGTGGACGAGGTCTGGTTGCTTCTCTGGTAGCCATGCTGGCGGTTGGCCTGCTCAGTGTCGGAGTGTTAGACAAATCGGTCACAGTGGCTTCAGGCGATACGGTTTCGACTGCTGATAACCTGCAAATGATTATCATGCTCTATACTGCGACAACAACTTTGGCTGCAATAGTCATATTATTGATCCCTCAACGTTTTGTTGCTCAGCAAAGCGCACAACAGCAAACAGCGTACTCTCCATCGACAGATCTATCAGGCTTTAAGCCCAAATCCCAAAGCGTGTTTCGCGATCCTGTGATCTGGCTGCAAGCCACCGTAGTGATTACGGCCTACTGCGGTTATAAGGCACTGGATAACTATGGTGTGTTTGCCGTAGACGTTTTGAATATGACTGCGGCCGAATCCGCCGAGCTCACCGGATACTTAAGTTTTTTGCGACCAATATCGGCCATTGGTGCCGGGGTTATCGCTGATCGACTTCGCGCCAGTCACGCCATACTTGTACTGTTTGCCACTCTGCTTACCACCTTCCTGTTGCTCTCCCTTATCAACTCTCCTTACCACTTTAAAATAACCGCAATAACAGGCCTGGCAATCACCAGCATAGCCGTGTTTGCTCTCAGAGGCGTTTATTTTGCTCTGCTTGAGGAAAGTAAGATTAACACCGGACAAACAGGTAAAGCAGTGGGCATTATTTCAGCCGTTGGCTACACGCCCGATATCTTTTTTGCCCCCATTACCGGACGCCTGCTTGATGCCAATCCCGGGATAACCGGTTTTCAACACTACTTTATATTTATTGCGATCATGTCTATGCTGGGATTACTGGCCAGTTACCTAATAGTCAAATGTATGAGCAATAAGAAACAACATGAATGATTGGGAAGAATACGATGGTTTCTGCCCTTATTGCGGCGAACCCATCACTTTGTTAATTGACTGCAGCGAAGCCGAACAGCGCTATGTGGAAGACTGCGAAGTGTGCTGCCGGCCAATAGAAATAGAAGTCGCAATACAGCAAGACGGAAGCTTACAGGTGATATTGAAAGACGAAAACGCCACCTGATCAATTCAAGTAAAATCCAGTTAAAAAATTTTAACCTGTTGCTTTTATTTACAAGCGCATTTCACAAGCTAGCTCTTATTTAAGCTCGCTCCTATTTAAGCTCAGTCGTAATATCTATTTTTCCGCACAGCGTACGATGCACCGGACACTTATCGGCGATTACTAATAACTGCTCACGCTGTTCTTCTGATAAATCTCCGTCCAATGTTAATACCCGATGAAAAACCTCTATTTTGGCATCGGATTTATCACAATTTTCGCAATCATTGGCGTGCTGCCTTGAGTGCTCCAGACTAACTGAAACGTCTTTTAATGGTATTTTTTTACGGTTGGCATACATTCGAATGGTCATTGAAGTACAGGTGCCCAGTGCGGCCAACAAATGTTCATAGGGATCTGGTCCCAAATTATCACCACCTACTTTTGCAGGCTCATCCGCTAACCATACGTGAGTATCGGATAACACATTGCGTGTAAATCGATGATTGCGTTCGTTCACAATAATTTTTCCTGAAGCAACCTGAGTGGGCTTTTCCCTTACAGGAGTGTAATCAGGCAAGTAACGAATCGCCCAGCTGGCAATAACTTCGGCAGCGTATTCCGCATCCTGCTTTTTAGTCAGCAGATGATCGGCACTGTCGAGACTAATAAAACTTTTAGGGTGTTTGGCGGCTTTGTAAATAATTTCAGCCTGCTTAATATCCACCACCGTATCCACTGGTGAATGCATTACCAAAAGCGGCATATTCAGTGAGGCAATTGGCTGAGTATCCGATTGTTTAATATCGTCAAGAAATTGCTTTTTAATCAGAAAGTTTCGCCCAGCCAAGTTAACTTCAGCCGCACCTTTTTCTTCAATGGTATCAATACTGCACGTCAGTTGTTTGGTCACATGTGACGCCTGAGCCGGCGCACCAAGAGTTGCCACAGCTTTTACTTCTGCAATACGATGCGCCGCCCGTATCACTGCAGCTCCGCCCAAACTGTGACCCACCAGAAGATCCGGCGCTTTATAATGCTTTCGTAAATGATTGGCAGCAGCAATCAAGTCATCAATATTGGAAGAAAAGTTAGTATTGGCAAAATCACCATCACTGCCGCCTAACCCGGTAAAATCAAATCGAAGTACCGCAATTCCACGATTCACAAGCCCTCGCGCAATTCGTGAAGCGGCAATGACATCTTTTCCACAGGTAAAGCAATGAGCAAAAATGGCGTAATGCTCAGCACCTTCATTGGGTGTTTCTAAAAGCCCAACTAACTGATTGCCATTGCTTTCAAAGGTCAATTGTTGTCGATTAGCCATTTATCTCTCCCACTTCGTCAGCATCCATATAATGCCTATTGTTATTAGAGCGGTTACATTACCGCTACATAACTCTGATGCACCTAACTCTTATACACCTAACTCTTATACACCTAACGTCATCTACACCTAAATTCATACTTCCAGCGTAACACAATATTCAATCGATAAAATCCATAAGCAAGCCTGAAATAATTCGGTGGATCTGTTATTCTCTGTGGCCTAATTAGCACCAGTACTGCTGACTGCAGTACTATGATTTATCCAACTAACGATTAAACTAAAAACTATGATTACCGTTATCTCACCCGCCAAAAGTCTCGACTTTGAAAGCCCTTTAGCCACAAAAAAGTTTACGCAACCTGAGTTTCTGGATCAGTCCGAACTTTTGATCAAAGAATTAAAAGCCTTAACCCATCAGGATATAGCCGGACTTATGAAATTGAGTGATAAATTGGCCGAGTTAAACTTGCATCGATTTCAATCGTTTAAAACACCCTTCACGCCTGATAATGCACGCCCTGCAGTGCTCGCTTTTAAAGGCGACGTCTACCAAGGGTTAGAAGCCGACACATTAAAAGCGAAAGACTTTACATTCGCACAAAAGCATTTACGAATATTATCGGGATTATACGGTTTATTAAAACCTCTGGATCTAATACAGCCTTACCGACTCGAAATGGGCACGCGTTTTGCTAATCAGCGAGGAAAAAATCTCTATGACTTTTGGCAAAACCGAATTCATGACGCCATCGTTACATTGTTAGAAAAGCACCGCTCGCCAGTGTTAATCAACCTCGCTTCGAATGAATATTTTAAAGCCGTAAAAGCTAAGCAATTGCCCTATTCAATCATCACGCCCCAGTTTAAAGACTATAAAAACGGGCAATACAAAATGATCAGCTTTTTTGCCAAACGCGCCAGAGGCCTGATGTCACGCTATATCATCGATAATCAGATTGACTCTCCTGATGATTTAAAATCCTTTGATGTTGACGGGTATCGATTTGATAAGAAAAACAGCAGCAAAACAGATTTAATATTTTTAAGAAAACAATAAATCGGGTTAAACGGACAGTTGCATTGGCATGAAAAATGAAGCCAGTGATTTAAAAAAGGAAATATGTAAGAAGGAATAAAATGAAGAGTTAGAGAAAGCAAACCGAGCTCGTCAGTGGAATGCTTTCTCTTACTCTTGCTATGAGTTAAGAACTCACTTTAAAAATATACGACTGCAATGGTTTTAAATCAACCTTTATAAACGCTTTTTGATCCAATACTTGTAATTTTTTTGATTCATCACCCGTTAATAGATCCGTTAATCGATAATTTTTTGCTTTTAATTGCCAATCATTGATTAACGACGGTGTCAGATGTAACTTAATTGAATAATTTTTTTCTGCACTAAAATTACTGATGACAATTATTTTTTCATCACCTTTTGAATCAACAATATTCAGATCAGTATCATCCACTTCATTTGATTCACCCGTTTTGTGTTTTTTATCCGTATCTCTGTGTGTCCAACGGGCAAATGCCAACAGGCTCTCATCATAACGTTTGTTGCGCTGCAAATTATAACCATGGAGTTCTGTAAATTTACCCAGCATCGCCGGATGATCGGCACTGATGTTTAACAACCGGGCATAAAAACGCCGTAATTGTTTTTGCTCATCGGTTAACTGCCCGCCATCAAAAGCGCCACCGTTCATCCATGCCTGATGATTCGGTACGCCCCAATAATCGAATATGGTGGTACGAGTTGGATCACCAAAGCCTGCATCGCCATCACCCGGCTCTCCCACAGACTGACCAAAGTAAATCATGGTTGGTGAGCGACTGATGGTAGCCGATACCACCATCGCCGGCATTGCTCGTCTGGGATCGCCGACAAAGGCCTTACTCGCAATACGCTGCTCGTCATGATTTTCTAAAAAATGCATTAAATATTGTTCAATATCTGCGTACTTGTGCTGAATATCGATTAACTGCCCTGTTTTTGCTTTTCCTTGCATGATCGCTTTGGTGGTGTCGTAAAAATCCACCTTATCGTATAAAACGTCCATTTTTCCAAGATGAATAAAATCTCGATACAAATGCGGCTGATAAATTTCTGCCAGCAAAAAGGCATCGGGATTTTTCATTTTGATGGCCGAATTCAAATAACTCCAAAATTCCACAGGAACTAACTCAGCTACATCAAAACGAAAGCCGTCAATGCCCATATCTAACCAGTATTCGACTATCTGTCGAAATTTTTTCCATGAGTCGGGGATCGATTGACGCTGCCAGAACGCAAAGTGCTGTTGATAGTCTTTTTTATCAAACCCAGTAGGCAATTGTGGAAAGTCGTAGCTTCCGTCTGGTCGAACACCATAATTGATTTTTACCGTTTCATACCAGTCGTCCAATTTAGGTTGGGCACTTCGACTGCCATTACCGGTCCATTTCGCCGGTTGTTCATTAAAATAATTATCCGCTAACGGGTGCGCTTCGCCCCCCAGTGGTTGATAACCATTATTCGACTCAGGCACTTTAAAATTCTTTCCCGGCACGTAATAAAAGTTATTATCACGGGCGTACTCCACCTGCTTGTTGTCAGAGGCGCCAAAATCTTCTATCCCTTCCGGTTTTGCCAGTGAATGATAATTACGTGCCACGTGATTTGGCACAATATCAATGATCACTTTTAAACCCTGTTGATGCGTACGCTTCACTAATGACTGAAACTCTTGTAATCGATTGACAGGCTGTTCTGCCAGATCCGGGTTTACCGAATAATAATCTTTAATGGCGTAAGGCGAACCGGCGCGTCCTTTCACCACATCGGGATCATCAGACACAAGGCCTAATTCCGGATATTCATTAATTACTGCATGATGCAATACACCGGTATACCAGATATGGGTCACGCCCAATTGTTTGATCCCTTGCAAGGCGGTATCGGTAATATCATTAAATTTGCCGACACCGTTTTGCTCAATAGTGCCCCAGGGCTGATTGGTTTGATTGGTATTACCAAACAGCCGGGTAAACATTTGATAAAGTACCACCTTCCCCTGCTTATTACCGGCCAGTGGATCAAGCTGTTTCGCCTGAGTTTCCGTTAATATCGATTGATTACCATTGTTTTGGACTGCATCCGATAATGTATTATCCTTCGTCGATTGTTGATTTATTTGCCTGTCACTGTAGGTTTGCTCGACCGGTTTCGAGCAGCCGACTATGCCAGAACAACCCATCAGGCCAATCAGCAAAACCCGTGACAAAATAGTTCGATAGTTATCAATATAATATTCGAGTTTCATAATGCTCCTTAAAGCAAACAATAAATGCCAATGCTGACCAATTTCAGGCTCAGTTGTTAAGTGATAGACTGTTAAGCGATAGATTGTTAAGTGATAGATTGCTAAGCGATAAATTCAACTTAACGAACCGTTAAAGATATCGCTTGATGAGACCACTGAAATTCAATGGTTAACTGCTGCTTTTCTTCGTTGTAATTAAAATTTTCAATGCGATTCTGTCCAAACTGAATATGACTCGGCTCGGTTTGCCAACCATGGATAATGAGTGTCATTTGACGCTGCTTAGGCATTCCTTTATAGCCCTTTGCTGTAATATCTTTTGCTGAAGTGTCCTTTGTTGTAAAATTCTTTGCTGAAATGCCCTTTGCTGTAATATCTGCACCTGTATTCACGGCTTTTTTAAGAGCAACCTCTTTAGGTTCAGTAGCATTATGCTCACGTTGCTTATTCATACCATCAACATTACTGTTGTTTTCAGCCACCTCAGGAGTTCTTTTAAAAGTCAGAGTCAGTTGATCGTCTATTTGCGTGGCTTCAAAATGCAACATTTCAAATCGTTGTTGCTCAATATTGCCAAAGCGCTTGCCATCGTCATCGTACATATAGCCGCTGGCGTATCCGGGAGTATTATCATCTAAAGATGTTTTATTGTGGGATGATAATTTATTTTTCAAATCGGGTTGGGCATCAAGAGTGTGTAACCTTGGCAACGCATAGTAATGTAAGATTAACTCATCGCTCGAGTAATGCTCGGTGGTTGATACGGACTCAATCATCGGTACAAAAGAACCGGCTTTAACCAGCACTGGCATGGTGTTAAGTGTCAATGGAAAGTCGATGGTTTGCTCACCAGCATAACGCTTATCACTCCAGAAATCGTACCAATCTCCCTCAGGCAAATACACCGATTGCTTACTAATACCCGGTTCGGTAACCGGCGCTACTAAAAAGGCATCGCCCCAGAAATAACTGTCGGCCTTATCAAACAGTACGGGATTGTTTTTATCGGCAAAAAACAAGGGTCGCATTAATGGCATACCCGTTTTTGAATTTTGATACGCCAGAGTGTAATGGTAAGGCAACAATCGATAACGCAACTTAATATAGTCGCGAACAATGGACTGTGTTATTTCTTCGTGAAACACAGGTTCCGGTGCAATATGATCCTGGGCATGAGGCCGATACACCGGTTGAAACACACCAAATTGAAGCCAGCGTATGTAAAGCTCGGGATCAAAAGACTCACCGCCAGCAAAGCCGCCTAAATCGGAATGGGTGTAGGCAAGACCAAACAAACTCATTTGCAGTGCCAATTCAACCTGCGGCTTTAATCCGCCCCAACTGCGATCCACATCTCCGGTCCAGGGGATCATGCCGTAACGCTGCGAACCAATAAAACCGCTGCGCATCATGATTAACGGTCGTTGCTGTGGTTGCTGCTCACGATAGCTCTGGTAAACCATGTTCGCCCACTGGTGTCCATAAGCGTTATGTATTTCATCGCCACGGGCCATTAAACCATACTCCGATAAGGTATGAAGAGTATCGTCCGGGTGAACTTCCGGCTCGCCCAGATCACCCCAGGTTCCGGCCACGCCCTGTTTCATTAAATCTTTATAAATACCACTGAACCAGTCAATTGCTTTGCGATCAAACACATCAATTAAACAGGTATTGCCAAAGTAAAAATCAAATCGTTTTGGCTCACCCTGTTCGTTTTTGGCACAAACCTTTTTATCCACCGCTTCTTGCCAGCGTTTAGACGAGGTTAAAACAAAAGGCTCGGTGATCAAGATAGTTTTAACACCCTGCTGTTTTAACGACTCAATCATTTTTTCTGGCTCTGGAAAAGTATTTCGATCCCAATCAAGATTCCCCACATGGCCTTTTATGTCGGGACCAAACCAGAACAGATCCAGAATCACCGAATCCACTGGTATATCCTGTTGCTGGTATTGCTTGATCACCTGTTCAACTTGTTGTTGCGAGCGATAACCAAATCGAGAAGCGTGATTGCCGAACAACCAACGCGCAGGCATGGGTTGCTTACCGGTCACCATGACAAAACTGTTTATTAATTCAGGGAATGATTGTTGCGCGAATATAAGATAACTGGCTCGTCCACCTACTGATTCAAATCGCAATCGATCAGCATCGGTTTTGCCAATATCGAGAAAACCCTTGGCACTGTTATCAAACACAATGCTGTAACCGTTACTCGACATAATGGCGGGTAAGCTGTAATACATTTGTTGTGATTCAGTGGTGTAGCCGTAATGTGCACGATTGTATAAAGGAAATCGGTGACCACGACGATCCATACCGACAATTCGCTGACCAGCGCCCAAAACCTTTTCGTGATCAGCCAATGAAAAATCCACTTGTCGCTCACGATGCTTATTAATAAAGGCCGTTTGCGCCGTTAGCTTTTCATCGTTTCGGTAATACTCAATTTGCCACGTTTTTTTATCGACAATCGCTTTTAATTGATTGATTTGAAACGACACGCTCTCGTTACTGTGAATAATAATGGGTTGGGACTTTTTGGCAGACGCCGCCACAGCAAACGAGGGAAATTGAGCGTGATCGGTATTAACCAACTCAACCTGGATGGCTGCGCCATCGTAGGCGGTTAAAATTAACCGCTGACTTTGTTTTTCAAGAACCAGTTGATGACGCTTGTTTGTATTCTCAGTACATGCCAAGAGCAATACAACAAAAACAGTGACGCTAAAATATTGAAAAAGTTTATACATGAACTGCCTTGAAAATATTTATGTTTTGAATATTAATACTTTGAAAAGACTGTCGAAAAAACAAACGTCGTTTATTTATAGCAACCAAAACAATAACGCCAATAATCGCAGCTAAGCAATTATTGGCGTTTGCCGTTTATATGAGTTGCTTAAGGTTTAACACGTCGTCCGCTATAACGCTTGCACTGTCATGGTCGGAGCAGACTCATCAGGCCCTTCAACTTTGAAGCGATACGTTCCGTCTACAGGAATCGTCAATTCAATATCGCCTGCGTTAAATATTAACGTTCGAGCCTCATCAAGATTCATCACTTTATCGTCAGAATTAAGCCCGTAATTAATCCCACCATTCCATTCACTTCCAGAAAACTTAAAGCTCTGAGTTCCCGCAGTAAGCGCTATATCATAAGTGTAGATAGAGTCACCTTGATAGGTAAACTGAGTCGTTGCATCTACGGTATCCCAGTCGCCATTAATACCTCGAATATAAATGGCTTCAGAACCATACATCTGCGTTTCATGGACAGTTAAAGTCATCAAGTCAGGATTCGATGTATCAAGCAGGAAGGTATACTCGCCCGATACCGCAAAATCCATGGTCATATTGGTTGAGCCTGCCCCTGAACCAATTAACTTAGGGGTATCTTCCAGCACAAGCTGTTCACCATCACCGTGACTGAGATCCACTGTCGACCAGTCTTCAGAAGCAATTTTAAATTCCCGAACACCTGTATTAGCACCTACATCAACAATCACCTTGTAGATCCCGCCACCGGTATGCACCAGCTCAGAATCGATACCCCAGCCATTAATGCCACCTCGAATATAAATTGCGGTTCCAGAATAAATATCGGCATTGCGGATGGTCAGCTCAGGCGCTTCCGGATCATTGGCATTAATTTCAAAGAAATAGTTACTGCTTGCCGATGGCGTAAAGGATAAATTACCTGCGGCGCGACTTAACACTTTAGCGGTATTTTCCGAAACCACTCCATCACTGGCACCAAAGTCTACGGTGGACCAATCTTCCGAAGCCAATTTAAAGCCATAGGTTGTACCGGCGGTTAAATCAATATTGGTTCGATAAATGCCATCGCCCTGATAGGTTAACTGATTATCAGTACTCCAGCCGTTCATGTCGCCACGAATATACACCTGAGTATCGCCATAAGGCACTACATCGGGCGCACCAGAAGTTGCATAAGCGGATAACCCTTCGCCCTGTGTTCCGCCCTGCGGCTTAACAAACACAGCCATGGTCCGTGCAGGAACTGTAAAGCTGCCTTCATCGGTACCTGCAGTAAATAGAGCATTCGCCATAGCCGGATCAACCGAAGCCATTAACGTTGGGTGCAGTTCGAATCCGGAGGCTGTAGGAATGGTGTGAGTGTAATCGTTTTCAGTGCCATTAATCATCACAACCAGAGCATCAACGGTCGGATCCAGATCGGGCAAACCGGTGCCATCATCAATACTCATCACCACCACGCCATGGGTTTGATTACCACCAATATTGTGGAAGCCAACGCGATCAATGATCGATTGCTCATCGGTTAAACGGAACAATTTACTATCACGACGGATGGATAAAAACTCCTTAAACACATCGCTGGCAAATTGAATATCCGATGGCATCGCCTGTGTATTGGAACTGGCTGCCAAGGAGGCAATGCTTACCGGAGTGGGATCACTGGAGTCACTGTACCAACGATGGCCGTTATCTTGCTCCAATGGTAAACCCACATTCCAGTTATTGGTGATCATGCTGTAATCAACATAATTAAACCAGTCACCGGCGTCGTAAGAGTTTTTATCGAGCGATTTTGAGCGCAACATTTCACCGCCCAGCTGTAAAAATGGAATGCCCTGACTCATTAAAGGCACCGCCGCCGAAATATTTGCAATTCGAACCCGGTCAGCGAGTGAAACGTCGCTCGGTAATTGAAACTGCAGCATATCCCACAAAGTTTCATTGTCGTGTTTCGACACATAATTAATCACATCAGCAGGATCCAGTGCGTAAGCGGATGGATTAAAGCTGGCCCCCGTAGAGGTTGTGCCATTACTGCTGACCAATACATAATTCGCCAGCGTGCCAGCCAGGCCCAGTTTTACAATATCTTGCGCACCGGTATTACCGTCGGCTTTGAATAAATCGGCTTTCCGAACAGCGTCGCGTAAACGATCATTAAAGGTGGCCACTTCGGTTCCTGCCATATTAGCCTGGTTGGCCGATGTATCATTGTAGCCATCATCACGTTTCCAACCCTCACCGTAAAAATAACTGTCGGGATCAATGGATTGAACCAGAGCTCGTGCATCCAGCATTTGTTGTTTGGAGCCGTGACTCATAATGTCAAATCGATAGCCATCAATTCCGTATTGTTCGGTCCACTGAATAAGCGAGTCTTTCATAAACTTATCCATCATGGTGTTGTAAAGTTCGGTGTCATTACAACAGGTACTTTGCGTGACACTGCCACTAACAATGTCACGTCGATGGTAATAACCCGGTACCACTTTATCGAATACGGAATTATCAAAGGTACCGGCGGAGTTGGTATGGTTGTACACCACATCAACCACAACTCGCAGCCCTAAATCGTGTATCGCTTTGACCATGGCACGGAATTCTTTGATCCGCGCAGTGCCGTCCGGATCGGTGGCGTAAATACCATCTGGCACATTGAAGTGTTTCGGATCGTAGCCCCAGTTAAACGAATCATACTGACGCATATCGTTGACTAACGCTTGTGCCTGTTCAGACAGAGGTCCATAACTTTCGAGCACGTCTTGAATAATCGATGATTCCGATTCCGAACCACACACGCTAGCGTCTGTGTTTACTCGGCAAAGGTCGCCAATTGTGTCATCCACATCCACAATAAGATTTTCAAATTCATTAATGGTGGCAATATCATTAACTGGCAACAAATGCAGATGGGTTAAACCGGACGCCACCAAATTAGATAAATGATTAACAGGCGCAGATCCCTGTTCGGTAAACGCCATGTATTTGCCTCTATTTTCAGCCGATACGCTTGTATTGCGCGCACTGAAATCACGCAAATGCATTTCATAAATAACCGCATCTTCCGGATCAGTAATAGTGGGTACACTGTGCCCCTGCCAGCCATCCGGGTATAAATCCGCATCGGACAAATTAACCAATTGCGAATATTCACCGTTCATCGAAAGACTGACCGAATAGGGATCGGTTGAAGTGATGGTTTCAAACTTATTGGTTGCGTAATGAAACAGATCAAGCTCGTAACGGTAATATCGTCGATCAAGACTGGCCGGTGCAGAATAATGCCAGATCCCCGTTGCGGTATCTTCTGTCATATCAAAACTGGATTCGAGTACTTTATCGTCGCGATAAATATTCAATCGCACAGCACGGGCAGTGGGCGCCCACACAGACAGCTCGATAGCATTGTCGCTGTAATTAACACCCAGTGTCGATTCGTCTGCGTCATTTTCGCCTTGCGTATACAGCGCATCCAATGCTTTTGCAGTTTGTACATGAGTGGCTTTTATTGCGATACCTGATGCATCATACCCCACCAAAATCACCTGACCTTTTAACGCAGCTTTTGCATCTTCAACACTCCAGTCACCACTAAAAGCTGGCCAAGCGTTTACCAGAGGATGAATGCCCGCTTGCTCAGTGGTTAATGTTGTTTCAGATAATGTAATGGCTGTGCCAGAAACATTACTGTCTTCATCAATCTCAATTTCACTGTCTACCGAGTAATGTATTTTTACTTCAGTAACCAGATCGGAGCCGTGATCCCAGACAAGGGTTGTTGCATCAAGCCAGTGAGCCGCTGCGTCTTCAACTTTTAATACCGCTGCGCCTAATGACACTACCGGAAATTCAAATACAGTAGGGTTGCCAGAAAAGGTCCAGTTCATGCGCACAAAGTCAGGATCATCTTGCACCAGATTCATGGTTTTATCGGCGCCGCCCATTTCCTTACCGGCATCATCGGTTCCAATATGAATAATAAAATTAGCGCAATCGTCGTAACCGTCTTTTAAATTTAAAATCCAATAAGCGCCGTAATTAGGATCAATGCCATCAAACTGCAAACCATTTTGCCAGGACGGAGCAATAGAGCCGGTATCATAAGCATCACAGCTTTCATTGTTCCAGGTATGCAAACGGTAACCATTGTAAACCGGATCGCCCGGTGAATTATTCGCATCCACATCGCCGCGGTTATAAAACAGAATCGCCTGATTATCTCCTGCCATTACCGTTGGTGCTGGCGCATTAGGATCACGACCAATCACACAGGCATCATTCGTTTCATTAGGAACCGTTGGAGGGTCACACTGTAACGGCGGAGGATCGACACATTGGGTACCGGATGCATTGGGTACCTGTGGCAAATCGCAACTGAGTAACTCCTGGCCACTTAATACTTCACCAGATAGAGGATTTTCACACGCGGTCAGACTTAAAAGTGTTATCACCACACTGACCACAACAAATAATTGTTTAAATATGTTCATTTTAAAACTCCGAATAGGCATTTTAGGTCAGCACTCTTACAACGAATAATTCACGCCAAGAAACATCTGGCGTCCAAAGTACTGGATAGTTCCGGTTCGTGACTCCGAAACAAAATACGACTTGGTGGGTTGGTCTGTTAGATTGTTGATTTGAAACAACAGACGGGTATTGTCATTCACATCGTAAGACGCCTGATAATCAAACACGGTCTCATCATCAAAATAAACCACCTGCTCATTAACGCCCCATTGCCTAGAAACAAATTCGGATCGATAACGAGTGCTTAACCGGGTTTCAAATCCGTCGTAACTGTAAAACAGAGTGGCATTGGCCACATGACGGGATAAACCTTCAAAAGAAATTTCACCTTTTATCTGTCCGGTTTCCGTTAAAGTTTTTACCGCACTGTCGGTGTACGCGTAACTGGCGTTAACACCAAGTCCTGACCAAAAGTCTGGCAGAAAATCAAACACCGTTGTGGTGGCCAGCTCAAAGCCATGGATCGAACCGCCTTCATCATTGTTAAAAGCGTAAGTAAAATTACCGTTACCGACTTCATACTCCACTAATGATTGAGGATCAATATAGGTTTCAGGGGTTGGAATGCCAGCGGCGGCAAAGTCAAAATTTTCAATGGTAATGGTATCGACAAAGTTTTTAATATTTTTGTAAAACACCGCAACCGAAAAACCGCCGGTGCCATCCGCGTAATAATGCTCCCAGGATAAATCGTACTGATCCGCCATAAAGGGTTTTAATCGAGGGTTATTGGTTTGACTGGCGTTATAAACTTTAACTTCTGGATTTTCCGGCGTCCGATTTGGATTATCATCAATCGAACCACTAAAGTCAGCCGCCAGACGATTGATTTCTGGACGAGCCATTACCCGTGCTGCAGCAAAACGCAGCTGTGAATCTTCTGTCAGTTTAAAGTTTAAGTTGAGTGACGGTAAGAAATCGGTGTAGTCAATACCATCTTCATCTCGGGCAAATCGGAAGCTGGTTAAACCCGCTTCATCAACAATATATTCAGCACCTAACGCCAGTCGTTGCTCTAACGGTAACGACTCATCCACTGCGCGCAGTCGAGTGGCCGACTGTTCGGTATTGACCATGCGTACACCGACATTACCGGTAACCGGAATATCGAATAAATAGGTATCAATATTGCCTAAAAAGTAAGCCGCGGTAACGTCTTCAAATACCGATCCGCTTTGCCTAACTGACCAGTCCGTTGAATAATCCAATTCACCCTGTAAGTTAGTACCAAAGGTTGTCACTGGTGTACCAACGCCATTCGGTAACCAGCTTGCCAACACCTGATCGATATCCAGTGCCAGATAACTTGGGAAATGAGCAAAGTCGCCCTGCCAATGAACCACCGATGCCATACCCGGCTGTAATTGAAACGGACCTTCTATCGATGAAAACTCTTCATTACCGTATTCAAACACTTTTCGAGTCGAATCGTAGCGACGTTCCGAGTAACGAACACCAAATTCAAACGACGACAAAATATTGTTATCGAACAACTCATAAGTGCCATCCAGTCGAAGGGCGTTCACAGTGTCATCATACAGATAAGGATAAGTTCCATACTTCGCCGCCATTACACTGTTCAAATCGGTAAAGTCCTGATTGAACCCAACCGATGGAATATCGAGTCCCGAGTATTGATAATTAATAACCACATTTTCATCAAAAACCGGATTCGCTAAACTGGCATCTTCAGCCAGGCCACTCCAGAGCAGTCGGTTTTGAAAATCACTGGTGCCCTTTGAATGAGATAAGTCGGCCTTAAAGTTAAACGCACTGGTTAACTGCCACTCGGCCTTTGCGCCATAACTGTTCACTTCATCAATTTCGGTGTCGTCATCGTTGGCAATCTCAACCCGGGTAAAACTGTCCGTCGTACGTGCCACCACACCACCGACCATTGTGTTATCGGTAATTCTTGGGAAATAATAATTAGCCGCCGAACCACCAAACTTAACCCGTAAACCACGGGCCCATTGTTCGGAATCAAACTTGGAACTGAACGCATCAAGTTTAAGAATAAAATCACTGTTAGGAACCCATTCAAAGGCTGCGACATAACCGTCACGCGTTTCCTTACCGCCTTTGTGCTGTAACTCCATGCCTTCTGAAATTAATTCACACTCCGGGCAATCGGCATCAGCGCCTAAATCCGTATCGCCGGCAATCCCATCAAGATCAAGCGTTGTTGGATAGGTTAAACCGATAAACTGCTCGGCTACCGAGGGCTGATTTAATCTTGCAAACCCTAATGCCACGCCAATAGTGTCGTTGGCAAACTTCCCCTGATAAGAAAAGCTTAATCGCTCACCCAGTTGATCGGCGTCGTGTACCGAACTGGCTCTGTCGTTATACATCGCCCGGGCGTTAAGATTAAACTTATGCTGCTCGGCATTGGCTAAAGGACTCACCGTTCGCAGCTCGATGGAACCAGCAACACCGCCTTCAATCAGTGACGCTTTTTGTGACTTGTAAACCGAGCCCGATGAAATAAGTTCCGATGGGTATTGATCAAAATCGACACTGCGCGTTCCGGAAGTAGACACCTGCTCGCGACCGTTTAACGTCGAGTGGATAAAAATACCGGATAAACCACGAATATTGATTTCCGCAGCCTGACCACCGGTACGAATGGCCGAAATACCCGGTAAACGGGTTAATGCATCGGCAATAGAAACATCGGGCAGCGAACCAATGTCATCGGCGGATAACTGTTCCGATACGGTATCCGCATTACGCTTTTCTTCCAGAGAACGAATTAATGAACCACTGTAACTGCCAGTGATGACCAATTTATTGTCTTCTTTCTCCGTTGCTTGTGCCGACTCATGGGCAACCGAATTCGATTCAGTGTTTTCATTTTGAATCGATTGCTCTGCATTAGTATTTTCTTGAGAGTTCTTTTTCGTTTCATCCGACTTGTCAGTTTTATTGGATTGTTGAGTCTGCTCCGACTTTTCAGTTTGTGCTGCAGTCGCTTGTTGATTCGATGCTGATTCGTTCGCCCATGCATACGATGGCATTGTTGAAAATACACATCCTGCTGTGGTCAAAGCAATGGTTAGCGCACTCGGCTTAAATATTGCCATATCCCTACCCCCGGAATGATTGTTGTAAGCCGCTATGTCGCAATGCGTCATAACGTTTGTTTTATATTTAATCAATAATACTCAGGTTCAATTTTGTAACACAATCGACTGCATACGTATTCATATCAAGAACGAATAATTAATCGGCATATTTATGATTTATTTATAGGAAGGAAAAAAGTGTTTATCGTATAAAAATAACTGAGACACAGAACAACAGCCCTTTAAAAACAGAATAAAAGTGAAGAGGTGTCAGGAAAACACCCTTGAAGAACGATTTACCGAAACTTAGATTGCTAGTTAATCAAAGCTATCTAAAAACATCTTATGGCTCGACAGTTTATCTAATCCACTGCTGATGATTACTTTTAAGTTTTTTAAAAACTCACTTAGCTGTTCATCAGAAATCATATTGGCCAATGGATGATAACTGCCGGGTACCACGCCCTGCCCCATCAACACCTGATGCCAGGCCACCTCGGAAAATAACTCATCTTGCTCCCGGAATAACTTACCGGTGTGTTTGAATAATTCAATTTTTTGTTTCAATGATTGTGGAATTGGCATATGACGGCTTTTCTGCCAAATCGACTGATTAGTTTGATGTGAATTAACGCTGTTCTTTTGATTTAAGTGCAATTTTTCATTTAAGTGCGATTTTTCATTTAAATGCGACCTTTTATTTAAGTGCGACTTTTTATTTAAGTGTGTTTTTTCATTTAAATGATAGTGCAAAATAATAAAGTCCCTGATCTTTTCGAATTCGTATTGCGACTGCCGGTTATATTCATCGACTTCCGCGTTACAAATTCCATTAGACGGTAAGTGTTTAATTAATCGGGTAATACCCTGCTGGATCAAATGCAAGCTGGTAGACTCAAGGGGCTCTAAAAATCCGCTAGATAAACCAATTGCCACTACATTTTTGTTCCACTGTTTTTTACGTCTGCCTGTAGTAAACGGAATGACTTTTGGAGCGGCAAGCGCATCACCATCCAGATGAGTTAATAGCCGGTGACAGGCTTCATCCGTTGATAAATAGTCACTTGAAAAAACCAGCCCGTTACCCGTACGGTGTTGAAGTGGGATCCGCCATTGCCAGCCTTCATTATGCGCTATCGCACGTGTATAGGGTGTGACCGGAGACGTTTTCTCACTGGGCACGGCAACGGCGCGATCACAGAACAACCAGTCAGACCAATTTTCGTAACCGGTGTTTAATACCTGCTCGATCAACAGACCTTTAAACCCTGAACAATCAATAAATAAATCGCCCTTTATTGTCTCGCCAGACTCAAGGTTCAGAGCATCAATATAACCGGATTCACTATCTTGGGTAACATCACATACTTTTCCCTCAATCCTTTTTACACCATTGGCTTCACTCAGTTGTCGTAAAAATTTGGCGTATAAAGCTGCGTCAAAATGATAGGCATAAACCAGTCCCTGTAATGGTGAATTTGGAATACGATCCATCTTTGAAAACAGGTTTCGTTTTGCTGCCTGATAATTAAACGAATAATCCCAGAAGTTGTTACTTATTCCTTTTTTATGGGCACGAAGCCAGTAATGATGAAAATGGGTAAATCCTAAATCGCGGCCTATGTTGCCAAAGGCATGCATGTAACAGTCACCATTTTTATTCCAGTTTTCAAACTGGATCCCAAGCTTTATGGTGGCCTGGGTTTGCTTTATAAACTTCGCTTCATCAATACCAAGCAATTGATTAAATAATTGTATCGGCGGAATGGTAGCCTCGCCAACACCCACAGTACCTATCGCTTCCGACTCGATAACTGTGATGTGATACTGACCTGCCGTCACTTTGGCTAACAATGCTGCAGTCATCCAGCCAGCACTTCCGCCACCTACAATAACCAGTCGATTAAAGCGTTTACCCATATTAATAAAGCCTTGTTTTAGCTAGTAGAAAATTAAGCTCACCCATACAAAATAACAACCTATCACGACTCAATACAGTCCCAAAAACTAAAACGCCCCATCGATTAGCGATGAGGCGTTTTTTAACAGGAGCTTATTGGTAAAACCTTTGTTTCAGAATTAGAACTCGTATGAAACACCGAGCATCATATTACGACCATACACCTGGTGATCTCTTACCTGGCGACGATCGTCATTGCTGTAAGAAATAAAGGGTTCATCCGTTAAGTTAGTCGCCTGTAAAAAGACTGACAAGCCTTCAACACCCGACTGCTCAAAGTCGTAACTAACCTGAGCATCGACCAGGGTTTCTGCTTGTACTGTAACGGTGGTACGTGCCAAGCTTAAGCCGGTAACCTCTCCAAGAAAATCACTGCGATAACGCACACTGGTACGGAACTGGAATCCACCATTTTCATAATAAACAGTTCCATTAGCAACCTTGCGTGATAATCCTTGCAAACGAATGGGATCGCTTTCTGAATCTTCCCGAACTTCACTGTCGGCGTAAGAAAAACTTAACACCGTACCAAAACCATCCAAACTTTCAGAAATCATCGCAAATGGCAGATTTAATGTTAACTCACCACCGCGTACATAGCCTCCAGAGCCATTTTCTGGTGCCGAAATAAGCCCTTGAGTGATCACGCCATCAATACCCAGTGAATCTGCGGTTGCAGAAAAATCCGCTTCGACGGTTGAATTATCGTTAATCCAGTTTTCCAGATGCTTATGATAAATGGCTGCAGAAAAATAGCCTTCATCAAAATAATTTTCGTAACTGACATCTATCTGATCCATCAACCAGGGACGAAGTTGTGGGTTTCCACCACTGCCACTCCAGGGCGAACGGGTAGGATCTTGTTCGTATTCCGCCTGCGTGGTATTGGCATTCGCAGCATTAAAATTAAAACCACGACTGGCGTTTAACTGATCCATACGAGGCCGTTGCAAGGTACGCGCTAACCCCACACGAATTAACTGATCGTCAGCCACTTCAAATGCCAGATTAATACTCGGCAATACTTCGGTGTAATCGGCACCGCCGCTCGCCACGTATACTTCCTGAAATCCGGTAGGATCACCATTGCTATCTTCTTCAGGACGTACCGCATTACCGGTTGAAGATTGATCCGCGTGCACAATTTGTAAGCCAAGATCACCGCGAACATTGGTGCCACCTAACATCGCATCCACATCAAGTTTAAAATAGGCGGTGGTTATTTCTTCGGACACATCCCACGAGTTAGTCGCTCGACTGGCCACGGTTAAATTTTCGCTGGTTTCGTTATACACACCCGAGTTATATAAACCGAGCATGTCGTAACTGAGCATACCGTCAATGCCTAAAAAACCAAGTGAGGTAGCAGGCAATAAAAATTCAGAAGGTACTGCTAGCATTTGCGGGTACGCATTCAATGTTAAAAAGCTGCCCTTATCACGCTTAAATTTATCGCGTTCCGACAGATTGACACCAAACTCGAGATTGGTGAAATAATCATTACTCAATGCGCGGTTTGCACTAAATTTTAAAGCGGTTAATTCATCTTGCACCCATGGATTATTGATAAAACCGTCCTGCCCATCGGACGGTACAGTAAGGCCATTACCCCAACTTAAATTTCCACCGAGCAGTAACACATTAGGATCAGCGTAATTAATTGTTGGATCAACCGTAATGCCCCGGGTACCATTCATGGATACAATGGCGTTATCACCAATGCCATTAAAATTACCACGTCCGGTACCGGCGTAAGACTCCAGTCCCCAGTCGGCACGATCCGCTTTGGAATAACTTAAATCGGCTTCCACTTCCCAGTTTTGATCAATCGTAAATACATTATTTAAACCATAGGCCTGTAACTCTGCGTCACGAATGTTCATGTCGTTTCGAACCTGGAAGAAACCGTTATTAACTTGCAACTCGGTGACATAGCCATCGTTAACTTCTAATGGGGTGATGCCGTTATTCGACCAGCCTCCACCCCACGCAAGAGGAATTTCTATACCACGCAATGTTTGTCTGTCTTCAAAGTCAGAGTAAAACGCATCAAAGGTCATGGCGTAATTGGCATTGGGCACGTATTCAACCACACCCATAAAACCGGTGCGCTTCAGTTCGCTACTGCGAACATAAGGTTTTGCACCGCCAATCACCAGAGTATCAGGATCAATATCATTACCATCACGATCCTGATACGGAATATCGTTGCCGTTACCATCGGTAGTCAGACCAAGTGTTGGATAGCCCCAGGCATTCCAGCGCTCTTCCTGATTAGGAGAATTCATATGTGAAAGACCCAGCGCAATACCTACTGTGTCATCGGCAAACTGATCAACAAAGGTTAAACTAAAACGCTCACCGGTATCGTCAGTATCCGGATTTAAATTACCGAGACTGTTTTGCTCCAGTCGGGCTGTTGCTTTTATTTTTTTCTCACCAAGTGCGAGCGGTTTAATGGTTCGCAAATCGGTGGTGCCACCTAATCCCTGAGTGGTTGCCAAAGCCGCATTTGGTGTTTTGTAAACCACTACTTCATTAATCATTTCAGAAGGGTATTGATCAAACTCTACCGCGCGGCTGTCACCAATGGTAACCTGTTCACGACCATTTAATGTGGTCATATTAAGCTCAGGCCCTAATCCACGAATGGAGATAACATTCGCACGGCCATCAAGTCGCTGAGCTGCCAGTCCGGGTAATCGAGCCAAAGACTCAGCAATGCTTACATCCGGCAGTTTACCGATATCTTCTGCAGACAAGGTTTCCACAATCGCCGAATTATTCTTTTTCATTGCCGCAGATTTTTGCAAGGATTCGCGAAAACCGGTTACGGTAACTGTGACACCGGTTTGCTTATCCTTAACTACTTTCTGTTCCTTTTGCTCATCCTGCGTTTCCGCTTCTGCGGCCATAGCCGGAAATGAGACAGCCATAGTGCCACTGGCTAACAGAGCCAAAGCAATAGATGTCGGTTTAAATTTAACCATGCAGGTTTCCTCCCCCAATCGAATATCGGTTATTCAGTTGTTATTGCGTTAACACACGCATTTATTTTTAACAGTTTAAATCAGTAAAAGTGACATTCAGCTAAAATAACAATCCATTGAAGATTCATTAAAATAAATGAACCATTAAAAAAATTAAGAGACAACTTTATAAATCACTGTTTAATGTCGCTTTTTAATATTAGTATTTTTAATATTAACTGTATTTCACTTGTTAATTATTCTTTAGTCAACGCCCGATAATTAAGGCGCTCAGCCATCCACTTATTCATATGAAAGCGAATAAGCCTATGGATCACTTATATAAAATCATGCATACGAAATCATTAATATTCATATTTCACGACCTTAACCATAATAGGCATCGGGTTACTTAACAAACAATGCCATGCATACGTATTCAATGGGAATTGTGAATTTTAAACATCAAATAACCATGACAAATACCGATTAAAAACAACGGTAATCATCAGGTTTAATATTGACCCGTTTTACTCTGTATACTTTTGGTTGGTTAAGAGATAACAGCACTCAGCGAGATAAGTGCTGTTAAAAAGAAATGTTTTTCGAACAGATTAAAAATAATTATTTTACTCGATAACCGGCTCTTTAACCCGCAGCGTTAGAATGCCTGCTAATAACATACTAAAGCCACCAATTACCAATGCGTAAATCGGCTGGTTGTCGAAAACTTTGGTAATTAAGAAGCCTAATATACTGGCGGCCAGAATTTGCGGTAATACAATAAAGAAATTAAAAATACCCATAAACAGCCCCATTTTTTTAATCGGCACCGCATTCGATAGCAGTGCATAAGGCACCGATAAAATAGACGCCCAGGCAAAGCCAATGGCAATCATGGGATAAATCAACATGGACGGTTGCTTAATGAGTAAAAATGCAATAAAGCCCAACCCACCGAGTGTAAGGTTGATCATGTGTGCAATACGCAAATTAAACCAACGCACCACCAATGGAATAATAATCGCCGCAACAACCGAAGCCAGATTGTAAGTTGAAAACAACACGCCGACCCAGTCAGCGCCCTGATTATAAAGTGCAGAAGTGGTGTCATCGGTTTGATAATGATACGACGTAATCGCTGATGTGGTGTAAGTCCACATACCAAAAAATGGAAACCAGGAAAAAAATTGCACAAATGCCAATTTTTTCATGGTTTCAGGCATATGAAATAAATCATTCATGACTTGAGAAAATCCATTTTCGAGGTGATTTTTCGCCGATAACCCACCAGCAATTAGTTGGCACACACCAAAAGCAATAAATCCACCGGATAAAATAAATAAACTGTTATCGAGCCGTTCAATATTAAAATGAATCAGCAGCGAGGCAACAACACCAATAACCAACCAGATTAATCCACCACGTATATAAGCTTCACTGCTTCTTGTTCCCGCCAGTTCACTGTCTTGATCGTCCAGTTGTGTTTCCGCTTTTTCAAACGCCTCAAGTTGCTCTGGTGAATATTCCCGGGTAGAAACAACCGTCCATAACACGGCGATTAAGAAAACCACGCCACCGGCATAGAATGCAATTTTTACAGACTCGGGCACTTCACCGGCGGCGGCAGTATTGGATACATCAAACCAGTTTGTCATCATCCAGGGCAAAGACGACGCCACCACAGAGGCCACGGCAATAAAAAAGCTTTGCAATGCATACCCGAGAGGCCGCTGCTTTCTTGGCAGCATATCACCAACAAAGGCTCGAAACGGTTCCATCGAAATATTAATCGAAGCATCCATTATCCACAGCATGCCAGCAGCAACCCAGAGTGTTGGTGAGTTCGGCATAATAAATAACGACAGGCTGGCAGCAATAGCGCCATAAAGAAAATAAGGTCGACGACGTCCCAGCTTATTCCAGGTATTGTCCCCAAGATAACCGATGATCGGTTGAACCACTAACCCTGTAATTGGAGCCGCCACCCAAAGAATCGCCATATTGCTGTAGTCGGCACCCAGTGTTTGAAAGATTCGACTGACATTGGCGTTTTGTAGTGCAAAACCAAACTGGATACCAATAAAACCAAAACACATGTTCCAAATTTGCCAGAACGACAAGCTTGGCTTCATGGCTGGTGTGACAGTTGATGTAACCGAGGGCGTTTCATTTTTTATTGTCATTATAATAGCTCTGTATTCTCACAACGAAGGTGTTTGCAAAGATCTGGATCATTCCAACCTAGATCATTGCAACAACTCTTCTTATCCTGACGCAATAGCAATAATCATTATTTAATTACAATAATGCCAATATAAAGGGCTGCTGAACCAGTTAAAAGGTAAAAATGCAGCATTGTCCGATCTTGCATACGTATTCAACCTTCCGACGATCGTTTCAAAATATCAATATTCGAAACATTATTGATGTTTTTTCTATGCATACGTATGTAGGCATTTGAATTAAATTTCAGCTTTACAGTATGCTTGAATGATTAACGCAGTAATTGCGATCCGTTTATCTAGATAGACTCAGGTTGAACTTTAGACTCAACCCATCATTAATAAAAAATCATACGCGGATCGTATGGATGAGGACCGACTCGATGTCTGACTTACAATGGTGGCGCGGCGCTGTCATTTATCAGGTTTACCCAAGAAGTATGATGGATACTAATGGCGATGGCATTGGTGACATTCCTGGTATTGTTGAAAAGCTGGATTACATTGCCGAACTTGGTGTAGACGCTATTTGGGTATCACCTTTTTTTAAATCGCCAATGAAAGATTTTGGCTACGACATCAGCGACTATCGGGATATCGATCCTATCTTTGGTGCCTTATCCGATTTTGACCAGCTTATTGAACAAGCCCATGCCCGCAATATTAAAGTGATTATCGATCAGGTATTAAGTCACACGTCCGATCAACATCACTGGTTTACCGAAAGCCGTCAAGACAAACACAATGATAAAGCCGACTGGTACGTTTGGGCCGATGCAAAAGATGATGGCACACAACCCAATAACTGGTTGTCGATTTTTGGTGGCCCGGCCTGGAAATGGGAGCCACGACGCAAACAATATTACTTGCATAATTTTTTAAGCAGTCAGCCCGATTTAAATTTTCATAATCCGGATGTTCAACAAGCTGCTCTGGAAAATATTGAGTTCTGGCTTAAACGTGGCGTTGATGGTTTCAGGCTGGATGCCATTAACTTTTGTTTTCACGATAAACAGCTGAGGGATAACCCAGCAAAAGCCGAAGCCGATAGAACCGGACGAGGCTTTAGTGAAGACAATCCCTATGCTTTTCAATACCACTATTACAACAACACTCAGCCAGAAAATATTAAATTCATTGAACAGATAAGAGCCTTGCTGGATCGTTACCCTGGCTCCGTTGCTCTGGGTGAAATTTCATCGGAAGATTCACTGGCAACCATGGCGGAATACACTTCTGGCAATAACCGGCTGCACATGGGCTACAGCTTTGAGTTATTAACCAATGATTACTCCGCCCATTACATTCGACATACGGTGGAAACATTAGAACAAAAAATGACGGAAGGCTGGCCTTGCTGGGCAATCAGCAACCACGATGTTACCCGAGTAGTGTCTCGCTGGGCGCAAAGCGCCAAGCATCAGGGTATTACCGATCAAAAATCAAAAATGTTTACCGCTTTGCTGGGTTCACTAAAAGGTTCTGTATGCAGTTATCAGGGCGAAGAGCTGGGGTTACCGGAAGCCGAAATCGAATACCATGAGCTGCAGGATCCTTACGGCATCACCTTCTGGCCAAACTTTAAAGGTCGCGATGGATGCCGAACGCCCCTGCCCTGGAACAATACTCAGAATGCTGCCGGTTTCAGTCAATCTAAACCCTGGCTTCCGGTTGCCGATGCACACCTCGCGTTGAATGTTGAACAACAAAGTAGTAACAGTAACAGTGTATTAAACGCCTATCGTCAATTTTTAAACTGGCGTAAACAGCAAGATGCTTTAATTAATGGCGATATTAGTTTTTTTGATACGGCAGAACCCATACTGGCATTTTTGCGAAAAAGCGAAGCGCAAACATTAGTGATCCTGTTTAATTTATCGGAGCAGCCGCAAAAAATTAATTTATCAGAAACGATCGATTCAAAAAAATTAACCAGTGACGTTTCGCTTAATCATTTACAAGCGTTTGATTTACCCTTTATTGAAACCGCAAAACTTACCGATGATCATTGCCATCTCCCTGGTTTTGGTTGTTTTTTTGCTGAGCTGGGTCATTAAATAAAGTTTGGTCCTGACTGTTTAATGACAACTTGTTTATTAGTAACTCGTATATTAGCAACTTGAGTATTAGCTTATTTAATTAGTAACTTTTTAAACCAGTGATTTTTCTAATTAGATACGTGCTTATTATAAACAGACCTCATCAGCAACTTTAGCCGGCTTATTGCCGGCTTTTCTTTAACAGCGAACAACCTTTAATCACGGTTAGATATTGGCAAACAACTTCACAGCTGAAATTGTAAAGACTTTTACAATTATGAGTAGTGTTAAGTCAGCAATTCATCAAGTGTTAGTGCGTAACTTTCTGCAAACACAGTCATAAAGTGATGAACTTCTGGCTGATCCAGTTTATCCAAGTTAGCTTTAATACTCTCTGCCGCTTTGGCGAATTCCTGATTGCCCGAGGACAACTCCATCTGACATTTTAAGTAGGCAGAAATGGTATCGGCGGCTTTAATTATGCGATGATGCTGCTGCGGTATATTGGCTTGAACCAGTACCGAACTGAATTCCTGCTGCAGTTCTTCGGGCAACAATCCCAGTAATTCTTTTTCAGCCTGATGCTCTATGGATTTGTAAGCCCGAGTAATTTCTGGTGAATGGTATTTAATGGGCGATGGCATGTCGCCAGTGATCACTTCACCACAATCGTGATACAAAGCAGCCACCACAATGGCATTAACATCCAGATCGCCATCAAAATACTTATTTTTGATTAATGCCAGCGCATGAGCAATAGTTGACACTTCCCAGCTGTGTTCCATTACATTTTCTGTGACAACATTGCGCTTTAATCCCCAACGTTGCAACCAACGAGTTTTACTAATATACGCGTAAAAATGACTTTTCATATCACACCTGTTTATTCATTTGCTTTGCTTCATCCGATGGTATCAGAGAGTTAACCTTACTAACCATAACCGATTGAGTATCACTGTACACACTGCTTATTTTTATCTTATGTAATTGAATTACCTTATTATGAGGTATCACGCCGTTGGAGCAACGAACCGTTTGAACTCGGTGTCTATAGCTGGGGTGCCAACCCGAACAAGTCGTTATCTGGCGCAAAAATCTTCTACCGTGCTTATGGTGAAACCATTGGCACTGCTCAAGACGATGTAGGCTATACCGGGCATCTATTTGACTCTGAAACGGGTCTAAACTATATGCAGGCGCTGTATTATGCTCCCATCATTGAGCGGTTTTATTCGAATGCTCCTGTAGGTTATACCGCTAAAAATCCGGTAATGTCGTTTAACCGCAACACGTATGTGAATAATAATCCGTATAAATTTGTGGATCCAGTCGGTGAGTGGCTTCAGTTTGTTGTAATCGCAGCAAAAATCGTACATAAAGCATATGAGTTCACAAACAAAGAAAGCAAGCTGCAAAAGCATACGTGCTAGCATACAGGTCGAAGTTGGTAGACAAGCGGCAAATATAATGCATGAAGATGCTGGTCACTCGGGACATTACAAACTAGGCTTGCCCCTTACACTTATATTTTGTGTAGTCTCGATTAGCGGTCTGTTTCGCGTAATCGAGTTTTTTCAGGCTGGATTGATGATTGAAAGTAAGTTAACGCATCATGCAAATAATTTCAGAATGAGCACAAGAACCTCGATTGTTAATCGAGGCTACCTTGCTAATTAACTGTATAAAAATATTTTAAAGACAAAATGCCAGCAGTTGCTGGCTTTTTTGTTGCTTAATTATCTCTTATCCGTAAATTTTTCTTATGCCCTAATTCATTTAGCTCTTACTCTTGCAACAATGACAACTGAGTCATTTTATAAATTTCTAATAGCTTTTGGGGCTTGTGATAAAACATTTTTTTCGATGGGCTAAAGGCTTCTTCAATTTTCTCTACCAGCATGGCCTCTTTGGAGAACATGCCGGTAAACAAATCCATCAAACCAGCGCCTTTCTTTTTCTCTTTCTTCTGTTCAGCTTCTTTCGATTTGTACTCATCGTTTTCAAATTCTACATCAAGCAGTGGTTTGCCATCTTTATCCGTCATAAAAAACCGTCCATGTTTTTGGCCCTTGTTGTAATTGCCTTCGGCTAATAAGTCGCCGTTAGCATCGTAAAACAATGCCTGACCATTCAGTCTACCTTGTACATATTTTGCATCTTGAACCAGCTCTCCGGTTGGGCCGTAAACTTTATACTCGCCATCAAATTTGCCGTTAACCATTTGCGAATCGAAATTCAGCGTACCATCTTTCGACCATACTTTATAGGAATCAACGGGAACGTTGTCCTGGTAAGTGATTTCGGCGCAAATAGCATCGCTGCTATGGAACAGTTGTTGTTTGCCGTCGAACTTTCCGTCTTTGAAACTGAGTCGGTAGGCCAGCTGTCCGTCTTTGGAAAACTCAATTACGCCATTTAAATTTTTAAAATCCAGTTGCGGAACCGGCTTTCCCTTCGCAGTTAAAAAATCATTAAAAACCGGTAATATTTTTCGATTGTCTTCCAGTGCTAGTTCATAAGGAGATTTATTCGATTTATTGTTTTGTCCGGCTGATAAACCCAATTCCAGAAAATGTTGAATACATTCGTGGTTGCCTTTCGCTGCAAACCAGGCGGTACTGCAGTCACCGCCAATCCATGTTTGGCCGCTGCAATAATGCAGAGCGGTATTCCCAGCGTCGTCTTCAGCCTTTGGTTCCACTCCTAATTTCACCAGCTTTTGTATCAGTACAGGATCATCACTGAGTGCGGCTGCCATTAATGGTGTGGCACCTTTACGCATATCACCCAGCATAAAATACAACTTTGTATCACTCGCTGCATTTACATCAGGGTTTAGTTTTTCGATGAAGTATTCAATATAAGGTTGCTTCTCTTCACGATGGGCATGGCCAGCACACGCGCAAATAAAGGCCTTGGTAATCGCCTTTTTTGAAGGCTCGTTCTTTTCGGTAACAAAATCCAGCATTAGCTTATCGTGTGAGTCGCTTGCCAACCAGAGCAGTCCTGTAATTTCCGCATCGTCAAAATTGACGCCGTGATCATATATGCGTTGTGCTAATTTATAAGCAGCTCTTTCGAGAGCTAGGTAAATTACACTTTCTTCCTCATTGTTTAAATGATTAACGTCAATACCGGCATCAAGGATCGCTGTGATTAGCGCTTCGACGTTATCATTTAAGTTATCGGCGTTTTCTTCGTCCATATAGTATTCGATAACGGCATGTAAGATAGTATTACCTTTGTAATCTGTTGAGTTTATACCTGCCTCTTGTTGGCACAGCTCTTTAATGTCGTTAACGGTCAGCTCTTGTTCTTCTGCTTTTTCGAATATCTGCTCAATGGCTTCATCGATTTCTTCGTCGTCATAGTAGTCTTCATCGACAATATCGGTGTAATACTCACCGTTTTCAAAGGTAGTGATTTCGCGCTCACCATCGTGGTCCATTATGATTTCGCTGCCGCTTTCAATATACGGAGCGAGGGCAGGCCATACAAACATAGAGTTGTCGCCTTTGCCGCCGTAAAAGCTGATGGATTCTAAATTGCCGTTATTAACGTTGAAGTCCATGGAGAGCTTTTCGAGTAATCCGGGAAGGTTGTTGGCGAATTGTAGATCGCCGTCGGCGAATAGCTGGAGTTCGCCAGATTGTGCTTTCAGCGCTTTGTAAGCGGCGTTTATATTGTTTTCTTTAATGGTTGCTGTCGATTTGACACAGTAAGACGATACACCCATGGTAAAAATGTCCTTTTCGTATAAATTGAAGCTTAAATTTTACACGATGAGATGGTGGTATTGAAGTGGTTTAATAAAACCGGACTCCTTTTTAGATGATAATATATCAATCTATAGGAGTTAAATATGAAAAGAAGAACATTTAGTCAAGAATTCAAATTAGATGCTGTAAATTTAATATTGAAACAAGGTTACACTTACCGAGAAGCCCAAGATGCAACTGGTGCAAGTAACGCTGCTCTTAGGAATTGGGTTAACCAGGTGAATAAAGAGCAGCATGGTGAGACTCCAGTTGGGGCAAAAGCGATTACCGACGAACAGAGAAAAGTTCAGAAGTTAGAGGCCCGAATTAAGCAATTAGAAATTGAGAAAGAAATTTTAAAAAAGGCTACTGTAGATTCAAGTGGTCACTGCAACAGTTTTACTACAATACTGATTTGCAGGAGCATTTTTGATGAAACGACAAAAGCGAACGTTTACTCAAGGAGAGAAGGACTTAGTATTTAAGCTGAATCAAAAGGGTCAGAGAGTTTGATTTAACTCAATATCGTTTTACCCGAATGCTTTTGGCGAGCCAACGAAGGTGCTTGGCAATACCACTTATACCAATGATGTGAGCTACCACGCCAACGGCGCGATTACGGTAATGGTATTCGTCATAACACTTAGTGTTGAAAATTTAGACAGCTTAGCAATCCCGCTGACTAAGTGTTTGTTGCCTCCCTCTCAACTATTGCGCTTTTAGCGGTTTAATGGCAAGTTATAGCTCGTTTTTTCAGGAAACTATCACAGATAATTATCACAAGAGTGAGCAATTAGGAGGCATTCATGTCAGAACTCACCAAACCAAACCTTATTATGCGGATGCTCAACGCGGTTGAACGCGCTGGGAATAAATTACCCGATCCCGCGATTATCTTTCTATTTTCTATGATAATCATTTGGATCCTGTCGGCCATTTTCTCACAAATGACATTTGACGCCATCGATCCACGGACGGGTAGCGCCATAGAAATTAACAACTTACTTACCGGAGATGCTTTAGCCTCATTTCTGGCCAATATGGTCAAAACTTTTACCGGATTTGCACCCTTAGGCGTAGTTCTTGTTGCCATGTTAGGTGTCGGCGTAGCCGAACATTCCGGCTACATTAATGCGGGATTAAAAATGATGCTTAAAGTAACACCGCAAGCATTATTAACACCGTCTATCATTCTTATTGCGATTGTCAGCCACACGGCGACCGATGCGGGGTATGTATTAGTTATTCCATTAGCTGGCATTATTTATTATGCCATGGGCCGTCATCCTGTTGCCGGTATTGCCGCAGCGTTTGCCGGTGTTAGCGGCGGTTTCAGCGCAAACTTTATTCCATCAGGAATTGACCCATTACTGCAAAGTTTCACCCAGGCCGGCGCTCAAATTATCGAACCGGGTATACAAATAAACCCTTTAAATAACTGGTTTTTCACGTCAGCGTCCAGTTTGTTTATTGTTCTACTCGGTTGGTACATCACCGATAAAATTGTTGAGCCGCGTTTGGCCAATACTAAAATCGATACTGACGAAGAAGAATTACCGGCGTTTGGGGAAGTCACCTCTCACGATAAAAAATGTTTTCTTATTGCGACCAGTATCATGGTTATAGGCCTGGTTTTATTATTTTTTACTGCCTATCCGGAAGACTCGCCTTTGCGCGCAGAAAATGGCAAGTTGGCCGACTTTAGTGCGCCAATTATGCAATCAATTGTGCCGCTTATATTTTTGTTATTTATCGTTCCCGGCGCTGTTTACGGCTTTTTATCGGGTACCTTTAAGTCAAGCAAAGATATGATTAGTGCCATGAGCAAGTCGATGAATTCCATGGCCTACTACATAGTCATGGCGTTTTTCTGTGCCTTATTTATTGATGCGTTTGGCAAATCCAATATAGGCGCTTTAATGGCCATTGAAGGTGCCGAAGGACTGAAAGCAATGCAATTACCGAGCGCTGTCACCATCATTGGCATTGTCATTTTAACCGGTATCGTCAATTTATTTGTCGGCTCCAGCTCAGCCAAGTGGGGCTTGTTAGCGCCTATTTTTGTGCCCATGCTGATGCAACTGGGCATTTCTCCGGATCTAACACAAGCCGCATACCGTGTTGGCGATTCCACCTCGAACATTGTGACACCGCTAATGCCCTACTTTCCGTTGGTGGTTGTTTACTGTCAACGTTATGTAAAAGGCACCGGTATTGGAACCGTAATTTCTATGATGCTGCCATACAGCGTTGCATTGATGGTGGGTTGGACAATATTCCTGCTTATTTACTGGTGGATTGGCCTGCCATTAGGTATTCAGGCAAGCTATGTTTATCCTTAATCAATAACTTTTCTTTTGTTATTTTAAAAAGCCCGGATTGTCCGGGCTTTTTTATGTATTGATTGTCGGTGATGATTTTACAGTGACCGTAAAATGTTTTACGGACAACTGCCAATTTCAAAATAACTCGGCGATATTTCCCGCAATGTGGTTTGTGTATACATATTATATAGCCCCATATTTTCACCAGAACCTTTGGCGTAACTGTAAAAACCATTGGTTGTCGCCCGGCCTGCAGAAACGTGATAATAATTCGATGTTGAAGTATCGGTACAGTTAACCTCACCATCTGGCGTTGCATCACAAACATTGCCAACACCATCACCATCGTTGTCCGCCTGATCGGCGTTAGCCTGATTAGGGCAGTTATCATTTGCGTCCGTTATACCATCGCCATCTGCGTCCTGAGCAGGCGGATCGCCACCATCATCTCCGTTACGACAAGCTTGTACCGGACCATTGCAACTGGGTTCACCATCAGCGATCCATTCACATTGGTTATTACTGGCGCTGTATTCACGCATGGTAAATTCAGCCGTACCAAATGCCAGGTAACATTCAGAATAACCATCGCCCCATTTAATATGACCCAGCTCAATGTGTTTGTTGTAATCACCAGTCACACCAGCATCCACTTCAAAACTTATTGTTTGTGAGGATGACAAATTGGTTGTATCAGATGCCGTTACCGTGGCTTGCTGTTGACCACCGGGTAATTGACATTGCTCGGCAGAAAATTGATTACCATTAATATCGGCCGCGATATTGCCATTGGAAAAACTTACCGTAACAGAAGATAGATTTTGATTCACATCGACTGCGTATCCGGAAACCACAGCGCATTGACCCGTTACCGTCACCATCACATCACTTATTGACGGTGCGGTGTCTGCAGGCTCGGGACCCACTCGTGCGGTTATCGATTGTTCATCACCCGCTTTTGATTGATCGTCCGTTGCTATGGCACGAACATCATACAAACCATCAGATAACGCCGAGGTATTGGCAGAAAAATTACCATTGCTGCTTAAACTCGCAGTAAAAGTTTCAACTTGAGAAGGCGGCGCTGTATTCAAAGAGTAGATGGCAATCGAAACGGAATTCACCTGAGTTTCTGCATCCTGCGCCTGACCACTGATCGCTAATCCACCACCGTAATCGTTTGCGGATAAACTGGAAATAACAGGTCCCTGATTTCGATCAACGCGCTGATTATTAGCAGTAAAAAACGCGCCAAGATAGCTGGCATAATTGATACTTGCATCACTGATGTAATCACCACTGGCTCCCTGACCGCCCGACCAGGAATGATCCAGATTATTAAACCAGAGCATGGATACACGACCATTTTGCCATAAGGTTTCATCAGCGGTTCGCGAACCTTCTGAAATAATCTGGCTACCATTTAATTCACCAACACCGTACACAGCCGCCATACCTTCGGCATTTTGCCGGTTATAACATTGGTTCACAGTCGTGTCGGCATCGCCATGACCAATGGACGCAATTTGTGTTGCAAAATGAGACTGATAACTGCCCGCGTAACTTTCACATCGAGCTTTAACATCAGCCGCTTCGCAGGGGCCCAAAGCTCCATTTGAACTGGTGCCAATACTTGGTCCCGCACTAATTCCCATACCGGCAAATACATCGGGAGCCAAACAGGCGGTGGTATTAGCAAAGCTTGCCCCAGAGGACAAACCGGCAATATAAACTTGATCCGGATCAATATTTCTCGCTGAATCATTCGACAGAGTATTGGCAAGATTAATTAGATTTTTATAATCACCGGCGTTTCTCGATTTTGTTCCCTGCCAGTAAGACCAACAACTGTATCCCGCCTTGTTCATTGCATCGGGTACTGCCACAACCATTCCATATTGCTCTGCAGCTGTTTCCAGTTGTGCATTTAAATAATTATTAATTGGCTGAACACAACCATGAAGTACAATCAGTAATGCCTTACCATCACCAATAGACGATTGCGAACTGGGTGTGTAAATATGGACATTATTGAAACCACCAACGGAAACATTCTGCTGCCAGTTTCCAGCACTCACCAGTTTACCAAATGAAATAGTTGCAAGAAAAAGTATCAGTACTATAAAGCTGTGTGGGCTAAATTTTTTATCATTCATAATGGGCCCTCTTATTGTTTAATGGTTAGTTTTAAGCAGCAATATCAAAATAGTTAACAAGAAAATATTCATCACTTCTGAAGTTATCGCTGCTGAATTAATCTCTACAGAATTCACACCATGAGAATTTAACCATTGGCCCGATATACTACTTTAGTACTGACTCCAAAATAGTTTTAAGATAAATAGCCGATATGTCATTGAACTCACCATTAATCGATATAACTTTCAACAGCTTAGAAAGTATAGCCTTTCTATTTCATTGAGTTTTTATGAGAATTTTGATTTGAGTAAAAATATAAGAATGGCGAATTATTGTGCGGAACATCATAGAATCCCACCCGAATAAAGCGATGGTCAGATAAATGGAATCAATAGAAATAAATTCACAGTCATAATTCTTGAAAATAAAATTGAAACAAAATAAAAAGTCCGAAGATTATTCATCAACGGACTTTTTACCGCCAGTCATTTATATAACTAATGCCTGACAAATGACCTAAAGGTCAAACTTTTATTGTAAAAACAAAGTCTTTAATCAGCCTGATAAATAGTTTCAAGCACTTCTATACGAGCGCTTTTGACTAAGCCGGATGATTTAATTGCAGCTGCAACCTCAATCACATCGGCATCAGGAGATGCTTTAAACACGGCTAGTTTTGTATTGGGGTAACTTACCACTAATGTTAACCCAAGTTGCGAACTTACTTGATCAGCCGTAACACCATCTTTTAACAACACGTTAATGTTGCCAGAAAGAGGCGCTAACTCACCAGTCAAAATATTACGAACGACTGTGTTTTTAGTAACCGTAGTTTGACTGGCTGTTTCTACTATAGCCATAGACTGAGTTTTCTTAATAACTTTTTGCTGGCCGATTTGAGAAACAGGCACATACTTAAGTTTTCGCTCTACTTTATAACCACCAAAGTCAGGCTGAGCCATATTAATTTGCTTCACAGTTTTCTTAGGTGCACTTTCAAGCAATGGCGTTGGCGACTGAGCACTCACTGCTAAAGCAGTCATAATGCTGGCAGAAAGCAATACAGTTTTCTTCAATGACATATTTTATTCTCCTAATTACAATTACTGTGCATTATGGCCAAAGGCTCGGATAGAAACGCCTTCTAACTTACTTGGAACAGTATTATTGGCAAAACCAATTACACCCAATCCATTATCTCCACCATCGCTGGCAACAAAGCTTGCATCACTGGTGTCGATTAGACGAACTGTCCAAGTACCAACCGTTGGCTCACCATAAAACGCATTTGACAGCATAACCGAATCTTTTAAGATATAACCCGGCTGAAAACCTGCATCAAAGCTATACGCAGGGTACATAAGAGCCTGTTTAGATGCTAAAAGAACGCTTCGAGTTCCCGAAGGAGACGTCACTTCAATAGCCAAGTCTGTACCAGCTGTTGTTTGGTTACCATTAACATCACCAAACTGCATTTCTGCATTACTTACATCAAAGCGGAACTGAATCGCTTCAAGAGTCAACTCATCCGTTATTTCAATGCTATGAGTAACACCATCTGCGTTGTTATCGGGAATATCTTTATCCAGAGAAGCTGCGCCAACAACAGTACCTTCACCTATCCAGTCAGTAGCCATCAGATCACCCAGACTTTCTGAATAATTCAATGCCATTTTGACTGCTTCGCCAGCATTAACACGACCAAATCCATACTGGGTGTTAAAAGTAAAGCCAGCAGCGTTCTCAATCCAGCCCTGATGCGCAACAAAATCACTGCCATTAACATCCAAAATCACAGGAGCGTTATCAGCATCAACTTGTGTGCTTGTTTCAGCCAGGATATGACGAACATCACGCCAGGTTAGCTCTGGGTTTGCAGACAAAATTAATGACACAACACCTGAAGTATTTGGCGCTGCAGATGAAGTGCCATTCATTGTTGAAGTATAATTACACTGTGCATTATCTTCATGACCAGGGAAGTTGAACGGGTATTGGCTGCGTGTAAAAGCTTCACCATAAAAATTCGTCCAGGCAGCAATTTGACCACCAAAGAATCCAGAATATCCATTTAAGCACGTCATTGAATCAGTAGTTACCATCGCTGGAGACCAACGACCGTATTCACCAGATGGTGCCGAAACAAAAACGTTTGCGCCTGCGGTTGAGTAACTGGTGTGACTTCCGTCTGAAATAACAGCACCAACACTTAAGTAAAATGGGTGAGCCTGGCTTGGCTCAAAAGCGCCATCATAACAGGTTAAACCTAGTGCGTTTGCGCCATTATCGCTGCATAAACTACCTTCGGGTCCACCGTCAATAAATCCATTACCACTGGATTTAATGTTTAATGCGCCTTTACCATTTCGAAGTACCATTGCCGGATAGGACTGAACCGCTTCATCAAATTCTGAGTAAGCAATCGCTGTTGGAAACGTAATTCCGTAGCTGCGATTAAACGTTGAAATATTTTCGTCGGTTGATATGCCACTACCGGGAAATCCGTGAACAAGAAAGTCTGTTTGATCAACTTTTGCTCCACCACCTAAATAATTCATACCGATCAAACTAGTATCGGGGGATACACCTCGACCACCAATTTCATTCCAGCCTTTTGCGGCAATAAGACCTGCTACAGATGTACCGTGGTCACCTGTTTTGCTCGTGTTTGTTGGATCAGTATGATCTACAGCATCGCTGTTTAAGTTTAACGAACGATAAGCCAAAACATTTGGTTGTAAATCTTCGTGACGAATTTCTAACCCAGAGTCAACGACAACAGAGGTAACGCCTTCACCAGTTACACCTTGTGCGTATGCTTCCATCACATTGATGTCTTCGCCAGGCACAAGTCGTTCTTCTTCTATAGCAAACGCTTGATCCATTAATTCTTGTGCTTGCTCTTCTGTATAACCTAAATTGGCAACATAATACTCAACTAAACCTGCTTTCATTTCATCACTGAGCGCATAAGCCTTTTGTCCAGTATTACGTAAATGCCACTGCTGGTTGGCTAAAGGATCACTCACTATATGAGAAACTGAAATTTGTGCAGATGCAGTTTTACCATTGGCTTCAACTTGATAATCTATAGAGCCCGCTTCAGCCGTAAGTGGCACATACTTAAACGCTAACTCACCTGTTTGCTCAAGCATGCCATGGCTGAATGTATAAACACCATTTTGAGAACTAACCGGCGAGCCAGACTCACTGAATGTGATGGTCATATCATCATTGTCAGCATCCGAAGCAGGTAAAGTAAAGGGGGTTGCAACCCACTGCTTCATATTAGCCAGCGATAAATCCTTCGCTGTTGGCGCTGTATCTTTATTTGAGTCGGAACACCCCGACAGTGCAAGAATAACCGCCGATGAAATCAGCGATGCTTTTAAACCTAAACTTTTCATTTATGCTTCCTTTTAAAAACGCTATAAACTCTAACCCCACAATAAGAACTATTGCTGGTGTCTTTTTAAAAGATTGTGTCCTAAAAATCAATGTAAATAATGCCAAAATCAAAGTATTAAAAGGTGTGTCAGGCTAGGTTGTATAAACAATAACCTAACGATTTAAGAGTCCTACAACATACAGTCAGTGATATAAAAGCACTATAGAGGAGTGGGAGTAATGTGTACTGAAGTTATAATTACTATAAATCACATAAAGTTGTTTAAATAACAGCCAATATATCTTTTTTGCATAAAGTACACTTTGCTGTAAAAGCAATCAGTGATTTTATTCCTCATCAAAAAACAAATACTTTTCTGGCTGGGCTTGTTTCACCGCTTTCGCTCGATACATGGCTTTGTCGGCACGGCGAATAATTTGCTCCAATGTTTCACCTGATTCAGGGTAGAATGCAGCACCGATACTGGCGCCCACAGAAATTTCTTGATTGATGCTTTCCAATTTGACGGGTTTGATAATTGCCTGATACATTTTATCGAGAACTTTTATTAATGCTTGTTTCTCTGTCCGTTTAAATATTAATACAAACTCATCACCACCCCATCGACTGACGGTATCATCTTGCCTAACCACATTAAGCATATTGTCAGACACATGTTTTAAAATGACATCGCCGGCATCATGGCCGTAAATATCATTAATTTGCTTAAAGCCATTTAAATCGATTAATGCTAAAGCGAAAGGTACCTTACGTTGCATTAAGTCTTCGAGTTTGGTTTCTGCTCCGTGACGATTAGTTAGGTTTGTTAATGAGTCAACCTCTGCTTGCACACTGAGTTTGTCCATCTCAAGTTTCCGTTTGCTGATGTCATGCAACGTTATTTGATACAAGTCCGAGTTATCTTCCGTTGAAATAGGAATAATAACAACCTGACTCCACATAGGTTCATCTTTGCTGGTTTTAAGCTCATACTCACCAATGGCAATGTCATTTTTTTGAAAAGCCTGTTTTACATCTTTAATCAACTTTTCAGACTGCACAAAAAGATCACTGAGCAAGGGACCATAATTGGTTAGCATTGGCTGATTAACTCTAGCCATCAAAGTATAAAAGGAGTCATTAGACAATATAAGCTCACCCTGTCTGTCTGCTAAAACAATAGGTGACAGAGAATTTTCAAATAACATCCGGAAATTCTTTTCCAGAACTTCTATTTCTTTTCTTAAACTTCGCTCTTTGGTTATCAAACTTTCTGATTTTTCAAGCAGCTCATTGATATCTTCAACCAGAGCTCCTATTTCACTGGTTTTATGAAAGTCGGGTTTTACAAGGCGATTACTGGCACCAGGATCAATATTATGCAGCGCGTTTCCAGTATTTACCATGGGTCGAATAATGAGGTAATGAGAAATAATCAATGTTAATAAAGTAACCACCGTTGCTAATGCAAACAGTGCCTTCACATTGTCTCGACCAATGACTTCTGCCCGGTTTCGAATAAAACTTTCTTCAGGATATATATCCAGATGACCAATGACTTCACTGTTCATAAATGGATGAAAAATATCAAACGTTAATGGTTTATAATTGGATTTTATTGGTGTCGAAACACTGACATTACCGGCTTTAAACTTAACACCATGAACGGTACTATTGGTGACCAGTCCATTTACTACCTCACGGGCTATTTCACTGTCTTCAACATAGGCGGCAATTGAAGCCGTCGATGAAACCGTGGTAAATAATTGAGAAATATCTTCGTTGGCCGCAGCAAGTTCACTGTTATAGGTGATGCGATAAAAAATATTGGCAGACACAACACCAACAATAATGGCGGCAATTAAAATTGCCGCAGTAAGCCTGACTAAAATACCGTATCTATTCACTGAATTGATACACCACTTTTAAATTTTTCGTAACCTTACTTCTGGGCAAATAGCCAATGGCTCTATCTTGCGAATTCATAAACGACAGGAGCGCCTGTTCATTAGCCATTTCCTGTGGAGGTCTGGCTCTTCCGGTAAATTTTATTCGTGACCAATAAGCATTAACTCGTGCCAACGGCAAGCCAACCAATGCTTGATAGAATTGTTTTTTCAACTGGCTCGAATCATTTATATCCAGTGGAATAGCTTTTTTGCCATCGGGAAACGCCACATACTTCCCCATAAATAAATCGATTAATTGATCTTTTGATAATTTATCCACCGGGTTATTTTTATGAACCACCACCACAAGATCGTTATTAGATTTTGATTCCGATGCAATGCTGGCTCCTGCAGTACAACACAGCAAAAGATAGATTATAAGTATGATTTGACGAAACATCAGAAACTAAAACTCACGGTTGCATGGACAGAATTTAACGAACCATTGGCACGTTCGGTTAAAATAAGCTCGCTGCCTAATAAAGAACTGCCACGACCTTTATACTCCGTATTATCCCATTGAACTTTAACGGCAACCGAAGGTGTCACATCGAATCGCCAACCAATTGAGCGGGTAATTTGATCGGTTGCAAATGCATTAAGCTGTCTTTCAACAGCATCTATCAAGGGAGCTAGCAACTGTGGTGATAGCACAAACTCATCAAAGTAATAGGCTGTCGAATCCGTAAAAGACTGAGTCAAATGAAAGCTGTGAGCATCTGACTGATAAATGACACTGAGATAACCATTTCTTACAGACTCAAGCACAGAACTTTGCGAACTAATGTAGGCAAACTCTCCCATGACTAGAAACGGAGAAAAGTTATACTGACCAGATAAAGATGAGTAGTTCAGTGATTTATCATCCATTGATAATTTGTCTGCAAACTCTGGTGAGTCTGGCCACAACGGTTCGGCATTAATAATTTCATCAACCACAAATTGAATCGTTTGATTATTGGATTCAACCCTTGCCTGTGTATGGCGTAAACTAATAGACCAGTCGAATGTTTCGGCAGTCAGTCTAACGCCGGTTATATCTTTAAAAGATATGGGATCATACCCCGATGATGTAAAGTCAGATTCAAACTCCCCATAGTATCCCTTAAGAGTAAAATTCACTCCGTTGTAATCTTTGAATAATTGCGCATCAACGCCATCAATGTGCCGGCTTGGTACAAAGCCATAAACTTCCGTTGGCACTTTAGCCCAGGTATAGGCAATACCGACATCCCGGTACTCTGAGAGATGAAATAGATCGATTGCGGTTCTGCCTGCTCGAAACTGCCAGTTTGCTGAAGGAGAGTAGCGAATAAAGGCCATGGTGGTGAGCGCATCCAGATCATGTTTATCCTGTTCGCGATACACCCATTGTGCCACTGCATCCCACTCTGAATTTATCAAGGCGTCCATTTGTAGGCCCAGATTACTCAGTGGCGCAGTCGAATAATCGCCTTCGTAAACAATTTGATTTTGAGAAAAGTCATTACGAAACCCGATGGTTTCCGAATCTGTCTCGGTGATACCAAGAGTCCCAAATCCGCTCAGCTGTAACCAGTCGCGGTCGCTATTGTTCGCCATTGCACTACCGCAACTGAACAATACAACCACGCTAACTGAAATAAGCCGAAAAAACATTCTCACAAAACCAACCATATAGTTGAAGCACACTGATTTAACTATAGAACAAAAGGCCTAAGATTCAAGAGGTTAGTTATCAGTATATCGCGGTCATACTGACTCATTTTGAGTTAGACAACTTGTAAGAAAATGGCCTATCTATCATCGAAATTAAGCATTTCACGTGCTACACTCTCGCGCTTTTAAAATGGCCTGCACAAGATTATTAGCAGCCTCGCAGACTAATCGCCACGGAATAGTGACCAACCTCAAATGATCGACCTAACTTTAATCGCCCTGTTTATTCCTACCTTTTTAGTGATATCGGCCACACCGGGAATGTGCATGACGTTGTCATTAACGCTGGGCATGAGTATTGGCGTGCGGCGCACCATGTATATGATGTGGGGAGAATTAATCGGTGTTGCACTGGTGTCGGTATTGGCGGTGATTGGTGTTGCCAGCGTCATGCTGAACTACCCTGCCGCATTCGCGGTTTTAAAGTATCTGGGCGGTGCTTATTTAATTTATCTGGGCGTACAAATGTGGCGTTCACGGGGTAAAATGGCCATCGACTTAACGGCTCCTGCAAATTCACAACGCGCCAGAGGCGAGTTGGCTATACAAGGTTTTGTCACTGCCATTGCCAATCCAAAGGGTTGGGCATTTACCATCTCACTACTGCCATCCTTTATCAATCCTGATATGGCTATAACACCGCAACTCACTGTTCTGGTGTTAATTATTATAATCAGTGAATTTACATTTTTAATGCTTTACGCAACTGGCGGTAAAACCTTACGAAAGTTGCTGGAACAAAGTGACAATGTGCGCTTAATCAATCGCATTTCGGGATCATTAATGATGGCCGTTGGGGTATGGCTGGCTCTGAGTTAAAGCGTCTATGGGTTAATGGAACACAGCTTAAAGCGTCCCGAGCTAAACTGCCACTGACTTAAAACGAACTTATCCTTAAGAACCGGTTGATTGCTCATCGCCGCTTTCAAAAAAGCAAACTTGATTACGTCCCTGACGCTTCGCCTTATAAAGTGCGGCATCGGCCTGCTTGATCATTTGATCACACTCTTTTTCAATATCACCTAAGGTATCGCCATCAACGCTTACCACACCAAGACTGACGGTCATGGTTATCTCAAGATTATGTTTTACTTTAATACTATCTGTCGCCACCGATGACTTAATTTTATCAGCCAAAGTTAATGCGCCCACCAAGTCAGTAAACGGTAATATGATGGCAAATTCTTCACCGCCGTATCTGGCCGCAACATCGGTTTGTCGACAACAGGTCTTTATTCGTTCAGCCAACTCGGTTAATACTTTGTCGCCTATCACATGGCCATAGGTATCATTAATGGTTTTAAAATGATCCGCATCGAGAATAATAAACGATAAGTAGGCTGGTTCCGGACAGCGGGACAACCGACGTACTTCCTGCTCCAGACACGTCATTAAATGCCGGCGGTTATTAAGGCCAGTCAGTTCATCGGTGATCACCAGTCGCTTCAGCTCTTCGTTGGTGCTTTGTAATTCTTCGGTACGTTCAGTAACTAACAGTTCAAGCTGCGATTTTTCTGCAGCCAGCCGGCGGGTGCGATACTGAATTAGGCTTATTAGAATGGCAATAACCAGCAGCACGCAAAGTCCGATAAACCACCAGGTCATCCAGAAGGGTGCTCGAATGGTAAATTGGAATGAGGCTGGTGATTCACTGGCAATGCGCCCGCTTTTTATCGCTTTTATTTCTAGCGTGTAATCTCCTGGAGACAAGCTGGCCAATTGCAAACGGTTACTTTCAAACGATTTCGACCATTGATTGCTCGCCCCCAACAATCGATAGCTGAATAAAATGTCCCGCTCATCACGAAAACTTAAACTGGAAAAGCGTGCAGTTAGCGCTTCAACATCGTTGGGAAGACTAACGCCCGACTTAAGCTTCTTTTCGCCAAGCCAGACACCCTCCATCATAATTGGCGGCGGATCATCAATGCTGGTTTCCTGACCGGGCACATAACGAATAACGCCATAACCGGTACCAAACCAGAGGTCTCCATTAGGGTGTTCCATAACCGCTGTGGCGGCACCTTCCAGATCGGGCAGTCCATCGTCACCATCAAAATGCGTAAAATGCCCGTCGGAAAAACGTTTAAGTCCAATATTGGTATAACACCAAATATTACCCTGACTATCCACCATCACCTGCCAGACATAATCATTACCGAGTAAGTTATCACTGTCGTAAATATCCAGTAATTTTAAATCCTCACTGATTTTTAATAACCCATTGCCGTTGGTACCGACCCACATGTTGCCATCATTATCTTTATCGATATTCCAAACAGTAAACTCACTGGACTCGGGGATTTGCGCAATTTTGCGATAGCTTTCATCTTCGGCATCAAACAACACAACGCCTTGATTACCGGTACCAATCCAGATGCGCTCTTTGTTGTCCTGCTTTAAATGATAAATTCCGCCAATAGGAAACTCGCTTGGTTTTACAGGAATAATTTTTTCGTCTTTGAACTGCGCTAGCCCTCGAGAAGTACCAACCCAGATACGCTGCTGACTATCCACTAAAAAAGCCGACACATAGGATGAAGGTAGGCCATCTTCGGTGGAGTAATGGCGCTTTACAGCACCGTCTTGCCAATGAATTAACCCGGAACGGGTACCAATAAGCATATCGCCATTGGGTAACATCCTTACCGCATAGACACGAATGCGGTCAGTTTTAAGATCCTTCTCATCCAAAATAGTAAAGGACTCAGTTTCAGGCTCAAAGATGCTGACCCCATAACGGGTTCCCATCCAGACGCGTCCTTCCTGATCAGTCGCCATGGATCGAACAAACTCATTGCTCATGCCCTGCTCTTTGGTATAGCTGATAAATGGACCCGGTACATACTTCACCAGTCCGGCATCGGAGCCAATCCATATAGTGCCTTCATTGTCTTCCGTAATGGTGTAAGTGGTAACGTGTTTTAAGCCACGCTGGGGCGACAGTCGTTCAATTTGGCCATTCACCAGACGGTACAGTCCACGATAAGTGGCTATCCAGATAATACCGCGACTGTCTTCAAACAGATTTAAAATAACATTGCCGCCAAACTGTCCATTACTCACTTTAATTAATTCATCGGTTTGATGATCGAGTCGGTACAAACCCACATTACTGCCAATCCAGACGCCCTCATCGGTATCCAGTAATGCCTGAATCAGTGCGTCGCCGAAAATATCTGGATAAAAAGGCTCAAACGAAGTGCCTGTCAGCTGCGACAATCCTTTACGCGTACCCGCCCAAATTCTGTCTTTACGATCTTTCAATACACTTCGAACGGTTGGAGACGGTAAACCATCGGACTCATCGTACAGGGTTAATGCCTGTTGATGATAATGAAGCAATCCACCATCGGCCGCGAACCAATAACTGCCATCTTCAGCGGCAAAGGCCTGATACAAATTTGACACTTTGCTGTGGCTGTCCAGCGGCGTGCAGTCAAACTGACCATCAGTTAAGAAGCAAAAACCGGCGCCAGTAGTAATAACGATACGACCTTTGTTATCGGTGGTCATCGAGGTAATTGAATTACTCGGTAAAGGATCGGTATAGGTATCGAATTCATCACCGTTATAGCGGGTTACGCCCGCATAACTGCCCACCCATATAAAACCATGGGAATCCTGCTGAATACTGGTTATTTGTCCCTGAGGTAAACCGTCAAACACGGTATATGCATGAAAGTTATACTGGCGGCTGACAGAAGGCTTACTGGCGTCTTGCGCGAAAGTTCCAAACGAAAAAATGAAAATGAAAAGCGCCACACTAAAGTGTTTCTGCATTTCATCTCCTTACTAGTATTATCAATAATACTTAACTTTAGATGATATTTGAGATTTTCCAAGTGCAAAACAGCGATAATAATTGACAATACGTTAAGCAAAAATGAAACTAATGTCAGCTTGGCTGGCTCATTTGATGAGTTTTCTTAACAAGCATCAATACCAACAAAACAAAAGGAACAGGTAATGGCTACTCACACTGCGGTATTCACATTTAATAATGACAACTCCATTTCAGTCACAGACGATCTGCCCAATGTAAATAAAGGCGATACCATAAACTTTCAACTGGTCAATAGCTCTGGAAAATCACTGAGCAACTGGGGTCTATACTTTAACAACCCTTTTTCGCTAGAAGCTGAGTTTAACTACTCTTTTGGTGTCAGTAATAATGAGCCTCAACAAGGTACGCTGACAATTGCACAGGACTCCGGCGCTAATAATGTGCCAAAATTCAGTGCTTATCTGGTCTATGTGGAGTCTGAGGGAACCATTTACACTAAAGATCCTGAAGTCATTGTGAATAATGGCGATGTAGATAACTAGGCATTTAAGAATTAAATATAAAAACAAGTATTTCACTGACAGCTACTGGTAATATACGCTTAGTAACTCGTCAGTGAAATATAAACTCATCTCATTTAATTAGTTTCTATTGATATTTTTTTAAGAATTGATTACCAATATCACTGGAAAAGAATCTATCAAATTCCGGTTCATTTCTAAGGTTTTTTAAATCATAGCCTTTGTTAATCGCAGCTGTGAGGTACTCAGCCACCTTATCTCTGTTTCCCGCTAACTCATAAACATTAGAAGCCCAAATCAATACATATGCTTTACTATCAATTAAGGAGTCAGTAGGCAACAAAGCTAATGCAGGCTTCACCATGCCACTCTTAGCTAAGTAAGATGCTTTACGAACCTTTAATGATATATTATTCGACTTTTGCTCTATAAGCTTATTAACAAGACTTATTGCTTTTTCATATGTTACTTTTGCTTGCAAATCCTTTCCCTCCCATCTATAGGAATCAGCAAGGTTTGCCTGTAATATATAGCTGTCTGGGTTCAGCTCTACGGCTCTCTCATTCGATTTAGTTGCAAGATGATATTTTGTTTGATAAAAATACGCGGTTGCCAAATTCGAATGGTTATAAGCATTATCTGGCTCACGTTTTACAGACGCTTCAAAAGATTTTTCAGCCTGTACAAAATCACCTTCTGAAACAGCAATAGCGCCTAGCATTTGAAAGCCAAACACATTATTCGGTGTCATTAAAGCAACTTGCTTATAAGCTTGTTTTGCATCATCCAGTCGATTGGTTTGATAATACAAATAAGCCAGATAATTCCAGTATATCCAGTTCTCGTTTAATGCGATGGCTTGTCTAAAATATTGCTCGGCCTGTTCGTTTTTGTTTATTGCCTGCATTAAGCGGGCGAGTCCATAATAAGCTTTATCATTTTTCTCATCTAACTGTAATGCTTTTTTAAAGTGTTGTTCTGACTTTGTGTACTGACTGGCTCGATAATTGGCCATACCACTTAAACTGTAAGCGCTGGATGAATTAAACCGGTCAATAGCTGACTTTGATAACTCGACCGCCTTTGTTAAGGTTAATGCATCACTATCGTGCTTAGCTTTACGAATATATGCCTCGGCCAAGTGGTAATACGCCGGCTCAAAAGAAGCATCAATATCTATCGATTTCTGTAAGTTACTTATCGCTTCACTTAAATTGTCTTTATAGTCGTAACGATATAAATAGCCCATGCCATTGAGGTAATGAAGATACGCCTCCGACACTGGCGATTTATTATTAGGCTGCTTTGAAGCTTGCTGCCAACCCAATAATTGAACAATCGATTGTTTAATTTTATTTTGTGCGACAAAAGCGGTTTCAACGGTAAAACTTTCTTTAAAGACTTTTACCACACGCGAGTCACTGGCATTCAATAGCTGAACCGATAGCAAGCGCTCATTACCAAAATGTTGTACGCTGCCTTTAATAACCCAGTCAACATTATGCTTTCGGTAAACCTCTGAGGTGGAAGTATCCTTTAATTTAAAAAATTCTGATGCAGGAATAACCCAGCTATTATTTTCGCTGCTTATTTCAGATAGTTGATTGCTTAAGTCAAATGTTAAGCCTTTGGAAAAAATATCTATCATTGGATCTGCGCTTAAATTATCAAAGGGTAATACAGCTAACTTTTTCCCTTGCGCAAAAATATGATCGCGATCCGACAAAATCGGCTTTAACAAATAAAAAGCACTCGAAGCAACTAAAAATATTAACCCGGTAATTATTGCGGGCAATCGCCAGGAAGAGGTCCAGTAAGAGCGATTTTTTAATGTTCTATCAACCTCTGCCTGATGCAACTTATTCAAAATCAATTCAATTTGCTCAAAAGCTGGTCGTTGTTCAGACGTTTTACTCAGGCAATCGATAATGAGTTTTTTTAATTCACCAGATAGCCCTTTTAATGATGGGTCAAAATTATTTTTTTGCTGAATATTATTCAGGGTGCTTTTTACAGTCTCCGCTTCAAATGGATTATCCCCTGTCATTAACTCATGCAGTACAATGCCAAATGAAAACACATCAGACGCCAAGCTTAGCGTTTTTTGCTGCGTTTGTTCTGGCGACATATAGGCAATAGTGCCTTCCAGAACACCGAGAGACGTTTGACGAGAGCTTACCGACGTCTCCAGCTCAATAGGCGCTGAAATATGATCCGCTTGAAATCGCTCCGCTATACCAAAATCGAGAACCTTCACTTTGCCAGTATTACGACACACCATAATATTCGCGGGTTTAATATCTCGATGGATAATGCCGTGAGCATGTGCATGTTTTAATGCTTTGGCTATTTGTGCTGCAATACTTAACGACTGCTGATAAGTAAATTTTTCCTGAAAAATACCATTCTCAAGACTTTCACCTTCGACCCACTCCATTGCGATATAAGGTATGCTGCCAGAGTTGGAAGCACTGTAGACAGTTGCAATATTGTCATGATTCAAAACACTGGCAAGACGAGCTTCTTCAATAATTCTTTGCGTCATCTTTGGTGACAGCTTTTCTTCACTTAACGTTTTTAATGCCACTTTTCTGTTAAGCACAGTATCGTTTGCCAAAAACACCTTACCCATTCCGCCTTCACCAATTTTTTTAATTATGGAGAATTCGGCAATTGACTCAGTATTAGAAACATCTGATTTAACTTGTAAATCGTCAATCTCTAAAGAGTCGTGTGGAAGAGTATTATCTGGCTTTGAATGTACTGATGTATTTTCTTCTGCTGTACTTTTTTTTGGTTTGCTTTGTTTTGAAGATATGTCTTTTGAAGCGCTTTCATCTAAAGAGCTTTCATCAAAAGAGCTTTTTTGCAAACGCTCGTCTTGTGGATCGTAAGATGTTTCCGGAAAGGTTAGAACAGACTCACATTCACTGCAATGGGTATTAAAGATGGGATTATTACTACCGCACTGAGTACATCGAATCATTGAAAGCCTGCTGTTAAAATTTTATTCGTTTTGTTTTTAAAGATTGCTTCGATAAGCTCTGTTAAATAGTTTACAACTATTTTCGGTAACACGTATTATTCAAAGCAGCTACTTTTTGCGGCTTTGCTACCACCACCCGGTTTCGTCCAGTCTCTTTTGCCTGATACATTGCCTGATCGGCCGCTTCAATAAACTGATAAGGCGCCAGCCCATAAGCAACATTGTATTCAGCAACGCCCAGGCTGGCAGTAAGCTGAATGTTTTCATCATTATGCATAAACTGGATACTGGCTATTTTTTCACGGATGCGTTCAGCGTAAATCTTTGCGCCGTCCAATGCAGTGTCCGATAAAAACAGAACAAACTCTTCACCGCCCAGCCGTCCTACCACATCACTTTTTCGTGCCGTTTGTTGCAACGTATTGGCCACATCCATCAAGACCAGATCGCCAACATGATGACCATGAGTATCATTGATCATTTTGAAATGATCGATATCGAGAAAGATTAGGCAACAGGTCGAATTGTATCGGCGGCTATGCTCCATCGCCTGTTTAACACGTTCTTCAAAATAACGTCGGGTGTATACACCGGTTAAATCATCGGTAACGGCCTGGCTGTAGTGCATGGCGTGTCGAAGTGCGGCACCCAAATGCGATTGCAACGGTTTAATAAACTCACGATGCGACTCAAAATCAACAAAGCTGGAGCAGTTATCCAGATAAATCACCGCCAGAACATTACCGGCATAAATTAGAGGAAAAGCCAGCACACTCTTTATTTGACCTTGCTGCACACTATCGGCCGACTTTAGCAACATTGTTTGATTAACATCATTGGTAATGTAAATCTCACTGGAATCAAAACAACGCTTGGCCACCGTTTGACTAAACAGTAATTGTGACTGATTAACCGGTGATGATTGTGGCTTGTCTTGCGTTTGATGAATACTGTCGTATGAATAAGACGCAGAAGGCACCAGTTTTTTCAGCCTCGGTTTATGAAGTAAAACAAAGCCTCGTTCTGCACCAAATAATCCAACCAGCATGGGTAGTATCTGAGCCAACAGATCATCCGACACCATGGCATGGTTCAGCATCAGATTGATATGGTGCAACACCCGGTTGCGTTCAAACCATAAGTTGGCCTGCTCACCGAGTTGCTCAAAGGATTCTGTTAACGCCTGTTTGGTCGACTCTTCTAACGGCGCAATGGCTTGCTGAACTTGAGTTCTTAATTGATCAAACTGCTGAAAAATGCGATCCGATGAAAACTCACCCGTATCCATATTAAAAGTATCGTCGGCGGTTAATAAACTAACCCGGATGGGTTGTGCGCCGAGTTTGATCTCACTGGAAGGATTTAGCGTTGCCGCCGTTAACGGCTTAACCGGCCTGTGATTAACCAAAGTGCCATAACTGGACTCTTGATCTTCGAGGAATAATCCTTGCTCGGTTTTGTAGATTACCGCATGAATTCGCGACACACTGCTATGAGACAACACCAGATCACAAGACAAATCACGGCCGATAACAAACTGCTTATCCGTCAGCTCTACCTGCACAGAATTGGCGCCGTTATCGTCCGTCCAGGTTATCCTTAGTTTCATCGGTATCAGCAGCGTTTTAGTAGTGGGTTATTTTAAAAATTATTCTACCCAGTTATTCAGCCTATGGAAAGGCTTATCACTTATCAAAACCCAACTCTATCATACTGATTTTATTGGTAATATTTAACACTCTTGCTAAATCACACAGTCGTTCGGCCTTACCATATCGTTAAAACGCTATCTTTCACTGCGATTTATAGCGATCAACTTGCCGTTATCACTGTCTGTCAGCAAATAGATAGTGCCATCGTTTCCAAGGGTAATATCGCGAATGCGCATGGCCAGATGTTCAAATAAAGGTTGCTGCGACTGAATAAAATCGGCACCGCTGACTTTGCCATTCTTGGTACGAACCAGGCGCACTTCTTTATCCACCAGAGCTCCCACCAAAAAATCACCGTTTATTTCAGGAAACTGTTCGCCGTAATACACCGCCATACCCGATGGTGCAATGGACGGCGTCCAATGCAATAAAGGTTGCTCCATGCCTTTGTACTCGGCATAGGGCGAAATTTTAGCACCGGAATAATCGTTGCCGTGTGTGATCACCGGCCAACCATAATTATTACCCGCCACAAGCCAGTTGATTTCATCGCCACCGGCAGGCCCGTGTTCGTGCATAAAAATTTGTTGCCGCTTTGCGTCGTAAATCAATCCTTGAGGATTTCGATGACCGTAGGTAAAAATAGTGTTGTTGGCTTTTGGCTGGTTTACAAATGGATTATTCAGCGGATGCCCGCCGTCAAAACTGATACGGGCAACTTTTCCCATATCACTGGTTAACTGTTGCGCCTGCTCACGATAATCAAACCCGTCACCAGTTGTTATCAGTAATGTATTATCGGGTAACACCACCATGCGACCGCCATAATGCACCGGTGTATTTTTAAAGGGTTCGACATCATAAATAGGCACTGCATTTGTCAGCGCTAATGCGCTATTAGCCGATTCGTTTGCAGCAGTTCCCGTTAATTGCGCACGAACCACACGCAAGGTATTCGATTCTAATGTGCCATGAGCGTAGCTTAAAAACAGTGTTTGGTTGTTGGCAAAGTCTGGGTGCAAAACCACATCAAACAACCCTGCCTGCCCCATCACAAACACCTCCGGCAGGCCAGCAACAGGCTTCGACAGTTGACCATCAGAAAACAAACGCAACTGACCGGAACGTTCGGTAATAAGCAAGCTTCCGTCGGGTAATTCAATCACCGACCAGGGATGATCCAGCCCAGACAATAGCGTCTTTGCCGTATAGTGTATTGGCTTATCATCAATAATAAATTGACCGGAATATGACTCTTCAGTTTGCTCCAAACCTGTGTTGTTAGCCATTGCGTAGGCATTTGCGGATAACAGACTGATCACGGCTAAAATCATTCCGATCATCGTCATGATGCTCACCCTGTTAATCACAACAGTAAACACCCGTAATATAGCTGGCGCTTTTTGTTGGGTTTTATTCAGTTCAGCTATATTCAGTTGGGTCATATTTTGCTGAGCCATACTATGTTGAAACATACTTTGTTGAAACATATTCTGTTGAATCATAACCTCACCTTAAAAATAGTCCGTCAGTGTGCCAAATGGATAAATGTTCCAGCAACCAGAGTAACCACTTGGCAACTTTTCAACAAGGGGGGCATTGTGTACCATGGATTCCTTCCAAGCCAAACACACTGGGTGACAAGGAGCTTGTATGCCGGATTTATCTGAAACTATAAACAGTGCAGCTATAAACAATGCAACCACAAATAATGCACCAAGCAAATTAAGGCGAGTATCTGCTTTTTTACTCTCTGTAGTGATCTGCTTCTTTTTCGCCAGTGTGTTTCACAGCGCCTTTGTATTAAACGGATTATTACAACTTGATATCAACATAAGTTGGGCGGATCGCTTTGGTATGGTCATCAACGATTTAATCGGTTTACTGCCCGGCTACGGTTCGATTATTTTAGTCGGCCTGTTACTGGGTTATCTGATTATTGGACTGCTGCGACGTTTTGTCACCATACCAACTGTACTGGCTTACGCCATTGGAGGCTTACTCAGTTTGTTAGCCATTCATATGCTGATGTACCCACTGATGCACATAACCCTGATTGCAGGCGCGCGTAGTGAAGCTGGTCTGATTTTTCAGTTGATTGCCGGTGCCATTGGCGGCGCGGTGTTTGGTAGGTTGATACAGTTGAAAAAAAAATAAAGTAAGAACTTTAAAATTTTCGAAGTTTAAACCTAACATAAAAAACGTCAGACAGAACGTTACTGACTGACGTTTTCTCTTTTTAGTTCAATTATAAGGGTTGTAAAATCAAAGGTACTCTTTTATAAGCTCCAATATAACCTGACTTGAAAGGATTACTCCCTAAATCTAATACAAGATCATAATCAACAACTTGATTATTAATCAAATAGACCAAGTCATTACTTACACCTATCACTTCCATTTCTCTAGTTCGCCATACAACACACTCATTACCACTCGACTCACAATTATCAAAACTTGGTGAATAGTTGCCCTTATCATAGGTGTAGGTTGCTGTCATTTTGTTACTAGTTACTTCGAAGGTATATTGAGATAATGAAGACATTACCCACTCTAAAGGATAAGTATCATTAAAAGATTGAAAACCTTTTCCATCTTCCTGAAAGGTGAAACCTAAACCACGAACACCTTCAAACGCGGGTATCCACTCCATTCGACCTGTAAAATCGTGAGTCATAAGACCAAGGTCGACTTTAGCAGTCATCCCGGCGTAGACTTTAATCAGTTCATTTTGCTCTCTATACTCAGAGATTACAGGACTCGTACCATCCAACTCAAATAACTTTGAAAACCGATACTCTGTACCATCAGAAAAGTCTAGTTGTAAAACATCATTATCGGTAATCGCCCAAGTCCCTGATAGCCCATTTCGCTCAACAACAAATTGAGAGTTATCAAAAGATACCCTTGATGCATAAGTATAATACTCTCCACCTTCATTCTTTCCGTAAAAAGGCAAGGCAAGCTCAATGCCACTTGTGACTTCCGAAAACTCAGAAAAATCTATTTGCTTGAATAACGATGTCGTTTCTACAAAATTTGCTTCGTCACACTCAATACCATACTCATCTTGATAACTGGACGAATGTTCGGAAATTTGTAAATACAACTCACGATTGTCCGAAGCCTCTAGCAAAACAAGCTCTCTTGAATGTTCTCTTGATGTAAGAGTGCCAGTTTCTGAGCAAGCTCTACTTTCAGTTACCTCTTCAGACAGTGGCGAACCATTACTGCCGGTTAAAATAAACACATCGTTTTCAAACGCATAATCACCGTTGATTTTCCCCGCTGATGTATAGTAGTTAAATGTGTTTTCAGAGGTTAATGAAAATAATCCACCATTAATGTAATGTTCATCAGTACTATAAATAGGGTGTTCGTTCACATCAAACGATGCGGAAGCATCTAACCAGTTGCTATTATCAACCAGGTTTCGCCACAAACTGATAAATCGATCATCTGTAATGAATGAATGCTCATAAGGTAAACCGTCTCTATTATTGCTGGATAAATAATTATAATCTAACTGTTCCAACCAGACTTTTACCGAATCAATGCTTTCAGTTAACGATTCACTTTCATTATTAGCTATTAATAAAAATTCAATTAACGCCATTAATTCTTTAGTCGTTACTTGATCGAGCCCTTCATTGTAAGCACTTGTTGAAACAGGAACGCCATCTTGTATATGTTTAACCATTCCTGCTAATGCAGTACGAGCTTCATTTAAACTTAATGCAGGAACAGTTTGTGCCGAAACATGATCGGAATCATCAGACTGCTCAATTAGCCATCCAGCCTCACCAACTAATGATTCTAGATAAGCTGAATTACTTTCTGACTCAGCACTCAATCGAATGAATGATGCTATGTCGACAACATCAATATCAATTGAATACGTACCTTGCTCAGAAACTGGAGCTGATACAGTTTGATTACCCCAATGCGCGGTAACAGTACCATTAAACAAAGCAGCGGTGGTTGAGCCAGATAACGACAATGTGAAAGCAGTAACGGATAACGAAACTGTAGCAGCATCACTTTCTGAATTACCATCGGACACTGTATAATCGAACGAAAAATCACCAATATTTGTATCAGCAACAAATAAGATTTCATTCGATACGATGCTAGCTGTACCACCAGATACATTACTAACAGATGCAATGGATAGAGAATCATCCTCAGCATCAGTATCATTCGCCAAAACATCAATCGTAATCGACTTAGATAAGGCAACCGAAACTGAGTCTGCAATCGCAACTGGCGCGTTATTTTGCTGTACAGGAGGGGTATCATTGCCTGACCCGCCACCACAAGCAGCCAATAAAGAACATAGAAAAATTAAAACAATGGAATACTTCACTTAAATATCCTTTTCATATCAATTCAATTGGGCGCGTAATTTAACCAAAATCACTTACTATATCAATGTGAAATATTTCCAATTGTTTATTTCTTACAGTCCGCTCAAATTTTATACACAAGAATTTAAAGCTCTGTGCCTTAGAAGTTCAATCTACACCGTGATTATCCGTCAGTTATTATTTGATCACCGTTACTTTGAAGATACTATATTAAACTTTTAGTCATCTAACGTTTAAATTTTGTATACTTTTTAATCACAAGACGTATAATCCACGCCTCATTTCCTATCGCAACAATAATTAATGTCGGCTCAGGTTATATAGCGTCAATTAAGATTATTGAACGTCGTTGGCAATCCATCATTTTCGTCCCATTATTGACCACTTGGTCCAGCTATCTACAGGCACCTTATGAACAACCAAACATTTTCCTCATTGCCTTTATCCCCCGAGCAACTGAAAAACCTGGAGTCGCTGGGTTACCACACCATGACCGATATTCAGGCACAAAGCTTACCTGCTGTGCTCACCGGAGAAGATGTGTTGGCGCAGGCAAAAACCGGCAGCGGAAAAACCGCCGCTTTTGGTTTGGGCGTGTTACAACAACTGAAAGTGGGATTATCAAAAACGCAAGCGCTTGTGCTTTGCCCTACACGTGAGCTCGCGGAGCAGGTTAGCCAGGAGCTGCGCCGTTTAGCACGCGCCATCGCCAACACTAAAATTATTACCCTGTGTGGCGGCACGCCTATGGCACGGCAGCTGGCATCACTGACCCATGCGCCGCATATTGTGGTGGGCACGCCCGGTCGCTTACTCAAACATCTGGAAAAACAAACACTCGATCTGTCTCAGTTAAACGTATTAGTGCTGGACGAAGCCGATCGTATGTTGGACATGGGTTTCTATGACGACATTAATGCCATCATTCAGCAGTTACCCATCAAACGACAAACCTTACTGTTTTCCGCAACCTACCCGGAACAAATACAAACCATCAGCCAACGCATTCAACACAATCCGGTGCAAGTACAAGTCGACACCCAACAACAGGAACGCAACATTGAGCAACAGTTTTATCAAACCGAGAAAAAACTGGACACCGTATTCGCCCTGCTTAATCAGCATCAGCCTGCTTCCTGTATTATTTTTTGCAACCGGAAACAACAGTGTCGTGATGTTGCCGATGCGTTAAATCGACAAGGCGCCTATGCATTAACGTTGCAGGGCGATATGGAACAGCCGGAGCGTGACAAAGCATTATTATTATTCAGCAATCAAAGCTGTTCCATTTTGGTCGCCACCGATGTCGCGGCACGGGGGCTCGATATAAAAGAGCTGCCACTGGTTATCAGTTACGAGTTACCCCATGACGCAGAAGTGCATGTGCATCGCATTGGCCGCACCGGTCGTGCCGGGCAAAAAGGGCTGGCCGTCAGCCTGGTGTCAGAAACGGAAATTAAAAAAATCGCTGCCATCGAACAATACCAGTCAATCAATATTCAATTACAGTCTGCATCGGCCATATCGTCAACGCAGCCTAAGGCGATTAAACCGGCGATGATCACGCTTGAATTACAGGCGGGCAAAAAAGACAAGCTACGACCGGGTGATATTGTTGGCGCTTTAACCGCCACCAAACAACTGTCCGGTGACGACATTGGCAACATCAACATTGCGCACCGTAATGCTTACGTTGCAGTAAAACGCGATACCATTCAAACCGCGCTTGAGTTACTGAACAATGGAAAAATAAAAGGTCGACGCATCAAAACACGACGCATCAGTTAATCGTGTTACTTTTGATAATGAGTTACTTATTAATAAGACTTGAAACCAAGAGAAACAAGCAAAACGGCTAACAGGATAAATCCTTATGACAAAAAAAATTGCCGTACTGGTGGATGTGCAAAATATTTACTACACCACACGAGACGCTTTTGGGCGCTCATTTAATTATCGCGCTTTATGGCAGCGGTTAAACAATTTTGGTGAGATTGTCATGGCTAATGCTTATGCCATCGAATCACAGTTGGACAGCCAACGAAAATTTCAGGACGCTCTGCGTCATATTGGCTTTAATGTAAAACTGAAGCCTTTTATTCAACGCAAAGATGGATCTGCCAAAGGTGACTGGGATGTGGGCATTACCATTGATGCCCTTGAAGCAGCATCATCAAACACCATAGACACCCTGGTATTATTATCGGGCGATGGTGACTTTGACAGGCTGCTGCAACACGTTAAACAAAACTATAATGTTTCATCCACTGTGTACGGTGTTGAATCTTTAACGGCGCAATCCCTGATCAATGCTGCGGATCATTTTGAATCCATTACCGAGCATCTGCTATTACCCAAGTAAACAAACACTTTACAGCTCGACAAGATCCTTTGTATTACCTACAAAAAAAGCCGCCCGATAATAGGCGGCTTAGTAAAGCTTAAGTAAATAAAGAATGACGGACTACTGCTTGTCTTTCTTAATAATCATTTTTCTTACTTTTTGATCCGCATCGTCGGAGGATCTTACCACTTCATACTCATTTTCAATAAATACACGTTTGTTATCATCCATGTGTATTATATCTTCTGTGCTGCCAGTGAATATACGCATGTTTGCATTATCAATAAACGTCACGTCCCGAGTAATTCCTGCAGATAAAATAGATGCCTTAATCGACTCTTTTTGATCTTCCGATAATCCTGATGCCAATACTTTAATGGAATCATCGGCTTCTCCACCACTGTGATGAGCCATTACCCGTGCCACCATATGATTTTTATCCGGCTTTGGTAACACAACCTCTTCACCACTTTCAGTAATGATGATTAAGTCTCCGTTTACTTTTTTAACCGTCACCGAACCGCCACTTTGTGTGGTGATAATGCGCTCTTCGCCTTCGGCCAACTCAGGTAATTCAAACACCGTTGCCTCACCGTTCACTTTAATATCAACCGTGGCATTATCGTCGTTATTTTTTTTCACAAAAATCGACACATTTTTTTCTTCATCAGCAACAGCCACATTCGACATCACCAATGACACGCTTAACAATAAACCTGTAACAATTATGGATAATTTCATCGTCTTTTCCTTTTCTTGATTAATCGGACAGAAGCTTTTCCACTACCATCCTAATAAATACCCAATGACTCAAAGAGTCGTTCACATAGAGCGAGTGGATCTTTTGTATTTGGTCACTGTCTGTTTATCAATGACTGTGAGTTATATAACAACTAATGTGCCAACTATTTTTTCCAGTACCTGAATGTTATTAACTGTTTGTTTTATATGAAATTTACCTAGATGTTTAGAAAGCTTATTTGATCTACGCCTGACAACTCTATAAAGCAGTTATCCCCATATCGGGAAATTAAGCCTGATATGGGGAAATCTTAACTATCTATCCTATTGAAATCAGAGTTATTGCTATGCACGCTAATCACTTGAACTAATTTGATGCTTATCCAGGCGATACAAAAAAGCTTTGTAGTTAAGCCCTAACAGCTTGGCGGCTTTCGATTTATTGTTACGACTTTGTTTTAGCGCTTGTTGTAAAATGGATTTTTCATAGTCGTCCCAATTGATCCCACCGGCCGGTAATTCAACCAGTAACTCAGATGATTTGACCGTTTGGTTAAAGGGAAGATCCTGCTCGGTTACTGGCTGGTTATCATTCATCACACTTAAGCGTTCTATCAAATTACCCAGCTCCCGAATATTGCCCGGCCATGTGTGCTGATACAGTGACTGCATGGCGGATTTAGAAAACACCAGAGGTTTTCGCTGATGCCGTTTTGCGTATTTCAGGCAAAAATGATCCAGCAGTTCGGGTAAATCGTCCAGCCGATCCCGCAGAGGTGGCACCGATAAAGGAATAATGTTTAAGCGGTAAAATAAATCTTCACGAAAACGGCCGCCATCGACTTCGTCACTCAGCGATTTATGGGATGCGGCGATCACTCGAACATCCACTGTTATTTCTTCCGTTGATCCCACACGCATAATGGTGCCTTCCTGCAAAAACCGTAACAACTTGGCCTGAATCGACGCAGGCAATTCCGCTACTTCATCAAGAAATAAAGTGCCACCATCCGCCGCTTCAATTTTGCCAATTTTTTGTTGTGATGCGCCGGTATAAGCGCCTTTTTCCGCACCGAATAATTCGGTTTCAGCCAATGTCTCCGGAATTGCTGAACAATTCACCACCAGGTATTTTTTATCGGCGCGCTCTGATCGTTTATGCAACGCCTGAGCAACGAGTTCTTTACCGGTTCCGCTTTCACCGTGGATCAATACGGTAATATCCGTATTGGAAACTTTGTCGATTTGTTGATACAGCGTCTGCATTTTTGCACTGCCACCAATAATATTGCCCAGCGACTCTCGCACGACCACCTGTTGTTTTAACTGATTGTTTTCTTCCGTCAACAGCCGGGCATTTTCAAGCTTTGCCAGTGCAAATAATAACGGCTCTTTTTCAAAGGGTTTTGCTAAATAATCATCCGCACCGGAACGCATGGAGGCCACCGCATGACTGATGCTGCCATAAGCGGTCATCAACACAAACGAGGTGTGAGGGTAATTGATTTTTACCTGCTCCAGTAAATACAAACCATCGGCACCATTAAGTTTCCAGTCGGACAACACCAGATCAAATCGCCGCTGCTCAAGTAATCTTATGGCAGCCTCGGCAGACTCGGCCAGCTGACATTGATGGTCGGAGTTTTGTTCAATGATCGATTTAACCAGCTCGCGTTGCTGTTGTTCGTCTTCAACAATTAAAATTTCCATCATCTATTCACTTTTTTCAGAATGTTTACTGTGATCAGAATCTTTAGCCTGATCATTGTTATTTTTATCACTGCTATTTTGGTCACTGTCATGGTTATCACCATTACTTTTATATTGTTGGCTTTTATCAGGGTTAACTTTATCTGAGCCGTTCAACTCGCGATTGCTCAGGGTAACCATAAATACCGATCCCTGTGGCTGATTTGGTTGATACTGAATAGTGCCACCATAACGTCCGCTAATGATCCGCTGCGCGATATAAAGCCCCATACCGGAACCGTGGGTTTTGTTGGTGTTATGGGGCTTAAACAAATTGGCCTGCTGCTGTTTAGAAACGCCGCGTCCTTGGTCCACAAAAGCAATTTGATATTCGGCTTTATTGGTTCGACTTAAATAAACAGTGACCGCTATTTCTGAACGATCTGACTTATCGGAACGACCAGATTTATCGGTATTGTCTGAATCACCTTGTTGTTCAGTTGAATGACCCTCCATCGCTTCCAGAGCATTATTGGTCAAAGTTGCAAACACCGCGTGCAATTCCGAATAAACCGCCTCAACTTGCCAGTCAAAAGCTTCGGGAGTGTGTTTCTCAATGGCGGCATTTTTTTCGCTCTGTTGTCTATTAGATAATAAAGGCTGCACACTCAAGACCACCATTAACTGGCATTGATGACTGCCCTGCTCCTGCACAATCGATTGCAACAGTTCATAAACATTGATGGGTTCGGGCGTTAGCGCTTCGTGAGTGGTAATCACCATTAAACTTTTTATATGCTGATCAATTCGATGGATCTGTTGTTTAATATTTTCCTGCAATTTTGCATAACTTTCATCATCATTCGGGCGTAATTCTAAAGACAACAAAATGGTATGCAGAGGGTTTCGAATGCTGTGTGCCAGACCACGGGTAATTTCGGATATTTCGCTGGTGGTTTGCTGATCCTTAAGGCGATTTTTCTGAATTTCTAACGACTGCAAATGCGCAGACATTTTATTGATGGAGCCAATCAAATGTTTCAGTTCCGATCCGGTGAATCGACCGGCATCATCAATGGTTACCCCAAACTCACCTTCGCCGATTAATGCACTGGTGCTACTGACCTTTTTTAGCGGCCGGGTAATGCGATCGCTGATCCAGAAAAAAAACAATATCGACAAAACAATAATCAACACGCTGCTGATGATGATGGCATCGGTCGCCTTTTCCATGGTTTTTTCCAGCTCGGTACGCGGAATCGGAATAAAATAGCGCTGCCCACCTCGCTCCAAAATAATCGAACGACTTTCTCCCGAGTCGGACAATTGTAAATCCACCATTTGCTCCAGGGTAAGCTGCTCACTGCGCACCACCATCCGCCGATGGGTCTGCTTTATTCTATTTGCCTGTTTCGCTGAATGAGAAGGCTCTAATTTTAAAGATTCTGAATTTGAAGGCTCTGAATGATTACTATCACCAAGCTCATCTGGTTTATTTTCAGTAGCCCCATCAACAACAGCGGCATCACCAGTATCATCTTCGCCAGAATCCGTTCCAAACCGTGAGTTCACCAGCAACACGCTCGACGACAAACGCTGCGATAACATCGACTCAACCGTGTCTTTGCTCACCTGAAACGAGGCTTCACCCAGCTTTTGATCAATATTGTCGGTCAAACGGGCCAAATGCCAACCATTAATGGCCACCACCACCAGCAAGAACGACAATACACTCAGCATTATTATATTTCTTAGCGACATACCCAGGCCTCAAAAATCCCCATATGAGGAGATTATTACAGTTTATTTCGAATAATCCTAGGTAAGAGCAAAGGACGTGCCAAAAGTGAAATGTCGAGCAATGTACCAAACCAACTATCTTCGGTGCGCAACATGCGCACCCTACACCCCTCGTAGGGTTTGCACATCTTTTCGTGCGTAGCAATTACCAAACACTCAAATCAACCTTCTTTGCGGTGCGCAACTTGCGCACCCTACAAAAACCAACCCCGTAGGGTTTGCACGTCTTTTTGTGCGAACCAATTACCAAACACTCAAATCAACCATCTTCCGGTGCGCAACATGCGCACCCTACCCAAACCAATCCTCGTAGCGCACTCTACAAAAACCACACCCTATGAAAAAATATCAATGATCCACCCATGTTTTTCCTTACCGGTTATAAGGGTTTCCCCTCATACCTTTTAAACGCCTGTTTGTGTCAAGGTTATTGGCGATAGATTAATCGCGCATTGCAATTCGCCTGAAGCGACTGCGATGACGGCGGTTTTAAGCCATGCCGCTGGGCTATCACCAGACAACATCCAATATTTAATAACAAGTTTTCTGACCAGTGGGATGGCATTCTGCCCTGAGTGCTTGAGTGAATGTGTGCTTAAAAAATCGGGGCATGGGATAACCGATAGAGGAAACAATAATGTCTACACCCTTTACTCCTAAAAAAAGCAGCTTGCTGGTTGCGCTGGCGGTTGGGACAGCCTCCAGTGTAACAATGGCCAAGTCTGTTATTGTTGAATTAAATGATGCTCCAGTTGCGCACCAAATGTTTCATGCGCGACAGGCGGGTACACCAATGACGGCAGAACAAATTCAGGCGCAACGTGCCGATTTAACGGCCGATCAAAACAGCTTTTTACAATCGCTCGAAAGCAATGGCATTGCCTATACCATGGAATCGGTGGATATACCCGATGCCGAGGGCAATACTTTCCGTATTGATTACCGTTACACCCTGGTGTTTAACGGCATGAATATCGATGTGACCGACAGTGCACTGACGGCATTGGAAAATATGCCACAAGTTAAAAAAGTGCACGATGTGCGTGAACTGAAACCAATGCTGGATAAAAGCGTTGCCTACACGCGAGCGAATCAAGTATTTGGCCAAATAGAAGAATTAACGGCATTTGATGATCATCGCGAAGGCTACGAAGGCCAGGGCATGTATGTGTCGGTGATTGATACCGGTATCGACTGGTCGAATGAAATGTTTGGCGGCGATCCGACACCACCGCGTTTTGGTGTGGCGCCCCCAGTGGCAGCTTTAAACAATAACAAAGTGGCCTATTACTTACCGATTTCCGGTGAAGGCATGGATACCTTCGGTCACGGAACACACGTTGCCTCTACCGCGGCAGGTTATCTGGCTTACACGCCGGGTGCTGATGGCGTACCTAATACAGCCGATGACGCTGCGGTACACGGTATGGCACCGCAAGCCAAAGTAATGGGTTATCAGGTGTGTAATGTGGCTGGTCGTTGTATAAGCCCGGCCACTATTATGGCGTTAGAAGACAGTGTTTCACCTCGCACCTTGACCGGTCATGTGAAGCCAGTGGCCGATGTAATTAACTTAAGTTTGGGCGGCCCCGGTGGCCCTGACGATGCCAGCGCCGTTGCCGCGAGTAACGCCGCCCTTGCTGGTGCCGTAGTGGTTGCCGCTGCCGGTAACGATGGCCCCGGAGAGAAAACGCTGGGTTCACCTGCAGCAGGTCGACATGTAATTGCGGTAGCTGCCAGTAACGATCCCGGTGTAGCGCCAAACAGCGTAGAAGTGTTTAACAGCACCAATACCGATATTGACGCAAGCTTTGGTCCTTTTGTTGCGGCCATGTCTGCCGACAGTAACTTACAACAGCCGCTTGATGCGCCATTAAATGGTTTTTATGTTTTTGCGGGTCTGGCCGATACGCCGGATCAGGTACCGCTTTCGGTCGCCGGTAACATTTGTCTGGTTAAACGTGGCAGCACGGTTGATGTGGATGCGGCCGATGCCGGAACCGGATTATTCGCCAATAAAGCGGCGAACTGTCAGGCCAAGGGCGCTATTGCGACGGTTATCTTTAACAACACGCCTGAGCCTGTGGGTGAAGTATTAGCGCCAGCAGCATCGCCAGTGTTTACCATTTCTGGTACCGATGGCGAAACTTTGCAGGAACTGGGTTACAACGCAGCCGGTATATCGAATCGTAAGATTCAGTTAAACCCGGTGGATGCGTCTTTGTATCAACCCGGCATTGCAGGCTTTAGCTCGCGCGGGCCTATTTTGGGATCTGGGCAAATTAAAGCGGATTTAGCCGCGCCAGGGGTAGCGGTATTAGCCGCCACCACTAAATCGGGCCCTCCGGTTGCAACCATGGCACACCCCACGGGTTACACTTCGGCTAACGGAACCAGCATGGCTTCGCCTCATGTTGCCGGTGCAGCGGCACTGGTTCGTCAGGCTCGACCTGAGCTTTCGGTGGCGGACATTCGTGCTGTACTGATGAATACATCAACTAATCCTCGCTTTGCCGATGGTACACCTAAAGCCGATAACATCATGAACGACAGCATTCTTGCACAGGGCTCTGGCCTGATTGATGTTAAAGCCGCGGTTAATGCCAAAGCGGTGATGGGGATCCCGGGTGATGGTGTAATTGAACCAACGCTACTGGGCAGCTACTCATTTAAATCACTGCCGGTGATTGATACGCGTATTCAACACAGCGAAACCGTTGAGGTGACCTTGCGAGGTCTGGGTAATGCCGGAGACTACAACCTGAGCGTTGCTAACAATCGCGACCTACAAATCGACGGCATAGATGTCAGCCTGTCGAGCAACTCGGTTTCTGTCAGTGACAACGGCAGCACCACTTTTACCGTGAGTGCTAATTTTGATGGCGATAAAGTTCGTTCGACACTGCTTGAGAATGGTCAATTCCTTGAAACCATGTGGTATGTGATTGCCGAACGCAGCGATGGTAGCGAAACCTTGCGTATGCCGTTTTATTTAAAACCACGCATGAGTGAACCCGCTGCCGTAGTGGGCACACAAAGCGAAACTTTTAACGGTACATTGACGGCTGGCGATCAAAATACACAGGCGGTTGCCGGTGTGACCTATCAGGATTTCCCTGTTGAAGTGGATGCGTCGGCATTCCGTTTGGTGGGTGATCTGGATTACACCAGCAATGGGGTTGATGATGTTGATTTATTCCTGCTTGATCCCGATGGCAATCAAATTGCTTCATCCACCAATGCTGGTGGCCCGGAGCATGTTGAAGCCAATGTGATTCAACCCGGTACTTATACTTACCGTGTGTCCGGTTGGTTAAACGGTCCGGTTGAAACAACGTTAATAAGCACTCAGGAACTCGGTGGTATTGCACCAACGGTTTCCATGTCACAGGCTGACTTTATCGGCAGCAATGGTGAGTCCATCGATTTTGATGGTGAAGTCACCATCAGTTGGGCCGCCAATGGTGGTGAGCGTAAATTTGAAGTGGAACGCTCAAGCGATGGCGAAAACTTCGAAGCGATAGCCCTGCTAGATGCTTCGGTAACCGAGTTTACCGATAGCGAGTTAGGCAATGGCACTTATCACTACCGCGTGCGTTCATTGTTTGATGGCAAAATTGGTTTTTACGTGAGCGCGCCAAGTAATGTGAAATCCGTAACCATTGATCAGCGCGAAAAAACCAACCTGACCCGTAAAGTCAGTATGGCAATTTCGAATCTGGATTTAAGCAATGGCATCTTCAGTCTTGACATGGCATTAACCAACGACGATTCGACTGATTATGTGCCACTGCTTACCTATCGCATTAAGAAAATCAAATCGGCCTCTGGCACGGTAAAAGTGATTAATGCCGATAACGGTGGTGAAGGTAGCAAAGGTAATCATGCAATTTTTGATTACTCCTACCAACTGGGTAATGACGATGTGTTCAGTGCGGGTGAAACCACCGAAGCGCGGCATATTCGTTTTGCCGATCCGGCCAATGAGTTGTTCCAGATTTATGTAAAAGTAACGGGCTACCGTCAACTTGAATCCGGCTCAACCACGCAAGCCAGTGGTGCCTCGGCAACAGCAGAAACAGACGAGGATCCATCGCTGTTTGATCAACTGGTTGAAGTGACCGTTAATCCAATTACCGGAAGCGTAGTAACTCAACTGGTGGACGAACTGCCTTAAAAAGAATTGCCCTAAAAGGATTTGGCAATCTGGTCAACCTGGTGCTGACCAGTAAAAATACTAGTAATAGTATGACAATAAAAATATACACCCCGGTGCTTTGGCCGGTCACAAAAGTGACCGGCCTTTTTTTATTCATCAAATGAATTAGAACGTGTTTATCTTTCGCTCAAAATTAATCACAAAAACTGCTGCAATATTTATTGATGGTATTGCGAGCCGGTTGACGAATAAATGTAATCGCACTTACTGCCATCACGTCGAATATACAAATAAGACTCATTGCTTAGTCCTCTTATTTGATCCACATGGTATGGCTCGGTTGTGGTACAACTGAAGTAAGTACCCGCTGTATCGCGCGCACTGCACACACCGTACTGCGAAGACGGCAATCCAACAAAAGCGCAGCTGATAAACTGACTGTTATCGGCACTGTTACGCGCCCCCACCATTGAGCCATAGGCAATATTACTGCTGATATTCACCACATAGTGATTGGTATAACCGGCATAACTGATACTGGCAACCAATAAAGCAAATGCAAAACTAACGTATTTCATAGTGTTTCTCCTTGAGTTTACTGCGGTTGATAAAACCATCCCTGTGCGCTAACCGTTAAAGCACACACTAAAGAACCGTTCCCGGAAGCACTTCTATTTCGCCGCGATTAATCGCCATAATTAATTTTTGCAACGCAGCCTGGTGATCCTCCGGTGACATCTTGGCCATTTTTTCTCGCAACCGATGAACGCCCTGCTGATCGAGGCTACCAATGCTTAATACCGATTCAACAGCTTGATAACCGGTTTCATTATGTTGTTCCAGTAACGCTTGTTGATAATCTGTTAAAGGCTCCTTCGAAACTGGTAAGGAGCTTTCAGCAACACTTGTACGATTATTTTCAATGGTTTTCGTCAGCGATGTGACTTTTATACTCAGGCTGTTAACCAGATGTGAAAGGTGATTGATTTTTTCGTTAAGTGACCGATGATTGGCATTAATATTTTTCTCTGTTTCAATAAACGAGAAAGTTTCTTGCTCATAATGATCACTACTGGCTGTCAGGTTTGATTTGAAATCATCACTTACATTTTCTGGAGCAGTAGCAATTAACGTTAACGTCAAAACAACATTAATTAATAAGAGTACAACAACCAGACTCAGCATTCCCTTATGCATAATTAAGCTCCTTTTAAATACTTCCAAACTATCATTCCAAACGCTCACAGTTTGATAAGCAAGCCGTTTAATAACAATATTTTGATAGCCGACTTTGTTTAAAAACAGAGTACGCTTTATGACTGAGATAATGAATCGACGTTTTCTTATTTATACATTGGTATAAAGCGGATAATTACTTGATTCTGTAAGACAAGGTCGATTTTTTATTGAGAATATCGATATGAGCATTGAGATTCACTGAATAAAGTTATATTGCCCTATTCTATTGAAGCTCATTCCTTCAAATCATTAATTACTGTGCTAATAAGGTTTTGATGAAACTGCATTAGAGACAAGAAATTGCAGTGCGAGATAAACAGAAAATCCCACTGGATAGTTAGATTAATTTACTACCCTATTACCAAGACAGCCAATGAAAGATGCTTATCCGGTATATACCATATTGATCTTAAGTTGTTAAATTTTCACATATTTAATGTCAATTAATTCACAATAACGGACTCTAAAGGCGATTTATCTTGCCAACTGATGTCACATTTAACAAACTGACAAGATCCTTTCTATAATTTTCGGATCCAGCTCACGTACTTAAGGAGATACCGTTTGAATACTCAATCAGGACTGAATAAAGTTGTTACGCTTACCAGTGCAATTACTATATGCCTTGCTTCACAAATCACACAGGCGACAACATCGACTAGCGAACAAATAACTGAAGCAACTCACTCAACATTCAAAGATAAATCTTATTGGAATATCATTTCAAAAATGAATGATAGCCAGTATTCTAGTCAAGCAGAAAATTATCCTTATACCTTGATGAATGTCGATGAAACAAAGCTTACTAAAATATTAACCAGCACGCCTTCATACATAACAAAAAATCAACACGATAAGTCGATAACAGGTATTAAATTACAACTTCCATTACCCAATGGAGAGTCCGTTGAATATATTGTTTACGAATCTGCAGTTTTGCCGACAAGCTTGTCTCAAAAATATCCATCCATTAAAACGTTTTCTGGATTTAATCTTAAAGCTCCCGATAACACCGGAAAGTTTGATATTACCCCACAAGGGTTTCATGCCATGTTTCGTCACAATGGCACCATGTATATTATTGACCCTGAAAAAAATACAAATCAACACTACCGTATTTACAATGCAAGCGAAGCTCTTAATAGCCAATCTTACCGGCCACTAGACAGAGTTTTAGAGAGTTCGGAAAAAGAAGGTTCTGAAAATGAGAGTTTTCATAATAAAACGAAAACATTAAAAGCAGAGTTTGGTGAAGAGCTAAGAACTTATCGTTTAGCCGTTAGCGCTGCAGCAGAGTTCACGCAATTTCACGGTGGAACGGTAGAGTCTGGCCTGGCAGCGGTTGTCACAACCATTAATCGTGTCAATGAAATTTATGAAAAAGATCTGGCCATTTTTTTAATGCTTTCTGAGAATAATGATCAAGTAATATTCACAGACACAGCTTCTGATCCTTTCAACAACAATACCAGTGATATTAATTTAAATCGTGATGTGCTAGATACGAATATTGGCTCTAGCAACTACGATATTGGGCATGTTGTAAATACAGGTGGTGGCGGCCTTGCCGGTTTGGGTGTTGTCTGTGGTAACCGAAGGGCCAGTGGAGTAACGGGTCTTTCAAACCCTACTACGGATATTTTTTATATCGACTATGTTGCCCATGAAATTGGGCATCAATTTGGCGCTAATCATACCTTTAATGGCGGTGCAGGAAGCTGTGGTAGTAACCGCTCATCAGGGGCTGCTTACGAACCCGGAAGTGCTTCAACCATTATGGGGTATGCAGGAATTTGCGGCGATCAAAACTTACAAAATAGCAGTGATGCTTTCTTCCATAGTCACAGTATTGAAGAAATCAGAAATTACATTTCGAACTCTAACGGAGCCAGTTGCGGTACAAACTCTTCTTTGTCCAATAACGTACCCACCGTTAACGCTGGCGCTGATATTACCATCCCTGCCAGTACACCTTTTTCATTAACCGCAGAAGCAATCGATACTGATGGCAACAACAGTTTGACCTATTCCTGGGAGCAACTCGACCTGGGCCCTCAAACATTTTCGCGCAGCGAAATGATCGATGATGGTGAGCGCCCTCTTTTTCGATCTTACACACCCAGTTCAAACGCGACTCGATATTTTCCACAACTTAGTCGCGTGTTAAACGATACATCTTCGTTCGATGAAGTATTGCCTACGACAGACAGAAACATGGATTTTCGAATAACCGTGCGCGATGGTGCGGGTGGTGTCAATATGGATACGGTTTCTATTTCCGTTGATGATACGGCGGGGCCATTTACTGTACAGCCCTTATCAGATAATGGGCCGTTTGAAGGATTCACTACCATTGAATTAAATTGGAATGTTGCGAACACCAATAATGACATAACCAATTGTAACGCAGTAAAAGTAGTTTTATCGGATGATGGAGGCAATTCATTTGATAATGTATTACTGGAAACAACGGATAACGATGGAACCGAAAATGTACAGTTACCCAATGCCGATATTAATGATGCCCGTATATTGGTTGCCTGTACTGATGATCGTTTCTTTAACGTATCGCCAACAAGTTTTTCTGTAAGCGCACTAGCGGGTGTACCGGTTATAACGGGACAAAGTGACTTAACAGTATTGGAAGATAATTCACTTACCCTATCGTTATCGGATATTACTGTTACAGATGTCGATAATAACTTCCCTGATGACTTCTCCCTATCCTTAGAAAATGGTGATAACTATACGTTTGAAAACTTTACGGTTTCACCATCGGCCGATTTCAATGGCACACTTTCAGTCAATATAACCGTATTTGATGGCCAGTACACAAGCCCTGTGTACCCATTAGAGATTGATGTAGAAGCGGTTAATGATGCTCCTCAAATATCGGCTTCTAATCAAGAGTTAATAACAGATGAAGATGTCTCATTAGACATTTCATTATCCGCTGTTTCTATTAACGATATTGATAGCCAGCAATTCACTTTAAATATTATTAGTGGCGAAAATTACAGCGTTGAGAATACAACCATTACACCTTCTGAAAATTTTGAAGGCGATATATCCATTCAAGTTAGCGTAAGTGATGGCGAGCTGGACAGTAATGTTATTACGCTTCCTGTATCGGTTACACCCGTTAATGATGCGCCAATTGCAAGCGATGACAACTTTAGTGTTGAACAAGACAGTCAACAAAACAGTTTTAATCTATTAAATAACGACAGTGATGTGGATATTGCAAGTGTACTTAGCATTACCAATGTAAATTATTCTGGCTCAGGTACTCTGCAATTATCAGACGATAATTTAAGTGTCACCTACACACCGGGCTCTGGCTTTGTTGGCAATGAAACATTTAGCTATACAATAACCGATGAAGCTGGAGCAAGCGCATCCGCAAACGTACAAATAACGGTCACTGAAAAGCCTGAAGAAGGTGGCGGAGGTACAATAAACTTGTGGACGTTACTTTGTTTAATGCTAGTGGGTGCTCGAGTGGTTTACAGTCGTAATAAGTAACTAACAAACTTGTAACAGTTAGCGTTAAGTCAATATTCTCTCATAGTTTGTCTCATAATTGGTCTCATAAAAAGTGAGACCAATTTACTATCATTGGAAAGCACACAGCATGTTAAAAATTGTATTGCAAAGCATTAAGTCGATAATTATTGCCATTACTTTAAGCATAGCCTTACAGTCATGCACATCTGAATCGACAACAAATCAAGCTGCAAACGATAAAACAGGTCCACAATCTACATCCAGGGAGCAATCTACATCAAGAGAACAATCACTGACTGACTCAATCAGCAACATTTCAGATCCACAATTAACCGATGACCAAAAACAAGCGATCAAACGTTTAGAGTGGGTCAATACAACAGATATTGAAAAAGAAATACAATCCGCCATCAAAAACAATGACTTTAGATTATATGTTTTGGCATCTCGCGGAAACCCTATGCCGGGTATCGCTGTTGATCAGCAACAAGCACTTGCTAAGCTATGCGGTACTAAATTTATTCCTGGTGCTGGCGATACCCTGCTCAATCAGTATCACCAAACGTTAATGGAAAAGGCGCTTACCTATGCAGAACAGTTCAACCAAACCCTGTCCACTCATTGTAAAAGCAATCCTTTAGACGAATAAACCCGACCCCATGATCTCAAAAACTACTTAACAGTTATTGATTTTTTTTACAACAAACTCTTTAACCTCCTTGCTAACATGGACGTTTCTTTCCAAATCATTCCTGATTTTATGTTTAGACAAGCATATATCAGCTCCATGCCTTATTAATAAAGAAGTATTTTCAATCGAATTAGAAAGCCATGCAAAATAAACTGGATAATAACCATACTCATTCTTTTGATTTACATCAATTTTGTTAAATAAAAGATACTTCAGCATCTCAAGCAAGTTCTCACCGTTGCCTGTCAACGCAATTATTAGCAAATTATTCCCTTCATCATCTAAAAAATCTCTCAAAGTATGAGAGTCAGCTATCTCAATTAGCTCTTCAATCATCCCCCACTTTATATACGATATAATTTTGTTATCTCTCGTATATCTATCAACATTCTTAGCAAGGTAAAACTTAATCTTCAACTTAGAACTCATATCAATATTAAGAGTACTATCATGCACTTGGTTAGGCACCATTAATAAATTGCTATATAGCTTTTCATTGCCATCTGACAAAGCGATTCCATTAAAATCATATAACACGTTTGTACATGGCGATATCAGCACATCATCCATTATCTTCAATACACAACCATTGCTATCAAGTGCATAAAACACTACCGTTTCTGATAAAAACCTGCTCTTATAATTTCTCACATTAAATTCCAAAAGCGAGCTACCGATTAAACTGCCATGATTTTCAAAAACCTGATTCACCTTTTCAAGTAGATCACTATACACAAACTTTTTTTCCAGAATTTTATTTTTCAACAATATATTTTTGTTTCTTTTACATATCACCAGAGGCATTCTCTCAATTTCATTTTGAAAACAGCTATTGCCCTCTAACTCACTTAAAGAAAAGCTATACTTATTAGCTTCGAGTAATGGAAAATAAAGCAAAGTAATTATGTATAAAAATCTCATAACTCACCTGAATTCAAGTATTAAGTGCAATTTCCTATTGTGTTACGCGAACTCATATAATACGAGCAATTCCCAAGATTAATGTTTATAGTGTCCACAATCAAATATTTGCTCTTCCGATTCACCGAAATAGGTTGTATCTCTAGTTAACCTCAAAACTACAATGCCGTACTCTACTTTAACTTGGCCAGTAACATTTAAATAGCCAGACTGACATTCTACAGGAAGCTCATCCAGCTTTGCTTTATAGTTTAATCTGATTGGAACTTGACCTATTCCATCTGCCAAGTATGCTTTTGCATACTCTCTAGTTAAGTAGAGTCCTAAAGAATTACCTCTTGTGTGTACGTAGCCTAGTACGTCAATCTCTTTATCTATATAACTCTCTTTATTTGACAGAAAGTCAACTATAAATACCGATTGAACTGCATGAGCACCAATAACAAAAATGCTAAAAAAAGATGCCAGTATTATTTTCACTACAATTCCCTCTAGCCAAAACCATTAATAAACAATCAGATTATATGCCAATAATTTTCCTAATAAGATAATTACGATAAAGATATACTAAATGAATTGAAGCAGAAATAGATATTAATTATGACTACACATAACAATTATCACTTACTCTGAAATAATGGGCCAGGTTCATTTTTAATGCTTCCAACTATATTAAATTGACTTGACCACCGTATATTTTTAACCTGAGTTTTTTATTATTTCTCTACATTATTTTCTTTTGACTTCTTTTTTTCAGTTATATATTTCGTATTATTTCGAATAATAAGAAATGATAAAATAAGCCAAATAGTAGCTAAACATAATATTCCATACGCAGTAACAACATGCTCCTTTTTCTCTTCATCAATATTCAATATCTCTTGTTTATCTACATGAAGCCCAAATATAGAACCAGAGCTACCATAAGTTATTTCGTATATTTTATTGCTTCTGTATAGCTCCTTAGCTTGCTTACAGTTGATATGATTTATTTTTGCATTCACTCTCTGCTCACCACTTATCTTAAAGTAGACAGAGCTATAACTACTATACTCAATACAACGAACAATAGAAGCCTTACCTACATATTTCTTTAGTTCAGGAAGATTTAATGCTCCACTAAAATATAAAAAATATAACCATATCGAAATAGGTAACAATATAATAGCAAGCAGAATACCACCAAACTTGTCATAGATATTATAATAATATTTTAACTTCTTAAAGTTTGATGGCTTAATTACCACTCATATACTCCGCACTATACTTGTGTACCCGAATTCATATCATAAGTGCAATTCCTTGGTAGTGGTTGTTGATCCGCAAATCAATTATAGCCACTTTAAAATTTAACTAGGAATTGCACTTATGATATGAATTCGGGGACCCCTGATCTTCTCCAAACTCTTCTTCACTTTTACTCCATTTTTTTGTTTAAATTATATAAAATAGAACTGACCTATCGATTTCATCTTCATACTTATCCGATGCTAGTTAACATAACCAATGCCACCATCTAATTTTTTTGATGAGATATACTCACTCCCCTTTAAACAAAATATTTTATTTTCCTGAAGGCGTCGAGCTATAACCTTATCGTCTTTTAACACAGTTGCTGTATACTCTGTTTTTTCACCCGAAAATAGCAAAGACTTAGGCTTAATATATATAAACTTGGGACTAACTACGTTGAGTTTAAGGTTAACTTTTTGTTCTAGTCCTTTAAAGAAAGGATTGGTAACTTCTACTTCATATCTCCCGCGGTCTAAGACAATTTTACAGATTCCTGCTGTTTTCGTAAAAAATCTTGCTTTTTGGCTTTCAGAGTTAACAGTTATACTTGACACCATGCCTTCGTTGATAAGATTCCACTCGTGAATAACATATAGAATAACTTTTCCGCTCAGCATGTGTGTCTTATCTTGTATCAAAGATTGCTCAACATCAATATGCGATCGTAATACTGTTTGACTACATGCAGTAATCAACAAGGTTATTAAAAGTAGTAAAACCTTCATTATATTCCACACCCATAGTTATTATATTCCGTTTCACAACCATGGCTATCCAAAGTCAAGAATTGCCAGAGTGCCTCCAACTAAATCAGTCCGTTTAATTGGGGGAACCTCATTTCTTTGGACGCCCTTTCCCTTTAAAGGCTGCTTCTCCCTTATCTTCTAGCTGCTCTGCCCATTTGTACAGCTGATTGCGTCGAACACCTAGCTCAAGGGCTATCTCTCGTGCTGGGCGATCCGACTCTTTCATCAATCGTACAGCCTCCAACTTAAACTCTTTGGTAAACGTCTTATAAGGCTTTCTTTTGGTAACCATTTTAGATACTCCTTTCGCGACAATGTCGCTTATTTTAAGTATCCGTTAAACTGGGGGAGGTTCAGCCTGACCCCATAATCTTTTTTGCCTCTGTGTTTTTTTACTTCAATTCATTTACAGTAAGGTTATTCAAATATTTTTTCACACAATTTTGATTAGCAATATCTAACATACCTAAAAGCTTATAAATACTAGAAAGCTCATCTGTAGTAACTCTCATATAATCTACATTATCATCTATTAATATAAAATATGTTATATAGTTATCATAAATCGTAGCGCCCAATGCACCTTCACTAATGTTAAAGCTCTTACATTTTTTTGGTTCTGAAAACTCTTTCCTTAATTGACTTAGCTCACTTCCAGTTCCAACAGTGACTTTAAAATATTCGCTTTTGTGTTTTTTATTTTCATGAATAGCTGCGCTAGTTACAAGCAGCTCACCATTACTCCATGAAAACGAGTAATCATTGTCAATACAAAATTTTTCAGACATCGCTTCAAACATCAAGCTCTCACTCGAACATGCAGCAAAGCACAACTTAACTGAACAAGCTAATATAAATAGTAATACTTTACGATTAACTTTAATCATTAAAATAGTCCCACTTCATTCTTTTAATATCAATTTTTTCTGAGTCATATTCTTATGTACACTTACCATATGTTCTATATAACTAGGAGCTTTTACTTTTAAAAACATTCCAATATAATAACTCTTTAAAAGTAATAGGAGATCATTCTGACCCCATGATCTCTTTGACCCCATAGTTTGCCTTTTTTAGACTATATAAAATAGGCGTGACCGCAAGATATTTGCCCCCACATAATTCATTGATTGCAATTACCTAAATACTTTGGAAAATACCTTTTATCATCGTGTTTTATCAAATAATTATTAAACTGCACGCTTTTAACAGCCTCACAATACAACCACTTTACTTTCGATCTTTTTTCTAAACTTTTATAGTGTGAGTCTGCAAACTCACCAATAAAAAAGTCCCAGTTAACACTTGTTGAAATGCGGTTATTTAACTCTTCTTTATAAACGAACTGAAATTGACAGTACATTATATTTGAATAACTCCAGCAGTCATTTAAATAAAGATCCCAAAGCTGATACATGTTCAACTCTTTAACTTTATTACTTGACAAATAAAAAAAGCATAAAGTTAAGCAAAAAAACAAAAGCAAAATTAAAAGACCTACCTTACCTTTCATACAACCTTACCCCGTTTCGAATATTGTTTTTTGCAACAGAAATCCCACCAATAATCCAATGACGAGAGTTAAATGTATCATAAAGTGAATTATTATCATCAAATAGCATGAATAGAAATTATGGGTCAGGTTCATTTCTTTATATTAAGTATTCGATACACTTGATTAAGCACCTTGCCCATCTCCCCTTTTTCTTCTAGCTTCTTCATCTCACTTATAGCAGGGCAGACACTGCCGACGCTTTTTAAACCAAAATATTCCGCAATATTAGCTAACTTTTCATCCGATAATATTTGACATAAATACATAGCCAACTTCCTCGGCTGGTTTTTACGCAACCGACTGTTATGACCCTCACAAATAAAAAGGGGTCAAGCCCTGACCTTGTAACTTTTCTACAACCTGTGACCGAAACTAAATGGACACTTATCTGTAATATGGCGAAGTAACTGTTTGTGAGAATAGCAACAATTGTGAGGGACGTTACGCCCCTCGATCGATGTTAAGTATCGGGTATATTGAGTACTAATGCCTTATTGCGTCTTTGCTTTTCAGTCGCTGATATTGAAATGCGGCAATCAACAATAATATTCCGATAACAATAAAACTAATGACTTTTTCAATCAATGAGAAGTCACTCATATCGTGTAAAAATATTTTCAGTAAGCTGAGACCAAACATACCCAGCGCCAACTTCTCAAACGAGTGAAAGAGTGGCTTTTGCGCCAAGAAAAATAGCGCTATCGAATGTAAGATGAGTGCGACACTTAAGGCGGGACCAAAATAGTTTCCTGTCACGTACTCAAGCACAAAACTGTAAGCGAGAATCAATGTTAATTGATAACTCCAGTAGGTAATCTTGTTGGTCTTACCCAGCTGTGTGATAAGTTTCTGGTAATGTCGTTTCCCGTGCAAAACCAGTCCTAGGAGAATCACTGATAACAACGCAAGCGACAAGTCAAATATCGAGTTTCGAACCTGACTGAACAGTAATAAGGTAAGCACCAACATCCAGCCGAGACGCAAGTGGTGGGCAAGATGTTTGATTCGCTGATACCGCATTGCTTTTAGCGCCGGCCAGTAAACAACGACACTCAGATGCAAAGCAAAAGCAGTCAACAACATAATGGCGACGTTTTTTGACAGCCAGTAAGTTGTTAGTGCAACGGCTAAAGAGGCAAAGTAGTAGCTTCCCGATGCCTGCCAGTTAAATAGAGGAGTCACCTGAATTCTGGTGCGGCCCGTTCTTTGGTAGCTTTTTCGCCAGTAAAGAATCACTCCAAAATAAGTTAGAGCAAAGAACAGTGCAATTTGTGCTGCATTAAACGCGTCATTGGACTGTTGCACGAGCCAACCGATCAGTGTCGCGATTATTGCGACCCAGGTTAATGCAATCATCTCAATTCCGAGAATGGTTTGCTTGACCCGCCAGTAGATAACACTGGAAAATGATACCGAGAACCAGCAAATGAGTGGGAACCAGTCGGGTACGCGGCGCAAAGCGCTGGGCAAATAGATAATGGGTAGTAGCAGCCAGAAAATCAATTTCAATACCCCCATGAAGCCGAGTAGATTTCCCTGAGGGAGTCGTTTCTCATAATATTTCGGCAACAGGAACAGACAGCCAAACGCAGCGGCTGCACTCAACTTGATGACTAGCGGCCAATCACTGAAGTGAAAACTGCCGAGCTCGATAATGTCCTGAAGTATCAATCCGGCCGAAAAGAAAAAAGCCAACACAGCGACTGCCTGAGAAAACGGCAGTTGGTACTTCCCGTGGCGCCATATCAGTAAAAACATGGGTATCAGGGGCGAGACCATAAAAGCAATCGGAAAGTACAAATAACAGATCGCAATAACCGATGCCGCTAACCAAAATGACACCCATTCTCTCAATAGATAAACGGCGAGCGATTCGCCCTGTGGCCAGGGCTTTTTGATCAAGCCCGGAAAACTAATGATACATTGTGCGCTCAGACCTAGGGCAAACAGATAAATCAGCGCGAAATAAGAACTGGCCGAGCTTGTCGCTGCAAACCATTCGATAATGGCCCATAGATTTATCAGAATCGAAATGATTAACACAAGGTAGGCTTCGGTGCGTAGCATTTTTTGACGAAACACCAAGCCGAGCGCAAACAGCAATACCGCTTCAATGGCCCAGATAATTCCGGCACCGCTAACGCCCAACCAGGCGACCGCCGCGAATGCACAAAATACGCCCGCGTGCATAACACTGAGTGTGAATTCGAAGCTGCGCCGTTTTAGTAAGGTGATTAAGGCAACAAGAGACGCAACACCTGCCATCAGAAAATAGATGTTATTCGGCGACTGTTGGGTAAAGCTATCGAACCATTGCCAGGAAACAAAAGTGTAAAACAATAGATTGGTACTAAACAGCGTTAAGACTTTACCGGTCAACTGATGTTTCACTGATGAATAAATAAAGCCAGCGTACAAAAAGAAGAAACCGTGGAGGAGCGCGACAAATCCCCAATGATTCGCAGCACTGGTGACCAATTGGTATTCGATTGACGCCGAAGTAAGGACGATGGTCAGATATGTCAGCGAGCGTAAGTCATGACGTTTTGCGATGAGCAAACTGGCGACGTTCAGGACAAACAGATAAGCGGTGAAAGTGAGCGACAGCGCCTGAGGTGCACCGGCAATCCAGGGTAGGAAGACGCCGCCAATCAATGACAAGTACGCCAGTATTCTGGCTTCAAAGAAATGACAAAGAAGGTACCCTAGCAGGGTGATGGCGCTAAAAATAAAAAAAGCTGCACCGGACGACACCAGCCCAAAGTACGGCCCGATAAAGTAACTGGTCAAATACCCGATCAGCAAACTGAGTCCGATGATGGCGCTGGAAAAACTGCCCCATTGTTCATTGCTTCGTCGCAGGTAAAGTCCCGTGGCGAAAACAGCCGCTGTGAGCAAGTAGCCACTGCCTACCTTCATGAGTGGCGTAAACTGATCAAAAGTAAACTGAAGCAAAAAGCCCAGACCAATAAGAAGAATAACAATACCCGATGCCGTCAAAAGAAAAAGCGGAGCCTTACCCTGTCGTTGATAATCTCGATAAGTGTCGAGCCCCCTTTCAACGATGGCACCAAGCCGCCATTGTTCCATCACCAAATTGACGAACCAGAAAAACAACAGGCTGATACTTGAGGGCTTTTGCTGTTGCTGCTGCGGACGTTGGGCTTGTTGCCGTGTTTTCGATGCTGGACTATCTGGTTCTTGCGCAGCGACTCGCGGTTCGGAAACAGTGAACACAGCTTTGTTGGATTGTATATTCTGTTGGTGTTCCGACAAGACTGGATTCTTGGCGACTTCTGGCGTTGCCTGAACCTGGCTTTCCCTGTCGTCATCAATGGTGAGTTCTGGTTCGCCCCCTAATTCCTCTTCCAGAGCATTCAGTTTACTTTCAACTATGTCCACTTTACTAAGAAAAAGCCTTCTAAGCGTCGCCACTTCTGAGCGCAATTTCGCGATATCGTCCTTCATTGATGATGACCTGCTCAACAGAGATGTCTTGAACGTTATACTTAATGTTGGTGACGGGTCAAGTTATCATCGAATTTACCAGACCTCGAATTCATATCTTAAGTGCAATTCCTAGTTAAATTTTAAAGTGGCTATAATTGATTCGCGTTCGTTAAAAATGAGGAATTGTGACTGTATGACTTTTCGAAGGAAGGCCAGAATGACCAGCAGCAAGATAGTATTAGCGGGAGTCCATTTTATAGATTTAAAAGAAATCATGGATAAGTCTCTAAAATCTTCTTAAAAGCACTGTTATCGAATTGATGTTCAATTAAATAATCTTCTATCGCGCTATCTTTTAAAGGTGATTTAGGTGATAAGTACGAGTAAAGCAGCCGATTTTCACCTGGAATATACTGTCTATATTCACAAAATTCCTCATCATTTTGAATAAAAACAACAAGCCTTTTGGCATTAAAAAATCGAGCTAGTTTAACTATAACTTTATTTGTCACCTCAAAATCACCTAAGTAGCTCAATGTATATAAGCACTCAAGCTCACTCAAATATTCTATATCAACTGGGTATTCAATAAATTCAGCTTCTTCAGCAAGTTTTCGCTCTCCTTCAGGCAAGTCTTCAGGAAAACGAGGTCGAGTATCGAAATCTATGTACTTATGAAATTGCTTGATCTCATCGTTGCTTGAGAAGGCAGTATAAATTATTCCATTAAATTCCAATTTTAGTTACCTCTCCTTTACTTTATTTAATTGTTTATTTCATTCTAGCTTCTTTTATTGCATCCAATGCTTGACTTGGCAACTCAGGATCTTCAAATATTGCTAACACTCTATTTGAAAAAGATACTTGCTCTCTGTTTTTTAACTCACAATTTAAGACCCAATCATCCAAATAATTAATAAATTTTTTTAAATATGGATGTTCATGATATCCCTGCATAATACAACTTTTCCAATAGGGAAGGGCTAGGGTACAATAATTATATGGATTATATTCTTCACGAAAAAAATTTAAAAGAACTCGAAAAAAATCGATATATTTGGTTTTTACTTTTTGGACATATTCGTTATCGCTTAAATTGGGATAACTCTCTCTAGTAACTACTTTAGGAAAAATAGCCTCATACATCATCAAATCTCGCCCGCAATAATGACTGACTCCATGAAACTTTTTCTTTGTATCAGGCGTATACTGCCTAAATGCGGTTTCCAGAATGGCTTTTTCATCACACTTCGCTACGACCGTAGAGAAAAAATCAGGAGATGTCGCTGGATGCAACCACATTTCTAATATTATGCTATTGACATCGTAACGCGGAAATACTTCATCAAATGCATTTTCATCACCTTTTAAATAAAAAAGCTTGTAGGCTTCCATATACTCCTTTTCTATCAAGGAACTACTAATCAAGTTAAACTCAAAGTCTTTCCATTTATTTTTTCTATCTTTAACCCAGTCTTTATCGTGAATAAGCCATTCATCACTATGTGTAATCATACACGTCAGTCCTCTGTAGCATTAACAAACAACTCTTCTACGAGCTGAGGTTCTGCATTGTAAAATATGAAATCTTTACCTTCTTCAATTAACATATTTTTGATATTTGCAGGTTTAAATTTTCTCAACACATCTCTTTTATTATATCTATCATTGTGAGATTTTCTACTCGAAAAATTTATACTTAAATATGCAGATTTACCCCGCCTGTTGGTAATTTTTCAAGCTCTGTAGCTGCTGTATCAAAATGTTCTTCAGTGTAGCCCTCAACGGTGCGTTTTCTAAACTTTTGAATCCACCACTCAAAGTCACTAGACTGTTTATAATCTTCAATAGTATTGATATCAGTATTTCCCACTCTGTCAAGATAGAACTGCCTATGGTAGGAATATTTTGACCCATTCATCGCCCAGGGCGCCCAATTAGACTTCTTAAATACTTCTCTGGTACGGTTTTCTTTACCTTTAAGTGATTTTACTTCTACCCATATTGTGTTGGGACTTCCTGGCAAATCGGTGGAACTAGAGCCTTTCAAAACAATATCAATTCTCCGCTGAAAGTTTTTCCCACTAAACTCAATAGTCCCAAGCTCGTCTTCATCTACTAGCCTTAAATTTCTAGTGACTTCTACACCCAAAGGGGGGGGCAGAGGGGGGGGGGCAGGTTCATTTCTTTATATTAAGTATTCGATACACTTGATTAAGCACCTTGCCCATCTCCCCTTTTTCTTCTAGCTTCTTCATCTCACTTATAGCAGAGCAGACACTGCCAACACTTTTTAAACCAAAATATTCCGCAATATTAGCTAACTTTTCATCCGATAAGATTTGACATAAATACATAGCCAACTTCCTCGGCTGGTTTTTACGCAACCGGCTGTTATGACCGTCACCATTTAAATGACAAATCGCTGAAAGTTCTCAGAAGCTTAGAGCTGTAATATTCGCACTGATTATTTACGGGTAAATTGGATTGAACAATTAATTTGGCAAATACAACTTACTGATGCTAATACTCCAACGTTGCCCTTTCACAGCCTTCAATTCCTTCTAAATGATAGAGTAAATCATTGGTTGGTTGTACCTGCCAGTCGGAAGATAAAGGAATGATGGCAGTGCTTCCATTCATAGTGTATTTAAACTTAATGGGGGTTTGCCCTTGTAGGCATGGTTTGATAAATCGTAGCAGTTGATCGGCTAAGTTATCCGGCGTTTTATTGTCCCTTAATTCAATGCATAAACATTTTGCGAATTGTTCACGGGCTGATATAAAGTCATGAATGTTTACGGTGTTAATGCGTAAACCGCCGCTGAAGTCATCGTGTTTTACATCGCCTTCGGCAACAATAATTCTATCGTTTTGAATAATCTCTTTGCATTGTTCGTAAACCGATGCATTAACAAACAGTGTGATTCGGCCACTTTTATCATCCAGAGTCACTATGGCAAATCGATCACCGCGCTTATTAGTGCGAACCATCACATCCATGATTAATCCGGCGGCTTTTATATTTTCACCGCGTCGTGTCGGCTGTAAGTTTTTAATTCGACTCGGCACAAAGTTTTTAAGTTCTGGCAAATAACGATCGATGGGGTGACCGGTTAAATAAAGCCCTAAAGTTTCTTTTTCTCCTTGCAGTACTTGTTCTTCTGGCCAGGGTCGAACTTTTGCCCAGTTAAGTTCGCCCGTGCTGGCGTCTGAAGTAAAGGCTTCGCCGAATAAATCATCCTGACCAATTGCGGCGGCTTTATTTTGTTGATCCGCCGCTTTTATGGCTTCATCGAGACTGGCCATCATGACGGAACGGTTTGGCCCTAATTGATCCAGTGCGCCAGCCCGAATTAACGACTCGAGCACACGGCGATTTACTTTTTTCAAATCCACCCGTTGGCAAAAATCGAACAGATCCGTATAAGGACCATTGACTTCACGTTCGTTAACAAAACTTTCTATGGCGCCTTCACCAACCCCTTTGATTGCACCAATACCATAAATAATGGTGTTTTCATCGGTCACGGTAAATTTGTATTCACCCTGATTAACATCGGGCGGCATAATTTTTATTTTGTGCTGCAAGCAATCATCAACAAAGGTCACGACTTTGTCGGTGTTGTCCATATCTGCCGACATTACCGCGGCCATAAACGCCGCCGGATAATGGGCTTTTAAATACGCGGTTTGATAAGCGACTAATGCGTAAGCTGCCGAGTGCGATTTGTTAAAACCGTAACCGGCAAACTTTTCCACCAGATCGAAAATGTTCATCGCCAGATCGGCATCGATGCCCTGCTTTTCGGCACCTTCGGCAAAAATGGCTCGCTGCTTGGCCATCTCTTCCGCTTTTTTCTTACCCATAGCTCGGCGTAATAAGTCGGCGCCACCAAGACTGTAACCCGCCAACACCTGCGCGATTTGCATGACCTGTTCCTGATAGACAATAACCCCATAAGTGGGCTCAAGAATCGGTTTTAATAATTCGTGTTGATAATCCGGATGCGGGTAGGAGACTTCGGCACGGCCGTGCTTACGGTTGATAAAGTCATCCACCATGCCAGATTGCAAAGGCCCTGGTCGAAACAAGGCCACCAGTGCGATAATTTCTTCAAAATTGCTGGGCTCCAACCGATCAATCAGGTTTTTCATGCCCTGAGATTCCAGCTGGAATACTGCGGTGGTGTCGGAACGTTTAAGCAAATCGAACGAGGCTTTATCCTCCAGCGGAATGTGATTAATATCGAGCGGCTCCTGATCTTTCTCGCCGCGAAGCCGGTTCACAATCGCCATCGCCCAGTCGATAATGGTTAAGGTTTTTAACCCTAAAAAGTCAAACTTAACCAGACCGGCTTTTTCCACATCGTCTTTATCAAATTGCGCCACTAACCCACTGTAATCTTCATCACAATAGATGGCAGTAAAATCGGTTAAGGTTGTGGGTGAGATAACAACACCACCGGCGTGTTTACCCGCCTGACGACACAAACCTTCCAATGACTTGGCCATTTCCCAAACTTCTTGCGCTTCTTCATCCTGCTCAATGAAATCCACCAGTTCGGGCACTTCATCGAGCGCTTTTGATAAGGTCATTCCCGGTGTTGGCGGAATCAATTTGGACATGCGATCAGCCAGACCATAAGGCTTACCCAATACACGGGCCACATCGCGCACCACCGCTTTTGCCGCCATGGTGCCAAAGGTAATGATTTGCGACACGGCATCCCGACCATAGGTTTCCGCCACATAGTCGATGACTCTGTCGCGGCCATCCATGCAAAAGTCCACGTCAAAATCGGGCATGGAAACCCGTTCTGGATTCAAGAATCGCTCAAACAGTAAGTCGTATTCCAGCGGATCCAGATCGGTAATTTTTAACGCATACGCCACCAGTGATCCGGCACCGGAACCACGCCCAGGCCCAACCGGCACATCGTTGTCTTTGGCCCACTGAATAAAGTCGGCAACGATTAAAAAGTAACCGGGAAAGCCCATTTGATTAATAACGCCCAGTTCAATTTCGAGACGCTCATCGTACTCTTTGCGTTTTTCAGCAAAGTCTGGCGAATTTCTGTCGAATAGCACATCGAGCCGCTCTTCTAGTCCTTCTTCACTGACTTTACACAGGTATTCTGCTTCGTCCATATCTCCGGTGGGAAACGCCGGTAGATAATAGGTACCAAGTTCCAGCTGGACAGAACAACGTTTGGCAATTTCCAGCGTGTTTTCTATGGCTTCGGGAATATCAGAAAATAGCTCCGCCATTTCTTCTGATGTTTTAAGATATTGTTGATCGGTATAGTTACGCGGTCGATCCGGATCTTCCAGTACCCGTCCCATGCCAATGCAGACCCTGGCCTCATGAGCAATAAAGTTTTCCTGCTCCAAAAACTGCACATCATTGGTGGCAACCACAGGTACATTCGAGCCTTGCGCCAGGCCTACTGCGGCATGAATGTAGTCGTCTTCATTGGCACGACCGGTGCGCTGCAACTCAAGGTAATAGCGATTATGGAAATAGTGTCCCCAGAAGCCCAGCAGTTGTGCGGCCTGTTCAATATTGCCGGCTAGCAGCGCTTTGCCCACATCGCCTTCTCGCCCGCCAGACAGTACAATCAGCCCTTCATTCCACTTTTTAAGCCACTCACGCTCAACGATCGGCACTCCACGTCGTTGGTTGGTGGTGTAAGCCTCTGAAATGAGGCGCTTTAAATTGGTATAGCCATCCTGACTGATACACAGCAATAAAATCCGAAAGGGCTCATCGCCCAGATCATCGCAATGCACCCATAAGTTGCAACCAATAATGGGTTTAATGCCATTAGATTGAGCCTCGCTGAAAAACCGAACCAGTCCACAAATATTATTTTGATCGGTGAGTGCCAGAGCGGGCTGCTGCAGTTCAGACGCCAGTTTTATCAGCGGCTTTATGCGGCACATGCCATTGCTCATGGAGTATTCGGTATGAACGCGCAGATGGACAAAGTTTGAGGTCATAAACAACTTAGCATTGAATGAAAGATGAAATAATGGCTTATCTTAAGGGAATATCGACAACAGCGGTAGGCTTGACTTTTAATTTAAACGAGCGATAGAAACTAGGGATTTTAATAGGCGTCGATGATGGCTTAATTGGCTTTGCAGACCCACTCAAATCGAGGCTTAAACTGGCCATTCACCTCCACCGATTCTTCAAACATGGATAAGGGTCGTACCCAAAGCCCTTTTTCACCGTACTGAGGCTGATAAACCACCATCCACTCATTGGTTTCTGAATGGCGAGCGGTATCCAGAACCAGATATTCATTGCCTTTAAAATGCCGGTAGATACCGGGTTTGATTGATTCAGTCATATTATATGCCAGAAATAATTTGTGTAGGTGTCATCGTTCCAGTTTTAAACGATGGTTTATATAAAGCGATGATTCTATTTAAAACGGTTATCATTAACCATTTTGTCACTGATTTTCAAGTGTGAGCGCAAACAATGAGTTGAATTGGGCCACCCCACATTGATCCAGATTGAGTCCTGCATATGCGACTCAGCCCCTCTTTTAGAAAAAGCCAGATGCAATGATTTATTGCCATGTCGCTCCCAGTTTTGCTGGGTATTTAATTGCAACATGGGATCGTTGTGAAAAATCATCCCTTCCACTTTAATTGAGTTATGAAATCGATTGGGTTCCATGCGCAGCATAATTAGCCAGCCATTGTCTTCGCCGAGAAAATACAGATTATTGTTCACTTTATCGCTTTGGGCACGAAACATTTCAAGCCGTTTGGTTAAACTTATTTTCGCAGGATGTTGTGCGGCAATCAGCGTCCAGTTTTCATCGCCCACCAGTAAATCAATCTCGCTGCTTTTCAAAAACATTAACTTAGAGTCATTTTCCGCCACATTTAAAATGGAAAAGGTGGTTTTTTCCGGATCTGTCCAATAAAAAAAGGGGATTTGTGTTGCAATAGCATCGTCTACATTTTCAATTTTTGGGTGGTTCATGGTGAAATGGGCAGGATCAATGGCAAACTGCAAACAACGTTGTTGAATAGCGGGATCATGTGCATCCGCAAATTCCCAGGAAAAATCACGAACCGAATGCTCTGCAATAAAAATCACCTTACCACACCGAGTTAAAACCCAGTGCTTGGGATTTAATAAGGCCACTTGACTTGCTTTAGCGGAAGGCTGACTTGCCTTGGCTGTGTTGCCTGAAGTGCCTATTTTCTTTGGCTGCGGGGTTCTATTATTGTTATCCGAGTGCTCACTCAAAGGCACACTCCATTGTTATTTTTGATCTGTGTCTTAGCACATATATTAATACGAGTGGGTTTAATGATTATAGCAGTATTTTTTGAACCGGTGCGTATGATCGTCTATGAATATCAGTCAAACCTAATGTTAACAAGGCATCACGGTGCTGCTTTGTTGGATAGCCTTTGTGTTTAGCAAAGCCATATCCGGGAAATTTCTCATCCATTTCAACCATTTCCCTGTCTCGTGTTACCTTGGCAATAATGGATGCCGCGCTAATACAGGGTTCAATCAAATCGCCTTTAATAATGGCTTCTGCCGTCATGGAAAACTGCGGTAACTTATTACCATCGACTAAAACATGATGCGGTGATTCATTTAACTGCTCAACAGCTCGCTCCATTGCTCGCATGGACGCTTGTAGAATATTAATGCGATCAATTTCATCCACTTCAGCCCGACCAATTGCCCAACATAAGGCTTTTTCTTTAATTAGCTCAAAGTAACGATCACGCTTTTTTTCCGATAGTTTTTTTGAATCGGTTAATCCTTCGATGGGATTATCGGGATCCAGAATAACTGCGGCGGCCACGACAGGACCTGCCAATGGCCCTCGACCAACTTCATCAACACCGGCAATCAATCGCATGTTTTTTTACTCTCATATTTCATGGTTCTAAATGTTTAGCTGTTCCAGGTTCCAGGTTCCACACGTTAGGATTCCAGTAACTGAAAAACAGCGTCAGCCGCAATAATATCCGCATCTTTTTTTAACGCCCGGTGGATATCTTCAAAAGCCAGCTTCATTTGCTGACTTTTTTCATTACCTTCGAGTAATGGCAATAATTCTTTGGCTAATTTATCCGGCTGACAATCACTTTGTATTAATTCAGAAACCAGCGTTTGACCCGCTAACAAATTTGGCAGCGATACATTTTTAATTTTTAACATACGACTAAAAATAGCGTAACTGAAGGACGACATTTTATAACCAACAACCATCGGTTTTTTAAGTAAAGTGGCTTCTAAGGTTGCCGTTCCTGAAGCAATCAGAACAGCATCAGCAGCGGCCATAATTTCACGAGCATTGCCTACCGTTATCATTAAATTTACTTCATCGGCCAGTGGACCTATAGCTGCCAGAAGCTGTGCTTTTCGGGTTTCATTAATCGCTGGTATAAGGATCTTAAGTGACGGCATTTTTTGCTGACATATTCGTGCAGCTTCAATAAAGGGTTTTGCAATGTATTTGATTTCACTGGAACGACTGCCCGGCAATACCGCTAAAACCGGCTCCGTTTCCGCTAAGCTTAATTCTTTTCTAATCGCTTGCGTGTTTTGTTCCAATGGAATTTCATCCGCCATAGGATGCCCGACACAGGCGACCTTTATATTGTGCTGTTGATAAAAAGGCTCTTCAAATGTAAACAAGCACAGCATTAAATCAACCGCTTTTTTAATTTTAAAAATTCGATTGGGTCGCCATGCCCAGACAGAAGGACTAACGTAATGCACCGTTTTAATGCCCGCCTGTTTTAATGACAACTCAAAATCCAAATTAAACTCAGGCGCATCGATGCCGATAAAAACATCCGGTGGATCGGCAATTAATTGAGCAATCAGCTGTTTTCTTACTCGTGATAATTCTCGGTACCGCTTTAGTACAGCAGCTATGCCCATCACCGATAAGCGTTCAATAGGATAAACACTAACGCAGCCTTCGGCTTGCATTTTTGGCCCGGCAATTCCGGAAAAAGTAATGTCAGAATATTTAGTTTTTAACTGACGGATTAAGCCAGCAGCAAGAAAGTCACCCGAGGCTTCTCCGGCGACTATAAAGACTTTTTTGCTTGTCATAATAGAGGGGACTAACGGACGATGCCGCGTTGAGAATTTTCTAAAAACTGAACAATAACATCAACCGCCTGACTGTTATTGGCGATTGTCTGTATTTCAGTTTTTGCTTGTTCCAGTTTTAAATTTTTTCGATACAGCGCACGAAATGCATTTTTAATGGCTCGAATATCATCGCTTGAAAACCCTCGACGTTTCAAGCCTTCTGCATTTATGGCACGAGGTACACCGTCCTGCAACATGACATAAGGCGGAACGTCTTGAGTAATACTACTGTTCATACCAGCAAACGCATGGGCACCGACTTTGCAAAACTGATGGACGCCGGTAAAGCCGCCTAAAATGACCCAGTCACCAACAGACACATGACCAGCGATGGTGGCATTATTGGCAAAAATCACATGGTCTCCCACTAAACAATCGTGAGCAACATGGGTGTAAGCCATAAATAAACCGTGACTACCAATTTGTGTATAACCGATATCTTGAACCGTTCCTCGGTGAACCGTACACCCTTCTCGAAAAACGTTATTGTCACCAATAATGGTTTTGGTGGGTTCGCCTTGATACTTTTTGTCCTGATTCTCTTCGCCAATACTGGCGAACTGATAAAAGCGATTATCTTTACCGATGCTGGTATGACCGTTGATCACCACATGAGGGCCAACACGTGTACCCGACTCTATGGTTACATGTGGGCCAATGACGGAAAAAGGCCCTACTTCAACATCTTCGGCAAGTTGAGCACCAGGCTCAATAATTGCCGAAGGATGGATCTTGGCAGAAGGATGACTCATGCGACTTTACTTTTGGCACACATTAAATCGGCAGAGCAAACGACTTGATCATCAACCAATGCTTCGGCTGAAAACTTCCACATATCACGTTTGCGCCTTTGTACCTTTACCTGAAGATGAACCTGATCGCCTGGCTCAACAGGACGCTTAAACCGGGCATTATCAATTCCGACAAAGTAATACAGCGAGTCTTCATCAGGTAGCTCACCCATGGTTTTGAAGGCTAAAATTCCGGTGGCTTGAGCCAGGGCTTCAAGAATTAATACGCCTGGCATAACAGGTCGATGCGGAAAGTGACCAGTAAAACAAGGTTCGTTATAGGTTACATTTTTAATCCCGTTAAGGTATTCACCGAGTTTATAGTCAACAACCCGGTCTATTAAAAGAAACGGATAACGATGGGGTAAGTGTTTCATTATTTCATGAATGTCCATCACTGACATTACATCGCCTTGCTCACTCATTACTGCTCTCACTTTTTAATGTGTTTAATTCTTTTTGTAAGGTTTTAATTGTTTTTGCCATCTCATCCAGTTGACGCAGTCGGGCCACATTACGTTTCCACTCACGATTGGTCATTAACGGACTGCCCGATGAATAAGCGCCTTTTTCCAGAGACTTGCTGACCTGTGAACCAGCGGTAATATGTACGCCATCAGCCAGCTCTATATGTCCTAGAATGCTTACACGACCACTGATGGTACAAAACTGGCCGACTTTGGAAGAACCTGCGATACCCGAATAGGCTGCCATAGCGCTATGATCACCAAATTCTACATTATGAGCCAGGTGGCAAAGGTTATCGAGTTTTACATCGTTACCGATGACAGTATCCTTGATAGCGCCCCGATCAATGGTGCAGTTAGCGCCGCATTCAAAATCATCACCGATGGTCACGCCACCGAGTTGAGGTATTTTAACCCATTGCCCCGATTCATTGGCAAAACCAAAACCATCGGAACCAATCACACTGCCAGAGTGTATTATCGCTCTCTGCCCCACTTTAACATTGTGGTATAAGGTAACATTAGCAAATAATCGGGAATCACGCTGAACTCTGCAGTTTTCGCCAATGACACATCCAGCGGCAATTTGCACATTTTCTTCTATAATCGCACCGGCTTCAATCACCACATTGGCCCCTATGGCCGCCTCAGAGTGCACATTAGCGGTAGCTTCAATGACAGCTGAAGGATGAATTCCTATGATTTGTTGTGGCGTGGTGTCCAGTAACTGAGCCACTTTGGCAAATCCAAGATAAGGATTATTCATCACCAACGCATTAATCGAACAATCATCCGCTAAATCATGTGAAAGAATGATTGCGGAAGCGTTCGTCGAGGATAGGTAATGTTGGTATTTTGGATTGCTAAGAAAAGCAATGTCACCTTTTTCAGCATTTTGTATTGTATTAATGGCGAAAACGCGGCAAGCCGCGTCTCCTTTAACATCAGCACCTATGTGCTGAGCAATATACTCAAGTGTATAGCCTTGATGAGGCATCCAACCACTCCCAAATTAATTACCGGATGCGCCCAGTCTCGCTAAAACCTTGTCAGAAACATTCATGGATGGTTTAGCGAAAAGTAATGCTTCTTTGTTAACCAGCATATCGTAGTTTTCTTCGGTCGCCAGAGCATTAATTTGTTCCATAATTTTACCCGCCAACATACGCTGCTCTTCTTGCCCACGACGCTTCATATCTTCGTTTAAAGCATTTTGCTTAAGCTTTAATTTACCTTCCATTTCCTGAGCTTGACGAGACATATCAATACGCTCTTGTTCGCTCATGGTAGCGCCGTCTTTTTGCGCTTTTTCTTGTAATTTCTTATACTCATCCAATAATGCTTTTAACTCTTCTTCCTGCTCTTTGAATTCACCCTTCAGTTTTTCAGTGATAGCCACTCGCTGTGGTGATTTTGCCATAATATAACTAATATCAACAAAGCCAACTTTCATATCCGCCGCAAACGCAGATGTAGAAATAGCCAGTGCAGATAGTGCTGTAATTAGTAATTTTCTCAACGTCTTTCCCCTTACAGATTTTCTAAAATTTAAATAATAAAGTTAATTAAAATGTACGACCAATATTAAACTGCAACGTTTCAAACTCATCAAACGCCTGTTCTTTTATAGGTCGGCCTAAGCTAATTGATATTGGGCCCATAGGTGACAACCATTGTATCGCAAAACCTGCCGATACTCGATAGCGTGATGGGTCGCCAAAATCAGGCATAGAAATAACCTGGTTGGTGCCTTGAATGGTAACTGGCATTCCTTGATATCTGTTGACATCAAACTTTGTATTCCAGACATTTCCTGCATCTACAAAAAAGCTGGTGCGAACAGAACGGTTATCTTCAGCAAAAGGTGTTGGGAATATTAATTCCAAAGAGCCTGTAGCGGATGCATTACCGCCCGACGAGAAGCGAGTTAACTGTAAGCGATCGTTTTCCGATGGTAAAATAACAGGGTAACTATTACCATCGGGACCAATAATAGTACTTGTGGTTGGAGAACGAATGATTTCTCTTGGTCCAACCGTATTATTTTCAAACCCTCTGAGTGAATCTGATGTTCCTCCATAAAAGTTTTCAAAATACGGCAAGTTCTCATTAACCCCGTCCCCGTAACCGTCACCAAACGATAAATTAAAAGCGGTCTTTATACTCCAACCACGAGTGAATCCCCAGTAGTTAGTAAAGTTATAGCTCAGCTTATAATATTCTAAATCACTATTAGGCACTGAGGCTTCTAGTGACACCCGGTTCAGTGAGCCATTATCCGGAAAAACGCCACGATTTAGTGTATTTCGAATCCAGCTAGTCTGCATTTCCAAAATTTGGAAGTCTAACGATGTATCGACAAATGGATCCAGTCCAAAGCCTTCAAACAGATCAATAATAGGCTGCGAACGGCCCCCATTGCTGTCTCGTGGAAATGAATTTAACTGATTGCTTAAATAGGTTGATCCTATATTAAATCGAGACACTTCACTTAATGGGATACCTAGTGTAGCTCCCAATCCTGTGGACTTTTGTGAAGATCGATTGATTCTTAATTCACTGTAATCCGTTTCTCGATAAGACAAGTTATAACCTAGGCTGACACCATCAAGTGTGAAATAGGGATCAGTAAAATTAAAGTTATAATTTTTTACTGCTTTGGAATTATTCAAAGAAAAAGCAACGCGATTACCACTGCCTAAAAAGTTCTCATGACTGACACTGGCCTGTAACGAGAGTCCATAAAAACTACCATATCCCAAACCACCCGAAATAGTTCCTGCCGATCGCTCTTTAACTTTAAACTCTACGTCTACTTGATCACTTGTGCCTTCAACTTTAGGTGTTTCTACCGATACATTTTCAATATAAGGGAGTCGTTCCATTCGTGTTTTAGAGCGTTCCACTAATTGCGTCGACAAAGCTTCACTTTCCATTAAACGAACTTCACGGCGTAGTACATGATCATTTGTACTTTCATTTCCAGAAAAGGTCACTCGCCTAACATAGGTTTTCTGTTTTGGATCCACAAATATGATTAATGACACTTCAAGATTTTCTTCATCAAGTTCCGGAACACTGAGTACATTGGCAAATGCATAGCCTTTAAATCCTAACCATTCGGAAATGCGTTCTTCGGAAAAACTTATTGCGGCTCCGCTATAAGTATCACCAGCACGTAATGGAACCAGTGAACGCAACTGTTCTTCGGTATAAATCAACTCACCAGAAAACTTAATTTCTTTAACGGTAAATTTTTCACCTTCATCCACATTCATAGTAATAAACATGCCTTTATTATCAGGCGAAATTGCAACCTGAGTAGACACTACCTGAAATTTTAAATACCCGCGATCCAGATAATAATTTCGCAGCTTTTCAATATCACCGGACAGTTTTTCTTTTGCGTACTGATTATCGCTGGTGAAAAACGAAAACATACCACCAGTCGTTAGTTCAAATTGATCCAGCAGCTCTTCATCAGAATAAACTTTATTACCAACTATGTTGATTTCTTTGATGGCTGCAGGCTCACCTTCATCCACATCCATGCGAACCTGAACCCGATTACGGGACATATTCACAGCGCGAGTTTTCACTTCAACGCCGTATTTACCATGGGAAAAATATTGATTACGAATTTCAGAGGCGATAGCTTCAAGTGCGGCAGCCTGATAAACCTCGCCTTTGGCAAAACCGGCTCCCCGCATCCCATTGAGTAAATCTTCGGTTTTTAATTCTTTATTACCCTCAATGATGATATCAGAGATAATTGGTCGTTCTTCCACATCAATAACTAATGTATTGCCATCTCGAGAGACTTTAATGTATTGAAAAGAACCTGACTCACTTAATGAGCGTATTACTCTGGGTAATCGAGCTTCATCCAATGTTTCTCCTACCTGAATGGGTAAGTACGTGAAAAAAGTACCTAGCTCAATCCGCTGTAACCCATTGACTTTAATATCGTTCACTTTAAAGGCAGAAAAACTCGCAAATACCGAGCTGCTCGCCAAAAATAAAATCGAACTTAAAACTATTTGTTTTATTGTCATACAGACTGTTGAACTCCAACTACAAACGAGCAATATCGTTAAATATCGCTATTGACATCAATCCCAGCACCATCACGATGCCAATTTTCATTCCAAATTCCTGCGCTTTTTCTGACAAAGGCTTACCTTTGATAGTCTCCATCAGATTGAACAATAAATGTCCACCATCAAGCACAGGTACGGGCAATAAGTTTATAAGACCAAGATTTACGCTGATCATTCCCAAAAAGCTGAGGAAATATACCAGTCCTCCGCGCGCAGAGCTACCCGCACCTTCGGCAATTGAGATAGGACCGCCCAGGGACTTGGTTGAAACCTCTCCTAAAACAAGCTTTTTAAACATGGTTGCGGTAAGGGCAATCACCCGCCAGGTCTCATCCAGCGCAAGCTGAAAGCCTTTCCATACCCCGGCAGACTGCTGCTCGACTATCGGATAGGCACTGATCCCTAACAGGTAACGATTGTCTACCAGTTGAGGGAAAGCCGCGAGTTCCAGTGATTCATTATCTCGCTGTACGGTGACTGAAATACGATCAGTGGATTTGACCGACTGCATAAAATCACTGATATCACGAAAAGACGTAACCGGTTTATCGTTCAGTTGAGTGATACGATCACCCTTCTGCATGCCAGCCTGATCCGCAGCACTGCCACTGGATACGTTATAAACAACCGGGGTCAATTGCATTTGAGGCTGTAACCCCAAGCTTTGTAATACATCAGGGCGTCGATCATCCACCTGCCAGTTACTGATATTCAACACGGCCTGTTTTTGCATGCCGGTTTCAGTACTTTCTAGCTGAAGCTCTATTTCGCCGGCTTCGCCTAATCTTTCAACAAGCGCCCATGTCACATCCTTCCAACCCGCTACCGATTGTCCATCGACAGCCATAATTCGGTGATTAGCGGTAATACCTGCTTCAGCAGCTATCGACTGTGCTGGTGGCTCACCGGTAATCGGTTTAACCACATACGTGCCCATCATAAACATGATCCAGAACACAATAATCGCCAATACAAAATTAGCCACCGGACCCGCCGCAACGATGATATTTCGCTTCCAGATGGGTTGTCGATTAAACGCCATCGATTGATCGGCAGAATCAACATTGCCTTCTCGTTCATCAAGCATTTTAACGTAGCCGCCTAATGGAATGCCCGCAATAACGTACTCAACACCATCTTTTCCAGTTCGTTTCCACAGAGGCTTTCCAAAACCCACTGAAAATCTCAGCACTTTTACACCCAGTTTTCGTGCGGCATAAAAATGCCCCCACTCATGAAATGTAACCAGTACCCCTAACGTAACCAGTAAAGCAGCGGTATAAAATAAAAAATCAAACATACTTTTCAGTTATCCTAATTGCGCACAAAGTTGGCTTGCTATATCTCGAGCCATATTATCTTGCTCAAGCAATGCCTCAATGGTTGTGCACTTTTTGGCAGTCATTTTATTCATCACAGCCTCATTAATTGCAGCAATATCAGTAAAGGCTATTTGTCTGTTCAAAAATGCCTCGACACTGACCTCATTAGCTGCATTGAGTATTGCAGGCATACTGTTGCCCGCTTCAAAAGCGGCAAACGCAAGTGCCAAGCAGGGGTAACGAGTCAGATCGGGTTTACTAAAGTCTAATTGAGAGACCTCGGTAAAATCTAATGGTTCAACCCCGGCATCAATTCTCTCAGGCCAGGCCAACCCATAGGCGATGGGTGTTCGCATATCTGGCTGCCCCATTTGCGCAATGACTGAGCCATCCACATAGCTCACCATGGAATGAATAATACTTTGAGGGTGCAACACCACATCTAATTGATCGACACCTATATTAAATAGATGACAAGCTTCTATTACTTCCAGGCCTTTATTCATCATGGTGGCAGAGTCCACCGAAATCTTTTGCCCCATATCCCAGTTAGGATGATTACAGGCTTGTTCAGGTGTGATTGTGACGAATTGATCCAGCGGTAATGTGCGGAATGGTCCGCCCGAACCAGTCAGCAATACTTTACTGACGCCAGTTTTACTAAATGGCTGACTCTCAAACTGATTAGGCAAACATTGAAAGATGGCGTTATGCTCGGAGTCTATTGGCAAAAGTACCGCACCAGACTCCCTTACTTGCGTCATCAATAAGTCGCCAGCAATCACCAGCGCTTCTTTGTTCGCCAATAGCACTTTTTTACCGGACGATGCAGCAGCCATGGTTGGCATCAATCCCGCAGCGCCCACTATAGCCGCCATGACTACATCGACATCATTGTGAGAGGAGACCATTTGCAATGCATCAGAACCAGTCAGCAGTTCTGTTTCAGGCGAGGCCTGTTGAACTTGTTTTACAAAATCAGAGTTTTCAGGGGCGGTGGCTAACACCGCGTATTTCGGCTGGGTTTGCTGAATTTGTTGCAAAAACAAGGACAAATTACGATTAGCGGTAATGGCAAACACCGCAAACTTTGCCGGATGTCGGGCAATCACATCTAATGTGTTAACGCCAATGGAACCTGTGGCGCCCAGTATCGTCACCTGCTGCATTAAATCCACCCCAGGGCTTTAGCGAACAAAAGAAAAAAAGGTGACACTGCAATGGTGCTATCCAATCGATCCAGTATGCCGCCATGACCGGGTAATAACTGGCTGGTATCTTTGACATTAACCTGACGCTTCAGCAAGCTCACAAACAGATCGCCGAGGACTGAAATAATAGCAATGGTGATAATTGCCAGAATAAACAAGCCAAGGTTATTGACCGGTAATTCCAACAAATAAGCTCCGGCCACAGCCACAACCAAGGTTAAAAATACGCCACCAAAAAAACCTTCCCAGGTTTTGCCGGGACTGACAGATGGGATTAACTTATGCTTGCCAAATAATTTACCAAACACGTACCCACCGACATCGGCTCCCCAAACCAGAGTAAACATAAACAACACATAAAAGCCGCCCATTAGTGGACTTTGGTTTATATCGGTGTTTCGTAATGCAATCACAGAAACCCAGAAGCCCACTATCAAGATAACGCCGAGCAACAATCGAATCCAGGGTGTACGATTCCAGAATTCTCGGGTAGTGGATGCCAGCAACAGCATGCTAAATGCAATTCCCCAGCCAGCAACCGCCAACCAAAAAGCCAATAATGTTGACGTCCAGTGCCACTCTATAAACCAGGTGGAGGGCCATAACTCAATAGCCGGCGCGTAATACCAAACCACAAGCGACACCAGAGAAACGAACAATGCGTACAAAGACTTAAGCGGACTGTGTTCAATGGAAGATAGTCGAGCCCATTCCCAGGCCAACAAATAATTTACAATTAACAATGTGATAGCAAAGCCGTTTAAATTGAGGCCAAACAGGATGAATCCGACCAGAGGCAATAAAAGCACGGCTGTAATCACACGTTGTTTAAGCATTTAGGGCTCTCTTGTTTTAGTCAGTTGTTACTGAGTCTAGTCAGTAGATATCGTATCGGCTGACGATATCTGTTCACCGGTTTTACCAAACCGACGTTGTCGCGATGCAAAGTCATTGACCGCCTCTTTCAAGGCTTCACTGTCAAAATCTGGCCATAGCTGCGACGAAAAATAAAGTTCGGAATAGGCGCATTGCCATAATAAAAAATTACTAATACGGGTTTCGCCACCGGTGCGTATGAGTAAATCGGGGTCCGGTAAATCGGCACCGGTTAATTTGTTCGACAACTGCTCTGCTGTCACCTGTTGTGTATCAGGCTGCTCAACCAGAATATTATTAACCGCATTAACAATGTCCCATTGACCACCGTAATTAGCGGCGATCTGCAAAACGATACCATCGTTGTTCTTGGTTAGCGTCTCAGCGTTTTCAATCGCTTTCTGCAGCTTTGGCTCAAACATTGAAACGTCACCAATCACCCTAAGTTGAACATTATTCTTATGTAAAGACTTGCTCTCGTTGGTTAAACCTGTAATAAACAAGTTCATTAAAAAACCAACTTCGTCTTTGGGTCGGCGCCAGTTTTCGCTGCTAAAGGCAAATAACGTTAACGCCTTTACACCCAACGCACCGCAAGTCTGCACCATTTCACGGGCACGCTCCATTCCGGCCTTATGACCTTGTACCCGCTTTTTGCCGCGTTGCTGCGCCCAGCGCCCATTACCATCCATAATAATGGCAATGTGTTGCGGAGTTATGGTTTGTGATTGAGCTTGATCTGTCATCGTCTCTTAAATACGCAAACGCCGCGATACAGTTCCGCGGCGTTGTTGTTCAACGTTTTTAATGAAATTATATTTCCATTAATTCTTCTTCTTTTTCCGCCAGCACCTTATCAATTTTTGCCACGTGCTCATCGGTAAGCTTTTGCACATCATCTTGTGCACGACGCTCATCGTCTTCGGATATTTCTTTTTCTTTCACTAACTCTTTAAAGGTTGAGTTTGCGTCTCGGCGAATATTTCTAACGGCCACTTTGGCATTTTCTGCTTCGCCGCGAACCACTTTAATTAAATCTTTTCGTCGCTCTTCTGTTAATGGAGGCAAAGGGATACGTATAATTTGACCCGCTGTATTTGGGTTAAGACCCAAGTCCGAGTTCATGATGGCTTTTTCAATTGCGCCAACCATGTCTTTTTCCCAAGGCTGTACTTGCAAAGTACGGGAATCAGAAACAGAAACATTGGCCACCTGAGTGATAGGCGTATCCGAACCGTAATAAGAAACCATCAAGTGCTCAATTAAGCTGGGGTGCGCTCGACCGGTTCTAATTTTCGTTAAATCTTGTTTAAAGGCATCGACCGATTTTCCCATACGGGTTTTCGCATCGCTTTTAATATCGTTAATCACAACATGTCCCCTTGTTTAGTTGTTTAACTCACATTCAATTATGGTGCCTTCCTGCTTACCGGTGGCCACTCTTACCAGAGCACCGGGATTATTCATATTGAAAACACGAATTTTCTTTTGATGGTCGCGAGCCAGACAAAATGCAGTCAGATCCATCACTGCAAGCTGACGCTCAAGCGCTTCATTGTAAGTTAACTGCTCATATTTTACGGCGTCCGAGTATTTGTTTGGATCAGCCGAATAAACGCCATCTACTTTGGTCGCCTTACATATTAAATCGGCTTCAATTTCAATACCGCGTAAGCACGCCGCTGTGTCGGTGGTAAAGAAAGGATTACCGGTTCCGGCACAGAAAATAACAACCTGACCGCGTTCCATAAATCGCATGGCAAAACGTCGGTTATAATCTTCGCAAACACCCGTTAACGAAATGGCCGACATCACTCGAGTTTCAATACCTGAACGCTCGAGTGAGTCTTGCAGAGCCAGTGAATTCATAACCGTTGCCAGCATACCCATATGGTCACCAGCAACACGGTTCATACCAGCTCTGGCCAGCTTTTCGCCACGAAATAAATTACCACCGCCAATAACAATTCCAACCTGTACCTTTGCTTCTACAATATCGCGAATTTCACCGGCTAGTCGATCAAGAACCTGTGGATCAATGCCAAAAGATTCTTGCCCCATAAGCGCTTCACCGCTTAATTTGAGTAAAATTCGTTTATATGGAAGCTCAGATACTGTTGTCATTTATTATTCTCCGGAGGATTACTCGCCGCGGACCTGAGCCATAACTTCAGCTGCAAAGTCTTCTTCTTTCTTTTCGATGCCTTCACCAACTTCAAAGCGTACAAAGGATAGTACCTCAGCCGACTTCGATTTCAATAACTTCTCAACGGTTTGTGAAGGATCTTTAATAAACGCCTGACCCGTTAAGCTGATTTCACCAGCAAACTTACGGATACGACCGCCAATCATTTTCTCAACGATCTCAGCAGGCTTACCACTTTCTAACGCTTGCGCACTGAAGATTTCTTTTTCTTTCTCTAAAATTTCTGCGGGGATAGCGTCAGGGTTTAAGTAATCAGGCTTGCTCGCTGCAATGTGCATTGCCAGATCACGGTTTAACTCTTCGTCGCCACCTTTGGTTTCAACAACAACACCAATGCGAACACCGTGAGAGTATGAACCTAAAGAACCTTCGTTGGACTCAACGATAGAAACACGACGTACCGCCATATTCTCACCGATTTTAGCAACCAGATTTTCACGAGCTTGCTCAACAGTATTGCCATCTGCGTAATCCGCTGATTTTAAAGCTTCAACGTCACTGATTTTTCCGGCCAATGCAATTTCAGCAACTTTATTGGCAAACCCAACAAAGTTTTCATCACGTGCCACAAAGTCAGTTTCACAGTTAACTTCAACGATAGCCGCTGTTTTTGCGTCATCGGAAGTTTTAATAATGATTAAGCCTTCAGCAGCAACTCGACCGGCTTTTTTCGCCGCTTTTGCCTGACCAGACTTACGCATGTTTTCGATGGCTTTTTCGATATCACCATCGGTTTCAACCAATGCTTTTTTACACTCCATCATGCCAGCGCCGGTGCGCTCGCGAAGTTCTTTAACCAATGCAGCAGTAATTGCCATGATAATTCTCCAATTTAATTTGCACGAGCAAATGGAACTAATTCTAATAAACTTAAAATACTTTAACGATTCTTAATAGAAAGAAACTCAGACTCGAAAAAAGGGGGCTAAGCCCCCTTTATTTGCCTAACCGATGGTTTTAATAACTCACCAATAATCGATTAAGCTTTTTCTGCGTCAGACTTGTCTGCTTCTTCTACAAACTCGTCTTCGCCCGCCTGCTCAACGACTTGAGCACTTTGACGCGCGTCTAAAACGGTATCGGCAACGGCACCAACGTAGAGCTGGATAGCACGAATGGCGTCGTCATTGCCTGGGATCACATAATCAACGTGATCAGGGTTTGAGTTAGTATCCACAACAGAAATAACTGGAATACCCAGCTTACGAGCTTCTGCAATGGCATTGTGCTCATGATCAGCATCAATAACAAAAAGCACATCAGGCAAACCGCCCATGTCTTTAATACCGCCAATACTCGCTTCTAACTTAGTCATTTCACGAGTTAATAACAGAGCTTCTTTCTTGGTCAGGCGATCAAAAGTACCGTCTTGTGATTGAACTTCCAGATCTTTCAGACGTTTAATAGACTGACGAATGGTTTTGTAGTTGGTCAGCATTCCACCTAACCAACGCTTATCAACGAAGAACTGGCCACAACGCTTTGCTTCTTCACTGATGATTTCGCTGGCAGCACGCTTGGTGCCAACAAAAAGAATTTTACCTTTACGAGACGCAACAGACGAAATGTAATTCAACGCATCGTTGAACATTGGTACTGTTTGCTCAAGGTTAATAATATGGATATCGTTTCGCGCACCAAAGATGTATTGCTTCATCTTAGGATTCCAGAAACGAGTACGGTGACCGAAGTGAACGCCCGCCTGGAGCATATCACGCATAGATACTTTAGACATTTAATTTTCTCCGAAAAATCAAGGGTTTAACCTCCGCAAATCCCATAAGTCAACCAGCGAGACCTCCCGGTTTACCAGCACCCAAACTTATGTGTCGACCTGCGTGTGTTTTAGTTTATCCGACTGGTTCATCCAGCCGGGCGCGATTTATACCACATCTTCGAAAAGAGAACAATCAGAACTGCCTATAGACCGCAACTTTTCGGCCTTTTAGCATTTCTGCCAACTGGGGTGATCGAAAAGTTATGGGCATACCGTGAAGTACAAGCAAAAAAGCTTTAAAATCGCCCACACTGAGCCCAATATGCAATACATACTTATTATATATGCAGTCAACAACAGGTTAGCGATTAATGGATATCAAAATTAAAACGCCAGAAGAAATAGAAAAAATGCGCGTGGCCGGCAAACTGGCCTCTGAAGTACTTGAAATGATAGGCCCTCACGTCAAAAAAGGGGTTACCACCAATCAGCTGGACGAAATCTGCCATAACTATATCGTTAATGAGCAACAGGCCATTCCGGCACCACTCAATTACCATGGCTTTCCCAAGTCCATCTGCACTTCCGTCAACCATGTGGTTTGCCACGGCATTCCAGCGGATAAGAAGCTAAAAGATGGCGACATTATTAATATCGATGTCACCGTTATAAAAGACGGCTACCACGGTGACACCAGTAAAATGTTTATTGTGGGAAAACCCAAAGTGATGGCCGAGCGACTGATCAAAGTCACTCAGGAGTGTTTGTATCTGGGTATTGATATGGTTCGCCCTGGGGTTCAACTCGGCGATATTGGCCATGCCATTATGAATCATGCGCATAAACACAATTACTCCATTGTCCGTGAGTTTTGTGGCCACGGTATTGGCGCGGAATTTCATGAAGATCCGCAAGTATTGCATTACGGCAAGCCAGGCACTGGTGTTGAGCTTAAAGAAGGCATGTGCCTGACCATTGAACCTATGGTGAATACCGGAAAACGTCATGTCACCATCCTGCCCGATGAATGGACCGTTGTAACCAAAGATCGCGGTTTATCCGCACAGTGGGAACATACGCTACTGGTTACGGCCGACGGTGTCGAAGTATTAACCAAACGTGGTGAAGAATCCTTCTGATGTCCGATCGCATAATCCAGCAGCTGCAGTTACCGGAGCCGCCCGACTTTACCACCGTCGACATTAAAAGCCCCGAAGCACTGCTGGCCTGCAAACAATATTTGCAACAGGGTCAGGACACCATAACCGCTGCATTTAATCGTCGTATTTCAATACGACACCTTATCCGTGCCCGCTCACATCATGTGGACCAACTCATGGTTGCTCTATGGCAATCGTTTAAGGTGGATGATGAACACTCGGCCATGGTAGCGGTAGGCGGCTATGGTCGTCATGAACTGCACCCGGGCTCCGACATCGACCTGCTGTTTTTAATTGATGAAAACAACATTGATGCCACACTTAACAGCCTGCAACCGTTAATCACATTATTGTGGGATATAGGGTTAAAAATTGGCCACAGTGTTCGCACCATTGATGAATGTTTTCAACAAGCGAATGAAGACATCACCATTGCCACCAATCTTATCGAATCCCGACTGATTACGGGTCAGCCATTACTGTTCAACGACATGCGTCAGGCTACAGGCCCCGATAAAATTTGGCCTGCAAGAAACTTTTATGAAGCCAAAGTAGCGGAGCAAAAAGCGCGCTACCGCAAATACAAAGGCACCTCTTTCGAACTTGAGCCAAATTTAAAAGGAAACCCCGGCGGTTTAAGAGACATTCAACTCGTTGGCTGGATTGCCAAACGTTATTTTAGCTCGGAATCTCTGCACGACTTGACCAATGCCGGTATTTTTACATTGAAAGAATATCGGGCATTAATGAGTTCACAACTTTTTTTATGGCGAGTTCGTTTTGCATTACACATTATTACGGAACGGGGTGAAGATAGGCTGTTGTTCCAACACCAGAAAAAAGTCGCCGAGTTTTTAGGCTTTCAAGATAAGCAAGAAGCTCTGGCGGTTGAGCAATTGATGCAAAAATATTTTCGTGCCGCCAGTCGCATTCGAAACGTCACAGAATTATTACTTCAGGTGTTTGAAGAAGTCATCTTGGATAACGACAAAGATGTGGTCATTGAACCCATTAATGACTGGTATCAACTTGAAAATGATCGCATTGCACTGAAAAATCCTGAGCTGGTCAGTCAATACCCCGAGTTGCTATTAGAAACCTTTATTGTTGCTGCAAAAGTTCCGGGTAATAAGCACGTCAGCGCAAAAACATTACGAGCCATTAGAGACAATCGTCATTTAATCGATGCAAACTATCGCAACAACGAAGCTTATAAACAAAAATTTCTTGAATTCTTCAGCATCAAACATCAGGGCGACAGACCGTTTTTCTTGCTAAAACGCAACGGCATTCTCGCGCAATTTTTGCCATTGTTTGAAAAGATCACCGGCCAAATGCAGTTCGATATGTTCCATACCTATTCGGTTGATGAACATACATTGTTTTTACTGAAAAATCTGACTCGCTTTGCTAATCCGGAATTTGCCGAAGAATACCCCTATTGCAGTAAAATCATGCAAAAGCTTGAAAAGCCACAGTTGATCTTTTTAGCGGGTTTGTTTCATGATATCGCCAAAGGCCGTGGTGGCGATCATTCCGAGTTAGGCGCACAAGATGCATACGACTTTTGTCGTTACCTGAATATGCCAGAAGTTGATGCCGATACGGTATCCTGGCTGGTTCGATTTCATCTGGTTATGTCGGTTACCGCGCAACGTAAAGATATTTCAGATCCGGAAGTAATCGCCCGTTTTGCATCACAGGTAAAAAACCAGCAACGTCTCGATCTGCTGTATATATTGACCGTTGCCGATATTCGGGCTACCAGTCCAAAACTCTGGAATTCCTGGAAAGATGCTCTATTAAGAGAATTGTACCTGGTCACCACCAACTATTTATCTCAAGACACGGCTACACCATTATCGGAACAGGAACACATTGAAGACATCAAACAGCAAGCTTTAAAACGCCTACTGGATAAAAAAGTACCTGAAAGTAAAATTAAAGCTTTATGGCAAACACTGGAAGAAAACTATTTTAAAACCACTCCTGTAAACCGTTTGGTCTGGCACACACGATCGGTTATAAAAAATGCACACAGTAACGCACCGATTGTTGAAATAAAAAAACATCACAATGACGCCGGCACGGAAATTTTTATTTATACCGCCGATCAACCCGGTCTATTTGCCGCAATGACGGCCACTTTAAGTCAGAAAAACCTGCGCACTCAAGCAGCCGAATTATTCACCAACAATAAGGGGCAATGCTTCGATTCGTTTGTTGTTCTTGAAGAATCAGGCAAACCCATTCAGTCGAAAACTCGGGTTCAAAGTATTCGAAAGTTACTGCAAAAGAAACTGAAAAATATTGATGGTATGTCGAAAAAAGTGAAACGCCATATATCCAGTCGCGTTAAGCATTTTGATGTTCCAACCAAAATTCGTTTTTCGGATGATCCTAATATGCGTTATACCCAAATGGAATTGACAGCATTGGATCAACCCGGTTTACTGGCCGCTGTTGGCGACGCCATCCGAAAATGCAACATGTCCGTTCACTCAGCGCGCATTGTTACACTGGGCGAAAAAGTAGAAGATATTTTTGAAATTTCAACATTGTCATTAACACCACTTAATAATGAACAAAAAATCCATTTAAAAAGTCAAATCTTAAAACAGATTGAGCTATTGTAATTTAACAAACATTCCCATTCACTAATGGCCAAAAACGAGAACTACCATGTCACAATTAGAGCAAACCATAGAATCCGCCTTTGAACAACGCAACGACTTTTCACCAACTTCAGCGCCGCAAGATGTGCGTGATGCCGTTGAACAAGCCCTGCAATTAATTGATTCAGGAAAAGTACGAGTTGCCGAAAAGAAAAATGGCGAATGGATCGTCAATGAGTGGTTAAAAAAAGCCGTTCTGTTGTCTTTTAAACTAAACGACAACACCACCATGGATGCCGGATTTACTCAATTTTATGACAAGGTTCCAAGCAAGTTTAACCAGATGAGCGACAGTGAGTTTGCGGCAACGGGTATTCGTGTGGTTCCGCCAGCCGTCGCACGCCGAGGCAGCTTTATTGCACCCAACGTTGTGCTGATGCCTTCTTATGTCAATATTGGTGCCTACGTTGGTGAAGGCACCATGGTGGATACCTGGGCAACGGTGGGAAGCTGTGCGCAAATTGGTAAAAATGTTCACCTGTCAGGCGGTGTAGGTATTGGCGGAGTATTAGAGCCACTGCAAGCCAGCCCAACCATTATCGAAGACAATTGTTTTATTGGCGCCCGCTCAGAAATTGTTGAAGGTGTAATTGTCGAAGAAGGCGCGGTAATTTCCATGGGTGTTTATATTGGCCAAAGCACAAAAATTTATAATCGTGAAACCAAGCAAGTCAGCTATGGCCGGATCCCTGCAGGGGCGGTAGTTGTGCCAGGCAGTTTGCCATCGGAAGATGGTAGCTACAGTTTATATTGCGCCGTTATTGTAAAGCAGGTTGACGCCAAAACCCGCGCCAAAACCGGCATTAACGAATTACTTCGTCTGGCCTGATCTTCCCTGCTTTGTTAAATTCGACAGCACTCACCTGAGTTCACTTGAGCGAGTGCTGTCATAATTACTTTCCTAACCTCACCAAACTCTTAACTCGAATCTCGTAACTCGAAACTCGAAACTGATAACTATCACCTCAACAGTATTACAACACCACGTCCCATACATCGTCATGACTCATCCAGTCGCGGTACTTTTCGGGTCCGCCACGAGCGCCCCAGTCTGAGTCGATGGTCAGGCGCGAACTGATCCCGCCTCTTGGATTACATATCATCACCAGTCGAAGTCGATCCGGCTCATAAACCGAAACCAGATGATCGTACATCACATTAATCAGGCGCTCGTAAGACACAACAATATTGCGCAATTGGTAGACATACTGTTTTAAGGCTTTTAACTCAATTATTTTATTGGTGGGGTAAAACGTTAAATACACGGTGGCAAAATCTGGCTGTTCATGCACCCCCAAAAACGTAAACTCCGGTATTTTCACCTTGATTTCATAAGCACCGTTCGATGGATTAGGCAAAGCTTTTAGCTGCTCCCTATCGATGGACTCCCATGTCATTACCCTGTTATTCATTGCTCAACCTCTTAATTTAATAAATGTCTGTAGATTCCCCCCGAAAATGGTGCTGTTAGCGCCATATAACTAACTTTTCTGCCTTATGGCCTAAACTGACTTCAAAGGGCTTTATCTTTTCAGGAATGTTCGAGATAATACACTTCTTTACGTCTAGACGTCTACAATAAATAATCAGCGCAATTACGAGTGGTTATATGAATAAAGCACGCATCGAACAGTTTTATCAGGATCTTGAGTCACGCATACTGATCCTTGATGGCGCCATGGGAACCATGATCCAGCAGCATAAGTTGCAGGAGCAGGACTACCGCGGCACTCGCTTTGCTGACTGGCCTAGTGATGTTAAAGGCAACAATGATTTATTAACGCTGACCCAGCCCGATATCATTCGCGATATTCATCGCCAATACCTGTCTGCAGGCGCGGATATTATTGAAACCAATACGTTTAACGGCAATGCCGCCTCTCTGTCGGATTACGGCATGGAGCAACTGGTGTTTGAGTTAAATTACGAATCGGCACGTCTGGCACGTGAAGTGGCCGATGAATTTAACGATAGAACCCGGTACGTAGCTGGCGTATTGGGCCCCACCAATAAAACCGCCAGCTTATCGCCAGACGTTAACCATCCTGAATTTCGAAACATTCATTTCGATGAATTAAAAGATGACTACCTCAATGGTGCAAAAGCATTGGTTGAAGGCGGCGTTGATATTCTGTTGATAGAAACCATTTTTGATACGCTCAATGCAAAAGCCTGCGCTTTTGCCATATTAGAACTGTTTGATGAAATTGGTTATAAATTACCAGTGATGATATCAGGCACCATAACCGATGCATCGGGACGAACATTAACCGGACAAACCACCGCGGCTTTTTATCACTCGTTGCAGCACATTAATCCGGTTTCATTTGGATTAAACTGCGCGCTGGGCGCCAAGCAATTACGGACTTACGTTGAAGAACTCAGCCGAATTTGCGACTGCTACGTAAGTGCTCATCCTAATGCCGGTCTGCCAAATGAGTTTGGCGAGTACGATGAATCACCCGAAGCCATGGCTACCGACTTGTCTGAATGGGCCGAGGCTGGTTTTCTAAACATTATTGGTGGCTGCTGCGGCACCACGCCCGATCACATTGCCGCAATCGCCAAAGTCATCAGCAACCAGCCGCCACGTAAACGCCCCAAACTAGATAAAGTTATGCGTCTGTCTGGCCTTGAGCCACTCATTATCAATGATGAGTCATTATTTATTAATGTGGGTGAGCGTACCAATGTCACCGGATCGGCAAAATTTTTAAGACTGATTAAAGATGACGATTACGAAACAGCATTAGAAGTGGCGCTGCAACAAGTTAACAATGGGGCCCAAATCATTGACATCAATATGGATGAAGGCATGCTCGATTCGATTGAAGCCATGGATAAGTTTTTAAAACTGATAGCATCCGAGCCTGATATCAGCCGCGTCCCCATTATGATTGACTCTTCCAAATGGGAAGTGATTGAAGCCGGATTAAAATGTATTCAGGGCAAAGGCATTGTTAACTCCATTTCGATGAAAGAAGGCGAAGCGGTTTTTCTTGAACAAGCAACCAAAGTAAGACGCTATGGCGCTGCCGTAATTGTTATGGCGTTTGATGAACAAGGACAAGCCGATACCTTCGAAAGAAAAACTCAAATTTGCCAGCGCGCTTATCAACTGTTAACGGAACAAGTTGGGTTTCCAGCCGAAGATATTATTTTTGATCCCAATATTTTTGCGATAGCCACCGGAATCGAAGAACACAACCGATACGGTCTTGACTTTATTGAAGCCTGCGAGTGGATTAAACAAAATTTACCCTACGCATCCATCAGTGGCGGCGTATCAAATCTGTCGTTTTCATTTCGGGGTAATAACCCGGTTCGCGAAGCCATGCATGCAGTCTTTCTATACCATGCCGTGCAACACGGTCTAACCATGGGCATCGTCAATGCAGGACAACTTGCGGTCTACTCGGATATTCCGGAACAATTAAGAACAGCCTGCGAAGATGTGATATTAAACCGTTCCGACGAGGCGACAGAACAATTAATAACACTGGCAGAAAGCTTTCGTGCGGATAATAAAGCCCAGCAACAGGAGCAACAGGCCTGGCGTGACTGGGAAGTCAATAAGCGACTTGAGCATTCTCTGGTAAAAGGCATTACCGAATTTATTGAACAAGATGTTGAACAGGCGCGTCAATTAGCTGAAAAACCTTTACATGTGATCGAAGGTCCACTGATGGACGGGATGAACGTTGTCGGTGACTTATTTGGTTCAGGTAAAATGTTTTTACCACAAGTTGTCAAGTCGGCTCGTGTGATGAAAAAAGCCGTTGCTTACCTTTTGCCCTTTATGGAAAAAGACAAATCAAAATCACAGTCCGCCGGAAAAGTATTATTAGCAACAGTAAAAGGCGATGTACACGATATAGGTAAAAATATTGTCGGTGTGGTTCTGCAATGTAACGGTTATGAAGTGATTGATTTAGGCGTAATGGTTCCTGCGGAAAAAATTCTGACAACCGCAAAGGAACAGAACTGCGACATTATTGGTTTATCGGGATTAATTACACCATCCCTTGATGAAATGGTTCATATGGCCAGTGAAATGAAGCGGCTGTCATTTGATAAACCCTTATTGATTGGCGGAGCCACCACATCCAGTATTCATACGGCAGTAAAAATTGATCCTCAATATCAACACGCCGTGATCCATGTGCAAGATGCATCACGGGTGGTTAACGTTGCCTCAAAACTTATGAGTGACGAACACAAGCATACATTTATCGATGACTATAAAAAAACTTATAAAGAGAAACGAGAACAACGTGCCAAGCGCGACGATGCAAAGAATTTAACAAGTTATGAAGCGGCGCTGGCAAACCGTTTTAAATGTGACTGGTCATCACAACAAATTACCCAGCCAAGTTTTCTTGGTCGTAAAGTATTCAATGATTATCCATTAACAGAACTGATAGAGCGAATTGACTGGACACCATTTTTTCGCTCATGGGAGCTGGCGGGTCGATACCCCAAAATATTAACCGATGAAGTCGTTGGCTCGGCTGCAAGCAAACTATTCAGTGATGCCAGAGCCATGCTCGACAAAATAGTGACTGAAGGCTGGTTAATGGCACGTGCCGTCATTGGTTTTTTTCCGGCGAGTGCCAATGGTGACTCGGTAACTCTTTACCACGAAAAAAACAATACACTGGAAAAAGCCAAACTGCATTTTATTCGTCAACAGTTAAAAAAGAAAAACCGGGGGCCCAATTTATCTTTGGCCGACTATATTGCTCCCGCTGACTCAGGCGTAACCGATTATATAGGAGCCTTTGCGGTAACCGCCGGTATAGGTATCGATGAACATATTGCCCGTTTTGAAGCCGACCACGATGATTACTCGGCGATATTATTAAAATCACTGGCTGACAGGATGGCAGAGGCCTTCGCTGAAAAAATGCATGAGTTGGTACGTAAAGAGTATTGGGGCTACGCAAAAGATGAATCACTCAGTAATGAAGCACTCATTGCCGAAAAATATCAAGGTATTCGTCCTGCTCCTGGTTATCCTGCCTGCCCCGATCATACGGAAAAAGGAACCTTATGGCGTTTGTTAAACGTTAAAGAATCCATTGACCTTTCACTCACTGAAAGTTACGCCATGACACCCACAGCGGCAGTGTCAGGATGGTATTTTGCGCATCCCGATGCCCGTTATTTTGGCACAGGAAAAATCAATCGGGATCAGGTAGAAAACTATGCCAATAGAAAAGGCATGACCATTAAAGACGTAGAACGCTGGTTATCACCCGTGCTTGCTTATTGAGAACATTTACTTGCCAATTGAATATCCAGAGTAGGTTAAACGTAAATATACGTTTATTGAACCAATGCGCCTGACGTTATGATAAGTAGTAATTCTCAAGAATAAGCATTAAAGTATTGTTATCTACGACAAAATCTTAAATGGCTTATGAATTACATTAAATCCATTACGCTTAGGTTACTTATTCTGCTCAGCTCTGGGTTTATTCTGCTAAAGCCTGAACTTGTGCTGGCAGAACAACAAGTCATTTATTTAACCCGTCACGCCGAAAAACAGGCACAGCCTAAAGATGATCCTGCACTAACCGCCAATGGTGAAGCCAGAGCGCTTTATATCGCACAGTTACTAAGCAATAAAAACATCCAACAAATATTTTCAACCCATTATAAGCGCACCCGTTCGACCGCCAAACCGCTTGCCAATAGGCAGGGTATTGCTATCGAAATCTACTCCCCTTCCCATCCTGACGATATGATTAAGCAAGTGCTCAACAGCAAGAAAAATACCTTAATTGTTGGCCACAGTAATACATTAAACGATCTCGTCATTCGGTTTGGAGGCAAAATCAAAACCACCATTGAGCATGATGACTATGACAACCTGTACCGATTAATAATTACACCTGAAGGCGTAAAGTCTCAGCTATTAAAAACTGAGATTGAAGTGAGAAAAGATTGAAGAGCGATGACAGCAACTAACAGATTAAGTTTTTTGATCCAGATGTAATTCACTTGTCCAGAGTTATGTCTTCTTTACAGAGTTATGTCTTCTTTACAGACTTTTTTTGCTTATCCAGATACATTGCCTGATCGGCGCTTTTTAATAATGCTTCTGCATCAACGCCGTGCTTTGGGTATTGCGCCACACCGTAACTGTATTTAAATTCTAACGAATGACCTTGGCAAACAAAGGGATCCGAAAGTGCTGTCAGACAACGCTCCAGCAATACATAAATGGCTTCATCATTATCAACATTTTCCAGTAACGCCACAAACTCATCGCCACCCAGGCGCGCAATGGTATCGGTTTCTCGAAAACCAATTTCAAGGCGCTTGGCAAAAGCCGCCAAAAACTGATCGCCCACATCATGACCATAGTTATCATTGATCAACTTAAATTTATCCAGATCGAAAAATAACAAAGCGACTGTTGATTTATGCCGGCGGGCCCGGTTGATGGCAGCATTTAAACATTCGTCAAAACCAAATCGATTAAAAACCTGAGTTAAAGGATCACGGATCGCCATATGCCTTAATCGCTGCTCTAGTATTTTGCGTTCAGTGATATTACGAGCCACTCCTTCAACCCCCAAAAACTCACCGCTTTCATCGAGACGTGCAAAGGCATGCGTTGCCACCCACACTATGGAACCATCTTTGTGTCGAAGACAGGACTCCACCGCCACCATGTCGCCCTGCCCCGCCAAAATAGCCTTTAACGCCGATTCACGCTCATCCGGTTTTGCGTAAAATTGAGCTAAAGGCTTACCAATGATTTCATCCAGTTGATACCCCATAACATCTGCGGCATAAGGCGATGCCATCGTAATGTCACCTTGAGCATCGGTTCGGTAAAAGATATCGGGCAGATTTTCGATAATACGGCGGAATTCTTGCTCGGACTTACGCAGTTTTTGTAAAATCTTTTTTTCATTCGAAATATCACGAATGCTACCGACATTTACTATTGATTGATCGTCCAGTCGAAAGGTTGACGCTTTAATTTGCACATGAATGGTTTGACCATTTTGACGCAGTAAGTCTATTTCATAGAGGTTTGGCGGGCTTTCACCACTAAGCCGCTGTTTAGCACGTTCCAGCACCAATGAACGACTCGCTTCGCCTACCACCTCGATATACGACTTTCCGATTAACTCGTCTCTTGAAAAACCGAGCAACTCGCATAGCGCCGCATTCACTAATATAAAGCGGTTGTCTTGTATGGCGAACACACCTTCCTGCATTCGTTCAAATAACGACCAGAAAAAGTGTCGATCGAAAGACTCGGGCAATCGTTCCTTGACAGTAGACTCTAACATTAGCGAAATCGCTTCTATCTCCCTCAAAATTGATGCTAAGAATACCGCTTTTTAAGCCTCGCCTCTATCTCAAATTAATATATCGACCAAACCTTGCGTAATTTTGAGAGATATCTCACAAGCTGACGCGAGCAATTCGCCTCTAGTAGGTTTAACCATTTGGGGCCAATGAGAAATATGAGCCATAAATAGTTAAACAAAGTTACTTGACATAAAATACTATTTTACATACAGTACAAACATACGCTGTACGATACACAGTATGATGCAGAGTAAATAATTAGGGCAAATCGAAAAACGGATCAACCAATAGGGCAATGGGCAAAACGATGACAACCAGTGATGATTATCCTAATGAACATTACCAAAAGCTAAAAAATGAGTTGCGCCGGGGTGTATTAATTCTGGCGGTATTGGCCGAGTTATCCGAGGAGCACTACGGTTACTCTTTGCGTAAAAACTTAATGGCCAAAGGTCTTGAGATTGATGAAGGCACCCTCTACCCGCTTATTCGACGTCTGGAAAAACAACAACTGCTCACCAGCGAATGGCGTGAAGAAAACAATCGAAAAAAACGCTTTTATACCCTGTCAGACATCGGTAGACAGACACTTGATGCATTAACCGATGAATGGCGAAATGTAGAAACAACGCTCAATACCATTTTGTCGTAAGCCAGCACTCAAAAATATAAAGGATATCAAGGAGCATTTTATGAAAATGATTGAAAATTACATCAGTAATGTAAAGCACTACTTACCCGATGATATGAAAGAAGATATCACCGAGGAGTTGGCCAACTCACTATACGAACAAATAGAAGACAAGCAACAGGAATTGGGGCGTAAACTTAACCAGCGAGAGCAAAGTCAATTGCTAAAAAATATGGGGCACCCCATGCGGATCGCTGCCGCCTATCTACCGAATCAGGAGCTTGTTAGTAAGGATTACTTTCCGGCGTATAAACGCGCATTAGAATACGCACTGGCTATTGTTATTGGAATATCCATTTTAACCGCGCTACCGCATATATTTACCGATCGCAGTGTAATTGGCAGTTTATTTTCCGCTTTGTTTAATGCACTGGATACAGTTCTTTATGTTTTCGCCTGGATCACCATCGTTTTCTATTTATTGCAAAAGTGGCAGGTGGGACTCGACTCCATTTATGCCTGGTCACCGGAAAACCTGAAAAGCAAATCATCCAAACTTTCGATAAATCGTTTTGAAATGTTATTTGAAATAGTTATCTACAGCCTATTTTTATCATGGTGGAATGATCTGGTGAGCTGGCCTTCTGACATTTTATTTGAAAACAACCTGTTACCGGTATCGCTGAGTAGCGAATGGCAGTCCATCTGGCTGATCGTTAATATAGTTGTTGCGGCCAGTATCATTTTAAACGTTTATAAACTGATCATTGCCGGCTGGAGTAAAATAAGTTTGATAACTGATATTGCCTTAAACCTGGTTTCTCTTGGCATAATTATTCAAATTGCTCTGTTTGATCAATACATTGTTTTGCAAGCTGACAAACTCACCGATATAAATGCCGTTGAACTTGAATCTATGCTCAACTCAGTGGTGTATTCGATTATTGGTTTTATTGCACTGGTGTGTATTTGGGAGCTGTACAGCAACCTTAATAAAATTAAACAGACTTAAATATTCCGATAATAAATGTCTGGGTTTAATTTCGAATTTAACTACGGATTTTACCTGCTCTATTTATCCCGTTATGATAGAGCAGAATTATCATTAAACAACTAAAACAAACGCAAATTAAGAGTCATCCAACAATGAGTATTTCCATCTACGGCATTAAAAACTGTGACACAATGAAAAAAGCCATGACCTGGCTTAACGATCATAATATTGAATACACCTTTCATGATTACAAAAAGTCTGGCCTTCCAGCACAGTTGGCTGATGAATGGCTGACACATATTGAACTCGAACATTTAATCAATAAACGAGGAACCACCTGGCGAAAACTCGATGACGAAGTTAAGAATAATTTAAATAAAACCAGCGCCAAAGAAATTATGATGGAAAACACCAGCGTTATTAAGCGCCCTCTGTTAAATGTGAATGGGCAATATCATCTTGGTTTTAAACCAGAGCAGTATCAAGAGATCTTTAACTGATGGCATCAACACTGGAACTAGCAAAAGAACTTATTCGTCGCCCGTCAGTCACACCCGACGATAAAGAGTGTCAGCAACTGATGATTGACTGGTTGAAACCGCTTGGTTTTGATTGCGAAAAAATGGATTTTAACGACACCGAAAACTTATGGGCAATCCGTGGTAATGCTGCTCCCGTGTTTGTATTTGCTGGCCATACGGATGTAGTTCCCCCCGGCCCTTTGGGAAAATGGCAGTTCGATCCCTTTACCCCCACGGAACATAATGGGTATCTCTATGGCCGCGGGGCAGCGGACATGAAAGGAAGCCTTGCGGCCATGCTAACGGCCACCAAACGATTTGTTGATCAGCACCCGACTCATAAAGGTTCCATTGGTTTTTTAATCACCAGTGATGAAGAAGGCCCATTTATCAATGGCACGGTGCGCGTCGTTGAACAACTTATGCAACGACAACAACCGATTCATTACGCATTGGTTGGCGAACCATCTTCAGGCAAAACTTTAGGCGATGTAATCAAAAATGGTCGGCGTGGCTCTCTTACCGGCTGGCTTAAAGTACAGGGCACTCAAGGGCATGTGGCCTATCCCCACTTGGCCAAAAATGCGGTTCATGTTTCATTAACGGCATTAAGCGATTTATCGAACAAACTATGGGATAACGGCAATGCGTTTTTTCCTCCCACCAGTTTTCAAATCACCAATGTCGAAGCAGGCACAGGTGCAGGAAACATCATTCCCGGCGAACTGGCTCTGGAGTTTAATTTTCGCTATTCCACCGAGCAGACTGCCGATTCATTGAAGCAACAGGTTGAAGCGATCCTGAATCAATATGAATTGGATTATCAACTCAACTGGAAACTCAATGGTGAACCCTTTATCACGCAAAAAGGCGAGTTACTCGATGCCTGTCAAAAAGCCATTAAACAGGAACTGAATATCGACACTCGAGCAGAAACCAGCGGCGGTACATCGGATGGACGCTTTATCGCTAAAACAGGTGCACAAGTGGTCGAGCTTGGGCCCGTTAATGCAACCATTCATAAAGTAGATGAATGTGTATCGATAAAGGATCTTGAAGCGCTTTCTCGTCTTTATCAACGAATACTCGAGAACACCTTACTGTGATGAAACAACTGACCGAGCGGCAAAAACTATGTTACGGCTTCGCCAATCGCTACCTGACCGAGCTGGTGCTGCCGGAACAAACCATTACCCTGCACAAAAATGCTGTGCAACCCTTATCAGATTTAATGACCGCACTGAAGAATGACGACCTGCCGATTAAAGTGATCAGCCACTGGCGCTCTTTTGATCATCAGCTCGCGATTTGGCAAAAAAAGTGGTCAGGTGAACGGCCACTGCTGGATCGGGACTCTAAACCGTTAGAAGTAGACCATTTAACCGATCAGCAAAAGCTCGAAGCACTCTGCTTCTGGAGCGCCCTGCCCGGCACCAGCCGCCATCACTGGGGTACAGATTTTGATATATTTTTATCGGAACCTATCGCTCAAGGCCACCGTGTCGAATTGGTGCAAAGCGAATTCGGTAAAAACGGTGTGTGTGAGTCGCTCGGTTATTGGCTGGATAATAATTTAGCGGATTTTGACTTTTATCGTCCCTACTCGGAATACCGAGGCGGCGTTTGCCCCGAACCCTGGCATATCAGTTATCGCCCTGAAGCTAATCCGTTGCTCAATGAAATAAGGGCGACCGAAGTCGCCCTTTTGGTTAGGCAATGTAACTTGCCCGGGGGAGAAACACTTTTAAACGAATTGCAGGATTATCTGCAAAACTATGTTTTTAATGTAAGCTAACGAGCCCTGCGGCGTCGACGTCGATTAACCCGCTTCATCATGGCTTCGTGATCAGATTCCACTTTTTCAGTCGGCTTAGAAACAACGCCACCGCTTAATGTTTTTAACGTTCGCTGCAGCGACTCTACCCGACTGTTATTTTGTTCTACTCTCGTATTAAGTTCTGTTCCTGTACTCTGTTCCGCTTTTGTTCTTTGCTTCAGTCTCGAGCCGTCTGTTCTCGAACCATCAGTTTTAACTTGCGATTGATTCTCGCTGATTTTCACCGGTTTTAAATGCCGTGATGCCGATGATTGTCCTGAAGTCTCCTGAGTAAAACGAGATTGTTTCGCTGCTTTTTTGCGAAGACTGGGCTGCTGTACAGGTTGCTGTGCTGATGGCTGAGATGAATTTTCTGGCCCATGAGTTACAGCAGAACCACTGGCAGCTGCTCTGGCGGTTAAGCGAGCTGTACTTGCTTGTTGGTATTTCATCGAGGTTTGCTGACGAGCAACTTGTCTGTTTTCTGCCAACTTGTTTTCAATCTGTTTGTTTTCGTCAAAAAAACGAATTAACAGGGCGCGACGTTCAGCGGCCTGCTTTTGCTCCAACTGATTCCACTGTTCGGTAAATTTTCGTACCAGAGGATCATCCCGATTTAACAGAACCGAGCCTTCGTCCGAGATATGTTGAAATTCTGACAAGGCTTGTTGCGCACGATCAATTGAGGCAGTCAGCGCACTCTGATCTGAGCTGGATTTGGGAATAACCTGGGTCGATTGTTTTTCAATGTGAGGCGAGCGGGAAAGCTCGGTTTTTGCCTGAGAAGACTTAACCTGAAGTTTATTTTGTTGCGCGTGTTGGGTAAAAAAATCTTCCGCGGTTTTCCATTTGGAAAAAGAAGGGCTCCAAACCAGATAGTTGTCGTTTAGCTGAATTCGATTTTTAAGATTTTCAAGCGTAAATGGGCCTTCAACCCGTCCATTACGACTGAAATACCAGCTTTTGCCACGCATTATATGCTCCATGCCTCTTTAAGAGATGGAGCAAGTCTAATATTTGCTCAATAAAAAGCTGTGACTGGAATCACAAAGGGCAGTAAGCGGACCAAGTCAGCCCTTAAAAGCTGACCAAGTTCACAGTTATAGGGCAGCATGCCAACAAAAATAACGGTGATTACTCTAGAGCGTGTTTACCTTTCGCTCTTTGAGATGCAGGCGTTTATTTTATGGCACAACAAGACAGAGGGAGTGATGAATAGTTATTCTCGACTTTGCCTCCTGAGTCGTTCTACCTCCTACGTCCTGTAGTCGTATTTGAATGACCGATAACGCGGTTGTGCCATAAATAATCCCTGCCCGATGGGTTGAGGCTAAAACTAAGCCATTCTTTGTTGAGAATTTCTTATTTAGAATAACTAAACCTCAAAATTCACGCCGCGACTGACATAGTTTTAACTCTCAACATCTCAAAGAACCAAAAATAAACACCCTCTAGTTGAATCGCTTAAAACATGTGCTGGCCACCGTTAACCGATAAGTTTGCTCCCGTAATAAAGCCAGAATTATCCGAGGCTAAAAAAGCAACCGCATGAGCCACTTCTTCCGGGGAACCGAGCCGGCCAACAGGAATATCGGCAATAATGTGGTCACGCACATCTTCCGGCACTTCCATCACCATTTTTGTCGCAATATAGCCTGGCGACACAGTGTTTACGGTTATACCTTTACGGGCCACTTCTTGTGACAGGGCTTTGGTGAATCCGTGCATACCAGCTTTTGCAGCAGAGTAGTTGGTTTGCCCAAGCTGGCCCTTTTGCGCATTAACCGAAGAGACATTAATTATTCGACCGAATTTACGTTCTATCATGCCGTTGATCACCTGACGGGTCATATTAAAAACAGAATCCAGATTGGCATTCAAAACATCGGCCCACTCCGTCTGAGACATCTTTTTTAGTGTTGTGTCTCTGGTCACGCCTGCATTGTTAATCAACACGTCCACTGGCCCAAGTGTTTCTTCCACATGGGCAATACAGGCACCGCATGCGTCGTAATCACGAACATCACCGTAACTGATATCAAACTCAAATCCCTGTTCCCGCTGCATTGCTTGCCAGGTTTTTGCGCGATCATGATTACCCCCGCCATTATAGCCAGCGGCAACTTTATAACCTGCCTTAGCCAGTGTTTGGCAAATAGCAGTACCTATACCTCCGGTTCCCCCGGTTACTAACGCAACCCTACCTGACATAGTTCATTCTCCTTAAGTGCGATTGCGAGTGATACGATTAACCCTGACCCACGTCTTATCTTCATCAAATTCTGTTAATCAATAAAATATAGGGATAATTTGACTGTTTTATGAAGCTATCAAAAATAATTCCGAATAGCTATGCAGATACGACTATAATGCGCGTTATCCAATACCATTGCAGCCATAACCATTCGATCTATGTCCATTTTTACAACGCCATTTGGCAATGTCACTTTACAACGCTACCCTGCCGCACATGATCAATCACTTCGAGCCTGGTGTTCGGCCGATGAATTATTGCTGCAACGCTTTTATCAATCGACCGAAACAAAAGGTTCAGGCTCCAGCCTTCAAAACCTGCTTATCGTTAATGATGAGTTTGGAGCCCTGTCCGTCGCGTTGGCAAATCAATTCAATGTCACTCACTGGAGTGACTCGCTGTTATCGCAAAAAGCAACCGAAAGAAATGCCGCTAATAATTCAGTAAGCTCCATTTGCTATTACTCGTCTACCGACAACATAGCCGAACTTATCCCTGACGCCATATTAATTAGACCCACCAAAAACATCAGCTATCTGCAGTATCAACTGGCGATGTTAAGTCACTATTTTCCAGATACAGCAGTCTACTGCGGCATTATGCAAAAGTTTATAACCACAGGCGTCAAAGCCGCTATTAATCAATACCTGACACGGGTTGAACCAGGAATGGGTGAAAAAAAAGCTCGGGTTATCAGCGCCAGAACACCCGATGAATCCCATTACACTGACGCTTTTAACCAAGTTAATAACAAACAAAACGATAGTGAAGCCGGTGAAGATTTATCGCACCATTGGCTTGATAATATCCCTGCCCATATTCAGCCGGGGTTAGCGATGCCATTAAAGTACATCAATTATAAATCTCTAAAAATGCCAGTTCTTCCAAATGTCTTTTCATCAGGATCACTCGATATAGGCGCGCGGTTTTTACTCGATAATTTTCCGAACGTTTCGTCTGCAGAACATATTGCTGATCTGGGTTGTGGAAATGGTGTTTTATCCGCAGCGGCGGCGTTGCAAAACAGCCAGGCAAACCTTTACGGTTTTGATGAATCCTACCTTGCCATTGCCAGTGCCAAATTAACCTTTCATGCCAACCGAATCGTCAATAAGCAAGGCAATATTCGAGCGCAGTTTACCGTGAGTAATATGTTGAGCCATGCTCAGGATGCGGTGAAGTTTGATATTATTCTTTGCAATCCCCCCTTTCACCAGGAGCGACGGGTAACCACAGACACCGCAAAGTTAATGTTCAGACAAGCCAGGAGCAAACTCTCAAGTAATGGGCGGCTCTGGGTTATTGCCAACCGGCATTTGGGCTATTACCGTGATTTAGCCAAACAATTCCATCGCGTTGAAACCGTCTCGTCAAACGCTAAGTTCAGTATTTTTTGTGCTGAAAACAGTTAACCATTTCGCTTGTAAACTATTTGCAATAATAAAGTCTAAATGCATAACCATTGGTTCACAAAAATGGGCTTTATGGCATGTTACAATTTCGACATAGCAAACGGTTAAACTGAACGCTAAGTTGAAAAAATGAACGAATATCCCAACTAGACGAATCCTATCCTATAAAACAAGCGATACAAAAAAAGGCAAAAAATTATGACGATACAATTACCCCTTGGTTCATTTTCCAAATACATGATCATAATCAGCGGCTTATTATTAACCGCCTGTGCCAGTCATCCCACACAATACACGGTGGACCCGGAAGTGGTTATTTCAGGGGCTGAACAAACAACCGGTAAGACCGTGAACATCTCGGTAATGCCACCGGAAACCATGCTGACATCAAGCGACACCGAAAACGTAAAATACCTCAATGCAGACAATGATTTTTCCAAAGCGGTAAAAAGCAGTGTTATCGATGCTCTAAGCAAGAACGGTTATAAAATCAGCTCCAATAAGCACTTTTCTGACTTTGCCATGACACTCGATTTTCACCAGTTACAGGTCACACTTCATAAAGGTACCGTAAAAGACGAAATAAAAGTAAACGGTAAATTAACCGTTGAGTTGTACCAAAAACCAAACACATTCAAAAAGTCATTCAGTCGTAGTCAATCACTGGTGGTGGCACTTAACGCCAATGAATCTGAAGTTACCGGGTTAACCAATGAAACCGTTGGTAAGCTATTACAGGCAGCGTTTAGTGATGAGCAGGTACTCAATTTTATCAATACGCTTCAATAAGCTTATATAGGGTCTACTTAAAGAATAACGCACTATATATTGAAAAATAGTCACTAAATTCTTGCAGTAGGGAAACTCTGAACTACACTTATCTTGAGTCGAGTTAATTCATGTCTGGCTTATCTCGACTCTTTAAACCCTCAACTTTCCATAAGGCGCCTATACAGCGCCTTCTTTTTTACAACGCTTAAAATCCACTCTCTCTGGCCATAATTGATTGACTAGTTCGTTTTTTACTCGGTATACATCCGTGTATTGTGTGATATAAGTCGCATTCATCCGCTGATTTTTAACGATTATCTTTTTATTTTTGTGTTATCAGTCAATGATTTATAAACTACACTAGATGTAATATAAATTTGAATAATGAACAACCACAGAGAGAATCCTATGCGAAAGCTAATACCTGCACTCATTACTGCTTCAATTCTATCCGGCGCTGCCAGTGCTGACACATTAGGTGTTTATGCTGGAATGGGTAACTGGAAACCCGATTTTAAAGGGAATATTGCTGACGATGGCGGAAACCAGTTTTCTGCTGGCGAAGATGGCAATATCAGAGAAAAAAATCAATCCGGGCTTTATATAGCTTTTGAGCACCCGATTCCTGTCATTCCCAATATTATGGTGAGAGATCAGGATATGTCTTCATCAGGTCAAGGTGACTTTGTCGGTACCTTCGATGGCGAAGTTTATACTGGTAACGTGTCTACTCAGTTCGATTTATCCCATCGTGATTACACGCTTTACTATGAAATTCTCGACAACTGGGTCAATCTGGATTTAGGTCTAAGCGGTCGTAAGTTTGATGGATTTGTTCAATTAGAAGACAACGATACTGGTTCTCAGTTCTATGAAAAAATTGATCAAACCATTCCAATGCTCTACGGAAAAGCACGATTTGATCTCCCATTAACCGGACTGAGCCTTAGTGCCATTGTCAATTATATAAGTGCTTCTGGCAGCTCAATTTCTGATACCTCTTTGGTACTGGGTTATGAAACATCCATTGGCTTGGGACTTGAAGGTGGCTTGCGCACTTTTAATGTTGAAGTGGATGACAATGACGAGCTAGACAGTGATTTGGAGTTTGACGGCGTCTTTATCAACGCAACGTTTCATTTTTAGTTCTAGGTTTATCAGTTAAAAGAAGCAACCAGCATTTGCTTCCATCGTAATAAGAAGCCACTGCCAGTTTACTTAAAGTACTTACTGCGGTGGCTTTTTTAATCACCGAGACATCCTTTAACTCACTCACTTTTTACCAGACAGTTATAATCCATCAAATTAAATAGACTAAAAGACAACTCAAAAATAGCGAACGTCGTATCATCAAGTGCAGCATTTTTAAGATAGCTTCTACTCAGCTGTTGTCTGTTGAGCCGACTGATTTTCTGTGGACTCTTTTTTACTATTCCACGGGGCGATTTTAAATAACATCAGCATGCCCGGAATGGCGCAAAGAAAACACACCACAAAAAATTGTGCATAACCAATGTGCTCAATGGTGTAACCACTGGCGGCGCCGACGAATGTTCGAGGGATCGACACTAAACTGGAAAACAGAGCAAATTGAGTCGCTGTAAAATGCTTATTGGTTGAGCGTGACATATAAGCAATTAAAGCCACGCTACCAAGGCCAACACCTAAATATTCCAAACTTGTTGCAACCGCTAACATCACAGCATTATTACCCACGAGTGCCAAGGCAAGATAACCCAGAATGGATATCATCTGAAAAATACCAAAGATCCACAGGCTTCGATTAATACCCAGCTTAATCATAATAATGCCACCGATAATAGTACCCACGGCAGCACTGACTGTTTTGGAAATTTTTGCAATAGTGCCTATTTCAAGTGCAGAAAAACCCATGTCGGAAAAGAAAGGGGTTTCCAATGCTGTCGCCATATTGTCGCCAAGCTTATACAGCAACATAAACAACAAAATCATAATGGCGCTGCGATAACCGTCCCGGTTAAAAAACTCTTTAAAGGGTTCAACAACCGCTTCTCGAATTGATTGTGGCTCATCGCCGGCTTTTGAGGTTTCATCAATAAACAATGTAGTGATGATACCCACCAGCATAAAGATCGAAACAAACCAGTGAGCAGCTTGCCATCCCATAAAGTCAGCGACTATAAATCCAATGCCGCTAGGAATAAAAGACGAATAGCGATACGCCTGAATGGAAAAGCCGGTGCCCGCCCCCAACTCTTCATCCGGTAGCAACTCACGGCGATAGGCGTCGATCACAATATCCTGACTGGCACTAAAAAATGCAATGAATCCGACAATAACGGCTATGGCGGCAATATCTTTTGCAGGATTAAACATTGCCAATATGCCCATTAATACGATTAATGAAATTTGGGTTATCAGCATCCAACCTCTGCGGCGACCTAAAAACGGAGGAACATATCGATCCATTATTGGCGACCACAGAAATTTCCAGGTGTAAGGAAACAAAACAATGCCAAACAGACCAATAGTGGTTAAATCAACACCGTGCTCTCGTAGCCATAAAGGAACAAATTGAATCAATAAATAGAGCGGTAAACCGGAAGAAAAGCCAATTAAAATACAAATCAGCATTCTTTTGTTCAGTAACGCCTGTTTAAGTGTTTTCTTTTCTTTTATTATTTGGGTCATACACCGACTCTTGGGTTAACTATGTCGCAATTTCAATTCCACATTCTTGGCAGAGGTGCAATCGGTTCTTTATGGGTCAGCAGCTTGGCTCGAGCTGGATTTAACACCACACTGATACCTAGACAACTCGATTGTCCAAATTACGCCATAAACTACATCAGCGGAACAGAAACTTTTACACAGTCTATTGCACAACAATCACCAGAACAAATTGAAGCCATCGATATATTGTTAGTTTGTGTAAAATCTTATCAATTGGAACAGGCTCTTAATTCGGTCGCCAGTCGTATTACCGACACGAGCACGGTTATATTGTTGCAAAACGGTATGGGTCACCAGCAGCTTGCCGAATCATTATTACCACAGTGTCAATTATTAGTCGCCACCACAACACAAGGCGCATACCTATCGAATGATGGTTTACACCACGCAGGCAAAGGTCAAACTTACCTTGGCCCGGCAGACAATAAGACAACGATTGAATCGTCAACATTTACCATGACTCGAATACCACAATTGTGTCAGGCATTGAATGAAGCCTTACCCGACGTCATATGGCAATGGGATATTCAAAAGCGTCTGTGGCAAAAACTGGCCATTAACGCCGTGATCAATCCATTAACAGCCCTTTACCGTTGCAAAAATGGTGAACTTTTAAGCAACTTTGAGTATCGGGATCACTTGCAGCTCATCATTAATGATATACAAAAGATACTGGAAAAAGCCTGCCCGGAGCAGGATTGGACGAATCTTTCTGAGCAAGTGAATCAAACCGCACAAAAAACAGCCAGCAATGTCAGCTCTACACTTCAGGATATTGTTAAGGGCCAGGCCACTGAACTACCTGCCATATGCGAATATTTGATTAACATCGCACAAAACAATAACATCGCAATACCCCAGTACAAAAAGCTCTACGCTCAAGTCAATAAGTAATCAGACCAGCGTCCCGATTAATCGATATTCGGGAGAACCTAATCACATTTTGCTACAGTTAGATTCAGTAGAATGCCTATCATCAATAAATGTTTCCGCAGAAAGGGACAGCAATGACCATTAAGTCAAAACTTATTATTACCAGCATCGCGATTGCAGCAGCAACTGCAGCAATCAGTTGGTTCAGCTACATCAATATCAGCAGTGGTATTTCTAAAGCCGTTACCACCCAGCAAACGAATAAAGTAAATCAGTTGCAGAACAGCGTTAATCTGGCGTTTAATCAATTTATTCAAACGGGACATTCCGCCGAGAGTACCGATGCCATAAAGTCGTCATTTCAACAAACTGACTTGCCCCAATTATTAAGCCTGTTAAATGCAGCGGCGAATAACACCACAGAAATAGCTCTATACAATGCAGACAATAACCAGTTACTTCGCCCCGGATTAGAGCCGCAACAAGGTGAGTTTTACGAGCTTGAACATATAATTTTAAGTCAGATGAAATCGCCGGGCTCAAAAACAACCGTGACAAAGTTCGATAAACACTTTGCTCTGGTAAAGTCACAAGCACTGTTAATTGACGATAAAGTCACTGGCATTATTTTTAATGTTCTAAAGCTTAATAATGTTTTTTTTAATCATTTAAAGCAACAAACAGGGGCAGACTTTAAACTTTCAATTAACGGCTCAAGTTTAACCACAAATTCCGCACTGCCGTATAATGAAAGTCAACAACTCACCTGGCCTATTCAATCCAAAGTTTCCGGTAAAATTTATTATCATCTGCCTAATGCTTCGTTAAGTCAGTCTCTACCCGACACAGGTATTATCAGTATTATTTTAATTATAATTTTAATGTCTGCTCTGGTGATATTAACCTTTATGTTTATTAGCGGTCATTACCGCAGTCTAAAGAAGTTATCTCAGGCAAGTCAGTCGGTCGAGAATGCCAATCAACTTAGCAAAGTAATAAAGTCTTTGAATATTATTCCTGAGCTAGAAGACTTTACCAACTCAGTAAATCAGCTGGTAACTCAACAGAATACTCAGTTGAGAAACATGCAAACCAAATTGAAACAATTGGACTCAACCTTACACAATGTTAAGTCAGAAAAAGTATCTTTACAGGTTGAGCGCGACAGTGCGGTTCAGGCGCCTAAAACAAAGTCAGAATTTTTATCACGCATGGGTGATGAAATAACCACGCCAATGAAAACTCTCACAAGTATGTTGCATTTGCTGAGTGAATACAGTCTGGATGAAGAGCCAAAAGAACTGTTAAGTATTGCCAGACGGTCATCCAATACACTAATTAATAACCTTAACAATATACTCGACTTTTCCAAGCTCGATGCTAACTTGTTAAAGCTGTATAAAAATGACTTTGATGTTCGACAACTAATTGAAGAAACCATTTCGGAATACACGCCTCATGCAAAATCAAAGTCACTGCAACTATCGTGCAATATTGCTAACGAAGTCCCCGAACACATTTATAACGATTCAAAGCGTGTTAAACAAATACTGAAAAATCTGCTCGGTAATGCCATCCGATTCACCAAAGATGGTGAGGTTTCGGTGTACTGCGACTTGGTTATGGAACAATCGGTTGAATACTTAAGACTGACAATACAGGATTCTGGCGTTGGCATTCCGGAAGAAGCACAACGCGGTCTGTTTGATTCTTTGGAACAACGCACTAAACTAACCAACAGCAGCTTTGCGGGTCGTCTTAGATTGATCGTTTCCAAGAAGTTGTCTGAATTGATGGGTGGTAATATTGGTGTTAACAGTGAACCTCAAAAAGGCTCGCGGTTCTGGTTTACTGTTTCTTTGCACAAAGATTAAGTTACATAAGGTGCGTGTTATAGATAAACTAAGTTTACAAACAAAGTAGTCGGCATAAACTTTAAATGAGACTTTAATTAAAATTTTAGTGTAACGTTTTACACTCTTGCGCTTCTATATAACCTGAGTCGGTTTATTTATTATTAACGCTCTGTTTTATATGAAGCGCACCTGCCGTCAGGTTGTTCTTCACGTTACTACACCATGCTGATAATTTTATCAGGAGGATTTATGCAGAAATCAGAAGCCGAGTGGAAAATGTGTTTAACGCCCGATGAATATCGAATCACTCGAGAAAAAGGCACAGAACCACCGGGAAGTGGCGAATACTATAATCATCATGAACAAGGCCAATACCATTGCAAATGTTGCAACACGGCTCTGTTTACATCTGACAGTAAGTACAATTCCGGAAGTGGCTGGCCAAGCTTTTTTCAACCGATTGATGAGGATAATATAACCCTCACTCGGGACACCACACTAGGCATGATCCGTACTGAAATCAGTTGTGCCAAATGTGATGCTCATCTGGGGCATGTGTTTGAAGATGGACCAGCGCCCACCGGCTTACGCTTTTGTGTTAACTCGCTGTCTCTGTCGTTTGAGCCAGCAAAAGATTAATTTCAGAATAAACCATTTTAAGCTAAATATTTGACTAAAGCTTGTCCCGAAGCTTTAGTCAATGTCTGGCTGAATAAACGCCTCGTAATCCTTTCTTGCGGATTCAAGCTGTACTTCTTTTCGTTTTTTGTACCAGATAGAAACGGCAATTGAAATAACGATCACCGTACTGCCGATAATCAAACTGGTTAACGAACCGGCTTTTGCCAGGCGTTCCGTTTCAAAAAATACCAGGTACAATCCCCAGCCAACCAAAAACAACAAAAATAATGATAAGTACACTATGGAAAACCGGGCTATCTTTATTCCTGCTTCGGCACGCTTTATCAAATGCCGAAACACCCCCTTGGTTGTCGACGGTAATTCCCACAAATCTTTTCGCAGGTAAAAGTCAAAGTAAACCCCAACCGCCGCAATAATACACACCAAAGAAAACCACACTTTAATGCTCATGGCTTCATCGGAAAGAAAAATAAAGTACGCAAACGGAAATAAAACCAGCAGTCCGATAATATCCAACGCAAGCACTAGTTTCATACGCCACGACTGCCACAGCATATTCTTTTTCAATGCAGGCATATCGGGTTCATGATTTTGCCATTCATTAACGGCATTGTCCCAGTCAAATTTATCTGTCATAAGAAAATAACCTTTAAAGGAGAACACCCTTTAGTTCGTTTACTCATGCTCCACCACATCCTTTAATGCTTTTTTCGCACGATTCAGACGCACGCCAACATTGTTGATAGTGATACCAAGTATCTCTGCGATCTCATCGTAACTGAGTCCTTCCAGTGCCAGAGCGAGTATTTGTCTTTGTGCAATTGGCAACTGTTGCATGCCAGCCATAAGCCGAGTTTGCTTTCGATCCGCTTCTATTCTGCCCGAAGGACAAGTGTCTCCGGTTAACACAACATCATCGCTTGAAGTGGTTTTTCCCTCACGCACATGCTTTGCCACATGACTGATTGCACGGTTATGCGCGATGGATAGAATATAGGTTTTTAAAGCGCTTTTATGATTAAAGCGCGGCAGTGAACGCCACACAGCGAAGGCAATATCCTGTTGCAACTCTTCTTGCAACGCAGGGATCGCTTCGTATGACTGAACCACACGTGCAATAGCCGGTTTATATGCTTGCCACGCCTCATTAAACAGGCGTTCTTGCTCACTCATATTCTGTTGATTATCCCCAACGTCTGTAACCAGACTAACCCAGTCGGTTTTAATATTATTGTGCTTTATTTGGATCGACGATGCCAATTGAATCGACTGCATGAGCCGAAAGCTCCTCTTAGCAACTGTTCTCTTCTGAGTCGGTAACTCGTCGATTTTATTACACAGAAGTATGCCTGAAGCTCAGGATTTGAATGCTTATGTTTTTTATGACTTGGTTTCTTCAGGCTTGTTTCTTTCTTCAGGTTCTTTTTCTTCCAGCTCTTTATCCTCAGATTCCCTATCCTCAGATTCAGTGGACCAAAGCGGCACCGCTTCACGCCAAGGCTTTTGATTTTGATAATGATCCATACGATCAAAATAGGATTGTCGGGCACGTTGATTCATTTTCTCGGGTAACTGATCAATCGCATCTTGTTGAACCTGGATCGCCTGTTCAAAATCGCCAGCTTCGGCATAAGCCGCCGCCAGAGTGTCCAGTATTACTGGAGAATCTGGTTCCTTTTCGATAAGTGGTTTTAGAATGGCAATGGCCCGCTTACCATTTCGCAGTGACGAGTTTGGGCTGGTGGCATAAATCCAGGCTAAATTATTGATGGCTATTTTATGACCATTCGCTGCCGACTTTTTAAACCAGTTGATCGCCGAGGCCTGATCAGCGGGCCGATCTTTAGCGCCAAGAAACATCACGCCAATTAAAAATTGTGCATCTTTGTCGTATTGATCAGCCGCCAATTTAAACCACTTAAATGCCGTCTCAGAGTCCTGCTTTACACCTCGTCCCCACAAGTAGCTTTTACCCAGCTCTCTTTGAGCTGCCGTATGGCCATTTTCAGCCGCTCTGGTTAACCACTTTACCGCTTCATCATACTGTTTTTCACCCAACAACCCCTGAATGTACAAGTTGGCCAAAATCCATTGACTGTTTAAATTTCCGGCATTAGCGGACTCAAGACACAGGTTCAGTGCAACCTTATAACTTTCGGCCTTGTAGTGTGACTCACACAAACGCGTTGTTTGCCGATCACTATCAGAATGGCAGGCGGAAAACAAAAACAGGGAAGCAAGAATACTGGGAAACAACAAAAACTTCATAAATCTGGACTGACGATTAATTAAACAAGGGCAAGTTTATCATTAATTCCCTTCCTCTGCGCCACCGTATCCAGACTAGACTGTAAACAATTGTTGCTTTTTTAAACAAACCTGCCTGTCAGCAACTATAATAATTAAAGCGATTTGGGCGAATGTCTTACAGCATAAACTGACAATCAGACCTGCCCGATGGCCTATAGCTAAGCTAACCTTACTCAGGTAAAAACAAGCTGCATGAGAATGTGTCTATTATGCCGTCAAGCCAGCAAAAGGCTTAATAATTGACACTGTTTAACACGGATGAGCGTTAGCAAACTTAACTATTTAGGAATGTCGAATATGGAATATCGATTAACTGACGGTGATAAGCACTATATCTGGCAGGTTGTCCGGCATGCGGCCGAACAATCGGGCGGTTACCACCAGTTATTTTCCATGCCACTTGATTTTGCCGAGGCCGACAATAAAATTGAATTTAACTGGCCCGTCTGGATGCGAGCCATTAAAGTTTACATCAGCAGCCGTTACGGTGATGAAGCTTTGAAGCACCTGCTGCTTGAAATATTAGCGGAAGTTTACAATCCTGAAAACTATCGACAACATATAGAAAAAGCAGCGATAAACTCAAACCTGGAAGTTATTCAAACATTAAAGTCGCAAGTTAAGTAGTCTGTTATCGACTGTAATCATCTCTAATGTTTGCTTGTTTATATTCAGCGCTTAAATTTAAGATTTATTAATTATCAGAGACTTTAAGTTATCCCGAATTTTATACAACGTCTCCTTGTTTCCATCGCTAGACATAATAACAATTGTATAATCACTTATAAAATCATGAAATTTTAACGTATGGTGATTCGGGTTTGATCCGTCATGTTCCCAGCTCACTAACTTACCTTGAGAGTCCTTATAAAACTTACCAAAATCAAAATAAGCGTGATTTGTTTTTCCAGATAGCCGTTCGCCATCAAGCACACGTTTTAACTCATCGACTTGAATAAGTGTTCCACTCCATAATGCATTCTCAAACTTCAACAAATCCACTGGCGTCACATAGATGGTGGTACCTAATAAGTAGGTAGGGTAATCACCGTACACTTTAAAATCCGAAACATCACTTTCTGTTAGCTGTTGATAGGAACTTTTCATATCTGCAACATCAAAAACAGAATTTTTCAAATAATTTGAATAAGAATCTCCTGATACTTTCTCTACAATAAGTGCACGCAAAACCACGTTTAAATTTGAGTAAAGATACCCTTCTCCTGGCGCGAAACTTAACTGACTATTTTTTATCTGTTCAACGGCGTCTGCAGTGTTTATGTTTCTTTTCCACTTTATTTTAGGAAGGCCCGATGTGTGCGTCAGTATATGCTCAACGGTTACCTTTTCAGCTTCTTCTGGTAGCCAATCCAAATACTTGGTTATTTTATCGGAGTAACTCAGTCGTCCTTGCTCTACAAGCTGCATTATTGTAACTGTTGTAAACTCTTTCCCGACTGAACCAGGGCTAAATATATGGTTCACTGTAAGTTTATCCGTATTCTTCTTGTCAGAATACCCAATATACTTCTGATAAATAACAGCTCCTTGCTTACCAATTACAATAGAACCATTAAACCCACTATCATGAATTGAGTTCATTACAACTTCGTTGAATAAATTGGTATTTGCACTTGCATAAGTTGATATAAGAAAACCTAGCAATACCATTAAAATACTTTTCATAACACCCTCATTAATGATTTTTATACTCACTACTTACCGTTTTAATAAGCTACTCCAATCTCTTAAACAACAAAGATCTTGTACTGCTGAGCTTTAATGCCTGTAGTAACGAGACGATAATATTTTTAGGGTTAAAGCAGTCCGTTTTGACAATATAAATCGATTTATATCACTACCTCCTTGACACAATTAAACTCTCATACATTTCGAAAAAGGTATAAGAAGGCTAAAGGTTTAAGGATTAAGGATTAAGGATTAAGGATTAAGGATTAAGGATTTAACAGAAAGTTCACCCAAAAACCTCTATTGAATTTTTTTTTCAACCGGCTTTTAAATTTCGGACATACTGACTAAGTATATCCATTTATTCTGGCGTGCTATTCACTAACGTAAACGACTTTGCGAAATCATCATAAAATTCAGCGACAGTTTGCGTCATTAATACAAAGTCAGCATCAAATTTTGCCATATGATCTTCAATATCAAGCTCATCGTTCTGATTGAGTAATTCATCACCAAACTTAACACTTTTTATTTGCAAATCATCAGTCACGGTGCACTTGAGCAGATCTTTAAAGTAAATTCCCAATTTACTTACCCAGTATCCATCATTGATTAAATCTTGAATGACCTGGCCGCCCTGCCCTTCTAACTCATTATCTTTAAAACGAGCCACCCGTTCATCCTGAGGATCTTTCAGTTCGTACTCGCCGCTTAATGACCAGGGCTCGGGCAACCCTTCGAGTAACCACTGGTTCATGGTGGCCGCAGGGTTTTGTTCGGCATCAATTTTAACTGCGCCAAGAACCCCAAGGGAATCCACCAGAAGGCTAATAAAGGTATCCGCGAGGGCAATACTTCCTGCATTCACGACCATAAAACCATTTCTTGTGTCTATGTACGCATGGGTATGCGTGGCCCGGGTAAACGCTTTAGGCAGTAACATAGCCATGATATCTTCTTTAAACTGCTGTTTTTCTTTACGAAATACCTTACGCCCCTGCTCAATTTCTATCTCGCTGACACGTTCTTCTAGCGCTTCATTGATCATTGTTGGCGGTATCACTTTTTGTTCTTTGCGCATACAGAACAAAAAGCAGCCATTGGCGTGGTAGACCAGTTCTTCCTGATGGCGATGCAGCGGTGATATCCAGCCAACAGTTTCCTTAGACTGCCGTCCACAGGGCTGAAAGCGCTGCTCTGCAAGCTTTTCCGCGAACTCCTGCTCGGACAAATTAAACGAGTCAACGAAACGATATAACTGAAGATTTCTAAACCACATAAACACTACCAGATAGATTGAAAACAGAACAAAATGGCCAGCTATTATGCCGAAGCATCTATTAAATTACGAACGGTAAATTTGATTAATTTTTATTCTTCTCGAACAGCTTGATTTGTCGGGTAAACTCAGCCGCAAGTTCATTTGGAATAGGAAAAGTTAAATGATAATGAGCGATTTTCCATTGTTGTTTCTTATACTCTAAAACTCCAGAGCCACGAGAAACACCGTATTTATCATTCCACAACAGCTCATCAAACCATGCCATCTGCTTATCACTCGAAAAATAGATGTTTCGCTGTGTTACACGGTAATCCCAACCTTTACCTTTCGAAAAATAAGGCGTGGCAAATGCTTTAAACTCGTCAATCGACCATGTTTCGCTAGCATCGGTACCAATATAAACGGCATCTTTGGAAAACAACTGAAAATATTGTTCGCCTTTTGCTTCGGCTGCAAATTGATGCAGTTGGTTTAATATATCGGCCACGCTAATTTTTAATTGATCAATGTCAGATTGTTCAGCATGTGTACTTTTATTATTGGTATCATTAGCATAAGTGTCGTTGACAGTACCAGTTAGCAGCAACATACATAACACAGATAAAATTTTCACTTTGAACTTTAAAGGCATTTCAGCTTCCTATTTTTTGTTACCATTAAATTAATTTTTAAAACGACTTTACGTAAAATTTTAAGCAGACCAAAATATCAGTCTTTTTTGAGTTCAGTTTTAAAACAACCTTTTAATTTACTCTGCCAAAAAGTTCGGCCTTTCTTTCGCGCATGCCTAATATTTCGGTTAGGTATATTTTCAGGCAGAGAAATAGATTTCAACCCTTGTTCTACACTTGATTCACGTAATAAATGCAAAATAGGAAATGGTGATCGATTGGTATAGTTTTCGGCATCCTGCTCATCACAGCCGTCAAAACAATAGTGAGGATGAAAGTGCGCTAGCTGAAAAACTCCTTCATACCCTTGTTCAACAATTAAGTCATCCGCCAGTGACATTAAATCAAGAAAATCATCAAATATTTTAAAACCTTTATCAAAAATCAATAATGTCGTTTCATACTGCTGACTTTCACTTAACCGTTCACACTCGACAATTAAGTGCATCAAAGCCGTTTCCAGAGTGTTGCTCTGAGTGGTGACGTAGCAAATACTTCCGTTTTGCTCAACGGGCTTGGCAAATGGGCAAAAGTTTTCTTCAATCACAACCTGTTTAACCCATTGCTCGACCGCTGATATGGCACTTTCATTAACATCGTTCCGTTCTTTTATCATTTAATTAGCCTTTACTCTCATTAATTTCGGGCACAAGAACACTCTTAACGGTATGTCCCGTGTTGGCTAAAAACTTATCTATATTATGATGACTTAATACATAGGTTTCAGTATTTATCAGAGGGTGGCACTGAAAGTACTCACTGTCTACAATATCGTTATCCAGTAATAACTCAACCTGTTGCTGCTCGTCATTAATGAGTGCCAACAAAGAGACACAGCCGGGCTTTACCTTTAAGTACTTTAATAGTCGTCGTTCTGACGCAAAACCAAGCCGTGCAATCGACATTTGCTTTGAAAGCAATTTAAGATCAACTCGTTTTTCAGGAGTGGTCAACAGAAGAAAGTGTCGGCGACCATAATTATCTTTTAAAAATAAATTTTTTAATCGGGTACCGCTTCGCTGTAACTGAAGCGCATCGGCCTCATCACAAGTATCCAACGGAGGATGTTGATACCTTTTGTAGTCAACACCCCACGCCTTTAATAACGATGTTAGTTGTTCAACATGCATTAAGTGAATTCCATTAAAAACTTAAACAGTTCAATGATCTGTTCACCCACTAACTGATTACTTTGATAAGGAAAACTGATAGAAATCGTTTAAATCTTGCTTCAGTTTGATCAAATCCGGCTTGCGAATATACATCATATGCCCCGACTCGTAATAGGTCATCATAATATTGTCTTGCAATGACTTAGGCAGCCCCATATGAGAGAAATTATATTCGGTTGAAAAAAATGGCGTCGCCATATCGTAATAACCATTTGCCACAAACACTTTCATAGATGGATTGCGCAGCATGGCATGACGAAGCTTTCGACTCATATCAAAAGAATCTCTGGCGAGGTCTTTGGTATTCCATGATCCAACACCACCGCCAAGAATGTGATAAACCAGATCCGATTCAAACTTCAGTTCAGAGCGCATATAGTCCATCAAGGTTTCTGTGTAGGGACCGTGTATTGCCATATAGCTGGGATCTCGATAACCGGGTTGCTCCATGGCATCGACTTCTTCTGTCACAAAACGACTGTCCAGTCGGCCCAGTGTTAAACCTTCATCACGACGCAAGTTGTGAACAAATTGTCCCATATCGATAATCAGGTTATTCAGCAAAATAAAGTCTTTTGATAAACCTGTCAGCTCGGAGAGTTTAGTGGCAACACTTTGCCGTTTTTCTTCAGAAAGATTATCGCCCTGTAACAGCGCTAATGCGTAGTCGTTCATGGCGAATATTTTGGCTTCATTAATCGCCTCATCAACTGAACTAAAACGATTCCCCAACTGTTTATGATAGAAGGCTGTTGCCGTATAGGTTGGCAGCAATGTAATGGGCGCCTGAATATTCACGCCATGATCAAATTCATCCAATGTGTAATTTAACACGCTAGATATCAGAACAATGCCATTAAAATTAACGCCTAAATTTTGTCCCATATGATAAGCAATACCAGCTGAACGTAATGTGCCATAACTTTCACCGGCCAAAAACTTGGGCGACGACCATCGATTATTTCGGGTCAGATAAAGGCGAATGAATTCAGACACCGTTTCTATATCTTCCCAGGTTCCATGAAAATCTTTATTGGTGCCTTTACCGCCAGCCCGGCTGTAGCCCGTTCCTACCGGATCAATAAATACAATGTCCGTTAAATCTAAAATAGAGTACTGGTTATCCACCGCTTGATAAGGTGGTGTTGGCATAAAGCCTTCTTTATCCATTACCACACGTTTAGGGCCAAAGGTTCCCATATGCAGCCAGACAGAGGCTGAGCCCGGTCCACCATTGTAGGCAAAAGTAATCGGTCGATCTGACTTAGCATCGTCTTTGGTGTAAGCCGTGTAATAAATATTTCCGATTTTTTCGTGCTTTTTATTAAACACAAATGAGGTGCCTGCCGTCGCGGTATAATCAATATCACGACCATTAATCTCGACGGAATGTTCCGTCTTAACGACTTTCTCCTTCGGGAAAGGATCATTAATATTGTCACCTTTTTTGTCATTCGAGTAACTTAAACCAACGAACAGTAGCGTTACGATTAATAGCAGATGTTTCATACTTACCTCTTCTCAGTCAAATAATGGGTCTTGTAAGTTTTAGAAAGGCCAAACATTGCTCAGTACCAATGAGGGATTCCTAACTTGCCGACCCTATTAACTTGTTATTATTGGCAGTCATTCTATAGAAACTCACCAGACTTATCATATTTTACACATGAGCCAATCGTTAGAACTCACGGGTCAATTGTTTCAAACCATTACAAGGATAAACACCAGGCAATAAAACGCTTGCAAAACACTACTTACTTAAGTAGCATCGAGAGCGAATTCATTAAATATTAAATTATTGGAGCAAACCAATATGGCAGTGGTGACTTTATTTATGTCAGATCGCGACGATTCAAAAACATTTACCGATAAGAAAGCAGCCGATCAGTACGACAAAATGCTTGAACTGGCTGAAAACGTTAGTGCCTGGATGGAACAAAAAATTGACGGGCTAAGCGAGCAGCAAATCGAACAAATAGGGATGTTAATTGCCGAAAATAAAGATCAGCTGGCTAAAGCCATTAAAGGTAAGCCGGAAGTCTTACTGGAGGAAGAAGACAGCAATAACAGTGAAAATGTTACCGCCATTGCGGCAAACGAGTAACGTCATAAATCGGCCTGCAGACTCTACACTCATCGATCTGCAGGCTGTTACAACGCTATTGAACAATAGCTTCTCCTAGTTTCAAGTATTATGAAACTAAACCTCATTTGAGAAAAGACGTTTTTCAAATAAGACTTTTAACAACTCTAACGACAAGCCTACAAGCGATTTATGCACCTCCAACCATCCTCTTATTGACAACATTCAGCCTTTAATACAATTTTACTTCCACCTCTATTCTCAATTTAGAGCTTTCCTGTATTTAGTGTCATGGTAAAAGAAGGTTTAAAAAGAAGTTTGAATGGCTGAATCCAAATAATGTTTATAGACGTAATTTATAAAAAGACCGCATAATAGCCGATTGGCAGTATTGTTCTGCCGGTTGGATTTGGAGTTTGGACTTGAGTTCAAGATTATTATTGAAGTTATACCCTGCTATAGCATTAAGTTACTTTTTAATCAGTCAATCATCTGTTTATTCAAGCGATTTTTCTACGGGGTATTCTTCACGCTACATAACCGAAGGCAGAGAAAATTTAAACGGAAATGGCATTGCTACTTTGTACGCTGATCTACAGTGGCAATCGCCCTGGTCAGTTATCTTTTGGCATGGTGAAGCCGCAGGAAGCGACTATGATGAAACCAATATAGCGCTTGCTTACAATACGACCTTTTCATCCATCAATGCGCAAGTTGCTTTAAATAAGGTGTACACAGATAACACTCCTGACGATGAAGAAATTAGTGTTACTCTTGACACATCGTGGCGAGGTGTAACTTTTTCAGTGAACAGTGTTTACTCAAATTATGCCAATGGATATTTTCATTCATTTTCAGCACTGTATGCCATCTCACTTAGTAAAAGCATTTCCTTATCACCCTATTTAGAAATTGGTTTTGATAATGGTTATGCCAACGATACTTATGATGGCCACAGTCATAATCAGATTGGTCTTAATGCAGCTTATAATTTACAAGATAAGCTTAGAATTGAAGCAAGCATTGCCCACAGCTTTGCGGGAGAAGATGTAAAAGTGTCCGGTCAGGGCGACATTAGCTGGTTTTCACTTGCTCTTAATCATCAGTTTTAATAAGCCTATCCAAACAAAATATGCCTTGGTTCCAAGTATTAACTGCAATTTACGCGCATTAAATAAAAACGCCCTTTGTGGAAACATCAACAAAGGGCGACTCTTCTATTCTGTATTTTAAGTTCAACTTTTAAAGTTCAATCTTTAAAGTACAGTATTTAAAATTTGAATCAGTGTTAACTGTTCAAATAAGCATCTAGATGCTCCGATCCGCCAATATGTTTACCTGAAATAAATACCTGCGGAACCGTGTTACTTCCAGAAATGGCTTTCAGTGACACTGAGGTCGCATCTTGACCTAATATAATTTCTTCAAACGCCATATTTCTATCAATCAGCATTTGTTTTGCTTTCGCACAGTAAGGGCAACCTGGCTTTGTTATTACGGATATTGCTTCAGGTTTAACCGCTTTACTGTTGATATATTCAAGCATGGTATCAGCGTCAGACACTTCAAAGGGATCGCCGGGCTTTTCTGGCTCAATGAACATTTTGTCGATTACACCATCTTTTACCAACATAGAATAACGCCAGCTGCGCTTCCCAAAACCAAGATCGGACTTATCAACCAACATTCCCATTCCTTCAGAAAACTCACCGTTCCCATCGGGAACAACAGTAATGTGCTCCGCTTCCTGATCACGCAACCAGGCGTTCATAACAAAAGTGTCATTGACGGAGATACAAACAATATCGTCTACGCCATTGTCTTTAAATACGCCAGCCAACTCATTATAGCGAGGTAAGTGTGTGGATGAACAGGTAGGTGTGAAAGCACCTGGCAATGAAAACACCACAACAGTTTTACCTTTAAATAACTGCTCAGTGGTTAACTGTTTAAACTCATCACCAACACGAACATTAAATTTTGCCGTTGGTATAGCCTTTCCTTCTTTATTTTCGATAGCGGTCATGGTTATGCCTCACTTATTGAATGTGACAAAGAGTATGGTGGATAGCACTAAAAGAGTAAACTGGATTAAATCCATTACTGTGTTCGTGATAAGCGAATAGTGTTATTTTATCTCATATAATTTATGATTATTGTAAGCTACTAGCTTTTAGTCCCACTTACCAACCCTATTGATTATTAGAAACCATCTCAAAAAGCGTGAACGAAGGTGAGACAAGACAAAGTTTAACGAGAAAGTACCGTTTATACTTAGTATATTAACATTTTTAGTCGAAATTTAACGCTGTATCAGCAAGTGCAGCATTTTAAAGATAGCTTCTACTAAATACAGTACAGTTGGATATTAAGCTGAATAACACTCTACAATTTTATCGAATAAATCTATTACTCCATGTTGAAAACTGAGCAAGGCTTTATACTCAACCGTTACTGGTTAGATACAAACACCAATCGAAAACAAACGCTGGTGTTTTGGGTCAAGTCGTGCCATGGCATTCATCAACTTCGTTTTACCGACCAGGCTTCGGTTTTTTTTATACGACAGTCAGAGCTGGAAAACGCCTTAAACCTATTAGAGAAAAAGTTACCTCGTCAAAGCTGGTATGTGAGAACCATTAACTTAAAATCCTTTGATCAGCAGCCTGCATCAGCGTTTTATTTTAATCAACAACGAACCCTCTACTTTGCCAGAAAATTACTGCAGGATTCTAATATCTATCCATTAGAGTCGGACATTCAGCCAACAGACCGTTTTATGATGGAGCGCAATCTACGAGGCGGCATTAGCTTTACAGGTGAGCAGCGACAGCACCAACAATACTCAGAAATCATCAATCCTAAAATTGCTGCCATAGAAACAACGGTTCCCTTGACTATTGCTTCAATTGATATTGAAACCCATATTTCAACCGGCGAGCTTTTATCCATTGCTATGATTTTTTCGAGTACCAATGCGCCAGATATTGTGGATAACAAAGTATGGATGATTGGTAAGCCATTAGATAATCCAACATTAAATTATCTGCACATGGTAAATAATGAAACGGACTTACTCAGCGCATTTATAGACTTTTTTAAACAACAAGATCCAGACATCATCATTGGCTGGAATGTGATTAATTTTGATTTGCGCTTTTTACAACAAAAGTGTGAGCAGTTAAACATTTCGCTAAATTTAGGTCGTGCCGACCAACCACTGGACTGGCGCCAATCTCGAAATGACAGCGATCATTTTACTCTGGTTTTGCCGGGCCGCTGTGTTCTCGATGGCATAGATACCCTTAAATCAGCAACCTATAATTTCGAAAGCTTTTCACTCAACCATGTTGCTTCTGAATTATTAGGTAAACAAAAGCTGATTGAAGATTCGGATAATAAAGCATCAGAGATTATCCGTCAGTTTAACGAAGACAAACTGGCATTGGCTCGTTATAACCTTGACGATTGCCAACTGGTTTGGGATATCTTTCAAAAAGCCGACCTGATTAACTTTTCTCTGCAACGCGCACAGTTAACAGGCCTCGCTATGGATCGATTTGGCGGCTCTGTGGCAAGTTTTGATAACCGTTATTTGCCCAGACTCCATCGCTCTGGCTATGTGGCTCCCAATATTCCTTTACAACCAGAAAACGTTGGCAGCCCTGGCGGCTATGTTATGGATTCCTACCCTGGCCTTTACGATCATGTGTTAGTGCTGGATTTTAAAAGTCTGTACCCCAGTATTATCCGAACATTCAAAATTGATCCCTTAGCTTTAGTTGAAGGGTTACAACAAGAACCCAACACAGCAATAAAGGATCAACAGGAGACGTCGATATCGAACAAACATTCATTAATTGCTGGTTTTAATGGCGCAGTATTCGATAAATCCAAAGCGATACTGCCAGAGCTAATAAAAGAGCTGTGGCAAGCAAGAGACGTTGCTAAGTCGCAAAACAATGCCCCTATGTCGCAAGCGATTAAGATTTTAATGAATTCATTTTATGGAGTACTGGGCACGCCTGGCTGCCGCTTTTTCGATTTTCGCTTACCCAGCTCGATTACGCTTCGGGGCCACCAGATCCTTTACACCACCAAAGATGTTATCGAGGCAAAAGGCTTTAAAGTTATTTATGGCGATACCGACTCGGTATTCGTCTGGTTAAAAGGGTATCACCGCAATATTGCCCCAGAGAGCATTCAGGGCATTGGGCAGGAACTTGCCCAACAATTAAACCAGTGGTGGCAAGAAACACTCAAAAACGAGCATCAGATTGACAGTTTTTTAGAGATTGAATTTGAAACTCATTTTAAGCGATTTATTATGCCGACCATACGAGGGTCGGAAAAAGGATCGAAAAAACGCTATGCAGGCCTAAAGTCACTACCGAATAAACAAACTGCGTTGATCTTTAAAGGTCTCGAAACCGTCAGAACAGACTGGACTCAGGCCGCCAGACAATTTCAGCAGTCTCTGTATCAAAAAGTGTTTGATGAACAGGATTACCATGATCTGATTCTCGATACGGTTAACGCCATAAAATCTGGGCAAAAAGATGAGCTGCTTATTTACCGTAAGCGCATTCGCAGAAAGCTGAGCGATTACAAAAAGAACATTCCGCCACATGTGCAGGCTGCAAAAATGGCTGAGTCGGATCGGGCCGCTCGAGGGCTTACCAGCAAATACGCAAAAGGTGGCTGGATAGAATACTACCTCACCACACAAGGTCCGCAGGCAATAGAGAGCCGTAACGCTCCATTGGATTACGACTTATATCTGGAGCGCCAAATTAAACCCATCGCCGATGGTATTTTGCACTTTCTTGGCCAAACCTTCGACGATATCACCAGCCAGCAAATCGACCTGTTTTAAATCCAGCTCCAGGGCTGCGACACCTGCTCATACAACGAGATACGTGTATTGGTACGCTGGTAGCCTTTTTCTATTCGTTTCGCATCCACCATTTGGCAAAAATCCACCGTATTCATGCGGATCAGCTCAGTATGGGTTTCTGAATTAAAGGTTATTTCCAGTCGCTCGTACAGTTCTTTTGCCAAATATACCGGCATTCCATAAACATTGCCCAAGGGCGGAAATGCCCCTAATTCACAGTTTGGAAACAAGGTAGCAAGCTCAGGTTCTGAAACGAGATTCACGCAATCCGCTTTTAAGGTATGTGCCAACTCAAAAATATCAAGACTGGAATCCGCGGGGATCAAAATCATTACCAATCGGTCATCCGCTCGCACTACTACGGTTTTGGTTAAAGATTCGTCAGCAATATGCGATTTTCTTGCAGTTTCTTTCGCAGTAACAGAGCGAGGGTGTTGCAACACCTGATACTGCAGACCCTTCGAGTCAAACAGTTCAGTGGCTTTTGGAATAGTCATGTCTATCCTCCTGTGTCAGTAATAAACCAACATCGCTGATATTTTAACGCGCCTGGATAGAAAAGATCGATAGAATTGTGCAAAATTCAACCAACAATTATCTTTAGATAACTGTTTGGACTGTTAGAGCTGATTTATAGAAAAAATAGGAGTAGATACTCGTCACAAAAGTACCTACTCCTTTGCAGCCTGATTTAACTGCGTGCTCTAATATCCTGTTATAAGAGCACGCTATCAGCCAGAGTGTCGCTTTAGCTTCAGCAGATGACTAAACCACCTGCTTCAGCATGGATGAGCGAAAAATATCCTTTTTTAATGTCGTTCCAACAAACCACTTGCACACCACATCTTCTTCGCGAAAACCTTCACCCACAAAGGGTTCTTTCTGTTCTACCGGCAGATCCTTAACAAAAGAAAATACCGTCATTTTGGTGCCGCCAGAATTTAATTGGACTATGTCACCGCGTCTCATACCGTCCTCCTAAATATACCTTGTTAAATGTTGGATAAAATTATTGTTACTAATAAAACTGAATATTTTGTGGCTTGTTCCCTTCATCACTTAGAACGTAATCAATTCACTTGATTGAACTTAACAGCATTTCTTGCTCAAGATATTGAGAAACAATTTAAGTTCGAAGGTATCTGAAAGCCACATTGACTCAATCGCTAGTGCACAAAGGCCAACTATTACACTTAGATACTTTGACAGTACCATCATTAGACTTGTTTAGCTCTACAGCTTCCACAGACTGATAAACAGGGGGAGGATTTGTTGTATCAGTTGTATTAAGCCCTCCAGCAAATGAACCTAAACCTAAGAAAAATAAGAATATTTTAAAAGTTGTCATAACCGCCACCTCGTTACATTTCTATGTTGAGAACACTTATGTAAATTAGCGGTTTTGAGATGTGAAAGCTGTGAAATAGATGCGCAAATCACGTGAAAATAGAGATTTTTCGAGCGATTAGTGCGAGTAGCTCATTAAAACCACCTTTTTAATCGCAATTAGCTATCTAACATAATCCATTTGCATTAAGTCCATTTCGCCTTCAGTTATATCGGTTGTTACAATCCAACTCTTCTGTAATGGTGATGATATCCATTTTCCACGCAACTTTACTTCCAAAAGCTCAAATTTAGAGGCTGACTTTGGTAAGAAATATAATTTTTCATTTGCAGTAAACAATACCCCATCATCTACCAAGCTCCACCTTCCAGTAGTATTGATGATTTCATCAACTTCAAAAAACTCCCGTTTAGAGTAATTATTGTCCTTCACTCTCCAGAAACCATTTTTCTTAAAGCTAGCTATGTATAAAAGCTCCTCCTTTAAGTCTTCAAGAACTATGAATGCATCTAGTGGAATGTTTGCTTGTCTTACTTCCCATTTATCAAGATCTAAAATAACTTGCTCCCATTGCTCCATATGCTTCATTGCTAAAAAGGCCTGATTAGAGTTTTTTCTCCATTGAAAATTTGTATAATAACTCTCATCTGAGGCCCACTTTACTGACATAGTCTCAAGATCTATGACAAACCAACGTCCACTGGCAGTTCCTCCTACTGCCGATCCATCAGGAGAAAAACTTAGATCTACAAACTGTAAATTATTAACTAAATGAGTAACCTGTTTTGGTCGCTCTCCATCTTTTTTAAGCCATACTTGAAACACGCCAGTTCGATTCGAAGCCCAGGCTAACTGCTTACCATCTTTTGAAATGGCGGGAATAATATCGTGGTAGGAAGAGCTTTCTAGAGAGCGTACATCTCCATTACTTAAAAGCTGGCTATACAAGTCCTTTTTAAAAGGGCTACCTCCTGCAAAAATAGTTTTCCCACTTTTAAGAACTAATGGAGAGAGTACTGGGACTAACGGTTGCGCCAGAATAACTTTATTCTTTTCGTTAAGGTTATATTGGATAATTTGGTTAGCGTCATTTCTATATACTACACTGGAGTTGCCTGACCAACTTACTGTATGTAATATTGAGTTCACGGAGTCTACTAACTGCGTTTCCCATGAAGTTGTGTCATAAATCCAAACTTCCGTTTGTGACCAATTTTTATTTCTTAAAACAGCCAGCTTTGTCCCGTCAGCCGATAATGAAAAGTAATAATCGCCTTTACCGCTAGGTGGTGGAGAAGCTATAGGCCAGCTTTCATCATTTAGAAAAGAATGAGAATATATTATAAAAGGTGCATTTATAGATTCTGCTTTGTTGAAAAACATACCCTGTTTATCTAGCCATAGCTGCCCCTGCGCAAACTCAGAAGAAATGTTGCATTCTACAAGCCGGCTTTCATCTAACAATGTTTTAGTTATAGGATCGAATGTTGATAAATAAAAAAAACAGTTCTCCCCTTCAAACCTAGAATAGACAATCTGATTATCTGAACTCCACCTTGCCATACGTTCACTATGATTTGCTTGTGTTAAATTAATTAATTCACCTGTTTGCATATCTCGAACATATATCTTCCACTTTTTTTCACCTTCAGTCCTATGTGTAAATAACATCCACTTTTCATTTGGTGATAATGACGGGTAAAGCTCGAGTCCTTTCAAATGAGTGATGGGCGTAGGTTTTGCGAGTAAATAATCTAACGAACGTGAACTTTCTTGCTTAGAATATAAGCTAATATAAATTAACAATGAAACTGCTAGCACAACGATTAAGACAAGCGCCCAGAATACTTTCTTAAAAACAACTCTATTGCTTTCTTGTCTATCAGGTATTTCAACAGACTCCTCATCAATAAACTCAACTGGCGCAACTAACCTGTAACCATGCCCCAGCTTATTCTCAATGTAGTGTTTTTCTTTGGCAGTATCGTCAAATAATTTACGCAGAGATGTGACTTGTTTACGTGTAGAAGAGTCGTCTTTGTATTGATTACCATAAACAAACTTGTGGATATCGGACAGGGAGACATACGAACTGGAGTTATGCAGAAGCAATAATAATAGCTTTATTGAATTCGGTGTGATGTTCCTTTTCTCACCATCGGGAGCTTCTGCGTAGCGTTCGTTAAAGTTGATAATAAACTCACCAACTTTAATAGGATGCGCACTCCAGTCTTCGTAGAGATCAGCCTCGCTTACGCTACCGGCCTGGCTCGATGGCAACTCACTCATTAATACTCACTTAAAAACCTAGTTTCGACAGAACTGACTTAAATTTATTCAATTATTTTAAATTTCAATAACATACGACAGATCACAAGCCATTCTAGCACTGTTATTAAATGAAATTAAAAAAATTTACGTTATGTCAGAAGAAAAAGTTGTAGGTAGGTATAGATGAAAATAATGCGGTGGATACGCCTATCAAATATCTCGATAGTGAGATATTTAAATCTCAGTAAATGTCCGTGATTTTAGATCCCCCCATTTTCAAACAGTTTTTTATTTAAAGTACTTTTATAAAACCTCTTGGTTCAAATATCCTGATAATAAAGCAGTTACTCCAAAATCGAAGCCTAAATGCTAACCTCCACTCAGCTCATCCTGAAACACCCAGGTAATAAGTGAAGCCATTAGTACAACAGCGATGGTTTCTATCATATAAGGCACACCCATCACCATAGGCATGGATACTCCATCAGGCCAGACCATCGCAATCCCGATGCAAGCAAATATTACTCCCATCAATGTTGATAAACTTAATATCCACAGGCGTCGTTTGTAAAACAGGTCTACTTTTTTCATGACTGAGCGTACGAATTCATCGCTCACCAGTCGTTGGTGGTAACCAAGTAAAGATTTTAAAAGATCATTATGACTCATTTTGATACCTCACAAACACCTTTGTCGGGGTTATTCACAATATAAAGACTCAAGTTAAACATCAGGCCACCTGCTCACGATCAGAAACCAGTTCACTCAGTTTCTTTTTTGCACGCGAAATATAAGACTTAATGGTTCCCAGAGGAATGCCTGTAATTTGAGTAATTTCACTGTGGCTGAGCCCCTCACTAACATTTAATGTTATGGCCATACGCTCATTCGGTTCCAGCGCTTTCATTAAAGACTCGGCTAATATATCGGCCTCTACAGAATCCTTGGTATGCAAGCTTTGCCAGCTGACTTCGCAGGGCTTTTCGTACTTGCACGCACCGGTCTGGATAACTCTTAAAAAGCGATGATACGCCAGTTTTCTTAGCCAGCCAGCAAAACTCCCAGAGCCGTTATATTGACGCAGCTTTTGAAACGCTAAAATAAATACATCTTGCGAAATATCATCCGCCATAGAATGATCACCAGCGGTCAATCGTCTTAAGAACTGACGCACACCAGACTGGTATTTCACAACCAGTCCGTTAAAAGCCTGATGCTCTCCTTGCGTTAAAATCCTTGCGATTAACTCACTATCGGTCTGCATTACATCAAATCCTGACTGGTGTTAATCATTATAGCGGTTCAGTTTCCAGACCAATAAAAATCCACTGCCAACCAGTAATGGGAACATGCCAATAATGCTAAACCCGGTAAAAGCATCCACATCATTTGCAATCAAACCTCCCAGAATACACGCGACACCTATTGCGGCTAATATTACCCCACGACGCAAGTCTTTAACTCTGGTAGAACCGCTAGTACCAAGGCTTTCAAGCAACTCAGGGGTTAAAGCATCACCTTTATCCAGTGATAGCCTAATGGTTTCCTGTATTTGCGTTTTGTTTTTATGACTCAAATACAGAAAAACAATAATAACCAGGGCGGTGGCTATAAAAGCCGAAATTGGAATAAGTGCTTCGTAATTGTTCATAGTGACCTCTCTAATATCGAATACTATTAATATAGAGACAGCCAGGCAATCAATTGGATGATGGTTTATAAATAAAACGCAAAAAAAAGCCCGTAGCAAACAGCTCGTTCAGCTACGGGCACGGGAGGGTGAGTAAAATATCAGGGTGTATAAAAGAGACTTGTTGCAAAGCCTGCTTTTAAAAATACTTGTACTCACAAAGCACGAAGCCTAACTATGCCGAAAAGCTCCGATTGCACCAAAAAGTGGCTGGCGGCCACCCTAGACACCCCTGCCCTGTATGAGTGACCAGCCAGTCACTAGATACTAGCAAAACAACCACTACTTATACAAGTATATTTTATGCTTTTTTTAAATAAACCAATAAACTCAATTTTTCGGCAGCTGCGTCAAGGTTCCTTCTCAGGTAAAGTAGCCAGATAATTTAATCAGGAATATAAGTGAAGTAAAAATGTCCGTGCAAATTACACTGGCCACCGAAGATACATTATTACTGGCGATTGAAAGTTTAGCGTTTGAGATCTGGAATCAGCACTATACGCCGATAATTGGTCAGCAGCAGGTGGATTATATGCTGGCAAAGTATCAATGTTTCTCGGCAATGAAACAGCAGATTGCCGATGGCTATCGCTATTATGCCATTATGGATGAGCCAGAGACGGAACAGACAATCATTGGTTATTTTGCCATTCAAGCAAGAGCTGACTCCCTTTTTCTAAGCAAACTCTATCTCGACGCATCTTCGCGAGGCAAAGGACTGTCACGTCTTGCATTATCCTTTATAGAACAACTGGCAGTGGATGAAAATTTGTCCAAAATAGAGTTAACCGTCAATAAGTACAATACAGGAGCAATCAATGCCTACAAAGCGATGGGATTTACTGTAAAAGAAGAAGCTGTATTTGATATAGGCGAAGGGTTTGTCATGGACGATTATGTGATGGTCAGACAGCTTTAAAATTATCAACTACACTTATAGCATCATTAAAATGACTGACAAACAGTACGGTGGCAATGAAACGTTTTAATATTCTAATAATTGATGATGCCAGCATGATCCGCGATCTGATTAAAAAGTTTGTTCGCGATTATTTTCCCAACGCAAAAATATTTGATGCCAATAATGGCCAGGCCGGAAAATCCGTATTACTTCATCAGGAAATAAACATGGTGTTATGCGACTGGGAAATGCCAGAAATGAACGGACTGGAATTGCTTGAATGGTTGCGTGCTGAAGACCGATTTAAATCACTGCCGTTTGTCATGGTCACCAGTCGTGGCGATAAAGAATATGTCATGGAAGCCATAAATGCTGGTGTCAGTGATTATCTGGTAAAACCTTTCAACCGCCAACAGTTTTCAGAAAAAGTAGAACGTGCTTTAAAGCGTCATGGTATTGTTGGAAAAATGGCTCACCCAGAGCGCGCCGCCTCTTCATCCATCGAAGTGCTTACCGGCAATAAAGTCGACACCACCACACCAACAGCGAAAAAAGAAAAGAAACCGTTACCCAAAGGCGTGGCATTGGTTCGAACGGCCAATGGAGAAGTTAAATGTGCTGTAAAACAACTCACCAAAGATTTTTGCCTGGGTATTTTTAAGTTTGTGGATTATTTACCAACGGTATTGGATCAGGTCTCTGTTGATATTGAGTTTCAACAAGATGATGAAAAACAAGTGATGCGCATAAACGGATTTGTTTACTCGATTACCAGCACCGAAAACAAACCCGACTGTCCCTTAATTCAAATCAAACTGTCATTAATGGATGAAGATCCGCAGAAACATCAAATGATTGACGACTACGTCAGTCAATTTTCATAAACATTCATAATCCCAAACTATCTATACCATATCATTCAAAAATTCTTTAGTTTAAAAAATCGATTCCGATACAGTCCGTCCACGTCGCCATACATTGCGCCGCCAGGCACTTAAATTATCCAGCCCAACATAAATGGTCGGCAGTATAAGTAAGCTGACAATGGTAGAAAAAGCCAGGCCACCAATAACCGCTCGCGCCATTGGATAATAAGGTGGTGAGTTTGCGGTTCCGCCGACAGTTGCATCGCCAATGCCCAATGGAATTAAACCTAAAATAGTGGTACAGACCGTCATTAATATTGGACGTAACCTGTCTCGGCCGCCCTGAATAATCGCGTCATTTCTTGGCATACCACTGCGTCTTAAATGATTGATGTGATCGATCAATACAATGCCATTATTAACAACCACGCCCATTAACACAAGAATGCCAATACCGGACATAAACGAAAAGGTGGTGCCTGTCATTAAAAAGAACCAGAACACACCCACAACGGCATAGCCAATAGACGTAATGACTGCCAGAGGAAACAGTAACGATTCAAACAGTGCAGCCATCACTACAAAAATCATCAACAATGCCAGCAACATATTTTGCATCAGTATATTATCAGCGTTTTGCTCACGCTCAAAAGCTTGACCTAGATTCCAATTATAACCCGGTGGTAAGCTAACTTTATTCATCACTTCTTCAATAGACTTTTTAGCTTCATCCATGGTGATTTCGTCTAAATTTGTAGTGATACCAATACTGGTTTGGCGATTTCGACGTGAAATTGTGTTAGCCGCTTGCTCTACCTGAAAGTCAGCAATACTGTCGAGCGATATAATTTCGCCACTTGCCGTCATAAGTGATAAGCCTTTTAAATCCGCTAATGACTGACGATCATTTTGATTAAACTCCAACATCATTTGCACCTCGCCATCCTGGCCACGGTAAGATCGAAGTGGTTGACCGCGCATCGCAATCGACACCATATTCGCTACCTGAGCGGGATCAAGACCGAGCTTTTGCGCACGCACTCTATCAACTTTTACACGTACTTCACGATCGCCGGATGTTGCATCAGAACGGGAATCGTAAATACCTTCAATAGTATTTAAAATTCTGGCAACTTCGTGACTCAGCTCTTGCAGCGTTTCTGTCGAGTCACCGGTCACGTAAATTTTTATACCGTCCTGATTACCACGATTGCGTTCAAAACTAGGGGCACCAATGGCTATTTTAGGTAAGTTGTTTTCGATAAACTCACGGATTTCGGACACTGCCTTAGTCGCCATGTCTTTGTCTTTTAAAATAATGGTCGATTCCGCACGGTTATTATTGTAATAGCTGTAAACCGATTCTATATCCAATTCAGCCTGATGGGCGTACAAAAATTCTTCAATGGTATCTACAGTTGCTTCAATTTTATCCAGCGAATACTGATTATCGATATAGTAAGGTAAAAACAATCGACGCTGAGTGTCGTCGGTAAAATTATCTTTTGTCACCTGTCCCATAGGAATAACGATACTCACAGCAACCAGTACCGCAAAAAGTGCGGAAATTTTTGGTCGGTTCAATGACCACTGTAAAAAAGACGAATAGCGATCGGTCAGTCGATTAATCCATTGACTCGATTTTTCCTGACTGCGAATTTTAAACTTTGCCAACAATAATGGAATTATGGTGAGCGCAATAAATAACGACGCCGCTAGTGCAATAACAATGGTAATGGCCACGTGACTAAGAAATACTGTCATCTCGACTTTTTCACCAATGATATTAGGCAAGAATACAATGGCCGTTGTTACTGTTCCTGCAAAAACCGCCACGCCGACTTCTTTAACACCCAAACGAATCGCCTTATGTTGATCGTCAGGGTACTTTTCCTGATATCGAAAAATACTTTCAGTAACCACCACTGCGTTATCCACCAGCATACCTATGGCGAGCATTAATCCCATCATCGATAAAATATTCAGCGTCACATTAAAGAAAAACATAAAGGCCAAGGTGATGGTTAGCGAAAAAGGAACCGCTAAAGCGACTATAATGGTTGAGGTAAACTCCCGTAAAAAGAAATACAAAACGATAACCGATAATACAAAACCAATGATGCCCGACAAGCTGATATCCCCAAGGGAGTTAGTAACACCTTCAGCCTGATTGTCCATGGTATAAAGTTTAATACCGTCAAATGCCGGATCATTTTCAGCCTTTTCAATTTCCTCAATTACTTTTGTTGCTACCTCCACAAGGTTTGCATTGGCTTCACGTGTGATCGACATACCAATCGCATAGTCTCTATCCAGATGTCGGCCTTCTCGTGCGATGGGTTGCTCAAAAACAACATTGGCTATATCAGACAAGCGAACACCCTGTTCATTAACCACTGTATTTTTAATATCCTCAATACTTCGGTATTCACCCAGTGGCTTAACCCGATAACGATTTTGATCATCGGTAATTAATCCCGCCGACAAGGAAAAGTTCTGTTTTTGCAATTGCTGATTTAACTCAATCAGATTGATATTGTGAGCGGCAACCCGATCAGCGTTTAACTTAATTTTAATTTGTTGCTGATCGACACCATATAAATCAACTTTTGAAACACCATCGATGCGTTCAATGGGTCGCTTTAATTTTCTTTCCAGTAAATTATATTCGTTAGACAGATCACGCTGACTCGAAATACGCAGCTGCAAAACCGGCATATCACCGGTGCCACCTGTAAACACAAAGATTCGCTGCAAGTCGTCGGGCAACTGACCACGAATAGCATCAATTTTTTCTCTTGCCTCAATACCTTTAATGCGGGCATTTTGATCCCAACCAAAGCGCAAAAACAATTGTGCATTATTATCAGTGGTGGTCGACCAGAGAGTTTGAATGGAACTCATGGTAGCCAGCACTTCCTCCATCGGCCGGGTGATGGTTTCTTCAATTTCTTCTGCCGATGAATTTCCGTAGGGCACCTGAATAAAGATCCCCGGAAAATTTACCGAAGGAAAATACTCAAGTGGTAACAACCGAGAAGCCAGCAATCCGGTTACCAGAAAGCAAAGGAAAAACATTAAGGTGGTAACCGGGCGTTTCAGTGCAAGTGCTGTAAGTTTCATTGGCGCTATCCTTTTCTATCAAACAAGGTGTAGAGCACAGGGATCACCACTAATGTGAGCAATGTCGAGACTAATAAGCCGCCTATTACCGTAATGGCCATTGGTGCGCGAATTTCGGCACCTTCACCCAGCCCTAATGCCAATGGCAACATACCCAATGTGGTTGTTAAGGTCGTCATAACAATCGGTCGTAATCGGGCATTAGCGGCTTCTTTTACTGCCTGATATTTTTCCATGCCCTGCTCTCTTAACAGATTGATTTTATCAATCAGGACAATGGCATTATTAACCACAATACCCGCCAACATAATTAAACCAATAAACACCACCACACTGATGGTTGATCCCGTAATAAATAGCGCCCAAACCGCACCCACCAAGGCTAAGGGAACGCTGAATAAAATAACGAAAGGATGCAATAAGGATTCAAACTGTGACGCCATAACCAGATAAACCAGAAAGATTGCCAATAAAAGCGCAAGCTTTAATGAATTAAATGACACTTCCATTTCTTCGTTTTGTCCGGCAACTCTCACTTCAATACCTTTTAGCTCAGGTAATTCCGCCACCAGATTTTTTAATACATTAGCGCCTTCGCCAAGATCGCCATAATTTAAATTGGCACTGATAATAGCCACCCGTTCCTGATTGATACGATGGATCTCACTGGGACCTATGGCCACGGTAATATCCGCGATAGCGTCTAATGTGATCGGTCTATCGGCTTGTGGATTTACGATCAGCTTTTTAACATCATTAATTGATGCCCGATCATCTTCTTCTACTCTTACTAATACATCGATTTTTCTGTCACGAAATGCGTACTTGGTAGCAACCTCTCCTTTAAGTTGATCCACAACGCGATCCGCAACATCGGGCACACTGAGCCCAAGGTGTGCAGCTTTCACATGATCAAATTTAATTTGAACTTCAGGATGCCCTTGCTGCAAGGTTGACTTGATATCGGTGAATCTGTCTTGTTGCATCATCTTATCCATAAGACGGTTTGACTGCTGCTTAACCTTTTCCAGATTAAAGCCCATTACCTCAACTTCCAGAGGTGTTTTAAAACTGAATAACGATGGCTTTTCAATATTAAATTCTATGGCTGTAATATTACTTAACGCCGATCGTAGTTCACGGATCACCCGGGCTTCTTTTTCTGGAGACAAGGGTTTGGCAATAACAATATTAAGCTCACCAATATTTTCACCGCCTTTTTCCGGACTTGAATCCAACTGATTGCCGGTTCCGGCAACAGAGTAGGTTCTTTCAATGCCTGAAATTGAAGAGGCGATTGATTGAACCTGATTGACTAATCCATCGGTTCGTTGCAAGGGCGTACCGGATGCTGCCTTAATTTCAACAATCAATTCCCCTTGCGACAACTGAGGTATTAGCTCAACGCCTATACGATTTACCAGCCATAAGCTGGAACCAAAGGCCACCAGAGCCACCAGTATCACTAACGCTTTTAATTCAAGCGAGCGCTTAAGTAAACGCGCATAGCCTTTTTCTATGGCTTGATAAAAAAAGTTAAATGGGATCGATAGTAAATAAAAAACAGCAAAAAATACTCGACTAAAAATCTTGCTGATAATCATAAAAAATGAGATCAGATAACTGGGCCCAGCGACAAAAATCGCTCTTAACAAACGAATAAAAATATTCTTACCAGGTTGTTTAGCGGTATGTTCATCGTTGCCAGAATATGGATTTTTGCGCCCACCAATCGATGCCATCATAGGAATAAAGGTTATCGCAACCAATAAAGAAATAAGCAGAGCAAAAGTTACCGTTAAGGCCTGGTCACTGAACAACTGCCCGGCTATCCCCTGAACAAAAACCAAGGGCAAAAATACGGCAACGGTTGTAAAGGTAGCCGCCGTTATTGCCGAAGCAACTTCTTTGGTTCCCTCTCGAGCGGCTGTAACCGCATCTTTACCTTGCTCTTTATGGCGTGTAATGTTTTCCAGCACCACAATAGCATTATCAACCAACAATCCAACCGCCAGCGCCAGACCACCCAGCGACATAATATTCATGGTTATTTCAGCAGCAAACATCATATTAAAGCTCACCACTACTGAAATTGGGATCGACAATGAAATAATTAAGGTTGCGCGGAAATTCCTTAAAAACAAATACAGAATAATCATGGCCAACACACCACCTACTATGGCGTTGCTAACCACTTCATCAATTGCCTGTTCGATAAATGTCGATTGATTATAAATTTCCTTAAGCTGCATATCATCAGGTACGCTTCGCTTAATTTGATTTACTTTTTGACTTAATCGTTCAGCGACCGTTACCGTATTCGCATCGCCTTCTTTGTAAATGGCAATTTCAACCGCTTCGGCCCCATTAAGGCGAGTAATGGCTTCTCGTTCTTTAAACTTCTGTTTAACCTCGGCAATATCATTCAAATAAACCGTTTTACCATTTTGAATGGCGATAATGGAGTTGGCTATTTCACTGACGGATTGATATTGATTAATGGTTCTGATTAAAAACTGTTGCGAACCCTGTTCAAGTCGACCACCGGATAAATTAACATTTTCGGCGCGTAACCGTGCAGCAACTTGTTGTATCGATAGATTTAACTGGCTCAGTTTTTCCTGATCCACCAATACCTGAACTTCATCTTCCAGACCGCCACTGACTTTTACTGCAGCAATACCTTCTATCGATTCAATTCGACGTTTAATTTCTTCCTGCGCAAATCGGCGCAGTTCGATTAATCGTGATTCACTCGCAACAGAATTTTCTTCATTACTTGATGCAGCAGACGTTTTTGATGAAAGTGCAAACCGGACCACTGGCGCCAAAGACGGATTAAATCGCAATAAACTGGGGCGCTTAACTTCTAATGGCAACTGCACAACATCCAGTTTTTCACGCACATCGAGGCCTGCCATACCCATGTCAGAACCCCAGTTAAACTCAAGCACAACATCCGATTGTCCGGCACGAGATATTGATCGTATCTGTCTCAAATTTTTAACAACACCAAGGGATTCTTCAATAGGCTTTGAAATTAAGTTTTCAACTTCGGCCGGAGCAGCACCGGCAAACTCTGTTCGCACGGTTAAAGTTGGATAAGATAAATCGGGCAGCAGCGTTAAACCCAATCGACCGACCAAAACCATACCAAACACCAACAGCGCAATCGTAAACATTGAAACGGTTACTGGACGTCGTGTCGATACATCAACAACTGATTTGGTTAAACTCATCTATGTCCCCAAAGAATTGCAATAAGATGGTTCATAAACCGCATTTGACTGCAGCGATTTATTATTCCTGTTAAAAATGGCAGCGAAAGTCTTGCGTAACAATACTTTCGCCATGCGTCATCCGTTTTAGTTAACTTTAAGACCCGCTAGTGACGTTGCATCAGCTTCTTTTGACTGGCCTAAAATCTCTACCTTACTATTATCTTTCAAGCTATTTTTACCCGCGATAACTACCTGATCACCTGAATTAAGACCGGTCAGAACCTCGATATTGTTGTTATCTTCAAATCCAGTTGTAATATTAACTTTGACGACGGCACCGTCATTAACTTTAAATACAGTAGGTTCCTGCTCTTCAGCGATTAGAGCATCTTTACTGATTAACAATGTATCTTTATGGTTAGCGTAAACAATACCCACTCGACCAAACATGCCGGGCATAAGCGCATTGTTTTTGTTTTCAATTTCTACGGTTACCTTAAAAGTGCCACTGGTTGGATCAACCACTGGACTAATACGTAAAATTTTTCCTGTAAATAATTGTTGTTCCCGTGCATCTACTTTTAACCAGGCCGCTTGATTAGTTTTTAATTTGGATAACTCTCTCTCGGGCACATGGATAACCGCATGCAATGGATCGAAATCGGTCACTTTAAACATGGCCTGATTCAAATTCACCATATTGCCAACTTTTACCATTCGTTCAGAAACAACACCTGATATGGGCGCAACGACCGAGGCAAACTCCAATTGCAGTTTTGACAATTCGTAAGCCGCTTTTTGAGCCTGATAATCAAACTTTAATTTTTCGTAAGTGTCGGAACTGACCATTTTCTTTTCGTAAATTCGACGATTTCGTTCTAATTCCGTTTTAAGACGCTTTAAGTTCGCCTCAGCACGTTTAACTTCCAGTGTTAGTTTATCGGTATTCAGCTGCGCCATACGCTGACCTTTCTCAACAAAGTCACCTTCTTCCACAAAAATCTCGGTAATGATTTCGCTGCTTTTTGCCACTATGACCGCCTGATTTTCAGCTTCCAATGAAGTGGTATTTGAATAAACAGCGCTGATATCACCCGTTGCGACACTGGCAACTTCAACCGGTACAGCTACCTCTTCCTTTTTCTCGTTTTCAGCCTGCTCAGATGTCTTTGCCGAACCATCATTACAGCCACTTAATAATGCCATTGCAGCTACTGTACTTAACGCCACTACCTGTCTTAAACGATTCATAACTCATCCTAATTATCTATAAATTCTGAAGTACTGCTTTTCTCTACTTTTGCTTTGCTTTTGTTCTAGCTTGAGCGTGTTCAATCTAGAGCATTAACCTTTTCACCAGCAAAGCCTTGTCCAAACGACTCAATGTAAGGACTTAACACCATGTGTTATACATTTATACAACACCAAGTCACATGAATACAGCCTGAATTTGTAACCAAATATCCAGAAGATTCACATAAACGTCTGTTTAGCCTTAATATCGCTCAACAGAACGTCATTAACCTTCCTGATAATTAACCCACAAGCAGAATAAGTGCCAAACCAATATAAAAGCCATAACCTATTGATTTTATGGAACTATATTAATCGTAGCGATATCAATGACCGTTCAAAATTAGTCAGTTACACAAAAAAGTGGCTACTTAGTTAAACGATACGTCGATGCAGTGGTTCAGATGACTGCAAATGTTAACGAATGTGTCTAAAGCAAAAGAATGCGCTTAACCTCAAACAGGATCTTGGCTATTCAATTCTTCGGCTGGTCAATGACCCCTTCCGCGATCCATTTGTTTTACGATCAAATGATCATCCGATTGACGCACTATCGGAATCTTTAGACGCACCAAGCCCTTAAAAGGATTTAATTATTTAAACAAAACCTTCCGATAGAAATGTCCAGGCATATCTGTGCGCAATATGAACAATTGAATGTCTTATCGTTAATGCGTAAGGTTAGGTGCTTTCAATGATGCTTAAACCTGCCATGCCCAGTTACTTATGCCCAAATCAGTCACGCTCAACTCAATTATGCTCAGGGTATTCCTTTGCCATTATTTTGCTTGGCCTAATGTCTTTGTGCGGTGCTTGCTCGATAGTGTATGCAGAACAAGCCACTGGTCATCTCTCACAACAAAAAAACAACACAAGTTCTGTGGCACCTAATAATTTACCTGATGATCATTGCTTGATCGCCAAGGACACGTTAGCGCAGCAGATCGAATACTGTGAACACATCATCTCTAAAACTCTCAAGAAGACGACATTAGAAGATACTAAACAGACCAATACCTCAGTGATAGATTGGCAACTGAAGCTGGTTGAACTTTATACTCGTCAGGGTCGCTTTAAACAGGCCGAGCAACGTCTCGGTGAATTACAATCCTATAATTGGGCCCAACAGCCACTGACATTACAATTTAATTATTTACGCAGACAGGGCATACTCGCTTATCGTCAGGGACGTTATCCGCACGCATTAAATTTATTTCAACAAGCCAAAGCATTAACCAACAGAAAACAAAATCAACAATTCCCGCAATTAACTGGTAAAGCTTTGTCTGACATAGGAACCGCTCATCTGGCGATGACCGAATACCCAGAAGCGCTGCAAGCCTACCAACAAAGCTTAACCATAAAAGAAACTTACGCATCGCCTAAATCTCTGGCCGTTACATTAAATAATATTGGTTCGGTTTACCGGAAATTAAAAGATTGGATTAAAGCAGAAGACTATTACACTCAAGCATTAAACTATTATATACAGGCCGATCATCAAGCCGCGATTGCTCATACGCGAGAAAATTTAGGTGTGATATATCTGGAACAGAATCAACCAAAAAAAGCGCAACAGGTCTTTTCTCAATCGTTAGATTATTTCCAACAATCCGATCAACAACACGCACAGCTCCGTTTATTGGTTTTACTGGCAAGTAACAGCCTGCACCAAGAACAACTAACCATCGCGCAACAATATCTGGATCACGCGCAATCTTTGGAACTGGCTTTAGGCGCTAATGATCAGTCATCAAAATTAAAACTGGCGCTAGGTAAACTGCAGTCATTGCAGGGCAATTATCAACAAGCCGAATCACTGTACCAATCAGCCTTACAACAGGCAGAGTCTCAGTCGGATAGAAGCCTTGAATTAAAAGCGCTCGATTTATTGGTAAAAAATGCCTCTCATTTTTCGCAATGGCAAAAAGCGCTGCAGTTCCAAACCAAACAAATGGCTCGGCAGGTGGATTATTTTGAAAGAAGTCACGATGAATCGCTCGCTCAAAAACGTGCATTTTTTGAGTACGATCAACAACAAAAAGAAATAAAACTGCTCAATCAGGACAACCGAATTAAGCAGCTGGAAATTTCTAATAACAAAAATAAAATCACATTACTGATACTGACCATTTTCCTGTTGGTTATGGCTTCCGTGGTTTTTATTATCTGGCTATTAAAAAAACGAAAACAAATGAAAGCAACCTTTGAACAAGAAATTGCCTTTCATCGACAAAAAGTGACTGATCTTGGCAGTAACTACAATTCATTAAAATCCGCCTTTGGCCAGCTGACTCAGCCCATCATGCTGTTCAATAATCAACAAACACTGATATTTTCAAATAATGCTCTTGGTGAACTGCTTAATATTGCACCGTCAAAAATAGAAGGCGAGCAACTGAAAAATATTATTCCTTTTAGCAATCAAACATTTTGGAATATTTGGCAAAGTGAAGAAGATATTGAGCATCGACACTTAAAAGACATCACTTTAATGATCAAAGGAAAATCACAGCAATACAATATTATTGCCAGCAGCATTCATCGTGAGGAACCTATGGTTATGATAATTATTTGTGATCATCATGATGCCGCGAATGACCTGCCGGTCAATGCCGTCTTACCCCAGGCAAGTTATCATCAAATGCTGGTAGACCTAATGTTAAACAGCTTACAGATATGGGAAACCACAACAAAGACTTCTCGCATTGAGCTGGCAGAAAAAAGCGGTATCTGGCGCGTGTCGATTGATGATGGTCGACTGCGAACACGCTCGCTGGATCGTTATTTAACCATTAAGACGCTGCCTAAAAAACCGCGCTGGCGCGAAGTTTTGCGTACCGCTCACTTTATTCTGGCGGAGTGTGACCCGCCAGAGAATGATAAAACAATGTTAGAACAAAAGCTCGATCGAATAACACAGCACATTCGAGCTGAAGCTTTATTGTAACTGACGAAACGATAAGTCCTGTTTATCAAAAGCTTACTGACTACTTCGAGTAGCGGTTGCATTACTGCGACGCTGCTCTGTTTCGATCCGGCAAATACCGCATGAAAACTCTATCCCTTGATCAATTGAGTAAAGTTCGTGATGGCTGTCTTCCGAGTTTTTGGCAGTAACAGGCGAGTGAATAATAGCCCGAACCGTTTGATGATCACCCGTTGTGCGATACTCAAGTTCCGCTTCACTGAATGAATGGCATAAACTGGTCGCCGCACGTGTGGATATGGTGTAGTCATCATCATCAAATTGACCACAACTTCTTAATTGATTACATACTGCGTTTTCTTCACCTTTGAATTTTTCAAGTAATGGTTTGTTTAAGCTGAAGTTACCCAAAATTGAAATTGTACCAGCAGCACACCAACCTTTTTCCATAGCCTGTTCATGAGACAAAATACTCAAGCTTGTTACGGATAAAGCTATCGCCAGAGAATGTTTTAACAACGCCATAAAAATTACCCCTGTTATAGATTCTATTATTGTTAATACTTAGTGAACCTGATTATAAATCAATCAACTCTGAATGATTCAATTTTAAAGATCGCCGATTCTTAATTAACCTGTAATTTACTCGCAATTATTACCCACGATAAGCATTTTATGGGTAAAAACCGGGTAAAGTTTCTGTAACCTGTTGAATAACAACAACTATTATAAATTTGAGATAATTAACAAGCTAACTTCAATACCCTTGAATTGCTCACTGTTTTAGGTGACGTCAAAAGCTCACGAGACTTGTATTTTATTAACGATAGCAGTAGGTTAGAGCCATATTTAAAGTTACTTTATCTTTTACGGAGTACACTATGTCTTTTCCGAATCCTGTTGGATTATCCAGCTTTGATCAATTAAGTCAGGAGCCTTCATTCGACGCTCTGATCATTGTATCCAGTACCATTGGTTTCTCTCATCACGAGGGCATTGATGCGCAAATTCGCAACGCCGCCAAAACTGACCATCGCGTTGGCAAAGAAATTGTTTTCTTACACAGTGACGACTGTCCGGGTCATCGACTGATCCACGCACCCACTGCCGATTTAACAAGAGATGTGGCCGATGTACGCGACTTTGGTGATGCCGCAAAACAGGCCATAGAAATGGCAAAAAACGCCGGTGCTGTTAATCCAGTGATCGCCGTTGAAGGTTTACCAAAACATGAGTCGTTTCAAGAAGCATTATCTGTTGCCTATTTATCCGCCTGTCAGTCCTTATGGAAACCACTTGAAGGCCGTGAAGTAGTCGGCGAAGAAAAGCTGGAGCCGGTAAAAACCATTGGCCTTCTGGATCCGGATAACCGACTGGATATTAATTATCTGGCGGCGGTTGAATCCGGACGTAGACTCGCTCGTGACTTGTGCGGTACCGAGCCAGAGCGTATGGCGCCACCAAAATTCGCTGAATATTGCGAAGACGCCTTTAAGGGTTCCGACGTAAAAGTCACCGTTGAGTCGGATCGCGCTGATCTGGAGCAAAAATACCCGCTGCTGGCGGCTGTCGCTCGTGCCTCTCAAAGTGTGACTCGTCATCAACCTCGTGTCGTTCACCTAACCTATGAAGGCGAAGGCCCCATCGAACAAACGTTAATGTTTGTTGGCAAGGCGGTCACTTACGATACCGGCGGTGCGGATCTTAAAGTAGGCGGCCACATGGCCGGTATGAGCCGAGATAAAGGCGGCGCAGCAGCGGTTGCAGGATTTATGAAAACCGTCGCCGAATTAAAACCTAAAGGTATAAAAGTGATTGGTGCCATTGGCGCTGTGCGAAACAGCATTGGTGCCGACTGTTTTGTTGCTGACGAAATTATTACAGCCCATTCTGGCAAACGGGTTCGTATTGGTAACACCGATGCCGAAGGCCGACTGGTAATGTGTGATCTCTTATCCCACTGTCGCGCTCAAGCAACCAATGAAGCCAACTCTCAATTATTCACCATCGCCACCCTAACCGGACACGCAGCGCTTACCGCAGGTCCCTACACAATCTTTGTAGAAAACGCGCCTGCGAGAAACAATAAGCTGGCGTCAAATCTTCAGGCCAGCGGTGAAATATGGGGCGACTGTGCCGAAATCAGTCGGCCACGTCGAGAAGACTGGAAAATTATTCGACCACGAAGCGAAGCTGATGATCTCTTATCTTCCAATAACGGTGCCTCCGTATCCGTGGCTCGTGGTCACCAGTTCCCAATGACGTTTTTAAGCGTTGCTTCCGGCCTGGATGAACACGGCCAATACTCCGATAAACCATTACCCTACTGTCATATTGATATTGCCGGCAGTGGTGTTGAGTCTGGCGACTGGCAACACGACAAACCCACCGCAGCACCCGTGATTGCTTTAGCGGGTCACTTTTTAAAGGGTTAGGTTAACAAGCAATAAAAAAGGGAGTTAACGACTTGTTTAACAAGCCGTTAACTCCCTTTTTGTTTTAGACGTATTTATTGTTCGTGAATGTTCCTAGAGCGTGTTTATCTTTCGCTCCAGGGTATTACCTAAACCCACTTCAACGGATCGGTTAACATTACTCAATTTAATAATAAGTAAGTTCCGTTGTTTTTCCCTTAAATATTCGATAAGACAAAATGGTGTAAGCCAATATAACCGGAAGTACGATAGCCACACCATAGAACACAAACATAAGAGAAGCAGGTGCACTGGCAGCATCTTCGGCCAACAGCTGATTAGGAATAACGTAAGGAAAATAGCTGTAAGCAAAACCGGCCAAACAAAACACAAACAAAGCTGCAGCACCAACAAAAGGAAGCCAACAGGCTGTGTCATCTCTCACCGGTACATTTTTTAAGTATTGATCAACAATAACGATGATCAAACCACACATTAACGGGATTAAAAATAAAATTAATGCACCCGGCATACTGAACCAACGAGTGGCCACTTCCGGATTAATTAATGGATTCACCACGCAAATGGCAACAAACGAAAGCGCCATAAGCCAACCCGCCCGACGGGCGCGTTTTGCCGCAAAAACCTGTAACTCACCTTCGGTTTTTAATACCAGCCAGGCACCACCAATATACAAATAGGCCGCAGCAGCACCAATGGATGTTAGTAATGAGAACATAACCGTTGCCACTGTGTATTCAAAACCAGTAACATACATGCCCAGCATAAAGCCTTGCGACAAAGCGGCAATAAAAGAGCCGGCTTTAAATAACTTATCCCACAACCGCTGATACTTGGTTACCGCTTTCGCTCTAAAATCGAACGCAACGCCGCGTAAAATTAATCCCACCAACATAATGGCTGCCGGTAAATAAAGTTCACGCAAAACAATATTATGAGCGGAAGGAAACGCTATCAGCAATATACCAACAGCCAACACCAACCAAGTTTCATTGGCATCCCAAAAAGGGCCAATGGATGCGATCATGCGATCACGATGCGCCAGATTATCCATCGGCAACAATAAGCCGACACCTAAATCAAAACCATCCAGGATGGCGTACAATAAAATGGCGACCGCCATTAACAATAAAAAGATATTGGGTAGAGCTTGTTCTAATGTCATGCGTTACCCTCCTGAGCAGAAATTTTTTGTGAGTCATGGTTTGAAGCAGAGCCATCATGATCACCCAGTGTCGATTGCTTGATTGCATCGTCCATGGTGCTGAACTCATCCACATCAATGGATTTACGAGCCATATAAAATAACGTCTGAATATAGGCAAAAAGTAATACTGCATACACTACAATATATAAAGTTAAAGAAATACCAACGTTTGTTGAAGCTATGGTTGTAACCGCATCTTTGGTTTTTAATATGCCAGATACTAAATAGGGTTGCCGACCAATTTCAGTCACATACCACCCGGCCAGTGTGGCAATCCATCCAGAAAATGTCATGGCAATAATGCTTTTGTTTAACCAGACTGGAAGTGATTTTTTTCGGATAAAGTATAACGACGCAATCCAACTGACTGCCAACATTAAGAAGCCCACGCCAATCATTATTCGAAAACCATAAAATACCGGTTTCACGGGTGGGTGCTCCCCTTTAAATTCATTCAGTCCTTTTACTTCGCCCTCTGTTTCATGGGTTAAAATTAAACTGGCTAATTTAGGGATCGCAATTTCAAAATGATTGCTGCGAGTTTCTTCATCCGGCACAGCAAATAATAATAACGGAGCACCTTTTTGAGTCTCCCAGATACCCTCCATTGCTGCGACTTTTTGCGGTTGGTGTTTAAAGGTATTCAGCCCGTGCAAATCGCCGACTAAAATTTGTAACGGTATTAACAGCGCCGCGGCAAATAGGGAAATGCGCAGCGCGACTTTAGGTGCCCGTTTTTCATCACCTTTGTATAAACGATACGCGGATATACCCGCCATTAAAAAACAGGCGGTTAATCCAGAAGCCAATAAAACATGCAGTAACCGATAAGGAAATGATGGGTTAAAAATAACTGCCATCCAGTCTTTGGCATGGGCGACACCGTCGATCATTTCAAACCCTTGCGGGGTTTGCATCCATGAGTTTAACGCTAAAATCCAGAACGCAGACATGGTTGTGCCAATCGCCACAAGAAAGGTTGAGACCGTATGAAACCACGGCGGTAAACGATTCATACCAAACAACATGGCGCCTAAAAAAGTAGCTTCCATAAAAAATGCGGTCAGTACTTCGTAGCCCAACAGTGGTCCGGCAATATTGCCAACTTTATCCATAAACCCCGGCCAGTTGGTGCCAAATTGAAACGACATAGTTATGCCGCTGACCACACCCAGTGCAAAGGTTAAAGCAAATATTTTCACCCAAAAGCGATAAATGCGCATCCAGACTGGATGCTTGGAAATATGATGGCGAACTTTAAAATAAAACAGAAACCAGGCAAGCGCTATGGAAATAGAGGGAAACAAAATATGAAAGCTAATATTCACCGCAAACTGAATCCGCGATAATATTTCGGTACTTTCATTAAGAGTCTCTATCATTAGATTCTCCTTCAGGCTTATTTACATAAGCGAATTAACAATTTATTTTTTCACCAACAATCGATCTTTCATATCCAGCACTTTACCGACGCCCGATCCCAGCTTCAGTAACGTTTTCAAGTTCTCCGGATTCATTCTGTGAATATCGTCAAACCAACCGATGAATAACTCAAGTAAATCATGAATTTCTTGCATTTTGTCGTGGGCAAAACTGTTGTTGCCATCTTCCACTCTCATCAACTGACTGCGCAGCACTGAAAGGGTTGGATCGACTTCGCGCTTTCTGCGCTCGGACAATACCTGCATGGCCAGTTCCCAGATACTGCCATTAGGTCGAAAGTAATCTTTCCTGTCGCCCGGCTGAGGTTGTGTCCGAATCAATCGCCAGGATAGCAATTCCTTAAGCCCCATACTGACATTACCGCGCGACACATCGAGCGACTCGGCCAGTTGATCGGCGTTTAAAGCGTCTTCTGACAGCACCAGCAAAGCAAACATTTGCCCCACCGTGCGGTTAAACCCCCAGTGGCTGCCCATTTCGCCAAAATGTATGACAAAGGGCTCAATTTCAGGCGATAAATTCATAACAATTCTTAATTTTCAGAAATTACTGAAATTATAAACACTAATAATATTTATACAAGATAATTTAATGTCCGCTTATTTTTTAACGTTATATAACCGTTTAAGGCTAGGCAGAGGATCCGCTAACGTCAAACGCTTTCATATTTAGATAAATCCAGTAAAATCCTGCTACTAGAGCGTGTTTATCTTTCATTATTTGAGATCTTGAGTGCCAAAATTAAGCCAATCGCGGCGTGAATTTTGAAGTTTAGTTATTCTAAATAAGAAATTCTCAACAAAGAGTGGCTTAATTTTAGCCTCAACCCTTCGGGCAGGGGTGATTTTATGTCACAACTGCGTTATCGGTCATTCAAATACGACTACAGGATGTAGGAGGTAGAACGACTCAGGAGACAAAGTCGAGAATAACTATTCATCACTCCCTCTGCCTTGTTGTGACATAAAATAACCTCCTGCATCTCAAATAATGAAAGATAAACACGCTCTATGAGTTAATAAATAATGATAAAATACAAGCAGTTGCATTGAGCTACCATTACAAAGCACCCTTTCGCCAATATGGATTGGTACAGCAACAGCATAAAATGGACAAAAACATGCGAACTACGCTAAACTTAACCCACGCTTTTAAAGGAAAACTCCAAAATGATCGTTTTCAAAGCCTTGCTCACACTCGATATAAAGCTTATGGTCGGCCCAAAAGTCGGCTAATTATTGCGTTAATTGGCGTAATATCAGCCTCATCGACCGCCCACGCTGCGACATCCCCAGCAACGAATCACTCTCTTCTCGGAAAATTTATTATTGCTCTGGCAGTCGCTATTTTGGTCCATGCGGCAATCCCTGCAATAAAACACTTCCTTTCGCAACGCTCGATTAAAAAATCTTATTTAGCTTACTTAAATGCCAGCATCGACAGCACGCTCGTCCGTTACGGAAAAGAATGCTCCATTGACTTCGCTACAAAACATCTGTTGCCTCATCATAAAAATAGTGACTGGATCAACGCATTGAATAAGGCAGGTCTGGGTGTCCCCGACATTATGCTGTCACTGTCCAATGCGTTTGATAAAACCGAAGCAACATTAAATGACACGCAGCCTTATATACCTATTGTTTCGTACAGTGGATTAGCGCAAACTGATCTCGATCACGAACATCCGGTGTGGTCATTACCGAAACGTCAAACAAAAGTCATATCCATCTACCTGCTATCACAGCAACAAATTTTGGATTCTGTAAAAGCCCAATTTGAACAGCCCATCATCAACTTTATTAATAGCGATAAACTGGAAGATCGCAAACGCTGGGTTAATTTTGGGCGAAAAATGCTCGACGAACTGGTGGAGCATTACATTGCAACCATTGAACTGAAACGATTATTAAATCGCCCGTCTTAAAGTAAGAGTAGAGCGCCTGAAGTTCGATGACCGAAGATATCAACTTACGCTTTGTTATTTAACAGGCTCGACCCAATAGCTTTGATGATGCCCTTTCGCTTCATACGCCATAGCGGCAAATTCCGCATCAACTTGATAAGTAAATCGCTCCATTAAAAACGTATTATCGTTATCATCCAGCCGAAACAATCCCCACTTTTTTTGCAACGACTCGTTTTCTGCGTCTTCACACTCCATAATATATTTTCCTTGATTATTCTGCTTCTGCTCATGCTGAATCGCGCGTTCTACAGAATAACGATTCGGGTATCGACAAAGTAATGTTTTATTGCCATTAATGACTTTATAGCCGGCCCAATCCGCGTAAAATTGCTCAGTTAATGCCACAGCAAAATTTCGATTATCACCCTGTGAATTAAGATACTGTTTCAGTTGCTGCACACTGTCGAGTGATGAACTTGTCCAAAACGGTTGAATACACTGCCCATCCTTGTAAAACAACGAATATTTACCATCGGTCTGATGGTTACTTATCCAGCTTAAATGAGCCAAAACATTAAACGGTAATTGCTCCAGTTGTTTAATAAATTGCCAATCTCTCGGCGGCTGACCATCGTCGTTCGATAAATAAATAGAAAAGCATGGATCGCCACATACCCACTCGATCATAAAGTATTGCGACTCTATAACACCGTACCAAGCCTCTGCATTACCTATTCCTTCAATAACATAGTTGTGCGCACTTGTGCTGACATGACTTTTAACCACAGTTATAGGAAACTCCACTAACACCCTAGACTCATTTAATGAAGCTGACTGCGTAACGGTTTTCTTTCGTTGCAGCCATAACGTTAAAAATAATTGTTGATCCAGCCATTGCATAGAAAATCGTTCCTTTTCTGTCTTGAATATAATCGTTAGTTAGAAAAACAATGATTCGGTTCGTTCTATCTTCTTATATTCTGGTGCCTACAAGTGCATAGAACAAGTCCTTTGCGTTGCGATTTTTATTTAATTACCGCACACTGGAGCCTACGTGACAGATTAAAGGAACTCACATAATTATGAGCGTGTTTACTCTCGTTTTTCTCATTTGTGTTGGCTTATTTATATTTCAAGGATACCGCAAAGGCATCGCCAAACTGTCGTTTCGACTGCTAGGACTGGCAGGCGCTTATATCAGCGCATTACTTTTTACTCCTAACGTTGGCAGCTGGTTAAATGAGCAAACGTCGCTCAATGGCCTGCTCGGCTACCTGGTCGCTGGTGTGGTCATTTTTGCCATCACCAGCTTTGTGCTCGATTTGATTTTTTCGGCCATCTATAAGGCGGTTTCCAGTAAACAACCTGAATTATCCCAAATATCGAGGATCACAGGCGCAGTACTTGGCGGCGTGATCGGTTCGGCGGTGGGCGTGCTACTGGTCTGGATCATATCTTTGGGAAATGAATTACTGAATCAAGCACCATCCGATGATGCCATGTCATCATCCATCGCAAACACTTCTGCAAACACCGCTTCAAATACCTCTCCAAACAAAAGCCATTCAGGTACAGCCGCGAACCATTTAAATTCTAATGAAGCCTCTCTTTCGTTGATTGAGCAGTTTTCAAAACGGATCACCGGTTCTTTGATTAAAACCGCGGTAACCGCCACAACGGATCAACCTGAGATGGCCAGTTTAACGGCGCGATTAATGGAATCGCCCAAAGCCACGATTCATCATGTTAGGAGCCTTACCGAAAGTCCTGATTTTCGCGAGTTATTTTTATCATCACAAAATCAGTCAATATTAAACTCCGGTGATGTGTACCGCATCCAACAAATACCGGCATTTCGACGACTTATCAATAACCCTCATTTTAAAGTTATCAGTAAAGAGCTGGCACAAAGTGATCAAGACAGCCCGTTTGATCAACAAATGGCAGTAAAAATCAGGGACATCTGGGCGCGGGCAAAATTTGTCGAGCAGGATCCACAATCACAGGCCATTATCAATGATCCGCAGCTTAGAGGTATCTTACAGTCTGGTAATATTGTTCAGCTGATGAATTCTCAAAAAATAGCCGACCTGTTTGAGCGACTCACTTCGGAAGAGGCGAATCAATACACCAATGTTTTACGAGACAAAGCCCCGGCTGAAAACCTGACGCGAACTACGGTTAACAGTGTAAAGTCATCGAAAATTTATAAGTGGGTCGATAAACACGGTCGCGTGCACTATTCCGATAAAAAGCCGGAACAAGACCAACAATAGTATTTGTGTGGCTTATTCCTGTAACTGAATAAGCCCATATAACTCCGTTATTTGTTAATCATCCTACACTGCTCAACAATAACGCATAAGCTTTTAATGTTGTGTGGTTGTTATGGATTTCTTTCCCATCTTTACTCAGTTGCGTGGTCGGCAATGCCTGGTGGTTGGTGCAGGCGAAGTCGCGGCAAGAAAAATTGAGCTGCTTAATCAGGCAGGTGCGCTTATCACCGTTATAGCGAAACGGATCAGCTCAACTGTTGAACAGATGGCGCAATCGTCTAATAACATTCAGTTAATTGAAGACACCTACTCCGAACATTATCTGACAAAAAAATGGCTGGTAATATCAGCAACCGATGATCAGGCTCTCAATCAACAAATTGCCGAACAGGCGGAACAACAGCAGATATTTGCCAATGTGGTCGATAATGCCCCCCTTTGTTCATTTATCACTCCTGCCATTATTGATCGCTCTCCGATAACAATTGCCATCAGTACCGGAGGCAAAGCGCCGGTGCTCGCCCGTTTACTTCGAGGCCGTCTTGAGTCGTTAATACCGGCGGCCTATGGCAGGCTGGCAAAACTGGCGGATAAATTCAGATTACGCGTAAAACAGACGTTAACCACTGGCATGCAACGAAAAGCATTTTGGGAGCAGGCCTTTGAAGGCGACATTGCTGAGAAAGTTTTCGATAACAAACATCAACAGGCTGAGCAGCAATTAACTCAGTTGCTTAATCAACACAAATACGCAGCTTTAACAAATATGCCGTCGCAATCACAGGGCAGTGTGTACTTAATTGGCGCAGGTCCCGGCGATCCCGACTTACTAACTTTTAAAGCGCTTCGCTTGATGCAAAAAGCCGATGTGGTTGTTTATGATCGACTGGTATCAGAACCTATTTTAAATCTGGTTCGTCGAGATGCCGAACGCATTTACGTGGGTAAACAAAAAGCACAACACTGTGTACCACAGGATAAAATTAACGAGTTGTTAATACATCAAGCCCAACAGGGAAAACGGGTGGTTCGACTGAAAGGTGGCGATCCTTATATTTTTGGCAGGGGCGGTGAAGAAGCCCAGCAACTGGTGGATGCAGGCATTTCGTTTGATGTGGTTCCTGGCATTACTTCTGCCGCTGGCGCATCCACTTACTGTGGTATTCCATTAACTCATCGTGATTACGCACAGTCGGTAACTTTTGCCACAGGCCATTTAAAAAATAACAGCGTTGACTTAAATTGGACGGCATTGGCACAAAGCAATAACACTCTGGTTATCTATATGGGTTTAACAGGACTTGCAATAATCGGAGAAAAACTGATAGAGCAAGGTTTAACACCTTCCATGCCCGTGGCGGTTATTCAAAACGCAACCCAGGACAATCAGAAAGTTGTTATAGGTACATTAAAAAATATTGCTCAACGCGTTAAACAAGCGCAAATAACCTCACCCGCGATTATCATTATTGGCGAGGTGGTGAAGCTTTACAATAGGTTAAATGTGCAAAATGATAATGAGTATTTATTGTCAAAAACGGCTTGATTAGATTTCGTGTTTTGTTAAATGGACGATGCTCTAACCTATAGAATGTTATATTTTGGAAGCCCTTAAAAAAGTACGCTGAGTTATACACATCAGCGTACTTAAAGTTAATCAATATATTATTGAACTATCTTACTGACCGTCGCAGAATAGTCACTTTCAATTCCTAGTGAATCAATTGCCGTCACAGCAAAGTAATAAGTTGTATTAGATTGCAGCTGATCAAGTTGATACGATGTCACGGAAGGGTCATTGATGGAAACGGAATGAATCAGATTACCTTCCGATGTTCCATAGTAAATCTTAAAGCCAGCTAAATCTAACAGAGCAGAATTATCCGTGTACTGAGTTGGAGCAACCCAGCTTAAAATTGTTGGATCTGCAGCCGGATTGACATCAAACTGAATACTGGCCTGCTGCGATAAAGCTTCTGAATCAGCAGCCGTTGCCGTAATAATATGATTACCAACACTTAACTGCACATCGATAGTGCTGCCCTGACCAATCTCACCATCCAGATCCGATGTCCAGACAATGACAGTACTGATATCGCCATCTTCTGCGTCATTAGCTGTGGCAACAAAAGAAACTGACTCACTCTCTGAGGCAGAGCTGCCGGTTGACGGCGAAACAATCGTTACTTCAGGCGCAGTGTTTACAATTTGATTCACCGTCAGAATAATTTGTGATTGATTGGATACGCCTTCGGAGTCAGTAACCGTCGCTGTAATGGTATGCTCGCCTACTGTTAAATTCACTATCAGGATACCGCCAGTTCCAAGTGCGCCATCAATATTTGACTGCCACTCAATACTATCGGTTAACACACCATCTTCTTCATCATTAGCGACTGCGTTTAAAGTCACCGCATCGTTTTCCATAGACTCACTGCCACTCACTGGTGATGTAATATTGATTGCAGGAGCAACGTTCACCACTTCATTAATGGTTACCTGTGTGGTGGTGACACTTTGCGCCTGATCAGAATCGGTTACTTTTGCAGTAATGGTGTGCACACCCACCGCCAAGTTTACTGATAAGTTGCTTCCGGTACCTAACTGACCGGCGATACTGGACGACCATTCAATTGACGAGGAAAGATCACCGTCTTCATCATCGTTTGCTGTGGCAGTTAATGTTACCGCATCAGTTTCTAAAAACTCACTGCCGCTGGTTGGTGAACTGATATTAATGACCGGCTCAACGTTCACCACTTCATTAATGGTTATCTGTGTGGTGGTGACACTTTGCGCCTGATCAGAATCGGTTACTTTTGCAGTAATGGTGTGCACACCCACCGCCAAGTTTACTGATAAGTTGCTTCCGGTTCCTAACTGACCAGCGATACTGGACGACCATTCAATTGACGAGGAAAGATCACCGTCTTCATCATCGTTTGCTGTGGCAGTTAATGTTACCGCATCGGTTTCTAAAAACTCGCTGCCACTGGTTGGTGAGCTGATACTAATTTCAGGAGCAGTATTATTTGCTTCTAAAATGGTCACCGTAATCTGGCTTTGTCCTTGCAGTCCCTGCTCATCCATAACACTTGCCGTTATAGTGTGAGTACCCAGCGATAACACGGAAGAAATCGAACCGCCAGAACCCAACACACCATCAATGTTTGATTGCCAAACAAGATAGCTGGTTAAAGATCCTTGCTCCTGGTCAATCGTATTTCCGTTAAAACTTATACTACTACCTTGGTACTCGCTATGACCGTTTGTTGGATTAACAATACTAACTACAGGCGCTGTGTTTTCGGGCGGTGCTTCTGAAACGACCAGCATAATATTCTGACTACTAACAAGATTACCGGAATCAATAACCGATGCCGTAATCGTATGTGTGCCGCTTTCTAATGTTAAAGTAGCACTTGCACCAACACCCAACTGACCACTGATGCTGGATGACCAGTTAATTTGCTGACTTAAACTTCCGTCTTCGTTATCACTGGCTGATGCAGAAAATAAAACCGACTCACCAAAATCAACCTGGGCGTTATTGGCAGGAGAGTGAATGACTAAAGCAGGGGCAGAATTTTCAGGTGGCGGTGTCACAATAATGTTAATCGATTGCTCAGCCATTAAACTTCCTGAATCTTCAACCGATGCGGTAATGGTATGCTCACCAACCGATAGATTAATATTCAGCGATGCACCATTACCAAGTAAACCATCACGACTTGACTGCCAATTGATCGCAGCACTTAACTCACCGTCTTCTGCATCACTTGCCGTTGCACTTAACTCAACAGATTCATTATAAGCTGCTTGAGACTGATTACTCGGAGATTCGATTGTTAAACTGGGTGCAGTATTTTCAGCCTCAGCTTTATTGATAGTAATCACAATCGATGTTTCATTTACTTGATTACCATTATCAGTAATAGAGGCCGTTACCTCATGCTGGCCAACCGACAAATCAACACCAAGCTGACCACCAGTTCCAAGATCACCATCCAGACTTGAACGCCATTCAATGCTATCGCTTAAATCACCGTCTTCTGTATCGTCAGCAGAAGCAATTAAAACAATACTTTCATTATCGTCGAAAATACTATTACTTGCAGGGGATGAAATCAAAATATGGGGAGCACTGTTACCTGGGCCGCCTGATCCTGAACCACCAGAACTTGAATCTCCGTCTCCACTGTATTCGTTTCCATCCTGTTCACTACACGCTGATAAAATTAAAAATAAAGGAATAAAAAACAATTTAACCCATGATTTTTTAGTAAGAGAGACTGAGAACCTTGAGGTCATTAATACTTCACCAATTAATTAAACAACTGCTCTAGTTATCGGCAGTTATTTTTAATCTGGAGCATCAACTTCTCGTTATAAGGGTTGGTTCTCACTCACTGTGTCGCCTGTCCCCCAATATTTACAACGGTATCTTCCTCAAAGAATAAACACATAAAAAATGCCAACTTCTCATTATTGAGATAAATAACCAGGTTACTGCGAAGTGTTCTTTAAAGCTTTACAAATAGGGTATAAAGGCAGGTTTCTGATTACTTTTCTATAAACTACTATCATTTACAATCGTATTAAAAAAGATTTATACAAAAGATGTTAATCTTGGTTTCCAGCATTATAAACAATCCATTGTTTTTAATTATAAAAATATGTTTTAGATATTCTTTTCTTGGTTCAAAATCTGCAGGCCTTACCAAATAAAAAAGCCATAGAATTAATTGTATAATTCTATGGCTTTAAGTTTTACTCTCACCCTTTTGTCTGAGAGTAAGCTATTTTAAGTTAGACTCTACTGAACAGGAATACGCTCAAGATGTTCACGAATAGCCTGCTCATCAGATGTCGTTAAGTTTTTGCTGACTTGCTCTAAAACACGCTGACTAGTCTGATTACCTAAACTGCTTCTGAGTCGCCCCATCATTTTAGGTTCTGCAACAATGGATAAATGTTTAAATTTATTCTGGTTAGCAAATTTTTCAAGATAAGAAGTGATGTCTTTAGCAAACTTATCTGTTTCATGACCTTTTGCATTGGTTTCATTTGACGCTCTGGTATTGCCCCGATCATCTTTAAAACGCCCAGGTTTGTCGGTAATTAAATCATGTTCTTTTAAACGAACCTCCTGATTAACCATTCCATGAAACTCTTTTAACTCACTGTGGGGAGAAATCCCTTGAAAAAATCGGGCTTTTGAAGAATCGGCGACCAGTACCCATAAGTTGCTCATAATGAACTCCTATTGTCATTGCGACTAAGCTGTCTTGCTTACTCACTTCGTCAAACCTATTTTGTCTAACATTGTTTTTGGACTTGTCTCTTCGCAGATGAAAGTTATTTATTGTACTTATTGCAAAGGCATAAAAACCAATACCTTAACTAGCGTAAATAAGCTAACAATAATAAAAACAACAAGCTGCTCTATAGGATATTAAGGTGTGTTTTATAAAATTCAACCGTTAGAAGAGATAGTTTCTTCATTTTTTAGACGGATTCATGCTGTCAGGCATATTTGATATTCATGACGAGTAGTCGGCTCAACGTCGATAGAAGCATTCAGAAAATATAATAATTAAAATAACTGGAATATGTTCGATGTTTACACTTTAAAATTACTGACTTCCCGTTTAAGCTCACCGGATACTTCAATTAACGACTGGCTGGCACTGGCAACCTTTTCTCCTTGAGCTGTTGCTTCCTGAGATATTTCATTAATATTTTCAACATTTTGATTAATATCATTAACAACCGCAGACTGTTCTTCAACCGCTGTTGCAACCTGAATAATACGTTCATTAATTGACGATAAATAATTATTGACATCTTCCAGCGTCGATTGAGCTTTTCGAGATGAATCAACCGTCGCACTGGCTCGGGACTGACTGCTCGACATAATAGTAACCGCTTCTTTAACACCGTTTAACAGCCGGTCAATAATTTCATTAATCTGCTCTGTAGACTCTTGCGTTTTGCTGGCCAAAGTTCTTACTTCATCAGCCACAACCGCAAAGCCACGGCCTTGTTCTCCAGCTCTTGCCGCCTCAATGGCAGCGTTAAGCGCCAATAAGTTAGTCTGCTCGGCAATGCCTTTAATAACATCAAGTACCAGAACAATACCCGATGCTTCGGCTTCTAATCGTTGAATGACTTCGGCAGAATTATTGACATTATCAGCAAGTTCACTGATTTCTGAAATCGACTGACTGAAAATTGCAGCGGCATTTTTTGCACTCTTATCCGCCTCACCGGTTTCTTCTGCCACATGCTGACTGTTACCAGACACTTCGTTGATAGCCGAACTCATTTGCGTAACGGCAGTCGCCACTAAAGATACCGAGTCCGCTTGATTTCGCAAAATTTGTTGGCTGCTATTAATTGCGTCGCTTATAGTTAATGAAGAGTCATCCACTTTTGATGACGCTTGTTTAATATTCGCCACCATTTCTTGTTGCGACGATAAAAACACATTAAATGACTTGCTCATTTTACCCACTTCATCATCACTGCTTTCTGGCAGTCGATAGGTCAGGTCACCACGACCTTTAGCCATTTGCTGCAAGGCTTTATACATGGCTCGTAAACCAGAAGTAATCATTCTTGGGAAAATAAATGCAACCAATAAAGCTAATACGATGGTGACGGCTGACACTATTACTATAAGAGTCGTTGAGTTTTCACTGACCTGATGCACTTCTTGGGCGTACTCACTCGACTTGTCAGATAAGTGCTCACCTAAAGTATCAAGCTGATTTCTTAATGCTTCAAACTCATCTTTTAACGGCCCGGCACTCAGTGCAGTCGCCTGTGACTGAGTTAAATTTCCTGCCTGTAATCCCTGTATTAAATTATCGGCGCCCTGTTGCCAACGCTTGAATGCCTCTAAGGCATTGTTAACATCGGCTTTACTAGTGTCATTAATGTTAAGACTTTTTACCCGAGTTAAACGATCACTAACCTGTTTGATATTTTCTTGATAACTGGCGTTTAGATCAGAATCTTGAAGCCCAAGTGCAATGCTGCGCTCGGCCAGACGGGCCTGATATAAATCACGATCGGCATTTAAAACCATCTTTAATGCCGGGTTATAATTCTCATGAATAGAAATAAAGTCATTAGTGACTATGCGCATGGAAGATAATTGAATGCTGGTTAACACTAATATCAGAATGGCTACAATGCCAACAGGAATCGCCAGTTTCCAGGTAATACTGAGATTTTTCCAGCTCATTCGTTTCTCCATATTTATTCATTTTGATAAAACTAAAGTCTTTTTCTGACTCCATAAGCAGACAATTAAGAACGATAGTCCGTAAAAGTATAGAACAAATCTGATATTTTTCTTGAAGAATCAATACCCGTTTTTTAGCTGTTTTGTGGATCTTTTATTGACGTTGGTAGGCATTAAGAGAACTTTTAAGTCAATTGTGAAAGTAACTATAAATGTAACTATAAAAGTAACTATAAAAATAATTGAAAAGTCATTGATGAATGACGATTTTAAAAGACGAGACGAAAATAGTTTATTGAGATATTTCAGGTGAAGATACCGTGCTTAAACACTCGTTTTAAGCACGGTTTAAAGTCAAACTTTGATGTATGTGTTATGATTTATCAGCAGAAGGACGACGTTTTTTTGCAGAACTTTTGCCGCGGTTATCACCACCTTTACGTTTAAAGTTTTTCTTACCCCGAGGCTTTGAACTGCCGCCGGTAGATTTTACATAATCGGTTGCCAGTTCAATATTAAGTGCCTGACCACAAACCCGAACTTTCTTCAACACGCTCAACACTTCTGTCGGCATTTTTTCAGGCAAGTCCACGGTTGTCACATCGTTGAACAATTTAATGTTACCAATATACTGACTGCTCATATCCGCTTCATTGGCGATAGCACCAACAATATTTTTTGGTGTTACACCATGATCCCGACCGACATGAATCACATAGCGATCCAGTTTCACATCCGGCTTGCCTTTTAACGGTTCAGCCTCAGTTCTTACGGGTGCTTTACTGCGAGGTTTATCACCACGATCCTGACCGCCTTTTTCAAAGTCGGGGATCTCAGGTAATGACTCGAGTAATAACGGTTTATCTTTAAACATAATACTGGCTAAAGCCGCAGCGATTTCTACACCGGATTGATTATGCTCACTTTGTATTTTTTCAATAATACTGATGTAGTCACTGTGCTCACCAGACATAATTTGCTGCTGAACGTCTTCCAAAAAACGGCGTGAACGTTCGTCATTGATGACCTCAACCGAAGGCAGACTCATTCGTTCTATTTTGGTTGAGTTATTGCGCTCGATCATACGCAATAAATGGCGCTCTCGCGGTGTAATAAACAGGATCGCCTTACCGCTTCGCCCTGCCCGTCCAGTACGACCAATTCGGTGCACATAGGACTCAGAGTCATGCGGTATATCATAATTGATAACGTGAGAAATACGCTCAACATCCAGTCCACGAGCAGCCACATCGGTAGCAATAATAATATCTATCTTACTGTCTTTTAACTGCTGCACCATTTGTTCACGTTGTTTCTGCTGCATATCACCGTGGATTGCTTCGGCAGAAAAGCCCCGTGCCGTCAATCGTTTGGTTAGCTCATCACAACTGCTTTTTGTGCGCATAAAAATGATGGTGGCGTCGGTATTTTCACTTTCCAGAACTCGGGTTAGCGCTTCTAACTTATAGTTCTGAGTAACCGTAATAAACATTTGTTCAATGGTGCTGGCAGTTTTAGTCTTGCTTTCAATTTGAATATGTTCTGGATCGGTTAAAAAAGTTTGCGCCACTTTTTTAATCGGCTTTGGCATGGTGGCGGAAAATAATGCAATCTGTCTTTTCTCTGGTGTGTGCTCTAAAATCCATTCCACATCATCAATAAAGCCCATGCGCAGCATTTCATCCGCTTCATCAAGCACCAAAGTTTTTAAGTCATCCCACTTTAATGAGCCCCGACGCATATGATCCATAATTCTGCCCGGTGTTCCCACCACTACGTGGACACCGCGCTCAAGTTGTCGCAACTGCGGTGGATAAGGCTGGCCACCATAAATCGGCAACACTCGAAAGCCTTTTAAGTGCTTGGCGTATTCATTAAAGGCTTCAGCAACCTGTATCGCCAACTCACGGGTTGGACAAATGACGCAAATTTGTGGCTTTTTAACCTCAAGATCGATTCTCGCAAGACTGGGCAGTGCAAAGGCCGCGGTTTTACCGGTACCGGTTTGCGCCTGGCCGATCAAGTCGCCGCCTTGCAGTAATAGGGGAATACAGGTAGCCTGTATTGGTGATGGTTTTTCGTAACCAATTGATTTTATTGCACTTACAATAGTTTCAGGCAAGGAAAGCTGATCAAAGCTAACCGATTGATCTTGAGACATAAAAAGGAATTTCCAAATAGTGAAGATAAACGATGACGATCACAACAGCGTGGGATCTTTCATTAGGGGGCTTATTATAGTTCAAAGACGCTACTTTAGATACGAATTTGGTTAAAACTTGTTGCATAGAGCGTGTCGATCTAATAAACAGCGAGTACAAATAAATAAAATCCTCCAGTAACCCTCTGTTTTTGAGCTAAAAAGTAAATATTTACTACCCGTTAAAGCTGACTTGTGACGGCGCCTTCTTTATAATCGCCACCCGAGATTATTAGTACAAGATATCATGACATTATTGAAGCCATTTCCAGCTATTGTTACCGCCTTGCTTGTCAGTGCAACATTGGTGTTACTGCCTACAGCCTTTGCAATAATGACTGCCGTCATTGTGTTAGGCCTAGTCCTACTGGGTCAATTTCAGCCTGCATTAAAAATGAAACTTATCCACTATCAAAAGCAGAAACTGCAGCTCGTTCGGACAACGGCAGAATCCTATCGTCAACAACAACTGGAAAAAGCACGTCAGCAAAGCGAGTACCTGCTGGAATGCGCTATCAACAGTGATCTATCCATCACGCCCGGTATGCTGCCAGAGGATAAAGCGAAATCCATTGAGCTACTGCGCTGCATTGTTGCAGAACATTATTTGAATTTATCGTTTCTGCGCATGACGCTAGGCCAGAATACTATCGACTGGCAAGTTGAGTTACTTAAGTTAATTGAACGCGAACTGAAGAAAGATAATATCCCGCAACTGGCACTGACCAGTTCACAAAGCGTTCAGGTGATGAACACCTACCTTGATCTGCTTATTCAGCGTGAAGATGAACGCAGCGACAACCAACGTTTGCCAAATGAGCGTGCTGCATAGCGTTTAATTTATACTGATTGAATCAGCCATAGCCAGAGCGGCACCGTCAAAAACACCATCAGCAACCCGTAGCCAACCATGGCTCCGGCAAGTTTTGGGTTTTGTCCCTGATTAATTGCCAGTGCCGCCGCTGAAATCATTGGCGCCATGGCAGACTCCAACACTATTGCCTTGAGCATTAATGGTTCTATGGTGAGTGACTTTAAAATCATCCAGACCAACGCTGGCATCAGTATTAGCTTAATGCCAAGCCCAAGGGTCATTGCGCTCACGTCCTGCTTCGGCAACCGGAATTGCCACTGCAATCCAACCGCCACCATCACAACCGGCACCAGAGTAGCGCCTATCGCATCAAACGGCAGTAGTAATTGGCTCGATACGTTCAAACCGGAAACCACAAAAGCTACGATCAAAGCGATAAATGGAGGAAAGGTTATCAGTTTTACTAAAACAGATTTGATTGAAAAAGAATTTTCACTGTTCAGGGCAATTACCAGAGCACCGTAGCTGGCCAATGCCAAAAAGCTGCCGAGTTGATCGTATAAAATCGCATAAGAAACCGCTTCTTTGCCCAGTAATGCAGAAACCAGCGGAATGCCAACAAAGGATGTATTGCCCAACGGAACCAGCAATAAAAGAACGCATCGTGTTTGTTTCGACCAACGAAAAAACTGCGCCAATAGCCACACCAATACAGCCGAAGTGAGTACTGCTCCCCAAGCGAATGCCATGGGTATCAGGGCATCAGCATTCAGCGAGAGTTGCGGTGCATTGGCAATAATTAACGCGGGCAATGCCACCCAAATTACATAACCGTTGAGCGTTTCGGCACTTTTTTCAGGCAACACACGGGCTCGCGCCAGAGCTAAACCGGCCAGCAGACAAAGGGCAATAACGGCAAAGGCAGTCATAACGACCTTGCTGTATCGACTTCCGCCAGCTGTTCAATGGTTTTATTGCGACAATAATCCAACACACGGATCACCTGTTGTTGTAATTGCGAACAGGCAAATTTAAGATTTTGTACAAACTGCTGCTCGGAAGCACCCGGTTGATCCAGCAAATTGGTGATGGACTTAATGGCCAAAAATGGCTGTTGCCGGATCCAGCAAACCCAGGCAATCGCCGCCGCTTCCATTTCTTTTGCCACGGCGTTGTAACCTTCTATCACTTCTATATCGCGCTCACTTTTTTCCAGCGAACTGCCGGTGGAAATCACCCCCACTGGCAGCTCCAAATCACTGGCCATATTACTCACATCCATAGCCGGATAATGACCAATACCCGATTCATCGAACCCCGGCAGTGGTACTCGCCGATCATGATAAACAAAACGATCGCTACTGAGATAAACGGTGCCAATGTCGGCGCCCTGACGTGCAAATCCTCCTGCTGTTCCGGCGCTTATTACCAAATCCGGCTTCAAATGTTCAATTGCCACATAAGCCATTAAAGTTGCTGCTTGAGTACCAATATTATCGACGTCGTATCGGGGATCTCGCCCACTAACCACCAGACTTACGATCAACTCGTCCAATTGTCCCTGAAACATTTGAAAAGGCAGATGATCTGGCAACAACTCAACAGGCTTCAATGCCAGCTCCGATATAATCGGCAATGCTTCATCGCGCATCGCCATTAGTAGGCAAATATGTTTAATCATTGAAATAACGACTCACCGTCAGTTTGGCTTAAGAGTTATAGAACCTGTGACAAAACCATTCTAGCCTTATCACAATTTATTGTTCTGCCAATGGTAGTTCTGGCCAACAGGTGGTTAAGTTTACCAACGAATGCTTATTAACAACAACGTTACCAGTCTAACCCTATGTTTTTATTAATTAAATTTATTGGCTCATAGTTTGCTACAGCTTTACTGTTAAAACAGATAGTAGTATTTGATAACAATAGTATTCGACGGATGGCCTATGAAAATCATTAAAAAAACGCTGGTGACATTGATAGGAACACTGATTTTACTGGTTGGTGTGGTATTTATTGTATTACCCGGCCCAGCGGTATTAATTATTCCTTTAGGACTTGCCCTACTTGCCACCGAATATCCAATTGCAGAAAAATGGTTGCGACGATTTCAGCGACAACTGTCTAGCAGTGCAAAATGGGCCGATGCCAAATGGCGAGCCTTTCGACAACGCGGTTAAAAAGCATGGGTTAAATTTAATCAAGTAAAACTTCGAAATCTACATGGGGTATGCTTTCAAAGGCGGGTTTAGCAAAATAGTAACCTTGCATCAAGTTAATGCCAATGGATTCAAGCGCCTTAAACTCTTCGGAAGTTTCTATACCTTCAGCGATAATCGTAATATCTAACTCTTCACAAACACGATATATGCCTTTGACAATTGCCTGGCTTGCTTTACGTTGATCAATATTGCGTATGAGCGCCATATCCAGCTTTATTATGTCGGTCTGAATATCAGCCAGCAGATTAAGACCTGCGTAGCCGGCACCAAAATCATCAATGGCTGTTTTAAAACCCGTTTTTTGATAATAATTTACAATCTCTTTCATATGAGAAATATCATCTATTTCTTCACCCTCTGTAATTTCGAAAATAATTTTTTCAACTGGAAATTGGTATTGCTCGGCGGCGGCTAACGTAGTCCGAATACAAAGTTCCGGTCGATATACTGCATTGGGCATAAAATTAATGCTGAGTAAGGATGAAAGATTTAATTCTGATGCAAGTTTAATCGCTTTCGTACGACAAGTTTGATCAAAGCGATATAAATTAGACTTGTCTACCCGTGTAAAAACGTCACCTGCGCCTTCGCCGTTTAGCCCTCTGGCTAAAGCTTCAGAAGCAAATATTTTACGTTTGGAAACATCGACAATTGGCTGAAACGCCATTGTAAAGTCAAAACCCAGTGCTTTTCCATTGGCACATTCCTGGCAGCCAAGTTTACGATAGTCAGTTGGTGAAGGCATATTGTTAATATCTGTATTTTTAATGTTGTGAAATTTTAATAAGGTATAGACAAAGTAATAGAAAAACTCAATATCAAAATTATTTGGCGGATAGGATTAACAACATAAACTTGGCATATTTTGTACAAAATTGGCTATAAAAAAAGCGGCCAAAGCCGCTTTTTTTATAGCTCGAGTATGTCGATTACATATTGCGTCGGTACTGACCGCCTACTTCATACAGTGCCGCTGAAATTTGCCCCAGCGTACAATACTTGGTGGCCTCCATCAGCTGCGCAAAAATATTATCGTTATGCAATGCTGCATTTTGCACGCCGGATAATACATCTGCACCTTCGCTTTCAAACCGTTGATGTTGTTTTTCAACCGTATTGATTTGATATTCACGTTCTTCTTTGGTTGAACGAATCACTTCTTGTGGAATATTGGTTGGCGATCCTTTCGAAGACAAGAAAGTATTGACACCAATAATCGGCATCTCACCTGTGTGCTTTAGTGTTTCATAGTACAATGACTCTTCCTGAATTTTTGAGCGTTGATACATGGTTTCCATAGCACCTAATACACCACCACGTTCAGAAATTCTTTCAAACTCCATTAATACGGCTTCTTCAACCAGTTCGGTTAACTCTTCAATAATAAACGCACCTTGCAGCGGGTTTTGATTGGTTGCCAAACCCAACTCACGATTAATAATAAGCTGTATCGCCATGGCCCGACGAACCGATTCTTCGGTTGGTGTAGTAATGGCTTCATCATAAGCATTGGTGTGCAGTGAATTACAGTTATCGTAGATCGCGTACAACGCCTGAAGCGTTGTTCGAATATCGTTGAAGTCAATTTCCTGAGCGTGCAGTGAGCGACCCGACGTTTGAATATGGTACTTCAACATTTGCGCACGAGGATTAGCTTTGTACAGATTTTTTAATGCTTTTGACCAGATACGACGCGCCACACGTCCCATCACCGCGTACTCGGGATCCATACCGTTGGAGAAAAAGAACGAGAAGTTCGGCGCAAACTTATCAATGTCCATGCCACGCGCCAGATAATACTCGATAAAGGTAAAACCATTGGCCAAGGTAAAGGCCAACTGTGAAATCGGATTCGCACCAGCTTCGGCTATATGGTAACCGGAGATAGATACCGAATAGAAATTTCGAACATTCTTCTCAATAAAGTACTCCTGAACATCTCCCATCAGACGCAAGGCAAATTCCGTAGAGAAAATACAGGTGTTTTGTGCCTGATCTTCTTTTAAGATATCCGCTTGAACAGTACCGCGTACCGCACTTAAGGTTTTTTCTTTAATCCCCTGATACACATCAGCCGGTAATACTTGATCGCCCGTCACACCCAATAACATTAAACCAAGACGATCGTGACCTTCTGGCACTTCACCTTGATAGGTTGGTACTGGTTGGCCTTTTTCTTTATAGATAGCTTCAATTTTTGCTTTAACATCCGCTTCCAGGCCATTTTCTTTAATGTAAATTTCACACTGCTGATCGATAGCTGCGTTCATAAAGAAACCCACCAAAATGGGCGCAGGACCATTAATGGTCATAGACACTGAGGTCTTGGGATCCGCCAGATTAAAACCCGAATACAATTTTTTCGCATCATCCAGACAGCAGATTGACACACCAGAGTTTCCAATTTTGCCGTAAATATCGGGACGGAAGTCAGGATCTTCGCCGTACAGTGTGACCGAATCGAATGCTGTTGATAAACGTTTCGCTGGCATACCTAAAGAAACATAGTGGAAGCGGCGATTGGTTCGTTCCGGTCCGCCTTCACCTGCAAACATTCGAGTAGGATCTTCACCTTCGCGTTTAAATGGAAAAACACCAGCCGTGTAAGGAAATTCACCGGGAAAGTTTTCTTGCAGGTTCCACTTTAAAATATCACCCCAGCTGCGATATTTTGGAACTGAAATTTTTGGAATTTTATTTTGCGCTAAGGATAGTGATTTAGTTTCTACTTTTATATCTTTGCCTCGAACTTGATAAATAAATTCATCACTTTCGTACTTGGCTTTTTTCTCATTCCACTCATCAATAATTTTTCGATTATGCCCATCAAGTTTCAGCCCAACATCTTCGTAAACTTTATTCAGTTCAGAAACGATGTTATTGCCTTCGCTGTCCGACATTTCATTAATGGTTTCGATAGACTGGTGTAAGCCATAAAGTTTTTCCGCAACTTCGGCTTGTTCATTCACCCACTCATCGTACTTACGATTGTTTTCGGCAATTTCTGCCAGATAACGCACGCGTTTCGGTGGAATAATAAAAATCTTTTCCGACATTTCATCGGTAACCGCAAAATTTGATTTAAGATTGGTACCGGTTTTTTCAACCAGCTTATTCATGATCGCCCGATATAAACCATTAGTGCCCGGATCATTAAATTGACTGGCGATGGTGCCATAAACCGGCATGGTATCGGCGTCCTGATCAAACAATTGATTGTTGCGCTGATACTGTTTTTTAACATCCCGTAATGCATCCAGTGCACCACGTTTATCAAATTTATTAATGGCCACTATGTCGGCAAAATCCAGCATATCTATTTTTTCAAGCTGAGTAGCGGCACCAAATTCCGGTGTCATTACATACATCGACATATTGGAGTGTTCAATGATTTCTGTGTCGGATTGACCAATACCGGAAGTTTCAAGAATCACTAAATCAAAATTAGCCGCTTTTACAATGTTAACAGCGTCTTGAACGTGAGGTGATAACGCAAGATTCGACTGACGGGTGGCCAATGAACGCATATACACCCGCTCGTGATTGATGGCGTTCATACGGATCCGATCACCGAGCAATGCCCCACCGGTTTTTCGTTTTGACGGATCAACCGAAATAATCGCAATGCTTTTGTCTTCAAAGTCGAGTAAGAATCGGCGAACCAGTTCATCCACCAGCGATGATTTGCCCGAGCCACCAGTACCGGTGATCCCCAGCACTGGGGTTTTTGACGCATCCGCCTGTTGCTTAATGGTTTCAAATAATTCGAGATTATCATCCCGATGATTTTCTGCGGCTGAAATCAAGCGCGCAATGGAATAATGCTCCCGTTGCTCTAATTGCTTGGCTTCATTTTTTATTTCTGCGCCTGTGGTAAAGTCCGATCGCTTAACCAGATCGTTGATCATGCCCTGCAAACCGAGTTCACGGCCATCGTCGGGTGAGTAAACTTTGGTGATACCGTGATCATGCAGCTCTTTAACTTCTTCCGGTAAAATAACCCCACCGCCACCGGCGAATAATTTAATATGACCACATCCTCGTTCATTCAACAGATCGTGCATGTACTTTAAATATTCAACATGACCGCCCTGATAAGATGTCATGGCAATGGCTTGCACATCTTCCTGAATAGCACAGTCAACAATTTCCTGAACCGAACGATTATGACCCAGATGGATCACTTCGCAGCCGGTCGACTGAATAATACGACGCATAATATTGATTGCGGCATCGTGCCCGTCAAATAATGAGGCAGCAGTCACCACCCGTACTTTATTATTTGATTGATAAGGAACTGCTTTATCGGCCATAACCGTCACCACCTGTACTGTGTTTTTAACAAGGTAAGAGCTGTAACTTATTGATTAGCTGTTCATTATTGGTATTTAAAGACAACAGCCCATCGCTCTTCATTATAAAAAGGTGGCAAATTTTACCACTGATCGCATTTTTTATAAAAATTTAGCGAGCATTTTGGTTATTTCAGTGAGGATTTATCGGATGAGGTCGGATCAGAACAGGCTTAATCGCCCTTTGTCAGCATGTGCGAGAACAAATATTAACATCAACTTGACTGTTTTTTCGACAACTTACGTTGCTTATGCTCTTGTCGGCGTCGCTTAAAAAAGGCCGATAACTTGTGACTGCAGTCCGGCTGTAATAACCCGCCTTCCACTTTTATTCGGTGGTTGTTCTGCGGATTGTCCAATAGAGAGTAAACAGAGCCGGCAGCCCCGGTTTTGCCGTCGCTGGCACCAAACACCACTCGCTCAACCCGCGCATGCACCAAAGCCATGGCACACATGGCACAGGGTTCCAGAGTGACGTATAAAGTAGTTTCCGGCAGACGATAATTTTGTTGTTGCTGGCCCGCTTCACGTAACACAGCCACCTCCGCATGGGCTGAAGGATCATGTTGCGATATCACCCGATTGCAGCCTCGCGCTATGACTTTATTATTCTGAACCAGCACTGCCCCAACCGGGATCTCATTATTACGCTCAGCTTCATCCGCCATCAATAGCGCCTGCCGCATAAAGACGTGATCCTGCTCAGAAAACCCGGAAGGTTCCTGCAAAGTTTTATAGACATTTTTATCAGAGCATTCTTTTTTGCTAGCACTACTACTGAAAAACGAAAAGCAGATTGCTGATAATTTTTTAAACATTCGATTTTTTAACACTTACTTTTTATAAAATAATATTTTGATATGTTTCAATATTCGAGACTAAAAAGCCGAACATATGTTCGGCTTTTTAGATATTAAACGGCATCAATCTTATGACGTTATTCCCACTCAATGGTAGCCGGTGGCTTCGATGAAATATCGTAAGTCACTCGCGAAATGCCATCGATTTCATTAATGATACGATTCGACACATGCTCTAAAAACTCATAAGGCAAGTGCGCCCAACGAGCCGTCATAAAGTCGATGGTTTCAACTGCTCGCAGTGACACCACGTAATCGTATTTACGAGCATCGCCCATTACACCAACGGATTTAACGGGCAGAAACACAGTAAAGGCCTGCGATGTTTTGTGGTAAAGATCGTGCTTATACAGTTCTTCAATGTAAATCGCGTCGGCACGACGCAATAAATCCGCGTACTCTTTTTTCACTTCGCCGAGTATTCGAACGCCAAGACCCGGTCCCGGAAATGGGTGGCGATACAACATGTCGTAAGGCAAACCAAGCTCCAGTCCAATTTTGCGCACTTCATCTTTAAATAATTCACGCAGCGGCTCGACCAGTTTTAATTGCATGTCCTCTGGTAAACCGCCCACATTATGATGCGACTTGATAACATGTGCTTTACCGGTTTTGGCACCCGCCGATTCAATAACGTCAGGATAAATGGTGCCTTGAGCCAGCCACTTGGCCGAGGTTAATTTACCGGCTTCTTCTTCAAACACATCAATAAATACGCCGCCAATAATTTTGCGTTTGCGCTCAGGATCATTTTCGCCTTTCAGGGCATCAAGAAAACGATCTTCGGCGTCAACTTTAATCACGTTCAGTCCCATGTTTTTAGCAAACATGGCCATCACCTGCTCAGCTTCATTCAAACGCAGTAAACCGTTATCCACAAATACACAGGTCAATTTTTTGCCAATGGCTTTGTGCAACAAGGCTGCTGTTACCGACGAATCCACACCACCGGATAATCCCAGTACCACTTCATCATCGCCCACCTGTGCTTTAATTTGCTCCACCGCGTCTTCAATAATATTGCCTGCCGTCCAGAGTCCATCGCAGCCACAAATTTTCATCACAAAGCGTTCCAGAATTCGGCCGCCTTGGTGCGTGTGTGTTACTTCCGGATGAAACTGAACGCCATAAAAACCTTTTTCTTCATTTGCCATGGCCGCCAGAGGAGCGTTACCGCTTGAGCCAATGCACTTAAATCCATCAGGCAGTGCGGTGACTTTATCGCCATGACTCATCCAGACATCCAGCAGACCAACGCCCTGCTCATTGGTGTGATCTTCTATGGCAGAAAATAATGCCGACTCGCCTTCATGCTGAACCTGCGCATAACCAAACTCGCGCTCGGTGGATGTCGATACCTGACCGCCCAGTTGCGACGCCATGGTTTGCATGCCGTAACAGATCCCCAATACCGGCACACCCAGCTCAAACACGGACTTGGCCGCACGCGGGGTTGTTTCCTGAGTTACACTTTCTGGTCCACCCGATAAAATAATGCCATCCGGCTTAAAGTCACGGATCGCTTCATCACTTAAGTCAAACGGGTAAAGCTCACAATAAACACCAATTTCACGCACCCGGCGGGCAATTAACTGGGTGTACTGAGAACCAAAATCCAAAATTAGAATTCGACTGGAATGAATGTCTTTGGACATAACAATTACCTTTTATGGGATAGACCGTTTATTTGGCCAGACCAACTTGTTCAATAGAAAATGACAGTGCTCTTTCGATCAACGCCAGTTCTATAACGCGTATGGGACAAAACCAAACAGGCCAATTCATTTCTTAACTCACGTCACGCGAGCTCGGGTTTAAAATAGAAAAGCCGAGGCAGCAACCTCGGCTCATAGTATAGTTTACTTTTTGCGACTACTTGCCCACTTGGTAATTGGGCGCTTCTTTGGTGATTTGCACATCGTGTACGTGCGACTCGCTCATACCCGCTGCGGTCACTTTTACAAAGGCCGCCTTGGTTCGCATCTCGTCCATGCTCTTACACCCGGTAAGACCCATTGAGCTACGAAGTCCGCCCATCATTTGATGAATGATGGTCACCAGAGAGCCCTTATAAGGGACTCGACCTTCGATGCCTTCTGGCACTAATTTATCGGCGGCATTGGTACTCTGGAAGTAGCGATCACTGGATCCCTGTTTCTGCGACATAGCGCCCAGAGATCCCATACCACGGTACGACTTGTAAGAACGACCTTGATACAACTCCACTTCACCCGGCGCTTCTTCGGTACCGGCCAACATACTGCCCACCATAACCACATAGGCGCCAGCAGCAAATGCTTTACACATATCACCGGAATAACGAATGCCACCATCGGCAATCAGTGGTACGCCTTTGTCTTTGAGTGCATCAGCCACACTGGCAACGGCTGAAATTTGTGGTACGCCAACTCCGGTTACGATACGGGTTGTACAAATGGAACCAGGGCCAATCCCAACTTTTACGCCATCGGCACCCGCTTCAACCAGGGCAAGCGCGCCATCTGCGGTGGCTATATTGCCACCAATCACCTGCACATCGGGGTAAGTCTGCTTTACCCATTTTACTTTATCCAATACGCCTTGCGAGTGTCCGTGTGAGGTATCGACCAAAATCACATCAACACCGGCAGCCACCAAAGCCGCAACGCGATCTTCGGTTTCAGCGCCTGTGCCAACAGCCGCGCCAACACGTAAATGACCGTATTTGTCTTTGCACGCCTGAGGCTTGTCTTCGGCTTTTTGAATATCTTTAACGGTAATCAAACCTTTCAGGTGGAATTTATCGTCCACCATCAATACTTTTTCAATACGATGCTTGTGCATCAGTGCCAGAGCTTCTTCGGTTTCAGCACCTTCTTTAACCGTAACCAATCGCTCTTTTGGCGTCATAACCGTTGAAATGGCACGATCCGGATGAGTCTCAAAACGAACATCTCGGCTGGTCACAATACCCACCAGCTCGTCGCCATCGACAACTGGTACACCGGAAATACCATTTTCGGCGGTTATTTGTTTTAACTCGGCAATTGAAATGTTCTGGGTAACGGTAATGGGATCATTCACCACACCGCTTTCAAATTTTTTCACTTTGCGAACTTCATTGGCCTGCTGTTCGATACTCATATTTTTATGAATAAAGCCCATGCCACCTTCTTGCGCCAGAGCAATCGCCAAACTGGATTCTGTAACAGTGTCCATGGCCGCAGAAACCAAAGGAATATTCAGAGAAATGTCGCGAGTCAGTTGAGTTTTTAGTTCAGCCAGATGTGGCAATACGGTAGAATGCGCCGGAACCAATAAAACATCGTCGAAAGTAAGAGCTTCCTCAATAATTCGCATAATAAAGAGTCACCTTGCAGGGAAACGGTTGAAAAACCAAAGCGGGATTATAACATTTATCCAGAAGCTAGAACAATGCTTCTCATGGCGCTAAATGATAAACTGACGACCGGTTTGGTTATAAAACACTGCACCAAGCCTGGTAACAGATTAAAGCAATGCTTAACTGACACAACAAACGTAGATCAAGCAGGGTTAAGCCGCTATTTCACAAACAGTATTGTGATAAATATCAGCCAGTTACAATGCATGGAATGTTTACAAAAGCCATAATGAGCATTTCTGCTAAATAACCGCGACAATCCATTAAAAACGACAACGCAGAATAACACTAGAGCAGGTCGAATGTTAAAACCCGTTTTGCAGCCCAGAAAACCCGTTGAGCGCCGCTACCTTTCGGTTAGCGAGCTGAATCGTCGGGTTAAAAAGATACTGGAAACTCACGTTGGCTCTACGCTGATTGAAGGCGAAATCAGCAACTTTACCGCTGCTGCATCCGGCCATTGGTATTTCACCCTTAAAGACGAGCAGGCCCAGATAAAATGCACCATGTGGCGTGGGCGCAATCAACAGCTTAAATTTCGCCCTGAAAATGGCATGCAAGTTTATCTGAGAGCCAAGGTAACCCTTTATGAAGCACGCGGTGATTACCAACTGGCGGTGGACTTTATGGAGCCCGCCGGGCTTGGCAATCTGCAACTTCAATTCGAACAGTTAAAAGAAAAACTGCAGGCAGCTGGATTATTTTCGGCAGAACGTAAAAAAGCCATCCCCATTAACCCGGCGCGAATTGGCATAGTCACCTCACCGACTGGCGCAGCCATCAAAGATATTACCAGTGTATTAAAACGGCGCTTCCCGATGACCCAAATCATAATTTACCAGGCTCAGGTTCAGGGAAAAACAGCCCATCAACAAATAATTAAAGCCATAGAACAGGCCAATCGTCGCAATGAAGTTGATGTGCTGCTTATCAGCCGGGGCGGTGGTTCGCTCGAAGATCTCTGGTGTTTTAATGAAGAAGCTCTCGCTTACGCCATTGCTGAAAGTCAGTTACCGACCGTTTCAGCGGTGGGGCACGAAATCGATTTTACCATCAGCGATTTTGTTGCCGATTTACGAGCTGCCACACCTTCTGCGGCAGCGGAATTATTGTCGGCCGATCAACACGACATTATGCAATCGCTGGACGAATTAAATGCGCAACTGCTCCGTGCCATGAATCAGCAACTGCAGGCGCATCAACATCAGCTTCATTCATTGTCACTGCGACTGACCGATCCGGAACCATTGTTGCAAACTCATGCAGCAAAACTGGACAATCTGTTAAGCCGACTGCAACGACAAATACAAAACAATTACAGCGACAAACGTCATCAATTAAGCAACGCTCACTTAAAACTGATCCAGTTACACCCGGAAAAGCAATTATCACAAGCGGAATCGAGCAATCAGTCATTAAGCAAACGACTTCTGTTTTCGTTTCAAACCTTGTTGAATAAAAAGCAACAGCAACTGGCGCTAACCAGCGCACAATTAAACACAGTGAGCCCACTGGCAACACTGGGGCGCGGATACTCCATTGCCTTTCAGAAAGAACAACTGATCAAAAGCACTGCTGATATTAATAAAGAAGATCCACTGGTCACTCGTTTTAAAGATGGTACGGTGACCAGCAAGGTGTTATCTGTTAATTCGGAAAAGGAGTCGGACACTTAATATTTGAAAGTTTCTTGTTTAATCTCACTACCGCGAATAAAATTTATTGCTAGAGCTCAAGATGAAAAAAACACAAAGCGATTACTTTGAATTAATACTATTTGGAAGTGTACTTCTAATATCTTGGACTCTATTTCAGCTCTACTATATAAATTACGCAGTAACTGGAAATTTAGTTAGTTTAAATGATGCTTTTGGTTTTGAGGATGAAGCTCAAAACAGCATATTTAAATTAACAATTGCAATACTATGCTCATTTTTCTTTTGGCTTATTTCACTTATATATTCAAGATTAAAATTAGGCATTTTCAGGAAGATAGAAATAATATTCTGGTGTGTTGCTTTGGCTTCATTATTACTCTGGAGCAGAGGTATGTATCACATGTCAAAAGCCTATTTATTTGAAAGTGGTCAAATACCTCCTATCGAATACTTTCAAAATAAACAAGCTGTAGAGTTTTATAAACAATATCAATTGCGTAAAAAAGCAAAGCTAGAATATAGGCTTATTGATCTAGGCAACCGGTAAAATTATCGCTTATTTGCAACATCACTCAATATAACTATGGAACTCTACTTTCCTCACAGTTAAAACAAGAAAACTCAAAACCACTACTGATACTCAAGGTTTAACCACTCCAGCAGGTCATCTTTTATCTCACGATAATCTTCTAGATCGATGCCTAAAAAAGAAGTCAGATCTTCTTTTGCATGCTCCCATTCAGACGCTTGTTCATTTTGTCGCCAGGCTTGTCGATAAGTTTCACTGACATCTTCTGCCATTTTTAGAATCGCCAATAACGACAAGGCGTCGTCACCAATTTGACCGGATTTCAGCATGTCACTAAATCGATAATGATGAAAGTAAGCGGCTTTTCCAATGTGCTCAGGTAAATGCCATTTTTTGAGTAATAAATAGGTTAGTTTATTGTGGGTAACGCCAAACCGCTCTTCTTCTAGCACAGTAACCGGATATCGCTCGGTGCTGTTCATTTCTATTAAAGTACTTTTATAGTCATCAAATGCCTGCATCATCAAAGGAATTCCTGCGCCATGAAACAAACCAAGTGTGTAGGCATCATCGCTACTCACGCCCGTTAACTTAGCGCTTAACTGGCTAGATACATTGGCGATTTCCGTGGCACTGTCCCAAAAACGTCCCAGATTCAAATCTGAACTTAATTCACTGCGCAAAGACACAACCGTGACCACTCGTTCAACACGGCTTACTCCCAATAGATTAACGGCTTGCTGAATATTGGTGATTGGCTGGCTGACGCGAAATGCTGGAGAATTAATGATTTGAAACACCGCCGCCGACAAACTGACATCACTACCTATAGCTTCGGCAATTTTTTCGATATCAGGATATTCATGTTTACTTTCCTCATTAACCACGATTAATGCTTCGGGCCGTGGTGGAATGGAAAGTTTGTTGATTAAGCTTTCGTGATCTTTGCTGGTTTGTGTCATAAATGATTCGCGTTAAATTGACTGATCGCTGGTGATACTTCTCTAAACCTAAGTCAAAAGCACTTATAGTTAATACCTTTGCTCAAACTAAGTTTAGTCAATATATAGGGTTAAGCAAAAATGCTGCAAACCGAATCGGCTAAATTTAAGACAGCATAAAAAAGGCCAGCAATGGCTGGCCTTTTAGAATGAAATACTGCGGAAAAATCGCAAAGTGGATTAGTTCTTTTTACCAAACTTTTTAATGGTACGTTTGCGCTTGAGTCGTTGACGTCGGGTCATTTCCTGCTTTTTGCCTTTATAAGGATTATCGCCTTCTTTCAATTCCAGCTTTATTGGTGTACCGACAATTTTTAATACACGTATAAAGTGCTTAATCAGATAACGCTGATAAGACTCCGGCAGCTTACTGGTGCGATTACCATGAATAACAATTCGCGGCGGATTGTGACCACCAGGGTGTGCGTAACGTAACTTACAGCGAAAGCCTTTAATGGTAGGCGGCGCGTGTTTCGCGACTGCAATTTCTAGCTCGCGAGTTAGTTTGGAAGCATTCATTTCTACGTTAGCGCTGTTAAAAGCTTCATCCACCGATTCAAAAAGATCGCCAACGCCAGAGCCGTGCAAAGCTGAAATAAAATGCATTCGAGCAAAATCGGCAAACATCATGCGACGACTGATTTCGCTTTTCACCTCGTCTTTTTGCTCTTCGGTCATGCCATCCCATTTATTGATGGCAATTACCAGAGAACGACCCGCATCCATAATATAACGCAGTAACGAGAGATCTTGTTCAGCGATGCCTTCGCGGGCATCGAAGGTCATGATCACCACATTGGCGTCTTCAATGGCCTGCAAGGTTTTTAACACCGAAAACTTTTCGACAGTTTCTCGAACTTTTCCACGACGACGAACCCCCGCCGTATCGATGATGGTATAAGGTTTATCCCGTCGCTCCATATCGATATAAATAGAGTCGCGCGTGGTGCCCGGCATATCGAACACCACTACCCGATCTTCACCGAGCATACGGTTCACTAACGTCGATTTGCCCACATTTGGCCGGCCAACGATCGCAAACTTAGGATGTCTGGCCCGTTTCTGGTTTTCTTCTTCAACCTGTTCCAGATCAGGCGCTATCGGCAATAACACCTCTTCCGATAACACCGACATGCCTCGCCCATGCGCTGCGGCAATGGGATTAACACTTTCAAACCCAAGAGAATAAAAGTCAGCCAGAGCGGCATCTACATCAATGCCGTCGACTTTATTCACCACCAGATGAACCGGCTTGCTGAATGTCCGTAAATCACGCGCCAGACTTTCATCCACTGCGGTTAATCCTGAGCGGGCGTCCACCACAAACAAAACTATGTCGGCTTCTTCAACCGCCGCTTTTGATTGCTCGGCCATATGACCGTCAATGCCCACTTCACCGCCAGTAATACCTCCGGTATCAATGATGATAAATGGCCGGCCTTCAATTTTGGCGTGACCGTACTGACGATCGCGGGTAAGCCCTGGCAAATCGGCTACCAACGCGTCACGAGAACGCGTTAATCGATTGAATAAGGTGGACTTCCCAACATTGGGACGCCCCACCAGGGCGACAACAGGAACCATACGTTTACTGCTTTTTCTCAGACTTTCGTTGTTGATAGGCAATCAAATGACCGTTTTTGGTTTGCACCAATAACAGATCATCAACCACCACAGGAGAGGATGCGACACCGTACTCATCGTGATTGTGGAAGCGACAGGCTTCGTCACTGTAGTAACAGTCAGAATAATTGATGTTCTGATTAATATTTAACTGGCCAATTAAGGAACCATCGGACTTATCCAGCATATGCAGATAGCCGCCCTGATCGCCCACTACGATATGATCATTAAATGCCGTGGGTGATGTGGTATCACGTAAAAACAAGGCTTTTTGCGTCCATAACAGACTGCCATTATTGCGGTTCAAACTGCTAACGTAACCATTATCATGGGTAACCAGTAAGGTCTGGTTATCAATCCCCATGTCGAGATAAGACGATAACTCACGAGACCAGACAGGTTCTCCAGACTGCAGTTCAAGCGCCATTAAATTACCGTTGTAAGACGATGCGTACAAGGTAGGGCCGAAAACGATGGGTTGTGCGTCCACATCAACCAAACGCTCCAGATCCGATCGACCACTGGGTGCCGTAACCTGTTTTTCCCAGGCAAGCTGACCGCTTTCTAAAATAAAGACACCCACTTTACCGTTAGCAAAGCCAGCAATGGCCGCACCGTGCGCAATCACCGGAGATGACGTGCCGCGAAGCGTTAGCGGTGGTAAATTACGATCGTAAAACCATTTACGCTCACCCGATTCAGCGTCGAGCGCAACCACATTACCGTCAACGGTATTAACCACAACAAATCCATCACCCACTGCCGGAGAAGCAATCACTTCACTGGACACCTGCGATTGCCATTTTAATTCGCCAGACTCCACGTCAAAGGCTATGACTTCACCTTCACGAGTGCCAATAACCGCAAGTCGATTAGCAACGGCAACACCGGCACTGATTGGCTCATTGACGGTTGCACGCCAGATGACTTCGCCATTTTCAGGATCCAGGGCTTTAAGCACGCCAGAAACATCGGCAATATAAATTTTGCTGTAACCCACGCCCGGACGAAGCTTTAAAAAACGCTCGCCCTGACCTTCACCGTAAGACACACTCCACTTTGCGTCGTAATTAACTTTGGTTTCTTCAATGATTGGCAGCGGATTAGGCTCTAAAGTATCTTCTTCACCACACCCAGACAAAAATGTCAGTCCCGCGGTAGCAACAGAAAGAAAAAGTAACGGCTTTATGTGACGTGCAAACATTAGGATTCCTGTTTGTCGGTGGATTGTTGAGTCGTCGACTCTTCAGTTGGCGCAGCGGCATCATCCGCCTTAACAGCTTCAGACTCGTAAGACGCCAGATCATTCACCAACATTTCAAGTTCATTTTTAGCAATGTAAGACTCAGTTGATTCTTTTGCCGTTGCATAAGCTGATCGCGCTTTAACCTTATCCCCCATCAACAAATAGGTATCACCTAAAACTTGTTGTTTTAACCCGGCATAAGATTCGGCAGTAATTGAGGTGAGTAATGTTTCAGCCTGCTGGTATTTTTGTTGAGCATTTAACACACGAGCCAGACGAATTTTCATCAATGGCTGTAAGTCATGCCCTTCGGTTTGCGTTACAACCCAGTTCAATTCTTTTTCAGCCGCCGCGTAGTCATTATTATCCACCTGCTTTTTCGCCAAGTGCAAAGCGGCCAGAATCGCGTAACCTGAATCTGCGTAATCCGCTTTTATCTGGTTAGCCGCAGAAATAAAGCTCTCTTGCTCGTTAGCAGCGTCTATTTGGGTAAACGTCTGATATTCATTTGACCCTTGCTGTTGTTTAGCAATGTTTTCGCTTTTCCACCAGTTGTAACCGAAAAAACCACCGACACCAATAACCACACCCACAATGATGGAGGTACCATTTTCACTCCACCAATCTTTCAGTGCTTTAATTTGCTCTTCTTCTGTGCTGTAAACTTCCACCTGAAACTCCCAACGTTTTCTATGTCTATTTCTAAGTCAATTTCAATATTGGCCACTGCAATGAATGGCACACTTGTTTATTCTTGATTCACTAATTGTTCAATCGTTAGCATCAACTGATCACGGCTTACTTCCAGTTGATCTTTTCGCTCACGCAAAAACTTGATACCCACTACTTGTTTATCCACCTCATCATCACCGAGCACTATGGCAATTTCGGCTCCGGAACGATCGGCTTTTTTAAACTGCTTTTTAAAGTTGCCGCCGCCACAATTGAGGCTTAGACGTAAATTAGGCCGATGAGTTCGAAGTTGTTCCGATAATATCATCGATTCCAGTTCAGCCTTTTCACCCATGGCGATAATATACACCTGCGCCTGATTGTCGATGCTATTGATGCTATTAAATGAAGCATTATCTTCCATAAGCGCAATGATCCGCTCAAGCCCCATGGCAAACCCACAACCCTGAGTCGACTGACCACCAAGTTGCTCGGTTAAGCCATCGTAACGACCACCGGCACAAATGGTACCCTGCGCGCCAAGTTTATCGGTCATCCATTCAAATACGGTTCGATTGTAATAATCGAGACCACGGACCAGACGAGGATTAACACAATATTCAATTCCCACGGCATCGAGACGTTTTTTCAACTCGGAAAAATGTTGCTCAGAAGCCTCATCAAGATGCTCACTCAACTTGGGCGCTTGTTCAATTAAATCCTGCATCGCCGGATTCTTACTGTCCAGAATGCGCAATGGATTAGTTTTCAAACGGCGTAAACTGTCTTCATCGAGTTGCGACTGATGCTCGGTCAAAAACTCAACCAACAGCGATTTATAAGCCGCTCGAGAGTCCGCTTGGCCTAAAGAGTTAATGTGCAGCGTAACACTATCGCCAATACCAATTTCCTGCCACAGTCTATGAGTGAGCAATATTTGTTCAACGTCAATATCCGGACCTTCATAACCAAAGGCTTCTATACCAAATTGATGAAATTGCCGATAACGACCCTTTTGCGGGTTTTCACGACGAAACATGGGCCCCATGTACCACAACTTTTGTTGCTGATTATAAAGCAGGCCGTGTTCGATGCCGGCGCGAACACAACTGGCGGTCCCTTCAGGGCGCAGCGTTAAACTGTCGTCACTAATATCGGTCCAGGTGTACATTTCCTTTTCAACAATATCGGTAACTTCGCCAATCGAGCGCTTAAACAAAGCAGTCTTCTCAACAATCGGCATACGAATTTCATGGTAACCGTATTGTCTGGTCAATCGGCGCAACAATGCCTCCAGCGTCTGCCAGATTGCGGTTTGCTCCGGTAAAAAGTCATTCATGCCCTTAATGGCTTGAAATTTGGCTTTCAAAAGTAGTCCTGCTGCATCTGTATTGGTTAAATAAACGCGGCATTATAGCTGAATTTAACAAGATTTGGAGCGTATTTTTGTCGACCATAAGACAGCTGCCGGTTTTATTATCAACTCGCCAATAACTTTCTCTCACAATTTTATATAGCTGCTATACTTTTCTTTTAAATAATTGATTTATCTGCATGATTTATAAACACTTTTGCCAACTGCTAATAGCATTAGTACTGACAGCAGCCTTTTCTGAGGCAAACGCAGACAAGCGGATCCGCTTGCAGCAGGTTTCGCTGGATCAAGGCTTAAGTCAGGCTGAAGTAACCAATATACTTCAAGATAATCAGGGCTTTCTCTGGTTTGGCACACAACAGGGACTCAACTTATACGACGGTTACCGCTTACGCCTTATAAGTGGCCCAAGGCAGCTGCTGGAAACACAGGCCACCAGCAAGCTGTTTCAAGACTCTGCTAACCGAATCTGGATTGGTAGTCCACCCAACGAGACGTTTATCCTTAACAAGCAGTCAAATGAGATTTCTGAAGTAAGGCTTCCCTACCCTGACAGCGTTGAAATTCTTGGCTCTGCAGCACAAAATTTTTACGAAGATGACAGTTATATATGGCTTTCTACCTATTTCGATATATTTAAGTTTCATAAAGAAACCGAAACGCTTGAATTTGTATTCGACTTTAAACCCCTGACTGGACAACGGGAAATCATTCGCGCACTGCATCGATTCGAAAACTATCTTTTGATCGGTATTTCCAATGGCTTATACGCATTGGATACAAACAACAACACCGTCAAGTCCCTAAATTTTCACGATTCATTACCAAACAAATCCAAAGTACCCGAAAGAGATGATCGCACCAATATAAAAGGCATAACTTTAAATCAACAGGGAAATTACCTGATTTCAACGGTTGAAGGTCTGTATCAGCTGACACCTGAGCAGCTCAAAACACTCATTGAGCAACCTGACACTAGAGTCGAAATGGAAACCTTGGTTGCTGAATTAAATGTCTGGAAAGTTATTGAAAATAATAACAGTTACTGGCTTGCAACCAACGATGGACTGTACAAACTAAGCAAAGACAACACCTTAACCCATATTTTCCGTTACTCCGACACACCTTACCAGTCGGCAGACAACAACATTATCGAAATGGTAGAGGATCGAGAAGGCAATTTATGGTTTGGCAGCCGTAATGATGGCGCTTTCAAGTTAACCCCCAATTTTGAACGTTACACCTATTACCAACAAGGCAGTGATCAGCAATCCATCAGTAACAACCGTATTTGGAGTATTCGACAAGATAAACAAAATAACATCTGGGTTGGCACACGAAATGGTTTGAATAAAATTAATGCCGATAACAATACTGTGGAGCAATATTTTGTTAACCCAGATAAGAAAGTTACCGTATCCGACTCCACTGTTTCGGATATGGAAATCAACAATAGTCAGCTCTGGGTTTCCACCGCAGAAGATATCAAAATTGTAGACACCAAAACTGGGCAGAAAATTGAGAACACAGTATTGCCCGAGCCGATGCAAAAAATTATGCAAATGGGCAATAACCAACTTCACTTTACCGACAATGATAATCTGCTTATTTTAAACCGGGAAGGCGCCCATCAATTTAATACTCAAACCAAAGAGTATCGCTACATAGAAAATACTAACCCTAAAGGCAATATTGTTAATCAATTATTTCAAGTCATTGAGCAGCCTAAAAATGACAATAACACTCTATTAATCTCTATGGTCGACCAAGTGGTTGAGTTTGATCTATCCACAGGGCAAACTACCCCATTCCACGCACTTCCTCCTTCTGACAAACCAAGAACATTTGCCGCCGATGCGCATTACGGTGAAAAATACGTTTGGATTGCTTACTCTGGATTTGGCGTTTATGTTATTGATCGAGAAACTGGTGAGCAAGTCAAGCATATCAGCAGTCTTGATGGTTTACCCGACAATAGTTTATTTGAGTTTCATGAAGACAAACAGGGCACTCTTTGGGGAATGTCCAACAGTGGGCTAATTAGATTTAATCAGAATAACTTTCATTTCCGTGTTTTTGACACCAATGATGGCTTATCAACCAATGAATTTAATGGCGGAGCTTCTGGCATTGCAAATAACGGCGATCTGTTATTAGGCACAATTAAAGGGGTGATGCGAGTTGACCCCAATAAAATGAAACAAGACTATGGAAACATTGAGTTTAGCAATCACATCACCGACATTAAGTTAATGTCACGAGAATTGCCGATAAGTTATCGTGCACTAAATACACTGGAGTTGGAAGTTTATCACACTGACTATGGTTTGAAGGTTGCCTTTTCAACACTACTTTACACAAACTCAAAAAAGATAAACTTTAAATACTCTATTGAAGGCAGTACCAACATTTCACCTACAGAAATAGAACAAAGTGAACTGTTTTTACCAATGCTTGAATCTGGCGAAAACCAAGTAAAGATTACTGCAATTGATTATGAAACGGGTAAAGAGTCGAAGCCGGTTTTTCTAAATATCACAGCTTATCCAGCCCCTTATTTATCCTGGTGGGCCTATACTCTCTATGTTGTTGTTATTGGTAGTCTATTGCTAAGTATTTATTATCAACGACATAAGCGCCGTTTAGCACTATTAAAATCACACAACCATCTGCAACAAAGTGAAGAACGGTTAAAATTAGCACTCGAAGGTAGTGATAGCGGCCTTTGGGACTGGCAAAGACACGATAACCAAGTATTTGATCCTAGAGCTTTACTTTTTTACGATTCCAATAACGCTCAATATATCGACTTTGATTTACGACTCGAGCTTATTCATAGAGATGACAAAAAAGACTACATTGCAAAGTGGATAGAATTTAGTGATAACGCTCAACAACATGATGTGTTTGAACATATCTACCGATTAAAATCCGATAACAATAGTTATCGATGGTTTAAAGATCTCGCAAGAATATCCGAATTCACAAGTGATAGTAAACCTCTTCGGATTACCGGTACTTACACGGATATAACCGAACGAAAAGATGAGCATGATAAAGTCAATTTGTTTTCACAAGCTTTTGATAATACTCGAGACATTATTATTATATTAGACAGTAGGTTTTCGGTAACGGCTGTCAATCAATCATTCAATAAAATCAGCGGACTTGATACTAATGATGTATTGAACAAACCACTTACAGCACTAATTAAGTCAAAAAATGAAGAGCCCATAATATATGGGTTAAAAACCATTATGGAAAGTCAAGATCAATGTGAGTCTGAAGCATTAATAAATCGAAAATATCAATCACCACTGCCTGTTTTAGTCAGTGCAACGAAGTTTACCAATGACAATCATCGCACTCATTATGTTTTAGCAGTAACCGATATTAGCGAACAAAAGAAAGCTCAAGATAAACTAAAACGACTAGCCAATTATGATTCACTCACAGGGTTACCAAATCGAGCATTACTGATTGATAGAGTCAGCCATGCAATTGAACAAAGTAAACGTCGTAATCAAAAGTTAGCTTTATTTTTTATCGATCTTGACCGATTCAAACAAATTAACGATACACTTGGTCATGAAGTTGGAGACTTACTATTAATAAAAGTCTCAGAAATACTTCGCAGTTCAGTAAGAAGCGAAGATACCGTTGCGCGACTGGGAGGCGATGAATTTGTCATTATGCTGGAAGATGTTAAACAAATTAATATCGCCAGTAAAATAGCCCAGTCGATACTGGACAAAATGTCTGGTGAATTATATCTGGAGCAACATAAAGTCAACTCCTCGCCCAGTATCGGGATTTCTTTTTATCCTGAAGATGGCAATAACCCACAAGAAATTATCCGTCATGCTGATATGGCCATGTACCACGCCAAAAACAAAGGACGCAATAACTTTCAATTCTTTAAGCAGACCATGAACGATGAAGCACAAGATCGATTGTCGCTGGAAACACAGTTAAGAAAAGCGGTAAAACAAAATGAGTTTCATCTTGTGTATCAACCTCAAGTGGACATAATCACTGGTAAAATAAAAGGATTCGAAGCCTTAGCCCGTTGGACAACTGCAGAAGGAGAAATGATACCACCAACAGACTTTATACCTTTGGCAGAAGAACTTGGTCTTATAATTCCCATGACGGAGCAGTTTATAGTTTCTGGTTTACAACAATTGCAACAGTGGCATGATGCTGGTTTCGATTGTGGCTTATCGATTAATTTATCGGCTCGCCATTTAAAAGAATACGATCTGGTTTCCTTTATGAACAATGCACTTAAACAGTATCAATTTAAAGCTGGTGCATTGGAGTTTGAGCTAACAGAAAGCTTATTAATGGACGATATTCAAACATCATTGCCGCTAGTCACTTCATTACAAAATCTTGGTATTGAGTTGGCACTGGATGACTTTGGTACTGGCTATTCATCACTGAAATATCTGCATCAACTCCCAATTCATAAACTGAAAATTGATCGAAGTTTTGTCTCTAACTTAGGTAAGCAGCCCGAAAGTGAAGCCATTATAGAAACGATTTTATCGTTATCAACTTATCTTGATCTGAAAACTGTGGTTGAAGGCGTGGAAACTGAGCAGCAATTAATCTTCATCAAACAATTAAAAGCCCAATATGTTCAGGGTTATTATTTTTCCAAACCGGTATCGTCAGAACAAACATTTGAGCTTTTAAAAACACCCTTTAAGGTATAAATAACGGCTTGAATTTTGACAGGTAAATAAGATTCAAGTTAAGTCTAAAATTCCTGATGCAATGGATGAACGGTTATTTGATCAATCAATTGATAACCCGGCTGCTGAAGCACCTGGAGCACCAGCTGCGCAAGTTCATCTGGCTTGAGCGATTTATCGGATGGCTGTTCACCTTGAACACCACCATGAAAGTAAGTATCCACAATACCAGAATTAATCACGGTAACTTTAACACCATCCTCTTTCACTTCCCTTAACAGGGACTGACTCATTCCCTGAACACCATGTTTTGATGCTACATAGGGCGTCATATTGGCAAGTGGCTTTTGAGCCAGATCAGAACCAATATTGATAATGTGCCCTAACTTCTGTTGCTGCATAATTTCTGACACAAACTTGGAAAGGATGATCGGTGCGGTTAAATTAACATTAATAATGGCGTTAATTTCATCAGTACTGTGTTCAGATAAGGGTTTATAAAATCCGACGCCTGCATTATTGATAAGCACATCAATCGAACCAAAACTGGTATGAATACGATCAACTAACGATGCTATTTCAGCAAAATTAGACAGATCAAAACGAAAGCACTGTACCTTGTCATCGGGCTTATTCAACTCATGCTTTAATTGTTCAAGTTCTTTTTGATTTCGGGCAATAAGTGCTAACCGATATCCCTGCCGCGATAAATGGATGGCAATAGAACGCCCTAATCCACGACTGGCTCCTGTAATGACTGCAACACTTTCTTGTGACATCAAAGCTTTCCTTATTAATACGTCTGCCATTTGCAGTAATTCAGTTTTTGTATCTAAACTGGCTTTTTGAATACTTCAGAGATTTGAACAATAGGATAATGAATTAACGAGACATTTGAATTACAGGCTGATTACCGGCTTTATCATTAATTTGTTGCTCCCGTAATTTAATTTTATGGCGAATTTCTTTTTCTAGTTCATCCACCAGCTGCTCGTTACTTACCTTATGATCCTTGGCACCTTCTTTATAAAGCAAACTGGAACCGCTGCCGCCTGTTAAACCAATATCCGCTTCTTTTGCTTCGCCAGGTCCATTGACCACACAACCTATAATCGCCACATCCATTGACTCGCTAACATCTTCCAGTCGACTTTCAAGTTCATTAACGGTTTTAATCACATCAAACTGCTGACGAGAACAGGAAGGACAAGCAATAAAGTTAATACCTCGTTGGCGCAGCCCTAAAGATTTTAAAATATCGTATCCGACTTTAATTTCTTCAACCGGATCAGCCGCCAGAGACACTCGAATGGTATCGCCAATACCTTCCGATAATAGCAGCCCTAAACCAACCGATGACTTAACCGATCCGGAACGCAAACCGCCCGCTTCGGTAATACCCAAATGCAGTGGCTGCTCAATTTGTGACGCCAGAATACGATAAGCAGAAACGGTCATAAATACGTCGGATGCTTTTAAACTGAGCTTATAATTATCAAAGTTGTGACGATCAAGAATATCAATGTGTCGCATGGCAGACTCTACAAGCGCTTCGGGTGTTGGTTCACCGTATTTCACCTGTAAATCTTTTTCTAACGATCCAGCATTTACACCAATTCGAATGGGAATGTTTTTATCGCGTGCACAATCAATAACGGCTTTCACCCTATCTTCATTACCAATATTACCGGGGTTGATCCTTAAACAATCGACGCCATAGTCCGCCACTTTTAACGCAATACGATAGTCAAAATGAATATCAGCAATGAGAGGTATATTGGCTTGTTGCTTGATGCGTTTAAACGCTTCAGCAGCATCCATGGTAGGCACAGACACGCGGACTAAATCAGCACCCGCATCTTCCAGCTGTTTTATTTGTCCAACGGTTGCATTGACATCACAAGTGTCGGTATTCGTCATACTTTGTACGGCGATGGGCGCATCACCACCAATCGCCACATTACCCACCCATATTTTTTTGGAAGGTCGTCGTTTAATCCAGGATAAGCCTTTCATATGTGTTCTACTCGTTAACCACCGATTTTACTCGATGGTAATTTTTGCTGTTTGCCCCGCACGATAATGCGACAGGTCAATAGTTTGCTGTTCATGCTGCAGTCTTACAACGGAAGGATCGCCCAAAGTTATTTCAAAAGGAGGAACACCTCTTAGCGTCATAACTTTTCCGTTATTTTTAATACCATAAGCCAGTCGTTCGCCAGTTGCATCCTGTATATCAACCCAGCATTCACCGACAAAAGCAAACACCAGTTGTTCAATACTTTCTGCCTGCATGCTCTCTGCCTGCGGATCCGTTGAAGAGCTGTCAGTAATATCATTTGTATCGGCTGATTGTGACTGTGCCGTGTCATTTTCATTAACACGAGTTGACGAGCTGCCTGACTCTTCTTTAATTTTTTCAACAGATGGCGACTCTTCCACGGCTTCACTTTCCAACTGCTGTTTCAGCTGTGCCACGGTTTGTTTTTTCGGTTGTGTAACACCGTTTGATAATAATGAATCCGATGTATTGCCATCATCATCGAGCTGAGCACCTTGCGGTGATGTTACAGGTTGCAAAGAATCATTAACTGTCTCAGTTTTTGAGAACTCTGTCGTTTGGCCTGTACCAGCTGTCGTATTAGAATTAGTTGTCGTTCTGGAATTAGTTTCAGTGTCATCAGCGGCGTCAATAAAAGATGTCATAGGGACAAGACCATCTTCACCCAGCAACTCTCCGCCATCGTTGGACACAAAACGCTGTTTTAGTCCCCAGCCCACAATTAACAGAACCGCGACAATGATAATAAAACTAAACCATTTAAACAGTTTACTTCCGGTATTGGATTCTTTTCGAGCACTACTAAACGAACGCAGTCGCTGGTTCGATGAAATTTCAATATCCGCATCTACGGTTTCATTAAACAACTCTAAGACTGTTGCAGGTTCGATTTTTAAAAAAGTGGCATAAGCGCGAACATAACCACGATAAAATGCAACAGAAAATTCTGATAATAATTCGCCCTGCTCAATTTCCTTAATTCTGGCAACGGGTAAATTTAATTGTTTGGCAACATCCTCGATGCTCAGTTTTTGACTTTCACGAGCCTGTTTTAAAACAGCGCCAAATTGAGGCTTGTCATCGACAACCGTATCCATTATTGCCACTGCTGCTTAGAGTCAAGAAACAAAATGGTTTCTTCAGAATCAGGGTACATATTCTGAAGCAACAGAGCGTAACTTGCCACAGCGTCTAAATTACCACGCTTATGCTCTGCTCTTAGTGCCAACCAAATTGAACGAGGCGTATGACGGGCTTCTTCTTTATACCGTTCAATATACTGAACGGTACGACCATAACGTTGTTGCTGAAATTCATACTCGGCAAGTTCGATCAATGCTGCAGGCATTTTTTTATTTAAATTCAAGGCTTGTCTAAAATATTCCACAGCTTCATTAGACTTTCCTTGCTTACTTTTGCATTGTCCAGCATTGACATAGGCCTGTGCAGCATTAGAGTAAGTAGGTGTATTGATTGCCTCGTTAAGTAATTCGAATGCTTCTTCATATTCACCCTGCTGGCACAAAAACTGGCCAAATGCATTCTTGTATTCCGGATTATCACCATCCAGTCGTAACGCTTTTTTAAAGGCTTGTTTGGCTTCGTTTTCGTTTCTTGCCAATTGATAGTAATAACCTAAGGTTAGATATAGATCGGGGTAACTGTCATCGTGCGAGGCGGCTTTATCAAGATGGAACTTGGCCCTTTGTAGACTGTTTTTTTGCAAATACAATTTAGCCGCTTCCACTCGACTTTGCGCTGCTTTGGTTTCATCAAATTTATTTGTGACAGTTGAGCTGCCTTCAAAGTTTGAAATATTAGTGGTGGTTTGGGTTGTGCAACCTGTTAATAAAGCTACAGATAGAACCCACATTACGGCCAGGTATTTCATAGAGTTATCCCGCTAATTGTTGTACCGGTATTTGATTACGAAGTTTTCTTTTTGTTTTATCGTTGACCTTTCCAACCAATTGACCACAAGCGGCATCAATGTCATCACCACGTGTTCGACGTGTAATAACGGTTAGATTATAACTCGTCAAAATATTAGTAAACTTATCGATTACACGGTTTGACGATGTTTCATATTGCGTTTGTGGAAATGGGTTAAACGGTATCAAGTTTACCTTACTCGGAACATCTTTCAACAGCTTTGCAAGCTCGTGAGCGTGCTCAGGCGTATCATTAACATCTTTAATCATCACGTATTCAATAGTCACTTTCTCAGCAGCCTTAGAGCGTGACAAATAATTTTTGACCGATGGCATAAGCACTTCAATGGGGTATTTTTTGTTCAGTGGCACTAATACATCACGAAGTTCATTATTAGGCGCATGAAGCGAAAGAGCCAATGCCACATCGATGTGATCAATAAGCTTATTCAGTGCAGGTACCACACCAGAAGTACTAATGGTCACACGACGTTTTGACAAACCGTACGCCATATCGTCCATCATTAAGTCGAGGGCTGTAATGGTGCTGTCAAAGTTGAGTAATGGCTCACCCATTCCCATCATAACAACGTTGGAAACACGACGTTCACCCGTCATATGTTGACTGCCAAGTTTCTTAACCGCATACCAGACCTGGCCAATTATTTCGGCCACCGATAAATTTCGATTAAATCCTTGCTGGGCAGTAGAGCAGAAGCTGCATTCAAGTGCACAACCGACTTGAGTAGAGACACACAAAGTGCCGCGGGATTTTTCAGGAATAAAGACAACCTCGATGGCTTGCCCACCATTTAGGCTTAATGCCCATTTGATGGTGCCGTCATCCGAGATTTGTTCGGCAATGGCTTCTGGCCCCTGAATATAGGCCACCTCTTTTAATTTTGCGCGCAATGACTTACTCAGATTGGTCATTTCGTCAAAATCATCCACCCCCATATGGTGGATCCACTTCATAATCTGAGTAGCGCGGAACGGTTTTTCACCCATGTCTTGAAAAAACTGGGTCAATCCATCGCGATTCAGGTTGAGTAAATTGGTCTTTTCGTTACTCATTACGTTCACCTTTTAGCGATCTTGGTCTTATCTATGACAAGTAGTTGCCTTTGAATTACAGCAGTACAGTCTATTGTGACAAGTAAGCAAGAATAAAGTTTACTGAAGACTTAAAAAAACAAAAGCCTCTTGCAATGGTAACATTCGCAAGAGGCATAGCATAGTTAACAAACTATGGTGCTAACAAATACAAATTAGCGAGTGCGAGGGCAAAGCTCGTCTTCTGAGAAGAAATAAGCAATTTCACGTGCCGCTGACTCAGGTGCATCAGAACCGTGTACTGCATTTTCATCAACGGTTACAGCATAGTCAGCACGTAATGTACCGCGTAACGCTTCTGCTGGATTGGTTGCGCCCATAATTTCACGGTTTGCTTTAATGGCATTTTCACCTTCAAGCACCTGAACCATAACAGGACCAGATGTCATAAATTCAACCAGCGCACCAAAAAATGGACGCTCTTTGTGCTCGGCATAAAAGCCTTCAGCTTTTTCTTGCGACATGTGCATCATCTTGGAAGCGATGATTTTAAGTCCTGCACGCTCAAAACGGCTGTAAATCTCGCCGATTACATTTTTTGCAACAGCGTCAGGCTTAACAATAGAAAAAGTACGTTCAACGGCCATTATATTCTCCGAAATAATAGATAAATCAACTAGTTATATAAAAATTCAAAGTCAGACTTATCACTTCCTTTAGTGCTTAAAAGCGACAATATCTGACCCAGCAAAATTGGCGACATATTATACACGCCATGATGTAAAAAACCCAACTTAAAACATTAGCTGTCGATAACAATCTTTTCAGCAAATCAGCAATGTACTGGTCAATTATCGCAAAGTATTACGCAGTCAAAGAGTGCGTCGTTTAATCGATATACACCGTTGGATCCGGCAACTTTGCTTGTTTAAAGGCTTCGGCCCGGATCCGGCAACTGTCGCATCTGCCACAGGCCCGGCCGTTCGAGTCCGCCTGATAGCAGGACACGGTTTTACTGTAATCCACACTCAGACGATTGCCCCACTGAATAATTTCCACTTTGGTTTTATCGATTAACGGGGTTTCAAGCTTGGCGCCCTGCCCTTCTATTCCGGCTTTCGTCGCCAGATCGGCCATCTTTTGAAAAGCATCAATATATTCTGGGCGACAATCCGGATACCCGGAATAGTCCACTGCATTGACCCCGGCGTAAATGGCATCGGCCTGCAACACTTCTGCCCAGGCAAGTCCAATGGATAAAAACACGGTATTCCGCGCTGGAACATAGGTCACAGGAATACCGTCTGCTTCAGACTCAGGCACATCAATGTTGTCATCAGTTAGTGCTGAGCCGCCAAAGCCCCCCAAATCAATGGGTATGATGCGGTGACTGGCAACATTTGCCTGCTTGGCAATACGTTTTGCTGCTTCAAGCTCTGCACTGTGGCGCTGACCATAAGAGAAGCTGAGCCCATAACAGGCATAACCCGCGTCCTTTGCTATGGCCAGGCAGGTTGTGGAATCCAGTCCTCCGGACAGAAGTACAATGGCTTTTTTCATTTCTCGACTCACATTAATGCACAGGCTGATTTGCAGATCACACTCAAACTAATGCCCTGGCTCATCGTTCCATAAGATTTTATGCAACTGCACCTGAAATCGAACCGGCAGATTATCAGCGACAATCCAGTCAGCCAGTTGAGTAGCAGCTTGTTGACCAAAGCTCGGTGAAAACAAAACATCGCACTTTTGCGCCAAACACAACTCATTCACTTTCATTCTGGCCCAGTCATAATCTTTGCGTGAGCAGATTACAAACTTTACTTCATCGGACGGTTTCAGCCGTTCAATATTAGACCAGAGGTTTTTAGACATTTCACCAGAATCGGGGGTTTTCAGGTCGAGTACCACATTAACTCGTGGATCCACCAAGCTGATGTCCATGGCACCACTGGTTTCAATAGACACCGAATAACCATTATCACATAGCCGGGTCATAAGCTCTTCACAGGGCGCTTTTTGTGCCAGGGGTTCACCGCCGGTCACAGTTATGTACTTTGGATTAAAACTGGCCACTTTCGACAGGATCTCATCCAGTGACATGTATTCGCCACCGGTAAAGGCGTACTCAGTATCGCAATAATGACAGCGTAATGGGCATCCGGTCAGACGAATAAACACGGTGGGCAAGCCCATTGTACGAGTTTCGCCCTGTAATGAATAAAAAATTTCGGTAATGCGGAGTCTGGACACAGTAAGCACAAAGAATAGCCAAAAGGGCGCACATTCTAATCAGTTGCAGGTAATAGGTCAAAAGGGAGCCGTCAACCCGGCCAATAATTACGCTGAAAGCTAATGTCTGATAGATGAGTCAATCTCAGGCATAAAAAAACCAGGTGAATTCACCTGGTTTTTAATCTTACGACAAAAATCTTATTTAAGCTTTTGCAGTTCAGTTTTTGCCAACTGTTCAGATGTGCCGTCGTATTTCTCGATAACCTGATTGAAAATGGCTTTCGCTTCACTGGTTTTATTCAATAACAGCAAAACTTTGCCCTGCTTGAACAGCGAGTCAGGCGCGCGGGTTGAATCAGCATGATTTTTAGTCACCGTCTGATATTCTTTTAGCGCTTGCTCAAAATTTTGTTGAATATAATAAATTTGCCCCAGCCAATAATGCACACTGGCCTGATATTGACTGTTCGGGTAAGTCTTCAAAAATGCCTGATAGTCGTTAATGGCTTCTTGATACTTTTTTGAACGCACTTTCGCAAAAATATTATTGTAAGCAGAATGCACGTCCTCTGAAGCAGATGAACTCACCGATGAACCACTGCTGGAAGTTGAAGGGGTCGTTGTTGCTGGTCGCTCATTGCTTTGTGCCGACTGACCGCCTTGCAATTGCGAAAGACGTCGCTCTATATCGCGGTACAGATCACGCTGACGATCTTGCAACTGTTTAAGCTGATACTCGTGCTCTTCAACCTGTCCTCGCAGCTTCTGTAACTCCTGTTGCAAAGAGTTCAACTGGAACATGATATCCGCTTGCAACTGACCTCTTGAGTCAGCCATTTGTTCCAAACGCTCAAGGCGTTGCTCGACCGACTGAGCCGCATTGGTTGCGCCCCAAACCAAAGACAGCACTGAAATCAGTGCTGTCTTTTTAACGATTGACGTTAAATTAACCTTCATAGCTCAGAACAGCTCGACGGTTTTCTTCCCATGCACTTTCATTGTGCGCAGGATTTTTTGGTTTTTCTTCACCGTAGCTTACAACACGGATTTGCGAAGAGTTAACACCGTAGCTGATTAAAATATCTTTAACGGAATTACCACGACGCTCACCTAACGCAAGGTTGTACTCTGGTGTACCGCGCTCATCGGTGTGACCTTCTAATACTACTTGAGTCGCAGGATTACGGCTTAGGTACCAGGCGTGTGCTTTTAACAGATCTTGGTACTGGGCTTTTACTGTTGAATCGTCAAAGTCGAAGTAAACAATACGTTGTTCACGTGCTTGCTCATTGGCTTCCATCGCTAACTCTTCAGCTGTCTTTGGTGCAGGTTGTTGAGTAGTGGTTGACGTTTCAGTTGTTTCAGTTGTTGCAGGGCCAGTGTCAGTATCGGTACTGGTACAGGCAACCATAAACAATGCAGGTAACGTTACAATGAGGCTTTTCCCCAAACCTTTGATTGACATTTTTGATGCTCCTATCGTTATTTTTAAAGTAAAACCAGTTAAAGTTGAAAAAGTATCTTATTGTTCACTTATTGAAATAAAAATGGCGACCACGCAGGTGCTTTCACCTCGCCGCGTTTAGCCGGTAACCGCGCCTTGAACCGTCCATCGGTAGATACAGCCGCCAATACTTGCCGACCATTATACACCGTTGCATAGATTACCATGCTTCCGTTCGGAGCTAAACTGGGTGATTCGTCCAGCTGTGTATCTGTGAGGACCTGCATGATCCCCGTCTCAATATCTTGTTTTGCGATATGATACACACCGTTAGTACGATTCACCAGAATAATGCTTTTTCCATCCGGAGTATAGCTTGGGCTTGCATTATATTCACCTTCAAAGGTGATTCGTTGTGGCCGCCCACCTCGCGTTGACACTCGGTATATCTGCGGCCGCCCACCTCTATCGGAAGTAAATAAAATCCATTTGCCATCGGGCGAAAACGTCGGCTCGGTATCAATCACATTGGTACCCGTGTTGGTCAATCTACGAAACTTTCGGGTGGTCAGATCAAGCAGGTAAATTTCAGCATTACCGTCTTTTGACAGAGTAAGAGCCAACTGCTTGCTGTCAGGAGAAACTTCCGGCGCACTGTTTATCCCCGGAAACGACGCAATCATCGAACGCTCACCGGTGTAAATTTGTTGCAGATAGATTTCCGAGCGACCATTTTCAAACGAAACATAAACCAGCGAGCGACCATCGGGTGTCCATGCTGGGGACATAATCGCTTCTTCACTGGAGTAGATTCTTTGCGGGTTATAGCCGTCTGAGTCAGCCATATACAACTGAAACGGCCTTGGTAAACTGCGATCCACCACCACATAAGCAATTCGGGTTGCAAAAGCGCCCTTTTCACCGGTTAGCGCTTCATAAATATTATCGGCAACCTGATGGGTATAAAAACGAAAGTTCTGCTCCGACGCTGAGCCCACGCGATCGAGCAACACATAGTTATTGGAACTTACCAGCTCGCCATTAACCATCTGTTGTTTTGGTTTAAACACATCAACCAGCTGATAACTGATTTTAAACTGCCCAGCAGCGGTTTCTTCAACGGTTCCCACTACAACGGCTTCTATGCCTTTTGCTTTCCAGGCTTCAAGATTGATTTCATCATAGGAAATAGGTCGTTCTGGCATATTACTGACCGCCATAGGATTAAATCGTCCACTACGACGTAAGTCAGCTGCTACTACAGAAGCAATATTATGTGGAGGATTGGCCGAAACGGTACCTTTGTATTCAAACGGGACGATTGCAATGGGGCGAGCAAAGTTCATGCCGTCAGTGATCACAATATCAATATCGGCTTGCGCAGAAATGCTTGCCGCTATGGCTATCAGTACCAAAAACGACTTTCTCAGTCTGTTTACTGTTCGCATAACTCTCCTAAACATAAATTCACGTTTCTTATTTCATCAAAAACTTCGGGATCACTCGGAACAGGTAAGGGTTCCGACTTTTTAATCGCAAGGGTAGCCGAGTTACAGGTTATCGAGTCACCTCGAACATCCATAATATCAATCACCAGGCCTCCGGGAGCCAATCGTAATCGAAAACGGCATTCGCCTGCCCGCTCTGGTTTATTCCAGTAGCGTTTTATTTTGCTTTCTATTCGGGTGGCAAAAATTTGCACTTCAGACAGAACCGCTTGTCGTCTTGCAGCCAAAGCCTGCTGCTCTGCCGCCATTTGCTCGGCCATCAGTTTTTCTTCGAGTTCCTGTTGCGCTTTTAGTTCCGCTTCGCGCTTTTTGCGTTCGGCTTCTTTACGTTTTCTCTCTTCTTCTTTACGCTTTCGTTCGGCAGCTTCCTGGCGTTTTCGTTCCGCCTCCGCTTTTTGTTTTCTGGCCTGCTCCTGTTGCTTCTTTTTCTCAAGCGCCAGTTTCTTTTTACGCGCTTGATCCGCCGCTAATTTTTTCTGGCGCTCATTTTCCTGCTGTTTTTTAGGCTGCTTTTTGTTATCCGGCTGTTGCTTTGGTGGCGTAGGTTTAGGTCGGTTATCCGTTGTTTTTTGCAGTTTCTTACGAATTGCTTCGCCATCCACCGCCACTGCATTAATATTGGGCGCTACCTTTTCTTTTGACGTTTCTATGGTGTCAAAATTTAAATTAAGAATTAACAGCAGCAGAACAATCAAATGCCCCACGCCGGAAATTATCAGCGATATGGTTAAGCGCTTACTCACCATCAACCTCGGTTACCCGGTAGGGTCCGTCATAATACCAACGTTAGCCACACCGGCTTGTTTTTGCAGTAGGCTCATCAGCAGAACGACACTGCCATGAGAAACCGCTTTATCGGCATTAATATAAATCATCGCTTTCGGATTGGTTTCACGATGCTTTGCTACCAGAGCAACCAGTTCTTCTGGTTCCAGAGCTTGATCAGGGTTAACGCCAAGCGACAGGTAATAATTACCACTGGCATCAATACTGGCAATTAGAGGCGGATCATCGTTTGCAGAAATTGGATCGGCATCCGCTTGTGGCAAGTCAACATTAACCCCAGCGGTGATAAGAGGCGCGGTGATCATAAATATCACCAGCAACACCAGCATCACATCAATGTAGGGCACCACATTAATTTCAGCCACCGGTTTACGACGATTCGGTTTCATCGCTTAGGCTCCGCTTGAGCTGTGTGCTTTTCGATGCAAAATACCCGAGAACTCTTCAACAAAGTTGTCGTATTGATTCTCAATTTTTTGCACCGAATGGTTAAACTTGTTGTAAGCAATGACCGCCGGGATCGCGGCGAATAATCCCATGGCAGTAGCAATCAGCGCTTCGGCAATACCCGGTGCAACCATTGCTAGTGTCGCCTGCTTTACCGAACCCAGAGCGATAAAGGAATTCATAATGCCCCACACGGTACCAAACAGACCAATATACGGAGTGGTTGATCCGACTGTTGCCAGAAAAGACAGATTTGTTTCGAGCTTGTCGATTTCTCGCGAATGCGCCACCCGCATGGCCCGATGAGCGCCTTCCATTACAGCGCCTGGTCCGGTTCCTTTTTGATTACGCAACCGAACAAACTCCCGATACCCCGACATAAACACCAGTTCCATACCGGTTGGCGGTATACGTCTTGCGCCAAGATCATTGTAAAGCTTGCTCAGATCGACTCCTGACCAGAACTTGTCTTCAAACTCACCACTGGATTGCGACACCTGTTTTAACGTGCGCATACGGTCAATAATCATGGTCCAGGATATAAATGATAACGCCACCAGGGTCAGCATGATCAGCTGAACAATTAAGCTGGCATCGAGAAATAAATCGATTACGGAAAGTTGATTATGAGTCACGTCGCATATCCTCTAATAAAGACGCTGGTATTGCTCTGGGCTGCATGCTGCTCATGGTTACACACACGACTTTTATTCGCCCTTCACAAAATACGGTTTCTGGATCGTCCGCCGGACATATTTTTTGATGAAACACCACACTGGCACCGCGTACCTGTTCTAACGAAGTAATAACATTTAACGCATCGTTAAAACGGGCGGGTTTGTAATACTCAACTTCCGCTTTTCTGACAGCGAAAGCCACGTCCTGATCGATCAACACATCTTGATCGGCGCCCAGCGTTCTCATCCATTCAGTGCGACCACGCTCCATAAACTTTAAATAATTAGCGTAATACACCACACCGGCTACATCGGTGTCTTCGTAATAGACTCTTACCGGAAATATAAATTCCATCAATTAACCACTAACATTTTGATTTTATTATGGAGTTCACAATATGAGAACTCACGCTTAAGGTCGCAACTATAACGAATTTTCAGTTTGCAATGAAACCACAAAATCGTGAATAAATGTGTGAATGGGGTCTAAGCGTTTATGCACAGACCATTTTAACCATCGAATAGATCGGCCTTTGATGTTAAACCAAAGTGCTGATAGGCGTGTTGTGTGGCAATGCGTCCACGGGGAGTTCGTTGAATATACCCTTGTTGAATTAAAAAAGGTTCAATCACATCACCTATAGTATCGCGTTCTTCACCGATTGCCGCAGCCAAGGTATCAAGCCCTACCGGACCGCCGGAAAACTTATCGATAATCGCCAGCAGCAGTTTGCGATCCATGGTATCGAAGCCCTTTTCATCCACTTCCAGCATGTTGAGTGCTTTTGCGGCCACATCATTGCTTATAACTCCATCGGCTTTTACTTCGGCGTAATCACGCACTCGACGCAAAAGCCGATTGGCGATCCTTGGGGTGCCGCGTGAGCGACAGGCCACTTCTCTGGCACCTTCTGCTTCGGCTTTTAGGCCCAAAATCGACGCGCTGCGCATAACGATACTGCTCAGCTCATCAATATTATAAAATTCGAGTCGCTGCACGATGCCAAAACGATCGCGCAGTGGCGAGGTCAACAACCCTGCACGGGTGGTTGCACCCACCAGAGTAAACGGAGGGAGGTCGAGCTTGATGGATCGTGCCGCTGGGCCTTCTCCAATCATAATATCAATCTGGTAGTCTTCCATGGCGGGGTATAAAATCTCTTCCACCATGGGACTAAGCCGATGTATTTCATCAATAAACAACACATCGTTTTCTTCAAGATTGGTGAGTAGTGCCGCCAGATCACCGGCTTTCTCAAGCACCGGACCGGAGGTATATTTAATCGCGACCCCCATTTCATTGGCAATGATATTCGCCAAGGTGGTCTTACCAAGTCCGGGAGGCCCAAAAATCAGCACATGATCGAGCGCATCGTTACGGTTTTTCGACGCCTGAAGAAAAATCTCCATCTGCTCTTTAACCTGCGGCTGGCCCACATAATCTTTCAACTGTGTTGGTCGAATGGCCCGATCAAAGCGATCTTCTTCAATGGTTTGAGTGGAGCCGGCAATTATTCTGTCTTCTTCGATCATCTTGTGCCTATTAAGAACAGCCGTTTAAAAAGGATTAGTCGTCTAAGAGCGTATTTAGCTGGCAGCTGCATCAACGGCCTATACAGTAACTTATACCTACGGCTTATTTACCCATATTTTTTAGTGCCAGTCGAATCAATTCGCCACTGGAAGTCACATCGTCTTTAATTCGGCTGATGGCTTTGGACGCATCCTGAGGTTTGTAGCCTAAAGCGATTAATGCGCTCTCGGCTTCCTGTTTTAAACTGTGTGATGAGCCAGTACCGGTCGATTGATTGTTTGCACCAACACTTACCGTGGCACTGCTCCAACCTTTCAGTCGGTCACGCATTTCTATGATCAATCTGTCAGCGGTTTTTTTGCCCACGCCTGGCAGTTTCACCAGTGCGCTGCTTTCCCCTTCATTGACATTGGCAACAAATTCATCGGCGGTCATGCCCGATAAAATAGCAATCCCAAGCTTAGGTCCAACACCACTGACTTTAATCAACTCACGAAACATCTGACGATCTTTTTTGCTGCCAAAGGCGTAAAGGTTTTGAGCGTTTTCACTCACCGACAGATGAGTAAATAAAGTCACTGTGTGGCCAACGTCTGGCAGATTAAAAATGGTGGTCATGGGCGCCTGAACTTCGTAGCCAACACCATTCACATCTATCAATAATTCCGGTGGCGCCTTTTCAACAATGGTACCTTTTAATCGACCTATCAACGCACTCGCCCTCTTCTTCGTTTATTGGCGCCAAGTTGTGACACCATGGACTGCATGGTGTTGCAATGACAAATGGCAACGGCCAGACCGTCCGCTGCATCCGCCTGTGGGGTTGCGGATAACTTAAGCAGTGATGTTACCATGTGTTGTACTTGAGATTTATCGGCACCACCGTGCCCTACAACCGCCTGTTTAATTTGTCGCGCAGAATATTCGGCAACGTCTAAAGCGTGTGATGAAGCGGCGACAATCGCCACACCTCGGGCTTGACCAAGTTTAAGCGCCGAGTCGGCATTTTTTGCCATAAACACCTGCTCAATAGCCGCTTCCGTTGGATTGTATTTTCGAATCACTTCAGAAAGGTTGTCATAAATTTGCTGCAAGCGTTCCGATAAAGAGCCATCTTTAACGCGAATGCAACCGCTGGTGACATAAGACAGTTGCCGACCGCTTGACTCAATAATACCGAAGCCCGTAATTCTGGAGCCGGGATCAATCCCTAAAATTCTCGCCAATACGGCACCTCGTTAAGATTACTCGATAGTTATAAAATGATGCTTTAATCAATTGATGCTCGAATAAAGCGGCCCGATACATAAGAATAAATATTCAAATGGTCAACCAATCAGCATTGGCCTAGGCCAGGAATTATTCCCATTAAAGCTGATCGTACGCCTCATCCGGAATATCTGCATTGGTGTAAACATTTTGCACATCATCCAGATCTTCCAGTCGCTCAATCAATCGTAATACTTTTGCGCCTTCGTCAGCGTCGAGTTCAGCCTGTGTGGAAGGCAGCATCGCCACTTCGGCATTTTCAGGCTTAAATCCGGCGGCGACTATGGTTTCTTTTACCGCAATAAACTCATCCGGCGCGGTCAAAACTTCAAAACTGCCATCATCATGATTGACCACATCTTCGGCACCGGCTTCCAGTGCAGCTTCCATTAAATCGTCTTCGTTAATATCGTCGCCAAAAATCATCTGGCCTTTTTTATCGAATAAATAAGCTACCGAGCCAGATGTTCCCAGATTGCCACCGTGTTTGGTAAAGGCATGGCGCACTTCACCAACGGTACGGTTTTTATTATCCGTCAGGCAATCAACCAGTACAGCCACACCACCTGGCCCATAACCTTCATAAGACAGGTTTTCGTAGTTATCGCCTTCGTTATTACCGGCACCCCGAGCAATCGCTTTTTCGACCGTATCCTTTTTCATATTGGCACCCAAGGCTTTATCAATGGTTGCCCGTAGCGATGGATTGTCTTCTGGATTGGGTCCGCCTGTTTTCGCAGCGACCACCAGTTCACGAATGATCTTGGTAAAAATTTTACCGCGCTTAGCGTCTTGTGCCGCTTTTCTATGCTTTATATTGGCCCATTTACTGTGTCCAGCCATGGTTGTCTCCGGTATCTACTTATCTTTATTGTCTAGTATTATTAATTCGTTACTAACCACTATCATTTAAGCACTTGGCTTTTGTTTTATCGCAATACCTAACTCGTCCAGTTGCGCCTGTGAAACTTTTGCCGGCGCTTCGGTCAATGGGCAACCGGCAGTGGTTGTTTTAGGGAATGCAATAACGTCTCTAATAGAGTCCGCACCCACCATCAACATTACCAGTCGGTCCAGTCCAAAGGCAATACCGCCATGTGGCGGGCAACCAAATTTAAGGGCATCTAACAGAAAGCCAAATTTTTCGCGCGCTTCCTGCTCACCAATGCCAAGAATATCAAAAATGGTTTGCTGCAAATCCGTATCATGGATACGAATGGAACCACCACCCACTTCACAGCCGTTTAATACCATATCGTAAGCCCGTGAAAGCGTGCCGGTTGGGTTACCTTTTAACGCAGCAGGATCAAGTTCTTTGGGCGACGTAAACGGATGGTGCAACGCTTGCAGTTGTCCATCATCGTCTTCAAACATTGGAAAATCCACAACCCACAGAGGCTTCCATTCGTTACTAAATAACTCAAAATCGCCGGCCAGTTTAAGTCGCAACGCACCCAGTGCATCGGCCACGACCGACTGACTGTCTGAACCAAAAAACAGAATATCGCCTGACTCGGCGTCCGTTCGTTGTAAAATGGATTCGGCAACGTCGGTTGATAAAAACTTAACGATTGGCGACTGCAAGCCTTCCAGTCCTGCAGCACGGTCGTTAACTTTAATAAACGCCAATCCTTTCGCACCATAAATGCCCACAAACTTGGTGAACTCATCAATCTTCTTACGACTGACTTTTTCTGCACCACCTTTCAAATTCAGTACACCAACGCGCCCTTTTTCATCGTTTGCCGGTCCGCTGAATACTTTAAAATCAACATCTTTAACCAGATCATCAACCGTGTGAATGGGCATATCGACGCGTAAATCGGGTTTATCTGAGCCGTATTTTTCCATCGCTTCGGAATAAGGCATACGAGGGAAAGGATTAGCCAGCTCAACATTTAATAATTCTTTAAACACCGAGCGGATCATATTCTCCATCATCCCCATAATACCCTCTTCGTCCATAAACGAAGTTTCAATATCGAGCTGGGTAAATTCTGGCTGGCGATCGGCGCGTAAATCTTCGTCGCGGAAACAACGCACCACCTGATAGTAGCGATCAAAACCGCTCATCATCAGTAATTGTTTAAACAGTTGTGGTGATTGAGGCAAAGCAAAGAAGGATTGCTTGTGAGTGCGACTCGGCACCAGGTAATCGCGCGCGCCTTCTGGCGTTGCTTTGGTCAGTATGGGTGTTTCCATATCAAGGAAACCTTGCTCATCCAGATACTTTCGTAACAATTGCGTTACGCGAGTGCGGAATAAAAACTTATTGGTCATTTCCGGACGACGCAAATCCAGATAACGATACTTTAAACGGGTTTCTTCAGATACGTCTTCATGGCCATCCACTAAAATCGCCGGTGTTTGCGACTTATTCAAGCAAGTAATGGCATCGGCAACCACTTCGATGGCACCGGTTGCCATGTCTTTGTTGACCATGCTTTCGGGACGTTGACGAATTTTTCCACTGACCTGCACCACAAATTCCGAACGTAACTCGTCGGCGGCGGCAAACACATCACCCTGATCCGGCTCAACTGTCACCTGAACGATGCCGCTGCGATCCCGTATCTGTAAAAAAATCAAACCGCCCAGATCCCGGCGACGATGAACCCATCCTGCAATGGATATTTCAGCCCCATCTTCCAGAGCAACCAGATCAGCACAATAATGACTTCGCATAACTTTTCCCATAACGCCTTGATTTTACAGCCAGAAAGCGGTCAAATATCAAACATCAGAACCCTGTTCTGGCGATACGATGCGCGCCCAAACAGGCCGCTAAAAAAGGGGCATAATAGTACGCGAGGCCCGCCTGTTAAGCAAGATAGAGAAACGCTGAGGAAAATGGCTTTTCTCAATAGCCTTTCCAAAAATCGCTATTCGTTTAGCGAATAAATTTTAAATCGAATACTCGGGAGAGAGTATGCTATTCGAGTCCGAAAGACTAACTTATCGTAACCTGACCAATTATGATAAAGACTTTTATTGCGCACTCTATTCTGACGATGAGTTAATGCGATTCATAGAAATAGATAATGCAAACTCAAAAGTAGAAGGCTATTTTGAAAACACACTTAAAGCCATCAACAAGCCCAAGCCGAAATACAAGCTGTTCGTAATAGAGCAAAAGCAGTCATCCATTCCTTTGGGAGTAATGGGAATTGATAATATTGATTATCCGCAATCTACTGCTGACATTGGAATAATCCTGACACGACACGCTCAGGGAAAAAACATTCCTTATGAAGCCACCATGGCCACTCTGAAATATTTACTCGACACGCTTAACATCCAACATGTTTCAGCGAGCTTCCAAACCATGAATAAACCGATCTTGCGTTTGGTTGAACGAATAGGATTTAGTAGAGTTCAAAAAACAGACAAAAGTCAGAACGCACCTCACTTCTCTTATACTATTTCAAAACAAACGCTTTGAATTAGCTCACATTTTTATTGCAATATACGGTCACATCAGTATCTTATAGGCATATTGTGCAACCTCAGCCTTAACTATGTCAGAAGAAAAATTAAAAGGAAGTTTAACCTGTGTTGGCGTGGGTATTTCTATCGGCGCTCACATTAGTCCTATTGTAAGAACCACTATACAATCGGCAGATGTTGTATTCGCAGCGTCATCCGATGGTTTGTTCGAACTCTGGCTACAAGATATCCACCCTAATGTGGTTTCACTGCAACAGTATTACGCCACAGGTAAATCAAGAAAGATTTCCTATCAAGAAATGGCTGATGCACTTCTCAATGAAGTCCGTAACGGCAAAAAAGTGGTTGGTGCATTTTATGGACATCCGGGTGTGTTCGTAAATCCTTCACATAAAGCCATCAAAAAAGCTCGTGATGAAGGTTATGAGGCAAAAATGCTTCCGGGCATATCAGCCGAAGACTGCTTATACGCCGACCTGGGCATTGACCCTGGGAAATATGGTTGCCAGCATTACGAAGCCAGTCAGTTTATGTTTTATAAACGCATCGTTGATACTTCTGCATACTTAATATTGTGGCAACTCGCCTTTGCAGGAGATAACTCTCATACTATTACCAAGTCAGATAAACGGTACTTGGAAATTCTAAAGACATTGCTTTTAGAGCATTATTCATCACAACATCATATTATTATTTATGAAGCACCCACAAATGAACTTAACGAAATAATAAAGAAAACCATTCCTTTAGCCGAGTTAGTTGAGCAAACAATCTCAATGAAATCAACATTAATCATTCCACCCGCTAGAGAGTTAACTAAAAATAATCTAATACACAACCAACTTAAAAATATTGATTTACTACAACCAATATAAACTAGGAGAAAGCGATGAGTACAATAATAAAGCATCTTGAAATGTCCGGTGAAAAAGGTAGTGTTTACCTTGATGGACTAGAAAGTCTTGAGGAACAAGTTTGCTCGGCAATTAGGGAGAAAGATGAAGATACATTAATATCCCTTTTGAATGCTCCTCAAAATATCATATGTGGTTTAGCGCCTGCTGAAGATGATGAACCAAATGAAGAGCCTCAAGAAGAGCCTCAAGAAGAGCCAAAAGAGACTGAAAAAACAGCTTAAGCTATGAAAGTAAAGCTATTACTTTTGGTCATATTAGCCATCATACGTATTTGTAATGCGTATGATGGCTCAGAAGCATGGGCTGAACTCGAAAGAATAGAAGCTCTAAGAAGCTCAGATCCAACTGAATTCAATTTTAAAATAGCCAGATTCGAAGAAAAAGCAGATAAGCTTAATCAAGAAGAACTATATTTCCTTTTGTTTTTAAAATCTCTGAAACAGATGAAATCTGGGCAGCTATTACCTGCCATAAATACATTAGAGTTTATACGTGAAAAATCAAGCGTTCCTGTATTAAAAAACAAATCACTTATTGTTTTAATCAATATATACGCAATACAAAGAGAATGGACAAAAGGACTTATACTCATTGAAGAATTATTTAGTATTAGTTCTCAGGTCAATAATGATCCGGATTTATTTGAAAGAGGGATTATTACCGCCGCTATCTTTTACAATCAAGTTGAAGAGTTTAATCTCGGTCAAGAGTATGCATCACGGGTATTGAAAAGCAGTAACAGCAACCGCAATATATGCATTTCAAGGACACTGGTTAATGAGTCATCTATTTATCTTAATACTTTACAACGTACTAATACACTAAAAGATACAATTAACTTATGTCACTCTTTAAATGAGCATATATGGGAAAATTTAAACAATACCTATTTGGCAATTTATTTGCTGGAGCAAAATAAGTATGGTGAAGTAGTGGATATTTTAACCCGCAGTTTAAACAGTGTAGAAAAAACCAATTATAAAATACTTATTTTAGAATATTACAGACTCCTTGCAGAAGCTTTTTTCCAACTCAAAGATTACTCAAGCTCAACTTCTTTTGCTTCAAAAGTTGTTGATAACACTGACTCTAAGACACCATTAAAGCCTTTAGTTTCGGCTCTCAATGTTCTTTATAAAATAGAAAAGATCAAGAGCAATTATCAGAAATCATTATTATTCCTTGAAAAGTATAGCTTATATGAAAAGCTCTATCTCGATGATATAAAAGCTCGAAATATGTCAGTTCAGTTAGCAAATCATAGAATAGTTGAGAAAAACAGTACGATTGAATTACTTAACAAAGAAAATAAAGCATTAAATTTAGAGCAATCGCTAGCAAAGGAAGAAGCTCAAAATAAATCATTAATGATTATAATTTTAATACTAATAATTATTTTCACATCTCTTTGGGCATATAGAACTAAAAAGACGCAAATAAAACTTCGCCACCTGGCAGAATTTGATTCATTAACAGGAATTCATAACCGACGCCACTTTGCAAAAAAATGTAAAATGAGTCTCATACATTGTAAAGCAAGCGGCCAAGCCGTCAGCATAATCTTATTCGACCTGGATAAATTTAAATCTATAAATGACTCTTACGGCCACCCTACAGGTGACTGGGTATTAAAAAACATACCCAAACCTGTCTTAGATGCTACAAGAAAGATTGATTTGTTTGGCCGTATGGGAGGTGAAGAGTTTGCTATATTATTACCCGGCTGTGAGCTAGAACAAGCAAGAGAAATTGCAGAGGGTATTCGTAAAGGATTAATGCAACTGAATACTAAAGAGTCAGGGTTTGAGTTCACAGTAACAGCCAGCTTTGGTGTTACTGTCAGCCGTATATCAGGCTACAATTTTGATACACTAATGAAGCACTCTGACTTAGCGCTTTATGAATCGAAGCACAGTGGTAGAAATAAAACGACCGTATACTCTATGCCTCCTACAGAAAGTAATGACGAAATAGAGAGCTTAAAATAATATGAAGTTCCTTTTGTGCTTTTCCATTTTATTAACATCCCTATATGTCTTTTCAGAAACAGAGAAAAGCAGTTTTTGGAAGCAGCTTGAAAAAACCGAAAAGCTACGAACATCTGATCTAAAAAAATTCTCTCACGATCTTAAGCAAATAGAGAGAATGTCTGAAAAACTATCTAAAGAAGAGCAAATTTATTTAAGTTTTTTAAGAGGTATGGAGGATTTACTTCTCGGAAATTCAAAAGCATCCATTCAAAAAGTTAAGCTTGTAAAACAATCTGCATCTACTTCTGACCTTAAAACAAAATCCAGCATTCTTTTACTGAATACTTACGCTATAACTAGAGATTGGACGGAAGGTTTATCTGAAATCGAGTTCTTAAACAAGCACCTTGAAACAAGCTCTCAAAGCAATGTCTCAAGCAGAGCTTATCTGGCCATTGCTATTTTCTATAACCAGTTAGGTGAATATGATCTTGGTCAAATTAATGCCAAAAAAGCTTTGTTGTTTAATGCTAACGAAAGAACAATTTGTGCCGCTAATAGCATTATCATTGAGTCTCGATTTAATCTCACCGGCTCACTGAAAAGGGCAGAGAATGTCTTGCAAAACTGCAGCAAAGCCAATGAGCCTGTCTACAGTAGCTTTTTAATTACTTTTGTCGCAAGAAATAATATTAACAAAGGGAACCTTGATGGTGCTGAAAAACTACTTAAGAAGCATTTGGCAAGTACAGAAAACACTCAATACAACTATTTAATATCCGAACACTACCAATTATTAGCCCAAATCTATCTTCAAAAAAATGACTTGGTGAGTGCCAAAAGTTTTGCCGAAAAAATCATATCCATGAGTGAAGACAACATTCCTTATAAACCTTTTGTTGCAGCCTATAAAACACTTTATGAAGTCTCGATTATAAATAATAACTATAAAAAAGCCATTCAATATTTTGAAAAGTACCATAGTTACGACAAAAAAAATCTAAACCAAGCAAAGCTAAAGAGTATGGCTGTTCAAACTATTAAACACAAAGTTAATGAAAAAAACAATGAGATCGAAATTCTTAATAAAGAAAATGAGTCATTAACCTTGCAACGCTCACTGTCTAAAAAAGAAGCTACCAATAAATCATTAGTGATACTACTATTAACTCTTGTGATTAGCTTTATCTTTATTTGGCTTTATCGAACAAAACAAACTCACATAAAGCTGAAGCAACTGGCAGAGTTTGACTCATTAACCGGTATATCCAATCGACGTCACTTTACAAAAGAATCCGAGTCAGCGTTGCTACACAATCAATCAACAGGACAAGTGGTTAGCTTTATCTTATTTGATCTGGATAAATTCAAATTTATTAATGACACCCATGGTCATCCCATTGGTGATCAAGTTCTTCAGTCGTTAAAAACACCGGTTTTAAAGCACACCAGAAAAGTAGACTTGTTTGGCCGTATTGGCGGTGAGGAATTTGCAATACTGCTTCCAGGATGTGAGTTAGAAAAAGCATCCGAAATTGCCGATAAAATAAGAACAGAAATTTCAGAGCTGGATATAAAAGTAAACGATAAAGCAATCACTATAACCGCAAGCTTCGGTATTACCGTAAGCCGTATTTCCGGATATAACTTTGATACGCTAATGAAACATTCCGATGAAGCGCTTTATGACGCAAAACATGCAGGTAGAAATCGTTGTATGATTTACTCGTCATCCAATGATGAGCATCAAACCTCATAATGTTAAAGTCGTTCGAGCAACACATCAAGATTGCTACTGACAATCAACTGGCGATCGAGTGCCTTGCCTCACATACTGAACTATCAAAACAAAAACTAAAAGAAGCTATGAATAAGGGTTGCGTCTGGCTTACGGCTGGCAAAAAGACACAACGCATTCGTCGTGCTAAAAAAACATTAAAATGCGGTCAAACCTTACACATATATTATGATGAAAAGGTACTTTCAGCCGAGCCCTCTGTACCAGAGCTAATTGCCGACGAAAGCGACTACAGTGTTTGGAATAAACCGTCAGGGCTATTGTCTCAAGGCTCAAAATGGGGTGATCATTGCACCATTACACGATGGGCAGAACAGCATTTAACACCACAACGAAATAGTTTTGTGGTCCATCGACTCGATAGAGCAGCCAGCGGCATTATTTTAGTGGCTCATTCTAAAACCGCTGCCGCAAAATTATCGCACCTATTTGCAACACGCGCTATTAGCAAAACCTACCACGCTATGGTCGAAGGTGTATGGCCGTTTGAAGCCTCTCAAACAATCAATCAGCCAATAGATGGCAAGCCGAGTGTTAGTCATGTGATCCCCCTGACAATCGATAAGGTTAATGAAACATCACTACTTGAAGTATCCATTGAAACAGGACGTAAACATCAAATAAGGCGACATCTTGCAGAGTCGGGATTTCCAATAGTTGGTGATCGTCTTTATGATAGTACGATACTTGATGATGATTTAATGCTTATGGCTGTTAAACTTGCTTTTGTCTGTCCACTTTCTCACAGCGAAAAACTGTATCAGTTGACCACAAACTTCTGATCATCATTTTTATTGCCTATTCGATAGATATTATATAAGTTCATCGCCCTTTCCCACGTACAACTTTTGATGGCTATCACCCTTTGTCTCTATCACCTTTACCGATATCAGGCTTACATCTTGATTGTCAGCTAAACTAGACTATTATTTGAATGGTAACCAATACAAAGTAAAATCTGATATTTATTATCATACTTTTTGAGGATTTAAATTAATTATAAGGAGAGTATCCCATGGCAATTCGCATACTAAAAATCATATTAATCACTTTCGTTGGATTGCAGGGATGGTTCTATGTTGCCGGTAATATTGCAAACTGGAGTACAGGTCTCGAAGCTATCGCCTATGTTACTGGTATGGCGGAGCATAATGTATACAGCACTCATATATTCCCCCCGATTACCAACCCAATAATAATAACCTTAATATTTATTTGTATTATTATTGGTGAGTTTCTGGTTGGCGCATTTTCACTTAAAGGAGCATGGGATCTCTGGAAGGTTCGGCATGATAGTTCAGATGTCTTTAACTCATCTAAAGGTTTTGCGATTCTTGGTTCTGGTATGGCCTTAGTTGTTTGGTTTGGAGGCTTTGTTGTGATTGGTGGTGCATTATTCCAAATGTGGCAAACAACAATAGGCGCTAATTCTTTTAAAGATGCATTTGTCTTTGCAGCAACCAGCGGCATTGTGTTGTTATTTGTCAATGCAAAAGATATTTAAGTCTATTGACTGACAAAACTAGTCCTTGAAAATTTTGTAGCCTTAGCTATTAACCGCTAAGGCCTCAATTATTTTCGTAGATACTTCATTAAAAACGATTTGATTTTATCGTTAATAAGATGCCTCGTGCTTACAGTGTCAAGTTGATGCTGACCTTCAGGAAAAACCTGTTGCTCAAAGATCTTACTGTGTGCCTTAAGTTTTTCAACTAATCGTTCACTCTGCATCGGTGACACAACAGAATCTTGGTTACCGTAAATCACAAGTAATGGTTTGGATAACCTGGCGATATGCTTTAATAAATTATTTTCATTGTGCCAGTCAATATTTTCAGGATCACCAAACTGCCGTTTAAATAATTCCTTATCTTGCTGTGTATCCAGCTCGCGATAAATCTCGGGTAAGCTGCTAACGCCTGACAACATGATCCCACAACTATAATCATCAGGATTCTCAATCAACTCCGATAACACGGCAAAAGCACCAAAGCTTGAACCGTATAAACAAATAGAATGTTCCGTTCCACTGTACTGCTCACGAGCCCAGTCCAGTGCGTCATCAATATCTTGCTCCAGTGTTGCACGTAACTGACCAAATGCTTTTGCTTGATGCAGCTTTCCAAATCCTGCTGAGCCACGATAGTTTACTGTTAAGGTTGCTATTCCCTGTTCTGCAAACCACTGCGCCTCAGGATCAAACCTCCAGTTATCTCTAACCTGAAACGGACCACCATGCAGTTTAACAATGATAAACTTTGTGGCTGATGAATCGCTTATGGTTAATGATTCTGTATCATTTTCCGTTTTCTGTTTTGCTGGCACTGTCAGGTAACCGGTAAGCTCCCCACTTTGAAAACGATTAATTGAAAAAGGAGTGGTTTGATGCCATGAATGGCCCTTATAGTAAGCCAAGGATTGATTTACAACTTTCAACGTTCGCGATTTAATCGCCACCCATAGAATTTGTGGCGGTAAAGTCGGCGACTCAGCATGTACCAGAAAAACGGAGTCATCATTACTTCTTTCCAATACTTTCCAATAAATATCATCATTATATTTATTAAGAATACTTTTTAGTTTCGCCATTGCGGGGCTAAAGGTAACGACTTCTGGCTTTTGACCGTCATAAGAAACAGAATCAACAGCTTCGCCGTTCGCTGTCAGAGTAAAGCCAGATAAATCAAAAGAGTTGTTACTGAATAAGATTGATAAACCATTACTGACTGAATACGCCAGTAAACTCTCGGTATTCAGATTATTGGAGGATAAAGCCCATAGTTTTTGACAGCTGGCATCAACTTTAACACCTGTAACCGATGAGAGTTTATCAAAAGTGTGCCACTGTTTACCTGAATCAACTTGTTCCGATGCTTCGGAATTTTCTATCGACTGATGGCTGGAGTTATTTCCATTATAAAACTGCGAATGCAATAAAACTTGTCCGTTATTTTTTATCGCAAGACAGGGATTATCATTACTATCGACGGTTAATGAAACAATGCCTTCGGGCACTTGCATTACTTGAGTAATTTGACGACGTAAAAAATCAAACCATATAAGCTGCTGTTGACTCAGTAACCAGTAGCCACCTTTATTGTTTTGACCATTGACAAAAGAAACACTGGATTGTTTTTTAAGAACCAACGTCTGCTTTTTATTCTCAATATCGAATTCATACACATAATGCCATTGGCTGGCTTTTACAATAAATAAAAGTCGATTGCTTCCAGAAAACCTGGCATCGACAAATTGAGTCTCAATGGGCAGCTCTATTTGTAAGTGCTTATCATCCTTAACCGCCTGTAGTAAAAGCGCCTGCTCAATTCCTTGTTCGAGCCATAATATGCGCTCACCGCTTGGCGATAATGCCACGGGCGATATACCATCGTTAGAAAACCAGTCGTTAATATCAAAAGTGCTTGCTGAAACAATAAGACTTAACGAGTAGAGTACACTGCATAATAGAAAACGTAATGTCATAAAATATATCTTAAGGTTGTAATAGTAATTGTTGTTTTAATTGTTTTGCTGGCGCGTAATTTCTCTGCGCGGCACGATTTAAATAATAACGCGCTTCCGTTTCATCTTTGGCCACGCCATAGCCATTAATATAGTGATGATAAAGCATTAGCATGGCTTTATCGATGCCACGCTGGGCGGCAAAATAATACAGCTTGGCTGCTTGATGGTAATCTTGCTCGGTGCCACGACCATGATAATAAAGATCCGCCAGTAAGGTCATCGACTTTGGATTTTGCGTGGACGAAGCTCGGTGACACCAGTTAAATGCAGCATCATCGTCTATTTCTGCTCCTACGCCATTACTAAAACGAAAGCACAGTGCATGTGCGGCATTGAGATCACCTTCATTGGCTTCGCTAGTCAATGTATCAATACTTTTTTCCATTGAGGTTAAGTTGGCGCAACTGCTGATCAAACAAACGATGATCACTGAACAAAACAGCCTGACTATTCCATGGATGAAAAAACGATCACTTAACATAAATCAATCTCTCTTTAGTAAAGATCTACCTGAACAACAGCAGCATTAATTGAAACCTTTAATCTATTGCCATTCTCTGCGGTGCGTACTCCGGAGTCAATGCTATTGCCTGTAAAAAATATTCACCTACAATAGTAACTACAAAACATTAATAGAGAGTTATTATGAGCCAAGTGCTAGAAGAACTGGTTGAATTGTTGCAGCTGGAACCCATAGAAACCAACTTGTTCCGTGGGCAAAGTCAGGATCTTGGCTTTCCACAACTGTTTGGAGGTCAAGTTATTGGTCAGGCTCTATCAGCAGCCAAACAAACACTTGATGTCGATCGAGTCTCTCACTCTTTCCACAGCTACTTTTTATTACCAGGCGATTCCTCAAGACCGGTTGTTTACGACGTAGAATCCATCCGTGATGGCCGCAGCATCTCTACCCGTCGGGTAAAAGCCATCCAGAATGGCAAAACCATCTTTTATATGACGGCATCGTTTCATATATCAAACGATGGCTTCGATCATCAGGCGTCCATGCCAAATGTTACTCTGCCCGATGATCTGCCTTCGGAACTCGATATTGCCCGACAATACGCCGAACATATTCCGGAAAATTTACGCACCCGTTTTATTTGTGAAAAACCGATTGAAATGCGACCGGTTGAATTTCACAACCCACTTAAACCAGAAAAAGCCTCCCCGCAGCGCCACATCTGGATGAAAACCAACGGCAAGCTGCCCGATGATTTAAGGATCCATAAATATATACTCGCCTATGCTTCCGACTTTGGCTTTTTACCCACCGCAGCGTTGCCCCATGGCGTTTCGTTTTTAACCCCCAAACTGCAAATGGCCACCATCGATCACTCAATGTGGTTCCACCGTGAATTTCGTTTTGATGACTGGCTTCTGTACGTTATAGATAGCCCATCATCATCGCATCAACGAGGATTTGTATTAGGTAAGGTCTATGATCAACAGGGCCGGCTGGTTGCCAGCACCGCTCAGGAAGGCATTATGAGGTTTAAGCAGTAATAAGACCAAAAGTGCGACCTTACCCCAGGTAAGTGTCGCACAACTCATCATCCCTTTACTTTTCTATCAAAGAGCATCTGTCAAAAACTTCATTCGAAAAAGCGCTGTCGAACATCATCCGGTAATGTTTGCCCCATCACATGGGCGCGTTGCAATAGTTGCCAGTAATAACGATAGGTCGCCCGATCATGAAGCTCGCCTTTAAACTGAATAGGTCCCCACTCAGAATCTTGCGCCGCCGTCAGGATACCAATGGCATCTTCTATTTCGGAATAATCCGGTTTCATGGCATCGATGATGGCGTTAATTTGTGTCGGGTAAATGCTCCACATGCGTAGAAATCCAAACTCATTTCGGGCGCGCTCCGCGTCTTTATAAGTCTGGTAGGGATTTTTTAGATCAAGGGTAACGTTGTGCGCAGGAACAATACCATTGGCCAAAGCGGCAGCGGTCATTTCGGCTTTAGCGCGTGCCAGAATGGGGTGATCAAATTGTCCTGGTGAACGCATCGCCGAAGCCGGTATGGCCCCCTGATGAGCCGAAACAAAGTCCATCATGCCAAAGTCAAGAACTTGCAACCAGGGAACTTTTGCAATATCCCAAACCTCTTTTAGCGCACCGTGGGTTTCGATTAATACATGGATTGGGATTTCACGTTCAATGCCAGACTTTTTCGCCACCTGCTGAATATAGTCAACCATTTCAGCCACCTGGCTGGCTTCGGTTGCCTTGGGAATAGTGATATAAGCCACCCGCTCGCCTATTTTGGGCACCAGAATATCCACGTCCTGTTTCCAGTCCGGGTGAGAATAATCGTGGATCCGTACCCCGGCCATATTGTGTTTGTTATCGTCCGAACCGATGACAGCGGCGACCATTTCCGCGTGCTCAACTTCTTTACCCGATGCCGCACCGTCTTCACAATCGCAGGTAATGTCAAACACAGGGCCTATTTTCTCTTGCAGCGACATGGCTTTGCGGATCAGTTTTTCACTTCCGGCAAAATGTTCACAGCTTGGGATCACCGGAAACGGCTTCTCTCCCTCAAATAATGCATCGTTAGGGTGCACTGTCTGGCTCATGGCCAACCTCCTGTAACTTGTTAAATGTTAAGCACTTTTAAGATTTCAGACCCCGTATTGTAAATACCATATCCGCTACGGGTGTTGATCCTGATTAATTTTTGCACCGCAATAAACCGAATACAACCATACTAAAGTCGGATTTTTATGGCAACAAAAAATTCAAACAAGTGATTGAAATGAGCGTTTAACTATGCTTTAGTATTATTGCGCTGCAATATAAAACCATAATAATGGTAGACCAGAGTCAGCCCTTACCAAGCCGTCTCTGCCACAAGGTACAATTGGATAGGACCCGATCATGAACTACGAATACGCATTTCTCGACAATGTCGACGAACAGTTAGTATTGGGCGGATTTTGGCCGGGGATACAGCTTTATTATCCCCCGGTTAAGTACAATCCCGCGCAAGGTCAGTATGAAACCATGGAACAGGCCGCAGATCGCATACGCAGACACGCGCATCATTGTCCGGCTCACACACTGCTCTTTGATCTGGAAGACGGTTGCCGACAAAAAGAAATGAGTCGCGAACTGCTCAAGCAGGAACTGCCGAAATTTCCCGAGCGCGACTTTCAGATTGCCCTGCGGATCAACCCTTTTCGTACGCCAGAATACGAAAAAGATCTGGAATTAATAAAAGCCGTCAAAGAACACATTGATGTGATTATTCTGGCCAAAGCCGGTGAAGTCTATGGCGCCGCTGAAATTCGCGATCTGTCTTCCTGGCTGGTTGGCGTGAATGAAAAAATTGAAATTCAGCCGATCATCGAACACCCCCGCTCACTGAAACTGGCACCCGATTTGATGCAGTTTTCATCGGTGACTCATGTGGTATTCGGTATACACGATTTTTCCAAAGCCATGGCGATCCACTTAACGCCAGAAGGCTGGATCGATGAATTAAGAACTTATTTACGTAACTTGTTACTTGAAGCCCGAATTGCCGGTAAAGGCGTAATTGGTGGGGTAGAAGTTCTGATCAATGAAACCGCGATGCCCGAAAACTTTATTGAGCCGCACGATGTAAGACGCTGGCTCGATTTGCACGGTGATCATAATTCCCATGTAGTGCATCGCCATGCCGTGGAAGAAGCACAAATGGGGCTTACCGGAAAACAGGTTATTCACCCCTACCATATCCACCTGTGTAAAGTGGCCTTTACGCCGAGCCCTCTGCAAATTAATCGTAACGTGAAGGTTTTACAGGCGGCGATTGATGCCGATGCTCTGTTAGGTGGTGCCATACGGTTTGAAGGCGAAATGCTGGATCCCCCCATGTTTGGTAAAGCACTGCAAACCTTGTTACGCGCCTACGCGTTAAAAGCCTTAAGCGACGACAACAAAGCCTTTGCCATGGATGTACTGAAACGACTGCCCGTGCATGTGATCCGTGAAAACTGGCCGTATGGGAAAATTTAATTATGAATGAATTAAACCAATACCTGAGATCCGATGTTGCCGCACCAGAACAATGGGAATGGCAACTGCCCGACCATTTTAATATTGGTGAAGCCTGTATCGATCGTCATCTTGAACATCAGCCAGACAGCACGGCGTTTATTCTGGAAGATGCCCATAGAGGCACCTCGGCACTGACTTACGAACAACTCTATCAACGCACATGCGCATTTGCTAACCTGCTTGCCAGCCTTAAGTTTGATGTAAGTGATCGATTACTCATTCGACTGCCCAACTCGCTTGAATACCCCACTGCATTTTTTGGCTGTTTAAAATACGGTGCCATTGCCGTACCGACATCCACCTTGCTGTCCGCGGATGAAGTGGCCTATCTGGCGAAAGATTCGGGTGCACGGGCACTGGTTACGGATAAAGCCATGTGGAGCGAGCTTGCTGACTCACTGGCCGATTGCCCCCAGTTAAAACAGGTACTGCTTACAGGTGACGGAAATCTGCGCGACCTGCCCAGCGTCGGCAATATCCAGTTGATTGATCTGGACGCAGAGTTAAACAGTCAACGTAAAAGTTTTCGCTGCCATAAAACACGAGCCGATGATCCGGCTTATCTGGTTTATACCTCTGGTACCACCGGGTTTCCTAAAGGCGTATTGCATGCTCACCGGGCACTGATTGGTCGATTGCCAGCTTCTGAGTTCTGGTTTAATTTTCAGGGCAAGGATCGCATTCTTCACTCCGGTAAATTCAACTGGACTTACGTACTGGGCTCCGCCCTGATGGATCCGCTGTTTCACGGCAAAACCGTCGTGGTGTATGAAGGACCGAATGACGCCACCACCTGGCCGCGTCTTATCAAAAAACACCAGTGCACTACCTTTATAGGCGTACCGACCATTTATCGGCAAATTATTCAGAAGACCAATCTAGACAAAAAAGACGTTCCGTCACTGAATCACTGCATGAGCGCGGGCGAACACCTCTCCGATGAAATGTTATTAGCCTGGCGCGCAAGATTCGGGCAGGATGTGTATGAAGCCATTGGCATGTCCGAGCTGTCCTATTATATTTCTCAGCACAAAGGTAAACCTATCCGGCCGGGTGCCGCAGGCTTTGCTCAACCGGGTCATCAAGTCAGCTTGCGCGATGAAAACCTGAATCCGGTAGCTGCCGGAGAAGAAGGCATGATTTGCCTGCCGCTGAACGATCCTGGATTATTCATTCGTTACTGGAACCTGCCCGAAGAAACCGATAAAGCCAAGCAACAAGGCTACTTTTTAACTGGCGATTACGCCCGGGTAGATGCCGAGGGGTATATCTGGTTTATTGGTCGCAAAGACGACATTATAAATACCTTTGGTTATCGGGTCTCACCTCACGAAGTGGAACGCGTTATGAAAACCCATCCGGCCATTGCCGATTGTGTGGCGCTTGGAGAAACCATTTCTAAAGATAAAACACTGGTTTCGGTGTGTGTGATCACTCATACCGATGCCCAGGTTAGCGAAGATGATTTACTCGCATTTGGTGCAGAACATCTGGCGAAATATAAAGCACCAAAAGTGATACACTTTATGAGCGAGTTTCCACGCACAAAAAATGGAAAAGTGTTGCGCAAACAACTCGTCCAACAATTAAACAGGGAGCAAACGGCATGAATTCATCACAACAGGTTTTAACCGAAACATCGTCCATGCCTTTTAACTATCGACCAAGACGGACCATGCTGTATGTTCCGGCTCATATTGAACGACACATTGAAAAGTCACGCACTCTCGATGCCGATTCAATTATTTTTGATCAACAGGAATCGGTTCCACCGCAACAAAAAGAGCAAGCTCGTGAAAACCTAAAGCAATATTTAAAACAGGGTGAGTTTGGTCATTCGGAAAAAATAGTTCGCATCAATCCGTTAAATTCCCCCTGGGGTTTTGATGACTTAAAAACTCTGGTGACACTGAATGTTGATGCCGTTACGTTTCCACGAATGGAAAGCCAGCAACAACTTGAAGAAGCCATCTATCATCTTGATCAAGCCGGTGGTCAACACTTAAAAGTCATGGTCAATATTGAAAGTCCATTAGGTGTACTAAACGCTAAAGAGATTGCAGCCAACCCAAGGCTGGAAGTCATTGTTATGGGAACGACGGATCTTGCCAATGAATTGAAGCTTAATCCAACACCCGATCGCAGTGGTTTAATCACCAGTTTATCGCTGGTTATTTTAGCCGCAAGAGCTTATAAAAAATGTGTCATTGATGGACCCCACTTTAATCTTAAAAATGTAGAAGCCTGTGAGTTTTCCTGTCGACAGGCACGTGATCTGGGCTTTGATGGCAAAACCGTTATACATCCAATTCAACTGGATTACACCAACGATGCCTTTACCCCAAAGCGTGATGAAATTAATCGAGCAAAAAAGATATTAGACGCTATTGAACAGGCGAATAAAAACGATCGATCAATGGCAGTCATTGATGATCGACTGGTAGAGCCTTCACTGGCCGAGTGGGCAGAAAGAGTACTTGCGGTGTATAAAACGGTTCATAAAATTGGTCAAAGCGAGCTCTGTGGTCCGGAGAAGTAACATGAACCAAACAACCAATTCCAAATTACCTAAGCGGTTTTTGACGGAAAAAACCTTTCAGGGTTATTTTTTTGAAGACTTTGAAATCAATCAACAGCTAATTCATGGTACGCCGCGAACCATTACTTCTGGCGACATCAGCCTCTACATTGCATTAACCGGAAGTCAGCACCTACTCAATTGCGCCGAAACGGTGGCGCAGGCCTGTGGGTTTAAGCGACTACCGATTGATAACCTGCTGCTGTTTCATATTGCCTTTGGTAAAACCGTTCCGGATATTTCATTAAACGCCGTAGCCAATCTCGGTTATGCCAACTGCCGCTTTTCATCTCCGATTTTTGCAGGCGATACCATCAGTGTTACTTCAAAGGTTATCGGATTAAAAGAAAACAGTAACGGAAAAACGGGTATTGTTTACGTTCATTCAATCGCTAAAAATCAACACGACACAACCGTAGTTGAATGGAAACGTTGGGTGATGGTGCATAAAAAAACACCCTCAGCACCAATGGGTATTGACCATATACCGGATCTTGAATCATCGGTCACAATTAATCAGAATCTAATACCTGATGATTTAAATTTTGATAACTTTTCCAGTGACTGGACAGCTTGTAAACACCGTTTAACTCATTATCAAGTTGGCGAAATCATCAATCATCGTCAGGGCATGACGATAAACGATTCCGATCACTCACTCGCCACACGTCTATACCAGAATAATGCCCGTGTTCATTTTGATCAGCATATGATGTCGCAGTCTGCTGCCGGGAAAAGACTGGTGTATGGCGGTCATATTATGTCCCTTTGCCGTGCCATCACTCACAGTGGTCTGGCAAATGGTCTATGGTTAACGGCCATAAATGGTGGCGCTCATTTAAATCCAAGTTTTGCTGGTGATACGGTTTATGCCGCATCCATAATTCTGGATAAAGGCCATTTTGATAACCGTGAAGATATTGGTTGGCTGCGTCTAAAAACCTATGGCTTTAAGAATATCGATGAAGAGACAATCAATGAGCTAATGATGGAACCTGAACAATTACGAATATCAAAGCAATGCGTTCTTGAGCTCGACTACACCTTACTGATGCCAAATTAACTTTGGCTAAAAAACAGGTTTAATCATTCTGATTTACAAAAAACTGGACGACGGCTATTTAATGCCTTCCTTGCGTCCAGTTTAGCTTAGAAACATTATCAGAAGTAATGACTTCGACTAATCCCTGCTCTATAAGTTGCTCTGTGTTATTCAGTACATCCGAAACTATCACTTCGTCTTTTTTGTAATGACCATTCAAACCTATCCAGCAATTTTTCCCACTGGCTTTTGCACAATAAAGAGCAATATCTGCAATTTGAATCACCTGTTCAGGTAACAATTGAGCCGGACAAAGACTGGAAAAAGGGTAAGGTGCAAAACCAATGGAGCAACGCAAGGGAATCGTTAAGTCAGCACTAATATTTATCTCTTCGCTATGGAATGCTTGCTGTATCCTTTCTGCGATGAGAGCGGATTCACTACGAGGTGTATCACGCATCACCAGTAAAAACTCCTCTCCACCATAACGCACCACATAATCACCTTCACGACTAACAGCGGTGAGTATTTGACTTATTTGAATAAGCACTTTGTCGCCAACAGTATGACCATAACGATCATTGATGCTTTTAAAATCATCAATATCAACCAGATAAAATTGTAGGTCATGCTTTTGGATGTCCGGCAAATTAAGAAGATCGGTCTCCAGGCTAATATAAGCCCGATTAACACGGCCGACATCTTTTTCAAGATACTGGTACATCATACGTCGATTGCCCAGCCCTGTCAGGCTATCGGTCATACTGACCTTTTCAAGTTTTTCGTTAGCATGTTGCAATTCACTGTTTAATGACTTCAGTTGCTCATTTTTATTTTTTAACTCCTGCGTTCGGTGCTCAACCAGATAATGCAATCGTTCAAGCATTAACTTATGTTGTCTGCGATAGCGACGCCAAAGTTCAAAGCTGCCCCAGATTACAGACATAATTAAAATTAAATAAGAAAAATATGCCCAGCCACTAAGCCACCAGGGAGGCTGTAACTGTATATCAATTTTTAAAAGCTTATCGCTCCATACGCCATAACTATTTTTTGCTTTTACTTCTAACCGATAATACCCAGCCGGTAAACTATTAAAGCTGGCGCTTCTTACTTTTCCTTCATTGAATACCCAATCATCCTGATACCCCAACAATCGATAAGCAAAAATATTTTTATCAGGTGCCAAATAGTCACTTACTGCAAAAGAAAAAAACAACTGTTCGTAATCCTTTTCAAACGTAAGTTGTTTTGGTGAAAAAACATCACCTTGCATACTTAAATGATTAGTCGCTTGCTCAACTGACTGGTTATTGACTCTTAAGTCACTTAAGTAGACTTGATGCTCACCCGTATTGGGCATTAACTTGGAAGGGTCAATAATCACCAATCCTTTTAGTGAGCCATAATAAAGTCGTCCGGAATCATCCTTAAAATACGCCCCCGAATTAAACTCAGAATGTGGCAAGCCATGTACTTTATTTAAGCTGATAAACTTTTTTTTGCCTGGAGAAAATCGAGCTAATCCCTGATTGGTAGAAACCCAAAACCAACCTTGCTGATCTTGCGTAATGCTATAGATTACATCGTTTGGTAATCCATCCGACTCGCGAAAATAAGTGAATACTCTTGACTGAAGATTTAATTGCCCTAAGCCCTGTCCATAAGAACCCACCCACATGGTCTGCGAGTTAGGCTGATAAAAACTCCATATTGAATTACCGGGAGCTCTCAGTCGGTTCGGCATATTAAAATGGATATGTTCAACTACGCTTTTTTGTATCGGATCTACAATAAAATAGCCTTGTGTATCCGTGCCCACCCAGAGCATCCCATCCATCGAAAGATGCACCTGCGCCACTCTATCAATCAGTGAATTTTGTGATAATGATATTCGATTATATTGTCCTGTTTCATCATTAAACCAGAACAAGCCTTTATCATAAGTGCCAACCCAAAGTGTATTTTTTGAGTCTTCAAGCACACCGCGAATTAAGTCACCAGTACTTAGAGCTGCTTCAATATTTTGTCCCAAGTATTCAAAACCTTGATCGGTAAGCTTTAATAATCCTCGATCAGTACCAATCAAAAAATCACCATTATTGCGCTGATAAAAGTTTCGAACCGTATTACTGGGTAACGTAAAACTGGGTTGCTTTTGGTAATAATTTTCAGCACTCATTGCAAGCCCACTCGCGTCACTCACTCGCTTATATTGAGTATAAGACTTACCATTACCATCAGAAAGCAATACGCCAGCATTATCAGTACCTACCCATAGCTCACCTGTCTCGGAACGATAAATGGATCGAATGCTGGGCTCAACAATCTCTCCATTGTTGGTTGAAAAAACTCGGGTGGTGTCTATACCTTGCAATGACGGGATTAGTTTTATCGCCCCACTTAACCAGGTACCTAGCCACATAACATTGTCTCGTGACTGATATATAGAAGTAATATGGTTATCCGGTAAATTTCCGTATGAGGGATTTTTTTTCAAATGATGCAACGACTGATTGTTTTCATCAATTATCAGTATTCCCTGTGTTTCGGTTCCAATCCATGTGCGCCCGGCCGAATCCTGAAAAATATCAATTAACCGTTCATGAGCAACTTTTCGATTAAGCTGGCCAATAAGCGAAGAAGCAATTATTTCCCACTCGCCTTTGTTATTGTTGTATACCGATACGGAGGATTCATTAAGTACCCAAAGCCGACCTCGAGCATCCAGTAATGTTTGCACGACTCGTGTCGCAGGCTGACTATACGATGCCAGTTTCGTAAACCTGCCATAGTTCAATGTATACAGCCCTTGCTCAGTAGCAATATAAAAACGATTTTCTTCCGTGATCATTAAATGATTCACCTGATTGTTGCCTTCAATCCAGAATGAATCTTTTCTGATTAACTCAATATTTTCATCGACACCCAGTGAAAATAAGCCCCGCTCAGTAATAAACCAGATATTGTTATCAATATCTTTGCTGCAACCAATCACTTGTTTGCCAGCTTCGGCACCAAATATGTCACTGAGTAAAAATTCTTTCCACTGCCGGCTCGAAGCTGAGTAATAAAGCACACCGCCATCCAGAGAGCCCGCCCATAATCCATTTTCGGAGTCACATAATGAAGAAAAGCTAAACAGAGACTGTAGTTCTTTAGCAGTCGACTGGATATTTTTGTGACTAATGCCATCAAACTGAGAGATCCCTTCATCGGTGGCAAAATAAATGAACCCAAATTGATCCTGAGTAATCGCTCTAACTGTCGACTGAGGTAATCCAGACTCCACATCAATGGTTTCAAGCTGATGATAGATAGGGCTACTGGCAAAACTGTTGACACTTGCCAGCAAAAATAAACCGCAAAGAAGTGCAGCAATAGACTTGATATTATAAGGTGCTGTACAGTTACTCACACTTGTTCAACCCCTTTTGATTATTCGAATACAACAGCTCATCAGTATAAGCTTAACCCAGCTCAAACAAACTGCAAGGTTATTAATACCAGAGGCATTTTAAGAGTACTCTTTAAAAAGCAGCCCATGTAAACACAAAATGCTCTTTGCTCAGGTGTCACCTTGTAACCCCCCGGTATGCCACAACAGGACCTGTTTATTGTCGAGCATGCCCGAGTCACAATAAGCCTTAACCGCATTGAGCATTTTAACGGAGTAAACAGGTTCTAGTGGCAACGACCAGAGCTGCTCATAATAGGCTTTCTGCTTTTTAATTTCAGGCGTAATCTTTGCAAATCCTTTGTCGCAAAATCGATGCTCTAAAGTCAGCGATTTTGGCCAGGGGGTATTCGCCTGCTTCGCCAATTTACCTAATGACTGGCTGATTGACTCGGCTCCTTTTAAAACCACCACGGCAATCACCTGTGTATGCCAGCCCTTTTTATCGATGGCAGCAGCAATACCTAAAGCGGTACAGCCGGTGCCTGCCGGTACAAAAATCACATCAGGGATCTGTGTTAATTCATCCACCGCCAACATAATGCCGTTAAACGCTTCGACATTGCTACCACCTTCCGGCAGCCATTCAATCGATGACTCAGCTTCACTTAACAAATCTTTTTCTTTAACCAATAACCGGACATTTTCAAAGTTTTCTCGACACTGTCGAAACGTTAATTTATCCACAAATGTCAGCTTTACCTGCCAACGTTTTAAATCAGACAGCGTTGAATGATAGTGTTCCGGTTCGTGACCACGAACCAGTGCTAAGAGTGGAATCGATTTTTGATAACATAAATAACCTAACGCATGCAGATAGTTTGAGCGATTTCCCCCCATGGTAACCACCTGCTGCGGAGGACTTACCTGCCAACGCTGTATCAGTGAATAAAGTTTTCTTGCTTTATTGCCAGAAATAAAAGGGTGAATAGTGTCGTCTCGTTTAATCGACAAGCTGACACGCGAAGCCCAGTCTGGAGAAGGCAAACACTGAATTGCTGAAGGAAGTTGCCAGTCATTCGGGTATTGAGGGTGTTTTATTGCCACTGATGACAAGATCCTGAGTTGAAAAACTGCCAATGATCTTATCAGTCGGAGAAGATTTATCAATTACTCCATTGAGCATCTTGAATTTTTAAGTTGGCTGAATAATTTTGTGCAACAAAGAATGCAACAAGTCAAACTCGCAACTGGTAAAGATAAACACGATCTAGGGAACTAAGAATTTTAATATTGAGCCAACTACAACTCATGCTTCGCATTGACTATCGGCTTAAAGACCTCGAGTAACGAGGCTCAAATTAAGAGTGTCGAAACCACCTCGGCAATTTTTGCCGATACAATCTCAACCATGCAAGCAACTAGAGGTTAGCGGCTTGCGACATTATCAGCCATGACGTATTACGATTTCGACGTTCACGACTAACTCTGCGATCCAGTCCAAAATCATTTAATAAACTTTCCAGCCGACGATTGTTATTGGTTCGGCGACGATCAATACGACGCTCGGGTCCAATGTAGCAACGTTCACCATCCATTTCTTCAAAAAATGCTTTTGGTGTATCACTCATTGTTTACCACCTCTTTTAAATAAAAGATTATCTGCACAAACTTGTTTAAAATTCATACAGTCCTTGGCATTGTAGCCTTATCCCCTGCTTTTTCCAAAAGTTTCCGAGATATTCGGTGAATTATCGCGGATAATAGGGCCTAATTTGTACGCATATTTCAATCAGAGATTAAAACGGTGGTGATTATGCAGTTAATTGATAATCTGAGTCCAGGTAAAAAAGTCACACTTTTACTGGCTCATGGTGCCGGAGCGCCGGCGCAATCGGAGTTTATGACTCAGATGAAAGATTTCATCGGTCAGTACAACATCCAGATTGTTCGCTTTAATTTCCCTTATATGGTTGAGATGATATCACAAAACAAACGTCGTCCGCCAAACCCTGTGAAACAGCTTATTCAAAGTTTGAATGGTTTAATTGATGAGCTGCCCGATATGCCATTGATCATTGGCGGTAAATCCATGGGCGGCCGGGTAGCAACACTGTGTGCTGATCACCCAAAAGTTTTAGCGACGCTGGCACTGGGCTACCCGTTTCATCCGCCAGGAAAACCCGACAAACTTCGCACCGATCATTTAATGACCATGACCAAACCTTGCTTAATTGTTCAGGGTGAACGAGACACCTTTGGCACCAAACACGAAGTCGACCAATACCCATTAAGCCAATCAATCAATGTAAACTGGATCCCCGATGGCGATCACAGCTTTAAACCCCGAAAATCCTCAGGATTAACTCTGAATGAAAATATGATGTTAGCCGCTAAGTTGTCAGCAGAATTTATCAACGATCAAATCGCCTGAAGTGTTTAATTCGACTCAGGCGATCTTTAGTGGATTAATCTGGCGCGATTAGCTCGATGACTTCTTTTTTTGCTGAAATAGCCTGCTTCACCAGTATCTGATCATCACGTTTATCACTAATATAGTTAACCAGATGACTCACCCTTCTGTGGTACTGAAACTGTTCAGTATCAACCTGATAGGACCAAAGTCGGGCATCGTCACTGATGCCATACAAAGTGTTTGCTTCTGCTGTAAATCGGCGCGCATCATTCATACCCGACAAGCGCTCTATTTTGTAAGCTTCTATCGATCCTTTCGGATGACGCCAAATTTGATACTGATCATCCTGAAAAATTACGTCACCATTGACCAACTGCTCTGCCCATAAAACAGCTTGTTCAACAATAATTTTTCGTGCCTGGGTTTTAAGATTGAACAATACTAATTGTTCTTCACCCTGAAAAAGTTCTGACAATAAAGCGATATCCTCACTCACCCAACCCATCAACTGAGTAACAATACCCGCCGACTCAATGGTTAAGTAATTACCATCGACATCCATACGATAGAGTTGTCCATTGGCAGCAATCAATAACCATTCAATCTCGGGATGCCAGCTAAACCCATTAATATGACTATCTCTATTAAATTGTGTCACTGGCCAGGATGATTCTTTATGATGTAGCCAAATTTGCCGAGTTCCAGAACGCAAAGAACTAAAAGCAATCATGTCGCCATTAGGCTGAAAAATAGCGTCAGCATCGTCGTAAATTGATCGCTCAAAACTTGGGTGAGGTTGATTCAGAAAAACACTATTCTTTGATTTATCAGAAAACATTTCAGAGCTGGGCTGTTTTGATTCTAGAAGGTCAAGTAACGCAATATCGCCATCAACCACTCCATGACTCGCCAATAACCGCTGTCCATCAGGATGCAACAATGGCTGGTACAGGTGTTGATTCAACGCCACCGTGACCGGCTTTATTTGACCATAAAAACTTAAGATGAATAACTGGGTTCCCGTTGAAAACAGTAACTGCTCCTTTCCCGGATCAAATCTGGGATAAATCGCCTGACGTAACGGGTTACTCGATGGCCAGATCAACGGTGAAGAAGACAACACCTGACCAGACGGTTCCAGTAACTCCAGAACATATTGGTTGTTTTGATCGATCGCTATAGCGGCCATTAGATTATGATCAATGGAATAACTTAAATGCAGCAACCGCTTATTTGTCGGTTTATATAAATTAATGGTGATATTTTGTTCGGGTATATACTTGATAATTTGACTCGATTCACCCGCTTTGCTCTGTAAAAAAACAACACTGCTATCCTTTAACCAATGTGGTGACGAAAGTTTTGCATCCGAACAAGACAATAGTGTTTCAGGAAACTGAGGCTCGGACAGCGCAGCTTTAAAATTTAACGTCATTAAATGAAAACAAGTATTTATTAAAGGCTTTTCACCACATTCTTCCCGCGCAAGAAAAACCAGTTTTTCGCCATCGGGTGAAAAGCTGTGACTGCCGTAACGACCAAAATCATTGGTTAAAGACCACTCTTTTTCTGTCGCTAAATCTTTCACCCAAAGATTATTCACACACTGTCCGGTATAACGATGAAAAACCGCGTATTGACCGTTGGGTGAGTAATTGGCATCAAACTCTTTGGCATCACTGGAGGTTAACGGCTGCATTGTAGAAAAAACTAATTCACCGGCTCGTTCAGTGAAACCGCCCTTAAAGAGCCCGTTCATAAAGTAAATAGCAAACAACAGCAAACCAGCAATGCCCGCGGTGTACACACTTTTTAACTTATAGGTTTGCCAAGCCGACTGTTTCGTCTTATCTGAGCGATTAGAGGTTATAGTATCTAGATTTGGATCAACTATCTGTGCAGAGCAATCTTGCTGGTTGTCGCCTGACATTTTGGGCGCATCATGAGAAGGCGCCTCCCAGTATACTGGTACCTCAAGACTGTAACCTCTTTTGGAATGAGTTTTAATCATTCGTTGATGCTTACCATTGTCACCCAGAGCTTTTCGCAATTGAGTAATGCAACGTTGCAATGAATTATTCGACACAACCCGACCTGGCCAGACATCCTGCAGAATTAAATCCTGACTCAACACCTGCCCCGGACGTTGAGCCAAATAAAGTAACACTTCCAATGTTTTTGGTGGTAGAGCATAAGGCTGTCCATCACGAATAATTAAATTCCTCGATGGGTCGGCACAAATATCCTCTAGCCAAAAAGATTTATTCATTGTCTGTCTCGGTTGCTTGATTAACAGTCACCATAAAGTTTTAACTTTACCACAGTTGCCGGGCACACTAACGATACAGGCCAATGTGAATGCCTGATTATCAAACAACAACCTCACTAAATCAGAAAAAAATCAGGTTTTTTTCATCCATTATTCATGCACCTGACTGAAATAATCGTAATGCTGGCATTTGTGTGTTGACTGCATACATCCTGACCGTTGAGACGATCGTAAGCTCCAAAATTATCGTCCAGTGTATGTAGGTCATTACCACTTAAAAAAGAAGCATTGCCAGCTTTACTATTTAACTTGTATCTAATAACCAAAAGGACAATACCTTGAATATCTTTACTCGAAGCAAAATGATTGCACTGCTGTGCCTTGTTGCTATTTGTGCATCTGGCCATTTAATCGCCAAGGTCACAGATATTACAACCACCCAGATAAACGAACGACTTTGGGTATTTCATGGTGGCAACGGACTTGGCGCTAACGCAGGAGTGTATATTGATAACGACTACATTGTGGTTATTGATGCCATGAATCAGCAATCTGGCCAGCGGCTGATTAACGCCATTCGCAAGTTATCCAACAAATCCATCAAGTACGTTATCAACACACATCAGCATAAGGATCACAGAGGCGGTAATGAAGCCTTTGTCAAAGAAGGAGCAACCATTATATATCCCAACTACTTACCCTACCTGATTGGCGAGTACACCGAATACGCAGGTGCTGAACGTGAATTACAATTTAACGATCGTTACCAGTTAAACACTGCAACTGAACAATTCGATCTTTACCATGTTAAATCACATACCTGGAACGACGTTATCGTCAAACTCGACAACAGCAATGTTATCTTTACCGGTGATAACCATGCGACCAATTGGGGACCAAGTATTGGTGTACTGGGCCTTTGGAGTCACCGCTCAATAATTAATTTATTGAACGAGTTAGGAGACGACAATACGGCCATTGTACCGGGCCACGTTGACATCACCGATATAAATCATGTGAGAACTTATCGTAAAAAAGTCGATGAATGGTTAACCCATGTCACCGCATTAAACGATGAAGGAAAGACCGCGAAAGAGATCAGCGAACACCCCAAATCGATTGCACTACTGACCTGGTTTCACGGTGGAAAATACCCAGACTGGCTACCAACAGAGCGTCTGATACCGAGAATAAACTGGGCCATAAAGGTCAAACAAGCGAGTTACCCTACACTAACGACACAACAGCAACAGAACTATATTGGCGACTACCGGTTTGCCGATGACAGCTTGTTAAAAATATTTTCTGATGGCACTCATTTATACGCCTTTCATAAAGATGACTTTATGTCGTTAATGATCCCGAAAGATAACCACCAGTTTACATTTTTGGGTTGGGGTGAAACAGAAGGGTTGTCATTTAAAATGACAAAACAAAATAAACCTTTAGAAGTAACCTTTAGTGAAGATGATAAAAAGCCGCTGATCGCACAGCGGCTTAAATAAACGTCGAGACAAATATTAGTAGTCAGGAAAAAGCGCCAATACAGTCAAAGTAAATACTGCATTGGCGTATTTTTATCAGTCGCTCAATAGACTCATTTACCTTTCGGCTTTGTTTTCATCATCTGACCAAAGTTAGACGCTCCCAATACCGCTGCTGCGCCTTCTAACGAACTGGCTCCACCAGACACTTGCACCGTCGGCACTTTAATAATATCCGGATTTTCTTTCGCTACGGCTAAAATTTCTTTTAGCAACTGCAATTGAAGTACCCGATCTTCACCCAGTACTTTGGCTTGTGCTTTTTGTCCCTGAGCAATTTCGACCAGTCGCAACTTTTCACCTTCACCTTCTAAGCGTAACTGTTCTTTCTTAAACTCAGCCGCCTGCTTGGCAATTTCAGCCGCCACTAATACCGATTGCTGGTTAGCAGAAGCACGTTCACGCTCAACTTTAATTCGCTCATTTTGCGTTTTTTGCTCTTCAAGGTAGGTTTTTTTCAATTGGTTCGCCAACTGTTCACGCAATCGGGCCACCATTAACTCTGGTGGAATTGAGGGCTCACCCAACCGAACTTCCTGTATCGAAACACCGGCTTTAAGACCTTCTTTAACGATGGATTCCTCAACCGCTTTCGCCAAATCATCACGCTTTTCAATAAAGTCGAGCGCTTTGCGTTCAGGATGGCCACCAATGGTTCTTAGAATATCCCGAATCGCTGGCGTGATAATTTTATCCTCAACGGCTGTTAAGTCACCCACCGTTGCAACCACCATAGGCGCAAACTTGGGTTGTACGGACACCAGAATTCTGGCGTCTACCGGAACAACCCAGCCTTCAACTCGAACATTAATCGCTTTATCCGCAGCGCTATCTGGAATAGGAATTTCTTTTTCAGTAAATTTTTGCAGAATGCTGCCATCATCGTTTAATGCCAGCTTTACCGCGCGTTCGGTATACCCACCTTTATAGGTCCAGGTTTGAATGCGCGTTGGAATAATTGTGGGCACATAAGCTTTTTGATTCAGATAATATTTACCGGGAGGCAAAGGCTCGTTCCAAACACCAATACAGCCTTTTGGAACAATCGGCGTTGCCAATTTAGAGTTAGCCTCTCCTACCGCCGCCTGAATAACATCTGGGCAATTTTTATTTTGCTCAGCCACATTGGAACGGATTACCGCCACATGCCCGGCAGGAACATCCAGCGCTCGGTGCATTTTTATATCAAACAAATAACGATTAATACGATATTTACCCGGAGGCAAAATGGTTAACTGCGGCCCTTTTTGTCCGTTTCCTTCGGTAAGAAAGTAAGTAGCATCCATCATACTTTTAAATTTTTCTTCCGGCCATTCATCTGCAATAAACTGCCCGGGACGCAATGGTTCTCCATCAGTGGCAATTAACTCTGCATAAGAGCCATCAGGAACAACCACTACGTCTAATTTATCAGAATCGTATAAAACATTAACTAAAAATTTAAAGTGAAAACCGGGACCTAAAATATCAGCCTGGGGCCCTTTTTCACCATCGGTTGCAATAATTTTCCCCACCGGTAAGTCGCTGCCCAGATATATCTTTTTTAAATGACCAATTTCATTGGAGTCAATGATTAAGAACGAACGGGTAAAGAAACCAAGTCCGCCAAGTAATAGTAATACAATACCTAATAATCGGCCGGCTAAAGCCCTCCCCTGATTATCAGCGGATCCTTTTATTCCAGGAATCGCCTTATTAAAAAAGACAGATCCGATACCAACTACTAATAAAATAATCGAAATGATTGCTAAAACCATAAAACTCTCCTTGCATTATTAATAACTCCCTAGTCATCGCTCTGCGCTATTTATTACAAAATATGTCAGGCTTTGCCGAGTTTTTATTCTTAAACTGAATTTATGATCATTCGTTCATCCATAAAAAAGCCCGCCATAAGGCGGGCTTAACATACAACTTTTTATTGACGAACGTTTTGCAGACTGGACGTCTTTTTAGACTGAACGATATTCAGACTGAAAGTTATTTAAATTTGATTCAAAATCTTTTCTGCAACATTGGCAGGTAAAGGTACATAACCATCTTTAACAACGATTTCCTGACCAACTTTCGACAACACCATTTTAATAAACTCACGCTCAAGTGGCTGCAATGGTTTATTAGGATGCTTGTTCACGTACATATACAAGTAACGGCTCAGAGGGAATTTTCCATTTAATGCATTCTCAGGGGTTGCTGCAACAAACGGTTGACCTTCTTTTTTCGCAAGAGGCACCAGTCGAACACCGGAAGTGATGTAACCAATACCTGAGTAGCCAATGCCATTTTTAGACTGACTGATGGCCTGTACAACAGCAGCGGAACCTGGCTGTTCATTAACACTGTTTTTAAAATCGCCCTTACAAAGCGCTTTCTTTTTGAAGTAACCGTAAGTACCTGACACTGAGTTACGACCAAATAATTGAATATCACCCAAATCTTTAATACCTAATGCGTCCCAGTTGGAAATGTCAGCATCGGCTTTACATTTACGGGTTGAAGAAAAAATAGCGTCAACCTGTGGAATGGTTAACCCTTCAATTGGGTTATCTTTGTTGACGTAAACCGCCAGGGCGTCAATCGCAACCGGTATAGCCATCGGCTTATAACCGTGCTTTTTCTCAAACGCAGCCGATTCTTTAGATTTCATTTGACGGCTCATTGGGCCAAAATTAGAGGTTCCTTGCGTTAACGCAGGAGGTGCCGTAGAGGATCCAGCCGCCTGAATTTGAATGTTCACATTCGGATACATGCGCTTATATTCTTCTGCCCAGAAGGTCATAAGATTTGCTAATGTATCGGAACCAACCGACGATAAGTTACCAGAAATACCACTGGTTTTTTCGTAAGTTGGCAAGTTCTTATCAACTTCTGCACCAGCGTTAACTGATGTGCTAACCAGAGCAGCCGACATACCGGCAGCAATGGCAATATTTTTAAATAATTTCATCATACTCTCCCAAAATTTAATTTGTTGTACCCTTAACTTGGATGCGTCCATAGTAAGGTGGTTATATTTCGTTTTTATGACAGATTAGAAAAAATATAATTTAATTGATTTATCAACAGGTTAGAAGACTATTGCTTGATGTTATTAAGCCTTATGTGACACTTTTATCGCGCTTTTTTAACGCTTTTACTGTGGATTAAAAGTTTTTCAAATAACTTTAACAATCAACTTTTGATTCTTATACTCAGTCAGCAGCAATAAAGTAACAATAAAAACAACTGCCACGACCCAGCTCGCTTTCAATGCGCAGCTCAGAACCATGCCCTTCCAGTATATGTTTCACAATAGCAAGGCCAAGCCCAGTTCCGCCCACTTCGCGATCTCGGCCATCATCCACACGATAAAAACGTTCGGTGAGTCTTGGGATATGTACAGCATCAATTCCGGGCCCGGTGTCCTGTACCGACATTTTTAAACCCTGATGATCCTGTTGCCAGCCGATAGTAATCGTGCCGCCTTCTGGAGTGTACCTAACGGCATTAAACACCAAGTTAGAGAAAGCACTGTGCAGCTCTTTTTCGTTACCAAGAATGGCAGATTCGGTATCACACTTAAACTCAATGGTGTGTTTACTATCACTTAAAGCCCGTGCTTCTTCGGCAATTCGTTTAAGCACAATATGAGGCTTAACTTTATCGTTTCGCGAGGCATCATCGCCCGACTCCAGTTTCGATAAGGTTAATAAATCATCCACCAGTGAACGCATACGCAAAACCTGCTGCCCCATTTGATCGATAGGGCGACCAAAAAATGCTGGCAATTGATCTTTGGAGTCAGCGAAGATTTCAACGTAGCCATTAACCACCGTTAATGGCGTTCTAAGTTCATGGGATACATTGGCCACAAAGTCCTGACGAATTTTTTCCAGTTGATAAATTCGACTGATGTTACGAACAATCAGTAATCGTTGATTTTTATTATAGGTGGTTAACCGAAAACTCAATTTAACGTCATCGTCAATTGGCGAGGTCATTTCAATGGGCAGGCTGTAATCACCACTGTTTAAATAATTCACAAACCGAGGGTTTCGGATCAAGTTACTAATGCGTTGACCAATATCCTGTTTCGTATTAAAACCAAGCAGCAGTTCAGCGGAGCGGTTAAACCAGATAATGTCGCTCAGCTTCCCCAACACAATGGCACCATCAGGCAAGGCTGCCGTTGACGCTCGAAATTCACTGAGTATGTTGGTTAAACGCTTTCTCGATTTACGATTGCGTTTTTGTAATAAGTAAATGCTGTGAAAAATATCACTCCAGATCCCTTGCGAATCTGGCGGGTAAAGATCACGGGACTTGGTGAGCCAATATTTTAATCGATAAATTTGTCGTAAATGCCAGGCCAGATAAGCGGCTACCAGCAAAAATAAAATCTCGCCGGTATAGCCTGTAAACAGACCAATTAAAATCGCAACCGATGAAATTAAAGAGACAAACCAAATCTCGACACCCCAATAGCGAAAGCTACTCATTACGTCTCCTTTGTTGCCACTTATTCATCGACTTAGCGATTAACTACGATGTGAAAAGCGATACCCAGCACCACGCACAGTTTGCACATAATTCTCAATACCGTAGGGCGCAAGCGCTTTACGTAAACGTCGTATGTGAACATCCACCGTACGTTCTTCGACTATCACCTGATGCCCCCAAACGGAATCAAGTAATTGACCACGGGTAAAGACACGTTCTTGATGCTCCAGAAAAAACAACATCAGTTTGTATTCGGTTGGCCCCATTTTAACGGTTTGCCCTTCAACGGATACCCGGTAGCTGGCGGTATCCACTTTTAATCGTCCTGACTCAATGACTTTTTCTTCAGAAACGCTGGGGTCGGTTCTTCTGAGTACTGCTCGAATACGCGCCATTAATTCTCGAGGTGAAAAAGGTTTTATTACGTAATCGTCAGCACCGGCATCCAGCCCTTTAATTCGGTCGTCTTCTTCCCCTCGTGCCGTTAACATAATCACCGGCACTTCTTTAAACTGATTATTTTTTTTAACCTTACGGGTCATTTCAATGCCTGATGCACCAGGCAACATCCAGTCTACCAGTAACAAATCAGGAATAGTTTCTTCCTGCAGCAGTGATAAGGCTTTTTCAGCCGTTCCTGCCTGAAGTGTTGAATATCCAGCTTGCTCGAGTGAGAAAACCAGCATCTCTCGAATGTCGCGCTCGTCTTCTACAACCATTATTGTTGCACTCATAACTTAACCTTTAATTGTCACTTTCCATTAATATAAATTAGAACATCACAACCCTAAATTTCAGTATTACTCCTGACGCCCTTGCGCCAGCTTTTCCATTTCTTCAAGACTTACATGACGTACATCTTTACCTTCAACCAGATAAATTACGTACTCACAAATATTTCGCGCGTGATCACCAATTCGTTCCAGTGCACGGGCCGACCACATAACATCCAGAGCCGAAGTTATGCTGCGAGGATCTTCCATCATATAAGTGATCAGTTGGCGAGTGATTGCGTTATATTCTTTATCCGCCGTTGTTTCTTTTTGCGCAACTTTTAACGCTGCTTCCACGTCGAGTCGAGCAAACGCATCTAGCGCTTCATTTAACATGGTTTTTACATGGCTGCCCAAATGCATAACCGCACCAAACTGTTTTTTCGATGGCATGGAATCTTCAAGCGATAAAGCAATGTGATTTGCCATGTGGGCAATTTTTTCCGCTTCATCACCAATACGTTCCAGGTCTGTGATGGTTTTAATAATGGCAACCACCAATCGCAAATCACCGGCTGCCGGTTGTCGTTTAGCCAATATGCGAGCACACTCTTCATCAATGCTCACTTCGTAAGCATTCACTTTTTCATCACGCTCAATAACTTTTTTACATAAATTTGAATCAAGCGATGCCAAAGCTTCCAGTGAGTCGCCAATTTGTTCTTCAACCATACCGCCCATGGTTAACACGCGTTGTCGCACGTTTTCCAGTTCCTGATTGAACTTTTGCGATATATGTTTGGTAAATAGACTTTTATCCATGTTACTAACCACCTTTAATAGCAGTGTTTAAATTTTTAATATGGCTGATAGACAACATAACCACTAACCATAACGTCCGGTAATATAATCTTCGGTTTTCTTTTTACGAGGATTGGTAAAAATCACATCGGTTTCATCAAACTCTACCAGATCACCCATAAACATAAATGCCGTATAGTCAGACACACGAGCCGCTTGCTGCATGTTGTGTGTCACTATGACAATGGTGTATTGATCTTTAAGATCATGGATCAACTCTTCAATTTTAAGAGTTGATATAGGATCCAGTGCTGACGCAGGCTCATCCAGCAATAATACTTCCGGTTGTACCGCAATGGAGCGCGCAATGACCAGTCGTTGTTGCTGACCACCGGATAATCCTAATGCGTTTTCATCCAGACGGTCTTTTACTTCGTCCCAAAGCGCGGCACCTTTTAATGCCCACTCAACCACTTCATCCAATACGCTGCGTTTATTAATCCCTTGAAGTCTTAATCCGTAAGCAACATTTTCATAAATTGATTTAGGAAATGGATTTGGTTTCTGGAATACCATACCCACGTTTCGGCGCAAATCTGCCACATTAACGTCTTTGCCGTAGATGTTGTTATCGTGAAGTTTTATCGCGCCTTCAACCCGGGCAATATCGACCAGATCATTCATACGGTTAAAACAACGCAACAAAGTTGACTTACCACAACCACTCGGCCCAATAAACGCCGTTACTTTTTTCTCCGGTATATGAAGATTGATATTATTCAGCGCCTGTTTCTTATCATAGTAAAGATTTAAATCTTCTACTTTAAGCGCTATCGTCTCATCTTTTACCGCGTCAAAATTAACGCCATCATTAGAGTTTTCTTTTGTTAAATCGAGTGTTACGTCTGTAGTCATCTTTTCACCTGCTTTGATTCAAAATTAATTGCCCAAGTTACCATTGCTCCAAAAACCAAACTTAATGCTCCAGTGACTTGTATTTTTCGCGCAATCGATTTCGAATTTTAATTGCGGTTATGTTCAATAAAATAATTACCAATACCAATAAAAATGCGGTGGCATAAACCAATGGCCGTGCCGCCTCGACATTAGGACTTTGAAAACCCACATCATAAATGTGAAAGCCCAGATGCATAAACTTTCGTTCCAGATGAATGAAAGGCGCATTACCATCGAGCGGCAACGTTGGTGCCAGCTTTACCACACCGACCAGCATTAACGGAGCAACTTCACCTGCAGCACGTGCAATGGCAAGAATTAATCCCGTCATCATCGCGGGACTTGCCATGGGTAAAACGGTACGCCATAAAGTTTCAACTTTGGTTGCGCCTAACGCCAATGATCCTTCACGAATCGATTTGGGAATACGGGATAAGCCTTCTTCGGTTGAAACAATCACAACCGGTAGTGTCAACAACGCTAATGTAATAGAAGCCCAGAGTAAGCCGGAGGTGCCAAACGTTGGAGCAGGCTTTGCTTCCGGATAGAACAGCTCATCAATACTTCCACCTAAAAAGTAAACAAAAAAGCCCAGACCAAACACACCATAAACAATGGAAGGAACCCCCGCCAGGTTATTCACCGCGATACGAATGGTACGAGTTAAGAAACCCTGTTTCGCGTATTCATGCAAATAAACTGCAGCGACCACACCAAAAGGTGTCACCATGATAGACATTAAAATAACCATCATGACCGTGCCAAAAATTGCAGGAAAAACGCCACCTTCGGTATTCGCTTCACGGGGCTCATCAAAAATAAACTCGGCCACTTTTATAAAATAGTGTCCTACTTTTTCAATCCAGCTCATTTGATTTGGCTGCAACGCCATAACAATGTTGGATGCTTTAATGGTTAATGGCTTACCATCAATGGTCACCACATCAACACTGTCGCGATTCGCCTTGTCATAGATGGCAAACATTTCTGCCTGCAACACTTCAAACTCGTCTTTTAATGCTTGTTCGCGTTGAGCAATATCCGCCAACGCTTCATCGGTGGCTTCGTTTTCAAGTTCTAATCGGCGACGATCCAGCCGAAGTTGCTCCAACTGATAATTAATGGAGCCAATGTCACCTTTTTCCAAATCCTTTACCGTATCGTGCAACTCATTGGCCCGATCAATGGCCATCTGAAACTTTTCATAAAAAGTCTCATCGTTAACCGAATAGTTTTTTCCATCGAAGCGAACATTTTCAACAAACCCGTAAAAGTTGCCCCACTCACGACGCTCAATCACCATAACATCTTCGCGCATGGAAACATCGGTGATGTTACGTGCTTTTAACCAGCGAAAGTCCAGACCATAAAGATCACGATTGCCCACTTTTAGCAGTATTTGCTTTTCTACCGCCGGATCAGCGCCCTTGGGCACTTCTTCATCATACAATTCACCCATGGATAATTGCTGAGTACCATTATCCAGTTGAGTTTGATACACATGAACATTGGCGGGCCAAAAATGGCTCAAACCTCTAATCGCGATCAATGCGATCAAGCTCACTACCATTATGATAGAAATGGCTATTGCGCCGGCATTAAACCAAACCCAATGTTCACCTGATTTAAAAAACTTTTCTCTCATTTTTATAGCCTGATTAGAAATTTGTTAAAGTGAACCGTATTTGCGACGCAAACGATGACGGATGTTTTCAGCCAATGTGTTAAATACAAAGGTAAACACAAACAAGACAAAACCGGCTAAAAACAAGACACGATAATGTGACGAGCCAACTTCTGACTCGGGCATCTCTACCGCAATATTGGCCGACAAAGTTCGCATGCCTTCAAATATATTAGCTTCCATGATCGGCGTATTACCGGTCGCCATCAGTACGATCATGGTTTCACCCACGGCGCGACCGAGCCCTATCATTACCGCAGAAAAAATTCCCGGACTTGCCGTAGGTAACACCACACGAACCAGTGTCTGCCAGGTACTGGCACCAAGCGCTAATGAACCATTGGTTAAGTGACGTGGCACACTGAAGATGGCATCTTCCGCGATGGAAAAAATGGTAGGAATAACCGCAAAGCCCATGGCAATACCGACCACCAATGAGTTGCGTTGATCATAATCAATCCCCATGGATTCAAGCCAGACTCTCATGTCGCCATCGAATAATAATTTTTCGATGGGATAACTGAACTCAAGACACAACCAGCTCACCAGCAAAATGACCGGGATCAATAACGCGGCTTGCCAACCATCGGGAATGCTGTGCTTAATAACCGAGGGCATGTAATGCCAGGCAAAACCAAACGCCACTATAAAAATGGGCAAAAACATTAGCATCATAAACACGCCCGGCAAATTGTCTTCCATCACCGGCGCAAGCCACAAACCGGCCATAAACCCTAAAATAACCGTTGGTAATGCTTCCATAACTTCAACCGTCGGCTTCACCATGGTGCGCATTTTTGGCGCCATAAAATAAGCGGTAAAAATTGCGCCACAAATGGCCAAAGGCATAGCAAATAACATGGCATAGAACGCCGCTTTTAACGTACCGAAACTTAGCGGCACCAGAGAAAACTTGGCTTCAAAATCGGTCGTAGAAGCCGATGACTGCCAAGTGAATTGTGGCTCTGGATAACTCTCGTACCAGACTTCGCCCCAAAGCGCCGACCAGGATAAATCTGGGTGTTCATTTTCCACCTGCCAGCTTTGTAATTGCCCATTACCCGAAATCAAAATATGGTTGGCTCTTGAATTAATCGTCAGCTCGGATTCCGGCGTCAAATTTTCCATTGTGTGGGTTAACACCGTGCGATGAGAAGTGGCGTAAAAAATACCCAGTTGATTGTTACCGTCCAGCGCTAAAAATCCTTTACGGCGCATTTCAGGATAAATGGTTTTGATGGGGTGTTCGCTGAACTCAAAGGTTCGAATATTTTGCAGCCGATACGTATTGGTTTCATCCCTTACCGGGAACCATTGATGAATATCACCTTTGGAATCACCCACCAGTAACGAAATACCACCCAGCAAAAATTTCACATCGGTAATCTGTACATTTTGAGTGGTTAACGATAAGCGTTCATTGCTCACCAGCTCATCATCTTCCATCCAGTAACTCTGCAGTTCTCCTTTGGAGGAAATAACATAAGCCCATGATCCGGTGGGATCATGCAACAGGTAATCGGCCGATATTTCGCTGTCAATGGTTTGATCATTCAGCTCAGATAAAGTGACTTCATCAGTCAGGAATGACTCTTCCAGCATATAACGAACGTAGCGGATGGTTTTATCACCATCGGATGCGATAATACTTAAATACTCTTCGCTTTTTGCTGCAGATATTTTCTTAATCGGGCCATCATGTAACTCATAACCGTCCTGACCAAACGGGTATTCAATATCCGGCGTGATTTTACGCACACCATCGGGGTAGCTCAGGCGAAAAGCCTGTTTAATCAATAAAATACGACCTGACGATAACCCCAGAATAACCAGGTTTTCTTCATGGCTGGCAAACTGAGCAGCAGTAACTGTTTCACCCGGCTCAAGCGACAGAGTGTGAGTTGACAGGTTGTCACCGGTCAGGGCATCAAAATAAGAAAAAACACCATCGGCTTTTAATTGAAAGCCAATTTCACCGTATTCTTCCATGCCCCATAAAACCGACGACTCAACCGCCACAGGATAGGTCTTCTGCTCAAGGATTTCCGCACTTTTAAAAATTGGAAACACCACATACAGCAGATAGAAAAAGATCATCACCACGGCCAGAATCACCGAGATACCGCCAATGGCGATCCCCTGCTTTGCCGCTAAGTCTTTGATTTTCCTGAATGTGTGATGGCCACTATCGGTTTGCTTATCGAGCAGTTGACGTACTCGATCTTTGACGGTGTCATATTCGTTGTTTAAATCGTTCATGAATCTCAGACCTGTTTAAAGTTGCCGGCCATTGTAGAGGTAAAAAATGACAGTTATATGACAGTCTGTCATAATTTTAGCCTGCCTCAACATTAGCGCTCTATTTTATTGATTTTAAAGATATTTTTGTTTGATTAAAAAGGTTCAAAAAGCCTCTTGATTGGTTTATCCTTGCGCCTCACTGTCACAAATATGACATACACAGTAACGACCCCATCAATCCAGTCTTTAACAGCACTTGTTCGCTGATTGAAATGAGCAATCACTGCCGTGGATCTGGGCATTTAAAAAGCAAGTTGATGGTTTTGCTTCAAAAAAGTGACAGTTGCAATAAAATTGTCACAAAACTCAATTAGTATAGCTGCCAATTCGATATTGATTACGCTTTATTGAATCTTATAACTGGGAGAACAACATGAACTTCAACAAAAACACAATTGCTGCGGCAGTTACTTTTGGCGCGCTTGCTTTCTCTGGAAGTGCACTGGCAAACGACGTTACCGTTACCCCTTACGGTAAAATCAATGTGACTTATCAATCAACTGAAGACGCTAGCCTTGACGGCAACGAGTTAAAAAGCAATGCCTCGCGTTTTGGTCTTAAGGGTAAAGCGAAGCTGTCTGATTCGTTAAAAGCAATCTACAAGCTTGAGTGGCAAGTGGACACTACCGACCAATCAAAAGGCTCTAAAGACAACATCAAAGCGCGTAATCAATTTATTGGTTTAGCGGGCGGCTTTGGAGAAGTGATTGCAGGGCGTCACGACACCCCATTAAAAAAAGCACAAGGTAAAGTTGACTTATTCAATGACCTTGAAGGCGACATTAAAAACCTGTTTCAAGGTGAAGTTCGTGCAGATAACTTTTTCCAATACACCTCACCTAAATTTGCCGGCGGTTTAAAAGTTAAATTAGCCACCATGACAATGAAGGGCGAATTGGAAAATTCGACTCTGGTTGATGATGACAATGACCCAAATACACCAGATATTCTTTTGACTCGTGATGCAACGGATGCCAGCTCCATGTCAATTGAATACGCTAACGACAATATCTTTGTTGCTTTGGCTCAAGACAATGACGTCAGCGGTGAAGACACCAAAACAACCCGTGTTACCACACAATATAAAATGGATAACTGGACGTTCGGCGCTATCTACAATGACTTTGATAACGGCACTTACGATGAAGAAGGTGTACTGGTGAGCATTGCTTATAAAACTGGCGACCACACATTAAAACTTCAAACCGGTGAAAGCGATGAATTAACCTGGGATAACGACACAACGTCTCTGGGTTGGGATATTAAGCTTGGCAAGCAAACCAAACTGTTTACCTTCTACACCAGTTCCGATGACGCAAACAACAAGGACTACTCCTGGTTTGGCGTTGGCTTAGAGCAAAAGTTCTAAGTTAGACATTTAGTCATTCGTCAAAAGGGATACTCAAATGAGTGTCCCTTTTTTTATTCCTTTAATTGCATAAGGTATAACTCAATCTGGCAGCAAAATGAAAAGAACACGATTTAAGTGGACAGTCGATATTTTAAAAATATAAATTTAAAAACAGATTAACACCTACTTTTATTTCATTATCTCTGTTTCGCCCTTATGGGCGACCTTCTTTTTCAAGAGCCAAAAAGAAGGCAAAAGGCCCTACGCTCCAACAATTAAGCCCTGCGGGTTCCTCAAAATCACTCATACCTGTCAACACACCGTTATTGACAGCCTTCCATGGCTGACAATAACTTCCACTGGCGTCCATGCCAGTGGATGTGTGCGGTATGAATGATTTTGAGCTTAATTAGAGTCACTCTAAAACCAGAAGAGCCAATTATGACGAAATAATATTGTCTGTTTGTCTAGAACTCTTTTGATTGGCACTGTAAGAGCAAGTCTAAATTTTTACACTTTAATATTTTATCTATCCAACCCTGTAGTGTTCACTCGCTAACTGCCCTATCTATGGATATTACCGCTCGAGGTTTACAGAGCAAAATTACTTTACAGGTCTATTATTCTCCGCTACTTTTTATAAAGTAATGACGCTTTAACCTTACCTAACTATCTGATTTCAAGGTAAAATCCGTTTAAACTTTGTTCAGCAAACAATAGTATTTGTGTTATGAGCGGTAATCTCAATGTTAACGGAGGAAACGCCACCAACCATTAACAATGGAGAGTTAACATTGGACAGTTCGAAGAGAGCCAGCAATAAACCGGAACATCTTTCGACACTATTCACTATTGCTATATTAAGGTTATACTAAGTAGGTGCTGCAGTAATAAGGACAATAAAAACAATGCATGAAAGCTTTGCAGGAATCAGTGTTAAAACAAGGGGTTTTACCCTGATCGAACTGGTGGTTGTAATTACTATCTTAGCCATTCTTTCAACCGTCGCAGCCAGTAAATTTATCGATATACAGTCATCCGCTCGTGCGAGCACTCTTAACGGCATTGCTGGGGGACTCCGTTCAACCATAGGCATGACCAAAGCCAAGGCATTGGCCTCAGGACTGACAGTTGCCGCAACCAATCCGGGTGGCGTAGGCCAACAGGCTTATGTTATTAATTTTCCTTTTGGATCAGCAGAAGTGGACTGGCGAAATTTATGTCCCGAGAGCGTTGCTGAAATTGCTGATCAACTTACCATGCTGGATTTTATCGAATTGTCTGGCACCAATCTCATCAGTCAGATCAACAATCAATACACATTAATCGGCTATGACATTCCCGGCTTTTCCGTGCCAACCAATCAGGGCTGTTATGTAATTTATGATTCGTTTGGTAATCCAGACTGTACCGTATCTGTGGTGACGGCCGATTGCTAAACATTAAGATAGAATTAAACTGTAGGCTTTACATATCGACAAGTTGCTTTGAATTATTTGAAAAACTCTAAAGTTTTGAACCTACACAAAGCTGCCCTTTTTACTTCATTAAAGGTGCAGCTTTAATAGAAATACAACCTTTGCTTAATTTAACAGCGTCCGCCAATACGAGAGCCAGTACGTTTAGGTTGACAGTTCCTCTGCTTTTTTTCTTCCTTTGTATCCTGCTTAGGCTGCTCTGATTTCGCCTGGTCAGGGTAATTCTGTACATCATTCGTTGCGCAGCCAGATATAGCAAAGTTTAAAACAACAATTAAGCTAACAATAAAAAATTTCATAAAACAACTCTATGTTATAAAAACGAATGAGGATGCTAACAGAATATCTTTTAATGAACACATTGATGCATATAAACACAGTTTATTTTTAGTAACATATCATTACAAATGAAATAACCGAACCTAATATTGATATTTATGATTCATTGCTCTTGAGTTTTTGTTCATTAACATCATTATTTTGCTTAGCACGTTATGGTCACTCAGTTAAAGTTGTTTGGAAACAACCTCAGACTTTCTGCTTTCAATTCCGTAAATATCAACGGCTGTCACAGCAAAATAATAAGTTTTACCCTGGATAAGCGAGTCAAAATCATAAGACAATTGCAATGGATCATTGATCACTAACACATTGTTTAAATTATTTTGGTCATCACCATAATAGATTTTAAACCCGGCCAATCCACTTAATGGTGTTTCATCGGTGTTTGACACAGGCGGCTGCCAACTGACAACGGCAACACCGTCAACCACGATTACTGTAATTTGAATTTGCGCCTGGCTGAACTGACCTTGTGAGTCGGTAACTTCAGCGGTAATCTGATGTTCTCCAGTTGTGAGATCAGGGCTTATTTCACTGCCTTGGCCAATCTGACCATCCATATCCGAATACCAGACGATACTGCTTCCCAGATCACCGTCTTCCTCATCGGAAGCAGTGGCCGTTAACGTCACCGTTTCATTTTCCGGAATACTGGAACCGCCAGCAGGCGAAGTAATGGCAACCGTAGGAGCAGCGTCTTCTGCTTCTGTTACGTTTATATTGATCACTTGTGAGACGGCCTCACCTTCAGTGTCGCTTACAGTTGCCGTTATCACATGACTGCCACTACTTAATGTATGAGAAACATTCGCACCATTGCCAAAATCGCCATCAATGCTCGAATTCCATTGTACGGCATGGCCAATATTGCCCTCTTCTTCATCGTTGGCAGTCGCGGTAAAACTGATCGCCTCAGCATCATTAAAGCTGTCACCACTGGAAGGTGATGTGATAGCAAGTTCTGGGGGCACATTTGAGGCATCATTCACAGTCAACTGAATCACCTTATTCACCTGATTACCGTCCGAGTCATTTACCGATGCGGTGATAGTATGACTGCCGGCGCTGAGCTGAGAGCTGATGTTGGCGCCACTCCCCAGCTGACCATCAAGATTCGATGACCAAAGGATACTGCTGCCCAAATTACCGTCTTCGTTATCGGAAGCATTAGCAGAAAACGAAATGCTTTCATCGGAATTAAATTCCGAACCGCTGGACGGCGAAGTGATACTAAGCTGAGGCGCAGTGGCTGATGCACTGTTAACGGTTACATTGATGGTTTCAGACACTTGCTGCCCGTTTGAGTCCGCTACGCTTGCAGTAATGACATGGCTGCCGGTACTGAGAGCCGAAGTAATACTGGATCCGCTGCCAAGATTACCATCAATGTTAGAAGTCCATTGTATCGATGCACCCAGATTGCCGTCTTCGTTATCGGATGCATTCGCAGTAAAAGCGATATTATCGCCAGCATTAAAGCTAGAACCATTACCAGGTGAAGTAATGGAAACGACTGGCGCCATATCGGGAGCACTTTGTACAGAGAGATGTATTGAATGAGATCGTTCATTATCAGCTGAATCGGTTACCCTTGCTGTAACGACATGACTGCCCGCACTCAACGTCGTGTTAACACTGTCGCCAATGCCCAACTCACCATCAATGCTGGACGTCCAACGTATGTCACTGCCAAGATTACCATCTTCAGAGTCGCTTGCTTCCCCCACAAATTCAATAACCGTACCTTCAGTGAAAGATGACCTGTTTGATGGCGAGCCAATTAAAACCACAGGCGCTGAATCTTCCGACGATGAAACCGAAATAGTAATCGACTCTGACGCTTCGGCACCGTTAGAATCAGTAACTTCAGCAATAATGGTATGATTGCCCGCCGATAAACTTTTGCTGATGGAGCCTCCTGTGCCCAGCTCACCATCAATATCCGAAATCCAGACAACTTGTCCGGTAATATTTTCATCGTTCGCATTGCTTGCGTTTGCGGTAAAGGTAACGGTTGTGTTTTGATCAAACTCGGAACCACCCGTAGGAGAAGTAATATCAACCGATGGTTTCGCGTGAGCCACGGCTGTAATTTCAACAGCGTTTTCTTTACTGCCATCACTGCTGCAAGCAGCAATAAACATTTGAGAGGCGGCTAACAGCAAACCGGCAATGGTAGAACGACTCCAGCTTTGGCGCTTTAACGCTTGACTCAATTGAGATTGGTTTATAAAGCCAAGTTCAATTAACGCCTCACCGAGTTTTGTTTCTCGTTGATGCTGATAAACCAGCGCTTCACCCAATTGCTCCTGACTTATCCAGCCTTTTTCAATTAATACATTGCCTAAGCGTGATTGCTGCGCCAGTCGCTCCGAACCGATCATCTCAATACTCCATTAAATTCAGTGCTAATCGAAAAGTAATACTTCGCTTGTTCCTACGGTTATTAATTAAAGCGTAGGCGACGCAATTACGTTTGTCGTTGAGAAAGTCACTAAGCGTTAAATAAAAATATTCTAAGATTGAAACTGCTTATAAGCTTTAATAAAGATAGAAATTAACAGCCATATTAAGTGGACTTTAAGGTAGGGCTTATCTGTATCGTACATTGACGCAATAGATGTATTTTTGTTTTAAAAATCAACTAAAACGGTTGAAATCAGCTCTTATATTGAGATATTAATTTTCAATTAATATTAAGGAAAACCTTGCTTAAAAGTTATTTCCAGTTATTCAACCACTCTGTCTCAATTAATGTTAATACGCTGTTGATCTATAACGCTAAGTGATGTGCTTAACAATTCCTTTGATTAAGGTGTCCAATTTTTAGTCCTACTAAAAATGTTTTAAATATTCGCTATGAAGCTTTAATGGCTCGCCCCTGTTACCTATAAACTTTTAAAACGCGGCTTGTGCCGCGTTTTAAAAAAGAAGGTTAGTATTTTATTCGATACCTAATTAAAGTTAAAAACATTAAGCTGAACCAGACTAATGCACCACCACTAGACGATTTTGCTTTAACGGTGATACTTCGTGTGCGAACATCGTTTGCGCCTGCGTCATCGGTTACGGTTAGTTCAACAGAATAGCTACCAGCATTAGAAAAACTATGACTGACAGTTTGTCCGCTAAGTGACGCTCCATCGCTTAATTGCCAATCATAACTGCTTATTGCAGTGTCATCGGTACTGCTGGACGCATTCAATGTGCAGCTTAGGTGTTCACAACTTACACTAAATTCAGCCTCAGGATTCTGATTTGGAGCTGTTATTTCTAGCATCATGCTTTGCTCACCGGTTGCGCCTCGGTCGTCCGTTACTATTAAGGTTATCTGGTAACTTCCTGATTCAACAAAACGGTGATTAGCAGTAACACCGGTTAACTGAGCGCCGTCACTGAGTTGCCATTGGTAACTTTCGATAGATGAGTCATCACTACTATTGGATGCATCGAAATGACAATCGAGGGAGTCACACGTTACACTGAAATCAGCTAAAGGACTTTGGTTGCTATTAACGGTCACCAGTAAAGCACTGACGGGTCCATTGTTGCCTTCGCTGTCTTGTGCTTGTATATAAATCACATACTCACCAAGTGCCCACCCCGTGGTATTAACTTCAGCACTGACCGCTTCAACGCCGCTATTAAAACTGCTATCACTGGCGGTCATGGGAATCGGGGTTGTCCCCATCTGCCAAGGTGGCGTGTTGACAAAAAGCGATACCGCAGTAATATCTTGCGTCGGCTCATCACCATTGCTGTTGTTGAATCGTGTGTCGTCTGCAGTTGCCGTGATCGATAATGTATCACCAGGAAGTATTTGCGGATGTGAACTGGTATTTCCTCGCAGCTGTAATAGGTCGGGGCCAGCAGGCAACTTATATGGCGCCCGAACAACTTTGGCCGCATATTTTAATGCCTCCAGATTATCTGGCTTTACTTGTGTGTTGTACACCTCGCAAGATTGAAAAAACGCAGTACCCAGCTCAAAAGTAATCGCCGCAACACCCAACTCACCATAACTAACATCGTCGCTGGTACCATCGGTCGGATACAGCCCGGTACTTTGCGTTGGATAATAGTCATTAAAACTTGCGAGCTTGCGACCGAGTGTTTGTAGTTGCGGGCCATTAGGTGCCGGATCGTAATCGTGACCCCAGGGCCATAAAACCAGCTCACTGTAGCTGTGTAAATCAATATGCATTCCCGGCGTGTCGAGAGGTGCTGCGTCAGAATCGCTTTCGCCCCGATTGTCGCTAAAAATACTGCGCACATAAGCTTCAACTACCTCTGTTTCGGGCTCTGAAGCAGCCAAAGGACCGCGATAAGTATTGGCACACGCATCGCCACTGGAGCCAACGCCATCGGTTGAATTCCAAAAGTAGCTGAAGTTACGGTTCAAATCGATACCCGGAGAGCTTTGACAGTGAAGATCGTTGACATTTTTGCGCCATAACACGCCGGTTTCTGCGTACTTTCGACCATCGGGATTCATCTGAAACATTAAATGAACTTCATGATGATCAACAATCCATCGAGTATCTGCATCGGTAGCGTAGCTGTTGAGTAGTTGTTTGGCAAACGCCAGATTGAGTGCTGCGGTGGTGTATTCACGGGCGTGCATAGCGCTGTGTACAAACAATACGGGCTTTTCATCTGTAACAGACTGATTGGTAATTTTTAATACCCTTAAATCATAACCACCGCGCTCTCGCGTTTTGCTCCAGGAATCGCCTACGTCTATCCACTCCGTTAGAGTACTGTGGTCTGTCGCCAACTGTTCGGCATCAGCATAGGTTTCTTCCACCGTCGGATAACATGGGTAGTTGGGAATACCTGTTAGTTGCTTGGTAAGCTTACGGTCAAGCAATTGGTTCAGCTGCGCTTTACGCTGTTGCTTCCAACTGTCGGCGACGGTGATATCAAAGCCCAGATTGTTAAGTTTTTCGAGCTGTGCGTCGGTAAGATTTAAGGTAACCGTTAGCGCATCTTTATTACTTTCCAGTAATTCACCGTGATGCGAAATACTGAGTTTAAAAAAGTCTTCTTTACTTTTGGCTTGTACCTGTACCAGATTCTGCCAGCCCTGCTGCTCAACTGATATTAACTGCCTAATGTTTTTAGCTTGTGCCCAAGAATAGCTGAAACACATTAACGCCACCAGACTGAAAAGTTTCATCCATTAACTCCTGTTTTCGATGATAAGACTACTTTATCAGATGATGGTGTTGATTAAGTGTGAATAGTGCACAGCTATTTAGCCAGCAAGAACCTGTAGGGACAAATAGCCCCCACTTTTCTATTATTCCTTTTGATTACCAGCTTCATTTGACAATCAATGATATCGAACACACAAAGACGAAGGTTATGTCACCGCAAATCAATGATATATATGAGCGTTTCCATAAAACAATCCTAAATGAGTCCTATCCAGTCTCATTACATAAAAAGCTTACGGTATATTAAAAGAATTACAAAAGGATCTGGGCGACCGGATGAACTACTACAATAATGAACGCACCCGTCAAGGTAAGTGAACTGCAATCGAATGGCTGTTGAAATACAAAAGGATGAGAAGAAATTTCGGATGAGAAAAATTTAGCTCAGATTTAAAATGACAGACAACGATAAATGAAACGGGTAACTGTCGGTTTAAATCTGAGCTAGTAGAATTTATTTATTGTATTTTAAAATTGTGTTCCGATAGAAATTGTAAGCTGATCCGATTCATAGCTTGTTGAGTTAAAAAGAGGATCGTCCACATCCGGAAATTGAAGATAATTAAGCTCGATATTAACCTTCTCTAGGCTTACTCCGGCTCCAAATCCGTAGGAAAAGCCGGTATCACTACCAGTTTCATCCTCAAAACCTCCCGCGGAATATGTGAATCTTGAATTAATTAACCCAACTCGAGCTTTTAAATAATATTTCCCATGAGTTTTGCCCACCAAGTATGCACCAATAGCATCGAATTTCACCTTAGCTTCCTGTCCGAGGATTGCACTCATGATATCGTCATGCTCGCCATCAGTAGCAAAAGAACCAAAAAATTCAGCGGCAAAATACTCATTATATTGATAACCATAGGAACCACCGATGGATAAAAAATCAAAGCTTTGCTCTCCTTGCTTTAAAGACGTGCCGGTTTGCCCTAGGTGAATATCACCATACCAGCCAGCGCTAAACGAGCTCGAATTCTCTGCTAACACGGGTTGAGCAAGAGCAGTTGCTAATATAACAAAAACAATATTTCTCATTTCCTTTCTCTTCTTAACTTAAATTTCAAACTTGTAATAACAGTGTAGAATTATAAGCCCTACCTTAATATTATTCGGGAGGGCTATTTTGTTACTTTCCTGTTTTAAGCTATTGAGCAAAATAGCTACTAATGAAATTTTACTCCATAATTTAAAATATCAGGACTTTTTAACCTGCCCTTTGAACTCTAGCGATTAGCTTCCAAATCAGTTTTTTCTAATGCCGTATCTGCAATTGCAGAAGGTAATGGCCCTAACAGAGTAACTACATTTGGACTTACCACTTCTGTATCAACTTGCGCACCTTGTAAATAGAGATTATTACTCCAAACAACATCACTCTTACTCAGATCAAACAGAGTTGCATCAATATTCATCGATGAAACTGGCATGGAGACACTTACATACATTCCACCCGTTAGAACCGCCGTTAAAATTCCTGTCGCAATTCCAGCGCCTACACTTTTCCCTGTACTCACTTCATTCGCAGAATAACGAATAACCGCTAATAAATCTGAAGATAGCAAGCTCACTGACTCTGGGATATCTGCAGCCGTCACCTTTGGTGTACTCGCTACTTTTTCTTTATAGCGCTTCTCCGCCTTGTCGCTTTTCTCCGACTTATTTTCAACTAATCCACGAGAGCTGATCTTTTTAAGTAGCTTCTTCCCTTTCTCTGTTAACCAGACTGACTCACTGTTACTTGCAACAGGTTCGACAAATACTTCTCCGGTCTCTTTCCAATCATCAGACAATACAAACTTTGTCTCACTTTCTTCTTTTGAGGGCTCTATAAATAGTCCACTACTGGCAAAAATAATGTTTGCCTCAATGCCCTTTTTGTTAAACTCTGAACGAATTGAAGTTGCAACCTGCTCCCGCGCGATTTGATTTTTCTTTAAATTAAAACCAATATTATCGCCATTAATATCAGATAAAACTGTCGCATCAACGACTACATCGATAGATTTAACTGTACCGACTTGCTTGGCAAAGTTTGGAAAACGCTGTTCCGGTGTTAACGTACTGCAGCCAGAAAGAATGACAATAGCAACAATAGATATAAATATTTTTAGTTTCATATTTTTATAACTCCATTCAAATAAGATAGATGTCCAAAAAAACGCAATAATACCTACTTTTTGAGATATTTAAAGTTTTAATTGCTGAAACTGTAATTTTTACAAATAGAAAGGGCCAGAGCTTTGATCGAAGAAAGGTTAACTATTAATTACTATAGATTTACTGTTTAAAAAAGCAGACTTAATACAAACCATAAAAAAGGGCGCTCAATGAGCGCCCTTTTATATACTGATAAATTTTCGAGCTAAATAAATTAGTCCAGAATTTTAGCAACAACACCAGCACCAACAGTACGACCACCTTCGCGAATTGCAAAGCGAAGACCTTCGTCCATTGCGATTGGAGCAATAAGCTCAACAACCATTTTGATGTTATCACCAGGCATTACCATTTCAACGCCTTCGGGTAATTCTACCGCACCAGTCACATCCGTTGTACGGAAGTAGAACTGTGGACGATACCCTTTGAAGAATGGTGTGTGACGACCACCTTCATCTTTTGATAATACATAAACTTCTGACTCGAACTTGGTGTGTGGCGTAATCGTACCTGTGTGCGCCAATACCTGACCACGCTCTACGTCTTCACGCTTGGTTCCACGTAGAAGTACACCTACGTTGTCGCCAGCACGGCCTTCGTCAAGAAGTTTACGGAACATTTCAACACCGGTTACCGTTGTTTTGGTGGTGTCTTTCATGCCCACGATTTCGATTTCTTCGCCAACTTTTACGATACCGCTCTCAACACGTCCGGTCACAACCGTTCCACGACCTGAGATTGAGAAGACGTCTTCGATGGGTAACAAGAACGGTTGGTCTACCGCACGCTCTGGCTCTGGAATGTACTCGTCAAGCGCTAACGCTAATTCTACGATTTTTTCTTCGTAAGCGGCGTCGCCTTCTAACGCTTTAAGCGCTGAACCTTGAATAACAGGTGTGTCGTCGCCTGGGAATTCGTAAGCGTCTAATAACTCACGCACTTCCATTTCAACCAACTCTAACAACTCTTCGTCGTCTACCATGTCGCATTTGTTTAAGAATACAACGATTTTTGGTACACCTACCTGACGTGATAACAGGATGTGCTCACGGGTTTGTGGCATTGGGCCATCCGCCGCTGAACAAACAAGGATTGCGCCGTCCATCTGTGCCGCACCGGTGATCATGTTTTTTACATAATCGGCGTGGCCCGGGCAATCAACGTGGGCGTAGTGACGCGCTTCTGTTTCGTACTCTACGTGTGATGTAGAGATGGTGATACCACGCTCTTTCTCTTCTGGCGCATTGTCGATTTCTGCGAAGTTTTTCGCTGCACCGCCAAATTTCTTGGACAATACGGTACACATGGCCGCAGTCAGGGTGGTTTTACCATGGTCAACGTGGCCAATGGTTCCCACGTTTACGTGGGGTTTATTACGTTCAAATTTTTCTTTAGACATGAGATACCCTCTGTGTGTGTTTTAATATTAAAAGTAAAAGTTAACCGTTAATGATTGATTCTGCGATGTTCGATGGCGCTTCTGCGTACTTGAAGAATTCCATCGAGTAACTGGCTCGCCCCTGTGTCGCACTGCGTAAATCAGTGGCGTAGCCGAACATTTCTGACAAGGGCACTTCAGCACGGATTATTTTTATGCCGCCGACACCGTCGTCCATACCTTGCACCATTCCACGACGACGGTTTAAGTCGCCCATAACGTCTCCCATGTAATCTTCTGGGGAAACCACTTCAACTTTCATCATCGGTTCGAGCAATGCTGGTTTTGCTTTTAACGCACCCGCCCGGAACCCCATGGAGCCTGCTATTTTAAATGCCATTTCATTCGAGTCGACATCGTGATAGGAGCCGTCAAATAAGGTAACTTTTACGTCCAGCACGGGATAACCGGCCAGCACGCCGTTTTGCATTTGTTCCTGAATGCCTTTATCGACAGCCGGAATGTATTCTTTGGGTACCGAACCACCCACAATTTCATTAACAAATTCGTAACCAAAGCCAGATTCTTGTGGCTCTATTTTCAACCAGACATGACCGTACTGACCACGACCGCCTGACTGACGAACAAACTTGCCTTCTTGTTCGACCGCTTGTCGCAAACATTCCCGGTACGCCACTTGAGGCTTACCGATATTGGCAACAACATTAAATTCTCGCTTCATTCGATCAACGATAATATCCAGATGTAACTCACCCATGCCAGAAATAATCGTTTGCCCGGACTCTTCATCGGTCTCGACACGGAATGATGGATCTTCTTGCGCTAACTTGCTAAGCGCCATGCTCATTTTATCTTGATCGGCGATGGTTTTAGGTTCCACGGCGACCGATATTACCGGTTCAGGAAACTCCATACGCTCAAGGATAATTTTATGATCCATCGAGCAGAGAGTTTCGCCGGTGGTGACATCTTTTAAGCCAATGCCTGCGGCAATATCACCGGCAAGTACTTCTTTTAATTCTTCTCGACTGTTGGAGTGCATTTGAACGATTCGGCCAATGCGCTCTTTTTTCTCTTTTACGGAGTTAAAAACCTGATCGCCACTTTTTAACGTACCAGAATACACTCGGAAAAAGGTTAAGGTTCCAACAAACGGATCGGTGGCTATTTTAAACGCTAATGCAGCAAAAGGAGCCTTGTCGTCGGCCGGACGTTCTTCAAGGGTTTCGCCATCTTCCAGCACACCGGTTATTGCTTTTACATCCACAGGCGCGGGCATATAATCAATTACGCCATCTAATACCGCCTGCACACCTTTATTTTTAAACGCAGAACCGCACATGGCAATCACCAGCTCATTCGCCAATGTTTGAATGCGCAATCCTTTTTTAATCTCATCTTCGGACAGCTCGCCTGAGTCCAGGTATTTGTCCATTAATTCTTCTGAGGCTTCAGCCGCAGCTTCAACCATGTGGCTACGCCACTCATCACATTCACTTTGCATGTTTTCTGGAATGTCACGGTATTCAAAGGTCATGCCTTTGTCGTCTTCGCTCCAGTAAATGGCTTTCATTTTCAGCAGGTCTACGACCCCTTCAAACTCATCTTCTGCGCCAATGGGTAATTGCACCGGAACCGGACGTGCGCCTAATCGATTTTTTATTTGATCGACCACACGCAAAAAATCAGCGCCGGCACGGTCCATCTTATTCACAAAGACCATGCGCGGAACTGAGTATTTATCGGCTTGTCGCCAAACCGTTTCGGACTGAGGCTCAACACCTGATGAGCCACAGAAAACCACTACCGCACCATCGAGTACTCGCAACGAACGTTCAACTTCGATAGTGAAGTCAACGTGTCCCGGAGTATCAATAATATTGATGCGGTGTTCAGGGTACTGAGCATCCATACCACGCCAAAATGTCGTGGTCGCTGCCGAGGTAATGGTAATACCACGTTCCTGCTCTTGCTCCATCCAGTCCATGGTGGCAGCGCCATCATGGACTTCACCGATCTTATGTGACAGACCGGTATAAAACAGAACGCGTTCAGTGGTGGTGGTTTTACCCGCATCCACGTGGGCACAAATTCCTATATTACGATATCGCTCAATGGGAGTTTTACGCGCCACGACAGAAACCTCTCGTCATTATGTGTGCTGCTGTAACCATAGTCATCAAAGTGGTAATAACCAAAACGATTACCGATCGCAAAAGCGATCGCTTACCAACGGTAGTGAGCAAATGCTTTATTTGCTTCTGCCATACGGTGAACATCTTCACGCTTTTTAACCGCTGAACCACGATTTTCCATCGCATCCAACAATTCGTTTGCTAAGCGCTCTTTCATGGATTTTTCGCCACGCTTACGTGAAGCTTCAACCAACCAACGCATTGCAAGCGCCGTTTGACGAGCTGGACGAACTTCAACCGGCACCTGATAGGTGGAACCACCTACACGGCGTGATTTAACTTCAACAAGAGGGCGGATTTTATCCAGACCTTCTTCAAAAGCAGGCAGTCCTTCCGTTTTTTTCTTCTCAGCTATAATATCCATCGCACCGTATACGATTCGCTCGGCAACAGATTTCTTGCCGTCAACCATAATGATGTTGATGAATTTTGCTAATAACTGTGATCCAAACTTCGGATCAGGAAGGATTTCGCGTGCTGCGATAACGCGTCTTCTTGGCATCTTATGTGCTCCTTCAGGTTAACCCGGGACTGACGATGGATATCGGTTTAGCCCGGCCTTACTCACATTCGAACAAATTGTAAGAATGGAATGTTATGTTTCAGATTGATTCACAATCTGGATAAGTTAGGTACGTCCCAGATAATGCAAAGCATTACTTAGGTCGTTTTGCTCCGTACTTCGAGCGACCTTGTTTGCGGTCTTTAACCCCTGCAAGGTCAAGCGTTCCACGTACGCAGTGATAACGAACACCTGGTAAGTCTTTAACACGACCACCACGGATCATTACAACACTGTGTTCCTGCAAATTGTGACCTTCACCGCCGATATAAGACGTTACTTCGTATCCGTTTGTTAAACGCACACGAGCGACTTTACGAAGTGCCGAATTTGGTTTCTTCGGAGTAGTCGTGTAAACACGAGTACATACACCACGCTTCTGCGGGCAAGCTTCAAGTGCAGGTACGTTACTTTTCTTGATAACCTTTTTACGAGGTTTGCGTACCAGCTGATTAACAGTTGCCATTAATTAAACTCCAGCTCCTAGATTTAAAACTAGACTACAAAAAGACAAAACCCCCTATGAGCCCTGCCTTTGAGGGCGGGCATTGTATAGAGAGCGCCAATTTGTGTCAAGGCGATACGGTTACAAAGTGACCGCCCCTGTCTTATAAACAATCAGGCGAGCCGCAAATGCAGCACGCCCATTGCTCGATTACATATCCGAATCGCTGCCGCTTAACGCTTCAGTCAGGGCTTTTTCTGCGTCTGAAGCAGATAGCGAAGACTGAGCATCGTCAGAGGATTGTTCCAGATATTGTTTACGACGTTCCTGGTGATAACTCAAACCAGTACCCGCCGGAATCAGACGACCTACGATAACGTTCTCTTTGAGACCGCGTAAGTCATCGACTTTTCCGCTTACAGCCGCTTCCGTAAGAACCCGTGTGGTTTCCTGGAAGGATGCCGCTGAAATAAAGGACTCAGTGGCCAATGACGCTTTGGTGATCCCCATCAGATCACGGGTGATCGCCGCAGGCTCTTTGCCTTCTTTGATTAGCGCATCATTTGCTTCAAGCACACGGACAAACTCTAATTGCTCGCCCTGTAAGAAACGACTGTCGCCCGGTGCTGCAATGGTACATTTACGCAGCATCTGACGAATAATAACTTCAATGTGTTTATCGTTAATGCCAACACCTTGCAGTCGGTAAACCTCCTGCACTTCGTTAACGATATAGTTTGCCACAGCGTGAATACCTTTAAGACGAAGAATGTCATGAGGATTATCCGCGCCATCTGACACAACCTCACCTTTTTCGACTTTTTCACCTTCAAACACATTCAGGTGACGCCATTTCGGGATAAGTTCTTCATAGACATCGCCTTCTTGTGGTGTAATCACCAGACGGCGCTTGCCTTTGGTCTCTTTACCAAAGCTCACAGTACCGGAAATTTCCGCCAGAATAGCTGGTTCTTTTGGCTTACGCGCTTCGAACAAGTCAGCAACCCGTGGCAGACCACCGGTAATATCTTTTGTTTTAGAACTTTCCTGAGGAATACGGGCAATCGCATCACCAATACCTACTTCAGCGCCATCTTCCAGGTTAACCAGAGAGTTAGGCGGTAACAGGTATTGCGCTGGAATGTCCGTGCTTGGCAAGTTCATTTCGTTGCCGTCGGTATCCAGCAGGTAAATCATAGGCTTGAGATCGGCCCCTTTACCACGCGCTTTAGACTCGGTAACCACAATGGAGCTCAGGCCTGTCAGTTCATCGGTCTGGCGATCCATGTTGACGCCTTCCACCAAATCTTTGAACTTAATTTTACCTTTAAGCTCAGTGATAATGGGGTGCGTATGCGGATCCCAGTTAGCAACAACTTCACCACCGGTGACTTTGCTGCCTTCTTTATGTTCTAAAACAGCACCATAAGGGACTTTATAACGCTCACGCTCACGACCGTATTCATCAATCAGATTGATCTCAGCGGAACGCGATACAATCACCAGTCGGCCATCGTCACGGGTTACGGTTTTCGCATTGTGCAGTTTCAGTACACCGTCGTTTTTAACCTGTACGTTATTCTCTGCTGACTGCCGAGAAGCCGCTCCACCAATGTGGAAGGTACGCATGGTTAACTGTGTGCCTGGCTCACCGATAGACTGTGCCGCAATAACACCGACTGACTCACCCTGGTTGATGATATGACCACGGGCCAAATCACGACCGTAACACATGGCACAAACACCGTAGCGAGTATCACAGGTGATGACCGAGCGAACTTTTACCTGATCGACACTGTGCTCTTCCAACACTTCAACCCAGGCTTCATCAAGCAGTGTATTGGCTTCACATAAGATGTCATCGGTACCGGGTACGTAAACGTGGTCTGCAACAACTCGTCCCAATACACGCTCACGCAATGGCTCAACAACATCGCCGCCTTCAATAAGCGGTTTCATTTCGACACCGTCTTCGGTGCCACAGTCAACCTGTGTGATAACCAGATCTTGTGCCACGTCAACCAGACGACGGGTCAGATAACCGGAGTTAGCGGTTTTCAATGCCGTATCGGCCAAACCTTTACGTGCACCGTGGGTCGAGATGAAGTATTCAAGTACGTTAAGACCTTCACGGAAGTTTGCTTTAATCGGACTTTCGATGATGGAACCATCCGGTTTCGCCATCAAACCACGCATACCCGCTAGCTGACGAATCTGTGCGGCACTACCACGAGCGCCCGAGTCCGCCATCATAAAGATGGAGTTAAACGAAGGTTGGTCAACAATGTTGCCTTCGGCGTCTTCGACTTTGTCGATCGCAAGGTTATCCATCATCGCTTTCGCGACCTGTTCATTGGTGTGAGACCAGATATCAACAACTTTATTGTAACGCTCACCCTGTGTTACCAGACCCGAGGCGTATTGATCTTCAATTTCACGAACTTCGGCTTCTGCTTTTCCGATAATTTCAGTTTTAACAGCAGGTACTTCCATATCGTTAATACCAACCGATGCACCAGAACGCGTGGCGTATTTATAACCGGTGTACATCAAGTGATCGGCAAAGATAACCGAGGTTTTTAAACCCAGTTGACGATAACAAGCGTTGACCAGACGAGAGATGGTCTTTTTCGTCATTGCCTGATTAATCAGTTCAAACGGTAAGCCCGCCGGTACAATTTCCCAAAGTAGAGAACGTCCAACGGTTGTATCAACCAGTATATTAGCGGTGGTTTTATTGCCATCGTCGTCGATGGTGGTTTCGTTAATGCGTACTTTAATTTTGGCGTGCAATTCAGCTTTGCCACAAGAATAGGCGCGCAATACTTCGGCTGTATCGGCAAACACCATCCCTTCACCGGTAACATTAACTTTGTCACGGGTCATGAAGTACAAACCAAGTACAACGTCCTGAGTCGGAACAATGATGGGTTCACCGTTTGCGGGTGACAATACATTGTTGGTGGACATCATTAACGCACGCGCTTCAAGCTGTGCTTCAATGGTCAATGGTACGTGTACCGCCATTTGGTCACCGTCAAAGTCGGCGTTGTAAGCCGTACATACGAGTGGGTGTAACTGAATGGCTTTACCTTCAATCAGTACCGGCTCAAAAGCCTGGATACCTAAACGGTGAAGCGTTGGTGCACGATTCAGCATCACCGGATGCTCTCGGATGACTTCTTCAAGAATATCCCAGACCACGGCTTCTTCGCGCTCAACCATTTTCTTGGCTGCTTTGATCGTTGTCGCAAGACCGCGCAATTCCAACTTACCAAAAATAAATGGTTTGAATAATTCAAGCGCCATTTTTTTCGGTAAACCGCATTGATGCAATTTAAGGGTTGGGCCAACAACGATTACCGAACGGCCTGAGTAATCAACACGCTTACCAAGCAAGTTTTGACGGAAACGACCCTGTTTACCTTTGATCATATCGGCCAAAGATTTTAATGGGCGTTTATTGGAGCCGGTGATGGCTCGGCCACGACGACCATTATCCAGTAACGCATCCACGGCTTCTTGCAGCATACGCTTTTCATTGCGCACAATGATGTCTGGTGCATTCAAGTCCAACAGACGCTTCAAACGGTTATTACGGTTAATAACCCGGCGATACAAGTCATTTAGATCAGAGGTTGCAAATCGACCACCTTCCAGCGGAACCAATGGACGCAAATCAGGTGGCAATACTGGCAGAACCGTCATAATCATCCATTGTGGATTGTTGCCAGAATCCAGAAAGGCTTCCAGTAACTTCAGACGCTTGCCTAACTTTTTCAGTTTGGTTTCTGAATTGGTATTCGGGATCTCTTCGCGCAGTGATGCGGCTTCTTCTTCCAAATCAATCTTGGATAATAATTCTTGAACCGCCTCGGCACCCATTTTGGCTTCAAATTCATCACCAAATTCTTCTAACGCATCAAGGTAGGCTTCTTCAGTAAGTAACTGACCGCTTTCAAGCGTTGTCATGCCGGGTTCGATAACCACAAAGGCTTCAAAATAAAGCACACGTTCGATATCGCGCAGGGTCATGTCCATTAACAAACCGATACGAGATGGTAACGATTTTAAGAACCAGATATGTGCAACCGGACACGCCAGTTCAATATGACCCATACGATCACGACGAACTTTTGCCAAGGTGACTTCAACGCCACACTTTTCACAGATCACACCGCGGTGCTTCATTCGTTTGTACTTACCGCACAAACATTCGTAATCTTTTACTGGACCAAAAATTTTGGCACAGAATAAACCATCACGCTCCGGCTTGAAGGTTCGGTAGTTGATGGTTTCTGGTTTTTTCACCTCACCAAATGACCAGCTGCGGATCATTTCTGGTGACGCAAGACCGATTCGAATTCGGTCAAATTCTTGAGTTTGGTTTTGCTGTTTAATGAAATTCAGTAAGTCTTTCAAAGCAATTCTCCTTTAGGGAGTTAATGTTACTAAGAGTTTGTTGTGAGCCGCTCTAGCGGCTCAATCAAAGTTCAAACTCCCTATTCGACCTCGAGCTCAATGTCGATACCCAATGAGCGGATTTCCTTCACCAGTACGTTGAAGGATTCTGGCATTCCCGGCTCCATACGATGATCACCGTCTACGATGTTTTTATACATACGTGTACGACCGTTCACATCATCGGATTTAACCGTAAGCATTTCCTGAAGCGTATATGCCGCTCCGTATGCTTCTAATGCCCAAACTTCCATCTCACCAAATCGCTGGCCACCAAACTGAGCTTTACCGCCCAATGGTTGCTGCGTGACCAGGCTGTAAGAGCCCGTTGAACGCGCATGCATCTTGTCATCAACCAGATGATTCAGTTTCAACATGTACATATAGCCAACGGTAACCGGGCGATCAAACTTATCGCCAGTTCGACCGTCGTATAAATCGGTTTGACCCGACGATGGCAAGTCTGCCAGTTCAAGCATGTGCTTGATTTCGGTTTCTGCTGCGCCATCGAACACCGGCGTTGCCATTGGCACACCAAGTTTCAGGTTGTTGGCCATGGTCATAATTTCATCATCGGTCATAGCGTCCAGATCAACTGTCGGCTCTTCACGATGGTTGTACACTTGACCCAGGAACTCGCGCATTTTTGCGACTTCCTGTTTTTCTTGCATCATCGCACCAATTTTGTGCCCAAGACCTTTGGCAGCCCAACCTAAGTGGGTTTCCAGAATCTGACCGATGTTCATACGCGACGGTACACCCAACGGGTTAAGCACAATATCAACCGGCTCACCCGTGTCACGGTATGGCATGTCTTCTACGGGAACAATGTTAGAGATAACACCTTTGTTACCATGACGTCCTGCCATTTTGTCACCGGGTTGTACGCGACGTTTAACCGCCATGTAAACTTTAACTATCTTAAGTACGCCCGGAGCCAGATCATCACCCTGAGTGATTTTCATACGCTTGATTTCAAGTTTCTTTTCAAACTCTTTGCGTTGCTCTTCAAGGTACTGAGTTAACTCTTCAAGCTTCTGTTGCTTCTCTTCATCACGCAGTTGAACTTCTAACCACTGTGACGCTTCAAGCTCTTTCAAATAATCTTCGGTGATCTTGGAACCTTTCTTAATTCGGTTAGGTCCTTTTTCAACCGTGCCGCCAACCAATAAAGTATAAGCACGTTGATGTATGTTGCCTTCCAAGATACGGAACTGATCGTTTAAATCTTTCTTCGCAGCAATGATTTCACTGTTTTCGATTTCTGTGGCGCGAGAATCTTTATCAACGCCGTCACGAGTGAATACCTGTACATCAATAACAGTACCCACGGTGCCAGAAGAAACGCGTAAAGACGTATCTTTAACATCACTCGCTTTCTCACCGAATATTGCTCTGAGAAGTTTTTCTTCTGGGGTTAATTGCGTTTCACCCTTAGGCGTTACTTTACCCACCAGAATATCGCCCGGCTTAACTTCAGCACCGATATAAACGATACCGGCTTCATCGAGTTTAGACAGAGCACTCTCACCAACATTAGGAATGTCAGCAGTGATCTCTTCTGGTCCAAGTTTGGTATCACGAGCAATACAGGTCAGTTCTTGAATGTGAATGCTGGTGAATCGGTCTTCCTCAACAACACGCTCAGAAATAAGGATGGAATCCTCAAAGTTATAACCATTCCAGGGCATAAACGCCACAAGAAGGTTTTGACCTAAAGCCAGTTCACCTAAGTCGGTTGATGGACCATCGGCCAATACATCGCCACGCTCAACCACATCACCCGGGCTAACGATGGGTCGTTGATTGATACAGGTGTTCTGATTTGAACGGGTGTATTTGGTCAGGTTGTAAATATCAACACCGGAATCACCCGTTGAAGTTTCATCATCGTGCACGCGAACAACAATTCGTGATGCATCAACTGAGTCGATGATGCCGCCACGATTGGCTTTAACGGTCACACCGGAATCCACGGCAACGGTACGTTCCATACCGGTACCCACTAATGGTTTCTCAGCACGTAACGTTGGCACAGCCTGACGTTGCATGTTTGATCCCATCAATGCACGGTTCGCATCATCGTGCTCAAGGAACGGAATCATAGACGCTGCAACCGAAACAATCTGTTGCGGAGAAACGTCCATGTACTCAACCTTGTCCGGAGTTGTCAGAGTAAACTCACCCTGATGTCGGCAAGGCACTAAATCGTCTTTCAGATTGCCTTTGTCATCGGTTTTAGCATTAGCCTGTGCAACCACAAACTTGCCTTCGTCGATGGCAGATAAATAATCAACGTCTTCTGTTGTCTTACCGTTAACCACTCGGCGATATGGACTTTCAAGAAAACCATAGTCATTGGTTCGTGCATAACAGGCCAGAGAGTTAATCAAACCAATGTTTGGACCTTCGGGTGTTTCGATAGGACAAACTCGACCGTAATGGGTAGGATGTACGTCACGAACTTCAAAGCCTGCTCGCTCACGGGTCAAACCGCCAGGGCCTAATGCAGAGACACGACGCTTATGGGTCACTTCAGAAAGAGGATTGTTTTGATCCATAAACTGTGACAACTGAGACGAACCAAAGAACTCTTTGATTGCGGCTGACACAGGTTTTGCATTGATCAAGTCTTGTGGCATCAGGTTTTCTGATTCAGCTTGTGACAAACGCTCTTTAACGGCACGCTCAACACGAACTAGACCAACACGGAATTGATTCTCCGCCATCTCACCAACACTTCGAATACGTCGGTTGCCCAGATGATCGATATCATCGACCACACCGATACCGTTTCGGATATCTACCAAAGTCTTAATAACTTCGATGATGTCAGACTCATCTTTATGCTTTTCTACTAACTCTTTTGAAAACTGATCTTTCAAGCCCGAGAAATATTTGCCGTCAAACAGCACACCCGGACCAACCAGCTCATCGCGATCCACACGACGATTGAATTTCATTCGACCGACTGATGACAGGTCGTATCGATCTTCGGTGAAGAATAAATTATGGAATAATGCTTCAGCGGCTTCTTTTGTAGGCGGCTCACCAGGACGCATCATTCGATAAATCTCAACCAGTGCGTCTAATGGCTCACGAGTTGGATCAACACGCAATGTATCTGAAATATAGGAACCTCTGTCCAGATCATTGGTGTATAAGGTTTCAATCGTATCAATTGAATTTTCAACCAAGGTGGCCAACAACTCTTCGGTGATTTCAGCATTCGCTTCAACCACTAACTCACCGGTTTCTTTATCGATGATGTTTTTAGCAATGGCTTTACCGAGTAAAAAGTCAGTCGGTACATCAAGGTGTTTAAGCCCCTGCTTTTCCATTTGTTTGATATGGCGTACGGTTATCCGACGGCCTTCTTCAACAATGACTTTCCCTTTTTTGTCTTTAATATCAAAACTTGGTGTTTCACCGCGTAAACGCTCGGGTATCAACTCCAGTTTGGCATTGCCTTCTTTATCAATTTTAACCGTGTCGGTTTCAAAGAAGATATCAAGGATCTCTTCGGTATTGTAACCAAGTGCACGTAATAAAATGGTTGCCGGTAGTTTACGACGTCGATCAATTCGAACAAATACCGCGTCTTTTGGATCAAACTCAAAATCTAACCATGACCCACGATAAGGAATAACACGCGCGTTATACAGTAACTTACCAGAAGAGTGAGTTTTTCCTTTATCGGAATCAAAGAACACACCAGGAGAGCGATGTAATTGAGATACAATTACTCGCTCGGTGCCATTGATGACAAAAGTACCGTTTTCTGTCATTAACGGCATTTCGCCCATGTAAACTTCCTGTTCACGAATGTCTTTTACAGCACCGGTCTTTGATTCTTTATCATAAATAACCAGGCGAATTTTTACGCGCAATGGTGCTGCGTAAGTAACACCTCGAACCTGACATTCTTTAACATCAAAAACAGGTTCACCTAGTCGATAGCTTACATACTCTAGTGCGGCAGAGCCGGAGTAAGAAGCGATAGGAAAAACAGATCTAAACGCCTGATCCAGTCCGGAGTCGGCCGTCTTATCCGCTTCATTTATAAATGAGCGATAAGAGTCCAGCTGAGTGGCAAGCAAGTAAGGGACATCAAGAATTTTCTTACGAGTCCCGAAATCCTTACGGATACGCTTTTTCTCTGTGTATGAATACGCCATCTGGGTTCCTCAGTTAGCTTACATGGGTAATACAATCAATCAACATTTGATACGAAGATGTCGACTGCATGAATTCAGATCTTGTGCCTTTAGTAAAGCCCGTATCAATCTGAAAAATTGCCTTTTTTTAAAACGGCAAAACGGCCGAGCGCTAAAACAGCACTCAGCCGATAATGTCTGGCGACTTTAACTCGCCATAGCCAAACTTAAATTACTTAAGTTCGACTTCAGCACCTGCTTCTTCAAGCTGCTTTTTAAGTTCTTCAGCTTCTTCTTTAGAAGCGGCTTCTTTAATAGTTGCAGGCGCGCCTTCAACCATATCTTTCGCTTCTTTAAGACCAAGACCAGTCGCACCACGAACAGCTTTGATAACAGCAACTTTGTTACCGCCAAAGCTTTTCATTACTACGTCGAACTCAGTTTGTTCTTCAGCAGCCGCACCAGCGTCACCGCCAGCAGCTGGAGCAGCAGCAACAGCCGCTTGCGCAGATACGCCAAATTTCTCTTCCATTGCTTCAACAAGCTCAACAACTTCCATTACGCTCATGTCAGCAATTGCATTTAAAATATCGTCTTTAGATAGAGCCATGACTCTTTCTCCTGGGTAAAATTGAATTTAAAACAAATCTTTTCGAAATACCGAAAAATTACGCCGCTTGCTTCTGATCTTTCACCGCTGCGATTACTCGAGTAATGCGCGATGGGAACTCGTTTAAAGTACGTGCCAGTTTGGTAACTGGTCCGTTCATTACGAGCATCAGTGAAGCAATTGCTTCGTCTTTGGTTGGTAGTTTAGATACAGCTTCAAGCTGCTCAGCACCGTGTAATTGTCCGCCAATAGCTACAGATGTAGCCACTAAAGCGTCCGCTTCTTTAGAGAACTCATGAATTAATCGTGCCGCAGCACCAGGTTCTTCCAAAGAAAATGCACAAATTACCGGACCAACTAAAGAATCAGTCATGCAGGCGAACTCGGTACCTTCAATAGCGCGTTTTGCTAACGTATTTCTGATAACTTTCAGATAGACGTTAGTTTCACGGGCTTTTACACGTAATGCAGTCATTTGCTCAACTGTCATTCCGCGGTACTCGGCAGTAACAGCAGATAAAGCTTTAGAAGCAACTTCACTTACTTCTTCCACTATCGCTTTTTTGCCTTCAAGTCCAAGTGCCACTTTCGTTCACCTCCAGTGTTTCCTGTCTTTTAAACTGCAAAAGTCAGGGTTAACATTTTTTCAATTATTAAACATCAATAATTGAAATTCGATACGATGAACCGTCCCAGAAGTCTGAGTCGGGTTACACCGTCTACGCAGGAAGATTAAGAATAAACAACAAATTGTTGATACTCACCTACGGTCTTTGACGGTTCCGGACTTTTAAACTTTCGTATTAAAAGACCGAAACCCAAGCTCCGTCTCGCTCTCGCGAGTCAAAAGCTTAATCTTTCGCAACTTCAATCGTTGCTTGGTCGATGGTTAAGCCTGGGCCCATGGTTGAAGATAATGAAATTTTCTTCATGTAGGTGCCTTTTGCCGAAGCAGGCTTAGCCTTTTTCAATGCAGAAATCAAAGTACCGATATTCTCTTTAATCGCATTGGTTTCAAAACTGATTTTACCGATAGCCGCATGAACGATACCGTTTTTGTCGGCACGATACTGAACCTGACCCGCTTTTGCGTTTTGAACAGCAGTCGCGACATCTGGGGTTACCGTTCCAACTTTAGGATTTGGCATTAAACCACGTGGGCCTAAGATTTGACCTAACTGACCAACCACTCGCATGGCGTCGGGGCTTGCAATAACAACGTCAAAATCCATGTTGCCTTTTTTAACTTCGTCAGCAAGATCATCCATACCAACGATGTCAGCACCGGCTTCTTTAGCAGCGTCAGCGTTTGCACCCTGAGTAAATACTGCAACACGAACATCTTTACCCGTACCATTTGGAAGTACTGTTGCACCACGTACTACCTGATCCGATTTACGAGGATCGATACCAAGATTAATCGCAATTTCAACACTTTCAGCAAACTTAACACTGGAAACGTCTTTTAATAAATCAATCGCTTCTTCTATTGCGTAGATTTTAGTGCTATCGACTTTATCTTTAATCAAACGAGCGCGTTTTGTTAACTTAGTCATTATCTAACCCTCCACATCTACGCCCATTGAGCGCGCAGTACCAGCAATTGTATTGACGGCGGCGTCCATATCGGCAGCCGTTAGATCTGGTTCTTTCATTTTGGCAATTTCTTCTAATTGCGCACGAGTGATCTTGCCCACTTTTTCAGTGTTTGGACGAGAACTACCAGATTTCAGGTTCAATGCTTTCTTGATAAGCACTGATGCTGGTGGAGTTTTAGTAACGAATGTAAAACTACGATCGTTATAAACAGTGATAACAACTGGAATAGGTAAGCCTTTTTCAACTTTGTCTGTTTCGGCGTTGAACGCTTTACAAAATTCCATGATGTTTACACCATGTTGACCCAAAGCAGGACCAACTGGTGGACTAGGGTTGGCCATGCCGGCAGCAACCTGTAGCTTAATATAAGCTTGTACTTTCTTTGCCATGTTTCACCTCAATTTGGGTAATAGCGCCTTTCGGCTCCCCGTTTAGTTCACATTGTTGCTCGCCGCTTATTTCAAACGGCCAACCAACGAATTACTAGCCTTTCTCGACCTGACCAAACTCCAGTTCGACCGGTGTAGAACGACCAAAAATCAATACGGATACCTGAAGACGGCTTTTTTCATAATTAACCGACTCAACCGTTGCATTAAAGTCGGCAAAAGGTCCGTCAGTCACACGGATAACTTCACCTGGCTCAAATAATGTTTTAGGCTTAGGCTTATCACTGCTGTCTTCAACGCGTTGTAATATTGCGTTTGCTTCACGCTCAGAAATAGGCGCAGGACGATCCGATGTTCCACCGATAAAGCCCATGACGCGAGGCGTTTCACGAACCAAGTGCCAAGAGTCATCATCCATATCCATTTCAACCAGAACATAGCCTGGAAAAAACTTACGTTCACTCTTACGTTTTTGCCCAGCGCGCATCTCAACGACTTCTTCGGTCGGAACCAAAATCTCACCAAACCGATCTTCCAGTTCGTGTAATTTGATCCGTTCTTCAAGCATGATCTTAACTTTAGACTCATAGCCAGAATACGCTTGAACCACATACCATCGCTTTGACATAGATAACTCCCTAAAGGCTCATAACTGAATTAACGCCCCAGGCGAGTAATGCATCAACACCCCAGAGAAACAATGAGACAACAACAACAAACAACACGATCACCAAAGTGGTTTGTATGGCTTCCTGACGAGTCGGCCAAACAACCTTTCGAATTTCCATTCGAGACTCACGTGCAAAATTAACCGCTGTTTTGCCTTTTCCGGTTGTAGATGCAACCACTAACGCAAGGATCATTGCAGCAAGAACCACAGCCACTCGGATTATTAGAGAAACTGAGTCTAACTGGGATAAATAGTGGTTACCATAAATCGCTCCACCAATCAGTAGAACCGTAACTAGCCACTTTATTCCGTCTAATCCAGATGATGTATTATTTGCTTCAGTACTCACGTCTGATTTACCTTTAATATATACAAAGCAAGGCCGTAGTCTGTTTCACCTCTTTCAAGGTTCAGACTAAGCCTTGCGAATTTGGCAGGCCAGGAGGGAATCGAACCCCCAACCTGCGGTTTTGGAGACCGCTGCTCTGCCAATTGAGCTACTGGCCTGTTGTTTCCGGCACAAGTACCGGAAGGTCTTACTAAAACGTCTTAATCGAGAATTTTAGCAACAACACCAGCACCAACAGTACGACCACCTTCGCGAATTGCAAAGCGAAGACCTTCGTCCATTGCGATTGGAGCAATAAGCTCAACAACCATTTTGATGTTATCACCAGGCATTACCATTTCAACGCCTTCGGGTAATTCTACCGCACCAGTCACATCCGTTGTACGGAAGTAGAACTGTGGACGATACCCTTTGAAGAATGGTGTGTGACGACCACCTTCATCTTTTGATAATACATAAACTTCTGATTCGAACTTGGTGTGTGGCGTAATGGTACCTGTGTGCGCCAATACCTGACCACGCTCTACGTCTTCACGCTTGGTTCCACGTAAAAGTACACCTACGTTGTCGCCAGCACGGCCTTCGTCAAGAAGTTTACGGAACATTTCAACACCGGTTACCGTTGTTTTGGTGGTGTCTTTCATGCCCACGATTTCGATTTCTTCGCCAACTTTTACGATACCGCTCTCAACACGTCCGGTCACAACCGTTCCACGACCTGAGATTGAGAAGACGTCTTCGATGGGTAACAAGAACGGTTGGTCTACCGCACGCTCTGGCTCTGGAATGTACTCGTCAAGCGCTAACGCTAATTCTACGATTTTTTCTTCGTAAGCGGCGTCGCCTTCTAACGCTTTAAGCGCTGAACCTTGAATAACAGGTGTGTCGTCGCCTGGGAATTCGTAAGCGTCTAATAACTCACGCACTTCCATTTCAACCAGCTCTAACAGCTCTTCGTCGTCTACCATGTCGCATTTGTTTAAGAATACAACGATTTTTGGTACACCTACCTGACGTGATAACAGGATGTGCTCACGGGTTTGTGGCATTGGGCCATCCGCCGCTGAACAAACAAGGATTGCGCCGTCCATCTGTGCCGCACCGGTGATCATGTTTTTTACATAATCGGCGTGGCCCGGGCAATCAACGTGGGCGTAGTGACGCGCTTCTGTTTCGTACTCTACGTGTGATGTAGAGATGGTGATACCACGCTCTTTCTCTTCTGGCGCATTGTCGATTTCTGCGAAGTTTTTCGCTGCACCGCCAAATTTCTTGGACAATACGGTACACATGGCCGCAGTCAGGGTGGTTTTACCATGGTCAACGTGGCCAATGGTTCCCACGTTTACGTGGGGTTTATTACGTTCAAATTTTTCC
>NZ_QGGU01000001.1:0-4644 GCF_003148745.1 Pleionea mediterranea | reverse complement strand
TACGGTACACATGGCCGCAGTCAGGGTGGTTTTACCATGGTCAACGTGGCCAATGGTTCCCACGTTTACGTGGGGTTTATTACGTTCAAATTTTTCCTTAGACATGAGAAGCCTCCCAAAGCGTCTAGAAGATTTGTGGTTAATAAAACTGTTACAGTGCTTTCGGGAAACATTGAGAAAACTCGCAGATACCCGGCAGCGTCTTATACACTGGTGCTGATAGGCAGATTCGAACTGCCGACCTCACCCTTACCAAGGGTGCGCTCTACCAACTGAGCTATATCAGCATGATACTAAGTATACTGGAGCGGGTAGCGGGAATCGAACCCGCATCATCAGCTTGGAAGGCTGAGGTTCTACCGTTGAACTATACCCGCACTTGCCGAAAACGGCTCAGTAGAAACTGGTGGAGGGGGCTGGATTCGAACCAGCGAAGCTTTCGCGTCAGATTTACAGTCTGATCCCTTTGGCCGCTCGGGAACCCCTCCGAATTTTTTATCACACTCAGCATTGCTGACCTAAGTGCAAAGAGCCGCGCATGATGCCAATTTGGCCATAAAATTGCAAGCTTTTTTACTTTGCAGCTCTCAGTCAAAAATGGGCTACCTGGGTAGCCCATTTTGTTAAATTTGGTGCCGGCTGCCGGAATCGAACTGGCGACCTACTGATTACAAGTCAGTTGCTCTACCAACTGAGCTAAGCCGGCTTCACTATTTATAGGGTTGATAAGAGAAGTAGCCCCAAAAAGTGAGGCGCAATTTTAGCGACATGATCCACAAATGGCAATGCTTTGTTTAGATTTTTTTACGATCTTCCTGCAGGCTGGTCAACAAACCCTCAAATATCAATAAATCATTGTGATTTAAGGCCATTTCTGGGTATAGACTGCGCATTTTAATAGGCTGAATTAGCTTCTGCGCATTGCCTCCGGTAAACCAGGTTTCAGTGATTCCCTGACTTAGCGCAAACTGTATCTGCTGTTCAATAAAAGCAATGGCTTGTGCGTATAGGCCGTTTAGTACGCAAGCCTGGGTATTTTGACCGGGTGTTACCAATGTATCGGTTAAATTGTCACCCGCAAACACCCGCTCCGTATTACTCAACAAAGCCGATAACTGATTTTCAAGCCCGGCAACAATATAACCACCAAGATGTTGACCACCTGATGCCACCAGATCGATGGTCATTGCGGTTCCACAGTCAATCACCATTGCAGCTTGCTCACCACCTCTGGTCGCAGCCAACATGGCTAACCAACGATCAACGCCCATGGTATCCGGTACAGCGTAACTATTAATTAACTGTTTATGGTATTTCTGGGTTTTGGCAATATGCAACTCTGCCTCAAAATAACACTTAGCCGAATCAACCAGAGCCTCTGTAACCGATGGCCTGACACAAGAGATGCCAATTATTGATGGTAAGCCTAATTGATTCACTTCCAAGCACTGGCGTATGTTGAGCCAGCAATTCTCGGCATTAAAGCCGTCACGATGATTGATCGATACATTAAGTGGCACAAGGTTATCGCTTTCGTTACTGATTGCGCATTTGATTCGGCTATTGCCCACATCGAGTAATAAGTTCATGTCAGTAACCTTAAGCTGACTTCGCCGCCTATAAACGACATTACAGAACCATCTTTTTCCAGCAGTAAAGCACCACTGGTATCAACACCGCGTGACACACCCACCGTTTTTTTATTGCCCTGAAGCAATACCACCGGTTTATTTTTAAACTCATCGAGTTGTTCCCAGTCAGCTTTAAAATGTGAAAAGCCAAACTGGCTAAAATCAGTCAGACAAGCCGCTAAAGCTTTACACAATGTTGCCACAACATGGTTACGGCTAACACGGCTATTAACCAGGGGTTTTAAATTCTGCCAATGCTGATCGATGGGTGAATCTTCGGACATATCCCAGTTTAGACCTAACCCAATCACTAACTCACAACCTGAATCCGATTGGCCGGCAATTTCAACTAAAACACCGCCTAGCTTTCTTCCATTGACACGCAAATCATTCGGCCACTTTAATTGCACACCCATAGCCCCTAATGATGTCAAAGCGTCAGCTATTCGACAACCAACAGCCAAACTTAAACCCGATAACGCGTCGATGGGAAGCGGCAATGTCTGCCTCATGGACAAATAGATATTTCTGGCAAAAGGAGAATGCCAGTTACGGCCCAACCGTCCGCGACCGGATGACTGATATTCCGCAACACAGATTTGAGGTGAAGGGTTGGAAGTTTGATTAAGCAAAAACTGATTGGTAGACGCAATACTGGTAACAACATGGATATTTTCAGGCTGGGTAAAAGACTTTAGAGCCTGCGTTAACCAAGCTTGATCCAGTAACTCCAGCCCGCCCGGTATTCGATAGCCTTTTCCTTTTACACTGTAAATATCTGCACCGAGTGAGCGCAATTGCTTGATGTATTTCCAGATAGACGCTCTAGTCGTATTAAGTTGCTGGGCAATCGCTTCTCCGGAATGAAAGCGTCCGTCACTTAATATTAATAATAAATCATCGGTAGTCATAGGTTTAAACTGTCCGGACTATGACTGATATTAGCAAAATTATCGTTACTAAAATTATATTCTGTAACGCACTGTTCACTTACCAGGCGCACTTCACGCTCAAGACGAATCCCAAAAACCTTTTCAACTTTTTGCTGTATTTGTTTCGACAGTTCTAATATGGCCTGGCCACTGGCATTGTTTTGGTTTACGAGAACCAGCGCCTGTTCAGTATGGACTGCAGCACCATTATGAGTCACACCTTTAAAACCTAACTGATCAATCAACCAGCCGGCGGCGACTTTCATCTGTTGATCATCAACAGGGTAAGCGACAATGGCTGGGAATTGACTTTTAAGACGAAGAAAATGGGCCTTATCAATAATCGGGTTTTTAAAGAAGCTGCCAGCATTTCCTAATGCATCAGGATCGGGTAATTTTTGCTGACGAACCGCTATCACTTTGTCTGCGACCTGCAGTGCCGTTAAAGTACTCGTTGCTGATTGAGAATCTGAATTTGAAGAGGTCGCTGTTTCGGCAAGTTCATTTAATGGCCGATATTCCAGTCGAGGTTTAAACCGCTTATTCAACTTAAGTGTCACTGATGTAATCAGGAAGCGCCCAATATTCTGCTTAAAATAACTGTTTCTGTAATCGAAATTGCAAGACCGATTATCAAGCGAGACTAACTTTCCTTGTTTAAGATCTATCGCTTCAACACTTTGTAAATACTCTTTTAACTCAACGCCATAAGCACCAATATTTTGAACCGGTGCGGCACCGACAGTTCCCGGAATCAGCGATAGATTTTCCAGACCACTGTAGCCATCATTTAATGTTTGCATGACCATGTTATGCCAGTTTTCGCCAGCATTGATGGTGATGTTTATATGCTCATTAGTTTCGTCATGATAGCGCCAGCCGGATAATGTCACATGAATCACCTGACATGGCAAATGACCAAGCAGTAACAGATTCGAGCCTCCGCCCAGTATTAAGTAGGGTTGCTGTTGTGTCAGCTTGATAACGTCTGTGACTTGATCCATTCGATTAAACTCTAACAGCCCGTCTGCAGTTGCAACCACACCGAATGAATTTAATTGTGTTAAGTCAACAGAGGGAGCAGTATTGGTCAATCGTTTCAATCCATTATTTATGTTGTGCCCATTCTATCAATACATGCACTCCGTCACCAGCCGCATTGCATTGCCTAACACGACCCAACCGCTTACAGAATAATATTTTAATTGATAAGGATATTGCTTATTGACGGTTATTATTCTCGCTATAACGGAACACTGGTATACCAATTTTCCAGCGAAGCGCCGCTAACCTTAATAATAAAATGGTTATTCCACCAGCTATCATCGCCAATTCATCGACAACATTTAAATGGATCAACTGAGTATATAAAGTCGCTCCCGCAATACAGGTAATGGCATAAAGCTCACCTTTTAACAACATTGGGATCTCTCGTGCCAATACATCTCTGATCACGCCGCCAAAACAACCCGTCATTACAGCCATGATTACAACGGTTGTATCTGGAACCTCAAGCATTATTGCTTTACGAGCACCCATAATGGCAAAGAAAGACAGCCCAAATGCATCAGCCAGTTGAAGGTAATAATTTGGAAAACTTTGTCGATGATTTAACCAGAGAATGGTTAATGCAACGGCCACAAGTATGGTGATAATGTAACTGGTGTCCGACACCCAAAAAACTGGCACATCAAGAATAAGATCACGAATGGTTCCACCACCAATAGCCGTCACAGAGGCAAGAACAATTACCCCAAAGCCATCCATCGATTTGTTATGAGCGATTAAAGTCCCAGAAATTGCAAAGACAGCAACGCCAAGCAAATCAAACCAGTGATAAAGCTCATTCATAAGGTCTACTCATATCATCGTAACACTGAAACTTGAACAATTAACCAACAGTACAAAAGCTCTTAGCATTGAATAAAAAGAAAGGACTAAATTAACACGCATAAAAAAACCCGCAACACGAGTGCTGCGGGTTTGGAATTTAAATGCCTGGCGATGACCTACTCTCACATGGGGAGACCCCACACTACCATCGGCGCTGAACGTTTTCACTTCTGAGTTCGAGAAGGGAT